>CAWBSY010000017.1:0-112890 GCA_963791575.1 Terriglobia bacterium | reverse complement strand
CCGCATTTGTCAGCTACGAATTTCAAGACACCAACGCTGGTAGTTCATGGGCAGCTCGACTATCGACTGGACGTGTCGGAGGGCTTTCAGCTTTTCACGACATTACAACGGCTGAAGGTGCCATCGAAAATGCTCTATTTCCCAGATGAAGGTCACTGGGTGCTGAAGCCGCAGAACAGCCAGCTTTGGTACAAGACGGTGAACGATTGGGTGGATCAGTGGTTGAAGAAGTGAGCGCGATGGACAAAGCCTTGTTGCGCAAGGCGGTATTGCGAGGGTAGGGGCCCTTCGACTTAGCTGACCATTCGAAAGCGAATGGATCAGCTGCGCTCAGGGTGACAATTCGCCATAAAGAGAATGTTAGTTCGGTGAAAATCACTTTACGGGCAACGACTGCAGGGCAAACTGTGTTGTGTTGTTTCCTGCTCCTGCTGTTCCCAGGATAACTATTGGCCCCTGAATTCCCCCCGCTGAGGGTTGGATACTAGCTAGCCCGTTCCCGTCTGACTGAATTGTTGCTTGTGACGACGATAAGATTACCGGTATTTCGGGTCGCGTGTTTCCAGTTTGCCCGACAAATATGATGGGCTGATTACTCGGTAACCTTCCCACCATGACTTGAAAGACAACGCCGGCTCCGAGCACTGGATTTGGTGGAGTCGATGAGTCAGTTACGCGGATCATTACCGGTGCGAAGTTCTGTCCCACCAGCAATTCTTGAGCGAGGCCGGAGACAGCTTGCATTTGGAGGGCACTCGCCGGCACAGAAGTCCCATAGAAGCTTTGGCAGGGAGCATTCCCAGGCTCCGCGCACACGCTAACTTGTACGTCTCCCGACATCGCGGAAATTTGCAATGTAGAGGCGGCGTATCCCCCGGCATTGGTTGTTGCGGACGAAGCGCTGAGAATTCCGGAACCTTTTACGACCTTGTAGCCGATAGTGGCTCCATTGATAGGAACACCGTTGTTTAGGACACGCGCGATCAGCGAAATACCGACGGTTGCACCTTGTGCAATCCATGCTAAGGGTGAAGCCAATGAAAGATCTAACGATGATGAAGTTCCAAGCAGCGTTATTTGCACTTGTTTGGGCGATGGATACGAGGCGGGAGCCAGCTTTGCGGTAATGGTCATGACCCCGGCTGACAGGACAGTCAATTGGGAAGAAACTAATCCACTTTGATCGGTGAGAACGGTGCAACTCGCGCCTCCTGAACAGGCCGAGAAGGCTAATGCGGGAGTTGAAGTTAGGAATACGCTCGCGCCTGCGACGGGAGTGATGCCGTCGGGCGCTACCACTTGTAAGCGAATCGGATTTGGAGCTTGTCCTCCAACCGGAGTTGCAGGGTTGGTACCTAAGAGCAATCGGATATTGTCGCCTGGTCCCGCGCCATAGGTGAGGACTCCAGTCATCGTCGAAGCCGCTCCAGTCGGAGTGTCGCTCAGTCCAATGTCTTGGACACCGTCTGGCATAGGCGGAGCATTCACAAGCATTTGATTTGCCGAGAGCGCCATCTGCGGCGTGTTTGCACTCCCGAGTTTGATAATGGTGTTCGGCTGAAATCCGAGGCCTTCAACGGCAAGTGGCGTTCCTCCCGCAACACTGGCCCGTGCCGGATTCACACTGTCTCCATAAAATATTCGCGCGTGATAGCGGTAATCGGGACGCGCATCGCCACGATAGTCGGAAATTGCCAGCCGGAAGCTGGTAGTTTGCTGGAATTGAGCATCGAGACGGGTCTCTCCAAAAAATAAAGTATTAAAGGACGATGGCGTTTCGGCCGGGGCAGGGGATTGTCCTGGATTGGTTAGCGACCACATACCAATTACGGGTTGAGCTTTACTTTGCGATGCGATTCCGTAATCGTCAAGTGCAATGACGATTGCCGAAAGCGTGCGGTTGGCCTGTGCATTGAACCAGAAATAATCGGGATTGCCATACGAGTTCAGCGATGCAGTCCAATCTCCTCCTGTCGGAAGGCTCGCAGGAGCGGCATAGGTTGTCGGCTCAAACCACGACGGTGGTTTGCTGGCACTTTTCTGCATGAGAATATCTTGCTGAATATCGCCGCCCAAAGTTACCGTTACTGTAATCGGATCTGCTGAACCGGAAGGCTGTACCTGCCAAGGGCCATATGGGCCGACAGCCTCCGACCATATGGGATCCAGTGGTTCGACGGTAAGCTGATATTGTGCGCTGTTTGCGCCATTCGGGATTTGTAGGCCGGCGAGATCAAAGGATCCCTCGACTGCGGAGTCATTGGAGCCAAAACGATTGAACGGCTGTCCGGATGGATCGTTGAATCCGGTGATAATGTTTCCAGCGTTCCCACAGTACAGAAACCCCGGAGACGGAGGCGGAGACATAAGTTCGTGACGGTAATCCTGTGGAGGGATCAATCCAGCGTGCCACCACGTTCACTCCTTGCATCCCCTGAGCGGGCTGACCGCTTGCATCAACAAAGCGCACTGAGCCATGGATGCGAGCTGTGGTCGCGAAAAACAGCTGCTTGCCGGGAAAGTTCGAGATGTTGTCAGCCGTGATTGGATAAAGCCGCGAGAGCGCCGCCTGGTCGTCCATTTTCGGCTGATAGGGATTGGGGTAGCACGTTGAGATCGGCACGCATCTGACTGAGTCCATAGCATGCATGATAGAAAAACCCGCATAGTCGGCTTGGCCTGGCGTAGGGTTTCCCGTTTGGACATTGAGATTTACTTGCGACCAATCGAGTCCTAAAATTCGGCCAAGTACCCGGACCAGTCGGTACTCCACTTCAGGCACCTGACTTGAGCTTTGCGCGCAATTGCCATTCAGGATAACTAGAGCATGCTGGAACTGAGCGCTTGTCGCGAAGTTGTCAATGCCTCCAAAAACCGCATCAATGAAGCAATTAGCAGCGTTGCCCGCGCCCTGTCCTAAGAGCGCACTGGTGACTGTGCCATCCGCGTCGTACACGATCCCCACGGGCGTTCCCACCGCACTCGGCATTGTGTCGGACGGCATGGTAATTGAGCCGTTGCCATTTACGATCACGTTAGCTCCGCTCACGTCCTCCGCGAGTTGGCCAGCACGGGTTGCAGAAACAGCTGCTGTCGGAATGGAAGTCCATTGGCTGAAGGCGTTGGCTACAAGCGCGTCCGCACTTGAGCCAGGCAGAATAGAACTGAGATTGCCTTGATCGGTGTAGTAGCTGATTGCACCTTGTGCCCAAGTGATCGGCGTTCCGGTTGTGCCCGGATCGAAATAACTTATTCCGGCGACGTAACGAGGGCCTCCAGCACGGGCGAATTGCGGAAGAAGAATCAACAGCACTAAGCCAACTGCAAGGGCGTAAATCAAGCACCACAAGATGCGCATGATTTTGGAATACTTGGAATTCCAGGTGGCGTCCTCGGCGAGAATTACCAGATTGCGATGGCGACGAATGAGTCCAAGGCCGAGGCCAGTCCGAATGCTGCCCCCTGAAAAGAATTTCTGGTTGATCATTCTTCCTCCTCGGCCCGGCGGATTGCGCCCCTGAACTCGCGGATGCCGAAGCGAAACTTATTGCCGTGCGGGGAGTGCCTGACGATAGGATTTGCAACCAGACGTTCCTCATCCAGGATGAATTCCCCTTGCGAGTCAAGCGCGAAACGTCCTTGCCATCCGCCTACGGTACTGGTCAGGCCCAATTTGCTCGGGGGATAAAGAAATAAAAGTAAGCGTTGACCGATGCGGTAACTCCCGCCGGATTCCCATAAGCCTACCCACTCGCGCGTGGTGAGGGACTGACCGCTGCGAACCCCGCGAATTGCCTGATCTACGTGAAACGTTATTCGCATTGTGGCGATTTTGTTGGGAGCAGAAGCGACCGACTGAATATCTGTAACAGTGCCCGCGAAAATATAGCCGGAGCTACGAGTGAGTTGCCGAAGGGTGAGCGCGTTAAATGTGGCTACGGGCAAGGGCTCCGCAGTTATTTGCGCCGAAAGTGCAGCTGTAGAGAATGCGACAGTGCAGAGCAGCAGGATCTGGGCAAGGGGCTTCCGAAAACAAATCGACATACTTAGCCTCGCGTTGGAACGAGACCAGCCTCTGACGGAAGCAGGAGGATTTTAGCGGATCACGGAGCACGCGGATGTGCCGGAAGTCACACTCCCAGCTAGTTAAAAGACGCTGGGCTGAGGAAAAATCCCGTATACGCCGTGGCTTGTCGGACAGACTCTAGCGGCTCGAACGGTGTAGGTTCACTGAATCGAGGAGAAACTCACGTTAAAGAGGCGGATTTTCTCGACTATGTCGCTGCGCTGACAAGTTTGCTCCTGTCAGCAACAACAATCCCGACAGAAATGCCCAGAACATCAAGCTCACCGATAGCGCAAATGGTCCGTAGACTTCCTGAAAATTCAACCGCGGCAAAGCCAGAATATATGTGTATTTAAGGATCTCCGACAAAAGCCCCATGATAACCGCGGCGGGCAATACTGTTTTTGCAGGAACCTTTCCGTTCGGCAAAAGCCAATAAATGAGAAAGAAGATGGCGATGCTGGCGGCGATGGCAAAAATCTTCATCACAATGAATCCGATTAACTCAATCACAAACACAGCATGACCAAGGGTCAAGAACCTCAGCAGCACCACATTTCCGGCCGTGAGCGCGACCGATAACAAGTGCGAGGACTCCGCAGCCGAATGCAAGTCCAAGCGAGATGAGTTGGTTGCCGAGATAAGACCTGTTTTCGGGAAAACGCCAGATCCGGTTCAACGCTACTTCCAGCGGCATGAATATTCCCGTTGACGTTACCAGAAGCATCGCTATAGAGAATAGTTGGGCGCGGTGCCTGGCTCCGACGAGCGCATTCAGATTTCGAATGACAAACTCCTGGCCTGTTGGCAACGAGTCTCGTAACAATTGCACGACTACGTTGTACATAGCGGGCGAATGAAATACCCGCTGGATCAGCGTCATCAGCAGCAATACAAATGGGAAGAAGGAGAGAATGGCATTCGCCGCCACAGAGAATGCAAACGTGTGTACCTCGGTATGTAACAAGTATTTCAGCGTGGAGATGGCGCTTGATCGGAAGCGGGCCCTCCCCCGCATCTGACTCCAGGATACCCGGGAGGCCGTCGATACAACTGGTTCCATCAAGATTTACCAATGATATCAAGCGCTTGGAGGGAAGTTATAGCTTGAGAGTAGGCTTCAACATTACCGAAGTGACGGGCTCCAGAGCACGCGGCCCGAGTAGTGACTCAAACGTTTCATTAAATCGAAATTATTTTCTTGCCAGAAGGAAAGTTCCTGAATATTATTTTTTGCTCGTTGCAATCGCAAGCAACGAGATTCGCAGGTTGTGAGTGGATGTTAAGTATTGCAGTCGAAACTCGCGCGACAACAATGGGCCCCTGAGCTTTGCGCCGTGTCTTCTTTGCATTGGCGTAGAACTCAGGGGTCTTTTCTGTTGCAACAGCGTCGCTTGCTATTTGAGGCATCCAGTGTTGGGGCTTCCGGTTTTCCCAGGGGGTAGTTCGAAGCTTCGGCTTTCCGGAGAACAGGATGTAATTCAAAGACCAGAACGAAAGGAGTAATTTGTGAGAGAAAAAGGAACAGTAAAGTGGTTCAATGGGGCGAAGGGCTATGGCTTTATCCAGCGATCTACCGGAGAAGATGTCTTTGTACACTTCTCTGCGATTCAGGAGAACGGCTATCGCACGCTGAATGAGGGCGAAACCGTGGAGTTCGATTTGCTCAAGGGACCGAAAGGGTTCCAGGCAGGCAACGTCAGTCGCGGATAAATGCACAATATTTTGGAAACCCTCCCTACGTCCCTTGGGAGGGTTTTTTGCTGCGTGAAGTTTTCAGTGGCTGCTTTCTTTCGAGTGCGATTCCATTAGCTTCTTCGTCAGCAGTACAAGGCCGAATATCTGAGTCCATTCCGAGACTATGTTTCCTACGACCTGACCCCACTTGGCTTCGGAATTCATCTTAAGGTACAGCAGCACCCAAACCACACCGGTGATTATCAAAAAGATGCTGAGCGAATGATTGCGCAGTTTCTCGCGAAGCGGACTTAGAAATCCTCGCGGAGGCTTACGGCTTTCTGCTGAACCTTTTTCATACATGTATTTAGTGGCTAGCACGGTCACCACGACGCCGGTCCAGTCGGCTATGGCATTTCCGAAGAACGAACCGAGGTGAGTGCTGGGGTCAGAGAAAATGTACAGCACAATCCACAAAAGGAGGATTGCAATAGAGGCGATGCTCAACGAGTGTCGGTGAAAGAAACTTTTATTGCTATTGAGTTTTTTCTTCATTCGGTTTTAATAATCGGCAAAGTAGTTCTGAACATCTGGAAGTCGATTGAGATGAATTGTCGGGCAAGCCGTTTACTGAATTTCAAGCGAGACCAGGTCTCCGTCAGACTTTCCACCGGGCTTGTAATTCGCGCTCATCTGTAGATGCTTCCATTCACAAGAGAATTTTTCGGATCCTAATATAACCAGAGCCGAGTAGTTCTCGGTACGCAGCTTGAGAACTTTGGTTCCGTTAAATATTGAGAGAACTGCAGCCGGGCTTCGCGTGCAATCGACGCTCACCAAGTTCCCTTTGAGGAATTTAAGCGGGCGCTTGTCGGGTTGGGGTTCCGCAGGAAGCGGTTTGGTTACGCTGGATTCTTCCTCGGTGGCTTCCTCCGGTTGAGAACTCGCTTGTGGGTGCTCGGACGAGGCCGCCGTGGCTCGCGATGAGTCAGCTGAACTCTCTTCCTGCGGCAGGATTCCATATTTCCTAATCGTTGGCAGATCGGACAAATCTTTCTTTGCGAAATGGGCGATTTGTTGATTCTGGCTGCTCTTCAGGCGTTCAAGCAATGCGGTTGCCGCGTCCCACTGCTTCAGAGCAATATCAATGTTGGCCATGTTGAGCAAATAACGTTCGCTGCGCGGACTAAGTTGGACAGCAAGCTTGATTGCGGTTAGAGCTGAGTGTGCGCCTCCGCCTGCCAGTCGGCCCATCGCAAGCATGTTGTAGGCTTCGGCAAAATCCGGGTCCCAATCGAGCACGATCTGCAGGTCTTGCATCATGTTTGCGAGACCCGGCAAGTGTGTATCGGTTTCCGCTGTTCGATAAGTCTGCAAGGCAAGTTCGTATCGCACCCAAGGATCTTTCGCATCGATCTGTAAAGCTTTGTTCAATTCCTCGATCGCTTCTGCTGGCTCCCGTCGCTGCATGTGATCCCACGCCAGGGCTCGATAGGCAATCGCGGTTTCACTCTTGGGATCGCCTAATAAGGCTTGCAGTTGTCCTACGGCTTGGTCGCGGTGCTCGGATACCCGAACTGTCATCTCCGCGAGTAAGGCTTGTCCTTCGGGGAATGGGACTTGACGATAGCTTGTGCCGATATCGTCAGCGGCGATGGGTACTGGATAAAAATAGACTTGGCCGCCGGGGGCAGTTGCGGTCGCATCTTTAGAGGCGTCCAAAGCTTCAAACAGAGGTCCAAGCGAATGAAAGTAATCTTTCACCGCCTGATCGAACTGGGCCATGGTCATTCCATAAGCCTGCTGAATAGCCTGATCCACTGGAACATTTTGATTCTCTACTAGATCGAAGTAGACGCCAGTTTGTTGCAGCTTGTTCTTATTCAACAGGTAGTGCACGGTCATCCACGATTGCGCGTAGAAGAGCGTGTGGTGCGTCCCTTCGCGAAAATTTTCCATGTGATGCTTCATGCTGAAAAGATCGGGCAACGCCAGCCACACTGTCGGACTGAGCAGTTCGGTAAGGGGGCGCGGAGGATCCTTAATTTGGATTTGATTTCCAACGAGGTCGGTATGCCAAGCCAGGCCAAGTTCGGGATCGAGTCCGATTTCAAGGCGCTTGTTATCTACTCGTATGGAAGAGAAATACTCCGCGAATCCCTCATCGAACCATGGCTGCACGGGCGGGTAGTTATAGTTGAGAAGCAAGTGAGCAAACTCGTGGGTTACGGCTCGCCAGCTTTCCGGTTCAAATAAATTCAGCACAATGTAGTTGCGATCCTCGCCGGGAATAAAAAAGCCCGGGTTGGTTATGGCCATGCCGTCTTTCAAAGGGGCGATCTGCGCGTATTCTTTGTCGGACTTAAGCGCGATGATTTCCAGCGGCTCCGGCATCTTCAGCTTGGTTCTCATCAATAGCTGTCCGAAGACCGCGCGCATCTGTTCGAAGCGAACCGCGACCTCCCGGCCTTTCTTTTCGTCGGCGTCTGTTAATACGGAGAAATGGTCTGAACTGACGCGTATCCACTGCGCCTGTTTTTCCGCTGCATGAAGAGGTACAGCGGGTAAAACACAGAGGAGTATGACGGGAAAATAGACCTGTAGCCGGCGAGCAAAGCGGATCATCGTTAAACCTGCAAACTTGCCTTCAGATGGGATGCTAACACGGGTCATGTTGCAGGTCGTTTAGCCGATGGATCGCCCAATCGGCAGTTTCGGCGATTACAGGATCTTCATCGGTTGCCAGCTTATGTAGTAATGGAAGGAACGCTGGTTCTTCGCTGTTTCCGATCGCAACGATGGCATTGCGGCGAAGTCCGGTGTGCTTGGCCCGACGAATTGCCGAGCCGCGGAATTTGCTTTGGAATTCCTCTTTACTCATTTGCGCCAAATATTCCAGTGCAGGATTAACCAGTCCCTCTCGCGGCTGAAATTCCGCTGCAGTAGAAGCAGGAGCTTTGCGATTCCAGGGACAAACATCCTGGCAGATGTCGCAACCGAAGACTTGGCGTCCTATACCTTTGCGTAGATTTCTGGAATTTCGCCACGCTTCTCGATAGTCAAATATGAAATGCACTTGTTGGAGTCGAGTTGATAAGGCGCAATGAGGGCATTCGTCGGACAAGCATCGATGCAACGTGTGCAAGTGCCACAACGGTCAGAGGCGGGTAGATCCGGCGCGAGTTCGAGAGAAGTAAGAATAACGCCGAGAAATAACCACGAGCCCATTTTCTGATTCAGAAGGCAGGTATTTTTCCCCGTCCAGCCAATACCCGCATATTTGGCGTAAACACGCTCGACTACTGGACCGGTGTCGACATAGCAGCGAGTTTGTAATTGGGACTTTTCGGTGACATCGTCGATGTTTGAAGAGCCGGTGAATTCTCCTTGCAATCGGCCCTCAACCATTCGGAGTCTGCGCATGACCGCATCGTGGTAGTCCTCTTGGCCCCATGCGTAGCGGGCAATCCAGCCCTTTTGCAGATCGCGCTCTTCAGTCGAATACGGATTCGCGGTGTTGTAATTAATCGCACAAACAATCACGCTTCGTGCCCAGGGAAATGTTGATTTCAGGGAAGCTCGTTTCAGATGCCCAGACTCATCGCGGGATTCCATATACTTCATTTCCGCGGCATGGCCATTGGCAATCCACTTGGGAA
Organism: Terriglobia bacterium; assembly: GCA_963791575.1. GTDB lineage: Bacteria > Acidobacteriota > Terriglobia > Terriglobales > Acidobacteriaceae > JAOAPG01. The sequence goes on along the minus strand of CAWBSY010000017.1, from coordinate 103,488 downwards.
AGTGTTCAAGCTCAGGGAAGTCCTCAACAGGCGCGATGCCCGAGAGCTCAAAACCCGCGTCATGGGCGGAGTCTTTGATAAGTGCAGAAATGTGGCTGAATCGCGGCAACAAATAATTGTCGCAGGTTCGGACCGGATAGCCAAAGCCGGACCCCTAATCTGCTCTGCGGAGAATGACCGCTACAAAGCGAAAGTCAAGCCCAAAGCCCGAACTACCTCTCACGGTTGCGGTGATGTACTCTGAGGTGGTGTGCTTGGTTTTGCCGAAGGCATCTCTCCACACGGACCGATTCCGCCACGACCGCCACCGCCAACATGAACTCCTCCCCCGCCATGCCCGCGCGAGGCCTGGCAAGACTTAATGGCTTCTTGCTGCTGAGGAGAAATTAATGCCTCCATCTGCTGACGAGCTTGCTCGTGGATCTGCCGTATTTGTTGCTGCCTTTGTTGGGGCGTAAGGGAAGAGTTGGCACAGACCGATGCGACTTGCCCTCGAACACCTTGCTCAATCGAGCGGCGTTGCTCCATTGCAGTTTTCGATACGCCCGCTTCCTGCCAGCAGGGCTCCTGTCTGACGCGCTGTCCCGGCTCGCGGCCCAGCCCTTGGATTGGTCGAGGATTGACTTGCGGGAATGCCGACTCCGAAGATTGTTGCGCAAGCAGAGGCAGGGAAAGCCGAGAATGAACGCCACTAAGGTAGAGAATGGCTGCCTTGGGGATGGGCATAAGGCACCTCTGAAAGTGTAATCCAGCAATGCTAACCCTGAAGTTTCAAAAAAGTTGAAGAAAATTTACAAAGGCGAGAGTTCAGAAACGGCTGATTACATTCCCAGTTTTTGACTTCTTCGTTATAGTACTTGCGATACAAAATATCCCACTCCTGGCTGCCTTCCAGAATCGTGCGCTTCTGGTTTTCGATCTTATGCCGGGCGGCTTGATCGATCCGCTCTTCGTGGTTCAGAAGTTCTTCCAGAATCTTGCGAATTTCCAGCCGGACCGTATTGCGATCTTCCACAAACTCGACTTCGGGCATTTCGGCCAAAGCATCGCTGAGTGCATGCGCCACTTTGTTAACTTTATCCCGGCTTACTCTCACAGCACCGCCTTATACTTGCGCACGAGTTCGCTTTTCACTTTGCGAAACATCTCCTGATAATTGGCGCCGGACCGGTTCATTTCCTCAGAATAGGCTTCTAGAATGACGCGAACCTCATCATTGATGCGATCCTCGAGAGAGAGCTCTTCCAGAATCGCGGCACGGACCTTTTCAGTGACTGCGGCAACAGCCTTAGTCTCAATGGTCTCGGCGGCAATCAGTTTTTTGGTGACTTCGCGGGCTAAATATCCTACATATTCTTTGGAAAGCAGCATGAGGCGGATCGAATGTTCTCGTAATCAAATGTTCGTTGTGAATTAAACAGTCTAGCACAACGTCGCGCATTCCTTGCGCCGCAGGTTACTCTGGCGCTGACAACTAGTAGCAGTGTTCCGAAAGCCTTACAATGGTAGGAGAGCCCTTGATGTCTCCTTTACCAGACGATCTCGCCAGCCTCAAAGACGACATGGTTGCCTTCATTGAAGGTCATGGTATGCGCCGCTTTCATGGTTACGTCGACTATGATGAAGTGCAAAGCGTCATGTGGAAGACGCAGGACAACGATAATCCCGATAGCTGGAAAGATTTCGTGGAACTCGCCAAGGCTTCCGGCGCGCCTTTTATCACCATGGATTCGTGGCGACTGGTCAAGGATGAACTCGACGCCATGATCGAGAGCCTGCGCAGCGCCGAGTTGACCAGCGATGAAGACGTAGAAGATGCTCGATGGCTCGGCACTTATAGAGGCAAGACGGGATTCGTGCAACTTGGATTTGCCTATCAGGGCGTGATGATGATTTACGAAGTTGCTACGGAATGGTACGAACGTTATCAACGACTGCTGGAGTTTGCGGAAGACTTCGGCGGCATCCCTATCGATGGGTCAGATCAAGACGACGAAAGTTAACCCCACTCCTCGTCGAGCGTTATCACCTGATCTTGTCAACCTCAATTGACCATTCATTTAAGATTACGTCTCGACTATGAGGTGGATTCCGAAGACCGCAGATACGGTTTGTGTGGAAGCTCTCGCTGCCGACCTACGCTCGAACTTCTCGCTCCGCCTTACCGATGCAAAGTTGGCCCGTACTGTGGCTCATTTGCTTACCATCCGTGGTATCGATCAGCCTGAAGCTGCAGCTTCTTTCCTTACGCCATCGCTTTGCCATCTGCACTCTCCCTATCTGATGACCGGCATGAAGACTGCCGTTGACCGGATCGAGGCGGCGATCGAACGCAAAGAGGGAATTCTGATCTATGGCGACTACGATGTCGACGGCACGACTGCTGTCGTCATTCTAAAAACGGCAATCGAGTTGTGCGGTGGAACTCCTGATTTCCATGTGCCGCATCGCATTCGTGAAGGTTACGACTTACGTGGCGATGTGATTGAACGCGCGGCGGCGGAAGGCATTCGTCTGGTCATCAGTGTCGATGCGGGCATTCGCGCCTTTGCTGCGGCGGAAACGGCGCGAAGCTTAGGCGTCGACCTCATCGTTACCGATCACCACATTCCCGGGCAGGATGGTTTGCCGCATGCCTTGGCAGTGCTGAATCCGAATCAGCCGGGATGTGAGTATCCCTGCAAGGTAATTTGTGGCGCAGGTGTGGCGTTTAAAGTTGCGCATGCATTGATGGAACGTCGGCTGTCACACAGAGATCAATCTCAGCTATTAATGTCCTTCACCAAAATTGTGGCGATCGCAACCATCGCGGATGCCGTGCCGCTTATTGGCGAGAATCGCGTGTTTGCGAAACTCGGACTGGAAGCCTTGCGTTCCGCAGTGAATCCGGGTCTCAAAGCTCTGCTTGATGTGGCTAAACTAAGTGGACGTCCGCTGACTTCCGGCGAAGTCGGATTCCGGATTGCGCCCCGAATCAATGCGGCTGGGCGAATGGATATCGCGCGAGATGTGATTGAGTTGTTTAGCGTCAAAGACTCGCAGCGAGCGATTGAGATCGCAAAGAAGCTCGACCAGCTCAACTCTGAGCGGCAGGAAGAAGAGCGGCGCATCCTGGATGCAATCAACTTGCGTTTCGAGGAAGAGCCTACGCTGCGGGATGCATTTTGCATTGTGATCGATGGCGACGGTTGGCATCGCGGAGTCATCGGAATCACAGCAACGCGGGTGGTTGAGCGCTGGGGTCGTCCGACGCTGGTGATTTCGCGTGACGGTGAAGAAGCTCACGGCTCAGGACGATCCATCCGAGCATTTCATTTGCTAAATGCGCTCGAGTCTTGCAGCGGCCTTTTCACTCGCTTTGGTGGACACGCGCATGCCGTGGGGTTCTCATTATCAACTGCGAACTTGCCGGAGCTACGGATTCATCTCGATCGGTACGCGCGCGAGCGTCTTAGTCTGGCTGATTTCGAGCCGGTCCTTGCCGTGGACGCGGAGCTTTCTTTAGATCAAATCACTCCAGAATTGTTTCAGGCATTAAAGCGGTTGGAACCCTTTGGAATGGGAAATCCGGAACCCGTATTTTCCGCTCGAGGCGTGCGATTGATGGCTCCGGTACGTGTAATGAAAGATAAACATGTGAAGCTGCGAGTAGGAGCGGGATTAGAAAAGGCCGCGCAAGACGCTGGCGATTCAATGTCTCTAGTAGGCGGAAATGGCAGTTGGAAAAAGTCGATCTCCTACAATGCTCTCGGGTGGCGGATGGCAGAGCGTTTCCAGCAAGCAAAGCTGCTTCCCGGAGATGAATTCGACATTGCGTTCACGCTGGATCACAATGATCATCCCGATTTCGGAGGTTTGGAGCTATCGCTGAAAGACTTCCAGGCTAGGACGAAGTTTGCCGAAGAGAAACCAGCAGCATCTTTTGCGAAGACTACCTAGTTAGCATCTTTCTCGCATTCGACAAGACTGACGATTGTGCGCCACGCCCTTACCGCTGGGCGGCGGCTCTTTTGGGCAACATTTCTCCGATGCGGCGCATTTGGGCTCCTACGCCACGTAACTTTTCCTCGATGTTTTCGTAGCCGCGATCGATGTGGTAGACGCGATCGATAATCGTTTCGCCATCGGCTACCAATGCCGCGAGCACGAGGGACGCCGATGCGCGCAAATCGGAAGCCAGCACTGCGGCCGCACTTAGAGGAGTCTTGCCGCGAACCACGGCGCGACGTCCTTCAATCTTGATGTTCGCCCCCATCCGAACTAGTTCCTGCGCGTGCATGAAGCGATTCTCGAATATGTTTTCCGTTACCACCGATGTTCCGTCAGCCTGAGTTGCCAGCGCCATGTACTGCGCCTGCATGTCAGTGGGGAATCCGGGATATTCTTCGGTCGTGATATCGGCAGCCTTGAAGTCACCATCGCCCATGACGCGAACCGAGTCGGCAGTATGGGCAGTCTTAACTCCGACTTCGTTCAGCTTCTGCAGCAAGGCGCCAAGGTGAGTGGGATCGCAGCCAACGAGGTTGAGATCGCCGCCCGTTAACGCTCCCGCAATGATGAACGTTGCAGCTTCGACGCGGTCCGGAATGATCTTATGTTTCGCGCCATGTAATTTTTCGACGCCCTTTACGCGAATCGTGGAGGTTCCCGCGCCGGTAATGCGCGCGCCCATCTTAATCAGCAAGTTTGCGAGGTCTTCGACTTCCGGTTCGCGGGCGCAATTTTGCATTACGGTCTCGCCTTCGGCGAGGGTTGCGGCCATGAGCAGGTCTTCCGTGCCGGTGACCGTGATTTTGTCGAATACAATTTCCGCGCCGCGCAGTCTTTCTGCGCTGGCCTCGACATACCCGTGGTCTTGCGTGATTGTCGCGCCTAAACGTTCGAGTCCTTTGATGTGAAGGTCGATAGGCCTTGCTCCGATCGCACAACCTCCCGGCAGTGAAACACGGGCTGTTCCGCAACGTGCTACCAGCGGTCCCAAGACAAGCGCCGAGGCACGCATGGTCTTCACTAATTCGTACGAAACTTCAGGGGACGCTATATTCCGGCAGCATATTGTTGTGCGATGCTGGGCGCGTCCGTAGCCGAGCTCGACTTCGGCTCCCATTGCGGCCAGAAGCTTGCGAGTGGTTTCGATGTCGCGAACCTGGGGAATATTTTCGAGAATGACAGGTTCTTCGGTGAGGAGAGCCGCGGCCATGGCGGGCAGAGCGGCATTCTTGGCTCCGCTGATGCGGATGGTTCCGAGCAGCGGATTGCCGCCGCGAATTACAAATTTATCCATATCGTGATCAGTCCTTGATATTGGCCGATTTGCTGCCGGTCGAAAAGTTAAAACCTGAGAAACAGCGGTCATTCGGACCTTCCGTTCCGTGGCGTTCGTCCATTTTAGACGCGAATATGGCGCATCGCGGTTGGGAAAATGTTAATCGGAAGTGCCTGGACTGTGGATAAAGGTTAGAACATCGGATAGAGACAGCTATCCCGGCGTAGATTTTGCAACTGCGATGGCGTTCCGAACATGCCCTTTGCACGATTTCAGCGCCTGCACTGCCTGGGCTCGCGTCGCCCCGGCTTGCAACATCACCAATGCTACCGGAACGCTATTCGCCGCCGTTTTCAGAGCCTTCTCAGCATCTTTCCGAGCGATGCCGGCGGCTCGCTCCAGGATCGTCACGGCGCGTTCGGACAGTTTGGCGTTTTTCAAGGCGACGTTGACCATCAGGTTTCCGTAGACATACCCCAGGCGAGTCATGGCTCCGCTGGACAGCATGTTCAACACCATCTTTTGCGCAGTGCCAGCTTTCATGCGGGTCGATCCGGAAATCACTTCTGGTCCTACTTCGACGACAATTTCGATCTCGGCGGCTTTGCCCAATGGTGAATTCGGGTTGCAGGCGAGAGCGATCGTCTTTGACCCCTTGCGGCGGGAGTATTCAAGGGCGGCGATGGTGAACGGAGTTCGTCCGCTGGCCGCGATTCCGACTACTACGTCCTTTGGGCCCGGTTTCTTCTTAGCAATGGCGGCTTCGCCGAATTTGCGTGAATCCTCGTTGGCTTCGACCGCAGCGCCCAAGGCTTTTACGCCACCGGCGATTATAAACTGCACGGTTCTCGGATCTGTACTGAAGGTGGGAGGGCATTCGGTGGCATCGAGGGCGGCAATACGGCCGCTGGTGCCTGTTCCCACGTAGATCAGACGGCCGCCGTTTTCAGAGCAGTAGCGATGAGGTCGATAGCTTTCGCGATCTGCGGCAAAGCGCTCTCGACAGCCGTGGCAACTTTGGAGTCTTCGCTGTTGATGATGCGAACAATTTCGAGCGAGGACTTCCGATCCAGATCTTGGGATGCGGGATTTGTTTGTTCAGTCGAGAGTCCGCTGAGATCGACGATGCTCTTTCTTGCTTTTTTCAATCTGCGTCCTTTGTCGGCAATGCATCAATGGTTTCGAGTACAGCATCGTGGAACTTCGGGCGGACCTCTTTAATAGCTTGATTGTTCGAATCGGGCCAGGTCCGGTTGGTGAGCAGGGTGACGGAGAGCTTACGTTGCGGATCGATCCACAGTGAGGTTCCTGTGTAACCCAGATGTCCGAAGGAGTTCGGCGAAAAGTGTTTTCCGGATTGCGATGGATGAGAGGGTGTATCCCATCCGAGGGCTCGGGATGTCCCTTCAGGCGCGGATTCTCGACGGGTGAAAACTTTCAGTGTTTCAGGCCGAACCAGCGGCGATCCGCCCTGAACCATTACATTTGCAAAATGGGCCATGTCTTCGGCGGTCGAGAAGACCCCCGCATGGCCTGCGACTCCGCCTAGAACGCTGGCATTTTCGTCGTTCACTTCTCCCTGGATTATGCGGTGACGGAAAGCTTGATCGTTGGCAGTCGGCGGAATTGATGGCTTCCATGAGGACGGCGGATTGAAAGTTGTGTGGGACATTCCGATGGGTCCGAAGATCTCGCGCTGGCAAAATTGGCTTATGCTTTCATCCGCAATTCGCTCGAGGGCAATCCCTAGAATGATGAACCCGATGTCGCTGTATTCGGCCTTGCTGCCGGGATCCGCGATTAGAGGTGAGGTAAAGGCCGCAGCCAGGAGTTCTTCTCTGGTCTTTGAGCGTTGAAATAGTTTTTCGTAAGCGGCCAATCCAGAAGAATGCGCGAGAAGCATGCGGAGGGTTACATCGCGCCGGCGAGAATCTTGGTCTGGACTGGTCCCGGCGAACTCGGGAACGATTGCGGTGACAGGAGATTCAAGGTCAAGCAGACCGCGTTCGTAGAGAATCATGGCCATGCTTGTGGTTGCGACCACTTTGGTGACCGATGCTAAATCAAAAATGGTAGTGTCCGTTACTTTCGGCGAATCGGGTTCATAGGTGAATCGTCCGAAAGACTTTAGAGCTATGAGCCTGTTCTTGTGGGTAACCGCGACCGACGCGCCGGGGAATGCGTGCGAGGTGATTGCATCTTGCAAGATTGTAAAAGCCCGAAAGAAAATGGCGTCCTGTCGCTCGTAAGCCCGAGCAGGGAAGAGGTACCGGGCAGCGGCATTGGAAGTAAAAGAGTTTTGCGACAAAGCAGTCGTGTGCTCGTGTTGGGTTTATAACAAAGTTATGAAGGTGGGTAAAGTCATAGGGACGAGTAAAGGACCCGATAGTTAGCCGGGAGAGCCGGCTGCGTTCCTGATTCCGAGCCGACTGTAACACCACCCGCTGCTTGACGTTTCAGCCGACGAGCTAGTTAAGAGACGCTCGTCTTGGCGTTTCGGAACCACCTCGCATCGGATAACTCCAGTTAGTAATTCGGGATCCTTCACTATCTCTCAAGTTTGATCAGAGATCACGAACCGCGATTAGCGCCGCGTTTTGAAGAACGACTGTAACAAATCAGCACTACGAGCCGCTAATACCCCGCTGCGGACTTCCATTCGATGATTCAATTCAGGGTGATTCAATACTTCCAATACAGAATGCACCGCACCCGCTTTCGGATCATCGGCTCCGTACACCAGTCGCTGCAACCGGGCATGAACCATCGCACCGGCGCACATAGCGCATGGTTCAATCGTAGCGAACAGTTCGCAATCTCCTAGCCGATGGTTGCCCAGGGCCGCTCCGGCTTCGCGAAGCGCGACGATTTCCGCGTGCGCGGTTGGATCGGAGCTGCCGAGATTACGATTCCAGCCACATCCAATTATTTTCCCCGCGTGAACTACGACCGCGCCGACTGGGACTTCGCCTTCCTGTAACGCGCGTTGAGCCGCACGCAATGCCTCTTCCATCCAGAGTTCGTCAGGATTGGTTTGTCCAGACATGAATCCGGTTCATTGTAACGGTTATCGCCGAGCGACATGCTCTTGGAGAAATGCACAGTCCCCAAAACTGGTTGCCCGTAATGCTATTCTTCGGAACTTGAGGCATTCATGAAACCAGAAATAGTCCAAGAAATTCTTGGCTACATTTGGGCCGCATTCGGTCTTTATTGGATATTGAGTGCGCGACGATTGCACCGCACCCAGACGGGAGAACCCCATGTATATCGACTTGTCCGCCTTTCGGTATTAGCGCTCACATTCATCCTTCTTTTTTCGAATTGGCTTCGTATTGGCCCGTTCGCCCGGAGGTTCGTTCCGAGTAATTTGCTCATACGAGAGACAGGCGTCCTTATTAGCTTGATAGGCATTTTTCTAGCTATTTGGGGACGACGTCACATCGGTCAATATTGGAGCGACAAAGTTGAAATTAAAGTGGACCACGAGTTAGTCCGCAGCGGGCCGTATGCTGTTATGCGGCATCCGATTTATTCCGGAGTGTTGCTGGGAGTAGCTGGGACTGCATTGGCTATAGGAGAGTGGCGAGGTATGTTTGCATTCTGCTTGTTGCTTACTTCCTACGCAATGAAGGCAAAGAAAGAAGATCGCCTCTTGTCCGAACGATTCGGGGAAATATTTCGAGAACATCAGAGACGAGCAGGGTTTCTCTTTCCGCGTTTCTAAAATGTTCACAATTGATATCAAGTGGCGGGCTGCTGTTGGGTCATGCAGTGGATGGCGCCGAAGCCCCAGATCAGGTCTCCACAATAAATTCCAATTACTTCGCGATCAGGAAACACGTCGGCAAAAATGTCTAGAGCGATCCGGTCATTGGCGTCGTTGAAAATCGGCACCAGAACGACTCCATTAGCGATATAAAAATTGGCGTAACTCGCAGGCAATCTGCGGCCTTCAAATATCACGGGCGCTGGCATTGGCAAATCAATTACACCGAGAGGCTTTCCGTCCTGGTCAGTTGCATCGCGCAGCCGCCGCACGTTCTCTCGCAGCGATTCATAATTGGCATCCTTCGGATCAGATTCGACTGCGGTGACTACTGTGTCCGGCGACACAAAGCGGGTTATGTCATCGACATGGCCGTGAGTATCGTCGCCGGTCACGCCCGAGCCTAGCCAGACTACTTTACTGATGCCCAACTGATTCGCAAATACCTTTTCGTAGTCGGCACGCTTCATCTTCGGATTGCGCTGCTGAACCTTACTCAGCAGACATTCTTCCGTCGTAAGAAGTGTCCCTCGACCGTTCACATCGATGGAGCCCCCTTCGAGAACAACGCGTTGTTTTCCAAGCAGTGGCTGTATTTCTTCGGCAGAAGCAGACCTTACCCATGAGGCTGCCGATTTTTTCATCGTGTTGCCAGTTAGAATATTTTGCCCAGGCATTGAATCGCCACTTGACGGCGCGTAAGGAAGTATCGGCCAAGACGAAACTGCAACCGGAATCGCGCGTCCACACGCGGTTCGTCGGCCAGCGGTGAAACCGGACATTGTCATTCAGAGCATTCGCAAGATTGAGAACCTTGCGGGCGCGCTTCTCTGAAACCGCATCGTTGACGATGAGTTCGACTCGCTCGTGCCTGGATAAATTACGAATGATCTCGGCGTAGACCCAAGGGATTGGTTCAAACTTACCCGGCCAGTCGTCCCGATAATGTGGCCATGCTAACCAAGTCGCGGCGTGCGGCTCCCATTCGGCGGGCATGCGTACCGCAATCTGGTGTTTTGCCGCCCCGCTATTTAGAGATTTCTTGGAATGCGGAGGCATACTCAGTCGATTAGCCGGCTGGTAATTGGTGCATAGCTATCGATGCGGCGGTCGCGCAGGAAGGGCCAATTGCGGCGAGTATCTTCTATATGTTTGAGATCTACTTCCCCGATCAGGATTTCTTCTTTGTCGTGGGAGGCCTCAGCTATGACGCGTCCGAAAGGATCACAAATAAAAGATCCGCCCCAAAATTCCAGTCCGGCGCCAGGAGCGGATTTCCCACGTATGTCTCCTGTCTCGTGACCGACGCGATTGACTACAGCGACATATACCCCGTTGGCGATTGCATGCGCACGTTGAATGGTTCGCCAGGCATCGTGCTGAGCAAATCCAAATTCCTCTTTCTCAGAAGGATGCCAGCCGATCGCAGTTGGGTAGAAGAGAACTTGAGCACCCTGCATGGCGGTAATACGGGCCCCTTCGGGATACCATTGATCCCAGCAGACAAGTGTTCCCACACGGCCGACGTTAGTATCGAACGCGCGAAATCCCAAATCGCCGGGAGTGAAATAATACTTTTCGTAATAAAGAGGATCGTCCGGGATATGCATTTTTCGGTACAGCCCGAGCAGCTTGCCATCAACATCGAACATCGCTGCGGTGTTGTGATATACGCCCGCAGCGCGCCTTTCAAAAAGGGAAGCAACCAATACGATTTTCAATTGCTTTGCGAGCTCAGAAAGCTTAGCCGTGGTCGGCCCCGGAATCTGTTCGGCCAGATCGAACAGCGCTGAGTCTTCTCGTTGGCAGAAGTATTGAGTCTGAAAGAGCTCCGGCAAGCAGATAATTTGTGCCCCGCGCGCGGCTGCGTCCCGAACATGATCGAGAGCGTGTTGCAAATTGTGCTCGGGATCCGATGTCGCTGACATCTGTATTAAGCCAATTTTAAATTTATCGGGTGGCACGGAAAACATTATCTCCTCAAACGTAAACAGAATATCAGTTCCTGCTTGTCGGTCGCTGAGTCGCGGCTCAATACCTAGCGCGACTCTGGTCGTTCTAGTAAAGTAATCCTTCACCAGATGCGAGAGTCGGAGGGTTACTTTGAAGCACAGCAATCACGATGGGACGGGAATCGATCGCAAGCTGCACAATCCAATTGAAGATCGATTGATTCCTCTGGAACCCTTGGACCTTAACCGCGTGCACTCCGTCGACGACTTGGTGCGCGCGATGTCGAAGACAGCCTTCACTGGACGGCAGGTTGGCGAGGCCGCCGATGTACTCGAAGCCATGGCTCGCGACAAAGACTGTTTCGTCGTGATGACATTGGCGGGCGCGATGACCGTCGCCAAGCAGGGCTTGATCATCTCGGAATTGATCGATCGGGGCATCGTGAACGCTATAGTTTCGACCGGAGCGCTCATGGCTCACGGGCTCGTCGAAGCTACCGGCAAGTCTCACTTTCGCTACAATCCCGAGGTTTCCGACACGGAACTCTACGAACAAGGCTACAACCGTGTGTACGACACTTTGGAGCCGGAACAGAACCTCGACGATGTCGAAGAAGTCATGTCGGAGATTCTGGAGGGCTGGGATCACAGTGAAGTTGTCTGTTCTTACAAGCTGAATCACACAATCGGCGAGCATCTGGCAAAACGAGTGGGACAACGCGGCATTCTGAAATCGGCATATGAAAAAGGCGTTCCAGTTTTTGTGCCGGCGTTCACTGATTCCGAGCTTGGACTGGACGTGGCTCTTAATAATCGCCTGCGTGAGTCAACCGGAAGGCACAAGCTACGCTTCGACCCCTTTGAGGATCTAGAACACTTTGCGGCCACTCTTCTGCGTCAGACGCGGCTGGGAATCCTGACGATTGGCGGAGGAGTGCCGCGCAACTGGTCTCAGCAATTTGGCCCATTCATCGAACTGCGACATAGAAGACTCGGCGAGAATGTTCCCCTGAAGCGCTACCACTACGGCGTGCGGATATGCCCGGAGCCGGTACATTGGGGCGGCCTCTCGGGCAGTCCTTACAGTGAAGCGATTTCATGGGGTAAGTTTGTTCCGCCAGCCGAGGGCGGGAAGTTCGGTGAAGTGTTCGTGGACGCCACGGTCGGATTGCCCCTGATCGTCGCCGCAGTGCTGGAGCGGCTTGGGAAGGGAGAAAGAAAATGAGAAGGAAAAGAAACAAAGTTCAGAGAAGGCGAGTGGAAAGAAAGTTAAGGTAGGTCCGAAAGGATCTAGAAAATAAGCGCTCCTTATTTTCAATCCCCATATCGACAGTGCCTGGAATGCCACCAACCGTCGCTGCGAGGAGAGATATAATCAGCCGAATCTTATCCGGGAGCTGTATTGAAAGTGCGGCTCAGTTCGCATGAGAATCCGTTATACAAAAGTGCCAAACGGCTTGCGTTCGAAATTTCCTTTCGAAGTGGAGCGCTCGGCCTTTTTCGCCACTATCATCGCCACTCAGTGCTGGTCTTGATCTACCACGACATTCTTCCGCCAGGATTTTCGCAGGACAATCCTCTGTTCGGGATGTCCGTGAGCACCGACGAATTCGAGTGGCAACTTGAATATCTTCAGCGACACTACAACCCCATAACCTTTCAGCAGTTACTTAAGTGGCTTCTTGCTGACGGCCAGCTTCTCCCCGTCCACTGTTGATCACATTCGAGGCTCAGGAACTGGGTAGCTCATGCGGAGAACAAACTTTTTCAAGCTGTGGAGCAAGCACAAGGAAAATCAGAGTTGCTGCACAGGACTAGAAAAGCACTGAGGGGACTGCTGCCGTATCGAATGTGAGTTGGAACAAAGAAGACATGAACCAGCCGCATGTTCAAATCAGAATAAGAAACGGCAAAGCACGAAACTTTGCCGTTGAAGGAATCCCGTTCAGCTACTTGTACCTAATCGAAAATCAGAACTGCAGACGCGATCACCGTGGTCCAAAGTCCGCGCTTGTCGCCTACAGCGGACTGCGTGACGTTTGCGGTGCGAACAATCTTGTTCGAAATACGATATATCTCTTTTTTCTCGTCCCAGGATCGATCTGGATCAAACTCTACGTTCAACGTAGTTGCGAGCATCTCTGCAGCAAGCTCCTCGGCATAATCGCCTGCCGCATCTTCGGACTCGCCGAAGGAGTGATGCTCGCTCAGATAACCGTATGTATTTCTGTCTGCGGGAATCGCCACCCCAATGCTGGACGCCATCAGCCGGTGAGGTTCGCGTGTGGAGTTTTCCGCCACCACCGCGAATACAACCTCGCCCGGAGAAAGAAATTTCAGTCCCTGTGACCGTGCGATTAGCTTGCACTGTGGCGGGAAAATCGACGAGACGCGAACCAGATTCTGTGCCGCAATACCAGCGTCCCGAAGCGCTAGTTCAAAGGAAGTGAGACGTTCCTTATGTTTACCGACCCCCTTCGTAAAGAAAATCCGCTTGGGGACCATGTTTTTACCCAATTCGTTGTTCCTCCGCTATTTTGATAGACGAGCGTTAAATCTAACATAGCGACTTGTTAACGGAAGATGAAAAGTGGGCTAGCTGGGAAAATAATGCGCCACATTCCAAAGAGACGTAACACAGAATGAATCGCCACAATGATGAAAGGGAAATAACCTGCGAAAAGTGCTAACACCTCGTTCAGTCTTATTTTCCGGGCGACACTGAACTGATCTGGATGCTGTCACCATCTGCCGTGCCACTCACAGTTACCTTCTCGCCCGCCAGCTTACTCAACTCGTCTAGAACCTTCTTGTCGCTGCTATCGAGGGTATAAACCTTTTCACCTACAACCAACGCATACTTAGATCCCTTGCCGGCGCAAGCGCGGGTGCACTCCGCTTTACTGCCTTCCATCATGTGGTGAGCTCCGCACATGGCATCGCTCACTTCGCCCGTAAAGGTGTGAGCTTTGTCGGCACACACAGCCACTGACAAACTGAATCCCACGCTCAAAATAACGCTAGCGATATAAGCTGCACGTTGCTGCCAAGTAGATCTCATGAATCCTACTCTCCGGAATTAGCAAGGATAAGTGCTCGTATTCGATCAATCTATCACCTGGTACGCGACAAGGTAAGACTCCGGAACTAGCGTCTTCCCGCGGCAGCATCGGCTGCTTTGATTTTCACCGCGATATCAATGAAAGCTAGTGCGGCGCGGCTCAAAGCCTTGTCCTTGCGAAAGACTAAAGCAAGGTCTCGCCGGATCTGCGCATCTGATATCGGAACGGCTGCGAGGACGTTCGCTCGCACATCTTCTATTACGTTGGAGCGCGCTATAAATCCAACGCCCACATCAGCTGCCACAAAACGCTTTAGCAATTCGCTGGAGTCCAGTTCCATAGCATAACGGGGCTTGAGCTTTCGTTCGTGGAAGAGGTCATCTAGTCCGTCACGCGTGTGTCCCACTTTTGGCATGACCAGTGGAAACTTCGCTATGTCCGCGATAGTAGCCGATTTCATTTTGGCTAATGGATGATTGGGAGGCGCAATGCTGATCAGTTCATCGCGATGAATCGTCACAACTGTCAGCCGGGTGTCAGTGACAGGAAGGGAAATGACGCCAAAATCGACCGAATTGTCGATTACGGATTCTAAAATCTTGGCATAGTCCGACCGCTTGATGTTAACCGCGACATCGGGATATTGCTTTTTGAACTCGGCAAATACCTCAGGCAGGATGTGAAGGCAGGTACCCTCGTTGGCTCCGACAATGATTTCGCCGCGCGGCACTCTCTCGGTTTCGGCGATTGCCAGCAGGACGGCTCTCCGGGCGTCCAATGTTTCCTCAGCATACTTCTGAAACAGCTTCCCCGAAGCTGTAATGGACACTTTTCCACCTGAGCGGTCCAACAACTTGGCCCCGATTTCTTCCTCCAATGAGCGGATTTGAGAGGAAATCGCTGGCTGGGTACGAAAACGTTTTTCCGCTGCACGCGAAAAGCTGGACAACCGCGCAACTTCCAAAAAGGTTTCTAATTGGTCATAGTCCATAGGTTGGCAGTTGTCGAGTTGCTACGGCGGTGAATACCTCGAGGGCAAGAATTAGGACCGAATACAGAGACAATGCTAAGTGTTAACTGCGGCTTTTGCATTAAAAAAGAATAAACCCGCCTTATGGCCCCATAAAAACAATCAATGCCGCAGCTTAACCCGTTCCCATACACTTATGAATCCGGAATAGCTAAAGGAAGATTGTAGCAGTCGGCCTTCACACACCCTTTAGAGGGACTGTGATGCCCCAAAGGAGCCCCTGTGTCCGATGCGAAGACAGTCCTCGAATTTGTGCAGAAGCACGAAGTCAAAATGCTTGATCTCCGCTTCACCGATTTGCCAGGACTGCAACATCATATTTCTTATCCTATTGGACAGTTGTCGGAGGAATCTTTCCACGAAGGTTTTGGCATGGACGGATCTTCGATTCGCGGATGGGCTGCGATCCACGAAAGTGACATGCTGCTCGTTCCTGATCCAAGTACTTACCTGCTTGATCCGTTCACCGAAGTACCAACTCTTGTCATGCTGTGCGATGTAGTCGACCCGGTCACTAAGCAGCGCTATGATCGGGATCCTCGCTACATCGCAAAAAAGTCCGAGCTCTACTTGGCTTCAACGACTCTGGCCGACACGGCATATTTCGGAGCTGCGGCTGAATTTTTCATCTTTGATAATGTCCGTTTCGATCAACGTGAGCAGCACGGTTTCTACTTTATCGACGCTGAAGAGGGGCGCTGGAACTCAGGCCGCGAGGAAAGCAATCTCGGCTACCGTCCTCGTTTCAAAGAGGGCTACTTTCCAGTGCCACCCACCGATCACTACCAGGACTTACGCACTGAGATGGTCATGACTATGCAGGACTGCGGACTACAAGTGGAGTGTCATCATCACGAGGTCGCAACCGGCGGCCAGACCGAGATTGATTTGAAGTACGATTCGCTGGCGCGGTCCGCAGACCACGTGATGCTTTTTAAATACATCGTCAAGAATGTTGCCAACCAGTACGGCAAGACAGTGACGTTCATGCCGAAACCAATTTTCCAGGATAATGGCAGCGGCATGCACACTCACCAGTCGCTCTGGAAGGACGGTCAACCCTTGTTCGCCGGCGATGGCTACGCGGGAATCTCGCCGATGGCTTTGTGGTACATTGGCGGACTGATTAAGCATGGACCCGCGCTGGCAGCGATTATCGCGCCCACCACTAATTCCTACAAACGTTTGATTCCCGGGGTCGAAGCGCCTGTAAACCTTGCCTACTCGCGCCGCAACCGTTCAGCGGCATGCCGGATTCCCATGTATTCTTCTTCGCCCAAGGCAAAGAGAATTGAATTCCGGCCGCCTGATCCCAGTTGCAATCCGTATCTGGCATTTGCCGCCATGATGATGGCCGGGCTTGACGGTATCCAAAACAAAATCGATCCCGGCCGGCCGATGGACAAAGATGTTCTTGACCTAACTCCCGACGAACTCGCGAAGGTCTCTTCGATGCCCGCTTCGCTCGAAGATGCTCTGGATTCCTTGGAGAAAGATCATTTATTCCTCCTGCAAGGGGACGTGTTTACGGAAGAGTTATTGAGTGCTTACATTGATTACAAACGAACCGAGGTAGATGCCATTCGACTCCGGCCGCATCCCTTTGAATTTGCGTTGTACTATGACATATAGAGAGGCCGCACCGCGGTTTTTACGGATGAACAGTATTCAAGGATCCTTGACGCAGTGTGGTTGTATGACCCCGAGAACGTGCCCGCCGCAACCGGCAAGAGCTGGCAATGGCGGCTCACTGCTTTTGTCGAACTGCTTCGCTGGTTAGGCAGACGTTAGTTGATGCCGTGCAGTGGCGGCCGGAATTGGTTGACAACGATGGCGTGCTGCGCTTCGCCGCCAAAAAACAAAACAAATTGCACCAGTAGCGTGGCGCTGCTTGGCTTTGGCGGCGACAGTTTGATCGAGCCGATTTCGGCGCTGGTTGTTTTTCTCAGGTTTCGGAAGATCAGAGGCAACAGCGAAACGCGTCCATCGGTGGTGCCCGCTCGGATAGTTGGCATAATATCGTTCATTGCACTCATTGAGGTATCTGAGTTAGGCCTGATTACCTCTCCCAAGAGATAGGTAGAAGTTAGAGTAAATTGGCTCGAACTTAGGACGATGAGACCGCATCCTGAAATCACGCCATGTTTCTTCGCAAACATGGATCATTTTGGGAGTTTTTGATTTGTGATTTATGGTTTACGGCCCATGAAGCCGGTGCCGAAAATCGCCTTCTGATCAGTTTCATCTTTTGTTTCAATCCGGTAGCGGCTAAAGCCGCCGTTGATTTCCCAGGCTTACGGCGCGACTGAAGCCGCGCCCTTCCAAAAACGTTGAGAGTTGCCTGTTCTAGCGGACTGTCAGGTCCACCAGGCGGCCGTAGGTTGTTCACGAATGACGATGCTGTTGAGAAAGTTGGCAGCTTTGGTCAAACCCTCTTCCGGCGAGAGCAGGCTGTCTTCGTGTTCAATGGAAAGCACATTATCGTAACCAAACATACGCAGCGTCGAGACAAACTCGCTCCACCACTTGGCGCCGTGGCCATAGCCGCAAGTGCGGAATATCCAGCTCCGTTCGCGCTCATTAATGTAGGGCTTGGTATCGAGCACGCCGGTCCGCGGCAGGTTGGCCGAGTAAATCTGCGTGTCTTTGGCATGAACATGAAAAATGGCGTCTTGCAAAACTCGCACCGCGGCGATGGGGTCGATGTTCTGCCAGAAGAGATGGCTGGGATCGAAGTTGCAACCCACATTGGGTCCGGCAATGGACCGCAACCTGAGCATCGTCTCCGGGTTGTAAACGACAAACCCAGGATGCATTTCAATGGCGATCTTCACGCCGTGGTCAATGGCGAATTTCGCGTGCTCGATCCAATAGGGAATGACCACTTCGCTCCACTGCCACTCGAGCACCTTGAGGTAGTCAGGGGGCCAGGGACAGGTCACCCAATTGGGAGCTGTGGCATGGGGCGAATCGCCGGGGCACCCGGAGAAGTCAACCATCACTGAAATTCCTAGCTTTTCGGCCAGCAGGATGGTCTTGCGGCTCACCTCGCGATGCTGCTTGGCAACGTCCTTGTCGGGATGCAAAGCATTGCCGTGGCAACTTAAGGCGCTTATGGTTACACCGTGATCGGCCAGAATCCTCTGAAACTCGGCGAGCGCAGTAGAATTTTCGAACATCGAGAGTTTGCAGTGCGCATCGCCCGGATAGTTTCCCGTGGCGAGTTCGACGGTGTTGATTTGCAGCGTCCCAAGCTTCTTGAGAACCGCGGCCAATGGAAGTTGCGACAGCAGGGGAGTGAAGACTCCAACGCGCATAACGTTTTCTATTTCCTCGGGTCGAACGGTCATTCTATCTCAGCCGGCT
Organism: Terriglobia bacterium; assembly: GCA_963791575.1. GTDB lineage: Bacteria > Acidobacteriota > Terriglobia > Terriglobales > Acidobacteriaceae > JAOAPG01. Next base: position 85,043 of record CAWBSY010000017.1, on the reverse strand, counting down.
TATGGTACCTTTATGCTTTTGACGGAGATCACTTGCGCTACACTCGAATCGTTTTATTCCTAGTTCTGCCTCTTCTGATCCTCGGGGCGTTCGCATCAGCCCAGGATCAGCGAGCCGTGGATTCTTCGGTCGCGCCGCCGCATGCGAAACAAATTCATCTCAAGCACATTTTGGTGGTCGCTCAGACCAAGGGATGGGAGCACGATTCGATTTCCGCTGGGATGGCTGCTATCTACAATATGGGCCACGAGAGCGGTCTGTGGGATGCCACGCTGCGCACCGATGTTGGATCGATCACAAAGAAGACTTTGGATAAAAACGCGAAAAATCTCGACTACTTCGATGCCCTCGTTTTCTTAAGCACGACAGGCGAACTCGACCTGGACGAGAACCAGAAGAAAGATATGATGTCGTTCGTCAAAGATGACGGCAAGGGCTTCGTGGGTGTTCACGCCGCCCTCGACACCAATTACAAATGGCCGGAATATGGCGAGATGATTGGCGGTTGGTTTGACCAGCACCCATGGTCCACGTTCAACGCGCCGATCATAAATGAAGACCCGAGCTTCCCTGCAGTCCGTCATTTTCCCAAAGCATTCGTCAAGTGGGACGAAATTTATCAGCCCAAGGAGTGGTCGCGCGATAAGGTCAACGTCCTGCTCAGTCTCGACTCCACGAAACTGAACTATGCCGACAATCCGCGCATTCACAGAGCGGATCATGATTTCGCCGTAGCGTGGGACAAGATGTACGGTAAAGGACGCGTGTTTTATTCCACCCTCGGGCACACCGAAGAGGCCTGGAGCGATCCCGATATCCGCAAGATGTATTTTGAAGCGATCAAATGGGTACTGGGCATGACAGATGGCAGCACGGCCTCACATCCGCAACCGAAAGCTCTCGGCGATGAGCACTGAGCATGTTGCGAGCTCTTTAATAAATTGATGAAACATAGCGGATTTTACGGAGCGAATTGTGTTTGTTCGGCTTGGCATTGGAGTGCACTGTTGGCAACCCTTTTGTTCGTGAGCCTCGCTGCTTCCACAGCCCAAACACCAACTCCTAACGCGCCAAAACGTAGAGCGGTCAAGAGAAGCGGAGCAGTTGCGCGGAATTCATACCAACCGGACTTGGTCGAGACGGGGAATTCCCTCTTCCGGCAAAATTGCTCCTTTTGTCATGGTCGCTACGCTACCGGCGGCGAGAGCGGGCCCGATCTTACGCGCTCCAAACTGGTGACTGCAGATGTAGGCGGAGACAAGATCGGCGCCGTCGTGCGCAATGGACGCCCTGAGAAGGGTATGCCACGCTTTGACTTTTCTGATCGGCAGATTGCCAGCTTGACGGCCTTTATTCACACCCTACAGAACACTGCGCTAACGAAAAAGGGGGGACGTAAGGGCGTGGACCCCTCCGATCTGCAAACCGGGAACACCGCGGCAGGCAAACAGTACTTCGACGGTGCGGGGGGATGCGCAAACTGCCATTCGCCAACCGGCGACCTTGCCGGCATTTCATCGCGTTATCAGGGTCTCCAGCTTGAGGAGCGGATGCTGTATCCGAAACATGCGAAATCCAGAGTCACGGTCACGCTCGCTTCCGGTCAAACAATCACTGGCAAGCTTGAATATCTCGATGAGTTTACAGTTGGACTCATTGATCCCACAGGTGCGTATCGATCCTGGCGGACCGCCGACGTCCAGTACACGGTCGATGCGCCGGTGAATACGCATGTGGAGCTGTTGAGTAAGTACACGGATGCCGACATCCACAACCTGATGGCTTATTTGCAAACACTGCGTTAGACGCTGAGCTCTGTCTCCGCGCATCACTTTGAGAAGCAACTGATAGATATGAACTTTCTGAAGGCCACATTTCTCGTGACCGTAAGCGCGCTGATCTCGATTGCATCGCCCGAGTTGGTGCTGGCGCAAGGCGTGGATGCCCAAATGCTTCTGCATCCGCCAGCCGACAGTTGGCCGGGATATCACGGCGACTACTCCGGCAGACGTCACAGTCCACTCGCCCAGATCACGCCGCAAAACGTGAAAAATCTGTCCCTTGCCTGGGCCTTTCAAACAAGTCAGGCCGCTGACATCAAATCCTCGCCGCTGCTCGTGGATGGCATTTTATATTTCACTGTCCCGGACAACATTTGGGCTCTCGATGCACGTTCCGGTCACGAAATCTGGCACTACAATCAGCCGACTAGCGGGGGGAGTCACCTCGGGCAGCGCGGCGTCGCGATGTATAAGGGATATCTCTTCTTTTTGTCTCCCGATGCACACCTTGTATCTCTCAACAGCAAAGATGGAACCGTGCGCTGGAAAATACCGGTTGCAGATGCCGCAAAAGGATATTGGACCTCCATGGCGCCACTCATCGTCGGGAGCCATGTGCTCATTGGGGTTTCCGGAGATATGGATAACCTGAGTGGCTATATTCGCGCACTTGATCCGGAGACGGGCGCAACGCAATGGCAGTGGGATGCCACTCCGCCGACTGGAACACCCAATCAAACCACTGGAGGGGCCACATGGATGACTGGAACTTACGATCCCGAGCTCAACCTCCTCTATTGGGGAACGGGGAATCCGACTCCCGTGCTGAACGGATCGACGCGGCCGGGGGATGATCTCTACACGTGCACTATTGTCGCCCTAAGTCCTGATACCGGGAAGCTCGTGTGGTCCTTCCAGGTCTCTCCGCACGATACCCACGATTGGGATGCCGTCGAGACTCCGGTGCTGGTGGATGGAGACTTTCATGGTGAGCCGAAGAAGATGCTGATGCAGACCTCGCGCAACGGCTACTTCTTCGTTCTTGACCGCACCAACGGTAAGAATCTTTTGACTGTTCCTTTCGGGCCCGTGAACTGGTCGCTTGGAGTCGATAAGCTGGGCCGTCCGATTCCAAATCCTGCCAAAGAGCCGGCACCCGATGGACGCCTGATTGCGCCCGACGAGGGCGGTATGACTAACTTCCGGTCCCCGAGCTTCGATCCTAAAAACGGGTTGTTTATCGTCGATGCCCATCCCAGCTACGGAATCTACTTTGCCAAGCCTGCCGATGGAGTCTATGGGTGGGCAGGGGCGGATTACGGCGTTTGGGGCAAGGGAGTAGTCGAGGCCATCGATTACCAGACCGGCAACATCCGTTGGAGCCACGAACTTGGACCCGAAGGGTCGGGCGCTGGAGTGCTAACGACGGATTCAGGGCTGACCTTTACCGGCGATGCTCTGGGCAATTTCCTGGCACTGGATTCCAGCGATGGAAAAACGCTTTGGCATGCAGGCTCAGGCTCGCGCATCGTGAGTTCTCCGATCACCTACGAACTCGACGGTCGTCAGTACATGCTGACCAGCAGCGGCGGCGTGATGTTCGCATGGACACTTCCGCCAGCGTAGATAGCCCCTCCCCCGCCTGCATAAGGCCTCTCCGCTAGAAAACGAAGGCACACAATCGAAGCCCAAAACCAAAAACTTCGGTTGTCATCACAGCGCCTTCTCATGGAAGGGAAAACAATGAATTTAGAAGAAGTCATCCAACGAACCAAAGAGGCCGTAGATTTCCTAACGTTGCCGGACTTCGTGCATGGAACTCGCTTGGCCGCTTCGTTAAACGGGCAGAAAAGGGCATCCTCATTCTCGCCCCTATGTCCGGGCGTGCTCGCATTCATCTATGGAGATCTTATCGTGCTGCCCATCCTGAATATTTATCGTAAGTACTGCGGATTGAAAATTGCCGCGTTTTTATTTGCGAGAATGTACGTCTCAATGGCACTTTTCCGCACTGATCAATGAGGTGATATTCAAGGCATTCGGGCTTGTGCCTGCGGAGCGACACGCAACAATTGTCGACACAACTATCCAGTGGAATTACAGGGACCATTCTCAACGTCATCTTCTTGATTGTCGCGGCCGTGCGACTGATCCCCTTCTTCCGCATTGGAGGGTCTTAAGATGCTGCAGATGATGCACGAACCTCCGGTTGAACACCAAGTGCAACATGGCTGAATTACCGAGCTCCCACTGGCGAGAACACATGGGCAATTCGCCGGAGTCGGTGGTTCACAATCGCTCGGAAGCTAATCGAGTGAGCAATCGTTCTCATTGCTGCATCGCGAGCGCGCAGCGTGCCCGGCAGCATTCTGAGGCGATAGTCCTACGAGCACACCTCATCTGGCATCCGATGGATGAACATCGGGGAAGAAACCAAAACAGAGGAAAAAGAAGGGAGCGTAAACACCGTCACTTGCCGGCGCGCACTTCTTCAGCGACATCGATCAGCACGGCACCAAGCCGGCTCTCGTTTGGCCCCAAAGCCTTTGTCGGGCGCAACTGGTCAATGCGCGCGCTGATGAAATTCATGAGCAAACAATCCACGTGTAGAAAAAAATTATTAAGGGTGCCTAAAACTCTGTCCGTGTACAAGCCGTGTACAAAACTGGCGCGAGTTGTGATATTCGTAGACTCCGTAAGTTACAGATTCTAAATTCACCACTGCAGTTTGCTTTGTACCATGACATCTAATGTGACAAAACTTTGGAGTCTGGTGTAGCCGTGACACACAACATTCAGGCTGATAGAATTCAAGCCGACAGCTCTCTTAGCGGGAGTAGCTCAATGGTAGAGTAGCGGCTTCCCAAGCCGTTGGTTGCGGGTTCGATCCCCGTCTCCCGCTCCATCGATCATAATTGAAAGCTTTCTGCTGTTTCCCCGTCGCGAAATCTTCGAGACGCAAACACTGGTGTCGTAGTACACGTCTGATTGAGCATAAATACAGCTTTTTCTGTAACGCAGTTTTTCTCGGCGCAAAGCAATATTTCCCCGCTCAGCATAGTCCATAACCGCATCTACTACCAATCAGTAGCTCGTTGTGTGGCACCATACGTGCCTATCTACGATACGTGCCTATCTAACGATGCGAACGGGAGGGTTTATGTTTCATTTGCAGGTCGAGAGAATTGGTGATGTCGCGATCGTTCAGTGTGAAGGCAGAATGATGCAGAGTGATTCCGTTTTTGAATTGCGGGACGCTGTTATGGCGCAAAGAGACGTCACGACTGTTCTACTCGATCTTTCGGAGTTGGAATCCATAGGCGGCGGCGGTGTAGGTATGCTGGTGTTTTTGCAAAGCTGGACTCACGCTCATGAAATGGAATTGAAACTATTCGATCCTCCTGCTGTCGTACGGCAAAAGCTTCACATGACGAGATCTGCCGCAGAACTCAAGATTGCCTCAATGGACGAAGTATTAGATTTATTGAATTGGGAAGGTCCGAGGAGCAATGTTGCTAGAGCAGACATCGGAGCTTCGCGATCAAACGCGGCTTAGACCATTACTGTGATTTTTTCCTGTTGAACGCCTATTTTCCCAGGCACTTTCCTCTATTCTTGCCGCATAAGACATCCATCCAAAACCGAATGGACCTTCCTGCCTCGCCAAAACGGTTAATATAATTTGCGATGCTTCACGAGCATCCACTCACCGACCGAAAGGCCCCTTCTTGATGACGCTAGTAATCCGCCGTTCTAAGATCCATGCCGATGGATGCTACACAACCGAAACAATCAAAAAAGGAGGGTTCGTCGCCGAGTATACGGGGCCGCGCATAACGCTCGCTGAGGCCGACGCTCTCTATGAAAAATCTCCACGTACGTATCTATTCGGCCTGACGAACGGTACCCACGTGATCGATGGTGACAGCGCTAGCGCCTTTATCAACCACAGTTGTGACGCCAATTGCGAAGCTGATGAAGTAGATGGCAAGGTCATCATCACTGCTGTTCGAAAAATTGAAGCTGGCGAGGAGCTCACTTACGACTACAACTTATATGACGGCGAACTTGACGACGACTCGCCCTGCTACTGCGGGACTAAGAACTGCCGCGGTAGCATGTATTCGGAAAAAGAAATCGAAAAGCGCGTCCAAGCTAAGTTGGAAGGCAAGAAACTGGGAGCCAATAAAAATAAAAAAGACAAGAACAAAAAGTAAAACTGATCATCAGTCAACGTGAGACCAATTCCGAGCAGCCCGTAAGAAACGAAGCCAGACAACCTGTTTGGCGCAATCCAGACTCGTCAAAGGTCCAGTTCGGCTACAAAACCAAAAAAGCTGGCGAGACTTGCGAGTACGCCGGGGTTTGCTGCCCGGCGGCAATCGCTGCGAATTGCGACTTGCGGGCTGCCCGGCAAAATAACTCAAGCATCTCCTGAACCGAGCAAATTTCAAATAGAGACTTCAAATGTGTGAGTTCAAGCACATGTTCCACTTTCTGCGTCAAATTCATCAACTTGAGCTTCGTACTCATTGTTCTGGCCAGGGTTCGCACGGACACAAGTACTCCCAAACCTGCGGCATCAACGAGGCTGACCCGCGCTAAATCAAGTACGAGCCGTTGAACCGGTACTTGAAGCAATACAGCATTCTGCAGCTCATCGCCGTGTCCAATAGTTATTCGTCCTGCACATTGTAGGATCGTGGTGTCTCCCAGATTATCGATCGTTATACTCAGCATCGTTCTTCCTTTCGATGGATTAATCTCTGCTCACAGACCTTCTTTTATCGACGACTAGGTATGGACTTGCGCGCCTCGCGAAGAGCGGCCACACCGACCTCGCATGCCTTCGCGAAATTTTTCCCGTTCCTCAGGTGTCATGTTCTCCCAGCGTTCGAGCATCCGACGCCGCCAGTGACCGCGGTGGCCCGCACCCGGCCCTCGGAACCCGCGCCATCCGCCAAATAGCATCCAGCTTAGGGCCAAGAGGCCGACTGCCTGCCAAAAGGTGATTAGACGCAACCCGAAGAGATTGGGCATCAGCCAGTTCCACAATTGATGGACTCCCTGGCCAAACCCGGCGATTGCTATCGTCAAGAAGAGCGCAACCTTGACTACCATTCCGATCCAGTGTCGTTTCATTTCTGTGTCCTCATCCTTCTATAAACTCGTCGTAGATACCACGAAGTCGCTCTCGTAAATGAATCACTGCATAATGTTTGCGTGAAAGCAACGTATTCATGCTGAGACCACTTTCCAGCGGCGAGCTCTTTGAAGCTGCGACCCTCGATTTCATGCGCAATGAACACTTCGCGCTGTTCTTCTGGAAGTTCTCCCAACGCATCGTCGAGCTCTTCGAGCAACACGGTACGGGCATACGCCGCCTCGGGACCGCCGTCGGAGGAGGGAAGCAAGTCCTCCAACATGAACAGCTCTCCATCCGCTGCTAACACATGTTGGTCCTGCAATGCCTCTGGTTTTTTCTTTCGAAATAAGTCTGTAATTCGATTACGCGCCACGCTGAACAGCCATGCTCCCACCTGCTCAATGGGCTTCATCAGGCGGTACGCCTCTAAGAGCTCGTAAAAGACATCCTGCAGGATGTCTTCGGCGTCGCCCTGATCGGGTACCCGCTTGCGGATGAAATTTCGCAGCCGAGCCTGTTCGCGTCCGATGGTTTCGGAAATCCGTCGATCCTGCTCGTCTGCCATTGCGTCAATACTTAACGCTTGTTTCATCTACCTTTGTAGACGAACCAGCGGGGCAAATATTTTAGGGAAAAGAGAATAATGTTGTAGCGGGTAATGTTATGAGGGCAAGGCATCTGCGGCTGAATTTCAAGCCGTCCAACACCGGCGCGACGGGAAAGCCTAATCCACACTATGGCTGCCAACTGCTTAGAGGCGTGCCGCTTTCGTCTATCAGTAACCAGAGGAGAACCCCGCCGACTATCCCGCTGCCTACTATTTTCGCCATCTTCGAGTCCAGAATACCTTGAGTTGCCGCCGACTCAGCTCCAGTTCCGGCTCTGCACTTCTCATCGTGGCGGGTGCCTTCCTGGCCTTCCAGCAGTTTCTCATGCTGTTTATTTTCGCTGATTATCAGATCGCCCTTTTGAGCGTCGATGATGATTTTGCCATCGAGATCGCGAACCTCGAACTTCGTCGTCACCTCGTCTGCCGGGGTCACGACCACACATCCAACCCTGACCGACATGCCTGCTGACGTGGTCACCAAAAGATCTCCATGTTCCAGTCTAAGATTATTTTTTTGGTAATCCACCAGTGAACCGGGATTCACTGTGGCACTAGAGCCGTTATCAACCAGAGTCGCAATAGCATTTGTAGCGAGCACATCTCCGGGAAAAATCGCGATAGATTTAGGAATGACGCTGTTATTCACGGAAACATCGTCGCCATAAAGCATCGCCGCCCCCGCATCCTGCGCCAATAATTGAATGGGCAGAGCGAAGAGCGTGATCCAGACTGCGAAATTTTGAAGGCGCGATGGGTACACAACTCACCCGAATTTCCCCCAAGTCTATCAATGAAAACTGCTTAGACCCAGAAGCATAAAGCGGGAGGTCACCTTGTCTAGCAACAGCTGAGGACACGCCGTCAATTGTTCTTTCGAAGTCTTTAGCAAGAAAAAGCCCCTCAATCTCTTGGACTGAGGGGCTTCTTCAGGTCTGACATATTATTTTAGCGTCGATACTCGCGACGATCGTCGTCTCGGCGGTAACCATGGTCTCCGTGACCCCAGTCTCGCCGGTCCCAATCTCTGCGATCCCAGCGGCGGTCTCGATCAAACCGGCCATAGCCATAGGATGGATAAACGTAGCCGGGTGCGTACGCGTACGGCTGATAGTACCGTTGATAGTAAGGACGCGGATGCACCACGACGTATCCGTAAGCTGGACCCGCGTAAACTGGCCCTATGCCCACGCCGACCACAACTCCCGCATGTGCTTGAGGCACGCTGGCTAAGCTTAATGCGATAGCGAGTCCTAACGTAGCGAATATTGTTCTTTTCATCATTTCTGCATCCTCCGTGCTCTGTAGATACAAACCCCCTAAAAACGCAAATGTTGCGAGCCAAGCTAAGTGGAGACGCGGCTTGATGTTACCAATGGTTTCGAAAATTCCAAGAGAATCGGGGAGGAAGTCATTTGAGTAACGCCCTATTTCGAAATTCAAGTATATAACACACGTGGATCTCTGAAATATTCTTTTCACGAAGGTTTAATCCCTGGTTAATTCAACAGCGACATGTCTGGCCTATATATCCCAGAGTCTCGGCAAGTGCCGAAATTCTGGAGGTTCCTTTGAAACTTAAGAGTATCTTTGCTCGCCTGCGTGGCGGGAAGTTGTCCTACACCCAAATAAGTAATCGGGTACGCGCCGCTGTGTCACCCACCCGCTTATCGTTAAGCCTGCTATTGCTCGCCTTTTTCAGCGTTCCAACGTTGTCCAATGCTCAATCGTGCCCTCTGAATGGCAGTTCCAAAATTCAGCATGTTGTTTACATCCAGTTCGACAATGTGCATTTCACTCGCGACAATCCGAACGTTCCTTCCGACCTTGAACAGATGCCTCATTTGCTCGACTTCATCAAAAAGCACGGGACACTGCTCACCAATCATCACACTCCACTGATCTCCCACACCGCCGATGACATTCTTACTTCGCTGACCGGTGTTTACCCGGAACATCACGGCCAAGCGGTGGCCAATAGCTTTGGTTACTTCACGCCGCCGGGATCACAAAACTTCGACGGTTTCTCCAGTTCGTTTGCGTATTGGACAGACATTGTCAATGCCACTAGCGATCCAACTTACAACATGATCACGGCAAATGGACAAAACGCGCCAGCCCCTTGGGTGGCCTTCACGCGCGCGGGCTGTGATGTGGGAGCAGTTTCTATTGCCAATATTGAATTCGAAAACGTCTCTTCGGATATCAACAATGTTTTTGGCCCGAACTCTCCGGAAGCACAGGAGGCGAAAACCAATAGGGCTCAGGCCATCGCTGATTTCGAGGGCATTGCGGTTCACTGTGCGGTCGGCAGTCCTGTGTGTTCCGCTGCAAATGGAGGCGACGCCGACGTACTTCCACAAGAACCGAATGGATATAGCGGCTTTAATGCTCTTTATGGAAATAAATTTGTCGCACCTGTCATTAGCCCCAATGGCCCTGTGAAGGATCTCGATGGCAATGTCATTACCGATGGGAACGGTCATGTCGGTTTTCCTGGTTTTGGCGGAATCAGTGCTTCTCAATCGCTTGCCTATGTTGCAGACATGCAAGCGCAGAATATTCCTGTTACCTTCGCCTATATTTCTGACGCTCACGATGATCACGTAAACGGCGTGGCGTTTGGACCCGGCCAGGCCGGTTACGTCGCACAACTCGCTTCCTATGACTCTGCCTTCAACAAGTTCTTCACCCTCTTGGGAAGCCAAGGAATCAACCAGAAGAACACGTTGTTTGTAGTTACAGCTGATGAAGGGGATCACTTCGCTGGTGGTGCGCCAAGCCCCGCTGGTTGCGATGGCATCAATGTTCCGTGCACCTACAGCCAGATCGGCGAGATCGATTCGAATATTACCCATCTGCTGCAAACTCTCGACCCTAACATTGCCAACACGCCTTTCGATATTCACTTTGACATGGCGCCAACTTTTTATCTCACCGGCGAGCCGGGGACCGGAAATCCGATTCTTCGCGAATTTGAGCAAGATGCCGCGCAGTTGACAGTAGTCAATCCCATCACCGGCAACACCGATAAATTAACTCGCTATCTTGCGGACGGTCCGGAGTTAAGCATCCTTCACATGATCACGGGCGATCCGCAGAGAACGCCGTCGTTTGTCATGTTTGGAGATCCGGATTATTTCTTCCAAACGAACGGGCCCGATGCGCAAGAAAACCCTGGATTCGCATGGAACCACGGTGGAGTAGATTCTGCCATCAACACTACCTTTCTTGGACTAGTTGGTCCGGGTGTTGCTAAGCATGGAATCGACGGCACAACATGGTCTGATCACACGGATATTCGTCCCACCATGCTTAGTGTCTTGGGCTTGCAAGACGATTATTCACACGACGGGCGCACTCTGATTGAAGACCTGACAACTGATGGGTTGACGACAGGGCTACGAAGGGGCAAGTTGCAATTCCAGCTTCTCGCCCAGGTTTACAAGCTGATTAATGCGCCGGTGGGATATTTAGGATTGTCAACGCTCGGGGCATCTACCAGAGCACTAGCAGGCGATGACGCGACTTATACCCAAATCGAAGGGCAGCTGAGTGCACTCGTAACTCAACGCGACGCCCTTGCCGCCCAGATCATTCAAGTTCTGGAAAATGCGGAGTTCAATAGTCAGCCAGTGAATTCAAAAGTGGCTTCATTGTTGATCTCACAAGCGGAAGCACTGCTTTATCAAATACCCACTGCGAAAGTGAACAAACCTTAACTTTGCAGGCAATAACAAACGCGAATGCCGGAGAGAAATCTCCGGCATTTTCCTTGCTAAGCCGAGTTGCTGATGTATGGTCCTAAGTAAACGTAGGGAGATGAACCAGATCATCTTCAGGGACCGTCTCTATTTCGTAGCCGGCCTTTCGCCATCCCGCTAGTCCGCCGACGATTACGAACGCGTTGAATCCTTGTTCCCGCAGCAAGTGCGCCACCCGGGCGCTTGTGCCTTCGCGTAGTCAAGTACAGTAGACGTAGAGGTCTTTGTCCTTGGGTAATTTCTTGATCTCTTCTGAAAAATTATTGGGTTCGAGACGAATTGATCCCTTGATGCGCGCAGTTCCGGCGTCGTAATAGCCATGACTACGGACATCTATCACCATCAATTTGTCAGCTTCTTCGGATTTCAATCTCAGAGCTAACTCTTCGACCTGCACTCGAGGAACGACCCGGTAAACACGGTTCTTGAAGAAGAGAGAAAATCGGTAGCCGGTGTATACCACAATCGCGATTACTGCAACAATTCCTATCGCATGAGTTGCAGCATTGAGGCCGTGGGTAATGGCCGCAATGAACCGATGGAACACATATCCAATCGATCCGTAAGCCAGTACGTAAAGTGATGCGCCTACGTAATCCAGCCACAGGAATTGCTCGAAACGCATCCTCATGCTTCCCGCCAGCGGCGGAGCCATGGTGTTGATGCCAGGGATGAATTTCGCAATGATGAGCGTAGTCTTGCCGCGCTTATAAAAAAGCTCGGCGGATCGCAAAATGCATGTCTCGGGATTGATTGAAACTTTGCAAAGAAAACCTAGTAGTGTCCAGCCCATATACCGGCCAAGAAAATAAATGATGCAGTCGCCCAGCAAAAGGCCCGCGACCCCGAGCAGATAAACGAGTGGCGCCCCGAGGGTACCGGATGCTGCTGCGGCCCCCGCAATCACCAAGGCAAGGGATGCAGGTAGAGGAATATCAACGGCTTCAAGAAAAGTAATGAGAAAGACAAGCAGATATCCGTGAAGCGCGATGTGGATAAGAAGACCAGTCATGTCAGATATTGCGATTCTCGTAGAAAAAATCAGTAGGGAGATCGCAATCGCGATTGTAATCCCTCATTTGATCCCGCCGGCGCTACTCTGGATTCTATATTCGGGGAATCGTAACGAGTATGAAGCAGTTACTGTGCGGGATCGATCCATCCTCCATCTTGAGCTGGTAGTGCATCGGCCTCCGCTGGGCCCCACGTGCCCGGATTATAAGCAGATGGCCTAGATGGTAGATCGAGCACGGGGTCGACGATGCGCCATGCTTCCTCGACATAGTCCTCGCGCGCGAAATGAATTGCCTTCCCGTGCATGGCATCGCTCAAAAGTTCTTCATAGGCAAGCGCTTCGTTCGCGCCGGAATGTGCACTTGCCAGCAATTCCACAGGATCTCCCTTGAGTTCTTCTCCGGGAGTCTTTACCAATCCGCCGATGGCAATGACGAGATCAGGCGTCACCCGGAAGCGAACATGGTTTGGTTGAGGAGGAGTATCCGAAAAAATTGCCGGTGGCTGGCGCAGCTGCACATTTACTTCCGTGACAGTTACAGGTAGAGATTTGCCCGCACGAATGTAGAAGGGAACACCCTTCCATCGCCAGTTGTTGATCTGAAAACGCAAGGCCACGTACGTTTCTACGGTTGAGTCAGATTTAACGCCGGGCTCATTCAGATAGCCTGCAAACTGGCCGCGAATCACGCTGTCGGACTGAAGAGGTCTTATAGCCTTGAGAACCTTGACCTTTTCGTCGCGGACCGTTTCATTGTCCATGCACAGGGGCGGCTCCATGGCCACATTGGTGAGCAGTTGCAGCAGGTGATTCTCGACGACGTCTCGGATCGCTCCGGCTTGCTCATAGAATGCTCCGCGTCCGGCTACACCGAAATTTTCTGCCATCGTAATTTGCACGCTTTCCACGTAGCGGCGATTCCATATGGGCTCCAGAAATGCATTGGAGAAACGGAAGAAGAGGACGTTCTGGACTGCGTTCTTGCCCAAGTAATGATCAATGCGGAAAATATCTTCTTCGTCGAACGTTGTGTGCAAGGTCTCATTAAGAGCCTTGGCCGAAGCAAGGTTGCGACCGAAGGGTTTTTCGACTACTACACGAGCGCCTTTCGAAGAGCCCGATTCTCCAAGTTGCTTTACCACTTCACCGAAAAGGTTCGGCGGAATTGCCAGGTAGTGCAAAGGATGCTGAGCGTTTCCTAACTGATTTCGCAGTTCACGAAACGTCGCCGAATCCGTATAGTCGCCATCAATATATTTCAGCACACTTAGCAGCTTAGGAAATCCTTCCGGATCCAATCCACCACCATGTTCGACGCTGTCTTTTGCACGCTGCTTTAATTGATCCAGGTTCCAGCCAGCTTTCGCGACGCCGATTACCGGGATATTCAACTTGTCGCGCTTCGCCAAATGCTGCAGAGCAGGAAATATCTTCTTATAAGCAAGATCGCCGGTAGCTCCAAAAAACACCAATGCGTCGGAGATGATTTGAGTCATCCTGTCTCCCGTTTGAATTTCGTGAAGCGAATGCCTGAGAAGAAATAATACCAAGCAAAGGAGCTGTTAGGCGGTGCAAGCCAACAACTGGGCAAATCAACGTCTGGAGAGGAGCGGCAGGGGTTTAATCGCAAAAAAGAAAGCGCCCTGCTGGAGTAGGGCGCCAAAACTTTCGTGGATTGAATTCAGTATAGAAAAATGTTGCTATTCCAACAATCAGGTACTTGCTGTAGAACTCCTCCGTACCCTATTGTGGGCCATGCATAGGCGCATCGACGGGTTGCGGTTGCGCAGGCGTTTGCGAGCGCTGCACTCCGACGTAGACTAGAAACCCTATCATCACAATTAATGCCGAAAAAATAAGTATCGGAGTGCATCTCCGCTTACCAGCTATCAAGATCATCTCCCTTTACAAAGTCTTTACAGAGTTCTCAACCGTGCGTTCGATGCAGCGGGAGATTCTCACGTCTAGGCAATATTGTGGAAATACGGCTTAAGTAGAGAGGGGAACTCGGGCAACGCCACTTTGGAGCCGGGAATCGAATCCGCCGAGACATACTTAAATCAGAGAGAGACGTACATGAAAACTCCCTTCTTGCTCGGCCGGATCATTTTTGGTGGGTTCTTCATCTACAACGGAATTCATCATCTTACAAATCGTAAACAAATTTCACAGTACGCGGCTGCAAAGAAAGTACCTATGCCCGAAGTTGCAGTGACCTCTACCGGCGTAGTGTTGATTGTCGGAGGAACAAGCATTCTGCTTGGCATCCAGCCGAAGGTAGGCGCGGCAGCCATCCTCGGCTTCCTCTTAGGAGTATCGCCGGCAATTCACGATTTTTGGAGAGCCGAAGATCCCAACCAGCGAATGGCAGACATGATTAATTTCTCCAAGAACATGGCTTTGGCTGGTGCCGCCTTGGCGCTTATGGGCGTGGAAGAACCTTGGCCAGCGAGTGTTCCGGTGAAGCGGCCGAGAAAACTAGAACGGATCAAGCGTCTTGTTCGACGGCCTTGGGCGGCCTAGCAACAGCCTTCATAGTAACTACGAAAAAGGGGTATACCGAATTCGCATCGGCATGCCCCTTTTCTAACTGCTTGCTGAGTTCTACCAGTAGCTGAAGTTGAGCTTATCCAACCAGATGGGATACGCCTGCTGATTGACGTTTCCGTCTTGTTGGTAATTGATCGTGACTCCATACCATCCCGTCGAAGTCGGGCTCTCGTAGTAGTTCAAAGTCGATTTTTGCCCGTTCAGAGTGATGGATTGGAAAAGAAGATGCCCATCTGACGTTCTTTGCACCTGAATAACCAGATGATTCCAGGCATTATTTAAAGGGTTACATGCAATACCGGTGGCATGCCATTTCTGGGCTCCGTTATCCCAAATATCCCATTGATGGCCGCCTGCGATCCGGCATTCATGCCCCCAGATATATGACTTTCCCCCCACAAATTGGTTGATGTCAAACTCCAGAGCTTGCGAAGCCGGTATGTTACTTCCGAAGAAATAGACATCGTAGATAAAGTTGTGCAAAGTTGGTGCCAACGTATGGTTCGTATCCGGCAATCCTTGCGAAGAAAAATCCCCGATCAAGTGATTGTTCCAGAGGACATCGGAGAATTTAGTTTGGCCACCAATGTTATGTTGAGTGGAACTCCCGCTCACCGAGGGAGATTTGATCCCGGTCCAGCGCGACCAAGTGGTTTGTGGTCCGCCAGCGTTGCAAGAATTACAAATGGCATAATACGGGGGCTCGAGTGCATATCCCGTCCATCCACCCTGTTGATGCAGGTTGGCGAATGTTTTCCCGCCGCCTCCACCGCCCACCACCACCGCCGACGTTGATCTTCACAGTTGCGGTAGATGCGCCGCCGCAATTGTCCCATTCTTCTATTACTGTGTTGTAGGTTCCAGGATTAAGTGTTAGCTCAGCGTTGAGGCTTGCACCTTTAGTTGTATATGCCAAAACATTGGGCGCAGTGTAAATGCCCATTGCTGCCACACCGCAGTTGCTAGCCGCTGTCGCGACAAACTGAACTGACGTGGCAACATTACTGTTGTTGGCGGGGGCGGACACAGACACGCCTGCAAAGCAGGGACATGCGAGTAGTGCTGCAATACATGCGGAAGGGAAATACAGTTTCATGTAATAACTTCTCCAGCTTTCTCCGTAGGGGAGTAAGGAATTTCCGTAACTCTAGAGAGGGTTCTACTTGCAAGCAAACAAATTCGAGAGTAGCTGGAATATTTTGGGCACGGAATATCTTGAGCAGCATCTACTACTTACATCGAACTTCGAAAGCTATGTCGAAAGTATTACGGAAGTCTTACGAGAGCAGGAATTTGATCAGGGGAAGACCCTAGATTCTCTTGGTTACAGCCATATTGAGGAAGTGATCGCCTAGTTAGAATTCCCCGAGGAGCAGACTTGTGATGCGCTGAATTCCCTTTTGAGCGAAGTCTTGGTTCGTCATTTCCACCGAATCGCTAAGGTTCACCGCTCGGCAAGCATCTTCAATGACGAATGTCTCGAATCCTGCCGCTTTGCCGTCGATCGCAGAAAATCTCACGCAGTAATCGTAAGCGAGGCCTGCAAGGAAAATTTTTTGGAAGGCTCGTCCCCGTAAATATCCAGCGAGACCGGTTGAAGTAAGATGATCGTTCTCAAGGAACGCCGAGTAGGAATCGATGTTTTTGCGAAAACCCTTGCGCAGAATCAACTCAGCTTTGGAAACATTCAGATCCTTGTGAAATTCGGCTCCCTTCGTGGCCTGAACACAATGATCGGGCCATAGAGTCTGCGGACCGTAGGCGGCTTCAACCGAGTCGTAAACATGTTTGCCAGCATGTGAGGAGGCGAACGATTCATGGCCCAGCGGGATGCCAATCCTGAGTAAAGATTACGTGCTGAAATCGTTCCGCGAGTTTGTTAATGACAGGAACAACTTCGTTTCCATTTGAAATGGCAAGTGAGCCGCCTGGGCAGAAGTCGTTCTGAACATCAATGACTAGAAGAACGTCTGAATCACCGATTTTCAGCATCCGTTTCCCAAGCCTTTTAGAGCAAGTATTTCCGCGTCGCTAATACTCTGGAGCATTATGTCTCAGCACGCGAAAAGTAATGGCAATTATTGCATTTTTCTGGCAAGCTCCACGATTGCCGTTTGTGCACGAACGAGCATTACCTTATTCAAGTTCTCTGACAAAATTATAAGAAAGAATTTATGGCGCAGGACGACAAGCAGCAAACCCGCAACAACCAAAGCTCGTGATACGCGGCCTCGGCTTGATCCTAAGCGGAGATCTGAGCAATCCAATTCTGGACGCAGACACCGTAGTGGTGGAAGACGGGCGCATCTCTGCCATTGGGAAAGAAAAAGATCTAGACACCGATTCTGCTACTACGGTGATCGAAGGCAACGGCACGACGTTAGCTCCAGGTCTCATAGATAGCCATGTGCATCCCGTTGCTGGCGACTGGACCCCTCGTCAGAATCAGATTGGATGGATCGACAGCTGCTTGCACGGCGGCGTGACGACCATGATTTCGGCTGGCGAAGTTCATATGCCCGGCCGGCCCAAAGACGTGCTCGGCCTTAAGTCCATGGCGATTGTTGCGCAACGCGCCTTCGCATCACTGCGTCCCTCCGGTGTAAAGGTGCACGCCGGAGCTCCTGTAATCGAGCACGGCATGGTGGAAGAAGATTTCCGTTTTCTGGCCGAAGCAGGCGTCAAATTACTGGGCGAAGTGGGGCTCGGCAGTGTTAAGGATGGAGCGACTGCTCGCCAGATGGTGGCATGGGCGCGTAAGTATGGAATCCAAAGTACCATTCACACCGGTGGCCCTTCCATTCCCGGATCGAGCCTCATCGACAAGCATGTGGTTCTTGCTGCAGACGCGGACGTAATCGGTCACATTAACGGCGGACATACGGCGTTGCCGGATGACCAGATCGTGAGCCTTTGTGAAGAATCACCACGCGGTTTGGAAATTGTTCACAATGGTAACGAGCGCGCGGCTTTGTTGACACTTCGAACGGCTAAAGAGCTGGGTCACTTGGAACGAGTGATTCTGGGTACGGATGCGCCTGCTGGTTCTGGCGTTCAACCGCTAGGAATTCTACGGATGATCTCGATGCTTTCGTCTTTAGGAGAGATCGCGCCCGAAATCGCAATCTGTTTCGCTACGGGGAATACCGCTCGAATGCGAAAACTTGATACCGGACTTATCGAAGTGGGACGCGCCGCTGATTTCGTGTTTCTCGACATGGCGCAGCATTCGGCGGGGAAGACTCTACTGGAAAGTATTCGGCTCGGAGATTTACCGGGTGTCGGAATGACTGTGATTGATGGCATCGTCCGCTCGGAGAGAAGCCGCAATACTCCTCCGGCAACGCGCGTGCCGACAATCGCGAAACGCTGATGCTGAACTATCGCAATCCGTCTTCACCCTTGATTTCGTTTTTTGAGAGACCACCGATGCGGGCCAGAGGACGTCCGCTATCCGTCACCGCAACCGCAACCATGATCTCATTGGCACGCGGAGCGTCATTAATGCGAACCTCCATTCCATCAAAATGGCTTCGCACGTAAGCGGCATCTTTGTGCCCGAGAGGAATGTCGAGTGCCACACCCAGTCCCCCGCGCTTCTTTGACGACGGAATTAGCGCGGCTCCTTTTCCTAAAACCTTGCGCACCGGAGTCCCTAGCTTCGGATGCAGGATAGCCGCTGCATGTTCAAGCTCTCCATTTTCCCCGACTGCCGCTGCTTTGCCATAACTCTCGACAGAAGTTGCTGGAATGCCGAGCGCTGCGACTGCCCGCTCCGTAAGCAAAGTCCCTAGCTCTTCGCCAATTGCGATGAGATCACTCAAATCTTCAACATATGCGCCTGCCGCTGGATTCTCGATAACTGCCACAGCAGCAGCCCGCCGGGTTGGTGGGTCCACCGCCCTACCAGCCTCGGTGCGAACCTCTTCCAGAAAAGTCACAATTTTGCGAATCTTGGCTGTCATTTAGTATTCGCCTTCATTATCTCAACCCATCCATTCCCACGACTTCGGAAACTCTCAATCCACCTACTCTTGCATGAATGCGAGCGCCTGTGGTCATCACCAGTACCACCACAATCTCGTCCGCCCGAGGAGCATCAGCAAGGCCAACTTCCATTGCATCAAAATGACTGCGCACGTAAGACGCTTGAATGTGAGTTACAGGAATATCGAGACGAGTTCCCGGGCCGCCGACTTTTTTTGTGGACGAAACGATCGCCATCGCTCCGCCCAGCGCTTCACGCATCGCGTATCCGCCGGGAACATGCCACAATGCGCCGTGCTCTATCTCGCCAGCCGACTCCAACAATTGCGCCTTTACCGTATCCTTCAATTGCCTTTACTTCTCCACCCAGCGCGGCGATAAGCGAGTACGCCATGTCTATGCCGATCGGCTTGAGGTCATCCATGAAACTCGCAATATCCTGAACATAAGAACCTGCATAGGGATTACGGATTACGCTAAGTGCTGCCGCACGCCGCAACGGAACACTCCGGCAGCGGACCGCCTTCATGAAAAATTGTTTCAACAGTGATGAGAGTCTTACGACAATCGATTTCAGGCAATGGCGTTCCTCATAGACAGCATTTCAATTCCGACAATTGAATACGGCAGGTAGTCAGGCGAAGATACAATGCGAGTCTCGCCTTGAAGATGAAGCGCCGCACCACAGATTAGTCGTTCTGATATTAGTTGTTGAGCCACAATTCCGCCGCCGCTTAGCGGCGATATTAATCTCTTCGGAATTTAGCCATCCCTACATTGCGTGTGACTAAGAGCTGTTTAAGGTCAGAATCCGGCTGAATTTCACACGCTGGTATTCGCTGCACTTCGGCATGACCGGGCAAATCTACTGCATTCGCGACTACGGTTGCCGCTGCATCCGCCATGGATGAAGTTGCAGCCAGAATCGTAACGGCGTCAGCGATCCCTAGGGAAAAACTTCTCCCGCGCCAACCGCTGGTCGCAATGCCTCGAACCGGATCTGCAAATCCTATCTGCAAGGCGCCGAAGAGCGAAAGCGCATCTGGACGCTGGACCATACCGACAGAAATGCTTTCGCCCGGAGCGAGATAGATAGCTATATCGCCACCATTGTTAACGAACGCTTTGTCCAAACTTGCGCTGCTCGTCATTATGTCCAAAATCTCTTCCGCAACCGATCCCGCTACCGCGGCCATAGGAGTAATAAACCCGCGCGCTGAAAACGGTGAAACGGCATTCACCATGCGTTTTGCCACAGGACCCTCGGGCAAAGGACCACCCGGAAATGTTTGGGAGCGCAGGAAGGGAAGTTCTTCACATAGTTCGTCCAGAATAGTAGCAAAACGGGTTGTAGCGGCTTCGTAGGCAGCGCGAATCTCCCGAAGATCGCCAGTAGCTTCGATGATCAAATCAATGGGGCCATGATGCAAATGCAGTCGACGGCCTGAATCGATGAGATTCGCTTGAGGCCGCTCTCTCATTGCGCGGCTCCATCCTTGGCGTGAACCAGAAGATCACTCTGCGACGAACTGGCTAAAGACTCGATAGGACGAACGGAGTCCATATGTCCGCCAAGATTTGCATAATCTTCTTGGGTCAAAGTGAATTCGATCGGAGCCACCAGAGCCGGAGTAGGGACATAGCCGAAGGCATTCATTGGCAAGCGAGTCACATCTACCATGAACGTGATTCCACCTCCCGGCCATACATACACAGGTGCGCCACCACATGTGACGCGAGTCAAATTATTGCGAATCGAACGAGTAAGGCGAACGGGATTGTCGGTGACGCCTGCGCGTAGGGAACCTCCGGCTCCGCCCATGAACAGCACCGTGGTCATCGCAGGTTCGCAATTTTCGCGAATGCGAAAGACAGACTCAGTCAGCATTTTGGGCAGTTCCTTCTCTACAGGTCGAAGCTCTTCGTTGAGTTCGAAGTAAGCGTGTTGTTCACCGGTTGTGCTCACCATTAGCAGCCGCAGACCAGGCCGCGCAGCTTTTGGGTCGAAACGATCCACAATGGAAAGTGGATCGGAGATATCTGTGCCGCCCCACCCGCTGCCTGGATTTGCCACTCGAAAATAGCGTCCGGGTGTGGAGCGGCGTCCTTTGATCTTGATCCCCGTCTCGGGGATGCCGAGCAGTTTTCCGGCCTGATGTTCAGAAAGAACGCCGGTAATGTGATCGTCAATTACAACAACTTCGTCCACCTTACCAAACCACTGTTTGGCAAACATGCCGATAGTCGCAGAGCCGCAACCTACCCGCATGCGTTCTTCGACCACATTGTTTACTGAAGGAGGTTTGCCGGCTTCGGCTACAACGGTTGCGCCACCGTCGATCGTGAGCTCAACGGGTTTACCATTACTGAGATTAAGAAGCGTTTCGCAGGTTACTGTTCCTTCCTTACGACTGCCTCCAGTTAAATGGTGAACGCCGCCGAGTGAAAGCATCTGCGAACCGTATTCGCTGGTGGTTACGTGTCCCACCGCTTCGCCTTCCGCGCGGACTGTGCTGCATTCCGCTCCGAGGTGACGGTCGGTATCGATCTTCAGCTTCACTCCGCAGTAGCTGAATATGCCTTCGGTCACGACTGTTACGGTGTCCACTCCGGCTACCTTCGATGAGACGATGAAAGGCGCGGGCTTGTAATCGGGATACGTCGTGCCTGCACCAATGCCGGTAACAAACTTCTCGGGGCTTTGAATCATGCTGCCGTCCCACTCGCGGCTCGGATCAAGAAAGGGCACCACTGCGCCGCTCTGTGAAAGAGTGCGATCCAGCAACACATGGGAATCGACCCTCACCAGCTTGCCGTCATTATTGGCGTAGCGATCACATGAGCCAGTGCGTCCGGGTTTGATGTAACACAGGACGGGACAAGCGTCGCAGCGAATCGCGTCGTCAGTCATGCATCACTCCGTTCCTGGCCTCTTCGCGTGACAGCTCGAGAATGGCCGCACGCAAACGATCCGGAGTCGCCGGGATGCGACGCACTCGCACTCCTACCGCGTGATAGATGGCATTCAAAATCGCTGGTGCGGTCGGAATCAAAGTATGTTCGCCCAATCCTTTTGCGCCGAAAGGTCCGGCTGAACTGGGATCTTCGATAAATATTGATTCCACTGGAGGCATGTCTCCAATCGTGGGAATTAAATAGTCATGCAGGTTCTCACCTTTGCCGGGGAAAAATTCCTCCATCAGCGCGAACCCCAGACCCTGCGCGATTCCGCCTTCGATTTGTCCTTCGGCTAATGTCGGATTAATCGTTCGCCCGGTGTCGTGCGCAGCCGTAATCTTCAAAACGCGTACCGTTCCCAATTCAGAGTCGACTTCTACTTCTGCGATCTGCGCGCCGAACCCATAAAGCGCGTATGGGATACCTTGTCCGTTCTCGTCCAGCTTCTGCGTAGGCGGATCAAATGTTGCCTCGGCAGTTAGAACATAGCCGCGCTTATCTCGAGGCAGATCTTTTAGACAGATCTCGCGGTGATTCCCATTTTCTTCAATGATTATCTGGTCTTCGCTGAAATGGAGCTTGGCGCAGTCACACATCTTCGCTATATCCAGAATCGCCTTGCGCAACTTCTCAGCCGCCCGTCTCGCCGCTTCTCCGGAAACGAACGTCTGCCGCGAAGCCGATGTCTTGCCGCAATCCGGAGTGACATCGGTATCGCCCGAGACGAGATCGACCTGCTCAATGGGAACGCCGAGAGCATCGGCAGCGATTTGAGTGATCACAGTAGTAGATCCCTGGCCAATGTCTACAGCACCTTGATGAAGAGCAATGCGACCGTTAGGCTTCAATCCGATACGCATCGTCGAAGGATTCGGCAGAGACGTATTCCCGCATCCGTACCACATCCCAGCCACTCCAACGCCGCGACGAAAAGGCCCGCTCGCTCTCTTGTTGAAAGCCTCAGCTTCGGTTCGCGCCGTGATCCATCTCGGTTCCAATGCCACAAAACAGGCGCGAATTCCGACTCCTTCGCCTAAAACTTGCCCTGTCACAGTCGGACTATCATTCTCAAGCGCATTCAGAATCCGGAACTCAAGAGCGTCCATGCCAAGCTGCTCAGCCAGTTCATCATAGAGTTGCTCTTGCGCCGCAGTCGCCTGCGGAACGCCGAACCCGCGAAAAGCTCCAGCTGGAACTAGGTTGGTATGAATTGCGCGAGTAAGTGCCCGATAATGAGGAACCTTATAAGGCCCTGAAGCATGCACCGGCACGCGGTTCGCGACAGTAGGCCCCCACGACGCATAGGCACCCGTATTGAAATCAGCGGTGAAATCCATTGCGACCAGCTTCCCATCGCGCGTCGCTCCAGCTTTGGCGTGAATACGTGCTGGATGACGTTTCGTGGTCGACATGATGGACTCTGGCCGCGTGTAGATCATGCCTACCGGGCGCCGCAAGTGCCACGCCGCGATAGCCAGAAACGGCTGCAGAGACAAGTCGAGCTTCGAACCAAAGCCTCCGCCCACTGCGGTGGGAATAATGCGAACTGCATCCTCGGGCAACGCAAGAATTGCGGCTAGGTCGGCTCGATCCATATAAGGAGACTGAGTGCAGGCTTGTACCTCGATGCGATCGCCAATGCGCCGCGCAAAGCCGGCCTCTGGCTCGATGTATGCATGCTCGACAAATCCGGTATCGAACTCGCTTTCAACAACAACGTCTGCAGTCGCTAATGCGGTTTCTACATCTCCATGAACTACTCTTCCACGTATCAGAATGTTTCCTTCACGTTCGGTGTGAACAAGCGATGCTTCTGGCTTCAGTGCATCATCAATACTGGTCAGCGCTGGAAGTTTCTCCCAAGTCACGGGGAATTGCGCGAGATCGAATGACTCCATTACCTCGGATTTGCCAACTACCGCAGCGACAGCTTCCCCCCGGTAGCGAGTCTCTTCGACTGCGAACACAGGTTGATCTGCGCAATTTGGAATTACTCCGAAGCAGTTTTTCCCGGGAATGTCTTCAGCAGTAAACACGCCATGCAGTCCCGGATTCGATGTCAGGAATGCTCTGAAATCGCCGAACTGAAAGCGCGCACGGTCATAAGGGCTTCGAATTACGCGCAGAACCAGGGCTTCCGCAGGTATTCCGTCAGCCCCAAAGACTTCCGTCCCGTCAACTTTCTTAGCCCCGTCAAGCCTGACGATACGTTTGCCAACAGATGTGCTTGCGCCATCATCTAAAACCTAAGATCGGAGACTCGCCAGAACTTGCTGCAATCACTGCCGAAAGAATCTTGCGATATCCAGTGCAACGGCAAAGGACGCCTCCGAGCGCATCCATCGCTTGCTGCTCTGATAATTTCTCTCCCGGAGAAACTGATTCCAGAAGCGCCGTCGCGGTTACCAGCATGCCGGGGGTGCAGATGCCACATTGCGCCGCCCCGTGCTGTAAGAAAGCTTCACGCAGGCGTGAAAAGTTTTTTGAATATGTAGCAAGCCCTTCCAGCGTAGTTACCGAGCGGCCTTCAATTTGTCCCAATGCAACCAAACAGGAACACACCGCTTGTCTGTCGAGAAGCACGGTACACGCCCCGCAGTCGCCCGCATCGCAACCCACCTTAGTCGCCTTGAGAGAAAAACTTTCACGCAAAACAGTGGATAACCGCTCAATGGGTACACACGCGGTTGTGACAGGTTCTCCGTTCAGCACGAAGGAAGTTGTCGGCGGTTTCATGCTCGAAGTTTCTCCGTGCAACTCTCCAGAGCCCGCCGGATAAGAGTCATTGTTGCATCCTGTCGGTACTCTGCCGTTCCTCGCACATCATCAATCGGAGAAAGGGAAGCGATATGCCTCGAGTTGACGACATCCTTAAATCCATTGGCCAGAGATAAACCTATGACTGCCTTCTCCAACTCATGCAGCCGGAGCGCTCTTGCTGAGCAAGATCCCACTGCTAACCGAGCATCTGCGATCTGGTTGTTCTCATTCACCGAAAGAACCGCCGCGACCATGGCGATCGAGATAACTAAGTACCGCCGAGTTCCTAACTTCAAAAATGACGACGCAGCATTCTCCAGGTCTCGTGGCAGAATGACGGCGCTCAGAATTTCGTCCGGCCTTCGCTGAGTTTGTCGATTGCCAATGAGAAAGTCATTCAACGGCATCCGCCGGGTGCCCGCAGTCGATGCGAGTTTTACCTCTGCATCCAAGGCGAGCAGACAAGGGCAGCCGTCCGCTGCCGGAGAAGCGTTGCACAGATTGCCAGCGATAGTGGCGCGATTCTGGATCTGAATCGATCCCACTTCCCGGGCCGCAGCTTGCAGGCCTTCACAGCAAGCAGGCAATTTCGCTTCAGCAATAGTTGTCCAAGTCGTGAGGCCACCGATTGTAATGTGCTGGGGAAAGAATCGGATGCCCTGGAGTTCACTCAGTCCGGAGATGTCGACAACCGGAGGAGCGGGTCGTTTTCCGACGACTTGCGGAAAGAAGTCTGTTCCGCCTGCAAGGATTGTGCCTCCATATCGTGCGAGGAAATCGGTTGCTTCTGGAAGCGTGTTGGGGCGGAAATAGGAACGCATCCGCGTCTCCTGGCCAAAGCAGGTGGATTCGAAGACAGATTACATCCAGAGTCGAACCCGAGCGCCAATCCAATAATCATTTGTACACGAACAATCAATCGTTTGGAAGCGTTTCGCGGAAACGATCTGACTCTGCCGTAAAGTTTGCTTGTGGCGTCAGTCTAGCAGAGCT
This sequence comes from Terriglobia bacterium, assembly GCA_963791575.1. Taxonomy (GTDB): domain Bacteria; phylum Acidobacteriota; class Terriglobia; order Terriglobales; family Acidobacteriaceae; genus JAOAPG01. The sequence continues at coordinate 59,482 of CAWBSY010000017.1, read as the reverse complement.
CTTTGAGCAGTCCTAGCAGCAGTGTGCGTTTTTTCTGGCTGAGGGGCAGCAGCGTTTTCTCACTAATCTGAAAAGCTTTGGGAATCGCCGCCTCAATCATCATCTTTCCTTTTTTGGTGAGAGCGACGGTTAGAAGCCGCGCATCTTCCGAATCGGATTTCACTTCGGTCAACTCCTGCTTGGTCAACCGGTCAATGACGCCTTTGATCGTCGCAGCGTCCATTGCAGTCTGCCGTCCGAGCCGGTTTTGCGAACAAGGCCCGCGCTCGTAAAGCTTGGCGAGCGCTGCGAATTGAGTCGGAGTCAAGTTGCCGATCATTACGTCTGTGAAAATTACAAGGTGTCGCTGCACGACTTGCCGGAGAAGAAATCCTATCTGCTCATCCAGCACATAAGCTCGCGGAATGTTTTTGGTATTCTTCCTCGGCTTCGCCAGTTTGCGCTTCTTATCTCGCATCTCAATCAGACAGTAAATTCCTGTCGAACCTTTTCGATCTCCTCGGATGAATACGAAAGCTCGGAGAGAATTTGTGTAGTGTGTTCTCCAAGAAATGGAGGCGGCAGACGGTAACTCACGGGAGTGCTCGACAAGCGAATTGGATTGGCGATACTCCGCACCGCTCCGAGGGCAGGATGTTCCAGTTCAACGATCAAGCCTCGCGCAACGGTCTGGGCGTCAGTAAGAGCTTCGGGAACGGTGTGAATAGCGGCCGCTGGTATTTCCGCTGCTGCAAATCGCTCGACCCATACGTGCGAAGTGGCTAGATCAAAAATCTCCTGAATAACTGGAATCAATTCGCTACGATTCGCGATCCGAAGTTGATTGGAAGCGAAACGAGGATCATCTCCTAATCTTTTCTCAATCCCAAGCAGTTCGGTGAAACGCCTCCATAGCGGCTCGGTTCCCACCCCCACGACAAAGTGCCGTCCATCAGAACCGCGAAACACTTGATAAGGGACAATGCTGGGATGGGCGTTCCCCCAGCGTTCCGGCAGTTGTTGAGCGTTCAGAAAATTACTGCCGATATTCACTAGCCATGTCAGCTGGGAATCAAACAGCGACATGTCAAGGTACTGTCCCCGCCCAGATTTCTCCCGGCCATAGAGGGCCGCCGTAATTCCAAGCGCTGAGTAGATACCGCAGGTCATGTCGGCAATTGCCACGGGATAGCGCATCGGCTCGCCTTCGGGTTCTCCCGTGAAGCTCATAAGTCCAGCTTCCGCTTGCGCAATGATGTCATAGCCCGGCAGCCCGGCTTTCGGACTAACCAATCCGTATCCTGAAATACAACAGCAAATCAATCGAGGAAATTTTTCACAGAGTGTTTCGGGATCTAAGACCTCTGCGGCGAAGTGATTCCAAAGACGGATTATTGATTAGAAAGACATCTGCAGATGCAAGCAACCGCTGCAAAATCTCCTGGCCCGGAGGCTGATCCAAGTCGAGAGTTAACGAGCGTTTGTTGCGGTTGCTGGCCAAAAAGTACGCGGACTGATCTCCAACGAACGGCGGTCCCCATCCGCGCGACTGATCGCCCACTAGCCTCCGCTCGACCTTAATGACATCGGCGCCAAGGTCGCCAAGCAGCATCGCGCAATAAGGTCCGGCGAGGGCTTCGGTCAGTTCAACAACGCGTATGGAATCAAGCAGGGAAGTCACGGGGTTGGATTATAGAGGAAGAGGAAAGCTCTGCCTCGTAGCAGTTTAGATATCGCCAACTCTTTTTACTTCTCGTGACGAACGTCACTACTTTGCGAATTACCTTCTTCCGATGTGGGTAATATGCTTCCCCGATTAGGTGCGCAAATGTTTTCACTTCTTCTCTTTTGGCGGCGTAATGGCCGTGTGTTTTCAGAGACTTACAAAGGGCAGGGGATTGCATTTATAGAGACTTCCCAAGTTAAGTAGGAAAACAGGAGGAACACAAAATGCGCAACCTAATCTCAATCTCTATCTTGGCGTTGATCGCACTTCCGATGTTTGGAGAAGCATTGCCTGAAGCACCCGTAGGCCAATTTCTCCTCTAGCCGGATGACATACGCGGCTTCGACTCAGTCAACGAATCTGATGACGGAAAAAGCTCCGGTCCATCATTTCTTTGAAAAGAGCAATAACATCCGTTTTGCAGCCTTAGCCGGGCTGGTTGCCGCTGACGGTTTCACTACTCAAGTAGCCTTAAGCGGGAATGGTCAATTCCGTGAGATGAACCCGATCGCACGACCATTTGTGAACCACGGCGCCGCAGGACAAGTAGCCGCATCGGTGATCGGCTTAGGCGCAAGCACAGGAACAGCCTATCTGCTTCACAAGACTGGCCATCACAAACTGGAGCGCATGCTTCTCAATGCATCCATTGGAATCGAAGCCGAGACTGTAACCAGCAATTCTTGGCAGCTTCTCCGGTAAGAACCGGTTATCCAAAGATGACTCAAGTAATATCGAGAGGATTTGCAATCGCTTTCGGGGTACGAGAAAATCAAGGGCTCGTACTCACATCTAGATAACAGCCTTTGAAGATTTAGGAAATAAAGCCAATTATGAGCAGCCGAACTGTACCCGCAACCATGATTTCCGAATTTAAGAGCAAGATTGAACAGCGCCAGGCGCGCGTCGCCGTGATTGGACTTGGCTACGTTGGATTGCCATTGGCACTGCTTTACACGGAACAGAGATTTCCTGTCACCGGCTTCGACATCGACGAACGAAAAGTTTCGACCATTGCCAAGGGCGGCTCTTATATTTTCCGCATTCCCGCGACCGAGATCCAGGATGCGCGTGCTCACGGATTTGAGGCGACTTCCGATTATTCGCGGCTGACTGAAATGGACGCCGTTATTATTTGCGTCCCTACGCCATTAAATGAATATCACGAACCTGATCTTAGCTACATAACCGATACCGCAAAGTCGATCGCGCCGCATCTGCGCGCCGGCCATCTGGTGATTCTCGAGAGCACAACTTATCCCGGAACGACCGAAGAGGTACTGGTTCCGATTCTCGAGAAAGGAAACCGAAAGAATCTTAAGGCCGCTCGCGGCGATAACCCGGAAGGCGATCATTTTTACGTGGCTTTCTCTCCAGAAAGAGAAGACCCAGGCAATCAAACGGTAGCGCGTCGCGATATTCCGAAAGTGGTCGGCGGTCTTAATCCGCAAGCTTCCGAATTATCAGCAGCTCTATATGGATCAATCTTCAACCGTGTTGTGCCGGTTTCGTCACCGGCAGCAGCCGAAATGACCAAGTTGCTGGAAAATATTTATCGTTGCGTGAACATCGCACTGGTCAATGAGTTGAAGTTGCTATCGCTTCGCATGGGACTCGATATCTGGGAAGTCATTGAAGCGGCTTCAACCAAGCCATTCGGCTTTCATCCGTTCTATCCCGGCCCAGGCCTTGGCGGGCACTGCATTCCTGTCGATCCCTTCTATCTATCCTGGAAAGCGAAGGAGTGGGACTTCCGCACTCGATTTATTGAACTGGCCGGCGAAATCAATACCAACATGCCCTACCACGTCATCGACTCGGTGGCTAAGGCACTCAACTCGAAAAAGAAGGCGCTCAACGGCTCGAAGATTCTGGTTCTCGGTCTCGCCTACAAAAAAGACATTGATGACCTGCGTGAGTCTCCATCTTTGACCATCATCGAGTTGTTGCAGGATGCTGGCGCCGAGGTCAGCTACAACGATCCTTACTTTCCCAACTGTAGGGAAGGGCCGGAAGTACGATCTGCAGATGAAGTGTGCTCCTTTAGAAAATCTGGCCCAGTACGATTGCACCCTGATCGTCACCGACCATTCGGATTACGACTTTGCAAAGATCGTCGAAGAGTCGCAACTGGTAGTCGACACGCGTAACGCGACCAAGGGAATTCGCAGCTCCAAAGTCGTCCCCTGCTAAGACCTTCTTAATGTGCGGTTGTCGTCTGTCTAGCCTCTAAGCCGAACTGCTCTTGTGCCATTTGCGCGATTGCTTTCCCGATCGGGATCGATGCTGTCGCGGCTGGCGATGGAACATTGCGCACGTGCAGCATATTCTTCGAGCACGTAAAAACAAAATCATCGACAAACGAACCATCGGCACGCAGGGCCTGCGCTCGTACGCCCGAGCCGCCCGGCTGTAAATCTGAACTCTGAATCTCGGGCACCAACTCCTGCAAGGCGCGTACGAAAGCAGCCTTGCTGAACGACCGGTAAAATTCGCCAAATCCAGTCTTCCAATATTTTTGAGCCATGCGCCACACGCCCGGAAAACGAGCTTCTTCCCAGGTGTCTCGCATGCTGAAGTCAGTTTTGCGGTAGCCTTCCCGCTTGAGAGCAAGTACCGCATTAGGACCGGCTTCGACTCCGCCACGCACTCTGGTTGTGAAGTGCACTCCAAGAAACGGAAACTGCGGATCCGGCACCGGGTAGATCAAAGACCGGATTAAATTCTGCCGCAGGGGAACGACGTCATAGTATTCGCCGCGAAAAGGCACTATCTGCAAATCGCTTTTCTCTCCCGCAAGTAGACTAACGCGATCGCTATGCAGCCCAGCGCAGTTGATCACATAACGTGTGACAAACGCTCCTTGCGTTGTCTCCACAACGTGGTCGACACCGTCTTGTTGAAAGCCTGTTACTTCGCAATTGGTGCGAATCTGCCCGCCTTGTTTAGCTACTAAACCGGCAGTACTTCTCACTGACGACGGTATAGTCCGTGATTGCTGCGGTCGGAACGTGTAAGGCCCGCAGACCGGAGCAGTGAGGCTCAATCTCACGAAGTTCCTCCTGGTTCAATAAACGAATCCCAGAGACCCCATTCTGACTACCTCGTCTATGTAGTTCTTCCAATTTGGGAAACTCTTCTGCCTTGGTAGCGACAATGACCTTGCCGCAAATCCGCAGTAGGGACATCGTGATTTTGGCAAAACTCGATCATCGCAGCCGCGCCTTCAACGCAGGTGCGGGCCTTCACGGAACCTGGTTTGTAGTAGATTCCCGAATGAATCACTCCGCTGTTGTGGCCGGTTTGATGGCGAGCCAGCCCATTTTCCTTTTCGACCAATAAAGCCCGCAGGTGAGGGAAGCGACCAGTCAATTGCATGGCTGTCGACAAACCAACGATGCCACCGCCAATCACTACAAAATCGAAGCGCTCATCTGCCATAAATAAAATAATAGCGGTTTGACTACATATTCGGCATAGGCATCTGGTTTCCCTTCATCTCGACCCTGATTTTTTGTCTATCAAGAATTAATTTCAACTTATTTTCGCGCTTCGAAATTGTTCACAGAAAGGCTTAGTAGCGTTTTAAATCCAGCAACTTAGGTTTTAGTTTGCAATTTTTTGCAACAGGTTGCAAAAACTCTCAGCCTTGACAAACATTCGAAGCGATGTACACTTCCGGAATAGATTGCCGTATTTGGAGTGAAGTATGCGCAAATCGTTCTACTCTCTGGCCTTGATGATAGTTTTGGTGCTCGGTACTACTTTGGCAGCCAAAGCTGACTCGCAAAGTTTCAATGTCGCCGGCGCGAACGGCGTTCAGACGCTCACCGTCAACATGAACAATGCATGGGTATTTAATTATTCGCTAACGCTGAATGGTGGGAGTGGATTGTATAGTGGTGTCGAAGCGTGGTTTGTATCGGATAAGCTGATGACGATGCAATTCACTGACATCGTGAAAGGTGTCTCTTACCTCGAAACTTTTACTGCGCAATGGAATGGCCTATGGTGGAATGTCGGGAACACTTATTCCGAATCCCGTGTGCAAACTCCCGAGGAATCAGCTCTCTTCGAACTTTTCGCAGTAGGTTTGGCGTTGGTTTTAGTGCTTCCGTTGGCTACTAAGCTTCGTCGCCCCGCCCAGTCTTAAACTTCTCTAAGTCTTTTCAGCGCCTTCCGGCAACCGCGGAAGGCGTTTTTATTTGCTTCAAAACCAATATTCGACTATGCCATTCGCCAGTCTGACTTGATAAACCTCAACGGCAGTAAAGTCGGCAATATCAATAAGACAAGCCAGCAATAACTGGCTCCAATCATATAAAGCAGCGACGGCAAAATAAAAAGTAGGGCCGCAATATCGCGCGACAGAGTGCGCCGCCATCCCGTGACGGCAAGCCGCGCATCAAGTACAAACGTGGCCGGTAAAATCAGCAGCACGGCATCGCTAATCGATCCGTGGTAGCTAACCAAAACCGCAACTATAATTGCTAAAGCGAGATTGGGAGTCCGTGTACCGGCCCATAAGAGTAACGCAACAGATGAGACCGCAATCACTCCAAGTAAAAGATTCGGCGGGAAATAATGGCCGAGCGAAGCTGCGATGACACATCGAAAATTAGGAACTTGGCCCATCATTGCGTTCACACTGTTTGGATAATGTGATATCGCTGTAATCTTCCAGACTACCGACTGGATATAACATCGAAAGCCTGCAATTCCAACTAAACTGATTGAAGTTCCTAGCGACATTGTTGCTGAAACGATGAATCCGAGCAGCATGTTCCACTGCCGCCACAGAACAAACAGCAAAATAATCGGAATCACAAACTGAAATTTGAAAATTGCCAGTCCAAGAAAAATGCCCGCCAGCAAATTACGCTCCCGATAAAACGATGTAGCTGCGGCAGTTATCAGTAAAAACAGCAAAATTGAATCCGTACCCTGCGTGAGCGCAAAAGCAACCGGCAGAAAAAGAAAAAACAGGGCGGGCGCCATCCATGTCCAGACCTGCTGAAAATTCTCAAAATAGGGAAGCAGCAACCATAAGCAGGTTGCGAGCAGACCTATATTCATTGCAAAAAACGCGAGATATGCAGTTGGATAGTTCAGCAGCGAGAATGGAGCAAACAGCAATCCTTCGTAAGCTAAACGATCAAATACTTGAAATTCGCCCCGTTCAGAGTTAGCGTCGGTTCGCGCGGTCTCTGCCCCATTGCAATAGAGCTGCCTGGCATGTCCCGTCCGAATGTGAAAGCCAGCTGTATACAACTGCCGAAACTCACTGTCACCTCGATACGCGGGCGCAACGCCTCTGATAATGGCAAGTAATTGAACTACAAAAAGAAACGTGGTCGTCACGATGACAAGCGGTTTGTATGATCTTAAGTTTGGCTGCATCGTCGGCCAATCACGACTCAGACTGCGTGGCTGGCATAGCCCGTCTCTATCAGGGACTGCTCCAAAGGTGCGGCCGTTTCTTGGGCGTCATCCCTGTTTTGGAAAATCTGATTCTGCGAAACTTAGAGAGAATTAAGCCCGCCCACGGACGCAACGCGCGAAATCGATGGCGTAGCCTTCATCTGTTGTTTTAGTCGCTCGGAAGCCCTTTGTTGAGCCTCCAGAATCTCTTCGGTGGTCAAGCTTTCCGCCAGCTTCCTCTTTGCGCTGCTGATCTTAGTTTTTATTTGCTCCGTGAACTGTTCTGAGATCAGATACCACATGTAAGCAGAGATCGCGTCTTTGTCCACATGCTTGCCGTCGCAGTACATTTGGGCGAGCGCGAGTTGTGCGTCAGGAAGGCCTTGTTGCGCTGCTCGTTGGCACGCTTCGAAACTTAAATCATCAGTCGCCGGCAGAGAGTCCTTAGCTGCATTGTTGCTGACAGGTTGGTTCAGAGTCAGATACAGAAGTTCCATCCGGCTGGACACACCGAGCTTGTCAAAAACTCGAAACAGGTAATTCTTAATGGTGTGCTGGCTCAATCCCAGTCGCTCCGCAATTTCACGATTCGTCAGCCCCTCAGCAAGGCTGCGAACCACCTCTAGTTCGCGTTTGGAGAGAAGATCCAGTCCGTTTGCGCCCACTGCACGTACTGCGGGTGCCGCCGCAAGCGCCGCCAGAGCAAAGGAAACCTGCTCGCCGTTGGCCCAAACTTGCCCTTCGTGCACCTGCCGTACACATTTGCAGAGAGTCTCAACCGACTCGTGCCTGATGAAGACGCCTTGAGCTCCTGCCCGAAATGCCTCGATCACTGTCTCTTGCCTGGAAGAGTCCATGAGGACCACCGCTCGAAGCAGCGGCATAAAAGCTCGCACCTGGCGAAGCACATCGAGGCCTTTCAGCGGTTCTTCTTCGAGTTGACAGCTGATGACCAGAACATCGAGGTTCTTCGCAGAAGAAAATTCAATGATTTCCTTCGTGTTACAGGCCGATCCGATTACGGTCAGACGCGGATCGCGTTTCAAAGCATCCGCAAGGAGCTGCGCGTGGATGCGAGTACTGTCCGCAAGGAGGACACGAATAGATCCTTGAGAGGGGTCAGATTTGGGCTGCATTCTGCCTCCGAATAGTGCTTTAACCACCCAGTTCTATAGTGGAGCTAGTAAATCTTCCGCAGGAAGAGGGGAGTGAGCTCCCTGCTTGACACAAAAGACGCAGCTCTTGGGGGGAGCCTTGGTAGTTACCAAGGCCAAGATTGGTACCCATAGTACAAAAGTTGTGAGGAACATGCAATAAGATGTTGAAAGCCGTTGCACATAGGTAAGACCGTCGCAGGTCTTCTCCTGAATTAGAGATAGATATCTCTTACCCATAATCTCTAGGTATGGCAATAACCATCAGCAACTACATGTAAAGTGTTATAACTAAGTAAGTTGTACAATGTCGTGTGATATCAAAGAATGAAACGGACCAAGCAAAGAAGTAAGCAGACGAAACGTAACAACAACTAATAGAGAATAATTACTCAAAGTTAACAATCCCCTATATTGAGTAATAAGAACCATCAGCAAATGAGTTTTACGTACTAGGGATGTAGTACCTCTTGCAGTCAATTGCAGTTTCCTTGTACTTTAACAAAGTCAACGCTGGAACCCCCACCCAGTGCTCCCCTCCCTAAGTTAGCAAGCGCTAGAAGTGTTTCTTTAAGGGTCCATAACATTCAAGGCGAAACCTTGGATGTGACTCAGAGGGCGAAGCTATGAGCAGCGTCACCCAAATTAGCCCAATATTACAGCCTGAGACGGTTTTTGCTCCCGATGAATTGTCTTGGTATGCGGTACAGACGCGAGCCCGGCATGAAAAGAGGGTTGCGCAACGCTTCCACGAACAGGGATTGCCAACATTTCTTCCTCTGGTAAATGCAGTACACCGCTGGAGTGATCGCAAAAAGACTGTCGAATTGCCGCTTTTCGGTTGCTATGTTTTCGTGAAGGCTGCCTCGACCCGGGAAGATCGCCTGCGAGTATGCCGAATCGAGGGTGTATTTAGGATTGTCGGAGGAAAAGGCGAGGGCGCGCCGATTCCCGAGGAGCAGATCGAAGCTGTCCGTACGATTACATCCCAACAACTGATCTGGTCGGAACATCCGTTTTTGAAAATCGGACAACGCATTCGTATCCGAAGCGGCGCGCTGGCTGGCGTTGAGGGTATATTGACGGCGCGAAACGGTGATCGGACACTCGTGGTATCTGTGGACGCAATCCAGCGGTCTTTAGCCGTGCGTATCGAGGGCTATGACCTCGAACCCGTTTAGCCGAAATTTCTTCTGCTTGCCTTAACCTGAACTTCTGTTTTCTGTTCACGCTTCAAGAATCAATCCTATGCTTCAATCATCCACTCTGCTGCTTGTAAGCAGGCGACCATCCGCCCTCAGTCTGGTATCGGCTGTCGGGGAGGCGAACGCCTGGCAAGTTCAGACCGCGAGTAGCGGCTGGGAAGCTCTGGACCGCGCGCAATCGGAATCTGGACCGGCTTTGGTGCTTCTCGACCTCTCCGAAGGCGACGCGGACGCTCTGCACACGCTAAGGTGGCTGCGCCGGGTTCGCCCCGAACTCCCGGTGATTATGCTTTCTTATGCAGAGGATGCGGCACAGCGAGCCGAAGCCATTCGCCTGGGTGCGCAGGATTATCTGTCCTGGCCTCTCGAAACAGCGCTGCTTCAGTCTGCGATTGCACCACATTTTTCGTCGGCAAGTGGTTACTCCGATGCCGACGTGTCCAGCGAAAACATAGAACAAGTGCATGACGAAATGTTCTTTGTCTCCGCCAGTCCGGCAATGCGCCACCTCAGGGCGCAGGTGCAGTTGCTTGCCCAGGCCGACGCGCCTTTGTTGATTGTGGGAGAGAGTGGCAGCGGCAAGGAAATTGTTGCGCGTTTGGTTCACAAGCTTTCGGTTCGCTCCGGTTTTTCTTTTCTCAAGCTTAACTGTGCAGCTCTTCCCTGCGATCTGTTGGAAACCGAACTCTTTGGACAAGACCGCCGGGTTGTGGCCGGGAGCACCCGCAGCGTTACTGGCAAACTGGAAAACTCAGAGAAGGGTACGGTTTTTCTCGACGAGATCACTGAGCTGCCGATCACACTGCAGACCAAACTGATGCAAGTTATGCAGGAAAAGCATTTCTTCCGGTCCGGTGGCGACTTCCGCGTGGAAGCGGATGTGCGCATTCTGGCGGCCAGTGCGGCCAACCTCGAACAAGCCTTAGCAGATGGCAAGTTGCGGGAAGACTTGTATTACCGGCTGAGCGCATTCAGCGTCTACGTACCTCCCGTGCGGCAGCGGAAAGAAGATATACCGCTTCTGATGGGGCATTTTATGAATCGGCTGTCGCGGCATTATGATTTACAGTCGCGGACATTCTCTCCCGCCATCCTGGAAAGCTGTAAAGCGCATCTGTGGCCAGGAAACTTGCGGGAGTTGGAGAATTTCGTAAAGCGATATTTGGTGGTTGGCGATGAGGAATTGGCTTTGCGTGAGTTGCAGCGCAAATTAGAAGCATCTTCGGAGACGTTGAGCGAGACTATGGAAATCGTCGCCGCGTCCGCTTCAGCGTCTTCATTCCACCCGAACGGCGCCGGATCACGCGGATTTTCTGACGGGAAAAATCGCAACGGCCACGATAAGTCTAGTATTCACGAAGAACCGAGTGCCGAAGGGCCGTATTCCGGTCTGCGTTCTTTACTGCAAAGCGTAAAAGGAGAGACGGAAAAGAACGCGATTGTCAGTGCTCTCGAGCAGACGCGATGGAATCGCAAGTCGGCGGCACGGCTTCTGAGGGTCAGCTATCGAACGTTGCTCTACAAAATTCAGCAGTATCATTTAAGCCCTCCCTCATCGTATTTGCCGCAAATCGTTCCCGGCTCGGGAGTCAAGACGGATGGTCACGGACGTTAATGATCGGCGTCGACGCAAATTACGGAGCAGCAACCATGGAAACAACAACCAACCGCGTGTCTAGAAGGAAGAGGAACAGGACTAATGCGTTGCCGGGGTACATCGCAGCGGCCTTTTTTGCAGTCGCTATTCTGCCAGCGCACGGACTTTTCGCTCAGAGCGCCGCGTCGAACAACGCAACAAACGCGAATGCCCCGGTAGCGACTTCCACCAGTACTTCTCCAGACCCAAGTCGTGTCGAGGGCAAAGCTCACGACACCACATTCGTAATCGGAAACGACGATGTATTGGCTATTAATGTTTGGAAAGAACCTGACATTACGCGCTCGATCCCGGTGCGTTCCGATGGAAAAATCTCTCTTCCGCTCGTAGGCGAGCTGCAAGCTGCAGGGCAAACGCCGCAACAGCTCGAGCAACTGATTGCCGGAAAGTTAAAGAGCTATATCTCCGAGCCGGAAGTTACCGTCATCGTGCAGCAGATCAACAGTCAAAAATTCAATATTTTAGGACAGGTGACTCGTCCCGGCGCGTATCCATTGACGAACTCGCTTACGGTTTTGGACGCACTTGCTTTGGCTGGTGGATTTCGCGATTTTGCCAAACAAAAGTCGATCTACGTGCTGCGGCAGAATGCGGACGGCGGACAGACCCGCCTCAATTTCAACTACAAAGACGTGATCAAGGGAAAAGATTCCGCGCAGAACGTAAGACTGCAGCCGCGCGACACCATTGTGGTTCCGTAATCCGACTTTCCAAGAGTTTCAGGCCTTGTGTCGATGAACATATTCAGTCAATCTTGCCTGAGCCTGGTGTTGCTAGCAGCTAGCATCCCTCTGTGGGCTCAGGTGGACGCAACGTCGCAACAGCAATCCAACCCACCATCGCAGGCTGGATCGCAGCAAGTCCCAGGTGGAGTCGAAGATGTAACTGGCGGAGCGGCAACGAACGATTCAAGCAATTCGCAGCCGCCCATGATTACTCCGTCTCCAGTCGGCGGAGGAGAAGGATACGCCCTGGCTTATGCTTCTGAAACGCCGCGCACCAATTACTTGCGAGGGGGGCTGGTGTTTGGGGTCGCTTACGATGACAATGCGTTCTCGACGGGCGCGAAACCGGTAAGCGATGTGAGTTACTCCATCGCGCCGAACATCGCCCTTGATCAGAGCCGGTCCCGATTACACTGGACGTTATCGTATAGTCCCGGCTTTACTTTTTATGAACGATATAGCTCCTACAACCAGAGCAGTCATAATCTCGGTGCAAATCTCAGCTATCGGCTTAGTCCGCATGTGACGTTTAGCGCGCAGGAAGGTTTCTCCAAAACCTCTGGATCCTCGAATCAGTTCACACCGAACGAAGGCGCCGGCTCCTCGGGCGTAGTGCAGACTCCGAATGAAACCATTATCGCTCCGATCGCAGACATGATCTCCGGACACTTCTTCGGCGCGTCTGAGCTATCAATTCAGCCAGAACGGAATGGTTGGAATCACTGGCAATTTTTCTCAACTGCACTATCCGAATCATAGTCAGGTCCCGGGGCTGTTCGATTCGAATACGAGTGGTGGGGGCGCGTTCTACACTCATCGTCTATCCGGCAAGCATTACATCGGCGCGACTTATCAATTTCAGAAATACATATCGCGTGCTCCCAACATGGGTGATCAAGCCACTCAAACACACAGCTTTGTAGGCTTTTATACCTTCTACTTCAAACCTACCTTTTCGTTTTCATTATTCGGCGGTCCACAACACTCGCAAACCCACGGCTTCGGAGTATTACCGCTCGACATGTGGTCGCCTTCCGGTGGCGGAAGCCTGAGCTGGCAGGGGCAGCACACCAGCATTTCGGTAAACTACTCCCGCCGGATTAGCGATGGCGGCGGTTTGCAGGGAGCAGTTACGTCCAATAGTGCAGACACCAGCCTACGCCGGCAATTGACACGCAATTTGAACGCGACGTTTGGATTGAGTTACGCGACGAACAAAGTTCTGGATGCAGCCCCGTCTTCAAATACCAACGGCCACACTCTTTCCGGGAGCGCGGCTCTGCAACGGGCATTCGGAGAGCATTTCAGTATGATGTTGGGGTATTCGCGTCTGCATCAAACCTACAACAATATCGCTGCAATTTCGAACGCTCCCAACCGTGACCGAGTTTCATTTTCAGTCTCTTACCAGTTTCAAAGGCCACTGGGAAGGTGAGAAGCTAGCACATGGAAGACTTAGAAGAGAAAAGTTCAGAGGGTCTGGACTTAAACAAATTTATCGGGATCGCGCGTCGCCGTCACTGGCAGTTCTTGGTCCCCCTCTTTGTGGGCTGGGCGTTGGTGTTTGCGGCGAGTTGGGTTTTGCCCTCCACTTACAAATCGGCGACGACTATCCTGATCGAGCAGCCTACGGTGTCCAAAGATCTTGTGCCCTCGAATGTGAACGATAATCTGCAGAGCCGGCTGCAGAGTATTACCCAACAGATTTTGAGCCGGACACGGCTGATGCATATTGTCCAAACTTTGAACCTTTATGCAGATCAACAAGGTCACGCTACGCCCGACGATTTGGTCGAGCGTATGCGGAAAGATATTGGGATCGAACTGGTGCGTTCTCCGGGAAGCGATCAGCTTACGTCGTTTAACGTGTCATTTTCTTCGCGCGATCCCCACATTGCGCAGCAGGTTACCAGCGAGCTGACCAATCTTTTTATAAGCGAGAACCTGGAAGTCCAGACCACGCAATCGCAAGATACGACCAAGTTTTTTGAATCTCAGCTGGAAGAAGCCAGAGTGAACCTGGCAACTCAGGAAGAAAAGATCCGCGAATTCAAAGCTCAGCATGTTTCGGACTTGCCTGGCCAGCTGCAAAGCAATTTGGCAATTCTCAACGGCCTGCAAAACCAGCGGCAAACAGAAGAAGACAATCTCGACCGTGCCAAGCAGCAGAGTGTTTATTACCAATCTTTGTTGAGCCAATATCGCAGTCTGCAAAGTTCGCCCAAAAGCGGCGGTGGCGGCGCGCCGGTGGGACTTGCGGCGGTCAATCAGGAGATTGACAAACTCCGGGGCCAGCTCGCCGATCTTATGTCACGAGGGTATACCGACCGCCATCCCGACGTTCGTAAAGTGAAAGATCAGATCGCGCAAACGGTCAAGATGCGGCAGCAAATCCTCTCCGATATGAAGTCGGCGAATCAGACAGATGGCGCGGCTGGTGCATCGCAGGACCCTGCTGATTCGCAAGACACGCCCGCCATGGCCGAACTGAAGAGTCAACTACAGGCCAACAAGATTGAAATCGCCAACCGCGAGCGCTCGATTGCAGCATTAAACACAAAGATCTCGGACTATCAAGGACGTCTCGGGCAAGAACCGGTGCGTGAACAGCAACTTGCGGACTTGAGCCGAGGATACGATCAGTCGAAGGCAAACTACGACGATCTGATGAAAAAGAAGAACGCGTCAGCGTTATCGACTAGCCTGACTGAGCGGCAGCAGGGAGAACATTTTCGGGTTCTCGATCCCCCAAGCTTGCCCGTGAAACCCGATTTTCCCAATCACTTGAAGTTGTGTGGAATCGGTGTGGGAGTCGGATTATTTCTGGGAGTTGCGTTGGCTGGCGGAACGGAGTTTCTCGACGACCGCATTCATAGCGAAAAAGAGTTGAAGGCTCTGATTCCGGTGGGTGTGCTTTCCGAGATCCCGAGCATTGCTACTCCCGCAGAAGAAGTCGAACAAGCACGCTCGGCCACGCTGGCCTGGATTGCAGCCGCCGTAGTATTCACTTCCATTCTCGTAGGTACGGCATTTAGTTTCCTTCGGGGTTAGCTTGAGACTTTGCAACCAGACTTAAGACCGAATGTACAAGACCTTCTACAATTTGCAGCGTAACCCGTTCGAGATCAGCCCCGATCCTTCGTTCCTGTTTCCTACCAAGAGACACAACGAAGCTTTGGCTGCGCTCTATTATGGCGTCCGCCGGCACAAAGGTTTTGTAGTCATGACGGGCGAAGTAGGCACTGGCAAGACCATGCTGGTACGCTGCCTGCTGCAATTGCTCAATCGTGACAATGTCAGCTATGCCTATATTTTTAACAGCCGCCTCTCACCCCAAGAATTTTTACAGTACATCGCCGGCGATTTCGGACTTTCTGTAACCGGCAAGACCAAGGGCGAATTGCTCCTGGAATTAAGTCATTATCTGATCGCGCGCCATCACCAGAAGCTCACAACCGTACTAGTGGTCGATGAAGCGCATCACGTTTCGGCGGATGTTTTGGAGGAAATCCGGCTGCTCACCAATCTCGAAACCACGCAGGAGAAACTGCTGCAGATCCTGCTGGTGGGCCAGCCCGAACTAGACGAGAAGCTCGATTCAGTCGAGTTGCGGCAGCTGAAACAAAGAATTGCGTTACGCTCGCAACTCGAAGCCTTAGACTTGGAAGAGACTCGCGGCTACATTCATCGCCGCCTGAATCTGGCTGGAAGCACGATTGAGGCGGCCATGCAGCTATTTCCCGACGATACAATCGAGAGAGTGCACTGGCACTCGCGGGGGATTCCGCGTCTGATCAATACAGTTTGCGAGAACGCGTTGATCACTTCTTTTGCCAAGAAGGTCGGAAGCGTAGTCCCCGAAGTCATCGAAGAAGTAGCCTTAGACTTCCGCCTGGGAGTGACGCATCCCGCAGTCAGAGAAGCGAAGACGCAAGTGGATAAGAGTAATCAGGACGCGTTGCAAGCGGTTAAAACATTACTTCAGTTACACGAATATTTACAGAGCATGCGGTCCGGAGGGGTAGAATCCTCGTTGGATACGTTGCCGAGGGCCTTCAAACAGTGAGCCGCATATTTGAGGCATTGCAAAGATCCGAAGCCGAGCGGGCGGGAGTTGCACAGCCTGAGCCGTTCTCGCTGGCTACGGAACTTCTGCGAAATGCGGAGCGTGGACTCGAAGATGCGGCCGGAATCAACCACCATCCCGGAGTTGGCGGAAATGGCGTCGGTGAAAGCAGAGTAGCGGAAGCCAAGTTTGAGCAATTTCAGACTTTACCCATTCATCTTGCTCCCAACAGCCGCTTGATCTGTCTCACGGATAAAGAGAGTCTGGGAGCAGAGAAATTCCGATTTTTGTCAGTTCGATTGCGTCAACTGCAACAGACGCGCCCTCTCAAAAAGCTACTGATCACCAGTACGATTCCGGAAGAGGGAAAGAGCATGGTTTCCGGAAATCTTGCCGCCGTGCTGTCCCGCAAAAAGCAACAGAAAATTTTGCTGCTCGAAGGCGATCTGCGGCGTCCGGTGCTCGCTTCGCGCTTCGGATTGGGAAAACTCCCGGGTCTAACAGAATGGCTGCACCAGGAGCCTGCTCCAATCACCAGCATCTACCGGCTGGAAGGGCTGGGATTGTGGTTTCTGCCCGCAGGAAAACCATCCGACAATCCCCTGGAACTGATGCAATCTGGACGTCTGTCCGCATTGATGGATCAGCTCGCGGCTTGGTTTGACTGGGTGATTATCGATTCCCCTCCGGTGTTGCCCTTGGCCGACACGAGCCTCTGGATGCGGCTTGCCGATGGCATTCTCCTGGTGGCACGGGAAGGCGTAACTCAAAAGAAGCAGTTGCAAAAAGGCTTGGAGATATTAGAATCATCGAAGTTGCTGGGCATGGTTCTAAATAGCAGCTCCAATAGCGACCACGAAAATTATTACCAGCGTTACAGTCCGTCCGCTCCCCCAGCGGAAAAAGACGCGAAACAAGTCTTAAAGTTGGTAGCAGAAGAGTAGCCAGTCCGTTCGTTCGTATTTCGTTCCAGACCGTCCCTCCCCAGACAGTTTCAAACCTATGACTCAACTTGTTAGTGATCTCTCTAACAGCGATCCATGTGTCCCTGCTCCTACCAAGAACGGAGCTGAATCAAGAGAGGGTGTCGTGAATGTGAGAAGTTCAAAACTAGATGCCGGTTTGCTCACGGTTCGGCCCAACACTGAGCTGGACCGTAGTGTTCTGGACGAAGAGTCTTTTCATCGAACCATTTCGCTCGAGAGAAAGAGGACGGAGCGTTCGCGCAAGCCGTTTCTTCTCATGCTGCTCGATCTGGGACACTGTTTGCCATCTGACAAAGACGGCAAGATTCTCGGGAAGGTGATGGCGGCGCTTTCGCTCTCGACACGCGAGACCGATGTTACTGGCTGGTATACGAACCGTTCGGTCGTGGGCGTGATGTTCACGGAAATCAGCATTGATAGCAAGGGCTCGATCCTGAGTACCATGATGACGCGGGTCAGCGAGACGCTTCGCAGTAACCTAAGTCTCGATCAATTCAACAGGATCAGCATTTCCTTCCATCTATTTCCTGAAGACTGGGATCACGACATCCCGGAACGCCCCAGCAATCCCATGCTGTATCCCGATCTGTCGCGCCGCGACAATTCGAAAAAACTATACTGCGTCTTGAAGCGCTTTATGGATGTTGCAGGCAGTCTGCTGGCGATAGTCCTGTTTGCCCCAATGTTCTTGCTCATCGCGGCGGCGATTAAGTTGACATCGAAGGGGCCAGTTTTCTTCGAACAGAAACGAGTTGGCCAGTATGGTAAATCGTTCGTGTTTCTGAAATTCCGTTCGATGCACGTCAATAACGATGCCAGCCTCCACAAGGAATATGTCCGCCAATTAATTGCGGGGCAAGCTGAAGCTAAAGCTTCAGACAATGGCGAAGCAGTTTTCAAAATAACCAATGATCCGCGCATCACCAAAGTTGGTGCGTTCCTGCGCCGGACAAGTCTCGATGAGCTTCCGCAATTCATCAACGTGTTGAGAGGCGAGATGTCTCTGGTTGGTCCACGACCCGCTATAGCTTATGAAGTCGAAGCCTATGACATTTGGCATCGCAATCGCGTCCTCGAAGCGAAACCGGGAATCACCGGACTTTGGCAGGTGACCGGCCGCAGCAAAGTTACCTTTGACGAAATGGTGCGTTTGGATTTGCGCTATGCAAAATCATGGTCGCCGTGGATGGATCTGCTGATCCTCCTACGAACCCCGGGCGCTGTCGTTTTCGGAGAAGGCGCGCATTAGAAACGTGTCTGAGTAAGATCAGCCCTCCCTAAAAGTTTTTGTAGTCGAAGACAGTCTCTTCCCCCAAGTCTGTCGGCCGCAGCTTCCATCCACAAATTCTCAATAATTCAAAATGCTGGCGGTGAAACTATGGTCAAGTTTGGCGTAGTGGGATACGGATATTGGGGACCGAACGTGGTCAGAAATCTTGACCAGATCGATGGGTCGCAAGTCGTCGCTGTGTGCGACAAGAGTCCACAGTCGCGCAAGCGGATTCAAAAAGCTCATCCCAACGTAACGGTTACGGCGGATTCGGCGGACCTAATGACCTCGCCGGATATAGACGCCATCGCGGTGATCACGCCGGTGTGGACGCACTATGAATTGGCGAAGGCCGCGCTCGAACATGGCAAACATGTCTTTGTCGAGAAGCCATTCACCAGTTGCGTGGCGCAGGCGGAAGAACTCATCAATCTGGCCGAACAGAAAAATCTAAAGATCATGGTGGATCACACATTTCTGTTTACCGGCGCGGTGAGAAAGATCAGTCAATTGCTCGATGAAGGCGCGCTCGGCAAACTTTATTACTACGATTCAACCCGCGTGAATCTAGGATTGTTTCAGCACGACGTGAATGTGATCTGGGATCTCGCTCCCCACGATCTTTCGATCATCGATCACCTGATCAAAGAGAGTCCGGAAGCGGTCAGCGCCACCGGGCAGACTCACTTGAATGGGCATGAAGATATCGCGTTCATTACCGTCTATTTCCCCAACAAAATCATTGCTCATATCAATGTGAACTGGCTTTCGCCAGTAAAAGTCCGCACCACGCTGATTGGCGGCGAAAAGAAGATGCTGGTATGGAACGATCTCGAAGCCGACGAGAAGATCAAAATTTATGACAAAGGCGTCCACATCACCAGCCGTCAGGGACTTTATAACTTGCTGGTCAACTACCGATCGGGAGACATGTGGTCCCCGCAAGTCGAGCAGGTGGAAGCCTTGAAGCTCGAACTTTCCTACTTTGTGGAATGCATCGCGGAAGGGAAGACTCCTCACAATGACGGCCAAGCGGGGATGAGAGTAGTCAAGTTGCTGGAGGCAGCCAGCAAATCGCTAAATCAAAGGGGCGAGCTGGTTTACGTCTAGGCCGCTTCAGTTGGCTATTTCTGCCCATCTGACTCCCAATGTCTGAGCAACTTTACCTTCGTCCCAATGTGGTTGTAGAGCCTCTTGTCCACCATTGGTATGCCTGGTCGCATTTGATTGCGCCAGCGACGGCAGCGCGCAATGTTACAGAACGCCATCTACGGATCATTGATTCTTTTTTGAAATCCCCGTCTTCTCATGCTGCAGCGGTGAGAAATCCGAAGATGCTGGGCGGTCCCTTCATGGATCTGCCGGACGAGCGGATCGAAGATGTCAAGCAACTAGCTGTTGAAACGAGGCAAACCAAATTAATTGAACTTTCGCGTGCCATTTGCGAGCTCGACGAACTGCTGCGTATCCAAGCTACCGGTTATTCCCTCGAGTCTCTTTATGAGCAAGTTCCGGAAGCACTGCAAGGCTATGTGGAGTTGGTCTATGACCTGCACAATCATCCATCTTTTCGTCTGATCGAGCCGTTACTATACAAAAGCCCCTACTACAATTCATCGATGCAATCGCTGATGTTGTCATTGATCAGTGAGGACGAACGGCCTTTTGTCTTGAGCACGCCCCGGTTTAAGGGGCAGGGCAATATCCATTGGCAAACTACTTTCGCCAGTGAGCAGGTTGATCGCCTGTTTCAGCTGAAAGAAAAGCCAGCTACATTCGTGCAGATTAAAGACTTGCTGCAAGTATCTAACGAAGATGAAGGCACGCTGCGGTCGTTATTCACCAACGATCTGCCGCAGCCCTATCAAAGCTATGACGGGAAAGGCGCTCGCTGGCGTTACTTTGGCCATGCTTGCATTCTGCTGGAAGCAGGCGGATCGAGCATCCTGATGGATCCGGTTTTGAGTTATACCTACGAAAATAACGTTTCGCGTTATACCTACGAGGACCTTCCGCCGGTCATCGACTGTGTTCTTATAACCCACAATCATCAAGATCATCTGCTGTTTGAAACCCTGCTGCAACTGAGATCGAGAATTCGGACTATTGTGGTGCCCCGGAATGCCGGCGGTTCGCTGCAAGATCCGTCGATGAAATTGATCCTCAAGAATTGCGGTTTCAAGAACGTGATCGAGATCGACGAAATGGAGCAGTTGCAGTTCGGTCCACTTGAACTTACTGGCCTTCCATTCCTGGGTGAGCATGGTGACCTGGACATTCGTACCAAGATGGCGTATCTCGCTCGCGTCGATGGACATTCGCTCCTGTTCGCGGCGGACTCCTGCAACATCAGCCCTAAAATGTACGAACATGTTCATGCATTGACCGGGGATGTCGATGTTCTGTTCGTCGGCATGGAGTGCGATGGAGCTCCCATGTCATGGCTTTACGGTCCATTGCAAACCGAGAAGATGGAACGAAGCAAAGACCAATCTCGCCGGCTCGCAGGCTCGAACTGCGAACGAGCCCAGGGCATTGTCGATCAGTTTGGCTGCAAGGAAGTCTACATTTATGCCATGGGACAGGAGCCGTGGCTCAACTACGTAATGAGTGTCAAGTATAGCGAGCAGTCCAATCCGATTATTCAATCTAACAAGCTGATTGAGACCTGCCGCCAAAAAGGCATCGTAGCCGAGCGGTTATTCGGTGAGAAAGAAATTCTGCTCGGTTAAGGCTGCCAAGCCCACCTCCGTAATGGTTTCCATTTTCTCCAATACGCAAACTCTGAACGAAACTGAGCGAGACCGGTTGCTACTTACCTTGAACAATAGTTGTAGCGATTATCCCCGCAACTCATCCATTCATCAGCTTTTCGAGGAACAAGCAAAACGGCGTCCCGACGCAATTGCCTTGAAATTCCGCGACGAGCAGATGACTTATCGTCAGCTCAATGAAAAAGCCAATCAGGTAGCTCACCGGCTCCGCAAATTGGGTGTTGGTCCCGAAGTCATGGTCAGTATGCTGCTGGAACGCTCACTGGACATGTTTGTAGGTATGTTGGCAATTCTCAAAGCAGGAGGAGCGTACGTTCCCCTGGATGCGAGCTATCCAGCGGAAAGACTGGCCTTCATGGCCGCCGATACCAAAGCGCCGGTCATGCTGGCGCAGAAATCAGTTCTCAATTGGACTGCCAATCAAAGCTGGTCAAATGCAAAAGTGCTGATACTCGATGAAGAAAACGCCGAGATTGATCGCCAGAGCAAACAAAATTTGGAAAGTTTCAGCAGCGCAGAAAATCTCGCCTATGTAATGTACACATCCGGTTCGACTGGGCAGCCAAAAGGCGTAATTGTGAATCACCGGGCTGTAGTTCAGGCTCGTGAAAAATACAAATTATATCGATCTCAATGAACGAGAAGTTTTTCTACAATTCTCACCAATCTCATTTGACGCTTCGACTCTGGAAATATGGGCGCCGCTGCTTAATGGCGGCACTCTTGCCATCATGCCTCCAGATATCGCATCGCTCGACGAAATCGGAGCGGCGATTCGGCGCTTTGGCGTGACCACAGCTTGGTTGACTGCTGGACTATTCAACGTAATGGTAGAGCAGCGCCTGCAAGATCTGCGGCCATTACAACAATTAGTTATAGGTGGGGATGCGCTTTCCCCAGTTCACGTGCGAAAAGCGATCGAAGACTTATCCGGTTGCAGAATAATTAATGGTTACGGCCCGACAGAGAACACTACCTTCACCTGCTGTCACACGATTACAGCCGAAGACGCGCAGAGAAGCTCAATCCCAATCGGCAGGCCGATAGCGAACACACAGATTTACATACTCAACGCCAATAACGAACCGGTTGCCATTGGTGAAGAAGGAGAATTGTGCATCGGGGGAGATGGGTTGGCGCGTGGGTATTTGAATCAGCCGCAATTAACGGCAGAGAAGTTTGTCAGCATCCCTTCTCGGAGGATTCGAAGGCGCGTGTTTACAAAACCGGGGATCTTGCACGCTATCGTCCCGATGGCATCATTGAATTCATTGGCCGGGCCGACAATAAGTTAAGATCAGCGGCTATCGTCATCGAGCTCGGTGAAATCGAAACTGCGCTCATGCAATATCCAGATGTACAGTCCGTGGCAGTTCTTGCCAGGCAAGATACTCCCGGCGAAAAGAAGTTGGTTGCCTACATTGTTTCGCAGCGGAGGGGGTGCCCCGATTGCAGAACTGCGAACATTTTTGCAGCGGAAGCTTCCGCCTTACATGCTGCCATCTGCTTTTGTGATGCTGAATGCCCTACCGCTCTCGCCCAACGGCAAAGTTGACCGGAGCGCATTACCAGCTCCCGAAAACAATCAAGCCGAAAAAAGCAATGTGCCTTCCACAAAGCATACCGATACCGAACAAACTATTGCGAGTGTTTGGCAGAGAGTTTTGGGAATAAAGCAAATCGGGCTTAACGATAATTTTTTTGATGCAGGCGGCGACTCACTGCAATTGCTTGAGGCACATGCCGAGCTGCAAAAGCTGATTAGCTCCGATCTGCTCATCACCGATTTGTTCGAGCACTCCACCATTAAAAGCCTGGCGCAATTTATTAGTGGTAAGAAAGCCAGCACGGGGATTCGCGATGCTCAAGATCGGGCTCGCAAACAGCAACGGGCATGGGCACAGCAGAAGCCGTCCAGAGTGGTCCAGACTTCATGAGCAATTCGGAAAATCTAAACGGAATCGCCATTGTCGGAATGGCTGGACGCTTTCCGGGCGCGAAAGATGTTCATGAATTCTGGAACAATCTCGCAAATGGAGTGGAGTCGATCTCGCAGTTGAAAGAAGAGGATCTCGAAGCCGGAGATGCCGCGCTCTGGAGCCAGCCCAACTTCGTCAAAGCCCGTGCCGTCCTTGATGACGTAGATCTTTTCGATGCCAATTTTTGGGGAATGTACCCAAAAGAAGCCGAGGCAACCGATCCGCAGCAGCGCGTCTTCATGGAATGCGCATGGAATGCTCTAGAAGATGCAGGATACGATTCGCAAACCTACAAAGGGGCGATTGGGGTATTTGCCGGCTGCAGCATGAATACGTACTTTCTGCGTAATCTGTGCAGCGACCGTGATCTTTGCCGAAGAGTTCGCCAGAACTTATCAGGTCGGGTCCTATCAGACTCTGGTCGGAAATCACATTGATTTTCTCTCCACAAAGATTGCTTACAAACTGAATCTTCGAGGGCCGGCTTACACCATTCAATGCGGTTGCTCAACTTCATTAGTTGCAATTTGCCAGGCATGCCAAAGCCTGCTGAGTTACCAATCGGATATGGCACTAGCTGGCGGCGTTTCCATCAGCTTTCCGCAAAAGCGTGGCTATCTCTATCAGCCAGACGGCATGGTTTCGCCAGATGGACATTGCCGGACATTCGACGCCAAAGCACAGGGAACCGTATTCGGCAGCGGCGCTGCAGTAGTTCTATTAAAGCGCCTGGAAGATGCGGTTGCGGATGGCGACCATGTTTATGCCGTAATTAAAGGTTTTGCCGTTAACAACGACGGTTCGGCTAAGGTGGGATATGCCGCTCCCAGCGTGGAAGGACAATCGGAAGTGATTGCCATGGCGCAAGCCGCAGCCGGGATTTCGCCAGAATCGGTCAGCTACATCGAGTGCCACGGAACGGCAACACCACTTGGCGATCCCATCGAGATTGCGGCTGCGACTAAGGCATTCCGCGCCAGCACTCAGGCCAAAGGGTTTTGCGCAATCGGCACAGCTAAAACTAACGTCGGACATTTAGATGTGGCAGCGGGAGCTACTGGCCTGATCAAGACAGTGTTGTCTTTGAAAAATGAGCTCTTGCCGCCAGTCTTACATTTTGAGCAACCAAACGCGAAACTAGAACTCGATAAAAGCCCATTCTATGTAAACAGTAAGTTAGCACCGTGGAAGCGTAAACAGGAACCGCGCCGCGCAGGAGTAAGTGCCTTCGGAGTGGGTGGAACGAACGCGCACGTAGTTGTCGAAGAAGCGCCGCAGAGGGAGGCCAGCCAGTCTCAACGCGAGTCACAACTATTAGTCCTCTCTGCGAAGACCGCTGCTGCGCTTACGAAAACGTGCAGCAATCTCGCTGGACATCTGCGTACCCACAGCGACCTCAATCTGGCCGATGTTGCTCACACCCTGCAAATGGGACGCCGCCATTTCGAGCATCGCAGATTTGTCATCGCCAGCAGTGTTGCCGACGCGATCCAGGCCCTAGAGAACGGCGACAACAAACGGACGGGAGTAGCCAAGCAAGAACAGCCTTCCGTGGTCTTTATGTTTCCCGGGCAAGGTGCACAATATCAGAACATGGGCGAGCAGATTTATTGCTCAGAGAAAGAATTTCGCAAGTGGGTAGACGCATGCGCGGAAATTCTGAAAGCGGATTTGCCGCGAGACTTGCGTGAAGTGCTTTATTCGAAGACTCCCGATTCAGAAGATACGAAGCGGCTGCTGACTTCAACAGTATTTGCGCAACCCGCGATTTTCGTTACTGAATATGCGTTGGCGAAGTTGTGGATGAGTTGGGGCATACGGCCCGATGCGATGATCGGCCACAGCATTGGCGAGTTCGTGGCAGCCTGTCTGGGGGGGGTGTTCTCTTTAAAAGATGCGCTGCACCTGATCGCTACGCGCGGACGCCTGATGCAGAATCTGCCCGGTGGTTCGATGTTGGCGGTTCGTCTGCCAGAATCCGAAGTTCGCCCAATGCTAAGCGCGAAGCTCTCGATTGCTGCAATTAACACTCCTGCGTTGTGCGTTGTTTCAGGTCCCGAGAAAAATATCGCAGAACTCGAAGAATTTTTGAAGCAACGAGGAGTCGCTGCCCGCCACCTACATACTTCTCACGCATTCCATTCGGCGATGATGGATCCGGTAATCGAACCTTTCATCGAAGTGGTAAAGCAGATCACCCTCAAGCCAACTACGATCCCGTATGTTTCCGGAGTAAGCGGGCAATGGGTCACGACGGAACAGGTTACGAATCCCACCTACTGGGCAACGCATTTACGAGAGCCGGTGAGATTTGCTGACAGCATTCATACTCTCTCCACTATGCCCAGCCCGGTTTTGCTTGAAGTCGGTCCGGGAAATACGCTGGCCACTTTGGCGTCGCAGCATCCTTCGAAAAGACCAGATCAAATCGTTATCCCTTCATTGCCTGACGCAGCTCGCGTCATCGCAGATGAAGAAAGCGTTCTAAACGCGTTAGGGAAGTTGTGGATCGCGGGCATTCAACCCGATTGGGCCGGCTTCCACCAACATGAACGATTGCAGCGGGTTCCACTTCCTACTTACCCATTCGAACGCAAGCGCTACTGGGTAGAACCAAAAACATCTATAACCAAGCCCTCCCTCGATTCACAACAGATCTACCGGACAGATCAACCGCAGTTTCCACCCGAGCCCCCAGCGGAAATAATTGCGGCGGTCTGCAACCGAGAGGATGAAACCATGGCCATATCTCAAACCGGAACGAGTCCCGCCGTTCCAAGACGAGAGTCGATTCAGCAAACTTTGTTGTCGATGTTTCAGGATTTATCCGGAATAAGCGTCGCCGACATTGATCCCTCGGCAAACTTTATGGAACTCGGTTTCGACTCCTTGTTCCTGACCCAGGCTGCGCAGGAACTGCAAAACAAGTTCGCGGTGAAGATCACTTTCCGTCAGTTGCTCGACCAGCAATCGAGTATCGGAGCCTTGGCAGAATATCTCGATGGCAAGTTGCCAGCCGAAACCGTGACTGCGTCAGCCCCGTTACAAGTTGCAGCCAAACCAGCATCGCAGCCAGTACTTGCGCCGGCTCCCATTGCCGCAACATCCGCGTCCTCAAGCGCGATCGAATCAATGATGAAAGAACAACTACGCGCCATGTCGGAATTGATGGCGCGACAGTTGGAAGCCCTGAAGGGATCGGGTACCGCAACGCCGCAGATTCAATCCGCTGTGAGTGCCTCAGCAATGGGTCCGGTAATTTCCTCGGCTACTCCGCAGAGTGCAGTCAAAGTTGAAGCGGTGTCATCAGCCGTTCCGGCAAAAGAAGAACCGAAGGCGTTCGGCCCGTATAAACCGCTTAGCAAAGGACCTGCTGGCGGGCTCACGCTGCAACAGGAAAGGCATATTGCCGACCTGATTGCCCGCTACATAAAGAAAACGCCGCAATCCAAGGCGCTCACTCAGAAATATCGCAAAGTCATGGCGGATCCACGCGTGTGTGTCCGGATTCCGTTCGCAATGGAAAGAAATTGTTTATCCGCTGACGACAGTGCGGTCCGAAGGCTCAAAGCTCTATGACGTCGATGGCAACGAGTACATCGACATCCTGAACGGCTATGGTCCAACTGTGTTTGGTCACAAGCCGAAGTTCGTTACAGATGCTGTACAGAAGCAGCTCGAACTTGGTTTCGAAATAGGGCCGATGTCGCCCCTGGCGGGCAAAGTCGCCGAACTCGTTTCCGAATTTACCGGTATGGAGCGCGTAGCCTTCACCAATACCGGCTCGGAAGCGGTGCTGTGCGCCATGCGAGTCGCTCGAACCGCGACCGGCCGCAACAAGATTGTGATGTTCACCGGTGACTATCACGGAATGTTCGACGAAGTTCTGATCCGTGGAATTAAACGCCCAGGATCAGAGCCGCGATCAACGCCGATTGCACCCGGCATTCCGCCGCAAATGGCAGAGAACATCGTTGTCCTCGATTACGGCACAGAAGAATCGCTGGAATACATTCGGGCCCATGCCCATGAATTTGCGGCTGTGATGGTGGAGCCGGTACAGAGCCGCCATCCTAATCTTCAGCCCCGCGAATTCTTGCATGAACTCCGCAAGATCACGGCAGAATCTGGCACAGCTTTTATTTTTGATGAAGTCGTAACCGGCTTCCGTACACATCCCGGCGGTGCGCAGGCAATTTTCGGCATTCGCGCCGACATGGCCACATACGGAAAAATTATCGGCGGAGGATTGCCGATCGGATTGCTAACGGGCAAATCCGAATTTATGGATACGCTCGATGGCGGTATGTGGCAATACGGCGACGAATCATTTCCTGAGGTCGGCGTCACATTCTTTGCCGGCACCTTTGTTCGACATCCGCTTGCTCTTGCCGCGACCTACTCTGTGTTGCAGCACCTCAAAGAAGAAGGCCCGCAGCTACAAGAACGCCTCAATGCAAAAACTGGCAAGATGGTGGCGCGGATCAACGCTTACCTGCAAGAACGGCAAGCCCCCATCAAAATCGAAAACTTTGCCAGCATCTTTTTCTTTAGCTTCCCCGCCGACCAGCGCTTCGGCAGCCTTTTCTACTACCACATGCGAGAGAAGGGAATCCATGTCCAGGAAGGCTTCCCATGTTTCCTGACCACTGCTCACACCGACGCAGATCTCGAGCGAATTGTGACGGCATTCCAGGAGAGCATTGCCGAAATGCAAGCCGATGGCATGCTGAGTGGAGTTTCAGACCGTGGCGCACCTATAAAGAAAGAATCAGTATTCGCGACGCTTGGCATCATGTATGAGGCACCGGTAACGGAAGCACAAAGAGAAATTTGGTTTTCCGATCAAATCGGACCGGATGCCTCTTGTTCATTCAACGAATCTTTTTCTCTCCGCCTTCGAGGTTCACTGGATGAGTCTGCATTAAAACAGGCAATTCATGAAATCATCGGACGCCACGAAGCGTTGCGTGCAATCTTCAGTGAAGATGGCGCAAACATCAAGATCGTTCCCAATTTATCAATCGAGATCCCGCTCATCGATCTTTCTGCACTCACATCCGCCGAGCGGAACAAAAAAATCGCCGCCCTGCTCAACGAAGACGCTCGCACCCCCTTCGAGTTGACTCGTGGGCCTCTGCTCCGAATCAAGCTACTGCGGCTCGAACCTGAGTATCACGTCGTTGTATTTACCAGCCATCACATCGTGTGCGACGGATGGTCTACCAACGTCATTCTTGATGAGCTGAACCAGTTGTATTCAGCAAAAGTCGAAGGACGGCTCGCCAATCTTTCTGCTCCAAAGTCTTTCCTGGAATATGCGCAAGAGCAGTCCCAACAAAAGAATTCAGCTGAACTCAAAGAAGTTGAACAGTACTGGCTGAAGCAGTTTGAAAAGCCAGCTCCCGTCCTTGAATTACCGACCGACCGTCCCCGGTCCTCAATGAAGAGTTTCACGGGCGCAACTCATCGCACGACTATCAGCGCCGATCTGTACAAGAGCATTAAAAAGACCGGGGACAGCAAGGATGTACGCTTTTTGTAACTCTCCTGGCAGCTTATGAATTGTTGCTCTGCCGACTTTCGAATCAGGATGACGTTGTGGCTGGCATTCCAGCTGCAGCGCAAGCTTTGCTGGACGGCACAACCCTAGTTGGACACTGCGTGAATTTCCTCGCCATGCGAGCTCAGATCACTAAAGATCTCTCGTTCACAGAATTTGTGAAACAAGTGAAGCGCAGCGTACTCGATGCGTACGACCACCAGAATTACACTTACGGGACTCTGGTGCGGAAGCTGGGTATTCCGCGCGACCCCAGCCGTCTTCCTCTGATCGAAGTTCAATTCAATTTGGAGAGAATTGGCGCTGACCTGAACTTCCCAGGATTAAATGCGGAAGTAGATCCCAATCCAAAAGCCTTTGTGAATTTTGATTTGTTCCTCAATGTAGTCGAAAGCGATCAGGGACTGACGCTTGATTGTGACTACAACTCAGATCTGTTCGACCAAAGCACGATCGCGCGCTGGATGGCGCACTATCAAACGCTTTTGCAGGAATTCATTGCTGACCCCATTCGAAGCGTGATGCGCGTACCTCTGCTTAGCGAATCCGAGCGCAACGAATTGGTGCATGGATGGAACAACACGCAAATCGACTATCCCGCACAGAAAAAAGTGCACGAATTGTTTGAAGAACAGGTAATGCGAACTCCAGACAATGTCGCTTTGGTGTTTGACGAGCAGAAATTGACTTATCGCGAACTTGATCAACGTACCAACCAGCTGGCGCACTATCTGCAAGCCTTCGGCGCCGGGCCGGACAAAAAAGTCGGGTTATTTGTTGATCGTTCGCTCGAGATGGTCATTGGTTTATTAGGCATTTTAAAGTCGGGCGCTTGTTATGTGCCGCTCGATCCGACCCACCCGAAACAGAGAATCGAGCACATTCTCACGCACTCTGAAAGCCCAATTGTCGTGACTCAAAGAAGCCTCGCGGCTGGTCTTGTAAGTAATGCTCGTCTAATTTCACTCGATTCAGATTGGCCACAAATTGCGTCGCAACCCAGTTCCAAAACCAAAGAGACTGCGACTTCGAACCATGTCGCCTATGTGCTGTTTACTTCCGGGTCGACCGGCAAACCAAAGGGAGTTGAAGTTACACACCGCTCCTTGGTGAATCTCCTAAACTCAGTCTGTAAGCAGCCCGGCATGAACTCGGACGACACTGTCCTAGCTGTAACAACCATATCTTTCGACGTCGCGACGGGAGAGCTGCTGGTACCGCTTTGCGTAGGGGCCCGCGTGATTATCGCCAGCGCAGAAACCGTGACCGATGGATCGCAATTAAAGTCGGAAATGGAGAAGCACAATGTATCGGCTATGACAGCTACTCCAGGAACCTTCCGCTTGCTGGGAGAAGCTGGGTGGAAGAGTCATCCTGGTTTAAAAATTTGGGCTACTGGCGAAGCCTTGCCACGCGAATTAGCCAACACATTGCTTGAAGGCGGTTGTGAGCTTTGGGATATGTACGGTCCAACGGAAACGGCAATCTGGTCCGTGGGTGGGCGCATTCGATCAACTTCCGGTCCTGTGCTGATTGGCCGTCCCATAGACAACACATATATCTACGTGGTCGATGAGTTCGGCCAACCCGTTCCGCTCGGAGTCGCCGGCGAACTTTGGATAGGCGGCGATGGAGTAGCGCGTGGCTACCTAAACGATCTCCAACTAACAGCAGAGCGCTTCATCGCCGACCCATTCCGCGCGGAGACACTCGTCTTTACCGCACAGGCGACCTGGTTCGTTATCGAACTGATCGGAACCTCGAATTCCTGGGACGCATTGATCGCCAGGTAAAAGTTCGCGGGTTCCGCATTGAGCTAGGTGAAATCGAATCGGCATTGAATCAACTTACCGGAGTGGGAGAATCGGCTGTAATCGTTCGTGAGGACTCTCTGGGAGATCGCCGCTTAACTGGCTACTACGTAGCCGCTAGTAATCCCGGACCCTCATCGGCGGATTTACGTACGCAATTAAGTCAGACTTTGCCCGACTACATGATTCCTTCGGCATTTGTAAAGATGGATGCTCTGCCGCGCACCCCTAACGGAAAGTTGGACAAACGGGCACTACCCGCTCCCGATCAAAAGAATGAAAAGCTGGCCCGCCAGACCGCAGAACCCCGCAATCCGGAAGAGCAGAAGATGTCGGAAATCTGGTCCGAAGTGCTGCGTGTGAAAGTCGTAGGAATCGATGACAATTTATTCGAACTTGGAGCCGATTCTCTGCATGTATTTCAGATCGTTGCCCGAGCCAATAAAGCTGGATTCAAAGTGACCCCCAGAAACGTTCTGCAGTTAAGAACTATCCGCGCAATCGTCGAAGGCACAGTTAAGGCGCCAAAGAACGGCAATGAAGCTGAAACGTCGAACGGCGCTGCTTCCTCAATTGTCCCCGTTTCCCGTGACAAGTACCGTATTCCGAAAACCACCGCGTAATGGCTGTCATTTCTCAAATCGAAAAAGAACTCGTCGAGCATCCGTACTCAAACGGCGAGCACGCAGCGGGCGTCTTTTCTGGCGACGTTTTCGCTATGCCTGCTTCTCCTGCACAGGAGAAGTTTTGGGCATTCGAACAGGCATATCCGACCAGTAGAGTATGGAATGTTGCTGTACGCTGGTCATTACGTGGACCTCTGAAGCCCGACGTTCTTAGCGGCGCCATTAATCAGGTATGCGCACGTCATGAGGCTCTACGTACCTGTCTTGGTTTGCAGTCCGGAGTAGTGATTCAAAAGGTTTCATCCGAGCTGAAGTTGGCCTTGCCGCTGCACGACCTCAGGCACCTCTCAGAATCTGATAGAGAAACGGAAGCTGAGCGCATAACCCTGGAAGAAGCTATCCGTCCGTTCGATCTTTGCCTGGGGCCGCTGATCCGCACGCGACTTATACAGCTTGAAAATGAGCATTATGTTCTGCTGGTTACCGTGCACCACGCAATCGTCGACGGATGGTCCATTGGCATTATCAGTCGCGACTTGGGCGCATACTACCAGGCATTGCTGACAGGGACTTCCGCGAAACTTGCGCCGCTGCCTGTGCAATTTGCTGATTTTACAGTGTGGCAGAAGGAAGCATTCGAGAACGGTTCGTTCGAGTCCCAGCTGGCTTACTGGAGAAAACAACTTCGCGGATTGCATCCACTCGTCATCCCCGGCGATCTTCCTCAACCGGCCGAGCCCACGTGGAATGGAAAGATTGTTTCAGAGCTTTTGCCAAGATCACTAACTGATGCGCTGGGACAAGTTAGCCAACACAGCGGCACCACTATGTTCAGCGCCGCTCTAGGCGCGCTTTGTATATTGCTGAATGGACTTTCCGGAAGAGAAGACATAGCGATCGGTACCCAGGTTGCCGGACGCAACCGCGTCGAAGTAGAGAATGCTATCGGCGTCTTCAATAATGCCCTGGTGCTGCGAACGAAGGTGCAGGGCGCTAATAAGTTTTCTGATTGGCTGAACCAGGTGAGTGACACCGTTATCCAGGCGACCTCTCATCAAGAAGTTCCCCATGAGCGCGTGCTGCAGGCTTTGGGCTATGAAGATTTAGGCAGAGATCGCCTCTACTATGTCAATTTTATTTATCAGCGTTCCTTTATCGAGAACATCAAATTTGCCGATATTCAATTGACCGATTTGCCGTCACGTACGCCTGGAGCCCCTTACGATCTGAATTTCTTTATGGTGGAGCGCCCGGAAGGATGGCGTCTTTCACTCGAGTACAGCACTGATCTGTACTCGCCGGATTTAGCGCAAAGCTTTCTCACAGACTTCCGAACTTTGTTGCAAGAAGTAATCGCAAAACCCGACAGGCAACTCGATCAGTTCGAGACTACCCGATCCATGAAAACGGATTCGATGCCGGCTCGGGAGTATGTGGCAAGGCACGTATCGAAAGCGAAAGCATCATCCAATGGGAACGGCTTGCATTCAAAAGCCGACATGATCGTGCCCGCCTCACTGGCGCAACAAAGGTTCTGGGTACTTGAGCAATTGGGAGAGGGAAGCGGCGCCTTTAACATTCCAATCAAGTGGTTGTTGAAAGGGCACATTCAAACCGATGTCCTTGAACGCACATTTAATGAGTTAATTCGCCGTCATGAAATTTTGCGGACCACTTTGATTCAGGTCGACGGCCAGCCTATGCAGCGCATCGCGCCTGCCCTGAATATCCAGCTTCCAGTGATTGACCTAAGTGGCTTGCCAGAGGCAAAGCGCAACGAAGAAGCAGACACTATTACCCGCAAACTTGGGGAAGAAGCATTCGAACTTTCAAGGCTACCTTTGATCCGGGCCAGCATACTTGTAATGCAGGACCAGGAATATATTCTGCACGTAACGGTTCACCACATCGTTGCTGACGGGTGGAGCGTGGGACTTCTTGCGCAGGAAATTGGCGACATTTATAGCGCATTCGTAAAAGGACTCTCATCTCCGCTTCCAGAGCCCGAAATGCAGTATTCAGACTATGCCGCCTGGCAACGCGCGCTGTTGCAGAGCGAAGAAATCCGGCAACAAAACCAATACTGGCGAGAGCGGTTTCACAATCACACGCCATTTGAGGTGATGTCTGATAAACCGCGCCCTTCATTGCAAACTACAAATGGCGACGTCGTATCGATTCAGTTGCCAAGAGCGATCACCGACGCGCTGCAGGAAGTTAGCCGTAAGCAGGGAAACACATTTTTCATCACTGCGTGTGCGGCTTTTCTGACTCTGCTCTACCGCTATGCAGGTCAGGAAGACATAACCATAGGAACTCAGGTTTCCGGCAGAAATCAGCTCGAACACGAAAAAATAATTGGCTTGTTCCTGAATACGCTGCCACTACGTAATGATCTCTCGGGCAATCCGACGTTCTCGCAATTGCTGGAACGCCTGCAGGAAGTCGTCATGCAAGCCCTCGCTCACCAGGACCCACCCTTCGAACAATTGATAGAAATGATCAACCCCAAGCGGGACCTGAGCCGGAACCCATTGTTCCAGGTCAATTTCATGCTGCAGCGGTCGCTGGTGACAAGCCGCGATTACGAAACATTCTCGTTAATCGACGTTCCCTCCCGGCTCGCGGGCGCTATGTACGATCTGAACTGCCTGATGGTGGAGCGTCCTGACGGATGGCGAGCCTCGATTCAATTCAATACGGATTTATTTGAGACAGCGACAGCCTCCCGTATGCTCAGCCACTTTGAGCGATTGCTGGAAGAAGTCGGCAGGAATCCGGAAAAACGAATCTCGGAATTTGCGCTATTGACCCAGATCGAATCCGGTCTGCTAAAAAAATGGAACGGCAACGCGCTGCAATTGCCCCAAGAGAAGACGGTTCATCAATTAATTCAAACTCAAGTTGACCAGACTCCCAAAGCAATTGCCGTAGTATGTGGACGTGAAAACTGCAGCTATGAAGATCTTGCCCGCCGTTCGAATCAACTAGCGCACTATATAGAAAAACTCGGTATTCGACCGGGAGCAAAGATCGCTCTTTGCCTCGAACGATCAGTAAACATGATGGTTGCATTACTCGCAATCATGAAGGCGGGTGCGAGCTATATCCCTCTGGACCCAGCTTATCCGGCGGAGCGGCTCGCGTACATGATCGAGGATTCCGGAGCCTCGCTCTTACTTACTCAACAGAAACTCCTTTCAATCATTCCGCCAAATGCTGTCCAGACAATATGCCTCGACATTGAAACAAAAAAGATCGGCCAAGAATCTCCAGAAAAGCCTGGCATCAAAGTTGATGGCGAAAGCCTCGCCTATGTGATCTACACATCCGGATCAACGGGAAAACCCAAAGGCGTGCAGATTCCCCATCGCGCGGTTGTAAACCTGCTACTGTCGATGCAACAAGAACCGGGCATCCATGCCCAAGACGTGCTGGTTGCGGTGACCACGCTATCTTTCGACATCGCTGCGCTGGAATTGTTCTTGCCACTCACGGTCGGTGCTCGCTTAGTGGTCGCGAGCCGGGAGCAGGCTTCTGTCGGTACCGATCTGCTTGAACTGGTACGACGGGAGCGAGCCACAATATTGCAGGCAACGCCGAGCACCTGGCAGATGTTACTGGACGCAGGCTGGCTCGGCAATCCTTCCCTCAAAATGCTCTGCGGAGGCGAGGCCCTTCCCCGCAGTTTAGCCAATCAACTGCTTGCCACTGGAGAAGATTTGTGGAATATGTATGGTCCCACTGAAACCACGATCTGGTCTTCAACGCTGAAAGTAAAAACAAACTCTGGCCCAGTCCCGATTGGGCCACCCATCGCCAATACCCAGTTTTATGTGCTCGATAAACATTTCCAACAGGTGCCGCTCGGCACACCTGGGGAACTCTACATAGGTGGAACAGGCGTAGCTCACGGTTACCTCAACCGTCCAGAATTAACCCGGGAGAAGTTCATACCAGATTCGTTTAGCGACCGTGATGGCGCATTGCTGTATCGCACTGGCGACCTGGTTCGCTGGAAAATCGATGGTGAAATCGAGTTTTTAGGCCGAACCGATCATCAAGTAAAGATACGCGGTTTCCGTATTGAAACCGGGGAAATTGAGACCGTGATCGGCAAACATCCAAGCGTCAAAGAAGCCGCTGTTGTCGCGCGCGATGACCAAAAAGGAAGCAGGTATCTTGTTTCATATCTTGTATTCAATCCCTCAAGTGCATCTTTAACGCCAACTCCACTTCAAGACCTGCGGTCCCATTTACAGCAGACCTTGCCCGAGTACATGCAGCCTTCAGCGTTTGTAATACTCGATGCGCTGCCGCGAACTCCCAACGGCAAAGTAGATCGCAATGCGCTTCCCGCTCCTGATCTCGCGGAAGTTGCGAAGGCAAGTTACATAGCTCCGGCCAATGAAATCGAACAACGCATGTTGGTCCTATGGGAGAAACTTCTAGGTATTTCAAAGATCAGCGCGACAGCGAATTTCTTCGATATCGGCGGACACTCGTTGCTGGCAGCCCAGCTATTAGCGAAGATTGAAAAGTCCTTTGGCAAGAAGCTGCCCTTGGCAACACTTTTCCAAGCTCCTACCATTCAGCAATTGTCGGCTGCGCTTGCGGGAAAGACTTCTAACCAATCTATTTCTGGTCTCGTCGCCCTACAAGCAAGTGGAAGCAAGATTCCAGTCTTCTGCTTGCATGGCGTGCCCAGCATGAGATTGCTCTCTCAAGAACTCGGCCAAGATCAACCATTTTATTTGGTTAACTTGCCAGAGGATGCCAGGGTCACCGCGCCCTACGAATCGAGGACATAGCCGCGATTCATCTTAAGACAATTCAGACAGTCCAGCCGCACGGCCCATACGCTCTTGTCGGCTGGTGCCGTGAAGCATTGCTCGCCTACGAAGTGGCGCAACAGCTACAAGCAAAAGGTGAAAAAGTCGCGCTGGTCGGTATGTTTGATACCTGGGTGCCCGGATACCTTTCTCGATTTTCAGCTCAGGATGCAATAAAAGCGCGGAAATCATTCGAATCCGCCAGAATTGGCGTGCACCTCGAAAACATCAGGAATTCAAGTTTTCTTGAGGGATTGGATTACATTTGGGATCAATCCAGCACGATTATCGTGGATCGATTTCGTTACGCGCGGGTCGCTCTTGCGGGAAAATTCGGTGTGGGTGTGGGATCGCAGTATGCCGGAACGCGCCAGTCGCAGGATGATCTATTGCTCATCGCCGTCAAGCAATACCAGCCCAAAACCTTTGACGGCCCAGTTATTCTCTTCCGTTCGGACAAGTACCGCACCTGGAAGTATTGGGATGCTGCCCTTGGCTGGAAGCATTTGATTCCAAACTTGATCGTTTATGAGGTTCAGGGGGTGCACGATAGCATGCTGACCGGGCCGCATCTTCCTTCAATTGCTCAAGCTATTGCAATGCCGATTCAGCAGTCAGCGAGATTCGCGGATCGCGCCGCAGTATAGCGGCCCTCCGGAATACAACGCTGGCATAAATTTAGAAACCTAGTCTGGCTGATGAGAACACTCGAAACTTTGATCATCTTGTTCGATCTTCCACTCCTTGTTTGGAAGATCACAGGACAATCTACATCTAAATTGCTGAATGGCATCGCCATGGGCGCCTTGCTGATCGTCGCCGTTCATTTGGTCGTCGAGCGATTGCGTTGGCAGATGGTCCCTGCATATTTCGTAACTTTCCTTGCCGGAGCAGACTACCTGATCGCTCCGCTTTCACATGGCAGAATCGAAGGAATTGGCAGTGGAGTTCTGCTTACATTGTTGTCGGGATCGGTAGTTCTAGCAACAGTGCTGCCGGTGTTCTCGCTCCCTAAGCCCACAGGGGCTCACTCGATTGGAACGGCAACTCGTCAATGGACAATCCAAACCCAATTTCCGGGAATGCGAAGCAAATCAACTCGCAAGTTGGCGGTGCAGTTTTGGTATCCAAGCGGGATAAAGACGGGCAAGCGTTCTCCTTACCGAAGCGGCGATGATGCCCAAGGATTCAAATCGCACCTGCGTTTAATTAAAACGCATTCGTTTCTGAATGTTCCGCTCTCCTCATCTTCAAACAAATTTCCCATTGTTCTGTTCTCGCCTGGTTGGAAAGGGCATTTAACCCAGAACACTGCGCAATTCGAAATGCTGGCAAGTCACGGATTTGTGGTGCTCTCCATTGAGCATCCTCAGGCACAGAACCTGCCTGTGGAGTTCGATGCTTCGATTGAAGAAAACCTGCGCCACTATCCGGAAGAAGCTAAATTACGTGCGCAAGACATCTCTTTTGTGCTGGATCAACTTGAGCAAATAAATAATGTTGATCCGGACAAACTGTTTACAGGATCACTCGATCTCTCTCGCATCGGAATGCTCGGCTATTCTTTCGGCGGTGCTGTGACTATGGAAGCATGCTGGAGGGATAGAAGGCTTAAAACCGGTATCAATCTGGACGGTATGCTGTTCGGAGAATCCGCAGACATCGGAGTTGAACAGCCGTTCCTGTTCATGAGTAGCGATGGCGATCTTCCCTCTGAGCAGGATTTGCAGTGCCCGGATCTGAGAAGGCGAGTGCACATGCGCGCCTTGGATACTGACATCAAGCGGATCCGAAAGTCGCTTGCCCGCTACGGTGGATATTACATGGTGGTTGAAGGCATGTCTCACAGCAATTATTCGGATCGTCCTCTATATTCACCGCTGAGGAAACTTACCCATGCGGGTTCAATCGAAACCAGGAAGTCGATGGCACTAGTGAACGATTACACATTGGCTTTTTTTGAACAACACTTGAATGGCAAAATCCAATCCCTTCTAGCGGGCAAGAGCACTCCTTACGCGGAGGTCCACCTTGATTGGCATCGCACTCCTTGTGCAAAACTCGAACCGGTAGCATGCGCTTCCGCTTAAGCACTTACTGCTCACTTTATAAACGCTAAAAATCCAAGACTCTATGGACACATATTTAAGCATTGCTCCCGATGTAAAACTCGGGAAAGACGTAAAGCTTTCAAAATTCATCAATCTTTACGGATGCGAAATTGGCGACGAGACCAAGATCGGCGCGTTTGTTGAGATTCAAAAAAAAGCAGCCATTGGCAAGCGCTGCAAGATTTCCAGTCATACCTTCATCTGTGAAGGCGTGATAGTTGAAGACAATGTCTTCGTGGGACACGGCGTCACCTTCATTAATGATAGTTATCCGCGCTCCACAACTGTCGAGGGCGAACTCCAGACCGAGAAAGACTGGCATGTCGAACCAACTGTGGTAAAGAAAGGCGCTTCGATCGGTTCCGGCGCGACGATTCTATGCAATGTAGTCATTGGCGAGAACGCCATCGTAGGGGCGGGAAGTGTCGTAACCAGAAATGTAGCTGCGAACACAATCGTCGCGGGAAATCCGGCAAAACTGCTTCGCCCGCTCAATTCAAATAAACAAGTAAAACGTGAAGAGAGGAAATCATAATATGAATGCCAACGGAAATATTCCATTTCTTGATCTCGTCACTCAGCACACGGAACTGGAAGATCAATTGATTGCTGTCGTTCGTGCCTCGTTACGTACAGCTGGTTTTATTGGCGGCCCCATGCTCGAGGATTTCGAGAGCGAATTCGCCCGCTTCTGCGACACAAAACAGTCCATCGGTGTCGCAAGCGGCACGGACGCCCTTCGCTTTGCATTGACGGCCGCTGGAGTAATTGCCGGAGACATTGTAATCACCGTTCCCAACACATTTATTGCGACCACTGAGGCGATCTCGCAAGCGGGCGCGTTGCCAAAGTTTGTAGATGTTGACGAGCGTACCTACAACATGGATCCGTCAAAACTTGAAAAATATTTGACCTCCGAATGCTCAGTCGATCAGCATGGGAGCCTGATCCATCGTGCAACTGGAAAGCGAGTAAAAGCAATTGTCCCCGTTCATCTTTATGGGCAAATGGCCGACATGGACTCGATCATGGAACTGGTGCACAAATATCAACTTCTGGTGATCGAAGACGCATGCCAGGCTCACGGCGCCGAGTATTTTTCAAAGAGAGAAAATCGTTGGAGAAAAGCGGGATCAATTGGACAAGCGGCAGCATTTAGCTTTTATCCCGGCAAGAATCTGGGAGCGTGCGGAGAAGCCGGCGCTGTCACTACCAACGACGCGGATCTAGCCCGCAAAGTTCGCATGTTGCGCGACCATGGCCAGGCTAAAAAGTACTATCACGATATAGAAGGTTACAACGGCAGATTAGACGCAATGCAGGCTGGAATTCTGCGAGTAAAGCTGGATCATTTGGCCGGGTGGAACACTCAACGTAGAGAACGCGCGGCCTACTATAATGATCTCCTCGGCAAATCATCATGCGAGTTGGTCGCACCCCATGAGCCTTCGTGGTCCCGAGCGGTGTATCACCTTTATGTGGTACGAACCGCGAACCGGGAAGAGTTCATGAAGCATCTCAATGCCGCCGGAATCGGAACTGCGATTCATTATCCAATTCCGTTGCATCTGCAGAAAGCGTACAGCGATATGCGCTATAAGGCAGGAGATTTTCCAGTCGCCGAAAAGCTTGCTCCGCAGATTGTCTCCTTGCCAATGTTCCCGACTCTTACGGCAAAGCAACAGTCAAAAGTTGTGGAGGAGATAGTGCGATTCACCCAACGCGAAGTCGCGGCGGCATGCGTTTAGGACGAATATTACAACCCGGCACATGCGCGGACGATTTAAATGGATTTTCGTTTAGATAGGCTCGCAACCTTATACGTTGCGAGTTCTATGCGGCGGTCAGGGTTCGGGAGCAGAAACTCGATTCCGATCCTGATGTATCATAGCGTTTCATCAGATGTGGAAAATGGCGCGCATCCTTATTACCGCACCATAACCACGCCCTCGGTATTTGCCTCTCAAATGGCTTATCTGCGAGAACATAGTTATCAGTCCATCACTCCGGCACAGGCGGCAAGTCGCGTGACGAATGAATCAGCAGACGACTTATCGAAATCTGTTGTAATCACATTTGATGATGGTTTTCTGGATTTCTATACCAACGCCGTCCCGGTTCTTAATCAATACGGTCTCACAGCAACCATGTATCTTCCGACCTCTTACATCGGCGACAGCACACAAAGCTTCAAAGGGAAACCGTGTCTCACTTGGAGCGAGGTTCGCGAACTAGCCAAGCAGGGGATTTCTTTCGGATCGCACACTGTCACCCATCCCCAACTTTATAGTCTCGATCGGCCAGCTATCCAGCAAGAAGTGACAACCTCAAAACAGGTCATCGAGCAAGAACTCGGCCACGCCATTGAGTCGTTCGCCTATCCATTTGCGTTTCCCGAAACCGACGGCGCATTTCGCGAAATGCTTCGTAACGAGCTAAGCCAAGCCGGATACTCCGATGGGGTCTGCACCACCATTGGCCGTGCCGATAACAAGAATGACAAGTTTTTCCTTAAGCGTCTTCCAGTCAATTCCTGCGATGACAACCGCCTGTTTGCCGCCAAATTGGCCGGTGCCTACGACTGGATCGCCCATCCCCAATACCTTGCCAAATTAGGCAAAAAGTGGGCTCATTCTTTGCGCCATCAAGGCTCGTAAATTACACATTTCTAATCTCATAACTGCCCTTTGGAATCTGGGCATGTACTGCCGAGACCTATCACCCGCCAATGCTTCCTTCTATAAATACTGGAGAGACGAGCGATCCAGTAGATCGTGAGTGAATTCCCCCTACTGGGAAAAGAACATCTTTACCAGCACGGTTCGCCATCACGGCAACCGCATGCACTACGATTAATGGAGGACAGTTGTGAAAGGTCTTCGAAAGTTTAGCTGTAAAAATTTGCCTCTCCGAAACTTAGCCTTGGCCGTGATTTTTTCTCTCGCCGCTGCAACTCTCGCCGCCGCCTCTGCCACCGACGTGTATGTCACCCCGGACGGCAGCAGCCAGGGCGTCTGTACCACCAACCCGCATAACCCGGTTTGGTTCAATACGGCAAGCAACTGGGGCAGCGGAGTCAGTCAGATAGGCCCCGGCACAACCGTCCACCTCTGCGGGACTTTTACAGCTGCGGCTGGCGGGACTGAGTTTGCATTCCAAGCTAGCGGCACAAACGGCAATCCAATAAAGTTGTTGTTTGAGTCGGGCGCTATCGTTCAAGCTCCTTATTTTGCGGCCTCAGGAAATGGAATGGGTTGCGGGGGTGGTATCTCGATTTGCAATCGCAGCTACGTAATAATTGATGGCGGTACGAATGGCATTCTGAAAAACACCGCCAATGGAGAAGCCTACGCCAGCCAACAAGACAGCGCCGGCGTTGATGCTTATTCATGCCAAAACTGCACAGTCAGCAACTTGAGCATTCTTAACATCTTTGTTAAAAGCAATTTCAACGATACCTCTATTGATCAGGCACAGATGCGCGCCATTGCTATGACGGGCTCACATTGGGTTGTCAGTGGGAACACTATCAAGAATTCGGATGGTGCCTTTTCGATGCCTATAACAATGGTGATACCGAGTAGAAATCTACAACAATGATATGTCTGGTTTTGCTCACGCGCTGATGTTCGCTACTAGTCCAGCTCATGCCGCCGTGAACCCGGCGCTTTTGTTCCATGACAATCGGCTACACGATACGAATGCTTGGGACACAGCTGGATGTGGCTATCACATTGATGGTGTGCATTTTTTCGGCACTGCGGGTAGTTCGATGGATGGCGTATATATGTATAACAATCAATTCGCGGGAAACTGGGGAGCATGCCCAACCGGCTTTGTATTTGATGAGGGAGGCGGGTCTCGTACAGCCTGCCCATATGAAAAACTTCGGATACTGGAACAATGTTCACATTTTGTCAGGGTCCCTCGGTACAACGACTGAAGTTAATACTAACGGTTCGGTCGATATAGCTTCCGGCGACAGCGGAACACAACAGATCTATAACAACACTTTTATCGGGCCAAATAATAGCGATAACACTCTCTGTCTCGGACTCGAGAACTTATCCGGAGTAAGCTACGAAAATAATACGTTTACAAATTGCGGCGACCCAGTGAACATCAGTAATACCAAGGTGGTAGCTGCAGACTATAATTTATACGGAACGCAGTGTGGGAACGGCAATAACTGCTTCATTTGGAATGGAGCTTTTACAGGATCTTTTGCCGCATGGAAAGCGTCATGTAACTGCGACTCTCATGCTCTCCAAAACAATAATCCTTTGTTGAATGCTGACGGATCTCCGCAGTCCGGTTCTCCTGTCATTCAGCAAGGCGCAAACTTGATGAACATCGGCACGGTAACCTTGGTTCACTCGTCAAAGATACCAGCGACGGTGATATTCGGGCTCCGCTCTCGCGGCCCGGTGGTTCGTGCTCGAATCGTGGGACAACAACTTGTTGGGATGTGGGAGCCTATCAGTACGGAACTGCGAATTCGCCGAACGCGCCCAGCGGTCTCCAAGCGTCCGTGCAGTAATTCGATAGACGAGCTCTGTGAATCGCTTACTGCGGGCTCCGAAACTTGGTTTCGGGGTCCGCGATTTTGCAATTTTGATTAGCAGTTAAGACCTGACCTCTTCCTCGACCTAAATGCCGTCTGTCGCCTTTACTTAAGGCGCCCACTCCTCTAGTTCAATGAATAAGCAAACGGACAAATGCCAAGCCGAAGCCTTGCGGCTTCAATTGGGACCAACACCCTATTTGGGTTTCTTTCCAATTTCACGCAGATGGGGACTCGATTGGTGACCAGTACCCATCGTCATTCACCACCTTGGCTTGGGCGGGTACGGCATCTGGAACATTATCATGATGTCCTCAACCTACATGCGGTTTGGAAGCGTCGGGGTAAAAACAGCATTTCAGAAGTATGTGGCGGAAGCTACCGGAAACGGAGACTATGAGAGAGCCAACCGTCTCTGAGCACCGGATGCGCTCTCATGCTGGTGGTCTCAATCGCAATATTGATCCCACTGTCATATTTTTCACAGCACATCGCACGAGCTGGGGGTGTTCCTTCAGAATTCCTGAATCCTCAGCGGGGGCCATCTCGTTGTTAGCTCTTATTATGATGATGGCGAATGTCGGTGCCGCATACGAAGCGATTGTGATGGGTGGTCATCGAATCGATCTTGCACGAAAGTTCAGCACAATTCTCACCATCCTAGAAGCGATTGCTATTGTTGCTGTACTCCATTTTGGTTTTGGCCTGTTTGCAATGGCTAGCGTAATGGGAGCTTCGGAACTTTTATATATTGGTTGCTGCTATATCGCTTCTCACCGCGTTGTTCCACAAATCCGCATTAGTATTAAATCATTGGATAAAAATGTTTTATTCGAGTTATTCCGCTTTGCCGGAAGCTATCAATTGCTAAATCTATTGGAGGTTCTTTACGGCTCCATTATCCCATTTACGATACTTAAAGTATTTGGAGCTGAATCGTCTGGTGTCTACGCGGTTGTAACTCGTGTGGCGACCTCTGCCGTGGTGCTTCAAGACGCATTTCTCACGC
Source organism: Terriglobia bacterium (assembly GCA_963791575.1). GTDB lineage: Bacteria > Acidobacteriota > Terriglobia > Terriglobales > Acidobacteriaceae > JAOAPG01. The sequence goes on along the minus strand of CAWBSY010000017.1, from coordinate 16,024 downwards.
CAATACTTTCAGGTGGGACAATGGTGTTTGCTTCAGGCTCAGCTGAGAGGATGCAAGCCTTGGTGATCAAAGCGTTTAAGGTTACCCTTGGTTTAGCGCTTCTTCCGTTCGGGTTTATTAGCATATTTGGCCCGATAATGGCCTATGCCTGGACGGGACAAAACAGCCCAGCCTTTCGCGTTGCATTTGTATTGGTCTGTTTGGCATTTTTTTGGCGAGCATTCTCAATGCTTTCTTTTGTGCTTTATAGGACTTCCGGAAAAGCGTTACTCGATAACATTTTGCAAGTTGTCCGAACTCTCGTACTCCTCCTAATTGTAGCTTTCGCGCATAAATTAGGGTTTCGCGGTGTGTTGTCGGGCATGGCCTTTACGGAATTCGTGGGCATGTTCTTTATGCTGTTCGCTCTGACACACACTTTCCATTTGTTTCGAATTAAATCTTTGCTGCCGGACAGCGGAAGAATGGTCATCGCAGCCATCGTGATTCTTGGCACCGGGCTAATTGCTTCCTATGTTCCTATACCAACGGATCTGCACGGGCAACTTCTTGCCACACTTAAGTTGGTGGAAATATGTTTCGGTTGCTTACTCGTAGCCTGGCCTATCCTTGTATGGACAGGCTCAATTACCACCATTGAGAGTCGAGCGCTTTTCAGTGCCTTTCTTCCGAAACCAACTGATCCGGCACCAGCACTAGCTCACCAAGGTAGCGAGTAATCGCATGTCCGACCATGAAGGAGTGAAGGAGGACCCGATATCCTTCTTCTCGCGTTTGTCGACAAAGCTCAATACCCTTTGGATGGGCATGACATATCCCTTTGCCAGCTTTGGCAATGGTATTTCAATTCATCACTCATGCCAAATTTCGAGGGCGATGTCGTCATATATAAGCATGGGTAATGAAGTTTATCTTGCTCCGGATGTTTGGTTGAACATCGCACATGGATCCGAAGGATCAGATCCGAGAATCATTTTGAGCAAGGGCTGCAAAATAGGACGGAGATCGACGATATCGGCTAAGAATCAAATTCTTCTCGGAGATGACGTTCTACTCGCCCCCTCTGTTCTAATAATGGATCACAACCATGAGTACAAGAATCCAGATATGCCCATTCACGCCCAGGGGGTCACAGAGGGCGGAAAAATCAGCATAGGGCGGAACTGTTGGCTGGGATACAACTCCGTTATTTTTTGCGGTACCGGAGAATTAACCCTCGGAGAGAACAGCGTGGTTGGGGCCAATTCTGTCGTAACCAGAAGTTTCCCTCCTCTTAGCGTGATCGCTGGAAGTCCCGCTACATTGATCAAGACCTATGATCGGGCATTCAGGCGCTGGATACGCGTCGGCGAACGCGATTCCAAAGAATCATTTTCAAGGAGTTCCGATGCAAATAGAAGTCGCTGAAGTTGACACATCTCTAAAGACCGGATGCCCCATCTGCGGAATCGACAACGTCGAGAAATTATTAGAGGCGCCTGACCGCTTCCACGGGCGACAGCAATTCTATGGTTTACTGCGCTGCCCCGCCTGTTCTCTTGTATGGCTCAGCGGTCCTCCTTCTCCTGAAAAAATGGGTGAACATTACGGTACGGACTATGACCGCTCCGTTGCCTCCGCGGGCGATTCACCTGATCGCTGGAAAGGGCGCCGCAATGTATTGTCACAACATAAATCCGGCGGCTCACTTTTGGATCTTGGCTGCAGTTCTGGAGGTTTCCTTAGCTCGATGAGGAGCCCATCATGGAAGCTTTATGGCATTGAAATGTCAGAGGAGGTCGCAAGAAAGGCTGAAGCCAGCAGCGGCGCAGAGGTCTTTGTTGGAGACATACTGGATGCCCCCTTTCCTCCGAACAGTTTTGACGCGATCACCTGTTTTCACGTGTTCGAACACCTTTATCATCCTCGAGAGATACTCGAACGGGTGGCGTATTGGCTGAAGCCAGGCGGCATCTTTTACGCGATGATGCCCAACATTGATTCCGCTGGAGCCCACATTTTCAAGTCGTATTGGTATGCCTTAGAGCTGCCGCGGCATCTTTATCATTTTTCGCCAACTTCACTGAAAAATCTTGCTAGCTCAGTGGGCCTGCAAGAAGTCTCGGTCACGACCCACCGGGAAGTCTTTGTTGAGCAGAGCACGCGGTATATCCTTGATGAAATGTGTCGAAGAGCGGGAGTTCCTCGGACGCCGTTAGCTAAAGCTAGGCCTAGGACCTTTCTTCGCAAAGCATCGCGTAAGATGTTCCGCTTAACCCTTCTTCCGATTCTGAACGCACTCGCTGCGCTCGCCGGAGATGGTGAAAGCATTCATGCGATTTTCGCTAAGCCAAGCAAAACGATGACAGTTAAGAAGTGAAAGCGGATGCCAACCAAAACCACGATATCGGCGGCGGTGCCACCGTAAGCCTGTTGAGCCCAATCGTTCTGATTGGTATGCTCGTCGCGATAATTTTGATTTTGGTTTTACCGCGCAAGTACGTGATTGTCCCATTTCTGCTTTGTACGTTTCTGGTCCCGCTGGGGCAACAAGTGGTTTTAGGCGGGGTGCACTGGCTAGTTTGTCGGATCCTTGTCCTAGCCGGCCTTCTCCGGCTAATAGCAATGAAGTTCAACTTGAAGGGCTCGCTTATTTCCGGCGGTTTCAATTCTGTCGATCAGGCGTTTTTTGGATGTGCGTTGTTTCAGGCAGTGGCTGTCACTCTCTTATACATGCAGTCTCAAGCTCTAATTAATCAACTCGGCTTTTTAATCGACTGGTTAGGCACCTATTTTCTTCTTCGATGCTTGATCCGTGATCGAAACGACATCTACATAGCTTTGAAAGCTCTCGCGGTCGTAACCGTTGTCTTGGGGATATTCATGGTGCGAGAGCAATATACTCTGCAAAACGCATTTGGCGTCCTCGGCGGTGTGCAGAGCGTTCCGGATATCCGGGAAGGGAAGATACGCTCTCAAGGGGTATTTCAGCACGCCTTGATGGCCGGTACCTTCGCCGGGACTTTGCTCCCACTTTTTATCATGCTGTGGAAGAGTGGAAAATCTAAAGTGATGGCAGCGGTCGGTTTGGTTGGTTCGACCGTCATGACGATCACATCTCAGTCGAGCACACCGTTGTTGGCGTATGTTGCCGGGATTCTGGGAATATGTCTTTGGCCAATACGCAAGAAGATGAGAATGGTTCGTTGGGGCATTGTGATCACGCTAATAGGCTTGGCCCTGGTTATGAAGGCGCCGGTTTGGTTTGTAATCGCTCACATCGATTTGACTGGCGGTTCTTCCGGGTATCATCGCGCCGAACTTGTAGATCAATTCATAAGGCATTTCGGTGAGTGGTGGCTCGTCGGAACCAACAATACCGCTAACTGGGGATTCGATATGTGGGATGCGCAGAACCAGTACGTAAATATTGGCGAAACTGGGGGTTTGGCGGCCTTCGTTTTGTTCATTACGATGATTACACGTATGTTTGGGAGGCTTGGAAGAACCCGGAGAGCGGTGGCTGGACACAGCAGACAAGAATGGATGGTCTGGTTTTTAGGCGTTGCTTTATTTGCCCATTTAACTGCTTTCTTCGGTGTGAACTATTTCGATCAATCAAAGGTGAGCTGGTTTGCCCTACTGGCAATGATCTGTGTCGCCACGGTTTCCCCAACGAAGAAAAAGCGCGCCACAAAGATACAGTCCGAGGCAAGTCACTCAGATTCTTGCCTTGTTCCGGTACTTCCAGCAGTGTTGCCAAGCGCCACGGCGTACGACTCCTTGGCGTTGAGCTAGTGTATTTCCGCCGATTTTACAATTCGAGGGACGTAGCATGCTAAAAGAGAAAATGCTTTGTAATAAGGTTGACCACGAGCGCTGGCAAGCAGCTCAGGTTTGGGAGAAGCAACATTGGCTACGCGACCAAAAGGGACTGGCGCGTTATGGAAAAATCATATTTGGCGTTTGCTATCCTTATTTGGAGTCGTTGACAAATATCGCGGAGATGACAGGAATCAATGGTGGAAGGAAAAGTTTAATGACTACAACTTTCTTCCAGCGAGGGTTGACAATGCGTTAGAGGTCGGCTGTGGTCCATATACCAACCTACGGGTGATTCGCTCAGTCTGCAAACCTGATCACATTTTCTTGTGCGACCCATTGATCCGCACCTACATCGGGTTCAAGATGACTTTCGTGACCGAGATGTACCGTGACGCTGCCTGCTGCATCGATGACCACCCACTCGAAGAGCTACCTTTTGCCAACGACTACTTTGATTTAGCGGTGATGATTAATGTTCTTGACCATGTCCAAGATGCGGGACTCTGTATGTCGAACCTTCTCCGAGTGATTAAGCCTGGCGGCTTCGTGCTGATAGGCCAAGATTTGACGAATGAAGATGACTTTAGGAGACAACCACAGGGACTGCAAACTGGTCATCCGATTACACTTGACGCGAATTGGTTTGAGCCATATCTAGAAGGCTTCGATGAAATTATTCGCAAAATAGTTCCTCGCGAATCGGGATGGGCACCAGACTGGCACTATGGGACTCTCATATTTGGCGGCAAAAAACGCTAGCGTTCATTACACTCTGATGTCTGAGCAAAACCCTACCAAATACGTCGTCATCACTCCCGTTCGCGATGAAGAAGAGTACTTGCCGCTGACGGTCGAGAGCATGCTTCGCCAGACGATTCGTCCTGCGGAGTATGTCATTGTCGACGATGGATCAAAAGACCGCACCGGAGAGATCATCGACGAGTATGCCCGAAAGTATTCCTGGATTCGCGCCGTTCACCGAAAAGACCGCGGATTCCGTAAGTGGGGCGCAGGCATTATCGAGGCATTCTATGAAGGCTTCAACGCGCTCACCTGCAAGAATTGGGATTTCATGTGCAAACTCGACGGAGACCTTTCCTTCGAGCCCAATTATTTCGAAGCCATGTTCGGTAAATTCGTCGAAAATCCTAAACTTGGCATCGCCGGAGGCTTCCTCTATCACATTGAAAATGGGCAAAAAACTTTGGAAGGTCACCCAACTTTTCACGTCCGAGGTGGGACAAAAGTCTATAAAAAAGCCTGCTGGGACGCTCTCGGGGGACTTTGGGTCGGCCCTGGTTCCGACACTTTAGACGAAGTGAAAGCGAACATGCTCGGCTGGAAGTCGATGAGCTTCCACGATTTACAAGTAAATCATCACCGCTGGACAGGAGCCGCCTACGGAAAGTGGGGCGGCATAGTAAAGAACGGAAAGACCGACTACGTCTCCGGCTACCATCCTTTGTTTCTTTTTGCTAAAGCTGTCGCCCGGCTCCGGCAACGGCCTTACATACTCGGAGCCCTGGCTTTACTTTACGGATATGTTTCGGCTTACTTTCAACGTATTCCTCAAGTCGATGATCCTAAATTGATTCGCTATCTTCAAGGTCAGCAACTCGCCAAGCTCAGCGGTAGAGAAACGATCTGGAAGTAAAACTTCTTTCGATGGAACTCTCGATCATTTATGTGAACTGGAACTCGCTGGATTATTTGCGCGAATCCATTGCCAGCGTTAAAGAACACACTCACCAAGTTTCGTTTGAAATCCTAGTTGTGGACAATGCCTCGCCAGAAGGCGGAGTCGATTCTTTGCAGCAGCAATTTCCGGAGATCACAGTCATAAAGAGCGCTAAAAATCTTGGCTTTGCTGGCGCCAACAATGTTGGATTCTTGCATTCGAAGGGCAAGTACGTGCTTCTCCTGAATCCGGATACCAAATTAATAGCGCCTTCCATCGACATCATGATGGAGCACATTAGGTCTTTACCGGACGCCGGCATTGTCGGATGCAAATTACTCAATACAGATCTTTCTGTTCAACTAAGTTCGATACAAAAGTTTCCGACCATCCTGAATCAGGCACTGGACGCGGAATACCTGCGACTTCGCTGGCCACATTGCTCACTTTGGGGAATCGCTCCTCTTTTTTCTGACAGTGTGGAAATCATGAAAGTAGACGTGATTCCGGGGGCGTGCATGTTGCTCCGGCGAGAGACATTCGAGAAGGTTGGAATGTACAGCGAAGAGTATTTCATGTACGCCGAAGATCTGGACTTGAATTACAAGCTTAAGCGCGCCGGATTTACTAATTATTACGTGGGCGAGACTGCCATTATTCATCATGGAGGGCGCAGCAGTTCGCGGCAGAGCGTGAGTTACTGGGCAACCATCATGAAATACCGGGCGATGCTGAGATTGTTTCGAAAGATGCGGGGTGGAGTATACGGCTTCACCTACCGCATAGTGATGGGCTTTGTTGCGCTGATGAGATTGGCAATCCTCGGACTACTGCTTCCTTTCGAGATTCTGAGAAGAAGGAAAACATCTCTCCGGTTTTCTGTTACGAAATGGAAGGCAGTTTTGAAGTGGGCAGTCGGCTGGCAAGACCTGGCGTTCGAAAATCGATAATAGGAAATTGTTAAGGGAGGCTTTTTGTGTGTGGTATTTGCGGAAAACTGAATTTTAACCGGGAAGAGAATGTTTCGCCTGCGCTTTTGAAGAGTATGGCGAATTCTATTCATCATCGAGGTCCAGACGATGAAGGATATTATGCTTCCGGTCCGGTCGGATTTGGCTTCCGCCGTCTTTCCATTATTGACTTAAACACTGGTCACCAGCCTATTTCCAACGAAGACGGTTCGGTATGGATTGTATTCAACGGAGAAATTTACAACTACCAGGAACTCAGAGAACAACTCCGGGCAAAAGGGCACATTTTTAAGACCCAAACAGACACGGAAGTAATTGTCCATCTCTATGAAGAATTCGGCGAGAGCTGCGTTGAGAAGCTGCGCGGAATGTTTGCTTTTGCAATTTGGGATGACCGGCAACAGACTTTGTTTTTGGCCAGGGACCGGGTCGGCATCAAACCTCTTTATTACTGGTTAAGTGACAAGTCACTTGTCTTCGGGTCAGAAATTAAAGCGATTCTTGCGGATCCAGCGGTGAAGCCGGAAGTTGTTCCCGGAATGATTGACCGTTTCCTGACTTTTTATTACGTGCCGGGTGAAGAAACCCTGTTCCGCAATATTTCAAAACTTGCGCCCGGACACTCGATGACGGTTAAGAACGGCAAAGCGCAAGTAAAACAATATTGGGATCTGCAGTTTTCTTCCAAGGCGCAAAGCTTCGAAGCAGCAGAAAAAGAGCTGCTGAACCTGCTGGAAGAATCAGTTCAGTTACACATGATCAGCGATGTGCCTGTGGGATTTCTTCTTAGCGGCGGCGTTGACTCTACAGCGATGCTGGGTTTCGCCGTGGGGAAGACGCCTCATGCACTGAACAGCTTTACGCTTGGTTTCTCCTCTCCCGGATTGGCTGACGAAAGGCCTTACGCAAAACTTGCCGCCGAGAGATATGGAGCCATTCACCATGAGATGACGATTACTTCGCAAGAATTCGCAGATTTCCTGCCGAAGTTCGCATGGTACATGGAGGAACCGGTTTGCGAGCCACAAGCAGTGGCGTTGTATTATGTCTCGCGGCTGGCGAAAGAGTTCGTAAAGGTCTTGATCTCAGGTGAAGGCGGAGATGAGGCATTTGCCGGATATCAAACCTACCGCGGTGTGCTTTGGTTGGAGAGATTGAAGAGTGTTTTGGGCCCGCTCAATGGCGCGTTCTCGTCCAGTCTTTCGCTGATGAATCGTGCGCTCGGTTTGAAACGTCTTAGCAAATACGGTCCTTTATTCCAACTTCCGTTCGAGGATTACTACTACAGCAGAACCTCCAGTCCATTCAGCTATTTCAGCACTCACGCCAATGAATTGTATTCGAAAGATTTTTCGGAGCACGTGGATCACGAGTTTTCAGCTGCTTCTGTAAAAAGATATTTGGGCAAGGAAGTCGCGAAGAGCAAAGTGAACAGGATGTTGTATGTCGACACCAAGACTTCGCTGCCTGACGACTTATTGCTGAAAGCCGACAAGATGACGATGGCAAACTCCATTGAACTTCGAGTTCCATTGCTGGATCACAAGCTGCTGGAATTTGCGGCGGGCTTACCCGAGAATTTCAAAGTTCGCGGGCTCACAACGAAATATATCGTCAAGACTGCTTTGCAAAACCGCTTGCCCAAAGAAATTCTTCAGCGTAAAAAAGCCGGTTTTCCTGTTCCTTACGAGTTGTGGCTGAGAACTGAGTTAAAGGATTGGCTACAAGATATTCTGCTCGACCGGGAGACGTTATCGCGCGGGTATTTCAAGAAAGCGGCAATCGAGAAGCTAGTGGCAAAGGATTCTCAACAGGGTGGCCATTCGAAGGAATTGCTGTCTTTGGCTGCGCTCGAGTTGTGGCATCGTGCATTCCTGAAAAATGAGACAGTGAATCCCGACGAGGCCAGCGATCCTGTCCTATCCGTCGCAGCAAATTAGGATGTTGTGAGATGTTCTTGCAAAGACAGTTGGGTCAAATCGGTTAATGTACGAGACAGAAGTAAATCATAAAGTTGAATCGGGCGCGCAGCTTCCAGCCGACGTGATATCTGCGTTGGAGGAACTAAAGGGCGGAGTTGTGGCCCGCACGGTTCTTCCCTGGAGCGAGCACTGCACGGAATGTGTCTGGCCAACCTGCTACACCAGTTGCGATTTGTATAGTCCACGAGAAGATGGCAGGTGCCGAAGGTTTGTGGACGGAATGGTCCGCGTGGAAACCTCGGCAGCGTTCAGTTCCTATTTGTTGAAAATTCGTTTCAAACGCTGGGGAAAGCTGTGGTCGCCTGGTTCGGTTCGGTTGTTTTCTTCCGAGAAAGCGCAACAGATTGAGAACAGGGATCGTCGCATTGGGAGTGTGCTATATCAGATAGCTCTGCCTTCGAAGATCAAACGAACGCTTAGCGGCAAACGTTACAGTTTTAAGAAAAGAATGACACAGAAGCCGGGCGATGGTGAGATGCCGACTTCATTCTTGCTGGAGTGCTACAATCCCAGCGCTCATGCTGTCCGGCTTTCGTTGACGATGCGCGCGGTTGACGAGAATGTTCGTATTCCATTCCAGAGGCTAATTGAAGTTATGCCGGGGTTTCATCGAACACGAATATCAATGGAAGAAATCCGTGGCGTTCTCGATGTGCAATCGCCTTTTAATATTGAAATTATTCCAAACGACGAAGGCGGTGAAACTACTCTCTATTTTGGATTGATGGAGTTTGTCCGGGAGATTTCGAAAAAAGCTGGAAAAACTGAAAAGCCCGAGAAGGCGAAGAAGATTAAGTGCGTGGTATGGGATCTTGATAACACAATGTGGGACGGCACTCTGGTCGAGGACGGAATAGCAAAACTGAAATTGAAGCCTGAAATTATTGATGTTATCCGCAGGCTGGACGACCGAGGTATTCTTCATTCCATCGCAAGCAAGAATAATGCCGAGGAAGCTTTGCAGGCGCTGAAGAATTTTGGGATCGACGAATATTTTCTGTGTCCGCAAATTTCATGGCAACCCAAGAGTGAAGCTATCCGGGCGATAGCAGTGCAGTTAAACATCGGCATCGATACTTTGCTTTTTGTGGACGACTCCAAGTTCGAATTAGAACAGGTGCAGGCTGTGCATCCGGACCTACGCGTTTTAAGTGCGGAAAAATATTTAACAATTTCTGAAATGAATGAATGTCAGGTTCCAGTAACGAATGAAAGCAGGGAACGACGGAAGATGTATCAGGTGGAAAACAAACGTCAGGATTTGGCGCAAAACTTCGGCGATGACTACATGGCATTTTTGAAGCACTGCGACATCCGGCTGAATTTGCAAGCGATGACGGAAGCGAATATTGAGCGGGTACACGAGCTGACACAGCGCACGAATCAAATGAACTTTTCGGGAAATCGCTATGACCGGGATGTGCTGAGAAAGATTCTGCAAACGGCATATCTCGACACATACGTGATTGAGTGCGAAGATCGGTTTGGTAGCTATGGCACGGTTGGATTTTGTATTGTGGATAAGCGCGAGCCACGAATGACCGATTTGATGTTCAGTTGCCGTATTCAATCGAAACGAGTGGAGCACGCATTTCTGGCCTACATCATTCGAAAATATATAACTGAATGCGGGAAGGACTTTCACGCAAACTATAGAAAGACCTCCAGAAATGCGCCTTCTGGCCGGGTGTTCAACGATCTCGGATTACACGAATCGGGAATAGAAGACGGCGTGTCATTACTTTTCTTTCCACGAGAGCGTGAAATTCCTGACGACGGAATCATCCACATTAGCCTTAACAAGAACCCTCCGGTCTTTGCGTGAAATGAGTTTGCGTTCTCAGCTGGGGGACATTCGACGTCGAGTATTGTGCTCTATGCATTCTCGGTTGATGCGCATAGGGGAGAATGGGCCAATCGTTTCATTTGGCTTTGATGATTTTCCCCGCAGCGCTTATACAGCCGGCGGTGAAATTCTGAAGAACTTCGGAGCGAGAGGAACCTACTACGTCTCATTAGGGCTGATGAATACATCGAATGATCTTGGGGAACAATTCAGGTTAGATGATTTGCATTCTCTGGTGAAAGACGGACATGAATTGGCGAGCCATACTTTCGTCACCTTTCGAGCCGCAAAGTTCCGTTATTCACTTTCCTGGAGGATGCGCGAAAAGGCCGGAATGAGCTTCGTAAAATTAACGGCGACATGGACCCAGCAAACTTTGCCTATCCGTATGGAGACGTCACACTAGCGGCAAAAACATCCTTAGGACAAGAGATGGCGAGCTGCCGCGGAACTACTGGCGGTTTGAACGGGCCAGAAGTGGATTTGAATCTGTTGCGAGCGAATAACCTTTACGGCGATATTGATCAGTTTGAAAGAGTACAAAAATTGATCTTGCAGAACGAGAAGCAAAGAAGCTGGCTGATTTTTTATACGCATGATGTTCGTCAGAGTCCTTCTCGCTTTGGATGCACACCTGCGCTATTTGAAGCTGCTGTGTCTTTCGCGGCAAGCCGAGGCTCGCGCATGATGACGGTGGCCGAAGTCTTAAAGAGCACGACTGCAAGCGTGAGAGATCGTTTGGAGCCAGTCAGCGTTTAACCTCGCAATAAACTTTCATGCCGTCCAAACAACCAATCCGGGTTTTATACAGCTTCCCGCACAAAATCGGGGCAGGAAGAATTTGCTATACGGCATGGCAGCAAGTATGTGGTCTCGCTGCGGCAGGTGCTGATGTTTTGGCTTTTCCGGGAGCGATTGAAAAGGGCTTGCCGAAAACGGTTGAGGTTCGCCCTACATTGGCTCGGGGAAAGTTCGTATTCCTTACAAGCTTCTTGGAACGATGCGGGCTCTTGCATTGCATGATTACATTGTGTCTCGGCGAATCGAAAGGCTTGTGGGGGAAATAGACATCATTCATACGTGGCCGACGGCAGCATTGCAAACGTTAAAGGTGGCCAAGAGATTGGGAATTATAACGGTGTTGGAGAGACCCAACGCTCACACGCGCTTTGCCTACGAAACCGTTCAGCGAGAATCGAAACGACTTGGAGTAACTTTACCGCCTAATAACGAATATGCGTATAAGGTCGATGTTCTGCACAAGGAAGAAGAAGAATATCAGCTCGCGGACTATTTGCTGTGTGCCTCCGAATTCAGTATTCAGACCTTTCTCGATTATGGTTTCAAGCGCGAGAAATTAATGAAGCACCAATACGGCTTCGACGAAAAGGCTTGCTATCCAGATGAAGGTCGAGAAGCAGACCCCCAGCGTGGGCTGACGATGCTATTTGCCGGAGATGCGGCGGTGAGGAAGGGAGTCCACTTCGCCCTTGAGGCATGGCTGAAATCTCCGGCGCATAAAAATGGCATGTTTCTAATCGCCGGAGGCATGTTGCCTGCGTACGCTGAAAAGCTTTCATCGATGTTGTCGCATCCGAGTGTTCGTGTGCTCGGTCATCGAAATGATATTCCAGAGTTGATGCGTAACAGTGACATACTTGTCCTTCCGAGTATTGAAGAAGGCTTTGGTTTGGTTTGTGTGGAAGCCATCGGCAGCGGATGTGTTCCGCTCGTGTCGAGCGCTTGCACGGATATCTGCAAGCACATGGAGAATGCACTTGTACACGGAGCAGGGGATGTAACAGCACTTACAAGACACATCACGCAATTGCATGCAGATCGTTTGTTGTTAGCGAAATTGCGGGCGACGTGTTTGAGAGTTGCGCCGAAAATCACCTGGGCTGCTGCAGGTGTCAGGCTGCTTGAAGTTTATCGCGAAATCCTGGACAAAAAAGGGAAAGATAACGACGCATTTGAATCTAATTCGTGCCTGACCGAGGCGGGATCAGCTTACGATTAAGGCTAGTGATGTGGCGTAGTGCAAGACTGGCCAGCAACTGATGGAAATATACGAGCTTGATCCAATTCGCGATCCGCGCTGGGAAAGACTGGTGAAAAGGCATGGACACGGTTCTGTATTTCACAGTCCGAACTGGCTTGCGGCATTGCAGCAGGTTTATGGATATGAGCCGGTGGCGATTTCCACTTCTTCTCCGACACAAGAGCTGACTAATGGACTTATCTATTGCCGCGTGAAAAGTTGGCTGACGGGACCGCGTTTGGTGTCCGTACCATTTTCGGATCATTGTGACGCACTTGTCGATAGTCCGGAAGAGCTGGATTCGCTGGTGCTGCACATGAAACGCAATGTTGACGAAGACAAATGGAAGTACATAGAAATCAGGCCAGCCAGCTTGCATCCCGGTATTCATGTTGGGTTGGGGAAGAGCGATACATATTATTTTCACGTTCTGGATATACGAAGGAGAGCAGAGGAACTGTTTCGAAGCTTTCACAAAGATTGTGTGCAGCGGAAAGTGCGCCGCGCCGAACGAGAGCTATTGCGGTACGCGGAAGGAAACTCAGACGCACTATTAGAACAATTTTATAAGTTGCTGGTCATGACTCGCCGGCGCCAGTTCTTGCCGCCGCAACCGATGGATTGGTTCCGCGGGCTTATCGCTTCATTTGGTGAAATGCTGAAAATTCGCGTTGCTTTCAAGGGCGATGTTCCCGTTGCCAGCATTCTCACCATTTCCTATAAAGATACCGTCACCTATAAGTACGGGTGCAGCGACGCAAAGTTCAACAATTTGGGAGGCACGCCCTTCCTGTTTTGGCGAACCATTCAGCAAGCGCAGGAAAGCGGATTTGAGAAATTGGATATGGGAAGGTCGGACATGAACAATGAGGGATTAGTTGCTTTTAAGGAGCATTGGGGAGCGGCGCGGTCCATTTTGAGCTACTGGCGTTATCCCAATCGGCTCCACGTCCGCCAGAGCACGTGGAAACAAAGCCTCGCAAAGCAATTGGTTTTGATTGCACCTGACATGTCATTGACGGCGGTCGGAAGGCTTTTGTATCGCCACATCGGTTAATTTCCGTATCGAAAGATAGCCCCTTATAGGGCGTAATTTGCTAATGCAAGAGCATCTTAACAAGATCAGATGAGCATGAACATTTGCATGATTTCCTATTCGGTGTATGAGGCCGACGGCCGAGTCATACGCTATGCGGAAACCCTGGCACAACGCGGCGACCACGTGGACGTAGTTGCTCTTTCGCGTGGAGACCGAACCGCACCCGAGGTCATCAATGGGGTGAATGTATACCGCGTGCAGGGCCGGACTCACGATGAAAAAGGAAAATTTTCCTATCTGTTCAGAATTCTGGCTTTTTTCTTTCGTGCAATGGTGTTTGTAATACGCAGGGAACTCAAGTCACATTATGACCTGGTGCATGTTCACTCCGTCCCGGACTTCATGGTGTTTGCAGCATGGTTTCCGAAATTGCGGGGAGCCAAAATTATTCTGGACATTCATGATGTCCTCCCGGAGTTGTATGGCAGCAAATTCAACGCCAGTGAAACATCCACCATTTTCAAGCTCCTGCTGAAAATTGAACGGCTTTCCGGAGCCTTCGCCGATTACGTGATCGTCGCTAACCATATATGGCAGGACAAAGTAATGGCGCGATCAGTCCCGAGCAGTAAATGTGCGGCAATATTGAATTTTCCGGATCGTTCGATGTTTCACCAACGGGGACGAACCCGGAAAGATGACCGATTCGTCATGATCTATCCAGGTACGCTGAACTGGCATCAGGGTCTGGATATTGCGATCCGTTCATTCGCTCACATTAAAGATCTGGAACCTACTGCTGATTTCTACATTTACGGCGTGGGCCCTGCACAGGAGTCACTGGGGTTGTTAGCGAAAGAACTCGGACTTAATGGAAGAGTGAAACTGGAAGGTTCTCGCAAGATCGAGGAGATAGCAGGATTGATGGAAAATGCTGACCTTGGCATCGTCCCCAAGCGAAACGACTCTTTTGGAGATGAGGCCTTCAGCACTAAAATTCTGGAATTTATGGCAATGGGGATACCGGTACTTGTTTCAAATACGAAGATTGATAGGTATTACTTCAACGATTCGGTGGTGCGATTTTTTCCGGCAGGCGACGAAAGAGGGCTGGCCGACGCGATGCTCGCAATGATACGGGACGAAAAGTTGCGTAGTACTCTAGCCCGCAATGCATCAGAATTTGTGAATGGTTACGATTGGGAGAATAACAAGGATAAGTATCTGGACATTGTGAGCCAATTGATACCCAATGGCGCGGGTGTTCGCAAGAATTCCTAGCTTTGCTTTGAGTGACAATTTAGGAGCTTGACTCCGCATCATCCGCCTCTAGTTTATTGGCAATCATGAAAAAATGGACAATGGAGTGGCCGAACGTATTTTTGTTAGTTTGGCTGCTTCTTCTCGTAGTTTTAATTCAGGTCCTTCCGCAGGTAGATCTACCGGACACGGCTTTTCAGGGCGGCACGTCGCCGATCATAATTCATGCGCAATACACATCCGCTCCTTCTACCGGAACGATCAGCGGTCCAGTTCGAGGTGTATTTGTTCGCAGATATTCCGGAGCGCCATCTTCAGCATGCCCCGGTAGCGATTGACTCAGCTCGAAGTATTCTTCCAATACTGTATCGTTCTTTACGCTGTTAAGAAGGTTTGCGAGGCTGCAATCGACTAACGTCCGATGGAAAATGGCCGAACAAGCCGCTTCGTCAGGCGTTGCCCCGCCGAGCAGAAGCTCGAATTCAGGAGCTATCGGCCCAGGAGTGAATTTTTTGACGAGCCCTGTTTGCCATCGTGAGGTAAACAGTTCCCCCCTTTGGGAGCCCCGTTAATGAACCAATCTCTTGCTCAGTACTTTCGATGTCCTGAGCGTTACATCCCGCTCGCTTTAAAGGGAATGCCCTCCGTTGGCAATGGATATTTCAGTTTCGGCAAGAACGTCATTTGCTATGGAAAATATTGTGATCGCGTTCCATCGCCCGTCCCCGATAACGGGATTTTCGATGCGTTAAATGATATGGCTATTGAACGAGGAACAACATACCTTCCCTTTGATGTGAACCAAGTTGTCGACAGCCTTCGACATGAGGTCTACACAACCGTATCTCGAAACGACAATTCGGCGATGCAGTCGACAATTGCGGGATTGTATTACTTTATTCGGCCCATTTTACCGGTTGAGATTCGCAAGTATCTGCAAAAGGTGCGGCTGAATGACTGGCAGGAATTGCAATTTCCGCATTGGCCTGTGGACCGGACCGTGGAACGCATTTTTCAACAATTACTACTGCTCTCACTCAAATCGCAAGGGCTACGAGAGATTCCGTTTATTTGGTTTTGGCCCAATCGCGCCTCAAGCTGCGCGGTGATGACTCATGATGTCGAGACGAAAGCCGGCAGAGATTTCTGCCCAACCCTGATGGATGTGAATGACGAATTTGGAATCAAGGCGTCCTTCCAGGTTGTTCCGGAGCGCAGATATGAGGTGCCGTCCAGCTATTTGGACTCCATCCGCAACCGCGGATTTGAAATTAACGTTCAAGATTTGAATCATGACGGGCATTTATTTCGAGATCAAGCAGAATTTCTTCGCCGTGCACAAAAGATAAATTGTTATGGTCGCGAATATGGGGCAGTAGGGTTCCGCTCGGCCATTCTGTATC
>CAWBSY010000016.1:0-28659 GCA_963791575.1 Terriglobia bacterium | reverse complement strand
ACGCGTGGGCTGCAAAAGCAAGTGGAGTAATAGTTTCCCAATGCTGAATACACGCCGTGAAGAGAGCAGGTGTCTTGCATGCAAGAAACGGCAGTTGCAATTCGATTGGCAGTCCGAATGATTCCGCAAAGCAGGAAAACGATCGGCGAGTCGGGAATCGCTGAAAACAACTCAGTATCGCGATTGGGCGCGAATTCGAAGCGATTGGCCAGCACCAACTTATTTTAGGCCGGATTCATGCAAATATCGGCTTTCGACTACGAAAATCGGGCGTCGCACCCGGGAAATTAATGATGCGGCACATTTCGTGAATACGGGATAACATGCGATTGCCAATGCGGTCGCCCAGAGTGTCATCGCGATTGGAACGCTGCGCTCCTCGCACTCCCTCTGCTTTTTCGGTCGCCCATCCTGGGAAATTTGTCGTTATGATTACAGTGCGGTTTTCGTTGTAGCGAGTTTTGAAAATAAGGCTCACTGCATCCCATACCCAATCGGTTGGTCTCGAGGCCCCAAAGTCATCCAGGACCAACACTTCCGCCTCGAATATTGGTCGTAGTACCTCAAGTTCTGTCGCCTGTACCGAAGAGTTATAAGAGTTTTGAATCTGTTTCAGGAGTTCGCTGTAATCGTAAAATACACATTGAATACCCTTCTCCAGCATAAGTTGCTTAATGGCTGCAATTGCTAGGTGGGTCTTGCCAGCGCCCACGGGACCAAAAAAAAGCAAACCTGTCTTATTCAATGGGTATTGCTCGACAAATCCCCGCGTCTTGATCAATGCTTCCGCCAAAACGTGCTGCGGCCCATCTGTTTTGAAGTTATTGAAGTCAGAGTTTTGGTAGTGCCGAGGAATACGAGCTTTGGTAAGCAGATAGTCGGCTCGCGTGTCTAACGCGCAATCGCAGCGCTTAACGCGTGTATCTGAATTACGTTTCACAGTTTTCCAGCCCGTTCCACCACACTCTTTACAAATCACAGGACTGTCACGCTGGCTGACATCCGCTGGCATACTTGGTCGAGTAACACTCCCAACATGCGCCTGATTGTGTGCGGCGAGATCCTGGATGTACCGTGCACTCTTCTCGTCCATTTTCCTTCTTCCTTTCCCAAAACTCAGGCTTCTTCAGATACTGACTCTCAGTGTAGAACTTGATCGGGTTGGGAATAAAGCGTAACTCCGAAGGTGGCCAGTTTGCTACTTTTTCGGCGAAACTTTTGGTTCCGGACAAAACCGGATCCGCTCCGTCCCTCGCAATAGCGTGGGAAATGGCATCCTGCTGCACATCAGGAAGCGTGCGGTTCTTCAAATGGCTATTTGCTGGATAGAGATGCCCGATTTGATCGACCACTGAACCCGAATTGTCGATTATTTTCTTTTCTTCCTCAAACCTTTTTTCTTCTATAAACAACTTACTTTGCCTTCCAATTTCATTTTCACTTTCATTTACAGACAGAGGCGTGACACCGGTGTGACTGGAACGTTGTTTACGTTTACGCTCTGTAGCTGATTGACGATTCTGCTCATCACGAACCATGCGTCGCGAAAAAATAGCCCCACGAGTATTCCTCTGGGCCACTCCCTTCGACACTAACTCCGCGATGTATCCTAAGTTCGCACCGACGTCGCCACCGATCGCCTCTGCAATTTCCTCATCGCTCCAAGGCTTACCGCTAGCATCAACAAACGCGCCGCGAACCGGACATTCAAAAAGCAAACAGAGCATATCCATCCACACACCCTTGGCAGCCTTTGAGCAGCGGCGCAGGCAAGGATCCTTCTGCCAATCTCCAGGGTAAAACATGAAAGCAGGTAACTTCCCCATTCTCAATCCTCAATAAATTTTTGTTGGGATGGATATGATTTGAAGGTTGCCTGATAGTCGGGGCTTGCGCAACAGGGAAAGAATTTTCTCCTGTGTACATGTTGTGGAGATGTGGGACCGTCTGTGGAGGAGTGAGGAAATAGAGATTAAATTATCGCGAGCTTTTCTTGCTACGAGAAGAGTTTGCACTGAGAGCAGGGCTTTCTTTCGCCGCTTCACGGATTACTTTCAGAAACGCGAGTGCTTCGCTTCTCAGGGCGCGATGACGAGGATGCACCACATCAAGGCTGCGACCTAACGGTTCGCCGTCCATTACTTTTACAGTAGAAAGTTTTCCTGCCCGAATTTCGCGGCCCACGGCGAGTTGCGGAAGGAAGCAAAGTCCCAGACCCCGTTCTACCATGCGCTTCGCGGTCTCAATGGTATCCACCTCTAACGCTACGTTGGGAACCAGGCCGCCACGACGAAATAATCCATGGGTTAACGTCCAGTCACTGGAGCCGCGCTCATAAAAAATCAGTGGCCAGGTTGCAATCTGCTCAAGGCGTGCGCGCTTGGTGTGAGTCGGTCCGTCTGAAGGATGTGAGACGAGAAGAAGTGGATCATCGCGAAGACTGAGCGTTTCGACCTCGGGATGCTGCAAAGAACGCGCCAAGCCAATTTCCGCCTCCTCGTTTAGGACCATCGTCAAAACTTCTTTCGAGTTTCCGGGACGAATACTAATGAGCACATTGGGGTGAGCGCGTTGAAATCGTTTCAGCACATCCGGCAAAAAATAAACGGAGATGGAAAGCGCGGCGGCAATCTGAAGGGGACCTCCGCTGCCAGGTTTCAATTCGTGAACTGCTTGGCGCGCAAGGGAAGCCGTCCGCAAAAGCTGCTCCGCGAAAGGCTTGAAAGTTCTGCCAGCTGTCGAAAGTGTGAGCCCTGCGCGTGAGCGGGCGAAGAGGGAAACGCCAATAGATTGTTCCAAAGCTTTGATCCGGGCACTCACTGCTGGCTGGCTAACTCTCAAAGCTTCGGCGGCCCGATGGAAACCTCCAAAGGTCGCTACCGCCAAAAACGTTTCTATCTGGTCCATTTCCATCGCGATACTTTATACCTCATCAATGTTCTGAATCGGTCTAATAATATATGTCTATCAGAGCGCATTCCCTAATAACTTACGGTTATCAGTACGATCCAAACGTTCCGTTTGACGAGTTGCGAGCATGAGACCAGAATCACATCGAGATAAAGGGCAGGGTTTGCTCCCCGTAGAGCGCCTTTGGAGTTAAATGTTGCTCTTTCCCGGCAACCCGGAGCGGATCTGACCTCGCTGTAAGACAGGCAACCGGAGGAAAGAACGACTTTATGGCTACTCTGTCCAGATCTGATGTTCCTTTGATCGGCTTTCAGGTTAATCACCCATCGGCTGACTTTCATCCGCAAAGCGACCTGCCCGAGGGCTTTCTGGATTTTTATCAGCCCCTCCACCGGCGATTCGCCCCGATTCAACAGTCCTTGCTCGAAGAGAGAAAACGCGTCCTCGCCGAGTCATTGCATGGAAATAAGCCGACGCACCCCTTTCCCGGACCTGTGGTTCGGGGCGGCTGGCGTGTTCAGTTGCCGCACTGGTGTCAGGATCAACGCAATCAAATGACAGGGCCCGCGGACGATGCTGAGCTCGTCGTCAAAATGCTTAACTCCGGCGCTCCGGGCGTCATGCTTGATCTAGAGGATTCGACTGTCAACGAATGGGAACACCAGCAACTCGCAGTGGACAACGTTCTGGCGGCGCTACGCGGCACTCTGACCTATCACGATAAGAAGCGAGACAAGATTGTAGGAATCCAACCCGGTCCAACCGTCATTTGGACGCGAGCGCGAGGATTACACATTCATCAAGGCGGAATTGTTGCGAACGAGCTGACGCCTGCTTCGTTGTTCGATGTCGCGAGAGTGGCCTACCGTGTCAATCCGACGGAACTGAAGCATCCGCTCTGCTTCTATATTCCGAAATCGGAGTCGGCCGAAGAAGCGCTATGGTGGCGGGATATCTTCGAAGCGATTGCCGAAGCAAAGGAATGGGCGCCGGATTATATAAAGTGCATGGCGCTGGTCGAATCGCATCCCCTGGCTTTCCAAATGGAGGAGTTCTTATACAACTTGCGAGACCACATATTGGGCCTGAATCTAGGTCGCTGGGATTACATGGCCAGCTTGATCCACTTCAACCTGAATGATCCCGAGTGGGTGCTTCCAGATCGCAATACGATTCCCCACGACGTTTCATTTTTCCAGAACTTGCGCGAACTGCTGCCGGAAGTTTGCCATAAGCGCGGAGTGCTGGCGATTGGTGGAATGACGGCTTTGTACCCCAGCCGCACTGACTCGGAATTGAATGCACGAGCGATGGCCGCCCTCGAAAAAGATAAAAAGAATGAGGCGAGTTGCAACATGGATGGAGCATGGACCGGCCATCCGGACCAGAATCAAGTTGCGATTGACCAGTTTCCTGCTCCCAACCAGCTGAACGCGCGGCGTCCTCATGCGGAACGCTACCCGGACCTGAGACCAGTCCCAAAAAATGTAGGAAAGCGTACGGTCGAGGGTACGCGAGCTGCCGTGAGAACCGTGATCCGTTATCGCAATGGAGTGCTCAATGGAAAAGGAGCCAGCCTGCTCGATGGATACATGGAAGATCTCGCTACTGATCGTATTTATCGTCTTATGTTGGCGCAACGCATGCGTCATGATGGCCAGGTTTTCGATGACAGGGGTGAAGTGATCAATCACACTCCGGAATTCATTACTAAGTTGTTTGATGAGGAGCTGGAGAAGTTGATTTCTAACGGAACACGTGGCGAGGGTACGGAGGGAACGTTTCGCGAAGCTCGGCGGATTAGCGAGGCAATGGTGGTGAACGGAGAATTCGACCCGATTTAGATCCGCGAGGGATTTCAGAAAATTCTGTAAGCAGCAAGTTAGGACAAAATTATGGCAAGCAATGGCAAAGTTTCAAACACGAGCCAAGCTCTCAATACCAATAATGATTGGAAGAACAATCCACGCTGGAACGGAATTACCCGCCCATACACCATGCAAGACGTGGAGAAGCTGCGCGGTTCCATGCAGATCGAATACACACTGGCTCGCAAAGGCGCAGAGCGATTCTGGGAGCTACTGAACTCCGAACCTTACGTCGCGGCACTTGGCGCGATGAGTGGGAATCAGGCTATCCAGCAAATCGGCGCCGGGCTAAAGGCGATCTATGTAAGTGGATGGCAGGTGGCCGCAGATGCAAATAATTCCGGCCACATGTATCCCGATCAGAGTCTTTATCCGGCCGACAGCGTACCGAATGTGGTTCGCCGAATTAATCAGGCTTTGATGCGTGCCGATCAGATTCACCATGCCGAAGAAAATGACGGGACGTACTGGTTTGCTCCGTTGATTGCGGACGCCGAAGCCGGATTCGGTGGAAACCTGAATGCATTCGAGCTAATGAAAGGGATGATCGAGGCTGGAGCGGCAGCCGTCCATTTTGAAGATCAGCTTTCCTCCGCGAAGAAGTGCGGACACCTCGGCGGAAAAGTCCTGGTATCCACGGCAGAGGCGATCCAAAAACTCGTAGCTGCACGACTGGCAGCGGACGTGATGAACGTTCCAACTTTGATCATCGCCCGGACTGACGCCAACAGCGCTCACCTGCTGACTACGGATATTGATGCTACGCGACCATCAGTTCCTTACAGGAGAGCGGACTTCGGAAGGATTTTTCCAGATTCGCGGCGGGATTGATTCCGCGATTGCGCGTGGCATCGCTTACGCTCCTTATGCGGATCTGTTGTGGTGCGAGACTTCGGAGCCGAATGTCGAAGAGGCCCGGCGTTTTGCTGATGCGATTCACGCCAAATATCCTGGCAAGATGCTTGCTTATAACTGCTCGCCTTCATTCAACTGGAAGAAGAAGCTGGACGACAGAGCCATTGCGAGCTTTCAAGCTGAGCTTGGGGCGATGGGTTACAAGTTCCAGTTCATTACGCTTGCGGGTTTCCATGCATTGAATTTGAGCATGTTCGAGCTGGCTCGTGAATACAAACAAAACGGAATGACCGCGTATTCACAACTGCAGGAGCAAGAATTCAGCAGCGAGCGTGATCATGGATACGAGGCCGTGAAGCATCAGCGTTTTGTTGGTACGGGGTACTTTGATCTGATCACACAGGTCATAGCAGGCGGAACAAGTTCGACGACTGCCCTAACTGGATCAACTGAAAGCGAGCAGTTCGCACTACCGAAAATTCCGGTCGCGGAGCTTGCCTTCGAAGAAATGTTGCAACCTTCAGGCGATTAGTTTTTCATTTCGGCCCGAACAAGCCGCTCCTTTCAGCTAACCGGCTCGAGGAGCGGCTTTATCTTTATCAGACATAAGCGAATCAGGCATAAGCGACGATTTTCGGACGCCGTGACCCAAAGAAGGCATCCAGCGCGGATTTTCACAGTTGACATTCAACGCTGGCAGTAGCTAAATGGGTGCCGCAAGGTTTCCAAACCCAGCGAGTGGTTGGATTATTCGCGTGCTCCTGGGATCAGCGAGACCTGCCAGGAGAGACAAAATGAATAAAGCCGATCTTATAGATCGCATCGCATCAGGTTGTGGTATCAGCAAGACGCAAGCCGCCGGTGCAATTGACACAACAGTCAGCAGCATCACCGCTGCTCTAAAAAAGGGAGACCGTGTGGCGTTGATCGGGTTTGGTACCTTCTCCGTGTCGGCGAGAAAGGCTCGCAACGGACGTAACCCGCAGACCGGAGCCACCATCAAGATCGCAGCCCGCAAGGTTGCGAAGTTTTCCGCCGGAGCTGAATTGAAGAAAGCAGTGAATCGCGGAAAGTAATTAGCAAACAAGGTGTCAGAACGGCAGGGGGTCGGCCCTGCCGTTTTGTTTTGGCCTTTACGGAATCGCGGAATCAGAAACCCGGTTCGCTCGCGATAGTCCCGGTAGCGCTCTCCGAATCAGGCCTCATCAGAGATTCTTCTTTAGCCTTAATGGCGAGTCCCATCTACCGAACTGCCGGATTCGTCGGGCTAAAGATGCCTGCGGGACTCTGTTTCCAAATCCACGCGTGCACCATCCATTGCGTTTCAGCAGTGAAGTGGCCGCCCTCCGTCCCGCATTGCTCAGCCGATAAATTGGCCTTAACACTGTTGTCGGTCAATACGCAGAGATTTTCGTGACGGTGCCAGTTGGCGAGAGACTTGGGAAAGGGAGCATTCAACGGTTGTCCGTCGCTACCTTCGGATGCTTTGAATAAATAGCTGACGCCGACCAGCGAGAGTCCATTTTTGTCCTCTGCCGACTTCTCGTAGAGCAGAATCGCTGGATGAGCAACATCAAACTTCGAACCATCAGAGGGGCCGACGTAGTGAAGTCCCATTCCCGGTACGTCAGGACCCATGGCGTGGTAACCGTCCGCTTCAGCGACCCGGACGTCACGATATTTTTCCGTAGCTTGACGGGCAGTTTGAAGCAGGGCCGCCGTATTCTCAAGCTCGGCGTACGTCACCGGCACGGATGTCCCCATATGGTGGTCATGGCCCATTGCCATGCTACCGTGCTGGTGCTCCATACTCATTGTGCTTCCGGATTCCGCAGCGGTTGTTTGTTGCGCTGTTGAACTCACAGCCAGAATGACGCAAGCGATAACTGATAAAGCTGCCGTTCTGAGTCTCATTGTGATCTCCTTGCCCTTCAGTTTTTAATCAACCCGCGCAGTCGCTTGATCCAGCTCAATTCGGATTCGATCTGACTGCGCAAATAGCCGATTACATCTCCCGCGTACAGTCCTAATTCCATGTTTTCTTGCAAAGTGGCGAATTGCTGCTGCCGTCCCAACAAGTAGTTTTCCCGCTGCTTCAGAATGGATTCGCGGATCTCTGGCTCCAAGATCTGAAACATGCCAACTCGTGTAATGAAGTTTGGGAACGAGCCGGAATCCTGTTCACCGAATTGGCTAAGGCGCTCAACAAGCGTCTTCCGCCCGAGAGGAGTGAGCGCATATTGCTGCCGAGTCTGCCCCCGCTGTCCGGCAACAGCTTTCTTTGTCACCCAGCCTTCCGCGGAGAAGCGGCGCAGCATGGGATAGATAAGATTGTTGTGCAGCGCAACATCACCGAAGATAAAACCCGCCTCGCGCTTGAGTTGGTATCCATGCTTCGGACCCGCAAGTAGCGTGGCAAGAATTATTAGGTCATTCATGACACTGTCAATATTGACCTAATAGCGCAAGGGAATTTTCTCGCCTGACACGAAGTAAGGTGGTTATGAATCGGATTTGGCTGAGAATCGCTCTGCGGGTTTGCTGAATCATTCGGCAATCCGGTAGAATCTAAAGGCTTACGAACACGTTTCAAGATTGGGGTTTAACCAGACATGAAGGCAGCTATTCATCCCGCTTACAATGAGATCCAGGTGCTGTGCGCCTGTGGTAATAAGTTTTCGACTCGTTCGACGCATAAGAGCGATATTCACGTGGAAATCTGCTCCGCCTGCCATCCGTTCTTTACTGGCAAGCAGAAGCTGATGGACACGGCCGGACGCGTAGAACGCTTCCGACGCAAGTACGCCAAGGCAGAACCGGCAAAGGCCGAAACGGCCAAGAAGTAATTTTGCCGCGGATTTCACAGATCCAGCACGGATCGAAAAGCCTCCAAACTTTGGGGGCTTTTCTGTTGATCAGCGAAGGCGATATCCGCAAGGAAGTAGAATAACCTCGTGCGCAAGTACTTCGAAAACCCGGTCCCCATCGCCGACTTGTCTGGGAAAGCAATGGCGGCGGTTCTGCCGTCGTCGCTCACCATTGGCGGCATTCGGATTGCTCCAGCGACGGTGCTTGCCCCCATGGCGGGCGTGACCGACACGGTCTTTCGCCGATTCATTCGCAACCTCGGCGGATGCGGGCTGATCATGACGGAATTCACCTCCGCCGACGGCGTTCTTCGCGCGAAGGATCAGAAAGCGAAACGATATCTACATTTTTACGAAGACGAACATCCCATCTCCGCGCAGCTTTTTGGCAGCAATCCGCAAGTCATGGCCGAGGCTGCTCGTCTGGTAGAAGGTCTGGGTTTCGACTTAGTTGACCTGAATCTGGGGTGTCCGGCCAAGAAAGTTGTGAAGTGCAACGGCGGATCGGGATTACTTCGAGACCTGCCCGCAATCGGCGAGATCTTCAAAGCAGTTCGCGCGGCCGTCACGATTCCTTTTACGGTGAAATTCCGCGCCGGCTGGAACGACGAAAACATAGTCTGTGTGGAACTGGCGAAAATGGCGGAAGACTGCGGTTTGGCTGCCGTGGCTCTTCACGCTCGGACTCGGGAGCAAGGCTACAGCGGTGAGGCGCGCTGGGAATGGATCGCTGCAATTAAAGATGCCGTGAAGATTCCGGTGATTGGCAATGGCGACATTCGCACTCCCGAAGACGCGTGTGCCATGGTCGCGCAAACAGGTTGTGACGCCGTGATGATCGGGCGGACTGCGCCATCGAATCCGTGGATCTTCCGGCAGATTGAGCAGTATGGGATTTCTGGGACTTACGAACAGCCTTCCGAAGCCGACCGTTACGAGATGATCCGCACCTATTTTCAGATGTTAATCGAAGAAGAGTTACCGGACGCGGAAGGCAAAATGAAGCAATTCGCTTCGTGGTTCACGCACGGAGTTCCGGGTGGAGCAGCGCTGCGAAAGGCGATCTATGAATCGAAAAGTGCCCCGGAGATTCTGTCTCGAGTAGAAGACTTCTTTGAAGCGCGTCTGCAGCCCTGTGTTGTGAGCACCGTTGTCCACGCGTGATGGCAACTCGGTCGCGACATTGATAAAAAAAGAGGTTCTGCCCCAAGTTCAGCAGAACCTCTTGCTGTGTAAGCTTTCGACAATCTGACCGCCCGAAGTCTCGAACATTTCCTGGCATTGCATTAGCTCAAGGAAGTTCTAAGGTGTACTCTCGCCGCTTAAATGGTGGGAATACACGGATTGCTCTGCGGGCCTCCGGTGTTCTGGCCGAAGAACCATGACAAATTTGGTGCACCGTACTGCGCATCTTCACCGAAATTGTTTATGTCATTGCCGCTGAAATTGCCGAATAGCAAGGTGCAGCCTGCGCTGCTGTCGCTACCATTCGGATTGGCTCCGTTTGTTGCTACCGCATAAAACGGGTAGAACTGTGCATGCACCGGGGGGACGACGCAGCCAACTCCGTTCGGTTTGCATTGTTTTTCCGAAGCTGCGACATCGGTTTCAATCTGGATGATTGGAAACGGCTGATCATAGTTGCCCGTATTGTCAGACGGACTCAGTGGTCCGATGCCGCCGCCCTCGACAGAATGGATCGCGACCGAAGTCGCATTGTTGCTCGTGCCGTCCGGCCAGTCGGGCAAGTAAGAACTGCCGTCAAAATCCAGGTCCCCTCCCTTCGCAAAGTCTAAGCAGCCGGCCACCGTGGGTCCAGGGAAACACGGTGCGTCATCGGCATCCTTGTCACCATGAACGCCTGGGGTGAAGTGCCCGATTTCCACGGCAACGTTGACGTTGGCTTGGAGCGCGGCCCAGGAAGTAAAGTTGCCGAACTTCGCAGTGTCGAACTCAGGATGGAAGCTGAAATTAGTTCCGGCGCAGGTGTTCGGATTTGTGGTCTGGTACCCATTGTGCGCGCTGGCGATCATGAACCCGGACTGCCCGGTGGTCAGGTCGTCTATGCGGGTGAGTACTCCTCCAAAGACATTTCCCGGTACGTCTTTGACCGTGATGCGCAGCCGGTCGCCTTGGTTCATCAGCAATGTCTCAGCATTGGGAGTTGCGCTAGCGGCGGTCATAGTGTTGGGGCCGGGTGGACCGGTGGGAATTCCGTCGCGCTGGATGAACGCAAAGTTCGTCGTCTCCGTGCATTTGGGATTGAGCTTTCCATTATCCATGTTCTCGAGACTGTTGATATGCAATGACGCACACCATTGGGTTAAGTCGCAACTGATTTGAGTGATGAACGGAGGATTCCCGGGAGGATAAAACTGCATCTCGAGAAACGCGGACCCAGCCAGCGCGGGGATCGTTCTTGTCACTATCCGGGATGCACGGTCCCCGCACAAAACCTGAGTTGGGGTCGCAGAGCGCCATGGAAACCCAGAAAGTAATGAAGTTTTCGAAAGACTGTGTGGCTGGTACCGGACGTTCACGGGGCAACGTGAATTCCCACTGCACATTGTTCCCGGAGTGAGTAACTCTCGAGTTGAAACCCATACTCGGTTCGTCATGTCCCGACGTAATAACCATTGTCATAGCCCCGTTGGCCGTATTCATCATGAAAGTCAGTGCAACTATCCTGTGGTCTGAGTGGCTTTTGAACAGTGCTATGGCCATTGCAATCCAAGCCGCCTACGGGGTTGAACGCCTGAGCTGGTGAAGTAGGTGAGAACATCGACAAGCTTAGGGCAGCGTTAACGAGAAACATCCTACGAACGCGTGACATGATGCATACCTCCTATGTCAAATTTAGAAATCTGGGATTCAAAGCTGAAGAACTTGCGCGAGAACCATCATGAAGACATCCGGTAGATGGTCGCACCGTACACCTCAATTTCGGACGTCTGCCATCCTAAATCTGCGCGAGCAAAGGGCAATACGTCGAGAGTCGTAAAGGGAGGAGTGCGGTTTTAGGGAATTGAACCCTAGGATCAAAGGTGGATCTGTTAGTAGGCTTCGCGGGAAGAGAGAAGCAGCCTGTGACACGTCAGGATCGACGCCAATTATGCCTGTCGTGCAACCATCTTCCCTCTCTCATCTTTTCCCAAATACGCCCATGGCACATTGGGATCGTGCGTGAACATCGTCAGCCATTTCTCTGGCAGCGC
The DNA here is from genome assembly GCA_963791575.1 of Terriglobia bacterium. Taxonomy (GTDB): domain Bacteria; phylum Acidobacteriota; class Terriglobia; order Terriglobales; family Acidobacteriaceae; genus JAOAPG01. Next base: position 16,944 of record CAWBSY010000016.1, on the reverse strand, counting down.
TTGCGCATAGTACTGCTTGCGGCTTTCTATCGTCTCCAATGGATAGAGATCGAACGCCATCCCCCATGTGAGATCGATGTGCGCACTCGTCGGAATCAGGTCCGAGATATAACATGCTATCTGGCCGCCGCTGTTGATGATCACTGCCTGCATATCCCTCGTATGTCCGGGAAAAACTTTGACTGAAATGCCGGGAACGATTTCCTGGTCTCCGTGCAACAGGGTCATCTGCCCGCTCTCGATTAAAGGATCGTAATTTTCAGAGTAATAGCTCGGAGCGTCGCGTTGAAGTTCATGCGCATGCCGCCATTCGCCTTCCTGTACGTAATACTTCGCATTGGGGAATGTAGGAAAAAAATCATTGCCCCTGCGCACCGTGTTCCAGCCGCAGTGGTCAAAATGCAAATGCGTGTTGATGACAATGTCGATATCTTCGGGAGAAATCCCAAGAGCGTTGAGGTTGTTTAGCAACTCCGCAGGCTGACCGAAAATCTTGGCCATACGCTCAGGAAGTTTATTGCCGATGCCCGTCTCGATGAGCACTGTTTGGTTGCCAGTCCGCACAACTACCGAATTCAGCCCGGTCGGCACGAGATTTTTCTCGTCAACTTCGACTCTTTTTTCCCACAAGACTTTTGGAATGACGCCGAAGAACGCACCGCCATCGAGGTGGTAGATTCCATCCGAGACAGCAGTTAATTCGAAGTCGCCGAGGGTGAGGCGGTGCATTTATCGGTCCTCAATCGTAAAGTATAAGTACAGCGAGATGCGGCTATTTCAGTTCTTGTTCCAGGTGGTCTTGGATCATGTGGAACAAGTGCTCGCGTGCTTCCGGCCCACCGATTCCGTGAGTCTTCCCCGGATAAAGCATCAAATGAAATTGTTTACTCGCTTTGATGAGGGCATCGACCATTTGGATGGTGTTTTGAAAATGCACATTGTCATCACTGGTGCCATGAACCAGAAGCAGCGCGCCATTCAGCTTGTCAGCAACCTTCGGCATCGACGAGTTTTCGTAGCCCTGCGGATTATCCTTTGGCAGACCCATGTAACGCTCTGTATAAGCCGTATCGTAGTTGTGCCAATCCGTGACCGGCGCCACTGCGACACCCGCTTTGAAAAGGTCAGAGTGCGTAAGCGCAAACAGAGTCATGGAAGCGCCGTTACTCCAACCCCATATCCCTACGCGATTGCGATCCAGTTGTGGCACCTCGGCCAGAAGCTGATCCAGCGCCGCGACTTGGTCCTTCAATTCGACAGCGCCAAATTGGTGTCGAATAGCGGTCTCGAACTTGCGGTCGCGATTCGGCGTACCCCGATTGTCGACCGAAAAAATGGCGTAGCCTTGCCAAGCGAGAAGTTCGTGAAAGAGTCCGATTGGCCCGATCCATTCGTTGCGAACCAGCTGGGCAGCCGGCCCTCCGTACACATTCACAATCAGTGGGATTTTAGTATGGCCTTTCCCTGCCGGCGGCAAGAGCAACTCTCCGTACAATGTCGTCCCGTCTTCGGCTTTGAACTCGAGAAACTTCGGAGGCAAGAGCCCGAAAGGTTCGACGCTACGTGAATCCCATACCTTCTGGCATGTTCCTCCGGTGCCACAGACCGCAACTTGCGGCGGGGTCATGAGAGCGGAGAATTCATCCGCATAATGTTTGCTGTCGTCGGCGAAGGTGGAATCGTGGGTACCCTCAGGTTGCGAAACGCGTGTGAGACCCGAGCCGTCCAGCTTCACCGAGTAAAGTTGTTTCTGGCGAACGTCGTCCTTGTTACAGGAAAAATAAATGACTCCAGCCGCATCGTCGACTGCCTCCACCCCGAGCACTTCAAATTCCCCCTTGGTCAATTGGACTTCCAGCTTGGCCTCAGAAGCGAGCGGGTTTTGCTTGTCGAAACTGTAGAGATAAAGATGAAGGTTGCCGTCCCGCCAACTCGACCATAGGAAGCGGTCGCCCGACTTAAGCACCCGGAAATCATCGTTCACTTTCACCCAGCCATCGGGGATCGTCTCGGTAAGGACCTTCTGGGATTTTCCGCTGTGAGCGTCGACAAAATACAAATCCATTTGATCTTGAGTTCGATTCAACACTTCCGCCCACAGCAATCCATCTCGCACCCAGCCGAAGCGGGGAATGTAGACGTCGCTATCTTTCGAGAGCGAGAAGAATTTAGTCTTTCCCCCGGATGCGCTCACGACCCCAACCCGTGCCACCGGATTTGGATCACCGGCTTTGGGATATTTCTCCATATCGACTGTCGGGTGTGTGGGCAGCCAGTCGGTTATGGGATAAGTCGGCACCTGCGTTTCATTGGATTGCAGAAATGCAATCTCTTTCCCGTCGGGTGACCAGAAATAGTTGCTGCGCACACTCAATTCTTCCGCATAAAGCCAGTCGACTTCGCCATTCAGAAGATTTGCATCGGTATCTTTGGTAAGCGCCTTCTCTCCTCCTCCGGCAACGGGCCTTACAAACAAATTGTGCTTGCGTACATAAGCCAGGCGGTTTCCATCAGGAGAGAATTTCGGGTCGCCACTGGGATCCGCTGCTGATGTGACTTGTACCGCGGTTCCAGAACTTACATCGTAGAGCCAGAGCTGCCCTTGCGAGTCGAAGAGTAAATGTTTGGAGTCGGGCGCCCACACATATGCTGCAACGTGGTAGCGGCTCAGGCGCTCTTTCTCTCTTTCATCCTTGATCTTACTTATCGGCGGAGAAAGCGTTGCCAGCTTTACTTCGCTGACCAGAACTTTCTTTTCGCCCGTGACCGCATCCACATACCAGAGTTCTCCGTGATCGCCTGAGTCATCGCGCTGCACAAAAGAAAACTTAGTGCTGTCGGGACTCCACTTCAGGTTCTCCGGGCCGCGGCCCGTAACGCCGCCTTCTGCGAAAATTGATTCAATGCTGAGCGGCTTCGGCGCTTGGTTTTCCGGGGCAGGAGCTTGAGCGAAGCTGGATCGAGCCAAAATGCAACATACAGCAAAAACATAACGAAGTTTCACGAAAGCTCCTCAATACCGATCTTGGCAGCAGGACCCACAAGTAAGACCCAAAAGTTTACACTGCCGGGCAGGGCACGTGCAGAAAAGCCGCTAAACTCCGCCCTCGCAGCCTCTTTCGTCAGTAGCACGATGCCCGCATGTTAAAATCATTTCAGCGCTATCCAAAATGCTTCCAGACGTCCAGAACCTCATTGACCTCAAGAAAGCCGATCGCGAAATCCTTCGCTTGAAGGAAGAAATTGCTGCGTTGCCCAAACGGGTCGCCGCAATCGAACAACGCCTTGCCGGAACTAAAATGGTTCTGGAGAAAGCCAAGAGAGGCTGTCAAAAGCGACGAGGCCTCCCGCCGCAAATACGATTCCGCCATCCAGGACCTTCAGCAGAAAATCTCCAAGTACCGCGAACAATCCTTAGCCGTAAAAACCAACGATCAATATAAAGCCCTGATGCACGAGATTCAGTTCACCGAGCAGGACATCCGCGCCAACGAGGACAAGATCCTCGATCTGATGGTGAACGCCGAGACTCGGGAAAAAGAAGTCAAGGCGGCTGAGGCCACGCTGAAGGCCGAAACCGCCGAGATCGAAAAGGAAAAGGAAGAAGCGCGAAACGTTACTGCTCTCGATGAAAAAGAATTAGGAGAATGGAACGTCAGGCGGGACAAAGCCCGCGCCGGGGTGAAGGAAGATTTGCTGCGGCATTACGATCGCGTACTGAAATTCAGAGGCTCCGGGCTAGCCGAAGTTCGCGACCAACGATGCATGGGATGCCAGGTATTATTGCGGCCGCAAACCTACAACGATGTCCGTAGCGGCAAAATCGTGGAATGCGAATCCTGCCAGCGCATTCTATATTTCGATCCCGCGACCGAAGTAGCCGTACAAAAGCCAAGTCTAACCGCAAAGAAACGAGCGCGCCCCAAAGTCCACGTCAGCCGGGCTTGGTTTTATCGTCCCGACTTCGACGAAGTTGGAGAAGTTTTTATCGCCGTCGCCAATGCCGAAGCCCGCTGCAGTTGCCGGGTATATGACGCCCACTCGGGGCGAAAGGTGGGAGTCACGCGCATGCGAGAAGGCGATTTCATCAATGCTTTCGCTTATGAAATCGGTTCGGGCATTCAACTGCGAAGCGGATTGGACGAGAAGCAGTTGGATGACTGGGGAGGAGAATTACCTTCCGCCATTCTTGATGAACTCCATGGTGACCTGAAAGTCGCTCGCGCTGCGACCGCTGTCACAGAAGCGCAAACCTCCCAAACCCCCGCAGCCAGCTAGCCCTCTCAGTTTGTATGTGCAGTTGAGCCCCACAGACTTTCTAACTCTTAGGACCTGATTGTTCGCAGTCTGATACGAGCGGCGCACCGCTACGAACCAAGCGGTCCGAGGGAACCGGATATCGCGCCAACATCATTTTTAAGCGGACACTATGCTCGCGAAGCGCTGCCCTCAATTCTGCAAGAATTTTCGCGACTTCTTCCGGTTCCTCAGCGGCTGTGGCCCTGGAACACAGATCGCGAATATTTTGACTTAGTGTCATCTATCATGTCCAAATTTTATTTCCGACGGTGCTGCATACGTCAGAATGCAACAAATTCCACTAAGGTTCGATACAGTACATTCCCTAAGGGCACTCAGGTCGGCAAGACTTGCTTATATTACCCGGATCAAAAATCTAGATAATTAAAAAATGGTAGACATCTCAATGGCTAGAAATCTACAAACCCGACGCGGCGGCAGCACTTTGCGTGAGAAACACCAAGCGATCATCCCCTCAAGATAGTTTGAGCGGTTAAGATCACGACATGCCTCTCATTCCAAAACCCACAAGTGTCCAGGTTTCCCGGCGCGGCGCCACCCGCCTTAAAGAAGGCCACGTATGGGTTTATCGCTCCGACATTGTCTCAGCTAATGACGTGGCGCCTGGCGCTCTGGTCAGTGTCTCGGATGATCGCGGCAAGCCTCTCGGAACCGCTCTCTACAGCAGTTCGTCACAAATTGCCATACGCATGATCTCGCCGCACCCAGTCACTGATTTAGAGCACCTCATCCGCGAGCGCATTCGACAAGCAATCGATTATCGCGAGCGTGTTGTGCGCGACACAGACGCTTACAGGGTCATCTTTAGTGAAGGAGACTTCCTCCCCGGCCTAATTGTGGATCGCTATAACGACATGCTCTCCCTGCAAATTCTTACGCAAGCCATGGATGCGGATCCGGTTCGTCAAACTGTCGTTTCCGAACTTGCCAAATTGCTTAAGCCTGCATCCATCACGGAGCGAGTCGATTCCAGAGTTCGCGATCTCGAACAGCTCCCGGCGCGGGCTTCCGGGCTGATCCAGGGAGAGAAGACATCCACGATCATCACCACGAATGGAGTTCAGTTTCATTACGAAGCGCTCGAGGGTCAAAAGACGGGAGCGTTCCTCGATCAGCGTGAGAACTATGCCGCTGCCGCACAATATGCCCGAGGCGAAGCTTTGGACGTCTTCTCCTACCATGGAGGCTTCGCCCTGCACTTAGCGAAGAGCTGTTCCAAAGTCACCGGTGTTGATAGCTCCAGGCCAGCGCTGGAGATGGCGGAAAAAAACGCGTCGCTGAATGGACGCGAAATCGAATGGATCGAAGCCAACGCATTCGACCTCTTGAAAGACTATTCGGCCAGCGGTCGCTTGTACGATACGATCGTGCTCGATCCGCCAGCCTTTGCGAAGAGTAAGCGCACCCTGGACACGGCCCTTCGCGGTTACAAAGAGCTCAACCTGCGTGCTCTCAAGATGCTGCGTCCCGGCGGGATCCTAGTTACCTGCTCCTGTTCGTACCACGTAAGTCAGCCGGAATTTCTGGCCGTAGTCACCGAGGCCGCCCGAGATACTCACAGGAATCTGCGTATCGTGGAAAACCGGACTCAAGCGAAAGACCATCCGATTCTTGCAGCGGTACCAGAAACCGCCTATTTAAAATGTCTGATAACAACCGTAAGTAGCTGAAAATTAGGTAAATATTTGTATTGACAATAATACACTCACATTTTATGATCACTTCACGCTAACGAGACACGTTGAAGCGAAAATCGCGTGCCTCGCGAAAATTCCGACAACCTTGAAGGAGGATTTTTGTCATGACAGTAATCACCCGCTGGGATCCGTTCCGGGAATTCTCTACTCTGCAAGACCGCATGAACCGGCTATTCCGCGATTCTTATGGTCCTGAAGGTGGAAATGAAGCCTTGACCACCACGAACTTCGCACCTCCGGTAGATGTCTATGAAGACGAGCACAACATCACCCTGAAGATCGAAGTCCCGGGCATCGAGGAGAAAGACGTTGACGTTCGCATCGAAAACAATACGCTGACCGTTCACGGTGAACGCAAGTTCGAGAAGGAAGAGAAAGAAGAAAATTACCGCCGCGTTGAACGGCAGTATGGCAGCTTCACTCGGTCCTTTACTCTGCCCACCACTGTTGATCCAGAACAGGTGCAGGCCAATTACGAGAAAGGCATTCTGAAGATCAAGCTGGCCAAGAAAGCCGAAGCCAAGCCCAAGCAGATCAAGGTGAACGTCATGGGAGACAAGACCCTGGAAGGTAAGGGTGTCGGCAAAGCCGCCTAAGTGGGCAGTGCTCACGTAGAGACAGCCGCCTCGGCTGTCCCGTCGAGCGCAGCTCGACTAAGCAATCTCGCGACGGGCGTCCTCGCCCGTCGTTTTATTTAGGTCAGATTTATTTGCGTCGGGTCAAGCCCGGCTACGCATCTATGCAGTAGCTCAGCGACTTGCTGCTTAGAGCGACAACAGTTACAAAGGAACGATCATGGCTATTCGTTGGGATAAATTCACAGTCAAAGCGCAAGAGGCGATGCAGCGCGCCAGCAGTCTGGCTTCTGAGCACGGCAATCCCGAGCTCATGCCCGTACACCTGGTAGCCGCACTGATTGAGGACCGCGAAGGCATCGTGCCTCCAGTATTAGAAAAAATTGGCATTGGTCCGCAGGCCGTCTTGAGCGAAGCTTACCGCCTGATCGAAAGTCTGCCCAAAGTCTCAGGAGGCGCGAGTCAAGCGACCATGTCAAACTCCTTGAACCAGCTGCTGGAGCAGGCATTCAAGGAAGCCTCCAACTTCAAAGACGAGTACGTGTCGACCGAACATTTGTTGCTTGCCGCTACTCACCTTAAGCGTGATCCAGCACAGGCTTTGCTTGCGAAACATGGTGCCACGTACGACGCGATCCTGAAAGCGCTGACTGTGGTGCGAGGCACGCAAAAAGTTACCGATCAGAATCCCGAAGCCAAGTATCAGGCGCTGGAACGCTACGCTCGCGACCTCACTGAACAAGCGCGGCGCGGCAAGCTCGATCCAGTAATTGGACGCGATGAAGAGATTCGCCGTGTGGTGCAGGTTCTCTCGCGCCGCACCAAGAATAATCCGGTGCTGATCGGCGAACCTGGCGTTGGCAAAACCGCGATTGTCGAGGGACTCGCGCAACGCATCATCTCAGGCGACGTTCCGGAGATCCTGAAAAATAAGCGAGTGATCTCGCTCGACCTAGGATCGATGCTGGCCGGAGCAAAGTATCGCGGCGAATTTGAAGATCGTCTCAAAGCAGTACTCAAGGAAATCGAAGATTCTGCCGGACAGATCGTACTCTTCATCGACGAACTTCATACGCTGGTCGGCGCGGGAGCTTCGGAAGGCGCTATTGACGCCTCCAACATGCTCAAGCCTGCACTAGCTCGAGGAGAGTTGCGTGCGATTGGCGCAACAACACTGAACGAATATCGCAAGTACATCGAGAAAGACGCCGCTCTCGAGCGCCGCTTTCAGATCGTGTTTGTCGGCGAACCGAATGTCGAAGACACGATCGCAATTTTGCGTGGGCTTAAAGAGCGCTACGAAGTTCACCACGGCGTTCGCATTAAAGACTCTGCCATCGTCGCGGCCGCAACGCTCTCGCATCGTTATATCTCTGACCGTTTTCTTCCCGATAAAGCAATCGACTTGATTGATGAAGCCGCCGCGTCGTTGCGTATTCAGATCGATTCCCTTCCGACGGAGATCGATCAACTGGAACGCCGGGCCACGCAGCTCGAAATCGAACGCCAGGCGTTGAAGAAGGAAGATGACCCGAACTCAAAGGAGCGCCTGCAGGTTATCGACCGGGAACTCGCCGAGATTCGCGAGAAGGCAAACACTCTGAAAGCGAATTGGAAGCGCGAGAAAGATTTGATTGCCCGCTCTCGTGAGCTGAAAGAAAGGCTGGAGCAACTCAAGATCGAAGAGCAAGCCGAGGAGCGCAAGGGCAATCTTCAACGCGTCGCGGAAATTCGCTACAGCCTCATTCGCCAAACCGAAGAAGAACTGCAGAGACTGACCGCCCAAATGGAGTCCCAGGGGCATCGCATGTTGAAGGAGGAAGTCGACGAAGAAGACGTGGCCGCGCATTGTCTCCAAGTGGACCGGAATTCCGGTCTCGAAGATGCTGGAAGGCGAAGTGAAAAAACTGGTCAGCATGGAAGACCGCCTGCGACAGCGGGTCGTGGGACAAGATCCAGCGCTCGAACGTGTGGCTAACGCTATTCGCCGATCCCGCGCGGGACTTAGCGATCCCAAGCGCCCGATTGGTTCGTTTATTTTTCTTGGGCCGACTGGCGTAGGCAAAACCGAACTCGCTCGCGCCCTGGCCGAATTTCTCTTCGACGACGAGCATTCAATGGTGCGAATCGATATGTCCGAGTACATGGAGAAGCACGCCGTGTCTCGTCTGATCGGAGCGCCTCCCGGCTATGTCGGTTACGAGGAAGGCGGTCAGCTTACCGAGCAAGTTCGCCGGCGTCCGTATGCGGTGGTGCTGTTCGATGAAATCGAAAAAGCCCATCCCGACGTATTCAACATCCTGTTGCAGATTATGGAAGATGGCCGCCTAACCGATGGCAAGGGTAGAACCGTCGACTTCCGCAACACAGTCATCATCATGACTTCAAATATCGGATCGGTATTCTTGAGCGCGGGCAATATGCGGACTGAGGAAGACATCGAGAATGCGGAAAAGCAGGTTACCGCTGCGCTGCACGCTCATTTCAAACCCGAGTTTCTGAATCGTGTCGATGACATCATCATCTTTAGCCCGCTCGGGAAAGAGCAATTGGTGAAAATCATCGAGCTACGTCTCGAAGACGTGCGACGTCTGCTGGCCGAGCGTAAGATCTCGCTCGAACTAACCGACGCAGCCAAAGACCTGATCTTCAAAGAAGGATTCGATCCCGACTTCGGAGCGCGTCCTTTGAAGCGTGCAATTCAGAAGCTGGTGCAGGATCCGTTGGCGCTAAAAATTCTCGACGGAGAGATCCAGCACGGCGACCATATAGTGATCGATGCAGTAGACGGCAAAATGCAATTCAAAGTAAGCGAGCGAGTAGGAGAAAGAGAACCGGCGAAAGCAAAACGCTGATTAATCCGGTAAAGAACTCCGGGGGCCACGTTCCACAAAAATAAGGCCGCGGATTTCACAGATACTCGCGGATACCTCTTTTAAAATCCGTGTTCATCCGTGTAATCCGCGGCTAAGAATCTTCACTCTCATCCCAAGTCGAACAGCAACACTTCCGAATCTTCTGTTCCTTTAATCGTCAACTTAGCCTCGTCACTCACAGCCGCTCCATCACCGTGATTAAGCTGCTTTCCGTTCAACTCGACTGCGCCCTTTGCGATTTGTATCCACGCATGGCGTCCCTTGGAGATCTCGTGAGAGACTTCTTCACCCGGCGACAACAGAGAAACGTAAAGCTTGGCATCTTGATGAATGCTGACCGACCCGTCCTTGCCATCAGGCGACGCAATCAACCGCAACTTATTCCGTTTCTCTGCCTCTGGAAATTCTTTTTGTTCATAGCTCGGTTTGTGCCCCGCACGGTCCGGCTCGATCCATATCTGCAGCAAATGCGCGGCCTTGGTCTTTGAAGGATTGGCCTCGCTATGCCGAATGCCCGTGCCCGCACTCATGCGCTGTCCATCACCCGGACGAATAATCGATCCCGTCCCGAGGCTATCCTTGTGCTCGAGTTCACCTTCGAGAATGTAAGTGATGATTTCCATATTCTGATGCGGATGCGTGGGAAAACCTTGCCCAGCCGCAACCCAATCCTCGTTGATCACTCGCAACGAGCGGAAGCCCATAAACTTGGGATCGTAATAGGTGTTAAACGAAAAAGTGTAGTGGGTATTAAGCCAGCCATAATCGCCGCCACCCCGTTCTTCACTGCGTCGAATGTTGATCATTGTGAAATCCTCGTTATAACGACTATTTAGATGAGTGAAGGCCGTAAAAGATTCACATTGCAAGCGTAGGGACAGCCGCCCTCGGCTGTCCGGCCGAGTGAAACTCGGCAATGCTCCTCGCTAAAAAGCTAAGAGCTAAAGGCTAACAGCTAATAGGACATAGAGCCCCAACCAACCTTGCCGATGATCCCAATAGGAGAATCCGAGGACAGCGTGATCTCAAATTGGCGAGTGCTGGTTCTGACCATGGGCTTAGCTGGTTGCGGAGGTCTACCTGCCGCGACGCCCGTCGGGTTTCGTGAATCAAACGCAGCACCCTGACGCCGACCTCAAAACTATTTGGAGCGCAGCCCAGCAGAGCATCGCGAAAAGCATCGACCTGAATCCGGTCGAACGCACAACCTCCAACGTTCCAGCCGACATTGTCCCCGGCGATCCGCGAGCACTGGACGTTGTTCCCCATCATGTCTTAGTTGCGGCCGAGCAGGATGTTTCTTCGAACGCGTTGTTTGCAGCCACAGGCGTACTGCGCACCGATCCCACTGGCATGATCGCGTGTCCGCAACCCTGCAATGTGCACTATGCGGCGGCATATTCCCTTTACCAGCCGCCACTGACTAACTATGCCGCCTCTTGGGAATTCAAGGGCAATAACTTCAATCAATTGTTGGAATATGAATTCGAGAACCAAATCCTAAACACGCTTGGATACGACATGCGCTGGCGATGACTGGAGCCGTCTTTAAATAATCGAACGACAATCGCCTTAGGATTTTTTCTCAGAAGAAGCTTTCTTCTTGCCCGAACCTTCAGACTTCGATTCTTTCTTTGAACCCGAACTGCCGTCGCTCGAGTCTTTCCCTTTATCTTTGGAACCAGCCTTCGATGAAGACTCTTCTTTGGAAGCCGCTTTGGAGGAATCATCTTTCGAAGAAGAATCGTCCTTAGAGGAAGACTCCCCTTTCTCACCCGAATCTCCATTGGACGAGCCAGCGGAGCCCGACTTCTTAGCATAGTCGGTGACGTACCAGCCCGAGCCCTTGAACTGCACCGCGGGCGCCGAGATCAGCTGTTCCACCGGCCCCCCACACTTCGGGCATTTCTTCAATGGTGGATCTGAAAATTTGACGATGCGCTCAACCCGGTGGTGGCACTTCTTGCATTCGTACTCGTAAAGTGGCATGAACTCCTGAAATCCTCGCAGAAACGATTCCTCTTGATTTTAGGGGAATTCAAGATTTAAGCCAACTGTCGGCATTTTCCGGGCAGTGGTCATAGTGCAATGTCCTTTGATTAAACATGTTGCGTTAGTCGAAAATTCTTGACTGTTCTGCCCGTAGGGGGTCTAAACTTTGATGGATACAGGAGGGAGTATGACACCTGCTCCTCCGCCACGGGCTTGCCTCCTTCTTATTTCCATCGCGATTACTCTTGCCTCCGCGGCATGTGGAACTTCCAGCACTCCTCCATCGCAACAAACCTCGTTGGCTAGTAACGTCGATGAAGTGGTACGGACGGCCATGCAGCAACAAGGTTTCCCTGGCGCGACGGTTGCTCTCGCGAAAAACGGCGCGATGCTGTACGTCCAGGGATACGGAGTTTCTGATCTGACCACAACACAGACGGCGCAGCCCAGTACTATTTTCGAAATCGGCTCCATCACCAAGCAGTTCACTGCAGCCTTGATCATGAAGTTGCAAGAGCAGGGGCATTTGCACGTGGATGATTCAATCGCAAGTTACTTGCCCGAGTATGACTTTCCCTCGGCCATCACTCTTCGCATGATGCTCACTCATACCTCGGGGTTAGCGGATTTCACCAACTTTCCTCAAATCGGTGACTGGGTTCGGAATGGCGTTTCGGAAGCAACACTGCTGACCGCCGTAAGTCAGGCGCCCTTGCAATTCCAGCCGGGGACGCAGTATGCCTATTCCAACAGCAATTTTTTTGCCCTGGGTACAATCATCGAAAAGCTGACCGGTCAGTCTTATGCGGCTGATCTCGACCGATATATTTTCCAGCCGTTGGGATTGACGAATACCTACTACTCGCTTCCCCCATCGGCTCAATCCGCAACTGGCTACACCAATAATGGATCAGTCTCGTTCCCGCAATCATTTGGGATCGTTCGGCCGCATTCGCTGCCGGAGCGCTAAGTTCGAATGTGTACGATCTGGTCGCATGGGACAATGCCCTGATTCACGGAAAAATCGTCTCTCCAGATTCCTTCAAAGCCATGACGACTTCCAATGGCTTTGGCACTCCTTCCAGCGGTTCCTACGGATTCGGCCTGGCTTTGTGGACCTTCAACAACAAACCGATTATTTGGCACGATGGCCAAATTGGCGGATTCACGGCAGAGACAGCCGTATTCCTCGACAGCGGTTTCAGTGTAGTCGTGCTCACCAACGATCAGGATGCGAACCCTGATGCCGTAGTCCTCGGAATTATGAACGCGGTGTGCAACTCATCGCAGCTCTCAGGAAATTGCTGAGACTGTAGCGAGTCGACAATTTTTGAATGGGCGCGGCTGGTTCAAGTGGCTAGTTTGAAGTTACCGCAACACTTCATCCGATCGGTTCCGGATTCGCCGCAAACGATGGACCCGACTGTGGCAGCATAGGCGGTATCGGCGATGGATAAATAACCGCCCCCAATGCTGGATACCGTGCTGCAAAGAAGTAGATCGAGTACGCCGGAAAGAAAACCATGGCTGGAACCGAAATCAGCGAAATGACATAAAGCAGAATCGCCAACATAGTGCATCCGGCTACCACCACGATTGTGATTGTGTACAAATTCCAGGTAAGGCCGGCAGCCTTTCCACCCAGTACCGCGATGGCGCCAAGGCCGCCAACAGGAATCAGCAACACCAGCGCTACGATGACGGCAACGATTCCAAAAACAATGGCTGCTCCAATCGCTAGGACGATCTTCATTCCAATGTATCCAGCGTAGCTGCCCTTTTCCGCTTTCATCATTGCCAGCAATCGCCGCCATCCTTCGAATGCGCTGATATTGTCCAGAGCCATTTGTGGAACCACGAAGTCTTTAGTGAGAACTGTGACAGCAAATGTGACCAGCATGAATGTCACGAATACGAAAAATAGACAAATTCCGCCCAGGATCAGCGCCACTATATGCTCGCGTGGCTGTTTCAGCCACCCCAAAACAAGAACAAATCCCACGGGAATGCCGATCAGAATCACCATGCCGCCCGTCGTGATTAGCATGAACAGAATCTGCCAAACAAAATAACGCAACCCAGCAGCGTGTCTGCGGCGCCAAAACTGCCGGATGCGGCACTCCTTTGCAATCACACTGTCGAACAAAACGAACCGCATCATGCTATTCAAGTAGATGAACAGTACGAAAAGCACAATGCCGGAAACAATCAAAAATGCGACCAGCAAGGCCAGAGTGGCTGGATCCAGATGCGGGTGGTTTGGAAAATTAAAGTTGGGCGGCGCTGACTCGGCAAAACGATGCGACCCATGGCCGCTATAGCCTTGAAAGTTAGGCACGCTGCAGCCACCCGAACTCATCTCACCCGCGAGAAATCCGACCAGTGCAAGCTTGGCCCATTGCGCAGCCCGAAAGGGCTTTAGAAGTTGCTGCGTGGTGTGCTGGAAAGCTGGCTGAATCGCGTCGACAGCAGAAATCGGCAAGCAAGCACCTCGCGGACAAAATATCCTCGGATGGGAGCAAGGTACAGCCAATCGGTCGCGAGGTCAACGGGGAAACCCAGCTTGAATGCCCAAGAGCGGCACTTCGAAAACCCCTGCAAAAAAATAAGCCGGGGATCACAACCCCGGCCTGGAAGACTTCTTTGCTGAGCAGTGATCGCATAAATCGTCATGGTTCCGTCTTTGTTGAGTCTGCCGTCCAGTTTGCGAATGCCAGTCGTATAAGTCGGCACAGGATAACCATCAATCTCTAATCGGATTGACCTAATCAGGAGAATGCACCTTGCGTTTACTCGTACCGCAAAGCCTCGACCGGGTCGAGTTTCGAGGCCTTCAATGCGGGAACCAATCCGCTGATCACACCCACAATCAGCAGAACAAATGTCGAGAGCATTATTGTGAGCAATGAAATGTGCAGGTGTATGTCGCCTCGTCCCGAATCATCTTCGAACAACGGCCCCATTAATGGAAGAGTGCCCACCGCCGCTGCGACAGCGTAAGAAATCAAAACTCCGATAACTCCGCCCAGCAGCATGATCAAAAGTGTTTCCGCAAGAAACTGCAATTTGATGTGAATCTTCTTCGCGCCCAGCGCGCGTCGCAAACCAATTTCGCGAATGCGTTCATCCACCGACACCAGCATGATGTTCATCACCCCCACGCCGCCAATGCCGAGTGTCAACGTCCCCACAAAAGTCAGCAGCACCTGCAAACCAATCGTCAGCGCATCGATCACTGGACGAAACTCATCACGTCCGAACATTTGAATTGCCTTGGGATCAGTCGGAGAAAACTGCTGTCGAGTCGCGACTGCCGCCAACACCTGCGCCATTGCGCGTTTTTCAAATTGCGGAGCGATTGGCGCAAAGATCAGCACTGCCGCGTAACGTGTATCCCAAAGATCACTCGCCGCTGAATATGGAATCCAAACCGATTCGTCATCGCTGGAAAAATAATTGCTCATCTGGATCTTGCGCTGCATGACACCAATCACAGTGAAGCGCACACCGCCGATTGCAACTGTCTCACCCACCGCAGGCCGCCCGCTGAACAGCTGCTCGCGAATTCTTCCTCCGAGAAAGCACACCCGCCGCCGTTCAATTTCGTCAGTGCTGTCAATCCAGCGGCCTTCCATTGGGACCTCATTGCGCATCTCGCCATACTCAGGACAAACTCCGCGAATCGCCGCCGTCCCAACCATGCGATCCTCGTAAGCGATCCCCGGGCGGCGCACTGTCTCACGGCAAACGTGTTTAACAAGCGGAGCCGTAGCCTTCACCATGTCAACATCCGCCTGCTCAAACACAACTTTTTTACCGGCACGCTGACCGCCCGGTTGTTCGCTGGTTTGCTGCGGCCAGCAGATGACAGCACTTTTTCCAAAAGCGTCGAATCCGGCAACCAGTATCTGGCGAAAGCTGCTGCCATACGCGATTAGCAGCGTGACAGTAGCGATACCCCAGATGATTCCTAGCATGGTAAGCATGCTGCGGGTGTAGTTGCGCTTAAGCGCGACCCAAGCTTCGAGAATAATTTCAATCAACATTGGTCACGTAGGGACAGCCGCCCTCGGCTGTCCGGTCGAGCGTAGCTCGACAAAGCCTTCCGGCGCAAAGGCTAGATTTATCCGCCCGCCTCAAACCGCAACGCCTCAATTGGATCAATCGAAGCCGCTCTCCTCGCCGGATACAGCGCCGAAGCCACTGCAATGAATCCCAGCAATGAACACGCGAGCAATCCTGACTCCCACGTCGGAAGCAAGCCCGCAAAGAAATCCGGCATTGGCAGCAAATTCACCAGCCAGCAGAGTCCGTATGCAACACCTAATCCGATACCGCCACTCAAAAACGCAATCAGCAGCGCTTCAATAAAAAATTGTTTCAGGATCGTATGCGCCGGAGCTCCCAGCGCCTTACGCACTCCAATCTCGCGAGTCCGCTCGCGCACCGCGACCATCATCACGTTCATCACACCGAGCCCGCCAAGGAAAAGCGTGACGATGCCCACCGCTCCTAAAAAATATTTCATGCCATCCGTCATTTGCCGGAAGGCCTTCGCCTCCTGCACCGTATCCCAGATGGGACAAGCCTCTTTATCCAGGGGATCGAAGTTATGCATCTTTGCCAGCACAGCACGCACTTCGCGCTTGCACGCTTCATGCTGCTCAACCGATTTCGGAGTAACCAACAGCTGATCGAAAGTAGTCGGCGTTCCCGGAGACTTATCCGGGAAATCCCGCCGCATCGCGCCAAACGGAACAAAAACTTTATTCACATCCCATCCGTCATAGCTGGAGTCTTGTTTCTTTTTCGCCATGACGCCGATCACTACGAAAGGAAAGTCGTTGAGATAAATGTTTTGTCCAATCGCATCGCGTCCTTGAAAAAGCTGCTTCGCCGCATCGCTTCCAAGAAAAGCAACCCTGCGTCCCTCGCGGGTGTCGTCCCACGTATAGAAGCGTCCCTGGCCCACTCCAAGGCTGCGAATCTCCTGAAACGGTGGCTGCGAGCCAGTAATCAGAAAAGCGGCATTGTTGTAATTGCTGTGAATGCGAACGTCTTCCTGCTCGAGTTCCGGAATCGCGTACTCACAATCGGGAGCCTCCGCCTGCACCGCGGGAACATCAGGATCTTCCCGATGCACAACGCGTCCTGCCCGCGCACCGCCGGCCTGTAAGCTGGTCCGACCATGAAAGACGATCATTACGTCTTTGCCGAGAGTTTTAGCCTGCGCTTCCTGTCCCTTCTCTAACCCTTCGCCCGCCGCCACCATCAACACAATCGAAACAATTCCCCACGCAATACCGAACATCGTAAGAAACGTGCGCAACTTATGCGCCCACATGGTGCGCAACACATCGCCAATGAGATCCCGAAGAACCATTTCGTAATAGCCCGTGTATTGGACGCGGACCTGGAAAGAACGTAAGCCGAAGTCAGACCTAGTTCCTGTGGGAGATACGAACAGAGGAAGGAATTTGTTGC
>CAWBSY010000015.1:0-85963 GCA_963791575.1 Terriglobia bacterium | reverse complement strand
CAGAGGACAAAAATGGACTCTCGCTGGTCGGCGTCAGCTATTTATTCAAAGCATCCGAAGGTAGCGACGGACAACCGTTGAATGCTCCCTTTCCCAGTCTCTCGCCAACTGGCACCGTCACGAAAATCTCTGCGTATTGACCGACAACAGTGTTAAGGCCAATTTATCGGCTGAGCAATGCGGGACGGAATAAGGCTATTTTCACCGCTGAAACGCAATGGATGGTGCACGCGTGGATTTGGAAACAGAGTCCCGCAGGCATCTTTAGCCCGACGAATCCGGCAGTTCGGTAGATGGGACTCGCCATTAAGGCTAAAGAAGAATCTCTGATGAGGCCTGATACTGCGAGCGCTACGGGACTATCGCGAGCGAACCGGGTTTCTGATTCCGCGATCCCGTAAAGGCCAAACAAACGGCAGGGCCGACCCCCTGCCGTTTTGACATCTGGTTTCCTAGATTACTTTCCGCGATTGACTGCTTTTTTCAACTCGGCCCCGGGGGAAAACTTCGCGACTTTACGGGCGGCGATCTTGATGGTGGCGCCGGTTTGTGGGTTACGTCCGTTGCGAGCCTTTCTCTGCCGATACCGAGAAAGTACCGAACCCTATTAAAGCTACCCGGTCTCCCTTTTCTAGCGCCCCGGTGATGCTGCTGACGGCGGTGTCAATCGCACCGGTGGCTTGCGCCTTGCTGATCCCACAACCTGATGCCAGCGATCTTAAGATCGGCTTTATTCATTTTGTCTCTCCTGGCAGGTCTCGCTGATCCCAGGAGCACGCGAACAATCCAACCACTCGCTGGGTTTGGAAACCTTGCGGCACCCATTTGCTACTGCCAGCGTTGAATGTCAACTGTGAAAATCCGCGCTGGATGCCTTCTTTGGGTCACGGCGTCCGAAAATCGTCGCTTATGCCTGATTCGCTTATGTCTGATAAAGATAAAGCCGCTCCTCGAGCCGGTTAGCTGAAAGGAGCGGCTTGTTCGGGCCGAAATGAAAAACTAATCGCCTGAAGGTTGCAACATTTCTTCGAAGGCAAGCTCCGCGACCGGAATTTTCGGTAGTGCGAACTGCTCGCTTTCAGTTGATCCAGTTAGGGCAGTCGTCGAACTTGTTCCGCCTGCTATGACCTGTGTGATCAGATCAAAGTACCCCGTACCAACAAAACGCTGATGCTTCACGGCCTCGTATCCATGATCACGCTCGCTGCTGAATTCTTGCTCCTGCAGTTGTGAATACGCAGTCATTCCGTTTTGTTTGTATTCACGAGCCAGCTCGAACATGCTCAAATTCAATGCATGGAAACCCGCAAGCGTAATGAACTGGAACTTGTAACCCATCGCCCCAAGCTCAGCTTGAAAGCTCGCAATGGCGCTATCGTCCAGCTTCTTCTTCCAGTTGAATGAAGGCGAGCAGTTATAAGCAAGCATCTTGCCAGGATATTTGGCGTGAATCGCATCTGCAAAACGACGGGCCTCTTCGACATTCGGCTCCGAAGTCTCGCACCACAAAAGATCCGCATAAGGAGCGTAGGCGATGCCACGCGCAATCGCGGAATCAATCCCCCCGCGAATCTGGAAAAATCCTTCTAAAGTCCGCTCTCCTGTAAGGAACTGATGGTCGCGTACATCAATATCCGTAGTCAGGAGGTGAGCGCTGTTGGCATCAGTCCGGGCGATTATCAAAGTTGGGACGTTCATCACGTCCGCTGCCAGTCGTGCAGCTACGAGTTTTTGGATCGCCTCTGCCGTGGATACCAGGACTTTTCCGCCCAGATGTCCACACTTCTTAGCGGAGGACAGCTGATCTTCAAAATGGACCGCTGCCGCTCCGGCCTCGATCATCCCTTTCATTAGCTCGAATGCATTCAGGTTTCCACCGAATCCGGCTTCGGCGTCCGCAATCAACGGAGCAAACCAGTACGTCCCGTCATTTTCTTCCGCATGGTGAATCTGATCGGCACGCATCAAAGCCTGATTAATTCGGCGAACCACATTCGGTACGCTGTCGGCCGGATAAAGACTCTGATCGGGATACATATGGCCGGAATTATTTGCATCTGCGGCCACCTGCCATCCACTTACGTAGATCGCCTTTAGGCCGGCGCCGATTTGCTGAATAGCCTGATTCCCACTCATCGCGCCAAGTGCCGCGACGTAAGGTTCGGAGTTCAGTAGCTCCCAAAATCGCTCAGCGCCTTTGCGGGCGAGCGTGTATTCGATCTGCATGGAACCGCGCAGCTTCTCCACGTCTTGCATGGTGTATGGCCGGGTAATTCCGTTCCAACGTGGATTGTTCTTCCAATCACTATTGGTATTGAGACCTTGGCTCGTGTTTGAAACTTTGCCATTGCTTGCCATAATTTTGTCCTAACTTGCTGCTTACAAAATTTCTGAAAGTCCCTCGCGGATCTAAATTGGGTCGAATTCTCCGTTCACCACCATTGCCTCGCTAATCCGCCGTGCTTTGCGGAACGTCTCTTCCGTGCCCTCGCCATGAGTTCCGTCTGAAATCAACTTCTCCAGCTCCTCATCAAACAACTTAGTAATGAATTCCAGAGTGTGATTCATCACTTCACCCCTGTCATCGAAAACCTGGCCATCATGACGCATGCGTTGCGCCAACATAAGACGATAAATACGATCAGTAGCGAGATCTTCCATGTATCCGTCGAGCAGGCTGGCTCCTTTACCATTGAGCACTCCATTGCGATAACGAATCACAGTTCTCACGGCAGCTCGCGTGCCCTCGACCGTACGTTTGCCCACATTTTTTGGGACTGGCCTAAGATCTGGGTACCGTTCCGCATGGGATCGCCGCGCGTTCAGCTGGTTGGGAGCAGGAAACTGGTCAATCGCAACTTGATTCTGGTCCGGATGGCCGGTCCATGCTCCATCCATATTGCAACTCGCCTCATTCTCTTTATCTTTTTCGAGAGCCGCCATCGCATGCGCATTCAATTCAGAGTCAGTGCGGCTAGGGTACAAAGCCGTCATTCCACCAATCGCCAACACTCCCCGCTTGTGGCAAACTTCCGGCAACAGCTCGCGCAAATTCTGGAAAAATGAGACGTTGTGAGGAATCGTATTGCGATCTGGAAGCACCCACTCGGGATCATTCAGGTTGAAGTGGATCAAGCTGGCCATGTAATCCCAGCGACCGAGGTTCAAACCCAAGATGTGGTCCCGCAGGTTATATAAGAACTCCTCCATTTGAAAAGCCAGAGGATGCGATTCGACCAGCGCCATGCACTTTATATAATCCGGCGCCCATCCCTTTGCCTCGGCGATCGCCTCGAAGACATCCCGCCACCATAGCGCTTCTTCGGCCGACTCCGACTTCGGAATATAGAAGCAGAGCGGATGCTTCAGTTCCGTCGGATTGACACGGTAGGCTACTCTCGCGACATCGAACAGCGAAGCAGGCGTCAGTTCGTTCGCAATAATTCCGCCCTGATGAATGTGTAATCCCCGCGCTCGCGTCCAAATGACGGTTGGACCGGGTTGGATTCCTACAATCTTGTCCCGCTTCTTGTCGTGATAGGTGAGAGTGCCGCGCAGCGCCGCCAGAACGTTGTCCACTGCGAGTTGCTGGTGTTCCCATTCGTTGACAGTCGAGTCCTCTAGATCAAGCATGACGCCCGGCGCGCCAGAGTTAAGCATCTTGACGACGAGCTCAGCATCGTCGGCGGGCCCTGTCATTTGATTGCGTTGATCCTGGCACCAGTGCGGCAGCTGAACACGCCAGCCGCCCCGAACCATAGGCCCAGGAAAAGGATGTGTCGGCTTATTTCCGTGCAATGACTCGGCGAGGACGCGCTTTCTCTCTTCGAGCAAGGACTGCTGAATCGGGGCGAATCGCCGATGGAGGGGCTGATAAAAATCCAGAAAGCCCTCGGGCAGGTCACGTTGCGGATGAAAGTCAGCCGAGGGGTGATTAACCTGAAAGCCGATCAAAGGAACATCAGATCTGGACAGAGTAGCCATAAAGTCTTTCTTTCCTCCGGTTGCCTGTCTTACAGCGAGGTCAGATTCGCTCCGGGTTGCCGGGAAAGAGCAACATTTAACTCCAAAGGCGCTCTACGGGGAGCAAACCCTGCCCTTTATCTCGATGTGATTCTGGTCTCATGCTCGCAACTCGTCAAACGGAACGTTTGGATCGTACTGATAACCGTAAGTTATTAGGGAATGCGCTCTGATAGACATATATTATTAGACCGATTCAGAACAGTGATGAGGTATAAAGTATCGCGATGGAAATGGACCAGATAGAAACGTTTTTGGCGGTAGCGACCTTTGGAGGTTTCCATCGGGCCGCCGAAGCTTTGAGCGTCAGCCAACCGGCAGTCAGTGCCCGGATCAAAGCTTTGGAACAATCTATTGGCGTTTCCCTCTTCGCCCGCTCACGCGCAGGGCTCACACTTTCGACAGCTGGCAGAACTTTCAAGCCTTTTGCCGAGCAACTTTTGCGGACGGCTTCCCTCGCGCGCCAGGCGGTTCACGAATTGAAACCTGGCAGCGGAGGTCCCCTTCAGATCGCAGCCGCACTTTCCATCTCCGTTTATTTTTTGCCGGATGTGCTGAAACGATTTCAACGCGCTCACCCTAATGTGCTCATTAGTATTCGTCCCGGAAACTCGAAAGAAGTTTTGACGATGGTCCTAAACGAGGAGGCGGAAATTGGCTTGGCGCGTTCTTTGCAGCATCCCGAGGTCGAAACGCTCAGTCTTCGCGATGATCCACTTCTTCTCGTCTCACATCCTTCAGACGGACCGACTCACACCAAGCGCGCACGCCTTGAGCAGATTGCAACCTGGCCACTGATTTTTTATGAGCGCGGCTCCAGTGACTGGACGTTAACGCATGGATTATTTCGTCGTGGCGGCCTTGTTCCCAACGTAGCGTTAGAGGTGGACACCATCGAAACCGCGAAGCGCATGGTAGAACGCGGCCTGGGACTCTGCTTCCTTCCGCAACTCGCTGTGGGCCGCGAAATTCGGGCAGGAAAACTTTCCACTGTAAAAGTAATGGACGGCGAACCATTAGGTCGCAGCCTTGATGTGGTGCATCCTCGTCATCGCGCCCTGAGAAGCGAAGCACTCGCGTTTCTGAAAGTAATCCGTGAAGCGGCGAAAGAAAGCCCTGCTCTCAGTGCAAACTCTTCTCGTAGCAAGAAAACCTCGCGATAATTTAATCTCTATTTCCTCACTCCTCCACAGACGGTCCCACATCTCCACAACATGTACACAGGAGAAAATTCTTTCCCTGTTGCGCAAGCCCCGACTATCAGGCAACCTTCAAATCATATCCATCCCAACAAAAATTTATTGAGGATTGAAATGGGGAAGTTACCTGCTTTCATGTTTTACCCTGGAGATTGGCAGAAGGATCCCTGCCTGCGCCGCTGCTCAAAGGCTGCCAAGGGTGTGTGGATGGATATGCTCTGTTTACTTTTTGAATGTCCGGTGCGCGGCGCGTTTGTTGATGCTAGCGGTAAGCCTTGGAGCGATGAGGAAATTGCAGAGGCGATCGGTGGCGACGTCGGTGCGAACTTAGGATACATCGCGGAGTTAGTGTCGAAGGGAGTGGCCCAGAGGAATACTCGTGGGGCTATTTTTTCGCGACGCATGGTTCGTGATGAGCAGAATCGTCAATCAGCTACAGAGCGTAAACGTAAACAACGTTCCAGTCACACCGGTGTCACGCCTCTGTCTGTAAATGAAAGTGAAAATGAAATTGGAAGGCAAAGTAAGTTGTTTATAGAAGAAAAAAGGTTTGAGGAAGAAAAGAAAATAATCGACAATTTGGGTTCAGTGGTCGATCAAATCGGGCATCTCTATCCAGTAAATAGCCATTTGAAGAACCGCACGCTTCCTGATGTGCAGCAGGATGCCATTTCCCAGGCTATTGCGAGGGACGGAGCGGATCCGGTTTTGTCCGGAACCAAAAGTTTCGCCGAAAAAGTAGCAAACTGGCCACCTTCGGAGTTACGCTTTATTCCCAACCCGATCAAGTTCTACACTGAGAGTCAGTATCTGAAGAAGCCTGAGTTTTGGGAAAGGAAGAAGGAAAATGGACGAGAAGAGTGCACGGTACATCCAGGATCTCGCCGCACACAATCAGGCGCATGTTGGGAGTGTTACTCGACCAAGTATGCCAGCGGATGTCAGCCAGCCTGACAGTCCTGTGATTTGTAAAGAGTGTGGTGGAACGGGCTGGAAAACTGTGAAACGTAATTCAGATACACGCGTTAAGCGCTGCGATTGCGCGTTAGACACGCGAGCCGACTATCTGCTTACCAAAGCTCGTATTCCTCGGCACTACCAAAACTCTGACTTCAATAACTTCAAAACAGATGGGCCGCAGCAAGTTTTGGCGGAAGCATTGATCAAGACGCGGGGATTTGTCGAGCAATACCCATTGAATAAGACAGGTTTGCTTTTTTTTGGTCCCGTGGGCGCTGGCAAGACTCACCTAGCAATTGCAGCCATTAAGCAACTTATGCTGGAGAAGGGTATTCAATGTGTATTTTACGATTACAGCGAACTCCTGAAGCAGATTCAAAACTCTTATAACTCTTCGGTACAGGCGACAGAACTTGAGGTACTACGACCAATATTCGAGGCGGAAGTGTTGGTTCTGGATGACTTTGGGGCCTCGAGGCCAACCGATTGGGTATGGGATGCAGTGAGCCTTATTTTCAAAACTCGCTACAACGAAAACCGCACTGTAATCATAACGACAAATTTCCCAGATGGGCCGAGTGCAAAAGCAGAGGGAGTAGAAGGAGCGCAGCGTTCCAATCGCGATGACACTCTGGGCGACCGCATTGGCGATCGCATGTTATCCCGTATTCACGAAATGTGCCGCATCATTAATTTCCCGGGTGCGACGCCCGATTTTCGTAGTCGAAAGCCGATATTTGCATGAATCCGGCCTAAAATAAGTTGGTGCTGGCCAATCGCTTCGAATTCGCGCCCAATCGCGATACTGAGTTGTTTTCAGCGATTCCCGACTCGCCGATCGTTTTCCTGCTTTGCGGAATCATTCGGACTGCCAATCGAATTGCAACTGCCGTTTCTTGCATGCAAGACACCTGCTCTCTTCACGGCGTGTATTCAGCATTGGGAAACTAGTACTCCACTTGCTTTTGCAGCCCACGCGTCGAATTCACTTAACGCCAGTTCACATTGTTTCCGATGTCTCTCCTGCCTATCCCGAATTCGTACGTCAAGCGGTGGAATAAATCGAATGTAATATTCGCAGGCTGGAATTTTTTCGCATCTGCGTGTGCAACATAATTCATCAGTGATCCGAAAGCACTTGCCCGAGGAGGCGCTACCGGCTCTATTCCGGCCACCAGCGACGCTGCATGAACTCCCGCCATCAGTCCGGTTGCAATCGACTCCACATATCCTTCCACGCCACAAATCTGCCCCGCAAACAAAACTTGCGGATGTTCCTTCATCTGCAAAGTCTCCGTCAGCAGAGCCGGCGAATTGATATATGTATTGCGATGAATCTGCCCGTAACGCAGGAATCGCGCATTCTCCAGTCCCGGAATCAGCCGCATCACCCGCGCCTGCTCGCCAAACTTCAAATGATTCTGAAATCCCACCAGGTTGTAGGAATCCGCCCGCAGATTTTCCTGCCGCAACTGCACCACCGCATAAGGCATCCGTCCCGTGCGCGGATCCTTCAATCCCACCGGCTTCATCGGACCAAAACGCAAAGTATCGCGTCCCGCGCCGCGCAATCTCTTCGATCGGCAAACAGCTCTCGAAATAATTCAGTTTCTCCCACTCGCGCTCCTCCACGGACTGCGCCGCAACCAATGCATCGAAAAAGCGCCCGTACTCTTCCGCTGTCATTGGACAATTAATGTAATCCGCCGATCCCTTGTCATAACGCGCGGCCAGATACACCCGCGACATATCGATCGAATCAGCCTCAACAATCGGACTGATCGAATCGTAAAAATACAAATGCGAATTGCCCTCAGCATCGCTGCCAGCCGAGCAGATTGTCTTGAGAAAGCGCATCGGAAGTTCAACGGCTCCGGTCGCAATAATCGCGATCTGGCACTTCGCCATTGCTCACGTAGGGACAGCCGCCACCCGTGATCTGCCCACCGCTCTCAATGCGAGTGACCTCTTCCCGCCGCATCGTGATCAGCGGCTCGCTCGAAATCGCCTCCGTCACTTTCGCCGCAAATGTCACTCGATCCACCGCCAGCGCATGTCCCGCCGGAACCGCACACTCCCGCGCAATCTGCAGCAGCAACGATCCCGCACGCCGCATCTCTTCTTTCAAAAGCCACGGAGCAGTGTTCTCGCTCTCAGACTTCAACGAATTCGAACATACCAGTTCCGCGAAATCCGAGGTCTGGTGCGCGGGTGTCGTCCGCACCGGACGCATCTCAAATAGCTCAACCGCAACTCCTCGTCGTGCGCATTGCCAGGCCGCCTCCGATCCTGCAAGTCCTGCTCCGATGATGCGTACCGGTCCGCTCACTCCGCACCCTCAGTTAACACGGCGAATTTTTCTGCGTCGAGTTGCACGGTCTTCCATGTATCGAGAAACGTCGCGCCAAGTTTTTTGTAGAACTCAATCGCGGGCTGATTCCAATCCAGCACCTGCCATCGCATTGCGTAGCAATTCTCTTCCTGAGCGAGTTTCATGAGCCGCGAAAAAAATTCTTTGCCAATACTCTTTCCCCGAAATTCCGGACGCACATAAATGTCTTCGAGGTAAAGGCCATGCCGGCTCTCAAAAGTCGAATAGAACTCGAAGAAAAAAGCGTAGCCCGCGATTTGTCCCGTCCATTCTGCAATCAGAACGCGGAATTTAGGATTCTCCCCAAAGCCGTCTCTGACCAGGTTCTCCTCGCTGACGTTAACCGGCAGGCGCTCAAATTCCCCAAACTCTTCGATCATGGTCTTGAGCACGGGAACATCAGCGAAAGTGGCGGGGCGGATGGATAACATAATAGCTAGACTCTAGGCTTCAGCGCAGCAGCGCAGCAGATATTATATAGCTGTAGTCATTACGGCTTACATTCACGGTTTGTAAATCAAGTAAGGAGATCTCATGGCCCGAATCGCACTCATCCAAGCCGAGCAGGCTTCTACAGAAGTCAAAGAGATTTATGAAAAAGTGCTGCGCGGCAAACCCGGCAATGTGCAGAAAGCTTTGGCACATCGCCCGGAGATGCTTAAGAATTTTCTCGGTTTTTACGCCAGTGTCGGCCGTTCAATCGAGCGTAAATTGTACGAATTGATCTATATTCGCGTGTCTATTATCAATGGATGCCGCTATTGCCTGCAGCATCACCTCGCATCGTCGAAGCGCGTGGGAATTACACCGGAGGACTGGGCTTCCCTAAAGGCAGGAAACTACAGTAGCTTCACCGAAAAAGAACGCAATGCTCTGACCTACGCCGATAAATTGACCCGATCGCCCCACGAAATTAACGACGATGATTTTCTTCCTCTCAAGAAACAATTTCCGGATGAGCAGATAGTCGATCTGCACATGCTCATCGGCCTGGCGAATTTGACGAACCGATTAACTGATCCGCTGGGCTTGGAATTAGAAATGCCGGAAGAAAAAATCTAGCCAATTTAAGATTGTCATTCTGAGTGTAGCGAAGAATCTATGAAATTGTGATTTGGGTAAATCATCCGCGTGGATCCGTGCAATCCGCGGCTGTTTTACAAAATAACTCTTTCATCTCCCACTCGCTTCGTCACTCGCTCGCGATCCAAATACTCGAGTAATGGAATCGCGTACTTCCGGCTGACTCCCGTCATATCTTTGAATCGAGCCACGTCAATCTTTGGAGACTTTGTCTTTTCCGCCGTCAAACTGCGGCGCAACGCGTCCAGTGAATCGCGATGAAAAACCAGCTCTTCTGAAATTTTCACCAAGACTTTGTCGCGCAAAAGCAGAGTCACAATCTTCTGCGCTCGTACTTTGTCCACTTTTAATCCTGCAAGCACATCTTTCAGCGCAGGGACTTTCAATCCTGCCAAAGCAAACGCATCCTCAATGATTTTCTTCGACTCGGCTTCTTCGTCCTTCATCACGACGCCATGGCCCTGCAGATGAACGATGTCGCCGCTGATCGTTAGCTTCTTCTCTCGTACCAGTATGTCGAGAATTGCGGAGAAGACCGCAAGTCCAAGTTTTTCCCGCAGAGCTTCTTTGCTGATTCCCGCAACCAGTGGATTGTGCTTGTGAAACTCCGCGACACGGTTTTGCAATCCCGTTTTCAAACGTTGAACTGCGTCGGAGTGAACGAACAAGTCACCTAGACGAAGAATGGCGCCCTTTGAAATCGGCACGGTTAAATGACTTAGGACAATTTCTCGCCGCCAACCCGTCTCTGCGACAGCCTGCTCGATCGATAGCCCTTCGTCCGACCGCCGGGCAATGCGTGTCGTCAAAATCGATTCCGGTTCACCTTGCGCCAGAATTTCGAGAAAGCTTACGGTCGAACTTTTTCTGGATCGCGGGATGGGCGCGGCATCCAGCACGACCCCACCGCCAATTGTCACCACAGGCGAAAATTGCCGGATGATAAATCGATCTCCGGGGAGCAGCAGCACCGGTTCGGCCAATCGCAAGTGCGCGAATCTTGATTCCTGCGGGCCGACTTGGGATTGCCCTGTTGGGTGGCCCATCCTTGCGCTTTTTGCAAGGGTGAGGAGCGAGACTGTTGCAATTGTTTCCGAGGTATATGCGTGGAAATGCACGCGTCCTCGATCTTTCAACGGTTTCGCCGATGACAACAAAGTCAACGCAACATCAACGCGCGAAGTCGAATGAAAAGTTGAAGGCGGCGCCAGCGTCATTCCGCGCGCGAGATCTTCCGTACTGACTCCGGCAAGATTCAACGCGGTGCGTTCTCCCGCAAGAGCCTGTTCCGCAGGCCTTCCGTGCACTTGGACCCCTCGCACGCGTACGCGTTTCTCGCTCGGAAATACTTCTAGTTCGTCTTCCTTGCGAATCGTTCCCGAAATTAACGTGCCGGTTGTCACCGTGCCGAAGCCTTTCATGGTGAAAACGCGGTCAATCGGCAAACGAGAAATCGCGCTGGAATCTTTGGCGGAGACTTCTGAAGCGATCTTTCGCCAGCGCATGTTTTAAATCCGCCAATCCCGCGCCAGTTATCGCACTTACAGGAATAATGGGCGAGTGCTCAGGATCAAGAAATGACCCGCGCAGAAATTCTTGCACTTCCAGTTTCACAACATCGAGCGTCTCGGAATCAACCAAATCAGATTTCGTCAATACCGTGATCCCGCGCCGCACTGACAGCAGACGACAGATGTCGAAGTGCTCGCGAGTCTGCGGCTTGATCGACTCATCCGCCGCGATCACCAGCAGCACCAGATCGATGCCGCCAATGCCGGCCAGCATATTGCGCACGAAACGCTCGTGGCCAGGAACATCCACAAAGCCCAACCGCAAGATCTCGCCATTGGCAGAAGGCAATTCGAGATGCGCGAAACCGATATCGATGGTGATGCCGCGCCGCTTCTCTTCTTCCAGCCGATCGGCATCAATGCCAGTAAGAGCTTTGACCAACGCGGTCTTACCGTGATCGATGTGTCCAGCCGTGCCTACGATGACCGACTTCATGCGATGACAGTATAGTTGTCTCGCGGGACTCGCGTAGAGGACTCACGTAGAGACAGCCGCCCAAGAGCCTGCCCTGAGCGCAGCCGAAGGGGCTGTCATGGGTTCATCCCATTTTTACGAACTTTGACGAGATCGTTAGTTTATACGTGCAATATGTACGTACATAATCGAACATACAAAGCGATTAGAAGCGTTCTAGGCGATCTTGGCGGGAGCGGTGACCTAACCCTTGATCCCGTCCAACTAAATCGCGCCACGGCCTCTCTGGCGCAAAGCTGAGGCATTCCACAATCTCCTCGCTTACCACTTTGCTCAGTCGATCACTACACTCCGGAATCAATTATCAACAACTTAGAGCTAACTCCTTGAAAAGTGCGTGACTGTCCGTTTCGGCTCGCCTGCACTGATCGCCAAAAAATTCCAACGAATTCCTCTCTACCCACTCCTGCCTCCAAATGCGACAATAGAGTTTCCCAACCCCATGACCTCCTCTGCAACTCCTGCACATTACCCCGCAGCCCATCCGGGAGCACGGCCTGACTCCGGACGAGTACGAAAAAATCAAGCGGCTTGCTGGGCGGACGCGAGCCAACGCTCACCGAGCTCGGCATTTTCAGCGTGATGTGGAGCGAGCACTGCTCCTACAAATCTTCGCGAGTGCATCTCAAGCGGCTGCCGACGCGCAGCAAGCTGGTTGCTGCAAGGGCCAGGGGAGAATGCCGGCATCATCGACATCGGCGATGGATGGGCATGCGCCTTCAAAATCGAATCGCACAATCATCCCATCGTTCATCGAACCGTTTCAAGGAGCGACCACCGGCGTCGGCGGAATTCTGCGCGATATTTTCACCATGGGCGCAAGGCCGGTCGCAGTGATGGACTCGCTGCGCTTCGGACCGATCGAGTCACGCCATGCGCAATCGAGCGATGTAGCGACGGGCGTCTCGCCCGTCGAGGCCGAGCAACGCTCGGCTGGACAGCCGAGGGCGGCTGTCCCCCGCTTCCGCACAAGCGCTTCCAACACAAGCCGAAATTCACCACAATCATTCCATCATCGAAGGCGTGGTCAGCGGCGTTGCTTCCTACGGCAACTGCTTCGGCGTTCCGAACCTTGGCGGCGAGACCAAGTTCGAGCCTTGCTACTCCGGCAATCCGCTGGTCAACGCTTTTGCTCTGGGCCTGGTGCGGCAAGATGAGATTTTTTACGCCAAGGCTGCCGGCGAAGGCAATCCGGTGATTTACGTTGGATCGAAAACCGGACGCGACGGAATTCACGGCGCGACCATGGCCAGCGAAGAATTCAGCGAAGGCTCGGAAGCGAAGCGGCCCAATGTGCAGGTGGGCGATCCCTTTCATGGAAAAGCTTCTGCTCGAAGCCTGCCTTGAAGCCATGCAGACGGGCGCGATCGTTGGCATTCAAGATATGGGCGCGGCGGGACTTACGTGCTCGACCTGCGAGATGGGCGGGCGCGGCCACGTTGGCATTGAGATTGAACTGGACCGCGTGCCGCAACGCGAAACCGGCATGAGCGCATACGAGATCATGCTGAGCGAGTCGCAGGAGCGCATGCTGCTGGTGGCGGAAAAAGGCCGCGAGGACGAAATCTTCCGCGTGTTCGAAAAATGGGGGCTCGACGCAGTCGAGGTCGGACGCGTCATCAGCGAAAATAAGTTGCGCGTTCTGCATCATGGCGAAGTGGTCGCCGAGATTCCGAATCCTGCGCTAACGGATGATGCGCCGGTGTACAAGCGTCCGCTGGAACGCTGGGAACCGCCGGTGCCTCGCGGAGAAGCCGGAGCACATTCAACTCGCTGGAAGCGGAGACTTTACCGCAAATTTGAAAACACTTCTGGGTAGCCCGAACATTTGCAGCAAGCGTTGGGTGTGGCAACAATACGACCACATGGTGCAGACCAACACGGTCGAAGGCCCAGGAGCGGGCGATGCTGGCGTGATTCGCATTAAAGGCTCACAGCGCGGGCTGGCGATGGCGCTTGATGGCAATGGGCGCTGGTGTTATCTCGATCCCAAACTTGGTGCGATGCATGCCGTTGCCGAAGCTGCGCGCAACGTGGCTTGTTCAGGTGCAACTCCTGTCGCCGCAACGAATTGCCTGAATTTCGGCAATCCCGAGAAGCCGCATATCATGTGGCAGTTTTCGCAAGCGATTGATGGAATCAGCAAAGCTTGCGAAGCACTCGCGACTCCTGTCACCGGCGGAAATGTCAGCTTTTATAACGAAACTTTGGGAGAAGGTATTTATCCTACGCCGGTTTTAGGGATTGTGGGCATTCTCGAAGATGTTCATAAGGCAGTGTTTCCGCATTTTCGAGAACCGGGACGCGCAATTGTTCTTCTGCGCGCGGATCAGAACCGGGCGATGCGGTCGATGCTGAGTCAGAGTTTGGTTCGTCCGAGTACGCCAAAGAGATTCTTGGGATCGGTTTGGGGATTTCCTCCGGCGCTCGAACTTGATCGCGAAGCTGCTCTGCAGAAAGCAGTTATCGAAATCATCAACTTGGGATTAGTCGATTCAGCGCATGATTGTTCCGATGGCGGCATCGCGGTGACGTTGGCTGAATCGGCCTTTTCGCGAGACATTGGATTCAAAGTAGATTTGCATTCGCAAGATCTGGCTCCCGAATTCGTTCTCTTTGGAGAAGACGCGAGCCGGATGGTGATCTCTTGCGACCCGGCTAACGTATCGCGAATCAAACAAGTAGCAGTGAATTCCGGCATTTCCGCAGAGCAGATCGGCGAGACGGTTTCCGAACAAGCAGAAGTTTCAATCGATGGTGCGGTCATCGTGTCGGCGAAGGTTTCGGAGTTACGCGATAGTTTTGAGGGCGCAATTGAGAGAGTGTTGAAGGCGGACGCGGAGTTGGTGGCGGTGTAAAGCCGGACAGCCGAGGGCGGCTGTCCCTACATGATTTTGGCCAGGAGCTAAGACGCAAAATGCCTCGATCTGACAAATTTCGATCTGACAAGTTTCATGACGAGTGCGGCGTGGTTGCCATTTACTCTAACCCTGAAGCTGAGAAGCTGGCTTACCTCGGACTGCATGCGTTGCAGCATCGCGGGCAGGAGTCGGCGGGCATTGTCACGTCCGACGGCATGATGCTCAACATGCACAAGTCCATGGGCCTGGTCGCCGACATCTTCAACGAACCACGTTGACCAAGCTGCGCGGCACGCTCGCCATCGGACATACGCGTTATTCGACGGCTGGCGATTCGTCATTGCTGAATGCCCAGCCCATCATGGTGCAATCGAACAAAGGCATGATGGCGCTCGCGCACAACGGCAACCTGGTGAATGCGCAGGATATTCGCTCCAAGATGGAGGCGCAGGGCTCGATTTTTCAGACGAACAGCGATACCGAAGTGATCGTGCATTTGATCGCGCTCTCGAAAGAGCAGACGCTGCCCGAAGCGATGGCTGACGCATTGCGGAGGGTTGAAGGCGCGTTTTCGCTGGTGATGATTAGTCCCGACCGGATTTTTGCGGCGCGCGATCCGCGCGGATTCCGGCCGCTGGCGATGGGACGAATTCCAGCGCTGCCGGGCGAGAAGCAGGACACGATTGTGTTTGCGTCGGAAACCTGCGCGTTTCGATTTGATTGGCGCAACTTACGAACGCGATGTGAAGCCGGGCGAACTGATTGTGGTCGGGCCGGAAGGCATTACCTCGCGTTTCTATTCGACTCCGCTGCGCAATCGAGCTGCATCTTCGAGCACGTTTATTTTTCGCGTCCTGATAGCCGCGTCTTCGGACGTCCGGTGCAGGACAGCCGCGAAAATCTTGGCCGGCAACTCGCGCAAGAGTCTCCGGTGGAGGCTGACATCGTTGTGCCGGTGCCAGATTCGGGCGTGACGGCTGCTATGGGATTCGCGGCCGAGAGCGGAATTCCGTTTCGCTTTGGATTGATTCGCAATCACTATGTGGGACGAACTTTCATTGAGCCACGGCAGACGGTGCGCGATTTTGGGGTGAAGCTCAAGCTGAATCCGGTGCGGAGTTTGCTCGAAGGCAAGCGCGTGGTGCTGATCGACGATTCGATTGTGCGCGGGACAACGAGCAAGAAGATTGTGCGCATGATCCGCCAGGCAGGAGCGAAGGAAGTGCACATGCGCATTTCGTGTCCGCCAACGATTTCGCCATGCTTCTACGGCGTGGATACGCCTTCGAAAAAAGAACTCATTGGCGCGAATAAATCCGTCGAAGAGATTCGGCAATACATCGGCGCGGATTCGCTGGCCTATCTTTCTCTGCCGGGGTTGAAGGTAGCTTGCGGCGACGGCGAGAAGACTACGTACTGCACGGCTTGCTACACGGGGAAGTATCCGACGAACTGGGTAGATGTGGAAGAGATTCAGCCAGCAGCAGTGAAGGCGTAGAGCAGTCGAGCAAGCTCGACCGGACAGCCGAGGCGGCTGTCCCTACGTAAGGCAAATTGAACTTGAACGAATTGAAATTAATTTGGAAGGAACCGATCCTGGCTCCCGAGAGTTCTTTCTAACTGGCTTTTCGTTCCATTAGGCTGTCGCTGGTGAATTCGTCTTCGCGAAGCGATGCGATCCACTGTTCTACTTGCCTTTGCGCTTCATCTCTTGCAATTTCGTATCTTTCCTGAATTCTTCCGATTAATTGGGCTCGTTTTCCTGCGATTACATTTAGATCGTCATCAGTCAGCTGACTCCAGCGCGCCTTTACCGCCCCAACAATTTGGTTCCATCTGCCCTCGACTCGGTCCCATTGCATCGTACTTTCCTCCGGCGGGAGTTTTGTAGAACGCTTTTATGGCTGCTGGTGGCCGCTCTCACCGCATCTCACTTCGCTTTCTGTTTTGAAGAGTAACGCGGATGTACTTACGCGGCAATACAGGGATATCCCTATGCAGTTTGGGCAGAGTTGGTTGCGAGATGAAGTGAGCGCAACTTAAATCGAGCGAACTTAAGAAGAAAAGTTGGCAGCTTCGAGGTGTGCGTCGACCCATTTTTTTATCAGCAGACGGCGTTCGTCGCTTGGATCGAAGCGAACTCCGAAGGTCTTGCTGGCAGGGCTTGCGCCAACTCACCGTGGCACGAACCCATACTCTGGGAAGAGTAAGCAAGGCAAAAGAAATTTCAACGGGCTGACCCGGAGCAACATCCTCGGTGCTCTTGATGGACATTCCGCCGGCGCTGATTTCCTGGCTGCTCACGGTGAATCGATTGTTGCCTCCCGCGACCAAGGTCACTTCCGTGATAACCGGGATGCGCGCGTAGCGGCGAAATTCGTGGAAGACCAGCATCTGGGTTGAACGCACCAATTTCAATGCGGACTGACGGTCAAGCGGCTCATTGAAAACAGCGTTGATGCCATACTTCGAAAATTTCATGGCCTGCTGCACACTGCCTCCGAGGCCGTAGATCACCATGCGGCTGTTCGAAGGGGAGGTTCTCACCGAGTCGAGCAGCGGCTCAGCGGCCGCGTCCATCTTTACAACACAGGCCTCGAATTTCTCGCGGGTCAGGCGGCCAATGCCATCGGAGGTCACGCTCACGGGCTCGATGCCGAATTGACGGAAGCATTCCGAAAGCAGATTTCGGCTGGAGTCATCCATATCGATGAGAGCAGCCTTGGCCGAAACCTTTTTCGCAACGGGAACAAAATTAATGGGAGCAGTAAACGAGCTGGGTGCGGACATGTTCATTGTGGGTGCCGGGGGAACGCGGTACTGGATCTCATTCTGAACTGCATTGGCGGGGTGCGCAAAGGCCGAAAGGCCAGTCCTGAGGGAGGAAAACGGACGCGGTAGGTGTACTGCTGGGCATGCACTGAAGGGTTACGGAAGCCATCGGTATTGCGCACGGGAGGATAGCGGGGATCGTTACGTCTGGTCGGCGTCAGAGAGCTCTGGAGGGCGCAATTCAAGGCGAGCCGTCTCGAGACAGATCATTTGCACATCGAAGCAAACGGGAATTATCCGCAGCAGAGCTCGACCCGTGACACTAGTCGGGCGCTATTGCATGATGACGTGATTTGAACTGGCTTCGGCGTCCTCGTATACTAAGCGCCCTTGCTATGAAAGTTATTGTAATCATTCCGGCGGCGGGTTTGGGTACGCGCATGTCCGCTGTTTCAAGCGGAAAAGGCAAAAGAAACGCGCCGTCCAAGCAATTCTTTGAGCTTGATGGCACGCCGATTCTGATTCACACGTTGCGTAAGTTTGCGGCAAGCAAGGAAGTTTCGGAAATTTATGTTGCGCTTCGCAAGAACGAAATGGCTGGTTTCCGCAGCCGCCTTGAGAAGGAAGGGAAAGACGTTCTCCCCAAGAAAGTTCAGTTGGTGGAGGGCGGAGAACATCGACAACAATCCGTGGCGAATGCTCTGGCAGTTCTCTCCGCCGCGCCGGATGATATTGTGCTGGTGCATGACGCTGTCCGGCCATTTGTGACGGAAGAAATTATTCGCGATGTGATTCAAGCAGCGCAGAAATATGGAGCAGCGATCGCGGGATTTCCCGCCGTCGATACGGTGAAGCAGGTGGAGCGGATGGCTGAGGGAGCACTGATTACGACAACGATTCCGCGCGAACGCGTGGTGATGGCCCAGACTCCGCAGGGTTTTCGCTACGAAGTGCTAAAGAAAGCCTTCGATGAAGCGGCAGCCGACGGCTTTATGGGAACGGATGAAGCATCGCTTGTGGAGCGTTCGGGAAACAAAGTGGCAGTGGTGATGGGATCGCCAAGGAATATAAAGATCACGACGCCAGCGGATATGGAATTGGCGGAATTTTTCCTGAAACGGTAAGGCGGCCGCGGATTTTTACGGATTGCGCGGATAAATCGCGGTCCAACACACAACGAATCGATAATATTTCTTCGTTTAACGTTTTAGAACTGGAAACTTGAAACTTGAAACCTGAAATTCGAATTGGCTATGGCTGGGACTCGCACGAATTCAAGTCTGGCATTCCCCTCATTATTGGCGGCGTCACTCTCCCGCATTCCAAAGGACTCGGCGGTCACTCCGATGGGGACGTTCTTCTTCACGCGATTACGGATGCTCTTCTTGGTGCGGTTGCTGCTCCTGATATTGGTTCTCTTTTTCTCCGTCCGATCCCAAGTGGAAAGGTGCGGATTCGGCTGTGTTCCTGGCTGAAGCTCTCAAACGAGTTAAGGCCGCGGGTTACGCGGTTATCAATATTGATTCCACTCTGATTCTGGCCACGCCCAAAATCGGGCCACATACAGCGGCAATTCGAAGTCGAGTTGCAGAGCTGATGGGAGTTGCGGAGGATTGCATCGGCATTAAAGCCAAGACGCCCGAAGGCATGGGAACAGACAACGCGGCGATTGCTCATGTTGCGGTGTTGTTACAGGTGGCGGCGAAAAATAAGACTGCGCGAAAGAAGAAAAAGACTCGCTAGGCTTTTTTATCTTTGTCTCATTTTTATCAAATTTAATTTTCGGTCTGCCAGCTCAACTCTGCAACCTTCCCAACGACTCGTCGCTGTTCAAATCCGGACAGCGCGCAATCATTATTGGACATCACGGACATTTACATACCCCGCATGGCGCGGGCGCGACGATCCATCCCCGTTTGCGGTGAACACGTTATGTCTTGATCTATGTCTGGCCAGAAGATTGCTATCTGAAGTGGCTATATTGAAGTGGCGTTTGTTAAAGAGGAAAGCGGTCTAACTAAAGATTGCTAACTATGGAGAACGCTGAGCGTCCAAGGTGAGTGAGGGCGTTCGAAGGAACGGAACTTTTAGAACAACACAAACGTATCTTCACGCGATGGTTGGATCGGACAGAAAATTGTCCGAGAATCGCGGGACTAATTTTCAGGGGTTAAGGGACTGTCGTCACTCTCGGTTTGGCGGCCTGGTGATGGCAATCCCCGACGCAGAAACTCGCGGCTTTGCGGCCGGCGCTTTTTCGTGCTAACCCCGAGGCAGCATTGTAGGCCTTTTCTTGATAAACGCAAGTCTTCTAGAAAAAGGCGAGTGGGCCGCCCAGAACCGATTCCCGACGACTTCGGGAAAGAAAAAGGAGTCTTATGAAAATTACGAATCTTTCCAAGAGCCTGTTGTTGGGCGTAGCTCTGTTGTTAACGACCAGTGTGTTCGCGGCCAACAAGGGATCGCTTCAGGTGATGGACCAAGTCACGGTGAATGGACAGCCGCTAAAAGCTGGCGACTACAACCTGAGGTGGGATGGCAGCGGCGCGAATGTTCAACTGAGCATTCTCAAGGGCAATAAAGTTGTGGTCACCACACCGGCGCAAGTCCAAACTCTGCAGAGCTCGCCGAATAGCAATGCAGCCGTGTTGAAGAACAATCCGGATGGGAGCAGGTCGCTGTCCGAGATTCGCTTCGGCGGAAAAAAATATGCTCTGGCGATTGGCGGCGAAGCAGCTCAGTCTGACTCCAGCACCAGCACCAAGTAAATACACAGTGCCTGCAGGCAGGACGGAGAGATTGGGGTTCTCCGTCCTTTTGTTTTCGTGGGCGAATTTAGTTTTGTACTTTCACACCACGCCAAAACGCGACGTAGCCTTTGATTTGCTTGGCCGCGGATTTAGGTTCGGGGTAGTACCATGCTGCATCGTGGTTACGCTTTCCGTTGACCTCGACATCGTAATAACTGGCCGTGCCTTTCCAGGGACATTCGGTGTGAGTCGCACTCGGCTTGAAAAATTCCTTGTGAGTGGCGTCCGCCGGAAAATATTCGTTTCCTTCGATCTCAATCGTCTTATCGGATTCAGCGAGAACAGTTCCTTCCCAGATTGCTTTTGCCATAATGCCCATTTAGATTCTTGAACGGGAGTATGGTCGCAAACTTTGACGATTTCACAGCAAAAAAATCAGAAGTCTTTATCTTTAGCGGCCCAAGAAATTTTCAACGGGCATTCCATGACGGCGGCTTTGCGGCGCGTAATGGTCTGTTCGCCGAAATCTGCGGGGTGGGATAGGGCTGAGCGGGCGAGCCGCTGGCGCGAGTTGGGGTTTTTGCATGCGCCGGATTTCGCCGTAGCCCAGGAACAGCATGAAGAGTTGTGCAAGCAATTGGAATCGGCTGGCGCGGAGGTGATTCAGCTGCCCGCGTCTTCAGGCTTAACCCTCGATGCGGTTTATACTCACGACGCTTCGCTGATTACGGATTTCGGTTTGATCGTGATGAACCTTGGGAAGAGGAGCCGGGCGCCGGAAGGACTACACCATCGAACCCTTTGTGAATCACTGGGCATTGAAATCCTCGGAGAGATTGCCGCGCCAGGGACGAGTGAAGCCGGAGATATTGTCTGGCTGGATTCAAGAACTCTGCTGGTTGGTAACGGCTACCGCACAAACGCTGATGGGATTTCTCAGTTACGGAACTTGCTTGGGCCAAAAGGAATTGAAGTGGTTTCGGCCTCTTTGCCATATGGCACTGGGCCTTCGGCATGTTTGCATTTAATGTCCCTCGTCAGTTTGCTCGACGAAGAAACGGCAATTGTCGATCTGCCCTGGTTGTCGGTTGAAAGTGTCGAACTTTTGAAGACTCGCGGATTCCGTCTGATCGAAATTGACTATTCCGAACGTGAGTCTTTGGCTTGCAATGTACTCGCGCTTGGGGGCAAGCGTCTGCTTGCGCTGGAAGAGAATAGCAAGACGAATCAAAAGTTACGGGATGCGGGATTTGATGTGAGGACATTTCAGGGATCGGAGTTGTGCATCAATGGTGGAGGTGGGCCAACTTGCTTGACGCGTCCGCTGCTGCGAGTTGCGGAGTGAATTCGCGATGAACGTGTTGGCTGAGAGCGTGGCGGACGGGCGAGGACGCCCGTCGCCACATCGATCGCTCCAAATAGGCGAGGATGACGGTCTACATCGGCCATTCCGCAAAGGCGTGGACGGCGGTCGGTACAATCGATTTCGGTTCGATTTTTCCCTGTTAAACTAAAAGAGCAATGGTCTTGCCTTTCGTTCGCGATCTGTTCGCGGACGCGGAAAAACTGCCTGCTTTTACACGTGTAGCCTCCCACCTGCGGGAAAATACGGGGCGCATTCGTGTGTCCGGACTGATCCCCAGCGCTAAAGCATTGATGCTGGTTCTGCTTCAGAAAAATCTGGGACGGCCCCTTATTGTTGTCGTGCCCGACAATCGCGCGGCTGAGGATATGGTCCCTGTGGTGCAAGCCTTTTGTGAACTCGTGGGCGGGGCCGATCCGGAAACGGTTGTTTCACTTCCTACTCGGGACGTTTTACCGTTTCAAAATTTATCGCCTCATCCGGAAATTCAGGAGGAGCGTGCGGTTGCGCTTTGGAAAATTGCAACCGGCGCTGCCTCGATTATTGTCGTGCCTGTCGCCGGAGCCGCTCTTCGGCTGAGGTCGGCGGAATATTATGCCGATCTGGCTCGCATCGTGAGACGAGGAGAGACGATCGATACGGAACCGCTCCTTCGTCACCTGAACACGGTGGGCTACACCGCTTCGGACGTAGTGGAGATGCCGGGCGAGTATGCACTGCGCGGTGGAATTCTCGACGTCTATTCTCCGGAAGCGGATCGGCCATTGCGAATCGAGTTTTTTGGAGACGAGGTTGAATCGATTCGTAAGTTTGATCCTGCAACGCAGCGTTCTTCGACACCGGTCGATGAGGCCTTGCTGCTTCCGCTGACTGAAACTCCAGTCAGCGAAGAACTTCTCGGCGCGATTCATACACGACTCTCGGGAAGGCGAATCACTGGCGCAGAAGAAGTGGTGGAACAGGCTGTTCGCTCGGGTGGCGTAACGGTTTTTCCTGGCTGGGAATTTTATGCGCCTGTTGCTGGCGCGGATAGCGATCTCTTGGGCTTGGTGCCGCACGCCGCTGTGATCGCTGACGAACCCGAGAGTCTGAAGAAAGAGTTCGATCAAGTCTGGTCCCGCATTGAAGAGACCCACGAACGCAGCGGAGTAGGAAACCTAGTTCGTCCGTCGGATTTGTATATCACTCCGGATGACTGGTGGCGGAAATTGGCCGACCTTCCAGGTGCCGATTTTGATTATCTCGGTTTGGAGCGCGGAGACAATGTCGACGCGGTGAGTTTTCATTCGCAGCCCACAACCCGCTTTCATGGCTCAGTTCCAGCCTTGCTGGAGGAATCGAAGAAGCAGATTGCAGATGCAAAGCGAGTTTTAATTGCCGTTCCGAATATCGGAGAGGTGGAACGGCTCGCTGAAATGTTTTCCGAGTACGGCTTGTCGTTTCGACTGGGGAGTCGCACCCGCAGTGGCGAGAGCTTTGCTGACGAGACTTCGTATTTTGCGGGAGAACTTCTCACTGCCACGATCGTGAAAGCTTATGTACCCGACGGCTTGATCCTGCCGGACGCGAATCTGGCTGTCTTTGGATCGCGTGATCTGTTCGATGAATCGGAGTCGGTCGCTTCCCGTCCGCAGCGGCGCAAATCCAAGATCTCGGCATTTCTTTCTGATTTCCGTGATCTCGCGGTGGGAGATTATGTGGTCCATGTGGAACACGGAATTGGTCAGTATTTGGGGCTGAAGGAAATTAATCAAGGCGATGGTAATGCCGAGTTCATGCTGCTGGAATACGCTGAAGGCGCACGGCTCTATGTTCCGCTCACCCGCCTTGACTTGATTCAGAAATATCGCTCGTCGGAGGGCACGAAGCCGGCGCTGAATCATCTGGGAACGGCTGCCTGGTCGAAAACGAAAGCTCGCGTCCGCAAAGCAATGAAGGACATGACGGACGAGCTGATCAAGCTCTACGCCCAGCGAAAGACTGCGAAAGGACATGCATTCGCGAACGACAACGAATGGATGCGCGAATTTGAAGATGCCTTCGAGTACAACGAGACCGATGACCAGAACTATGCCATTGCCGATGTGAAGCGCGATATGGAATCGTCCATGCCCATGGACCGGCTGCTCTGCGGCGATGTCGGTTACGGCAAGACGGAAGTCGCGATGCGCGCGGCTTTCAAGGCAATCAGCGATAACAAGCAAGTAGTAGTCTTGGCGCCTACGACGGTGCTTGCTTTTCAGCACTTCGAAACTTTTAAGCAGCGCTTTGCCGCGTTTCCGGTTGGCATTGAGATGATCAGCCGGTTCCGCACCGTGAAACAACAAAAGGAAATTCTGCAGAAGGCCGAAACCGGGAAAATCGACATTCTCATCGGCACTCACCGTGTTCTTTCGAAAGACATAAAGTTTCCTGATCTCGGTTTGTTGATTGTCGATGAGGAGCAGCGCTTCGGAGTGCGTCACAAAGAGCGCCTGAAGCAGATGCGGAAAGAAGTGGACGTTCTCACCATGTCGGCAACTCCGATCCCTCGGACGCTGCACATGTCACTGACTGGACTTCGCGACATGAGCGTGATCGAGACTCCGCCTAAAGATCGAATGGCGATCCAGACGGTAGTCGCCAGTTGGGACGAGAAATTAATTCAATCGGCGATTGAGCAGGAACTTGATCGCGGCGGCCAGGTTTATTTCGTCCATAATCGCGTGGAAAGTATTTGGGAAATTGCCGCGAAACTACAGGCGCTGGTCCCGCGTGTGCGGATTCTCGTCGGCCATGGTCAGATGTCCGAAGGAGAGCTGGAAAAAGTGATGCTGAAATTTATGCATCATGAAGCGGACATTCTGGTGGCGACCACGATCATTGAGAATGGCCTTGACATCCCGCTCTGCAATACGATCTTGATCAATCGTGCCGATCGCCTTGGTCTTTCCGAACTTTATCAATTACGAGGGCGCGTAGGGCGGTCTAATCGTCGCGCTTACTCTTATTTACTGGTTCCACAAGATGTCGAGCTTACGCCCATCGCGCGTCGGCGGCTCGCTGCGCTCAAAGAATTTTCGGATCTTGGAGCAGGCTTTAAAATCGCGGCGCTTGATCTTGAATTAAGAGGCGCGGGCAACATGTTAGGCGGAGAGCAGAGCGGTCACATTGAAGCCATCGGGTTCGAACTTTATACGCAGATGCTCGATAATGCAGTGCGTGAAATGAAGGGCGAAGCCGCGCCTGAGCAGAGTGAGATGCAGCTTAATCTCGGACTGAACATTCGCATTCCGGGTGATTACATCACGGAAGAAAATCAGCGGCTCCGCATGTACAAGCGGGTTGCAGGAATTGAAACAGAAGCGCAGTTGAACGATGTCGGAGCGGAACTTCAGGACCGCTATGGCGATCCACCGGCGGCAGTACGACATCTTCTGGATTATGCGTCGTTGAAGTTGCTGGCCATGCGTGTGGGTGCTACAACTATCGAACGCAAGCGTGATCTTGTGAGCATCAAGTTCCGGCAGAATGCTTTGATTGATCCGGAAAAGCTGGCGAAATTCGTTGCCTCGCACGGGAGTGCGAAGTTTTCTCCAGATGGAGTGCTCAAATTTACTTCCAAGGCGGTCCGTCCGGACGAAGTTCTGTTGCAACTGCAGACTCTGCTGGAAGATTTGTCGCCTGTAGAGCTTTCTTCTCCAGTCTCCTCGTAATTTACCCGCAATCAAAACGCATGTTCCATTTCTGCAAACTAATTTACCTTTGTGATAGCGTAACGTTTCGCCGAAACTTTATTCACCTTCATACGTCTAGACACCATGATCAAATCTTTGGTAGTTCTCAGCTTCTTGACGCTGGTATCCGGATTGGTTTCTTTCCGATCGTTTGCGGAAACAACGGGAGCGCAGTCCGAGGCTCTTTCCAACTTCGATCAACTAGTTGATGAGTATTTCGACTTCTACTTCAGCTTTCACCCGTCGGAAGGCACTGCAGCCGGATTTCACCAGTATGACAACAAGCTAGAGAACTTCTCGCAGTCAGTTGTCGGAAACGAGATATCCGGGCTGCAAAAGTTTCTGGATAAATTCGAGAAAATAGATAAATCCGAATTGCCTGAATCAACTTTAGGGGATCTCGCAATCCTGGAAGGCTCCATACGATCACAGCTGCTCGAA
The DNA here is from genome assembly GCA_963791575.1 of Terriglobia bacterium. Taxonomy (GTDB): domain Bacteria; phylum Acidobacteriota; class Terriglobia; order Terriglobales; family Acidobacteriaceae; genus JAOAPG01. The sequence goes on along the minus strand of CAWBSY010000015.1, from coordinate 60,378 downwards.
TTGCAAGAGATTCAGATGTGGCGAAAAGATCCGGACTATTATTCGAGTGCCGCCAGCAATGCAGTCTTCGTCCCTATGAGGCGGAATTTCGCTTCCGCGGAAGACAGGTTGCGGGCGGTAATCGCGCGCGAACGGGAGATGCCCAAGCTCTTTAATACGGCTCGCGAGAATCTGAAGAATCCGCCGCATGTTTATACAGAAGTGGCTTTGCAGCAGCTCCCGGATGATATTGAGTTCTTCCGCAAAGATGTCCCCGCAGCGTTTTCAGCGGTTACGGATCACAAGCTGCTGGCGGACTTCAAAGCCTCGAACGACGCGGTTGTGCAAGCCATGACGGAATACGAACGCTTTGTGCGGACGGAATTACTACCCGCGTCCAACGGAGACTTCCGGCTAGGAACCGAGAATTATCGCAAGAAATTGCTCTATGACGAGATGGTAGACATCCCGCTCGATCATCTGCTCGAAATCGGATATGCCGACTTGAAGCGCAATCAACAGCGTTTGAAAGAAGTTGCCGCGCAAATCGATCCCAAACGCAGCCCGCGTGATGTACTCACTGAATTGCAAAAAGATCATCCCGCTGCCGATCAATTGTTACAGAGCTTTCGCGACGTTCTGGGTGGACTGCGGGAATATATTGTCGAAAAGAAGATCATCACTATTCCTTCGACCGTGCCACCGATCGTGGAAGAGACTCCGCCGTTTGAGCGCGCGCTGACAACGGCATCCATGGACACGCCTGGAGCTTATGAAACCAAAGCGACCGAAGCTCTGATGAATGTGACTCCGGTTGACCCGAGCTGGACGAAAGAACATGCCGAGCAATGGATGCAGAGCTTTAATCGCGGGACGATCATCAGCACTGCGGTTCATGAGGTGTATCCCGGACACTACGTTCAGTTTCTATGGATCAAGGAAGCTCCTTCGAAGACTCGCAAGCTTTTGTATTGTGGCAGCAACGCGGAAGGCTGGGCCCATTACACCGAACAGATGATGCTCGATGAAGGCTACGGAAATGGCGACTTGAAATTGCGAATGGGACAGATAGAGGATGCGCTATTGCGAGATGCCCGTTTTATCGTTGGAATTGAAATGCATACTGGCAAGAAGACTCTTGATCAGGCGCGCGAATTTTTTATTAAAGAAGGTTACCAACCTCCGCCAGTGGCGGATGAAGAGTCCAAGCGTGGAACTTCCGATCCCACTTATCTTGTGTACACGTTGGGCAAGCTCGAGATCATGCAACTGCGCGAGGATTACAGGAAAAAGATGGGCGACAAGTTCTCGCTGCAGGAATTCCATGACCGCTTTATGCAACAGGGCGCGGTTCCGCTTAAGATTATTCGCAAAGCTATGCTCGGAGACGACAGTCCGACGCTGTAGCGATTAACCAACCTCGCAATGCAGGTTAGAATCATAGGGCAGCCGTTTGATCCACGCCAAAGGTGATGTCCGAATGAAGATGAAAGTTCGCAAAGCTGTCTTTCCAGCTGCCGGTCTAGGCACGCGTTTTTTGCCCGCCACCAAAGCGCAACCTAAAGAGATGCTGCCGCTTGTCGACAAACCAATTATTCAATATGGCGTGGAAGAGGCTGTGGCAGCGGGATGTGACCAGATCATCATCATCACGGGCCGGGGCAAACAATCCATCGAAGACCATTTCGATGTCAGCTATGAACTCGAGAAGATGTTGGAGGAGCGCGGCAAGACCGATTTGCTGAAGGTTGTGCGTCAGATCTCCGACATGATTTACATCGCTTACGTTCGGCAAAAAGAAGCGATGGGTCTGGGACACGCGGTGCTTACGGCGCGGGAACTCGTCGGGAACGAACCCTTCGCGGTATTGCTGGCGGATGACGTTATCGATGCTGAGGTGCCATGTCTGAAGCAGATGATGGCTGTTTTCGAAGAGAAACAGTGCTCCGTGGTTGCGACTCAGATTGTCGAAGGTAAAGCTATTTCCGCGTACGGTGTGCTTGCGGTGAAGCCGGTAGATGGGAATAAGCGGCTCTTTGAAGTGCTGGACATGGTCGAAAAACCGCCGCTGGAAAAAGCGCCCTCGAATCTTGCCATCATTGGGCGATACATTTTGACTCCTGCGGTTTTTGAGACTTTGGCAGATACTCAGTTGGGTTCAGGCGGCGAATTGCAGCTTACAGATGGAATGAAATTGCTGCTCAAGAAAGAAAAAATGTATGCCTATGTGTATGAGGGAAAGCGGCACGACGCCGGCGATAAGCTCGGCTTCCTCAAGGCTACCGTGGAGTTCGCTTTGAAGCGGGAAGATCTGGGCGGGCCGCTAAGAGAGTATCTGAAAGGATTGGAGCTGTAGTACATCGTCGCGGACGGGCGAGGGACGCCCGTCTCTCCACTGACTCAGGCGCTATTTCTTGAGACTTGCTTGTAGCTTCTGCGATTTTTCTGCTACTCCGTTGGCTAGTTTTTCTTTATGGGCCGCGAGCTTCTGGCTTATTGCCGCATCGGCTACTCCTAAAATTTGGGCTGCCAAAATCCCCGCGTTGGTTGCGCCCGGCTTGCCAATAGCCACAGTTGCGACAGGAATTCCCGCCGGCATCTGTACGGTGGCCAGTAACGAATCCATGCCATTCAAGGAGGTCGCGGAAATCGGAACTCCGATTACCGGCAGTGTCGTGTGTGCTGCGATTACTCCAGCAAGATGAGCCGCGCCGCCCGCTCCGGCAATGATGACGCGAATGCCGCGACCGGCGGCCTTTCGAGCGTAATCTGCTGTTCGATCCGGCGAGCGGTGTGCCGAGGTCACGTCGATCTCATAAGCGATTCCAAAACCTTCAAGCGCAGTCGCTGCTTCGCGCATTATGTCCAGATCGGAATCGCTACCCATTACGATGGAAACTATTGGCTTGCTCATGAACCTTCCTGTTTTCGAATTGTCTTAACTATTTCTTCAGCGCACGTGCCCCGATGTCCTTACGGTAATGCGCACCTTCGAAACTTATTGCTGAGACGGCTTGACGCACACGACCAATGGCACTGGGTAGATCGCCGGCCCGAGCAGTTACTCCTAAAACTCGTCCGCCTGAGGTGAAATATTCTCCATCGCGCTTAGTCGTTCCTGCGTGGAACACCTTCACCCCATCTAACTTCTCGGCAGCTTCGATGCCGGTAATCTTCTTCCCAGTTTCGAACGTACCAGGATAACCTCCCGAGGACATCACAACACAAACGGAAGCGTCATTGGACCAGCGAAAATCTCCATCGCTGACGCGGCCTTCGATGGAAGCCTCCAACGCTTCCGTGAGGTCGCTTTCGAGTCGCATCAATATAGGCTGCGTTTCGGGATCGCCGAAGCGGCAATTAAATTCGAGCACCATCGGGCCGCGAGCGGTAATCATTAAACCGCAGTAGAGAATTCCTTTGTACTCCGCATCTTCAGCCTTCATCCCCTCGACTACAGGACGGGCGATGTGCTGCACCAACCAGTTTCGCATCTGGTCGTCCACCAGAGTCGAGGTGGAATAAGCACCCATGCCTCCGGTATTTGGGCCAGTGTCGCCGTCGCCAATCCGTTTGTGATCCTGAGCGGCAACGAGCGGAGCGACACGCTCGCCATCACTCAACACCAGAAAAGAAATCTCGTCTCCCTGAAGGCATTCTTCCAGCACCACACGCGATCCGGCTTCTCCTACCAGTTTGCCGCTTAGCATTTCTGTTGTGACTGCTGTGACTTCTTCTTTGCTTTGGCAGATCACAACACCTTTTCCCGCAGCCAGGCCATCCGCCTTTACCACTATTGGGGTAGAGAAGTGCGGCAATGCTTCCCGAACTTCTTCGACCGAGTTGCAGATCGCATAGTGCGCAGTCGGAATTCGGTGACGTTGCATAAATTCCTTGGCGAAACTCTTGCTGGATTCAAGTTGAGCAGCCGCTTTGGTCGGGCCGAAGATCCGCCATCCGCGTCGAATGAATTCGTCCACGATGCCCAGCTGCAGCGGGATTTCGGGGCCAACTATGGTTAAGTCCGGCTTGATCCTATGAGCCACATCCAACAGGGATTCGACATTTCTCACATCAGCGGGCAGGCACTCGGCTTCATCCCCGATTCCTCCATTCCCGGGTGCACAATAGATCTTGGAAACGCGTGGAGACTGCCGCAACTTCCAGACCAAGGCATGTTCGCGCCCACCACTGCCAATGACAAGGACTTTCATATTCGGAATACGATCAGACTTACCTATTGGAATGTTTAAGAATAACTCAAAGCTTCCGCCGGAGCCAACGATGGCCGGTCGCGTGGTTGGTTGTGTTCATGGAAAGATCGCTGTTAACTGTGCTTAACTCCGCCGTATAATCCGGGAAGATGATCACTGTTTCCAAAGAGGACTACCTCAAGGCCATTCTTGAGGCGGAGAGCGAAGGCGAAGCGGTCATTTCTGCCACTCTCGCGCATTGGCTGGAAGTCTCGCCTCCCGCGGTAACTATGGCGCTGCGTCGTCTGAAAAAAGATGGGCTGGTCCGAGTACAAACAGATGGCCATGTCGGCCTCACGGCGGCGGGACGCAAGATCGCCCGCAAGCTCACGCTGCGGCATCATCTTATCGAACGCATGCTATCTGAAGTGTTTGGAATGGAGTGGTTCAAAGTTCACGACGAAGCCGAGCGCCTGGAACACGCCGTTTCGCCGGATTTCGAAGCGAAACTACTTTTCAAACTTGGACGCGGTGGTGCTTGTCCGCATGGCAATCTGAGCGAATTGGAGAGTCCCTTGAGCCGGCGGCGGCGCGGATTGCTGCTGCTTGCGCATGTGGAAGAAAATACAGACTACGTTGTCAGCGGCATATATGAGCGTGATCGCCGCTTGCTGGAATTTCTGGAGCAGCGAGGAATCCGGCCGGGAGCGCGTATCCATGCTTCGCAGCGCAATTACGACGGTACTCTGACACTAACGACCGATGCTGGGGCGGTTGCTCTCGGTAGTTCCGCAGCTGAAAAAGTCTGGGTCACCGCAGCCGATCGCCGAAGTCGCCGTTCGTCTTCCGATAACTGATCTCATAAGCCTCTCAGAAAGTCTCCACATTGGCGGAAGAGATTTTTTCACTGCATCAATCAGAAGTGTGTAGCTGACTTCTTCGTGTTAACCGTAGTTTACAGGTTCGTGTATACTTGCGCTAATGCCTGGCAAATCAGAGCAGATGCGCGACTATGCCGATCGAACTGACGAATCGCGAGCAGGCTGGCCAGTACGAGGTGCCTCGGGCGAGCCTGCCGGAGATTCACAGCAGTTTGTCCATTCCCCGGTCGGCTACATTTTTGCGCAAGCTTCTCGCGTTCGCCGGCCCTGGCTTCCTCATTGCCGTCGGATATATGGATCCTGGCAATTGGGCCACCGACCTCGCCGCCGGTTCAAAGTACAACTACTCTCTGCTGTCGGTCATCATGCTGTCGAACTTCATGGCCATTTTGTTGCAAGCTTTGGCCATCAAGTTGGGAGTAGTTACGGGCCGCGATCTGGCGCAGGCTTGCCGCGAACATTTTGGCCGCCCGGTGTCATTCGGCTTGTGGGTATTGGCTGAGATAGCCATCGCAGCCTGCGATCTTGCCGAGGTGATTGGTTCGGCAATTGCGCTTGATTTACTGTTTCACATTCCGCTGCTGCTGGGTGTCTGTCTCACCGCGTTAGATGTTCTGCTGATTCTCGTTTTGCAGTCCAGGGGATTCCGATTTATCGAGGCTCTAGTAGTTAGTTTGATTGCGACTGTCAGTGTGTGTTTTGGATTAGAGGTTTTGTTTTCACATCCCGGCACGGCAGGCTTGGTGAAAAGCTTTTTCATTCCACCTACACGATTATTTCGCGATCGGGAGATGCTGTACATCGCCATCAGCATTCTGGGTGCAACGGTGATGCCGCACAATCTCTACCTGCACTCGGCTCTGGTGCAGACGCGTGACTTTGAGCGCACACCCAAAGGGAAGCGCGAAGCTATTCGGTTCGGGACCATCGACTCCACGCTTGCGCTCACTATTGCGTTATTCGTGAACGCGGCGATTCTGATCGTTTCCGCTGCGACGTTTTACAGCCGCGGCTACAACCAGATTGCCGAAATTCAGGACGCATATAAACTTCTCTCGCCACTCCTTGGCATCGCGGGCGCGAGCACGATCTTTGCTCTGGCATTACTTGCATCCGGGCAGAATTCGACTTTGACTGGCACTTTGGCCGGGCAGGTTGTGATGGAAGGGTTTCTGAACATCCGCCTGCGTCCCTGGCTACGGCGTTTAATCACGCGGGGACTCGCGATTGTGCCCGCGATCATTGTTACAGCATTTTGGGGAGAGCGGGGCACCGCCAATCTTCTTGTGTTCAGTCAAGTAATTCTAAGTATGCAGTTGAGCTTCGCCGTCTTTCCGCTGGTGATGTTTACCAGCGACAAAGGGAAGATGGGCGAATTCGTGAACGCGGCATGGCTAAAGAGTTTGTCATGGGCGACAGCGATTGCGATCGTCGTGCTGAATGCATGGCTGCTGATCGGGCTTTTGCACAAATAAAAATAGCTCTTTGCTGTCCGTTCGTTTTAAATTCGGCCACTCACATCTCCGTAAATGGCCCGCAGTAATTGTGGTAGTGTTTTCTTCTGTTATGACCAAACAATTTCGCTTTGGAATTGCTGCTGTGACGGCTATTTGCTTATGCCTAGGCGCTGGCATTGATAGATTGTCCTATGCGCAGACACAGCCGTCCGCTGCAAATCCAGCTACGAAGTCAGACCTGAAGGAGAAACTTATGGCGCTCCATGCAAGCGGGCCATTTGAAGTGAAGATCGTTCCGCAGACGCCGGATGGCAAATTCGAAGACGCCACGATGGGCCGGATGACGATTGACAAACAGTTTCACGGCGATCTCGAAGCTACCAGCAAGGGCACGATGCTGACTGCTATGACGGAAACCAAAGGCTCAGCTGGCTACGTTGCGGTCGAGCGCGTGAGCGGAACCTTGCATGGGCGCAGTGGAACCTTCGCGCTGCAGCATAGCGGAACGATGACGCGCGGTGTTCCGCAGCTCTCAGTCACAGTTGTGCCCGACTCCGGTACTGGTCAACTGGTTGGTCTCACTGGCAAGATGACGATCAATATCACGGACGGGAAACATTCATACGACTTCGAGTACACACTGCCCGAAGCTCATTGAGCCAATTCGCGCTTGCGCCAAGTCCTCTCAATGCACTTAGCGATTTTGGTGCATTTGGATGCCCTCCTCTGCCGTCTATCCGACGCATTTCCCGATGCGGTCCGTCGTTCCAAAATAGCTGATCGCTAGAACCTGCCAGCTCTCAACTTAACAAATCTTTAGACGATCTACTCAAGGAGACGATTTATAAGGAGAGCTCCGTCTTGTGAACAGACACACCCGAACTTCGAGCCGCGATGAGCAATCAAGATCGGCCGTCGCGATTGCCAAGTTTGATTGCCGCAGGAGTGTTCGTTGACGGTACGTCGAAAGACCTTGGCCATTGTTGGCCTCACGTGCATGGGACTCACGGCCGTCCTCTATGGAGCCTCGCATTTCTTCCTGCTCGGAGGCTTCGTTGCGATTGAGCAAGCCGACGCCAGAAAAAACGTGGAGAGAGCTCGAAGTGCATTTTCGGAAAATATGTCAGCCATCGATCGGTTCATCGTAAACCGATCCGCCTGGGATGTTACTTACGATTTCATGGCAAATCAGCGGGGCGACTTCGTTCGCTCTGAGTTTGGGCGAGATGTCACGGGAACTCCCGCCACTCGGCGATACAGCTTCTTTCTTCTCATCGACAAATCGGCTCAGATTGTAGCAGCCAGGGGAACCGACCTGAACACTCACGCCGCCCTAGAGATCCCAACAAGCTTGCGGGCTCACATAGTCAAAGGCGATGCTCTTCTTACCTATGCGAACGGTTCAAGTAAAGTCAACGGCTTGATATTACTTCCCGAAGGACCGCTGATCGTCGTCTCACGTCCGATAGTTAAGACGGATAGTGGCGGACCAATTCGAGGCACGCTTTTCGCTGCACGCTTTCTGGACGCCAGAGAGATCAAGCAACTGGCAGCCAGAACTCACCTGACACTCGCCATCTGTCGGCTGGATCAAGCTCCATTGCCTGCTGATTGTGAAAAAGTGCGTCCCCATTTGTCGGGAGCCGACTCGATCTATATCGAACCGCTGAGCGATAAAACGATCGGCGGCTATATGCAACTGACTGACATCTATGGCAAGCCAGCTCTGATTCTCGAGGTTGAAATCCCACGCGAGATTTATCGCCAGGGAAGGGTAAGCCAACTCTATTTTGTCGGAGCCTTGCTTCTGGCAAGCGTGGTATTTGCACTTGTCGTTCAGCTTCTATTGGAAAAAACCGTGCTCTCCAGGCTTAGGCTATTAAATTTCAGCGTCGGCAGAATTGCAGTAAGCAGAGATGCCTCGGCCCGTATCTTCTGTAGCGGTCGCGACGAACTCAGCGGCTTGGGCCGAGGCATCAACCAGATGCTGGAGGCACTTGGAGAAAGCGGTGAGTTGGTGAAGCTGTTACTGGATTCCACTCCAGAAGGGATTTATGGACTTGATTTGGAAGGCAACTGCACATTCTGCAATCCCGCGTGCTTACAATCTTTAGGCTATCAAGATTCTGAAGATCTCCTAGGTAAAAGTGTGCACATGGTTGCTCACCATACTCGCAGTGATCGAACGCCATATCCCACAGAGAAGTGCCCAATCTACTTATCCTTTCGCGCTGGGAAGGGCACCCACGTGGATGACGAATTGTTCTGGCGCCGCGATGGGACGAGTTTCCCTGTTGAATATTGGTCACGTCCCATTCATCGAGGTGAAAAGGTTATTGGCGCAGTCGTAACCTTTGTAGACGTCACGGAACGCAAGCAGGTCGAACAGGCTCTACGTCAGGCCAAAAAAGCCGCCGAGGATGCGAGCCGGGCCAAGAGCGAATTCCTCGCCAACATGAGCCACGAAATCCGGACTCCCATGAACGGAGTTCTGGGTATGACTGAACTCGCACTGGAAACAGAGCTGACCGCCGAACAACGCGAGTATCTGAGCACGGTGAAAAGCTCGGCAGAGTCGTTACTCTCACTGCTCAATGACATTCTCGACTTTTCCAAAATCGAAGCGGGAAAGCTGGATTTTGAAACTATTGATTTCAATTTACGAGACACTTTGGACGACACGGTAAAGATTCTCAGCTTGCGGGCTCATCAGAAGGGACTCGAGCTCGCCTGCCGCATCCCGCCTGACATACCGGATGCCCTTTTAGGCGATCCAACGCGCCTACGCCAGGTACTGGTGAACTTAGTGGGCAACGCCATCAAGTTTACTTCTCGCGGAGAAGTTGTAGTCCTGGTCGAAACGAAAGAGGAAGACGACGACAACGTGTTCCTACATTTTGCGGTCAAGGATACTGGAGCCGGAATTCCGATGGAAAACCAGGGGCGCATCTTCGAAGCATTCACCCAGGCGGACTCGTCCATGACAAGAAAATATGGAGGCACCGGATTAGGACTGGCAATCTGCTCGCGGTTGGTGGAAATTTGGAATGGAAGCATTTGGTTGGAGAGTGAACCGGAACGGGGGAGCACGTTTCACTTCACCGCACTCTTTGCTTTGCAAAAAGTAGTCCCGCTGAAGGCTGAGCCATTAGATTCGGAATTGCTTCGCGACTTACCAGTTTTGATAGTGGACGACAATTCAACAAACCGCCGCATCCTCCACGAGATGCTCATTACTTATCAAATCAAGCCGGTGGAAGCGGAAGGCGGAGAGCCTGCGCTTGCGATGCTGAAACAAGCCAAGAACGCAGGCCATCCTTTTCCGTTGGTACTTCTCGATGCGCAGATGCCAGACGTGGACGGATTCTACGTTGCTGAAAAGATAAAACAGGACACGGAACTCAGGAACTCGGCCATCATTATGATGACTTCTGCGGCACTGCGCGGCGACGCGGCAAGGTGTCGCGAATTGGGCGTTGAAGCCTATCTGCCTAAACCCATTCGGAGATCGGATCTGATCGAAACTATAAAAGCCGTTCTTGGCGCGCGTCGGGAGCACATTGCGCCGAAAGCCCTGGTCACTGTCCATTCCTTGCGCGAGAGTCGGGGACGCTTGAAGATTCTTCTCGTAGAAGATAACCGCGTAAACCAGTTAGTAGCGTCGCGATTGCTCGAAAAAAGGGGTCACGCGGTCACCGTGGCGAACACCGGCAAAATGGCATTGGAGGCTTTGAACCAAAATTCATTCGATCTGGTTTTAATGGACGTTCAAATGCCGGAGATGGACGGATTGACGGCCACCCAGTTGCTTCGAAAGAGTGAGGTCGGTACCGGCAAACACATGCCGGTTGTTGCGATGACGGCTCACGCCATGGTCGGAGACAAAGAACGATGCCTCGAAGCGGGAATGGATGGTTACGTTTCCAAGCCAATTCAGATAACCCAACTTTTTGAAGTGATAGAAAATCTGTTACCAAATTCCGCGTCCCGCGTCGATTCTGTAGATTCTAGAGCCGGGAAAAACGATCGTGCTCTTACGAAAACCTCAATGGGGGATTAAACTAGAGGTGAGCCGAACGTCGGCCTTTCCGCCGCAAATTTGTAACCTGCACTCCGACTGGCTCCTGGAACATGCGTTCTAATAGGAAGGCATTTATTCAATGGATAGTTTTGGCAGCCGCTCTACTCTTCGCGTAGGCAAACGTGAATTCGAGATTTTCCGTATCGACGCGCTTGATCAGCGGGGAATTTCCACTAAACACCTCCCCTACTCTTTGCGCATTCTTTTAGAAAATCTTCTGCGTACCGAAGATGGGAAGAACGTCACGAAGAATGATATTGCCGCACTTGCAGCGTGGAACAGTCAATCGAAGCCCGATAAGGAAATCGCTTTCACTCCGAGCCGCGTGCTTTTGCAGGATTTCACCGGCGTCCCCGCCGTCGTTGATCTCGCGGCTATGCGTGATGCCATGGAGAAACTTTCCGGCGATCCCACGCTGATTAATCCGCTTCAGCCGGCGGAACTCGTGATCGACCACTCCGTGCAAGTCGATGAATTCGGCACCTCACAGGCGTTTGCACTGAATGCCGAGCTTGAATTTATTCGCAATAAAGAGCGCTACGCATTTCTGCGCTGGGGACAAACCGCGTTCCGCAATCTCGCGATCGTCCCGCCCGACACCGGTATCGTGCATCAGGTTAATCTCGAATTTCTGGCGCGAGTCGTCTTTGTGAACGAAGCCAACGGCAAGAGCACGGCTTATCCCGATACGCTCGTGGGAACTGATTCGCACACCACCATGGTGAATGGCCTCGGAGTGCTCGGTTGGGGTGTTGGCGGGATCGAGGCCGAGGCCGCTATGCTCGGGCAGCCTGTTTCCATGCTGATTCCACAAGTCGTGGGCGTGAAGCTGACTGGAAAACTTCGCGAAGGCGCGACTGCGACGGATCTTGTTCTTACCATCACCGAGATGTTGCGCAAACACGGTGTGGTCGGCAAGTTCGTTGAGTATTTTGGTCCAGGCCTGCCGGAACTATCGTTGGCGGATCGCGCGACCATTGGCAACATGTCTCCGGAATATGGTGCGACCTGCGGCATATTTCCCGTCGACAAAGAAAGCCTCAATTACCTACGGCTCACAGGACGCTCGGAAGAACAGATTGAACTGGTTGAGGCATATTGCCGCGAGCAGGGCTTGTTTCACGATGAGAAGACGCCGGAAGCCCAATATTCCGAGTTGCTGGCGCTTGATCTTTCCAGCGTCGAACCGAGTATTGCTGGGCCGAAACGTCCGCAGGACCGCGTGCCGCTCTCGCAAGCACGTCAATCTTTTGAAGATGCGCTTCCTTCACTAATAAAGCCAAAGTCCGGAGCAAAAACTTCAGCGCAAGTGTCCGCGCCTTCTGCGGTTGCCCTCAAGCAAGAGAATCGATGGGAGCAGGAAGGCGGCAATCCCGCCGCGATTGGAGTCGAAGATCCGAACGTTCACGAGCATGTCTCGAAAGATGTCAATGGGAACTTGCGTCACGGCAGCGTAGTGATTGCTGCGATTACGAGTTGCACCAATACTTCCAATCCATCGGTGATGCTGGCTGCCGGACTTCTCGCCAAGAAGGCAGTTGAACGCGGATTGCAAGTTCCGCACGCGGTGAAGACTTCGCTCGCGCCGGGCTCGAAAGTAGTGCGGGACTATCTCGAACGCGCTGGATTGATAGCATATCTCGAGAAACTGAAGTTTCATATCGTCGGATACGGTTGCACCACTTGCATTGGGAACTCTGGCCCATTACCCGACGAAGTATCGAAAGCCATCGATGAAAAGAATCTTGTGGTGGCGTCAGTGCTTTCGGGGAATCGTAATTTTGAAGGGCGCATCAACTCTGAAGTCCGCGCCAATTATCTGATGTCTCCGCCGCTGGTAGTCGCATTTGCGCTCGCCGGACGCATTGATTTGGATTTGCGGAAAGATGCCATTGGTAAAGACCGGGAAGGCAAGCCGGTTTATCTCGCCGACATTTGGCCTTCGCAGCGCGAGGTCGAAGAAACCGTTCAGAAATCGATCTCGTCCGACATGTTCCGCAAGAGCTACGGCGAAGTCTACGAAGGCGACGATCGGTGGCGCGGGCTGCCGGTTCCAAAAGGTGGGACGTACGCTTGGGATGCGGCATCAACTTATATCCGTCGTGCCCCTTACTTCGACGGAATGACGCTGAAGCCTGCGGTGGTTCAAGACATTCGCGATGCGCGGGTTTTGGCGGTGCTTGGCGATAGCGTTACCACTGATCACATTTCTCCTGCCGGATCGATCAAGAAAGACAGCCCGGCGGGAAAATACTTGATTGAGCACGGTGTGAAACCCGCCGACTTCAACTCTTACGGCTCGCGGCGAGGCAATCACGAAGTCATGGTGCGGGGAACATTTGCGAATGTGCGTCTGCGCAACAAGATGGTGCCGAACCTTGAAGGCGGATTTACGCGTCATCTTCCGGACGGTGCGGAAATGTCGATCTTTGACGCATCCGAGAAATATATTTCCGAGAAAACTCCACTAGTCATAATCGCCGGCAAAGAATACGGATCAGGTTCGTCGCGCGACTGGGCGGCGAAAGGCCCGCGCCTTCTCGGAGTGCGGGCGGTGATCGCCGAAAGCTACGAGCGCATCCATCGCTCGAACCTGGTAGGCATGGGAATTCTGCCGCTGCAATTTCTCAGCTGGAGAAAATGCACAATCGCTTATTTTGACTGGTGATGAAGTTTTCGAAATCGCGGAGCATCGCGAACTGGTCGAGCATTTCAGGCCGGGGCGCGAAGTAAAGTGTCGGAAGTACCAAGAACGCGAAGATCATAACGAAGTTCACAGCGCTGGTGAGAATCGATACGCCACAAGAAGCGCAATACTACGCAAATGGCGGAATCTTGCAGTATGTGCTAAGGCAACTACTAAGCAGCAAGGCGAACGCACAACCAGTGCATGCGTAGATAGTAGACAAAGTGGCGATTGTGCGCCTGCGGCACAGCCAGCGCACATGATCCGCTGCTATAATCAAGAATTGCTCTCATGTCTACGAAGCGTCTGATTCGCTCCACTACAGTTCTTTGTGTCCGCCGTAACGGCAGCGTCGTTCTCGCTGGAGATGGTCAAGTTACTCTTGGCGAGGGTGTCATTAAACATTCCGCGAAGAAGATCCGCCGTCTTTATCAGGAGAAAATTCTTGCTGGCTTCGCCGGTTCTACCGCCGACGCCTTCTCGCTTTTCAGCCGGTTCGAGTCGAAACTCGAGCAGTATCACGGCAATGTTGGACGAGCCGCGGTTGAACTCGCGAAAGACTGGCGCACCGACAAATTTCTTCGTCATCTAGAAGCGCTGTTGCTCGTCTCCGACAAAGAGCAGACTTTCCTGCTGAGCGGACAAGGCGACGTGATCGAGCCGGACGGCGGCATTGCCGCGATTGGCAGCGGCGGTCCTTATGCCCAGGCAGCGGCGCAAGCACTTTTCGACCATACGCAGCTTTCGGCCCGCCAAATTGCTGAAGAAGCAATGAAGATTGCTGGCAAGATGTGCATCTATACAAATGACAAGGTAACAATCGAAGAACTGTGAAGCGTCGTTGGTCGTTAGTCCTTGGTCGTGGGCTTGAATCAAAACCCTGACGACGCAACCAACAACGACGAACGGCCAAGGACCAACGACCGAATTTATGGCCATTTATTTACCCGGAACCGCGGAAGAAGAACAGATTGCTCTGGACGAACTCACCCCGCGTGAGATCGTTGCTGAACTCGATAAACATGTGATCGGGCAAAAGGACGCCAAACGCGCTGTGGCTATCGCTTTGCGTAATCGCATGCGCCGCCAGAAGCTGACGCCAGAGCTTGCCGAAGAAGTTATTCCGAAAAACATCATCATGATTGGGCCGACTGGCGTCGGCAAAACGGAAATTGCCCGGCGTTTGGCCAAGCTTGCCAACTCGCCATTTCTCAAAGTTGAAGCGTCGAAGTTTACCGAAGTTGGTTATGTAGGACGCGATGTCGAGTCGATCATTCGCGATTTGGTCGAGATCGCCATCGACATGGTTCGCGAAGAGAAGCTCGAAGATGTATCCGACAAGGCCGAGCTCAACGCGGAAGAGCGGCTACTCGATATTCTTTTGCCGCCTCCGGCACCCGCGCGCCCATCTGACGGAGCATCGAACACGGGCGGATTGATTCTGGAAGGAACAACCACTGCGGGCGATTCTCAATCGCGTACTCGCGAGAAGCTGCGGCAACAATTACGTGAAGGCAAGTTGGATGACCGCACGGTCGAGATTGAAACTCGCGAGCGCAATTTTCCGTCTTTCGAAATCATCTCCAATCAGGGCGTTGAAGAGATGGATGTCAATATCAAAGACATGCTCCCCAACATCTTCGGACAACGCACCAAGAAGCGGAAGATGAAGGTGAACGAAGCATTTGAGTACTTGATTCAGGAAGAAGAGCAGCGCCTGATCGACATGGATCAGGTCACGCGTACAGCGATCGACCGTGTTGAAGATTCCGGAATCATTTTTCTCGACGAGATCGACAAGATTGCGGGACGCGAAGGCGGCCACGGGCCGGACGTTTCGCGGGAAGGCGTGCAGCGCGACATTCTGCCGATCGTCGAAGGCACGACGGTCAATACTCGCTATGGAATGGTGCGTACGGACCACATCCTCTTCATCGCCGCTGGAGCATTTCACGTTTCGAAGCCGAGCGATCTGATTCCAGAGCTGCAAGGACGCTTTCCGATTCGCGTCGAACTGCAGTCATTGACGATGGAAGATTTCATCCGCATCTTGACTGAGCCGAAGGCTTCGCTGGTCAAACAGTACGTGGCTCTGCTCGAAACCGAAGGCGTAAAACTGGACTTCACAAAAGACTCGCTCGAAGAGATCGCCCGCTTTGCATTTCGCGTGAATGAAGGAACCGAAAATATTGGTGCACGCCGCCTGCATACGATCATGGAACGCGTACTCGACGAAATCAGCTTCGATGCCCCTGAGAAGAAGGGCGAACAATTCAACATCGACGCCGACTATGTCCGAAGCATGCTGGCGGATATCGTGAAAGATCAAGATTTGTCGCGATACATTTTATAGTTGCTTCTGAAAAAAGAGGAGACCCTCGCCGGGTCTCCTTTTCATTTTTACGCTCTTCCTTCAATAGTTTGTTTTAATCGTTACCGAATCAAATGCCGCTAGCGGTCCCTTTTTCGGCGCGCTTGGATCGGGTACTGCTACGTATTCGCACAAAATAGACTTCTTAGTGACGGTGAGACGCAAGTAGCCGTGCTGGTTGTCGCAGAAACTTTCTAACTCCCCGTCTGACCCCACCATCGCTATCGGAAGCTTTGCATTGTGGAAGATTTTCGCAAGCACGTGCAGGCGGGCATTGTAGCCTCCCGCTCCTGCGACGATCATGGGCAGCGGCTTGCCATTCAGATATCCCGTGAACCGTTGGTAGTTGTGGACGTGTCCCGTTAAAATCAGCTCCGGTAGTCGGCCTGCGGTTTTGACTGCATTTTCCAGCACACTCTTGAGGTGCTGGCTCCCCGGCTTGCTGCCGTACGCCGAGTAAATAGGGTGGTGCACAGCCACAATTACGGCTCGATCAGTAGGAGCGGAACTTAATTCCGATTCGAACCAATTGATTTGAGTTTGACTGAGCTGCCCGCCTTCCGGACAATTGCTGTAAAGACCGATGATCGTGACCAGAGGAGTAAGCAGAGTCCAGTAGACGTTCGGCTGGGTCATCGTGGTGCGGGGAGAATCGCCGCCTTCGGGTGTGTGAGTCGGCGCCTGGCTACAGAAATTACGTACAAATCCCTCCAGCGTGGTTTCGGCCGTTTGTGGATCGATATCACCATCATGATTACCCGGAATCGCCACGATCGGTCCGGGATAATTCATGTAGGGCTCGTAAAACTCCGGGTAGTAGTTGGCGAGTTCTCCGTCGTAATAAACCACGTCTCCTAAGTGATAGAAGAACGACGGATGTGTGGTCACATCTTTCCCCGAGAAGTCGGCCTCCATGTAAGTGGCTACATTTTCGATTTGAGTAGGCGTGTTCACTCCGCCTGTATCGCCTACGGAATGGAACACCATCGTGCCCGAGTTTGTAATTGATGCAATGGCCTCCGCCGTCAGAATGGTTTCAAGTGACATATGGAATGGTGGAAGCCCGGTTGGGGGTGGAAGGTCCCGCCAGGGCTGGGGAGGATTTTTATCCGGATCTATTACGGTTTGGAAGTTTTGTGGCAGTCGTGGTGCCCCAAAACTCCTTCCTGGAGCGGGTTTCGGGTGATGTGGAGTTTTCGAGAGCAATGCGCTCGCGTCAATGCTGGTGACCTTGCGTATGGATTTTTTCATCGTGGTGACCTCACAAGAATTTGGTTACAGAGCCGATGGAAACCCAGGGAACCGGGAGGAAGAGAGTCTCAGTAGACAACACAGCCACAACCATGTCAATCGGATGCAATATGAATTTGCACGCGTTGAACTCTCTCTTGTCCCCACCGGTCTAGGAGGTCTGTTAAGCTTGTCAGTTTTCGGGTAAGATTTCGCGCCAAGCCAGGAGTCCTGTCCCATGAAATCCATCGACCGTCCTCGTCTTTCTTTGCTTATGGAGCGCGAGCAGCAGCGCTTTGTGAACGAACATCCCAAATCCAAAGCTTTGTTTGAACGCGCCAGCAAGTCTCTGCTCGGCGGTGTTCCCATGAACTGGATGGCCAAATGGGCTGGCCCTTTTCCGCCATTTGTGCGCGAGGCTCAGGGCGCGCACTTTTTTGACGTGGACGGCAAGAGCTACATCGACTTCTGCCTCGGAGACACCGGAGCGATGACAGGGCACTCGCCTTCAGCGACCGTGAAAGCCATTGAAGATCAAGCGAGGCGCGGCATTACTCTGATGCTGCCCAGCGAAGATGCTGTTTTTGTCGGCGAAGAATTGCAGGCCCGCTTTGGTTTGCCCTTCTGGCAATTTGCGCTAACTGCGACGGACGCGAACCGTTTTTCGATTCGCTTGGCTCGGCATCTGACCGGACGGCCCAAGATTCTGGTCTTTAACTGGTGCTATCACGGCAGTGTCGATGAAACTTTCATCACGCTAAAAGAAGGTGTAGCGCACGCGAGACGCGGAAACATTGGTCCGCCAGTTGATCCAGCGATTACGACTAAGGTAGTCGAATTCAATGATCTCGCTGGGTTGGAAGAAGCCCTTTCTGCCGAAGATGTAGCGTGCGTGCTCGCCGAGCCAGCTCTCACCAATGTCGGAATTGTTCATCCCGCTCCCGGATTCCATCAAGCGATGCGCGAGCTTACCCGCAAGTTCGGTACGCTGCTGATTATCGACGAAACCCACACCATCTGCGCCGGACCGGGCGGCTATACTCGCGCAGAAAATCTCGATCCAGATTTCTTGGTCTTCGGAAAACCTATTGCCGGCGGAGTTCCGGGCGCAGCTTATGGATTCACGCAAGAAATCGCGAGTCTAATTACACAGCAACAAAGTTTGGAAGACTGCGACACTGGTGGCATTGGCGGAACACTGGCCGGCAATGCACTTTCTCTTGCCGCTATGCGAGCGACTTTGACCAAGGTCCTTACCAAGGAAGCATTCGACCATATGATTCCGCTGGCTGAACGGTGGACTGCCGGGGTCGAGAAAGCGATCGCTGAGTTAAATGCACCGTGGAACGTGACTCGCCTGGGCTGCCGTGCCGAGTATCTCTTCGCGGCAAAAACGCCAAAGAACGGGACGGAGGCTCACGATGCCGTGGACTTCGAACTCGAACGGTTTATGCACCTGTATGCCATGAACCGTGGCATTCTGCTCACACCATTTCACAATATGGCCCTCATGTCTCCGCAGACCGACGCCTCGGACGTCGATCAGCACACGCGAGTGTTTCGTGAGGCACTGGGAGAGCTGTTCGGGTAGTCTCTTAAGCGGCGTGTTCTGGTAGGCTGGTTCTTCCATTCATGCCGCCATATTTAGCGAAAGTTTTGGGCTGTGCATTGGCCGCCGCCATTCTTTGCAGCTGTGGCACGCCAGGTATACCGCTGCCGCCTTCACTCGAACTCCCCAAACCTGTTACGGATTTACGAGCTGTTCGCAAAGGTAACAGCGTCTACCTCGCATGGACTGCGCCTTCCAAAACAACTGATGGAAAATCCATTCGGCATCTGGGCCCAACCAACATTTGCCGCAATATCGACAGTCCGATTAGGCGATGCGGCACTCCTGTGGGACAGATACCGCCCATGTCAGTCGCTGCCACCGCGTCCGCCAAAAGGAAAAACCCCAAAGAGCAAAAATTCAGAACCTAAAGTCAGAGTCAACTATCTCGATAAATTGACTTTGGCGGCATTGACCAATCCTACGGGGGAGATTACATATGCCGTTGAAGCTCTTAACGAAGACGGACGGGGCGATGGTCTTTCCAATCAGGCGCAGGTTCCCTCTGCGCCAACGCTGCCGCCTCCGACAGGATTCACGGCGTCAGTTACCGCTGAGGGCATTGTGCTCAGCTGGGACGCGGTTGCGCGACCATCGTCATTGCCAGAACTACAATACAGATATCGTGTTTATCGCAGAGAAGAAGGCAACACCGCAGACACTGTCGTTGGCGAACTGCCTCTGAATTTGTCGAGTTCACCGCGGCTGATTGACCGCAATTTCGAGTGGGAAAAAACTTACGAGTATCGCGCGAATGTGATTACCGCGATCACCCAGCCCGACAAGCCGGAAATCGAAGTCGAAGGGGACGACACTTTACCTATCAAGGTTTTGGCTCATGACGTTTTCCCTCCGGGGGTTCCTGGCGGCTTGCAAGCCGTCTTCTCTGGCGAAGGACAGCAGCCATTCATCGATCTGATCTGGGCTCCAAATACAGAGCCGGATCTCGCGGGTTACAACGTTTATAGACGAGAAGAAAGCGGACAGGCTGTAAAGGTCAACTCAGAGCTGGTGAAGACGCCCGCGTACCGCGACAGCAATGTGCAATCGGGCAAAAAATATTTCTACTCGATTTCCGCCGTTGACGTGCGAGGAAACGAGAGTGCCCGCTCGGACGAGGCGAACGAAGTCGTCCCATAAACAGTTAGACAGTCAGCTTTTCACCCGCACCTGAACGTTTGTTCCATCTGCTAGGTTTCCGTCTAGCAACTCGATCTTGCCCTCGCGTACGATTCCGTTGAATTCTTTCCGGGTCGCTGCCGTAATGGCCGGGGAAATTGTTGACGAGGGCGCCCGCGCCCCACGTCCCATGCCTTGATCCATTGCGGCATTTGCCAGTGCGTCGGCTTCCTGATTTTTTCCGCGCAGGACATGACCGATGGAAAACCAATCCAGTTTTGCGATCAATTCTTTCGCCCGGCCGTGCAAATCCTGCAGGACAGCATTCTTTACTTTGTAAATCCCCTTAATTTGGCGCACAAGCAATTCTGAGTCACTGATGACCCGCAGCGCTTTGTGTCCATGCTCCACTGCATATTCCAGTGCCGCAATCAACCCTTGATATTCCGCGAAATTATTTGTTTGGTGACCGAGGTATTCGCTGAGGGCAGCGATTTTCTTTCCAGTCTCGTCCTGAATAACAACCCCGTATCCGCTCGGTCCGGGATTGCCGCGCGCTCCGCCATCGCTGAATGCGACCAGATGATGCTCAGGAGGTTTCGGGGCGTGAGCGTCGAATAAATCAGCACGCTGAGGATTGCGGAAGAAAGAACTCATCCCGAAATTTTACACTGCGAGAAACTCACTGCGATGGCGGCATGTGCTGATCAAACCAGTTGATCATCCGATTCATGACGTCGCGCCGGTGATCGGGTTGTTGAATCGCGTGCCCTTCCCCCGGATAGATTACCAGTTGTGTCTCTACTCCCAACGTCTTCAGTGCATGCCAGAATTCTCGCGATTGCGGCGCGGGGCATTCGCCATCACGCTCACCGACTAACACCAAGGTTGGTGTTTTTGCATTCTTTATAAATGTCGAGGGTCCACTTTTCGCATAGACCGCCGGATCGTCGTATACCGAAGCACCGAAGAATGGAATCATCCATTCGTCGATGTCGTTCTCCCCGTAATAACTTTGCCAGTTAAACAGGCCTGCTCCGGAGACCGCTGCCCGAAAACGATTCGTCTGAGTGACGGCCCACATAGTCATGTAACCGCCATAGCTCCAGCCGGTGATTCCGACGCGGCGATTGTCTATTGGCAGTGTCTTCACGACCTCATCGACTCCGGCCAGAATGTCGCGAAAATCGCCGTAGCCAAAGTCTTTGACATTCGCCTGTGTGAATTTCTCGCCTTGACCAAAACTGCCGCGAGGATTTGGATACAGCACGAAGTATCCGTGAGCCGAAAGTTCGTCGGTGTTGAAAAACGAACCCGGCCAGGCAGGCAGGACCGAAGAGCCGGGGCCACCGTGTACAACGACAACCAAGGGATAATGCTTGCTCGCATCGTAATCCTTGGGATAAAGCAGCCAGCCTTGAACCCGCATGCCGTCGCTAGTCCAATGCAAACTCTTCGTTTCGCCCCATGCAGGCTTGGCCGCTTCGTTGGCATGCGTAATCTGCTTCCAACTTCCAATTGGGCCAGCCCATATTTCGGGAGCTCTCGCTGACGATTCGCGAATCACCGCCGAAGTAGAGAAATCATTCGCCAGTGAAATCTGAGCATCATCCCCGTCGCCCGTAGTGATGACTTCTGGCCCCGTCCAGAGTTGGGTAACTTTTCCAGACACGTCCACTCTGGCGATCCCAGGTTGACCATCTCTGGTTTCGGTGAAGAGAATCTTGTCAGGTGATTGCCAGTGCAAATCTACAGGGGAGGCAGTGATACCCGGCGTCACGTTTCGCGCCTTGCCTCCACTTGCCGGAACCAGAAAAATATCTCCGCCAATGCTTCCTTCGTCGCTCATCAAGCCTTCGATAAAAGCGATCTGCTTGCCATCTGGAGACCAGTGTGGCGCGGCAATCTGTAACGCCGGTTTGTAAATCGATTTCCAGCTGTCGCCCGTCAAGTTCAACGTATAAAGCTGCGCGACATACCAGTTCGCATCCCCAGATCCGTGAGCTGCAATGGCAGCGAAGCTGTGGCCATCTGGCGACCAATCGTATTCATACACGTACATGTCCGTCGGCGAGATCTGGCGCACGCTGCCGGATTCAGCGTCCACTACGGTCAAACGTTGCTCATAGACTTTGTTGTCGATCAACCCGGTCTCAGGTGTCATGGGCATCAGCGGCCCTCCAACCCGTGGCGCGTTTTCCGTGAAGAGAAACGCGAGGGTCTTTCCGTCAGGAGACCATTGAGCAGCGGTCAAAAATCCCGTAAGGCTGGTCAGTTTGTGGACCGACGCGCCGCTTATGTCGACAGAATACAACTGCGACTGGCCGGAACTCTCAGCATCCGAAAAAAACGCGAGGTGCTGGCTATCTGATGACCATGCCACGCCAGCTTCATCGCAAGTCGCCTCGCATTTCGCGGAAATGCGACGCGCCTTGGCCGAAGGAGACTTCAAATCTTGAACATAGATTGCGGAGCCGCCCACAGGCTGACCGTCCGTATCGAGTGTCCGTTCCACCCATGCCACATGGCTCCCGTCCGGCGAGATGGCAACCTCCTTGAAGCTCTTAGTTGCCGAAGCAACGCCTTGCGCATGGGCTGTAGTTGCTGTACAAAAAACGACCGTTGAGACGATCACAATTACAAACTTCGCGAATCGCTTGGAAATTTTCATGAATAATATTTTCCGATCTCTATCACGCTACCTGCCTGCCGCCAGCCGAGTGGCCAACCGTTGTGGAAGGTTAGCTGCGAGAATTCGCTCTTGGGATGATTTCAAGTTATAGGGCGTGCGGCAAAAGCTGAAGATTCGAGTTTCCGTGTCAATTAATGCAAAGGCTGCTCGCCAGTCTCCATCCCTTGGCTGCCCGACTGAACCGGGATTAATGAGGTAGCGAACACCTGTCTTCAAAGGAAATTCGAGCGCTTCACTTCGCCCCACCGTGCTGTACTGCGGACGCGTTGCGTCGCCTTTGTCGCCGTCCGCGGAAAACGATCCCTGCAAATGAGTGTGACCGAACAACGTCAGATGCACGGATGAAAGGAGCAGCGGCTCGACTGCATCCTGCAATGTGACAACGTATTCGTCCTCGTCAATCGGTGAGCCATGCACGAGCTGCGCGTCAGGTAGAGCATCGATCTGCATCGGACCAGGCGGCAGAGCGCGCAACCATGCGAGATTCTCCGGCGTGAGTTGGTCGCGGGTCCACAGAGCGGCGAGAGCGGCGACTGGATTGAAGTCTTTCAGATCCGTCAGCCCCGCCACCGCTCTATCGTGGTTTCCCCTGACGAACGTTTCTCCTAATTCGCGAGAGCGCGCAATGACTTCATTAGGGCTGGCGCCATATCCAACAACGTCGCCCAAATTGACGACCATGTCATGGGCTGGGGCCGCATCGAGGCAAGCCTCCAAAGCTTCGAGATTTGCGTGAATGTCGCTTAGCAGAAGAATGCGCACACATCACCGGACAAATTGCCGATTATAGACCCAACCAGAGCTTTATTGCGGAATCGCTTTGCGCTTCGACCAGAAACTCATCCTTGTATCTCGCGGCGAAAAGGATCGGGTGCAAATGGAACTGCATTGACCACCGGACATCTCGCCCAGTGATCCTTACCAACTTCAATCAGTGGAGGGAGGTTTTCACTGCATTGCGGAATCCTGAATTCGCAGCGGGCTTCAAAGGGACATCCGATTGGCAGCGCGTGTGGTGCAGGAACCGTGCCTTCGATTGTTCTTAGCGGACGAGTTCGATCAGTGGCAAGCGTTGGCACCGAATTCAAAAGTCCACGCGTGTAGGGATGCGCCGGAGCATGGAAGATATCAGTCTTCCTCCCCAATTCGACCAGATTGCCTGCGTACATGACCGCGACCCGATCCGCCACTTGGGATACGACAGCCAGATCATGGGAGATGAAGAGCATGGTCAATCCAAATTTGACGCGCAGGTCCGCCAGCAATTCGAGGATTTGCGCCTGAATGGTGACGTCGAGCGCGGTGGTGGGCTCGTCTGCGATAAGCAGTTTTGGACGGTTCACGATTGCCATCGCAATCATGATGCGCTGCCGCATTCCTCCGGAAAGCTGGTGGGGGTAGTCGCGGGCGCGACGCTCGGCATCGGTAATAGCCACGTCATTCATCGCGGCGACTGCCCGGGTCCAGGCTTCGCTGTTCGTGACTTGTCCGTGCGCAGTGACGGCTTCGGCGATTTGGTCTCCCACTCGCATCACGGGATTTAATGCGGTCATCGGTTCCTGGAAGATCATTGCGATCTGCGAGCCGCGTAGCTGACGCATCTGTTCTGGGGGAAGTTGGAGTAGATTCTGCGCTGCTCCGCCATTCGCGAAAAGGATTTCGCCTTGAATTTTTGCTTGAGGTGGAAGCAGCCTCATTAGCGCCAGTGAAGTAACGGACTTGCCCGAACCGGATTCGCCGACCAATCCCAAAACTTCGCCGGGGGCAATCGTGAAGCTGAGATCGCGAACCGCGGCAGACGATGATCCCGTGCCAGAAGCATGGCTCTGTGCCGGGAAATGGACAGAGAGATTCCGGACATCGAGCAGCGGAAGCAAGTGCCTATCCTAGCATTGGAGAAATCCCAAACATCGATGGCTCAAGAATGATTCATTCTTGAGCGGTATGGAGAAAACTAAATATTGCGAATCCCCGTTAATCAAGGATGAAAACTAATTTTCCACACAGCCGGAGAACACTGCTCGCGATACAAGATTGCAGTAATTCCATCGAAATACGGGAGGTCTGTGCTGATTTTGCGAACTATCTTTTCCGCACTGCACAAAATCCGGTCAGTCGGTTGTGGACTCGCTGCACATCGCTCTAATCAAAGCAGATACGAACGTTTCATTTTTGTTGACTCTGAAAATAGAAGGAGTACAAACACAATCGTTCTTTGACACGGCTCTGAAGTTGAAACTGGTTAGTGCAGCTCTGGAACTTCAAGCGAGATCGCTCTGCGGCGTCGCAAGACGAAAGGCGGAGAGGGTTACGTAAGAATCTAAAGCAGGCGCTATAAAGACGAAACGAGGCGCCAGTCGAAGGAAACTGAGTCCCGAGGCGTTGAGCAAGTTTGTCCGGTTGGCGGTTAGCCCGGAACCCAAGTGAGATCGCGTTCACCCGCAAGGGAACGAATGAGGGTCCGCAAGGGTTTAAAAGCGAACTACCGACAGTGACGAATGAGTTCAACATCACTTCGGGACTCTTAATTTCTAAACTGAATTTGTATTCAAATAGCTTGAGTCGATGTCTCCCCGATCTGACCAATGCTACTGCTCTCTCCTCAACCTCGTGCGATTAAGGATCGTTCTTCAAAGGATCCGACGCGAACACAGCGACGCCTCTTGGCGAATAGTGAAATAGCCCTCCCCCTGATTTCCATTCCGCCAAGAGGCTTGATGCTGGACTTCGCGGACAGCCCAAATAATTATCGACAAGTTGCGGGGAGAAGCAGTCGAAAAAAACAGCAGCTAAAGCCCGCTCGCATCGCAGAACTGTCGCCTAAGCTGATGTTGGGGGTCGATGTGGGAAGTGACCGCGCCAGCTAGGGACCTTCAGGCAGTTACCTGCACTAAATGTTTTCGTTTGAGCATTCCTCTGAATGGTTTCAAAACACTCTCGGCGAATGCTAGGCAACCCATACGATCGGGGACTGGCGCGACAACTCGCTCGGGATATTCGTCATAAGTCCGGCCCTCCAACTCTCTCCCGTTTTTGACCTTTCTAACTCCGCCCCATTGCTTGAAGAAGAATTTGGCTCCCGCTGCTTCGCATTGCTCGCGAATTGAGATCACCCAATCTTTTTTCATGGGACGTGCTCCGGGGCCGCTTTCCCCGCCAACGATCACCCAATGAATGCCCGAGAGATCTATCTCACCCAAGTCTTCTAACAACGGTTCGACGGACAGGAACCGCACTCTGGCAGGCGTGTTTCGTAGATGATCGATTCTGGGCAGTCCGTACTTTTTGTCCTCGACACTGACTCCCCACCATACGTTTTCCGCTTGCGCCGCGAAGCGCAGGCGACCGCTTAAGAGTTTGTTTAAACTCTCCGACCTTTTGGTCAAAACCTGGTACGTGTGCCAGTTCGCCTTGACCATTACTCGAGATACGGCCTCAATGTATTCGTCAGGAACTCCGGGCTGAAATAGATCGCTCATCGAATTTACAAAGACCAGCTTAGGGGAGCGCCACGCGAAAGGCTCGGCGAGCTTATGCGGAACTAAGCGCAGGTCAAAGCCTTGCTCGTAAGGATGTCCCTTGACGCCGCGAAAACGCTCCGCAAACGTCTCGGCATAACAATGCTTGCAACCGGGACTAATTTTTGTGCAGCCGCGGACGGGGTTCCACGTGGCGTCGGTCCACTCGATGTGGGAGTTGAGTGACATTATCATGCTTCTTTTTCTCCCGGAATTAGTGACTATGTCGTTGGGTGCCTTATGCGACGCTCATACAATTACTAGACCAACGACTTTTGGATGGGAAATCGGCCTCGTTGAATCCTCGACTTTTTTCAGCCGCTGCGCGAAGAAGGCCTCTGTGGATAGCCGATCTACGACTCGTCGTTTCTTCCGATCTGTCCGGACCCGATGACGATCTTCTTCGTATCCAGCACAGGATCATGCAGTCCGCCGACGCTCAGCACCCTCTTCTCTGCGATGGGTGTGACGGCTTACAGGTCGTGAGGGCGAGAACTTAAGTTCTGCCATTGCTTGCGAAAATCGACGGAACATTCCCGCTATTGAACTACTCCAGAGATTCTGCCTGACGTGACAGATCGACGTGAGGGCATACGCTGCGTCACGAATTCCCAGGATCGACTCCCCAAGCTCGCTCATTTCGCGGTGGTAATCACTTCGGACGGTATCCGCCCTTCTGAGAGGAAACAACGCTCCTTATTGAACTCGGCAATAGGCAATTGTTACGTGTATTCTACGCGGCGAAGTATTCGTGCCGGAGAAAATGGCGTTGGTGGTCGGCGTCATTCCACCGCCCGTTAACACCGATCAATTTCTGTTATCCGTATCGAGGATCCGCATCCGGACATCATAATTACTTGTTCTCACATTCCGGTATCGAATTCGCTCTGCTCGTTGGCAATACTGTTCCCGCAGAGCTAAAGGCGAACTGCTTCGCGTCGCATCCTGCACCGCATAATCGTCTTCTGCCGGAATCTCGGAGCTTTCAAGGGCGGGCTCGAAGCGCTACCCTGAAAGTGCACCGAGCCGGAGTCTGCCTTACTTGGAAAGAAGAAGGACAATGTGCTTCCTGCGAAGTTCGTCGATTGTGACACAGCGAATGCCAATCTGAGGATAACATATCTTTAAAAATCTCGATATACTGCTTTTCTACGCTGGGTTCTTGGTCGCGCTGGTCTCCAGCATTTTCCCAGCTGACTGCCTTGACATCGAATCAAATGCTGAGATAATGCTAAAATAGCATGATGATTGATGTTACCCAGGACATTCATTCCCTCACCACGTTCAAGCGGAACTCCTCCGGCCTGATGAAGCGCATGAGGAAAACGGGGCGTCCGCTCGTGCTCACCGTGAATGGCAAAGCAGAGGTTGTGCTCCTCGATGCCAAAGATTACCAGCAGGTGGCTGATCACCTTGACGCAATTACCAACATCCGTCAGGGACTTCTGGAGGCCGAGCAAGGCCTGGGTCAACCGGCCAAAGAAGTTTTCGACGAGATAAGGCGTGAGACGCGATCGAGGAAATGAGCTATCGCGTCGTCCTGACTCCCATCGCGAGGCTTAATCTCAGAACAATTCATGCGAACCTCTTTAAGCAGGCGCCGCGTGCGGCTGATGATTGGCTAGACCGTGCCGAGCGAGCGGTCGATAGCTTGGACCATCATCCAGAGCGTTGTCCATTGGCTCCGGAGAGTCTTTCCTTTCGCAAGCCCATCCGTCAGTTGCTTTTTGGTTCGGGCAACCGGGGGACATACCGGTTTCTGTTCACCATTGTAGACAGATCAGTTTATGTATTGCACGTTCGGCATGGATCGATGCTGCCGCTACCTCCCTCGAACGAGTAGGCCTTCGCTGTTAAGGCGGGCAACGCACTCGCCAACAAAAATCTCACAGCGGCATATTCCCATGCTTCTTTGGCGGGTTCTTGTCTCTTTTCGTGTCCAGCATCTCCAATGCCTGGATCAGCTTCTTTCTCGTTTCTCTTGGCTGGATTACTGCGTCCACGAATCCTCTTTCCGCGGCCACATACGGATTCGCGAATTTCTCGCGGAACTCTTCGATCTTTTCTTTGCGAAGCGTTTCGCGCTTCGAGGCCTGATCGAGTTCGCGTTTGTAGACAATGTCCACTGCGCCTTCTGGACCCATCACCGCGATTTCCGCCGTCGGCCACGCGTAATTCACGTCGGTGCGGATGTGCTTCGACGCCATGACGCAATATGCGCCGCCGTAGGCCTTGCGCGTAATCACCGTCACCTTGGGAACCGTCGCCTCGGCGAAGGCGAACAGCAGCTTGGCGCCGTGCTTGATGATTCCTCCATACTCCTGAGTGGTTCCCGGCAGAAATCCCGGGACATCTTCAAACGTCACCAGCGGAATGTTGAAGCAATCGCAGAAGCGCACGAAACGCGCTCCCTTTAGCGAGGCGTTTATATCGAGCGTGCCCGCAAGAAATCGCCGGCTGGTTGGCGACGATGCCCACCGAGCGGCCGTTCAGCCGGGCGAATCCCACGACAATGTTCTTCGCGAAATGCTCCTGGACTTCGAAGAAATAGCCGTCGTCCGCAATCGCGTGGATCACATCTTTGATGTCGTATGGCTGATTCGATTGCTCGGGAACGATGGTGTCCAGAGCGGCATCGGCGCGGTCGATGGGATCGGTGCAGCTTTGCGCGGAGGATCGTCCACATTGTTGGATGGAAGAAAACTAAGCAGCTCGCGCACCATCGACAAACATTCGGCATCGTCGTGCGCCACGAAGTGCGCGACGCCGGATGTTTCGTTGTGCGTCATCGCCCCGCCGAGTTCATCCTTGGTGACTTCCTCGTGAGTCACCGTCTTGATCACATCCGGCCCGGTGATAAACATGTACGAGGTCTTGTCGACCATCAGGATGAAGTCCGTAATCGCGGGCGAGTAGACGGCACCTCCGGCGCACGGTCCCATGATTGCGGAGATCTGCGGAACTACGCCGCTGTAGAGAGTATTGCGTAGGAAAATATCAGCGTAACCAGCCAGCGAAACTACGCCTTCCTGAATGCGAGCGCCACCGGAATCATTCAATCCGATCAGAGGCGCACCCATCTTGGCGGCAAGGTCCATGATCTTCACGATCTTCGCAGCATTGGTTTCGGAGAGCGATCCTCCGAAGACGGTAAAATCCTGCGCAAAGACAAAGACCAGACGGCCCTCGATTCGTCCGTAGCCGGTGATGAAACCGTCGCCGTAATATTTCTGCTCGGACATGCCGAAGTCATTGGCGCGGTGAGTGACCAGCTTGTCGGTCTCTTCGAACGTGCCCTCGTCGAGCAGGAAGTCGATGCGTTCCCGCGCCGACATCTTGCCTTCTTTGTGTTGCCGTTCGCGGCGATGCGCTCCGCCGCCATCTTCGGCAAGCTGATTTCGCTTTTTTAGTTCAGCCAGTTTCTGCTCGAGACTCATGGTGCTGAATTATAGGCGAGCGGGGAAAAGTTGCAGTGGGTGAAAGAGAATTTGGAAGAAAACCGACAAGCAGATCCCTTCGACTTACCTTCACTCGCAAGGGCACGCTAAAGTGGCACACAGAATGACCAGTAGCGCACAAAAATGACAATTTCCTCTATTTGTTGGGAGCTAAAGCCTGACGACTAGACCCTAAAGCCTAAAACCTAAAAGGCTACCTATCTCCCCATAACCCTTTGGCAACTGAACCTCCGCCCTAACTGTTCAATGGGTCGCCTAGTGAGCGGCTTATTGGCCGACTAAGAGCCGGGGAATGAGTGGATGAGGGTATAAGGATGCCTAACACTTCTGTTAGACCGCTGATGGGCTGATTGGTACAGATTTGGGGAATTGAGACAAAGGAAAAGGTGAAGGTGATGAGCTAAACGGAAATCTAGCAGCGTCAGCGACCACTTCACGATCCTCTCTTCACTCTTCTCACGCAAACCCAGAACGGCGGGAAGCTGCTGCACGGTTTCCAGAATTGCTACGCGGGGAACTTTATCAAACTGGTTTCGCACGTGGCGGCCAGACAGAACAGCAACAAAGCCCACCCCCGCCGCTTGGGCAGCCTCCGCATCCACGATGTGATCCCCTACGTAAAGCGCAGCCGATGCGTTGACGTCCAAACTTTTCAACGCCAATAACAGTCCCTCTGGATCGGGTTTGCTCTTGGCAACATTGTCGGCACCGACAATGGCGTCAAAGAAATGGTCTAGACTGTTTCTCTTCAAAATGTTTCTGATGCGATAATTCAGCTTGGTTGACACAACTCCCGCTCGGATATTGTCTGTGCGGAGCGACTCCAGCATCGGCCGCACGTACTCGTATACCACGGTAAGGTTATCCATCACCTGATCAGCACGTTGATGGAAGCAGCGGGCAAAATGAGCCGCGATCTCAGAGCCACTTCGTCCAGTCAAGCGATTAAATGTTTCCGCCAGCGATAGGCCAATGGTGTCCATTACTTGCTCAGCGGGTGGAATCGGAAACCCGAGCTCTTGAAGTGCGCACCCGACACATTCCACAATGCCTCTGGAAGAATCCGCAAGGGTGAAGTCAAAGTCGAAGATGATCGCTTTCGAGCGAGTCCACTTCCGGTCCTGCTCTGTCGGTGACAACGCGGATTTCCTTTTGCTTCGAAAACGCCCAGCATTCTAAATCCTGAAGCCTGTTCTTGGCTATTCCATGCTCGCGCCGAGCGGCGCGTAGCGGTATTTCTTGCCATCCCAGAAAAGGGCTGACGTCATCTGGTCGGCGCCGGTTTCTTCCACGTAGATGGCCATGACCGTCTTTTTCTTCTTAAATCTCATTTTTTTAAGGCTGTACTGTTTGAATGGCAAATCGATGATGACGAACTTGCTTTTCGGAGTCGCAGAGTGCCAGGCATCGGCTCCGGAGCCATGAATGATCAACAACGAAATGCCGCGGCGTTCGGGAACGTCGGTAGAAAACTGAGTGGCGATTTTAGGATTGCCGTATCCGAAAAAGCTGGCGAATGGATCCTCGACCTTGAAATTATTTTCCGCTTCATCCAGTAAGGGATTCTTACAGCGCGCGGCTATGACGATGTCCTCGATGCCGTCTCCGTCCAAGTCTGCCTTGAGCGGCGCGCTGTCCAGCAGCGTGCAAGTTGAGCCGAACTGCTTCTGAATAAAATCGTTATCAACAATCGGAGCCGGCGTAGGCGCATTCTGTAAAGCAAAAGCGCCAAATGCCATCGTGATTACAACCACCATCAAACTCGCGAATCGAGGGAGAGACATGCATTTAATCTAGTTCCTCAAGGATGGAATCCCCAGAGAAAGTAACTTTAGGAGTGCACTAAAGTCACATCGAGAAATCCTGTTGAATCCTAGCGGACGGGCGAGAGTGTGCCCTGAGCGCAGCCGAAGGGACGCCCGTCGCTACATCGACCGAGTTATTTAAAATGCTCCCACCCTTGTGGCTTCAGCGGCGCTTGTTTGCCATTTCGCTCTCGCAGAATAATTTCCTTCCGCCGAGTAATCCGTCCGATCTCAGTAATGGGCACGCCCGTGATTGCACTCGGGATGCGATTGCTGCTAGATGCAGTAAACAGCAACTCATAATCGTCTCCGCCATGCAGAGCGAAACGTAGCTCTACTTCTCGAGCTAGCTTTCCAATCCTCCCAGGAGGAATCGCCGATGCTTCAATTTCTGCTCCGACGCCGCTTTCCTCACAAATGTGTGCAAGATCAGTAGACAGCCCGTCACTGACGTCAATCATGGCGGAAGCGAGTGCTTTCTCCCGCAAGATACGTCCAACTTCAACTCGCGGTAATGGAAAAAAATGAGCCGGAAAATCTTCCGGACGAAGCTTCTTTTTCTTGTCAGAAAGCAGCAGATCCAACGCCGCTGTCGATCCGCCTAAAGAACCGGTCACATAGATTCGATCTCCTGGTCGCGCTCCCGATCGCAAAACCGCTTTGCCCTTAGGCACCGACCCAAGCAAAATAATGTCCGCCATCACACCACTTGGCGATTCCGCCGTATCGCCTCCAGCAAGAGTCACTGAGAAGTCTCCGGCCAGTTTGAACAGCCCTTGATAGAACCCGTCTACCCACGACTGTGGCAGCTTTCGAGGTAATGCCAGAGAAACGAAAGCCGCAAGCGGCACTCCCCCCATGGCGGCAATGTCACTCAATCCGCGCGTTAAGCAGCGATGTCCAACAACTTCCGCCGAATGCCATTCCCGCCGAAAGTGAACTCCCTCAAGGCTGAAATCAGTGGTGACCAAAGCTTCGTGTCCCTTGGGGATTTTCACTACGGCGCAATCATCGCCGATGCCGGCAGTCACGGCAGAGCCCATCAAAGCCTTTCGTCGAATTCGAGCCAGTAGCGCTTTTTCGGATGATGGCAAGGCCAGATCATAATATCCGGCAAGCGGGGGTCGCCCCAAAATCTCCGACTGGCATCCGCCAGCCTTTCCCCAGCAGCCGCTAAATTCGGCCCAGGAAGAGGGCAACCGCCTTCGAAAGTACTCCATCTATCCTTTGCCCCGCGCGGTTTCCGGGGCGAAATTCATGGTGGCCGGGAGCTAATCCCGAATCGGGAGGGCAATCGGACGAGCACCAAATCGGCCTAAGGTCAAGCTTGTTACCCATCCTTGGTAACGGATTCTAAGGGCCTCAGGCGTTGACAGGAGGAACCTACTTTGTTACCGTTGCGGAAGTTTCCAAACATCTCTGGCCAAGCTAAGTGCTGCATCCGGTTCGGATTGCAGCCAGAAGTAGTTTCGAGCCTTACCTGGTTCCGGTGGTAAACAGGGGCGCGTCAGCCTAATGCCAACTGCGGCAACGTGCTCTGGAATTAGGGTCAAATTGAGGGGCCTCGTAACCGCGAGATGCCCTCCAGTAATCTGAACTGGTTACTTCGTTTGTATTAAGAAAGGCAAATATTGCGTAAGCGCTCTTATATCCTTTTTGTCGCCCGGGGAGAAGACGGACAGCTCCGCAAGATCCCGATTCCCCTCCACTACCTGTATGTCCTGGTGGCTGGCGCGGCAATCGGATTTCTGAGCCTCACCGGAATTGCCAGCTCGTATGTGCGAATGCTGTTGAAAGTATCCCGTTATAACGAGCTCCGAACGCAAAAAGAAGAGCTGACCAACCGCTATTCGAAGCTGGAAGAGGTTGCCAAGGAGCGGGACATTCAAGTTGCATCTCTGGGCTCGCTTGCAGGCGAGGTATCGGCACTGTACGGTCTAAAGTCCAGCCCCATGCTGGTGGCGGCATCGTCTTCCGAAGACGTTCAAAATGTCCAGGTCGGGCTATCGCTCGACCGGCTCTACACCCTGAAAAGTACCGCGTTAAGCGGAGCAACCACGACCGGCATCTCGCTAGGATTAACCCGCGATGTCACGCCCGCAGACTGGATGCGGGCGAACTCGGCTCCCAATCTTTGGCCGGTGGAAGGTCCTGTCACGGGATCGTTCGGCGAACGCATCGATCCCTTTAACGGCGAGGGCGCTTTCCACTCAGGTATCGATATCTCAGCTTCTTACGGACAGGCCGTGATCGCACCGGCAGATGGCATCGTGGAGTTCGCGGATACAATGGGCGGCTACGGACGCGCAATCATCGTCGACCATAGCCATGGGATCACGACTCGCTATGGACATCTTTCAAATTTTGCGGTAGTTGCAGGCCAGCACATTCATCGCGGCGACGTTATCGGCTACGTAGGCTTAAGCGGCCGCAGCACCGGACCGCATTTGCACTATGAAGTCCGCATCAACGACACACCTGTAAATCCTCACAAATATCTTCGCTTGACCATGGCCAGCGCCGGCGGCTTCGCAGCAGGAAGCTAGAAATTAGTCGCTGGCCCACCGTCGTTGATCGTTTCGCCTTCCGATGCCGGATTTCAGACTGGACTGCTTCTTTTTTGCTTTGGCCAATGACCGACGACTATCGGCCAACAACCGCCTTATTGTCTCAACCCCATCCACCGTTCCGACACCACCATGGAATTTCCCGGATTATGCGGATCGTAGCGCACTGACGTTGGCACTCCCAGGCGGCAGGAATGAAGGTTGATCTTCTGCCGCAGATACGTCACGTCTTGAGAAGCTTCGTAGGAAACCCCGGCGACGTCATAGTGAAAAATCAGCATGGTCGCCAATTTCTTCTCTTCTGGACTAATTTCCTGAACATCGATCACCGTACCGTCGGTTATGCGGCCAATTTGCTCAAGCCAGGCGCGCCGCTCCCGTTCCAGCTGATCTGAAGTTTTAGGCTTGCGGCGAAACATCCAATAGGCAGCCAGCAATGCGCCGGAGCCTCCCACAACCAGGGTATACAGACGAAAAGGATTCATAACGAAGCGGGAGAAAACGGCGAACCTGAGATCTTCAAAAAAAGATCTTCACAAAAACGCACGTTTGCAAAAACAGCATAAGGCCTAAGCGGCGATCAGGGAAGAGGCATGAATGGTTACGGAAGGGGGATAAGCCTTAGTCCTTTCGCAGAGAAGTGAACGAGAAATGCCTTTGAAAATAAGAATGTTGGAGCATAAACGAAATCAAATCGTGGATGCCCGCACGTTCGTCAAAGAAAACTGTCGTAACTTTTCGCGAAAAAGTGATCGCAATACACTTAGTCGAAACGGATGTATTAGGTCCGAATCGCTGCAATGGGCCCCCTATAAGACCGCTGGGCGCGGTCGCAAAGGAGTGCTGTTTGCCTTTTTCACGAACTTCTTTTCTTCCTATACTCATCATGACCGCCGTGCTTGCACCTGCGTTAAGTTGGGCTGTTCCCCAAAAACAAGATCCATCAGTCCCGGGCAGCGCCAGAATCCCAACCCAGGTCCGTCGCTGACATTGCCAAAGATGCGAAGAAAACCTCAAACATGCATGCCAAGAAACTCATTACCAATGAAGATCTCGGGCCGCAAGATACGTTTTCCGGCATTGTCCCTTGATGGAGATGACAATACTGACGAGATTATCCAAGCCATGGGTGAATACAAATCCAAGCACAGTAAAGAGGACACGGAAGAAGCCGTCCACGATTGGTTCGATCGCTACGATTCGATCCTTGCCAGTTCCGCCCGGCAAAACGCCCATACGCTAAAACAGCGCTCATTCCGACCGATTACCATGACTATTGGAATTGCCAGGATTTTCCGAATTACGAGAATTGCATATTACGACGGCGACAGGACATGCTCGATCAACATGATGCTCAACTGAGAGTAGGCGCGAACTTTGCCGCCATTGGTCGTATTCAGCAGGGATTCATGAAGATTCGGGGTGGCATAGCCCGCTATAACCTCCAATACAGCTGGTTTAAGATTCGCAATGCGAATGGGGTTGGAAGCTACTGAGCCACCGTCTCTCATGCTTGCGGCTTGGCCGCAATCTTCTTAAACTGGAGTTGTGCATGTTCATGCCAGTTCCACGAACGAGAGAACCTCGCGCATCCTCCGCGTCTCGTTAATCGTCACTCTGGCTTACATCCTGCTTTTGGTGGTTGCAGGAATCCGTGCCCATTCGCTGGCACTACTTTCCGAGGCTGGACACAACCTTTCTGACTTCATTGCCTTGCTGCTTTCTTTGGTCGCCGTCTATCTGCAAGCACGCCCTCCAAGCTCGACCAAGACCTACGGATATCATCGTGCGGGAGTTTTGGCTGCCTTAGTCAATGCAGCTACGCTGGTCGTTGTTTCGTTTTTCATCTTTTACGAAGCCTTCCGGCGCCTGCAACAT
This sequence comes from Terriglobia bacterium, assembly GCA_963791575.1. GTDB lineage: Bacteria > Acidobacteriota > Terriglobia > Terriglobales > Acidobacteriaceae > JAOAPG01. The sequence goes on along the minus strand of CAWBSY010000015.1, from coordinate 24,854 downwards.
CCTGCGCCAGTTCAAGCTCGCGTCATGATGATCGTGGCTGCTGGCGGTGTCCTCATGAATGGTGCGATCACGCTGCTGCTCTACCGCGCCGGACGCGACGTGAACATTCGCAGCGCTTTGATCCATGAGATTGGCGACACGCTTTCCACCGCGGCGGTGATCGTGGGTGGCTGGGCAATCCTGGCGACCGGACAATACTGGATCGATTCCGCACTGTCGTTCGGAATTGGCGCTCTGATTCTGTGGTCGAGCTTCGGGATCGTCCGCGAAACCATGAATATTCTGCTCGAGGGCACGCCTCGCGGTTTGCAGCTCGAGGTAGTTGAAGCAGCAATGAGAGAAATCGAAGGAGTGAACGACGTCCATGATCTTCATGTCTGGAGCATTGGATCGGAATCGCGGGCGTTATCCTGCCATATTTCCATCGAGGACATTCCGCCATCGGTGAGCGAACGAATCCTGCGTGACGTGAAAGCAAGGCTGCATCAGGATTTCAAAATCAACCATACAACGATCCAGTTCGAGCACGTAGTGTGTGAAGTGGCCCACGGATGCGTGATCCCGGTAGGAGATGAACAGCACCACCACAGCCACTGAAGGCTTGAAGTGAAGCGATTTTTGTAATACTTGTTTTCGCGGTCTCTCTCCTCCACGCTGCTGTCATCCTGAGGCAGTGAAGCCCTTCGCAAAAGCGAAGGGCTTCCAACGAAGGATCCCTAACCCTTGCGCCACATCTTTTGAGGGCTACGTGGAGGCGCGCCTTCAGCAGTTGCCGTGCTGCCACATTGGGACTGGAAACCAGCGACTTGTGGAATTGTCGATGAAGAAATTGTCGTCCTTAAAGACGGACAGGTTTGGCAATACCTATTGCACGGTGACGAGAGGGCCGGAACAGTTGCGATTACAGTCAGCGCCCTTCACTGCCCCGATTAATCAAGCTCTCAGCTCTACCCTGATCCCCTCCGCAATTCGCGGCATATCTTTTACCAAAGCGATCTCAATCCCGCTTTCTTCCAGCATGCCAAGCGCGAATCCGACTTCATCTCGATTGCGGTCTGCATCATCCTCAACCACTGCTGTCAACCAGGTTTTCACGCCCTTTTCATTCGCGAAGTCACCAGCAATCTTTGGATATCGCGCCGCCAGCGTAACCGCCGCATCCAAACGCGAATGTATGGAAACCGATTGCAATAACTTCAAATCCGATCCAACTGAATAGCCAAAGTCGAATCTCAAACGATCTCCGGCTTTCTGTCCAACGGGAGCAACATCAGTCAGCATGAGCGGAAGAATCCCTTGTTGTGCGAAGGCGCTGCGCATTTTGCTTCGGATGTAGCCGACTCCGCTTCCCGTCGGAATTCTGGCATCACGTTCATACTCAAGCGGCTTTAGGTAATCCCGCTCAAGATCATTTAGGGTCTGCATCGGATCTTGCGATAAACAAACTTTTCTCTCCGACAGTTGAATCATATTCGAGAAGCTCTCTTCCCAAGTCCGAATCAGCGATTGCCGTCCATCGACCGACGACCACTGGCTGCGGATTTCCTTTTCCAGGGCCTCCAGCACCTCCACATCTGCTTGAGGATCTATGTCTTGCACCGACTTCCATTTTTCTAAAAAGCGCACTCCGGCAAACCTGCCTGCAGCGTCTTCACATTCGTGCAGACAAACCGCGATCTCGATGCCGCGCTTTCGCAGCACATTCGGTACATATCCCAGTAACAGGTATTCGAGTTGTTTGAATTCAGCCATTGCTGGGAAATCGCTTACGAACTGATAACCAAGAACTAGCAACTGAGAACTGAAAGCACATCCTCTCCGTCCTCGGAAAAGCACGACATGATAATCCGCAGGCAGCGGAGCTGGATGTGACGGCTGAAACAACAACCGCCTGTGCAATTCCTAGATTCATTCGCTATTTTCGTTCCTGCATTCGATATATTTCCTCAGCTCTGGCGAGCGTGTCGGCCTCTTCCGGCGGCTTGTCTGGCCTCAACCTCACTATCCTCGGAAATCTGCAGCGCCAATCCGCTGTTGTGCCGGTCGGACTTCATCATGTTGTTAAATGCCACTTCGATCACTATTTTCGGCTCGACTAGCAGCCGCAATCCTTGATCTTCGATTACGTGCTCCAGGAACCACTTGGTCATTTCGGCGATCTCTACGTCGGTGAGTCCCGAGTAAGCTTTGCCAATATTCACCAGACGCTCGCCATCTCGTACCGCAAACGTGTAATCACTCAACACTCCTATGCGCTTGCCGTGTCCGTATTCCACTGCCGTCACGACTACATCCAAAGTCGCCAGCTCGCGCTTTAGCTTCAGCCATGACTTCCCGCGCCGTCCCGGAGTATAGACCGACTCGGGATCCTTGATCATCAAACCCTCATTGCCTCGCGCTTGAGCGGCGTCGAATAGCTGATCGAGTTCCTCCGGGGACGAAGCCTGAAATACCGGAGCGCGCATAACCATTATTTTTTTATCGTTCTCTGCTGCTTCGTCGGCGCTGAATCCGAGTTGCCCCTGCGCTTCGGCACTTCCCTGTGCAGCTCTGTGGTTATTGCTGTGGTTTACGCCTTCAGCCAATAACGCTTCCAGAATCCCGGCTCGTTCTTGCAAATGGACGATCAATCAACAGCTCTCCGTTTGCGTAGAGCACATCGAATGCGAGATAAGCGACTGGGACATCTCGCATCATCACCTGGCTTACTTTCTTGCGACCAAGCCGTTTCTGTAAAGCGCTGAACGGAAGCGCTCGCCCGGCTTCGTTCGGCTCGCCAACCAGATAGCTCCACGCCACGATCTCTCCGTCGAGAATCACGTCTTGCGGAAATCCAGCCAACGCGTCGGCGAGTTCAGGGAACGACTCGGTAATGTCATCGCGCGTGCGGGAGAAAATGCGGACCTGGTCGCCAGAGCAATGCGCCTGGGCGCGGATGCCGTCGTACTTGTCTTCGACGAGAGCATTTTCAAAATAACCGAGAGCTTCGTCTGCGGAAGCCGCTGGACTCGCGAGCATGAATCCCAGCGGATGAAACAGCCGCATCTTTGCTTCGGTTAGCCGATTGTCTGCCGCGAACCGAAGCGTCTCGCCAATGTCGCCGAGCAGCATGTTGGCACGCTGGACTTCCTTCGTTTGAACTCCAAAAGCTTTGGCGATGGCTTCTTCCACCAGACTTTCTTTGAGGCCAATACGCAAATCGCCCGTCATGACCTTCACGATGTACTTGGCCTCAAGCGGTGCCGCTTGCGAAAGCAGTTCGCGAACCAAGGTTGTCTTTGCAGCGGGTCCGCGTGCGGCGGCAATTTGCCGAAATCGGTTTTGCACTTCAAGGATGCTCAGATCTTTTCCTGAAGTACGCTCGGGCAAAACCGCTGCCGCAACCGAGCCGAGGTCGCCATACTTGCGATACGCATCAGTCAGGTCTTGGCCGCTTTTGCCCGAAAGCTCCTCGACCACCCGCCAAAGTAGCGATCCCCCGACTTGCAGCGTCGTCTCCTCCCACATGGGAAAGGGCCGTCCTGAAAGAAACGTCGCCGACGCCGAACCCTCTTCTCGCGAGCAGGACTTCAGGTAATCGGCAACGATGGCCGTCTTTTCGAGTTTTTTTGTCGTGCCTGCAATGCGTTCGCAGGTCTCAGCAAGTCGTCGCATAAGGCGATGCTCACGTGGGGACAGCCGCCCGGCTGTCCAGCCCAAATATCAATGTAGCGACGGGCGTTCCTTCGGCTTCGCTCAGGACAGGCTCTCGCCCGTCCGGAAGAATCTTGTCTGAAGCCTTAACTCTTGTTTCACCAATTACTTACAGCTTTTAGAGCTTGCCTCCACTGTGATATTCTTACAGAACGCTACTTTCTTCCGAGAGAGTACATCCAATCAACATGCGTTTTTTGCGAACATGGTGGAGTTTCCTCGTAGCTGTCCAGCTTCTGCCTGCACTTGAGGGCGGCGAGGAAACGCTGGTGGGCGGCCAAGCCGTGCTCGAGGGCGTTATGATGCGCTCTCCGCATGCCTGGGCGATTGCCTGCCGCAAACCTTCCGGCGAAGTCTCCACGCATAGCGAGCCGCTGGAACGCCTCTCGGAAAAGCATAAATGGATGGGATGGCCGGTGCTTCGCGGAGTGATGACACTCGGTCATGCGATGACGCTGGGATTTAGAGCCCTGCGATTCTCGGCCAATGTTGCGCTGGAAGAATTGCAAGATGCCGCCGGGTCAGCTGAGAATACCGAAAGCAAAAGACGACAAGAAAAAGCTCGAAGTCACCGGCTGGATGGCTACCGTCAACATCATCATCTCGGTCGGCTTTTTCATTTTCATGTACAAGTTTTTGCCGCTGGTGGCCGCTACCGGATTGAAGCGGGTGAATCCCTTCTTCGGTGGACAGATCATGTTCAATCTGGTCGACGGCATTGTACGGCTCGCATTGTTCCTGCTGTTCATCTGGGGAGTGTCGCTGCTGAAAGACATCCGGCGCGTCTACCAGTATCACGGAGCCGAGCATAAAACGGTTTTCGCATTTGAAAATGGCGACTCGCTCGATACCGGATCGGTGCAGAAGTATTCGACCTTCCATCCCCGCTGCGGAACCAGCTTCCTGATGACGGTGATGATTATTTCGATTCTGGTCTACACCCTGATTCCGGTACATACGTTCTGGGCGCGCTTCGGAATACGCATCGCATTGTTGCCGGTGATCACCGGACTGTCGTACGAGATCATCCGCTTCGCCGCGAAACATCGCGGATCGCTGTTCGCCCTGATGACCGCGCCGGGACTCTGGCTGCAACGCATCACGACCCAGCCTCCGTCGGACGATCAAGCCGAGTGCGCGATTGTCGCGCTGGACCATGCCATGTCGCTCGAAAAGCAACGCGGCGGCGAACTGGTCATTGCCTAGCGGCACACCCGTCGTGGGTCGTTCGTCTTTGGTCGTTGGCGGATTCTCCAAACCCGTTTAGCCATCACATACAAATGTCTGAAGCAGGCGTACAAGAACGATTGGAGAGAATAAATGTCTTCATCGTTCCGGGATTTGCGAGTCTGGCAGGAAGCAATGAAAATGACTACGGCAATTTACAGGAGCACTGGTGATTTCCCGAAGCACGAACTTTATGGATTAAGCCAGCAAATGCGTAGAGCGGCAGTTTCGATCCCGAGTAATATCGCTGAAGGGAAGGGACATAGATCAGACAAAGAATTTACACACTTTCTTTTTCATGCACGAGGATCGCTTCTTGAACTTCAGACGCAGATACTGATAGCTGAGGAATTACAATACTTATCGAAGGAACACGATAGGACTTACTATTGATGGCTGAAAACGTAGCTCGCGCTCTCAGCGGGTTAATTAACTCACTAGAAGCGAGAACACTGCCAAGCCTGACTGTCAACGACCAACGGCCCACGACCAACGACTGACTTTATGTTTGAACGACTTGAACAAATCGAAACGCGCTACGAAGAGCTGACTCAGGCGCTCTCTTCGCCCGGACATCGTGAACGACTCGGCGAAGTTATCAGAAGACCGCGAAAGCTCATAGCGATATCGCTCCCGTCGTCGAGAAGTATCGCGAGTACAAGGACCTGAAGCGCGGCATCGAAGACAGTCGCGCCATGCTGGCCGATGAAAATGATGCCGAGATGCGCGCCTATGCGCAGGATGAGCTGACGAAGCTAGAGGCTCGCATCGGTGGCGTGGAAGAAGACTTGAAAGTTCTTGTTGCTGCCCAAAGATCCGAATGACGAGAAGAACATCATCCTCGAAATTCGCGCAGGCACCGGCGGCGATGAGGCCACGCTATTTGTTGCGGAATTGTTTCGCATGTACACGCGCTACGCTGAGACCCAGCACTGGAAAGTCGAAGTCCTTTCGACTTCGGAGTCTTCGGTTGGCGGCATGAAGGAAGTCATCGCCATCATTGAAGGTAAAAGGGTCTATTCGCAACTGAAATACGAAAGCGGCGTGCATCGCGTGCAGCGAGTTCCGGCCACCGAGCAGCAGGGACGCGTACACACTTCGGCCGTCACGGTTGCAGTTCTGCCCGAAGCCGAAGATGTTGACGTGAAAATCGAAGCGAAAGATCTGCGCATTGATACGTTCTGCTCGTCCGGTCCCGGCGGACAATCGGTGAACACGACTTACTCGGCGGTACGCATCACGCACATTCCGACAAATACTGTCGTCAGTTGCCAGGACGAGAAGTCGCAGATCAAGAATCGCGAAAAAGGCATGCGCGTGTTGCGCGCCCGTCTCTATGAAGTCGAAATGCAAAAGCAGCAGGATGCGCTCGCGAAAGAACGGAAAGCGATGGTCGGCTCCGGCGATCGCAGCGAGAAGATTCGAACCTACAACTTCCCGCAGAATCGCGTGACCGATCATCGCATCGGCCTGACCCTCCATCAACTGCAGGAAACCATGGACGGAAAACTCCAGCCGCTGTTCGAAGCGCTGATGACGCATTTCCAGGCGGAAAAGTTGAAGCAGGAAACTGCCAGCGTGGTTTAGCTTGCCCTTTGCTTTCAATTACTTATCTCTAAGTTATTGAAAAATGGATACTGAATTCGTCTGGTGAGACGGCGATTGGTGGTTAGGCGCCTTCTTGGAATGCCCATAGAAAGCGCACAGATGAGTTCTGCCGGGCGATAGTGCCCAAGGACGACCTTGAGCTCGCCAACAGGTTTTGAATTGCTTAAATCGCGTCTAATTTAAGCGTTAGCTTTTAGCTAATAAATATAACGTTTTATCCCGTTGCAATTCACATGAAACTTTGCTCTTTGATATTCCGCCTTTCTGTCAAGAATTGCCTATTTCAAACAACTATCACTGACCACGGCAACGCCCCGTCGAGCGTTGCTCGACGGCGGCGAGGTGTCCCTACGTGAGTCTCGCGCGAATAAACGCCAAAGGCTTCTCAGTGGCTGCTGTGGCCAAGAGACATGGGCATGGACTCTGAGACAGACATTTTAATTTCGTTTCTTTTCCTCCGACTCTCGTGTCTCCGTGGTGAAATAGAAAGCGATGCTTCTGCGCGACTCTCTTCGCCTCGCTATTGATCGCCTAACATCAGCTAACGTTCCATCGCCTCGCATGAATGCTGAGTTGCTTCTCATGTTCACGCTGGGATGCGATCGCGCATTTCTATTTGCCCATCCAGAACGCGAAATCACATCAGAAGAATCTGAGCGGTACGACAAGGCGCTCGCCCAGCGCGCCAGCGGGATTCCCGCGCAATACATAACCGGACATCAGGAATTTTGGGGGATGGATTTCATTGTCACTCCGGCGGTTCTGATTCCGCGTCCAGAGACCGAGCATTTGATTGAAGTTGTTCTACCGCTTGCCCGCGCACTAAATATTGAGAGCTCAGGCTCAGCTGGACAGCCGAGGGCTGCTATCCCTACGCGTCAGAAAATTGTGGATGTTGGAACAGGCTCGGGCTGCATTGCCATTGTCCTTGCGAAAGAGCTGCCGCAAGCCGAAATTCATGCCACCGATATTTCCCCGGCAGCTCTTGAAATCGCACGCGCCAACGCTGCGCGTCACCAACTCGAAACCCGCATTGAATTCCACGAAACCGATCTTCTTCCGCATTTTGTAAACTCGAAACTCGAAACTCGGAGCTTTGACTTTGTAGTTTCCAACCCTCCGTACGTCGGCGACTCCGAGGAAGATCAGGTTCAACTCGAAGTTCGCAAGTTCGAACCTCGCAATGCGGTTTTCGCAGGACCGACGGGTTTAGAAATCATCGAGCGGCTTATCCCGCAAGCTCAGACAGTGCTGAAGCCCGGAGGCTGGCTGATCGTGGAAGTCAGCGGCACAATTGTGGAAGGAGTAAAAAAGCTTTTGTCCGGGTGGGACGAAGTTACGATAACGAAAGACTTGCAAGGAATTCCGCGCATAGTCTCAGCAAAAAAGGCGATGCTGTAAGCCCGATAACCTGCTTCTCATTTCCAAATACTACCCAGACGGTAGATTTGCATGCATTGATTTCGCTGCCGTTCCGTGTGCTGACTCCGCCGAAAACGGAATGCTAAAGTGCACGGTAGTGCCTTGGCCGTCTGATTGAATTTCGAATCGCCCTCCCAACTCGTAAACGCGTTCGCGCATTCCCGCCAAGCCCACCCCCGCTTGCATTCCTTCCTTCTTCATTTTGCGAAGAAGTTCAGCGGGGATCCCTTGTCCGTGGTCTTTCACTTCCAGAGTGACTGCCTTTGCATCCAGCTGGAGTCGGATCTCCGCGCTTGTGGTTTTGGAATGACGATGCACATTCGTAAGACTTTCCTGAAGTACACGGAAAAGCGCCATCTCGATTGCTTCGGGAAGTCGCGAAAGGTCGGGAGGAAGATCTAGCGTGACCGGAATTCCGCTGCGCTCGGAGAATCCACGCACAAACCAATTCGCGGCGGACGCAAATCCCGCCTCGTCCAACAGTGGCGGGTGTAGCAAGTGGGAAAGAGTGCGAGTTTCGGAGATGCATTTTTCAAGAATGCCGCTGCATTCCGCAAAAAGCGTTTCCTTCTTCTGAAAAGCAGGATTCGCTAACATTTCGAGCGACATCTTGAGACCGGCAAGATACTGGCCAAGGCTGTCGTGCAACTCGCGCGCAATTCGCCTGCGCTCTTGATCCTGAATGGTGAGCAATCGCGCAGTAAGACCGCGTAGCGCATCCTCTGCGTGTCGCCGCGCTGTTACGTCGACCGCAATGATGCCGACCTGACTCACTTTGCCTCTGCTGTCGTGGATAGGAAAATAATTGGCGAGCCAGTGCCGAAGCTCTCTGGGATGGCCCGGCGTCTCACCCGAAATTTCCTGATCAAGAATCGGGACGCCGCTGTGAATCACTTCCTGAAAAATGGATTCTGCTTTAAAGAGGCGTTCTCCGAAAGTTTCTTTTAAGGATTTCCCGGTGAACGTTTCTGGCGTCAATCCATCCATCTCAGCCAGGATGCCGTTAATTCTGCGGTAACGAAGTTCCGAATCCAGAATGGCAAATCCCACTGTGGAGGAGGAAAAGAATCCGTCGACCACCTCGCGGCTCTCCTGGGCGCGCATCTCGGTTTTTTGATGTCTGGCAAATTCAAGATTGAGCAGAAAAAATTCCGCCGCAAGCAACAGTAAAGCGCTTACGAAACCGACGGCGAGAATGATAACTGTATGTGTGTAAACTCTCTGCGATGCTGCGTTGCGCTCCTCCAGCAACTGATTCTCTTGGCTGTTGATGGCAATGATGCGGGTGTGCACCTGATCGCCAAGGACTGCGCTTTGCTCGGTGATTTGGATTTGCCGGTCGGTATCTGGCTGGCCACTTCTTCTCAGATCAAGCGACTCTCTCATCAATCCGAGGTGGCGATCAAAGAGAGTCTGCAAATCATCGATATCGATTTGGCGTTTAGGGTTATCGGACGTCAGTTGCCGAAGGCGGTTGAGTTTTTCGGGAATTTCCTTCGAAGCCGCATTGAAGCCGCGTAGCTGTGCGTCTTCCCTGGTAATGATGAACCCGCGCCGTGAATTGTTTGCACGCAAAGAGTCGGAGCGCAGATCTTCAAGCACCTGCTGAACTTCTTGAGTGTGACCGACGAGTCTTTCACTCGCAACGAGCCGGTTCGTTGCGCGGTAAGCACCGCCGCCGATGACGACCAACAGAACTACGGCAATAACAAATGCCGCCCAGGCTATTTGCCGCAATGAATACCGCACCAGTTGTGTCCTTTAGGATATTTTCGCAAGTTCCTGCTGAAATGGAAAGGAGATGGAAAGGATGGTAAGTACAACATAGCCAAGGAGGTTCTGAGTCTGGCCGTTCCCCAAAGAGAAGTTGGCAGCGTTTATCAATGGTAAACGGGAGACGGTTAGGTTTCGCCTCCGTTCTGGCGAATTGCATTTTGGCGGACGGGCGAGGACGCCCGTCGCTACATTGACGGATTAAAGAGTCTCGCTCGGATAGACAGCCCCTTCGGCTTCGCTCAGGGCAGGCTCATGGGCGGCTGTCCCTACGTGACCCGGGCGAACATTGGTCGCGTCTTCTGAATTGAGGACACGCCATGTAAAATAGGTACATAGATGGCCAGCACTACACCATTGATACAGATTGACGTGGGTCCGCCCGTCCGGCAGCCGAAACCGGAGTGGCTCAGAGCGAAAGCGCCGGTAGGCGAGAATTTCCACAATCTCAAGAAGCTGGCTCGCGATCTGGATTTGCATACTGTTTGCGAATCAGCGCAATGCCCGAACATCGGAGAGTGCTGGAATCACAAGACCGCGACGTTCATGTTGTTGGGAAACATCTGCACGCGTCGCTGCGGATTTTGCGCTGTGCCCAAGGGGCGTCCCGAGCCGATCGATTGGGATGAACCGCGCCGAGTTGCGGACGCAGTCGCCACGCTTGGGACTGAAACATGCGGTTGTAACCAGCGTTAATCGAGACGACGACAATCTTGGCGGTGCAAGAATCTTTGCTGAAACCATTCGCCTGATCCGCGAACTTACCCCGGATTGTCACGTGGAAGTGCTCATCCCAGACTTTCAAGGCATGGATGAAGCGCTGCGAATCGTGCTCGAGGCTAAGCCGAATGTGTTGAACCACAACACGGAATCTGTTCCGCGGTTGTACAGAGCGGTTCGATCGGGAGCACGCTACGAGCGCACGCTACAGCTGCTTGAGAATGCCAAGAAGATTTCGCCGGGAGTAGTTACAAAATCCGGAGTGATGGTTGGTTTGGGAGAAGATTCCGAAGAGCTGATCGATGTTTTTCGCGATCTCGGCTCACGAGGAGTGGATATTCTGACGATCGGGCAATATCTTCGTCCTTCGCGCGATCATTTGCCGATCGCGCGCTTTTATTCTCCGGACGAATTTGTTTACCTCAAAGAGGCAGCGCTGCGCTTCGGCTTCCGGCACGTTGAGTCCGGTCCGATGGTGCGCTCCAGCTACCACGCTCACGAGCAAGCAGCGGCAACTTCGACGCCGCGTCCGACGGCACAGTAGTGGCCTAAAAAATCTTCAGACGAATGGTGAGATATTTTTTAGGATTCGCACGGACAGCCTTAATCAAGTCCTGCGTTTCGATCAGCAATTGATTTGAATTGTTGAAGAGTGCCGGGTCTTTAATAAATTTACCAGCCGTGCCCTCGCCCGAATTCAGCTGGTTTGTAATCGCGGACAAATTGCTGATCGTGTTCTGCAACTTATCCGCAAATTCCTGATCTCTGGCAAGTTTTCCCAAAGTGCCCTTGCCTGCGTTCATGTCATCCGTCAACTGCTTGACATTCGCAACGGTCTTGTTCGCTGCATCGTAAATTGCCGGGTCTTTGAGAAACTTGCCAGCGGTTCCTTTGCCTGCATTCAGATCGGAAATGATGGTGTTGAGCTGATCTACCGTGGAATTTGCTTTCCGATAAAGCTCGTCGTCTTCAAACAATTTTCCCAGCGTTCCATTTCCGGCGGCGACCTCGTTCACCAATCCTTGGAACTGCGCCACGGTCGTATTCAAACGGTTATACAGGCCGGGATCGTAGATGACTTTACCAATGGAACCCTGGCCGCTTTCGACGAAGGCGACGATTCGATCCAGGCGCTTTAACAGTGCATCCATGTTCTGTAGCGTGCCCTGGCTGGATCGCACTACGTCATTCAAATCAGGAGTGTCGCGGGTTGCGAGCACTTCGCCGTCTGCTACTTCCGGGCCGCGAGCCGTGCCGCTGTTGATGTCGATATAAGTCTCACCGAGCACGCCAGCGGTTGAGAGCGACGTAACCGAGTCCTTCCGCAACACCTCGTGATATTTTGTGCTGACCTTCATGGTGACTTCGACAGGTGTCAGCTGGTGTTCTTTGTCGGCGACAATCCGTATCGCGGTCACGTTTCCAATATCCACGCCTTGCAAGCGCACGGGTGCACCCACTCGCAAGCCGCCGGCATTGTCAAAATATGATTTGAGGATGATCTTTTTAGTGAACAGGCCGCCCGTGCCGGTCATGAGAAAAATCAAAACGCCCAGAGTGATGCTGGCCACCACTACCACGATGCCGACCTTGAGTTGAGACCACTTCAACTGCTTCTGGCTAGGCACTGATTCCCCCAAGCACAATCATTAAAACCTCCGCGGAAGCACGTGACCCGAGATTTTTCTGATCATACCAGACGCTTAGGAAGCAACTGCGGCATGGGGATCGCATGGCGTTCTAATTTAGCTAATGTTTGCGCTCGTCTGCAGAGTTCCCGACAACAGAAGGGCCAGGAGGTAAGCCACAGCCCCACATGCCAGTGTGGCATTTAGATCCAAATTGGATGGCAATTACCATGGCCAGGACTGAACCGAGTACGCTGGATCCCGCATTCATTGCCCATGCCCATTCCACCGCATTGTCTTTACCTTGCAGAATTGTTTCTCGCTTCGCCAAGCTGTCTGGGGATGGACCATCCGTCAGCGCTCGCAGACCAGTAGGAAAGGGCATCCCCATTGCCAACCCTAACGGAGCTAATAGTCCGGCACTAACGAACAACTTAACGATGAAGGGCAGCCCCACGAGGGCATTCAACACCGCAGGAAGGATGAGGACATATAGCGAAATTACGGCTGCGATGAATAGCAGCGGGACCCAAATACGTTTCGTTTGAGTAAGCCATTTGCGGGAAACAAGGCTTCCGAGTCCACTCGAAAGGAGCAGCAGAAAAACGACCACAGTGAGCGCGTACGTGGGATGTCCCAGAAATAAAACGAAGCGCTGAATGAAAGCGATCTCCACCAAGATATATCCAATTCCCACTGCAACAAAGTACAGCAGCGGAATCGTATGTTGACTGCGACCTCGAGTGCCGAGCGCCAACGGAAGAATCAGGAATGCGAGAACGGCGACTACGGAGACTATTAGCACCATTCCGAGCACCGCAACTCCAAGATTTACTTTCCAGTCGATGCCTTCTCGCAATGTTTCTTCGGGCAGCATTTGTTTGAGCTTTAAGGTAAAGAAGAAGAACGGTGCATTGTCATCTACAGGGGCGACATTGTAGGGGTATTGCTCAGCAAAGGCGCGGGGATTGTTGCTGGCAATTAGGGCGGAGAAAGGGTTTTCTCCCGGCTGCGAGGGAAGATAGAGAGCTGCCAGGTCCTCATTGTTCGCCAAGTGCGCCTTGACTGCATTTTCTTCCTCGGCAGTAAATGCGGTCTTCTTCGCCAGTACGACGACGGGCACTCCGTCCTGATCTAGGTCACCTTCAGATACAACTATAAAATTCTTGGACGTCGCGGCTGTACCTAACTGGTGAAGCGCCTCCATTGCGACTGAGACGACCCGCAACGCCTCACGTGGCTGATGAAACTCCCAGCGCGTAATGGCGATCATTCCATCGGGCTTGAGATGCTCGAAGTATTCGCGAAATGCGTCGACTGTATAAAGGCTGTTTTCACTGAGCGCAAACGCGCCCGCAGCTGTCGAGGCCCAGGTGTCCACCAGGGTCATCTGTACGACATCGTAACTTTGCTTGGCATTGCGGACGAACGAGCGTCCGTCCGTGACCTCGATGTGGACTTCGGGGCGGCGATACAGATTGTACGAGTAGTCGGCATACTTACCGCGCATCACCGTGTTCGCAATAATCGGATTAATTTCAATCCCAGTGACATTGGAACTGCCGTTTGCAACTGCTCGAAGGACGTCCACCCCGCCGCCCGGTCCGATAATGGCGTACTCGCCATGGGGACGCAAAACATTGGCCAATGCGGGAGGCGCGGACATCAGGTTCTTTTGCCACACTGAATTTTTCCAATGGCTAAGGTCAGCGTTCATGATGTAAGTGGAGGCATCGGCATCGATCACTACCGCCTTTGCGCCTTCCTGCCGATCGACTTCTACTCGCGAAATGGCATTCCAGCGGGAGAACTCAACCCAAGACTTGTCACGAAAGACGCCCTTAGCGTAGACGATGTCAATCAGGCGTCCCGAATGATTTGCGGCAATCAGAATGATGAGCGCTGCGGCTACTGCCGTCGTCAAATTCCGAAAACCATCACTCGCGGTCCACACGCATGCAGCCACTGCGGCCATCAAGGCGGCGAAAAGGATGGTGTTGGGACCGCCAAGCCAATTCAGCAACGGCACAATTGCGAGACATGCCAGCGCTCCACCAAGAAGGTCGGCGCCGTACAAACGCGGAATATTGGCGGATTCACGAGCGAAGATGATCGAAAACTCGAGTCCAGTCAGAAAAAAGGGGACGGCTGAGCAGAGATACACCGCAGTAAGCCGAAGGAAATTGGCTCCGGTCAAGTTTAATGAAACCGGAAGGTGTAAGACGATTTCGAGCACGACTGGCACAGTCACCGCATTTACCATGCACAGAGCCGCCACGAGCGAGCGAGTCTCGAAGCGTGATAGCCAGCTTTTCTTCAGATAAGCGAAGACTCCGCCTGCACCGAGTCCGAGTAGCGCAATCGAGATGGCCAGGAAAGCGAAATGATAAAAGAGCACGACCGAGAATAGGCGCGTCAGTCCGAGTTCAAGAAGCAGCGCAGCAAAGCTGCTTAGCGCGATACCGGCTAACAACGAAATATTGCGAGATTGGTCGAGAGCTGTATCGGGATCGGAAAGAGCGGGTTCAATAATCGCAGGCATTTGGGAAGGCGTCAGTTTAACAGAACGAATGATGATTGGGCTCAGGCCGCGAGTCCCCAGAAGCGAAAGGTACGCCTGCTTGCAAGAAAATTTATGATAGCTCGAAACAGGAATTCTGCGGAATCTAGGACGACCGTTCCGCCGATTCTAAAGTATCGAAAAACCTGAAGAATTGTTCGACGCGGGTAACTTTCAACGCGTTCAGCACTCGGTCGTTGACGCCAACTAATAAGAGGCGACTACCTTCTTTTTGGTGCGTGACATAAGCTCCCACGAGAGCGCCGATGGCGGCCGAGTCCATGTACGGAACTTTTGTGAGATCGAGAACTAGAGTGGCTGAGCGATCTGCCCGTACTTTGGTTTGGAAGTCGTACAGATTGCTAATCGTGACCGGTCCGTCTAGCCGCAGAATGCGATGTCCAACGCTAGAACCGGTGACATCTTCTATGGAAAGAGGCTCTTGGGGCATCGCAAAATATTAGCTCCCGAGCACAAGGAAATTGTTAAAGAAACGTGAATTTTCAATTTCTGGTTACGCGGTGCCGTGGGTTTTCGGATTCTTGCGAATAGACTGGGTGATCACGGTGAGGAGGGTTAGCAAGCTCATCAGCGAGATCACCCCGAGTGACGCCACACAGTAAACGCACCATACGCCAAGGATGTGCGCTTCCACATGCGCCAGGTATAGCGAGAATCCCAATCCCATCAATGCCGCGACCAACAACAGCCGGTAGGCACGTTTGAAAGCCAAGACCCCCATCAGCAGATATCCCGCGATTCCGATATCGGCTACGGGAACACTCCAGATAATTGCATAGGGGCTGTGGTTCACAATGCCGCAGTCCCATTTGTCGTTGATGCTGCAGGGTGATTCACCGTACGTCCGGTAATGCTCGCGCAGGGCAAGGCTGGAAGCGGCGATGCCGAGAACTGCCAGTATGACCAGGATGTAGCGCATATGTGCTCCTCTTTAGATCTGATTCAGGTCTGACGCCAGTTTAGACCGCCAGCTTACGATACACGGGGCATCGGCGCCCATTTCGCCAGCTCGCCCACTTATAAGGTTTTGACGGATCGACTATCTTCCTCTCAGGCTCTGTATTCCGCTTCCACATGGGCAACCCGCGAAATGGCCGGGCATCTTTACTCAGCGAGTAACTACAGGGGCAGAGTACCCATGTTATCTCGCAGAATGGTTTCCCATTTGGCAGTTGTCGGCCTTTTCGCGGTCTCGCTTTTTTGTCAGGCGCAAACCACGGCATCGTGTACTTTCTCCACCTTCAATCCGCCTAGCGGCTATTTATCTCCGGACCCGAACGGAATCAATAACTACGGCACTATTGTGGGCACTGTAATCACGGAACCCACGCAGTATTCAATCGTGTCGCACGGTTTTATTCGTTATTCCAATGGCGGTACGCAGGTCTACGATTATCCGAATGCGTCGGAAACATGGCTGACGAAACGGAATAACAACGGGGTAACGGTCGGATATTTTGCAGACAGCACGGGACAGCGCCATGGATTGGTGAAGAACAGCAGTAGCGCCGTGCAGGTGACGTACCCTGCGGCCGGTAAACCCGACACCCTCTTGTTGGGAATCAATAAATGGGGTTCGATCGTGGGCCGCTATCTTACGTACGTTAACCAAAAGCCCTACTTTTCCGGCTTTGAGTTGCAGAACGGAAAATACATCAAAATTTGGTATCCGAACTCGACCGACACGCGGCCACAGGCCATCAATGACAACGGAGTGACCGTTGGCTGGTATACGAATAGTCCCCGGAATAGTGCGTATACCTTTTTCCGCGGCTTCCTCCTGCAAAAGGGGACCTACAAAACGCTCGATGACCCACAGGGGAGCACTGCATTGGGCACGCAGCTCAATGACATGAATGTTTACGGCGTGATCGCGGGGAACTACGTTACGTCCGATGCGGATGGAGAGAACCAGCTGAACGGTTTTATATACGAGAACGGAACCTTCAAGAACCTCGTTTATCCGGGCGCGATCAGCACGACGGCGTTGGGTATCAACGACTATAAAAGTGTGGTCGGCATAGCACGGGTGCCTCCGACCAACGTTTACAAGTACATACCATTCAAGGCGTACTGCAACTAACTGAAATTGGCGAATACGATTCGGCACGGTTTATGCAGCCGATCTGCTTGTGCCGAGTTGTCAGCGAGACGGAGTAACCTTAGATTTCACATACGCAACAACACACTGCTCGGCCAACTTAGGAGTTTTCGCCGCTAGTACAATCCTGGCTCCCCTTCTGATCTTGTCTTCCATCGCCGATGAACCCATAACCACTGATCCGGATACTGCCTTACATAGTTTTCTATGATCTTCGTGAACAAAGCCGTATTCGCGATCGCGTCTGCATCATCGTCGCCCGTTCGAATGAGTGTCACTGCCGGGTCGAACCGAAGGCGGTATTTTCGCAGCTCCGGATCCCACACGGTGAACCCCGGCACAACGGCCGCGTCGGTTCGTAGAGCGATTCTAGCGAGACCGCTGGCAGTGCAGGCCGGAATCCCGAAGAAATCCACGAACACTCCCTGCGGCGGAGTCATATTGGTGTCCATCAGAATTCCTACCGTCTCTCCGGCTTTCATGGCTGAGAGCAGCCCGCGCACAAAGTCGTCTTTATCTACCGTCGAGTTGCCATGCATGGTGCGATAACGCTGTGAAAGCCGGTCGAGATAAGGATTGTCCAGCGACCTCATAACGATCTTCAGCGGATGCCCATATAGCGAATGCGCAAACGCAGAAAGTTCCCATGCGCCCAAGTGAGCGGTGAGGAACAACACTCCCTTACCTCGGGCAAGCGCACGCTCGAAATTCTCGAATCCGTCGTAGACCACAACGTCACTTACGTTTTCCGCAGTGTATTTCGGAAACAAACAAAGTTCCGCGAGTTGGCGTCCTAGCGAAGTAAACACACCTCGTAGGATTTTGGATTGCTGCGCTTTGCTCATTTCAGGGTAAGCCATGGCGAGATTCCGCATGCCGACATGGCGCAACTTCACATGCAGGAGGTAGACAATCCACCCAAGGGAGATGCCGGCAGAACGCGCCAATGGGCGTGGTAACGCGCCGATAGTCTTAATAATCAGCCACGCTAGCGCGTACTCAAGTCGCTGACGCATCAGGGGAAGGGTGACGGTAGCACTGCGGAAAACTCGTGTCAAACCTGAGCGGTATTGACGCAAGACCTCGCAAGGCGGGCGAGGCGCCCGCCCTACACTCGACTAACGCTACTTACTGGCAACCTTCGCCCACTTGGCCAGCGTGCTGAGGAACGGATATGCGCCTTGTGGTGCTTCGGTAGAACCGCTTAGAGCAGTTTTGAAAGGCACCATCTTGTTATAGAACTCGTAGGTGCTGCTTTTGTCCTGCTTGATGACGGCTCCGTTCAGTTCTAATCCAGCGAAAACGCCGCGTGCGCGAGAGTAACTCAGAACCTGCGCGCGCATTTTCCAATCTGTATCGGCGGCAGCATGGCGTCCGACCGGCCCTGCTGCGACGCTGGCATCCGCTCCCAGCTTGAATTTACTTGCCAGCAGATTGTCCATACCTTGCTGGTTCATGATCAGCATCACTAAGTCGACAGCTTGTCCGCCGATCTGCAGGCCAAAGCTGCCGCCGGTTATGCTGAAGAATGCCGGTGCGCTCCAGCCTTTGGCTGTCCGGCAGCTCGCCACTCCGCGACCATAGCGGGCCCCAAATACGAAGCCGCCTTTGAGCATGGATGGCACCACCGCGACGCATTCTGCCGATCCGAGGACTTCTTCCGGAATACCTTTATCTCCCGCACCCTGAATTTCGTCCAGCACAGTGCCAGCGGCTTTTATCCGTTCTGACGGTTTATTGCCGTCTTCATCAGCGGCGAACGAGATTGTGGCGAGGCAAACGACAGCGCATACCAGCAGGAGCTTTTTCATTGCTTCTCAGCCTTCCAAAACAGAGTTCTCTGGGATTGACGATCTGTGTACCTGATTGTAAAGGATTCAGGCGTGTGCAAAAGAGTTGTTGCCCGGCTGGAGAATGATCTATTGATGATTCAGGTTCTAGTTTGAAATGGACGTGGGCAGCCGCAAAAGTATGACGAACACTTTGCATGTTTCAAAGATCACCCCGAATGGCAAAATAGTGGCGCTGGAGAATCCTTTCAAGTGTCTAGGTAATCTGGTCTAAGTGTGCGGAAGAGGAACTGAAATGGCGCTGACTTTGGCTGTGGTTTGTATTGGGGTGCTAGGCCTCTTAGCTGTAGTCTGGATCAAGCGGGCGCGAGAAGACCGGCATGAGATCGCGGAGCACTGCATCACTCCCGAGGACCTCCATGCGTTAATGGCTTCGAAGCAAGGCGTTCTTCTTTTTGATGTTCGCCAGCCGCTGGATTTGTTGGCCAACTCCGAGATTATCCCCGGTGCCAAGAGGATTCCTCCAGAAGATGTGCTGAAGAATCCTGAGCTTATCCCAAAAGACAAAGACTCGGTCGTCTACTGCACGTGCCCAAGCGACAAGACGAGTCGACTGATTTCGAAACGGGCTCACGCGCTAAGCTTCCTGAAGATTCGATTCCTTAAAGGTGGATTAGCGGCTTGGAAGGCGCAGGGCTATCCGGTCCAACGCTATGAAGAGTCATTTAGGCTGTATACAGGAGCCTAGCTGATTGAAATCTTGCTCTATGACGAGGTTACGATTGTCGCTTAGAGGTTGATAATGAGGAGGTTCGAGGCAAAAAAATGCGGGGCTGAATGTGGTGACCCTAAATCTCCACTCCCAACCCCGTCTCCCAGGTTCTGTGGTAGGTGAGGCGAGTATGCGTTAGGAACAGAAGGCGGACAAGATTACGCCGGGGATTGGCCTAAAGTAACCTGGCCACCAGTCGCCGACACTCTGAAGTGCCAACAACTGGGATAAAACAGGTTTTCCGTAAGGGATTTCAGATCCGCCCGGCAACCGAAAATTCTTTTCACCAAACTTCCGCATACCTTGCAACCTACCGAATTGACACTCCAGAATTGCGAAACCGTCAAAACTTCGAATCTCCAACTTCACAGCCAAACGAGCAATGTTCATTTGTAGATAGCTTCCGAATTGCCCGTCGTTCGGCAGGACGCGCTATCGTAATTTCTTGCTGTACAGTATTTCCAACAGCACGTGCGGTCTCGAAGTAGCTCGGACTCCGCAAATAGGAGGATTGAATGGCGCAAGTATGGTTAGTCACAGGTAGTTCTCGCGGTCTGGGTCGCGCAATTGTCGAAGCGGGCCTTTTGGCGGGCAATAAGGTGTTGGCGACAGCTCGAGACATTGAGTCACTGCGTGAGCTATCGGAGCGCTACGGTGACCAGGTGAAGCTCTTCGAACTGGACGTGACCGACGAGTCGTCGGCTGCCGGTGCGGTGAAGAAGGCAATCGATGCGTTTGGCTCGCTGGACGTTGTTATCAACAACGCAGGATATGGCAATCTCTCGTCCGTCGAAGATACGCCTATGTCGGATTTCCGCGCACAGATAGAAACCAATCTCTTCGGGACAATCATCGTGACGAAGGCAGCTCTCCCGTACTTTCGCGAAAGGAAAGCGGGCCATTTCGTTCAGTTTTCCTCGATGGGCGGAAGGATCGGACCCCCAGGGCGCGGACCTTATTCGGCGGCGAAATGGGGCGTAGAAGGTTTCTCCGAAGTTTTGTCGCGCGAAGTGGCACCGCTAGGCATCAAGGTCACGATCATCGAGCCGGGTGGCTTCCGCACGGACTTCGCCGGCAGTTCCACCAAGCTGAGCGAAGGACATCCCGAATACGACTCGACTGTTGGAGCAACGGCCAGGTTTCAGCGCGCTTATAACGGTAAGCAGCCCGGAGACCCGAAGAAGGCGGCTCAAGCGATCGTTCGGCTGACGCAGGAACAGAAACCTCCGTTGCGACTGTTGCTCGGCAGCGATGCGTATAACGGGGCGGAGAAGAACGACCTTGCACGATTAGAAGAAGCGAGAGCCTGGAAAGAACTCAGCCTGTCCACCGATTTCTAGTCGGAGCCTGGCATGAATGGGATTTCAGATCCGCCCCGGCAACCAAAAATTCTTCCTCTTCACCAAACTTCCGCATACCTCGCAACCATCCGAATTGACAATCCAGAATTGCGAAACCCTCAAACTTCGAATCTCCAACTTCACCGCCAAACGAGCAATGGGTTCTTTTGTGGATTGGCTTCCGGATTGCCCGTTAAGCAGGACTTGTGCGCACTCCAGAAAGTTCGCTGTCAGTCACCGAGAGATATAATTCCCGCGTGCGACAACCTATGCGGCATGTGAGGGCGCTTCGCGTTTCCAAAGCGGCTTATTGATGTTTGAGAAAGAATCATTTTGAAGGAACAACTCGCGGCACTGTGCCTCTTCCAGTGTAGCCCGGCGAGAAAATTACCTGCCAATGCTGACACCTTGGATCATTGAAGGTTTGCCCGTGATCCAGGAGGAATCGATTACTTCCTGAAGCCGACATGCGGGAGTAATCGGAGTCGGTGAGCGCATTGGCGATTACGCACTCACCGAGATCCGCCGATTCAGATCGCCGACAAGAAACAGCGCGATGGGTCAGGGCCTGGGGCTCGCGGCCGTCTCGGAGGCCCGCGCCAGTGCTTGCGTGTCGACATACTCCCGGATGTTCGTCACTTTGCCATTTCGAACGGTAATGTCGAAGACCCAGTGGTCCTCGAACGTCCTATTCGTGGCTTTGATTCTCCCCGTAGCGAAGCCGACGACCAGAACCCGGTCTCCCTGCGCTATGAACTCGGGGGGCTCTGGGTACGAAGTTTCCACCGTTTCGTTAGCCTTCTGAAGTAAATTCTCCAATCCCGCGTGCCCGCGGTGCGTGCCGGCCAGCGGCCAGTCCTCGCCCGGAATGATCCACTCAATATCTTCGGCAGACAACGCCAGCAGACCTTGCTTATCGCGGCGGCCGAGTGCCGCAAGAAAATTCTTCACAATCTGGACATTCTCTTCGATGCTCATCGAAATCTCTCCTTTTCCCTTACATCAAGTGTGTCCGATCTAATCGGACGTTTCGGAACCATCCTTCTCGGGCCAAATCACACGGTCGTAGATCGATTACTGCTGCTTCTTGAACAAATCCTGGAAGATGAGCTGACCCCAAGTGCGGCCGCGTGCGTGCACCAGCGCGCCACCCTCGTTGAGCTTTCCCAGCTTGACGGGTGCGAACCCGAGTTGTTTGGCCAAATCCGCCACGGGAGCGATCGCGTCCTCGTCGTCGCTCGACAGAAAGACGACCCGATGGCCCCCCTCGACGACCGGATCGGTAGCCAGGATGGCCGCAACCAGGTGATTGAAACCTTTCACGAGCTTAGCGCCGGTGAACGACTTCGCGACGAAGGCGGAGGACGGGAGACCGTCCAGCTCCTCAGGGGGAACTCCAAACGCGTTCGTCGCGTCGATGACCGTCTTGCCTTTCCAACTCGGCAGGGCCTTCGCAACCTCGCGATGTTCCCCGAACGGGACCGCCAAGATGATTGTGTCGGCCTCGAGTGCATCCCGCAGCGACTTGGCGACGACCGTGGGTCCAATCGCCCGAGCCTGCGGCGCCAACGCCTCGGGCGGCCGGCGACTCGCGACGGTCACGTTGATGTTTTTACGGGCGAAGGCGTGGGCGAGGGCCTGGCCTATCTTGCCGAATCCTACAATTGCATAGCTCATAATGTCTTCTCCGATCCGTATTGATGTTGATATTGATTCCATGCCTTCAACGGCGCTGGTTATCCGTTCCGCTGTGTGGCGACCTTCGCGTAGACGTCCTGCCGTGAACGACTTCCGCGCGGCCGTGCCGACCGTCCAGTCGCCGAAGTCGTTCGATCCGGCGCGGATTCAGATGGCCGACAAGCCGCCGTCGACAGTCAACTCCACCCCGTTCACGAAGCTCGAATCGTCTGAAGCAAGAAACAGCGCGACCGTCGCGATTTCCTCAGGTTGACCCATCTTTCCCCGCGGGATCAGGGATTCGAACATCTCCTTCGCCTCCTTGGTGAGAACTTCTTCCTGCATCGGTGTGGCGATCGGCCCCGGGCCCAGCACGTTCACCCGGATATTCCTGCCCTTCAGTTCGTTGAGCCACGTGCGTGCGAAGGAGCGCAATGCCGCCTTGCTCGCCGCATACACGCCGAAACCAGGAAAACCCTTCACCGAAGCAACTGATCCGGTCATGATGATCGATCCGCCATCGTTGAACAGCGGCAACGCCTTCTGAACCGTAAACAGCGTTCCGCGCGTATTCAGGCCGAAGGCCGCATCGAAGTGCTGCTCGGTAATCTCGCCCAGTGGTACGGCCTCGCCCCTGCCAGCGCTCGCGAACAGGACGTCGATCTTGCCCTTTTCCCGCTTGACCGTATCGAACAGACGGTCGAGGTCGTCGAGATTGGCCGCGTCACCGCGCACGCCGGTCACGTTTCGGCCAATCAGCTTGACGGCCTCATCGAGCTGCTCCTGCCTCCTACCCGTGATGAAAACGTAGGCGCCCTCTTCAACGAAGCGCTTGGCGCTCGCCAGCGCCATGCCGCTCGATCCACCCGTGATGACTGCAACTTTTCCTTCAAGCTTTCCCATAATTACTCCCTTCGGTAGATGTGTAGCATTCAGTACAGTAGAGTAGATTTCTTTGGCGGTGGACGAGAACTGCTCGGGAGTCCTAATATTTTGTCTATTCGTCCAAAAGAGGGAGGCTAAGTTGGACCCGATAACAGACATCTTCAGAACGATGCACGTAACCGCTTTCGGTCTGCACAGGCTCGAAGCCACAGCCCCGTGGGGCGTGAAACAGGAAAACCAGACCGAAGAAAAAGTCACGCCTTCCGACAAAAAGATGTCACCCACAGATTTGGCGCACTTCGCCATGCTTTCGCGCGGCAACTGCTGGCTGAGTGTGGAAGGGATTCCGGAGCCGATTCCCCTCACCGGTGGTGATTGCTTTTTGCTGGCCCGGGGGACTTCGATTGTTTTGCGCGACAGCCCGCGAACACGTCCGAGGTGGAGTTTCCGCGAGATCGGGGCCAAGGCCAACGGCAATGTCGCTCTTTGTGGAGGCGGTGGCGCACCGACGACAATCGTCTGTGGGTCCTTGAGTTTCGATCGCGCCAGCCTGAAGCCGATCACTCAGTTATTGCCGAGCTTCATTCTGATGAAGGCCGATCAGGCACGCACGCTTGCTCTTCACAACACAGTGCAGGCGCTGGCGTCAGAGATGGCAGAACAGGCGCCGGGATCTGAAGTCGTCGCGACTCGGCTGGCCGAGGTTCTGTTTATCCAGGTACTCCGGGCGCATATCGCGTCGGGACCGGAACGCAACAAAGGATGGCTTCGTGCGATTTTCGATCCTCAAATAGGCACTGCCCTGAGTGCCATTCACGACAGAGTGAATACACCCTGGACGGTCGAATCCCTGGCCGAAGCGGCGGGCATGTCTCGCTCCGCATTCGCAGCACGTTTTAAAGAGCTACTCGGACAAACACCGCTGGAATACGTAACCGAGTGGCGGATGCAGAAGGCGATGCAGTTACTCGAACAGCGTGACAAGAAGCTCATCAGACGTCGCTCGGTTGGTCGGTTACGAGTCCGACGCTGCGTTCAGTAAGGCGTTCAAGCGAGTTGTCGGGGCTAACCCTGGTGAATACCTCAAACGTGGTTTTGAAGACCAGGGTCATGACCGAGAAGATATAATTCCCGCGTGCGACAACCTATGCGGCATGTAATGGCGCTTCGCGTTTCCAAAGCGGTTCTCGTTTTTGCAATCGCACTTTTCTACACGATTCTGGTCCTAAACAACATCACGGATTACGGCTCCAACTATGAGTTTGTCCGCCACGTCCTGATGATGGACTCAACCCTTCCGGGGAACCACCTCATGTGGCGCGCCCTCAATTCGCCGCTAGTACATACGGTCTTCTACATCGGCATCATCGCCTGGGAATCAGTCACTATGCTTCTATGCTGGTGGGCTGGTGTTCGGTTGCTCAAATCGTATCGTGCGGACAGAGCGCAATTCGCCGCTGCGCTGAACGTCGCGGTGATTGCGCTGACGACGAGCCTGCTGATGTGGTTGGTGGCATTCCTCGATGTCGGGGGCGAATGGTTTCTGATGTGGCAGTCGAAAATGTGGAATGGGCAGGAAGAGGCATTCCGAATGTTTACCATTGTCGGTGTGGTGTTTTTGGTTGTGGTGCAACGCG
>CAWBSY010000014.1:0-160253 GCA_963791575.1 Terriglobia bacterium | reverse complement strand
CTTAGAGAATCCCGTTCGCCGTGGTTTGGTTTCTATTCCGGAGAACTATCAATGGCTATGGCAAAGACCTTTTGCAACCGCTTCGCTCCAAAATCCGCAATGCCCACGTAGGGACAGCCGCTCCCGGCTGTCCAGCTCGAGCAATGCTCGACAAGTAATCGAAGCTCAGAATGGCCCTTCGTCTTCTACATCGCCCAGAGCCATCTGCTCTTCGGCAGCTCTTTTCGCCTTGGTGCTCTTAACACGCACCAGTATGTAATAAATTATGGTGCTGTAGGAGCTTTGTCGACCAAAACCTTACTAACGTAGTCGAATTGGTACACACAGGAGAAGCGATGCCTGATTGGAACATTGACGCCACGAAGTTTCAAAACCAACTTGACCAGCTCGCGGCTACCATCGCATATAAAGTCCAACGCGAGGGCGCTCCATTGATCGGAAGCCGCATCGCTATCGAGGACATTGAACGTTTTAGTGCGATATGCGCAGCGCACATATGATTTGTTCTTTTATCTGAACGCAGAGGAGCACCGGAAAGATCCTTCTTGGCGAGCCCATTATACATTCGTCGCACTTCCTGTTGTACGCACCGCGATTGACTGCCTCTACAACATCACTGCGATACTGGAGAATCCGTGCAGCAAGTCTGCCGAGTTTCGAAGGAGCGGTTACAGATTAGCTCTCGAGGCGCTCGAAGAGGACGAACGAAGGAATTGCAACAGCCCAGACCCTAGTTGGGTTGAGTGGCTTCGGCAGCGCCGCGAGAATCTCGAACTTGGGATTCGTCGAGATGGGTTCAAGCTAGACGAGTTACGGCTCAAACTCGATGGCCGACTCTCGGAAGGTATTTAAACCCGAAGAAAAACTTGCCGCTCACTAACCATCAACTCTTCCTCAAAGCCCTCACCTTTGGCTATTGGCGTGAGTACTCTGAATATTCACATGGTACTTTCCAGGGGTTAATGCGAACGGCCATGCCATTTCTAGAGGCTGATGTGCCACATGACGAGAGACCTAAATTAGAAGAGATGGCACTGCGAGGCATCTTTCGTCATATGGTGCGAGCAGCCGCAATTCTACTCTGCATACTTACCGAAATACAGGCATACTTCAGATTTGATGGTGCACGAATCAACGAGCGTTTGTATGAAGTATGGAATGCACTTCTTCCTGCTCCAGAAGTAAAAGATTTATTCGATTCTAGGTACACTCAGTTGATGCAAGAGAAAGGAATCCAACCTTAAAGATAACGTCCTCTCGGCGAAGAAGACGTTATAGTCATGGCGGCTATTGAAGGTTGATTTGCTGCACGTAGGGACAGCAGCCCTCGGCTGTCCGGTCGAGCAAGGCTCGACTGCTGATTGAGCGACCTAAAATTTATTGGCTATTAACCATACTCGCACAACGAATGTCAGAAGAAACTTCCAGTCATCATGGCGAAGTACTTGTTGAGCTTAGCTCAACCGGACAGCCGAGGGCGGCTGTCCCTACGTGACCATCAGGCTCCCGAATTCAATGCTTATTTATGTTCCACGAACTCTTTGAGGTGTTTGGCGACCGCTTCTGCCATGGATTGCTCGTTCTTGCTGCCGCCCCTTTGCTTGTTGACGGAGTAGGCCCAGAGCATCTTGCTGGAATTCACCTCGATCAGTTGGACGGAGACGTTTCCTTTGTCCTCAATGCCGGCGCAGCTGGCAAACAAGCAGCGTGCAATTTTCCCGCCGGTTGATTCCTGTTTGATCTCGACCGGGGCAGCCTTGAGTACGTAAGTAGCCTTGGTCTGATCGGCAACCACATTGATGGGAACATGCTTCTTTTCCATGGCAGCGGCAAGGTAGGTGTCGAATCCATTTTGCGCTTCAATGTACACGGTGGACTGGGCGAGCTGAGCGAAACTTGTCACCGAAGCGGCTAAGAACACAAACAAAATTCCAAGTCTTTTCATCATCATGAGCTACATACCTCCGAGCAGAGCCTAGTCTGAAGAGCGGAGGCCATGAAAGTTACGCAGGTAATTGGTAGGAAAAAGCACCCGCGCACGTTGCCTTCTAGAAGCAATTCCCACTCCGGCACTCCTCCCCTCACTTTTCCCCTTATTCCCTTGACCTTCGCTTCGGCTATCCGTCATCATTGGTTGTATATCTTAAAGGCAACTACAAATGCCACACTATAACTCATCTATTTTCAAGATTTTACCTGCAACTGCTTTGAACACTAGGATTTCAATCCCATGTCCAGCCCATCTCCCTGATTTCAATAGATTTCATGGATCAAAACTAGAGGGGAGGGGGGAGTAGCCTCGCCATGCCCATTTATCCCGATAACATTCCTCGCTGCCAGCACATCAAGATCAACGGCATTCAATGCGGATCGCCCGCCCAGAAACGCAGCCGTTTCTGTTTCTTTCATAAACGCTGGCATGAAACTCGCGTCCCCATCAATCGCAAGCCAGGTGCAAACCAGCGTGCGGCTCTCAATCTGCCTGTGCTCGAAGATGCAAACGCGATCCAGATGGCCATCATGCAAGTGATGCAACTGCTCCTCAAACAACAGATAGACTCGAAAATCGCCGGACTGCTCTTCTACGGACTGCAAACCGCCTCCACGAATCTCCGCCAGATTGATATCGAACCGAGAAGGCCAACCCGCGTAGTAATAGATCCCGCCGCCGTGGACGAGAGATGCATAGGCGAAGACGCCTGGGACCCCGAAGATTTCGAGTTGTCAGAAGAAGATGAAGAAGCATCTGCCACCGACAGTGACGATGAAGAGGACGAGGATGAAGACGAAGAAGAAGCCGGACCAAACATAGGCGACCTGGAAGCATTCGCCGAACTCACACAATGGATAATCTAAGCAGCTCGTGTGAAGAATCGTATAGGGCGGGCGCCCTCGCCCGCCGCCTTTGCTTCTTTGCCAAGAGCAACCGGAGAGAAGTTCTCGCCCTCCAATCCATGGTTGTCTTGCGAGTTCAGAAGAATGTTATGAGGTTAATAAAAGGTTACGAGGTTAATAAAATGAAGACATCTGCTCTGTCGTTTGTGTTCTTAGCCGTGCTGTTGGAAGCTGCCGCATTGGGGCAGCAGAATAATCCGGACAACTCGAATCGCGATGTCAGCCGGGTGCCGAGAGAGATCCAAGGATGTCTCAACGGCGCAAATGGCAACTTCACGCTGGAAACTTCTACCGGAGTTGTTTATCAGGTGAAGGGCGACAGCTCCGTGCTGAGTTCTCACGCAGGCCAGCAGGTCGATGTGGTGGGGACGGAAATTGTAAGCACTCCGAGTAGCGTTCCGGCGAAGTCGAATCCGCAGGCAGATGCCAATCAGACTACCAACACGGAACCGATCGCGCCTCCGGCATTTCAGGTTTCGAAAATTGTGAAGATCAAGGACAAGTGCTACACGGCGAGGTAGTGCTGCGTAGAAACAATAAAGTCCAGTTGTCGCGGGCTCACGTCTAATAGTTATGACTCACAACGGTCTCGAAAAAGTTAATCTTGCTGAGAAATTTTCGAAGTTTACGGACTACTACAATCCGCGTATTGTCGGCGAACTGAATGACTCGCATGTGAAGGTGGTCAAGCTCAAGGGAGAATTTGTCTGGCATCATCATGAGAATGAAGATGAGTTGTTTCTCGTGGTGAAGGGTGAGCTGCGGATGTGCCTGCGGAATGGCGATGTGGTGATACGGGCGGGAGAGTTCTTCATTGTGCCACGCGGCGTCGAGCACATGCCGGTGGCGGAAGAGGAAACGCGATATCGTGCTGATTGAGCCTAAGAGCGCGCTCAACACTGGCAATGTGCGCAACGAGAGAACTGTGGAACGGCCGGAGTCGATTTAGTTTCCTGTGGCGTTCAGATTTGTGGGAGCGGGCACGTTGGCGTTATGCGAAAGCAATCCGAAGGCGGCCACTCCGTTTGTGGTTCCTATATAGACTTTGCCATTTGCGATTGTCGGAATGATGTATTTGTTGCCATTGCCGAAATGATCGCGGTTACTTGCCGCTTGGTTGGTGTTGTAGAGTTCGCTCAGCGTCGTGGCATCGTAGGCGTGCAATACGGCGGGGTTCGAATTTTCGGGAGCCCAGACGATTCCGTTGCTAGCGTTGCGAGATGAGACGCTGGGCGTGGTTCCGGGATATCCGAAGCTGTTGGCGGTTTGCATCACTGGGCCGGAGATTTTGGCCTGGCTGAACTTGAACTCGTAGAGTGGCTGCCCGACTGGTCCGTAATAAAGCTTGCCGTTGAAATACGCCGGCATGGACCAGATTCCGCCGGGCAGAGACGATGAGAGTTCCTGATAAATGTTGTTGCTGTTGGGATTGAATTTCCCCATCGACGTACGGTCGACGACGTAGAGGTTGGAATCTTTGCCTGCGCCGACAGCTAGCTTTCGAACTTTTCCGGATGCATCTTTCTTGGCGGGGAGCAGGAGCGCTCCGCCGGATCCGAGATCGGTGTCGCTGCCGTTTTCTTGCCGTTCGTTGTCCATCACAAAGTAGTCGGCTACCGCAAGTTGGCCATTGGCAGTCGATAGCCTGATAAAGCCGTTTCCGTAATCTCCGCTACTGGGGAAGCCGCTTCCATTCAAAGTAGTGTCGAAGGAGCCGTTCGCGTCGAGAAAGAAAATGTTGCCTTGAGCGTCGGCGGTGAGGCCGGCTCCGGAGCCCCAGATCGCGCCCTCGTTTCCATTGGGAGTGATGTTGAGCACGCTGGTTTGGGCAAGCGTGGTCGCGTTGTAGCCCATGATCCATCCAGTGTAGGGGCGGAAATCGCAGTGCGATGCCCAGGCCAGATAGACCGTGCCATTTAAATAGAGAAGCCCGCTGCGTTCTTTATATTGAGCCGGGTCAAAGATTACGTATCCGCCGGAACTGTTGTCTCCGGTTCCTGGATACTTTGCCTGAACTTCCTTAGGACCGCTGTATAGTTCCTTGCCGGTATTGACGTCGATGGCATGCAGGCGCTGATGATAGTTTCCGGATAAATCTTTCGACATCGCAACTGTGTAGATTACGCCGCTCGTTCCCGAGGGCCGAACGATTACCGGCGTCGAGGTAATTCCGATCTCGGGAGTTACCTGACTGCAGCCTCGGTTGTCGGAAGTGGTCTCGCCGGACTTCAGCATGGTCACTTTCCAAATCTGAGCTCCAGTATCCGCGTCGAGCGCATAAAGGCTGTTATGTTCGGTGGCTACCACGAGCACATTGTGAGTACCGTTTCCTGGGATTGCGACTGCGGAGAGGTACAGAGGTTGGGCATCCACTTTGCCGTCGACGGTGACGACAAACAGCTTGCCGAAGGTGGTCGACTTTACATTTGCGGGAGTGAGAGTGAGTTCCTTGGGGTAGCTGCCGGTTCGGGCGTTATCGTTATGGTAGGTCAAAACATCTTGCGCGCTCCCGAGGGACACACATGCAAGCCAGATTAATAATAAAGATGCCAGCAATAATTTCATTGAATTGACACCGCGACAGCAGGCTTGAATGCATGGCAAGCCCTCCTTAGACTTGATGAAGAACGAGCGCGACGCCCTGAGATGCCGGCAGCTGAATACCCGTTTTCCAGCTTACGCGCTTGTACGCGAGAGTAGCAGGATCAAAGGTTTTAAAATCCACGTTCATAAGTAAGGACTAGTCGGGAATCAAGGGACGCTGAAACCGATTTCGAATTCGCTATGCAGGATTTGGGCAAATTGCTGATTGTCTTCGGCAGCATTCTGATTGCGGCTGGAGTGATATTCGTCCTCCTGGGGCGGACGAACGTCCCGCTTGGACGACTTCCCGGCGACATTCTGTACCGGGGAAAGCACACGACAGTGTATTTCCCGCTGGCTACGTCCATTCTGGTGAGTATTGTGTTGTCGGTGGTGTTGTATGTGATTGGGAGGTTTAGGAGGTAGGAAGCTGCTACCTGTTAGCTTTTGGCTACTAGCAGATGATTGTGCACTCTATACATCGTTAACAGCATAGACTCGCGCTCCTAGACTGGCAATTATGGAAGTCCATTTCACCCCCGAGCAGGAAGCGCAATTATCCCAAATCGCCAGTTACGCCGGTACGGATACCGAGCGGCTGGTAAAGGATGCCGCTTTGCGTCTGCTTGAGCAGGACGCCCGGTTTCGCGCCGCCGTGCGAGAGGGCATCGCGCAGGCCGACCGTGGGGAGTTTATCGAAGAGGAAGAGATGGAAGCGCGCATCGAGCGGATGCTAAACTCCGTATAAGCTGGGCCACATGCCAGAACTCGACATGGGTTTACGGTTTGTCAATCGATAAGGGCATGTTAGCTGATTTTATTCAGACCTTCTCTCAAACTGCGACTCAGGATTTTGCGGGAAATTAAGACCTAACGAAGAAAAGGACGACGAAAGAGCAGATCATCACCGACGCGTACAGACTCGCACCCCGCCTTCCGTGTTCGGTAAACCAATAGTTCGGCAGGTGAGGCTTCATCGAAAGCCAGATGGTCTCTCCAAGAAAGATCGACATCAGAAACGCACAGTGGATCGCTAACAGAAGCGGGATCCGCCTCTGAACTTTCTCGTTGCGCAGGCTGTATTTTTCGACTAGCCCCCTCGTAGGGAAAAAGACATACCAGAAAACAAAGTATGTGTACATGATTGCAGTCGCGATTTGTATCCCGAAGGCTCTTTCTCCAGAACGATGAAGATGCACAAGCCTCCGAACGCTCCCACCATGTAGGCAGTGAGTATCCGAGTTCATTGCACGTGAAACCTGTGGCGCTCTTTCCCGGTCGGTCCAATTGCTCAAACATCGTGTCGCTCTCACACTTCCAGACGGTGTCCCATTACTAGTTGGTAGGCATTTTCTTTTTTGAACTCGATACGGTACCATTGTACGCCTTGCTCACCGGTGACATTGAACCGCAGGTGGCCTAGACTTTTGATGTTACGGCATTGCAACACAGCAGGTGCCCTGTTCCTTCTTTCTCACGAATGAAGTCCGCCGGATGCCACTTTTCATCTTGCGGCATTACCAACGCGCATTACCAACACTTAAAATCACACCACGTTTTCTTTTCACAATATTTACGTTCCTCTAATAGTTATGGCTAACAACGGTCTCGAAAAAGTTAATCTTGCTGAAAAGTTTTCGAAGTTTACGGACTACTACAATCCGCGTATTGTCGGCGAACTGAATGACTCGCATGTGAAGGTGGTCAAGCTCAAGGGAGAGTTTGTCTGGCATCATCATGAGAATGAAGATGAGTTGTTTCTCGTGGTGAAGGGTGAGCTGCGGATGTGCCTGCGGGATGGCGATGTGGTGATACGGGCGGGAGAGTTCTTCATTGTGCCACGCGGCGTCGAGCATATGCCGGTAGCGGAAGAGGAAACGCGATATCGTGCTGATTGAGCCTAAGAGCACGCTCAATACTGGCAATGTGCGAAACGAGAGAACTGTGGAACGGCTGGAGTCGATTTAGTTTCCAGTGGCGTTCAGATTTGTGGGAGCGGGCACGTTGGCGTTATGCGAAAGCAATCCGAAGGCGGCCACTCCGTTTGTGGTTCCTATATAGACTTTGCCATTTGCGATTGTTGGAATGATGTACTTGTTGCCGTTGCCGAAATGATCGCGGTTACTTGCGGCTTGGTTGGTGTTGTAGAGTTCGCTGAGAGTCGTGGCATCGTAGGCGTGCAATACGGCGGGGTTCGAATTTTCGGGAGCCCAGACGATTCCGTTGCGAGCGTTGCGGGATGAGACGCTGGGCGTGGTTCCGGGATATCCGAAGCTGTTGGCGGTTTGCATCACAGGGCCGGAGATTTTGGCCTGGCTGAACTTGAACTCGTAGAGTGGCTGCCCGACTGGTCCGTAATAAAGCTTGCCGTTGAAATATGCCGGCATGGACCAGATTCCGCCGGGCAGAGACGATGAGAGTTCCTGATAAATGTTGTTGCTGTTGGGATTGAATTTTCCCATCGACGTTCGGTCGACGACGTAGAGGTTCGAATCTTTGCCTGCGCCGACGGCTAGCTTTCGAACTTTTCCGGACGCATCTTTCATGGCGGGGAGCAGGAGCGCTCCGCCGGATCCGAGATCGGTGTCGCTACCGTTTTCCTGACGCTGGTTGTCCATCACAAAGTAGTCGGCTACGGCAAGGCGGCCATTGGCGGTGGAGAGCTTGATGAAACCGTTCCCGTAATCTCCGCTGCTGGGGAAGCCGCTTCCATTCAAAGTGGTGTCGAACGAGCCGTTGGCGTCGAGAAAGAAAATGTTGCCTTGGGCGTCGGCGGTGAGGCCGGCTCCGGAGCCCCAGATCGCGCCCTCGTTTCCATTGGGAGTGATGTTGAGCACGCTGGTTTGGGCAAGCGTGGTCGCGTTGTATCCCATGATCCATCCAGTGTAGGGGCGGAAATCGCAGTGCGATGCCCATGCCAGATAGACAGTGCCATTTAAATAGAGAAGCCCGCTGCGTTCTTTATATTGAGCCGGGTCGAAGATCACGTATCCGCCGGAACTGTTGTCTCCAGTTCCTGGATACTTTGCCTGGACTTCCTTAGGGCCACTGTAAAGTTCCTTGCCGGTATTGACGTCGATGGCATGCAGGCGCTGATGATAGTTTCCGGATGAATCTTTTGACATAGCAACGGTGTAGATGACGCCGCTCGTTCCCGACGGACGAACGATTACCGGCGTTGAGGTGATTCCGATCTCGGGAGTCACCTGACTGCAGCCGCGATTGTCGGAAGTTGTCTCGCCGGACTTCAGCATGGTCACTTTCCAAATCTGAGCTCCCGTGTCCGCGTCGAGCGCATAGAGGCTGTTATGTTCGGTCGCTACCACGAGCACATTGTGAGTGCCGTTTCCAGGAATCGCGACTGCGGAGAGGTACAGAGGTTGGGCATCCACTTTGCCGTCGACAGTGACGACAAACAGCTTGCCGAAGGTGGTCGAGTTTACATTGGCGGGAGTGAGAGTGAGTTCCTTGGGATAGCTGCCGGTTCGGGCGTTATCGTTGTGGTAGGTCAAAACATCTTGCGCGCTCACGAGGGTCACACATGCAAGCCATATTAATAGATGCCAGCAATAATTTCATTGAATTGACACCCGACAGCAGGCTTGAATGCATGGCAAGCCCTCCTTAGACTTGATGAAGAACGAGCGCGACGCCCTGAGATGCCGGAAGCTGAATACCCGTTTTCCAGCTTACGCGCTTGTACGCGAGAGTAGTAGGATCAAAGGTTTTAAAATCCACGTTCATAAGTAAGGACTAGTCGGGAATCAAGGGACGCTGAAACCATTTCGAACTCACTATGCAGGATTTGGGCAAATTGCTGATTGTCTTCGGCGGCATTCTGATTGCGGCTGGAGTGATATTCGTCCTCTTGGGGCGGACGAACGTCCCGCTTGGGCGACTTCCCGGCGACATTCTGTACCGGGGAAAGCACACGACGGTGTATTTCCCGCTGGCTACGTCCATTCTGGTGAGTGTTGTGCTGTCAGTGGTGTTGTATGTGATTGGGAGGTTTAGGAGGTAGGGAGCTGCTAGCTTTAGCTTTTGGCTACTAGCAGATGATTGTGCACTCTATACAGATGAATGCTGTCAGAGTGTTCGATAGCTTACAGACAGATAAGGCTCGAAGGAACTCAGCCATGAGAAAAGTCAATGTGCTTGAATTTGTCTCCCTCGATGGTGTCATACAAGCCCCAGGCGGACCAGAGGAAGACCAGTGGCGGCTTTGCGTATGGCGGGTGGACAGGCGGGTTGCCTACACAACGCGGTTTCCGTTGTGTGGGGAATTTGAAAGCTTCCCCGCTTACGTTGCGGCTCGAATTCCCTTCCATCTCCCACTCAAGCCAAAATCGGGCTTGAATGGGCCACCTGCCAGTTCCCCAATTTTTCGACGAGAGTGAAAATTGGTGAACGTTCCGTCTGTCCCCGTTTCCCCGCCCATCATGTCATCGCCGAACCAGGCGAGATTATTGCTAAGTGTTTTGCTGTTCCTTAATAACGCTTGCCAAATCCTGATGATCGATTTGGAAGATGATCGAGAGTGCGTCGCCCTGCCCTCGCAACAGAATGTAAGTTGCGAATGCGTCCAGATGTTTGCTGCCGGATGAAGCCCGAAACTTTATTCCCCATACCACTTTCGCGAGCAGATATTTGGAATCGAGAGGGTTCGCTTCCACAGTCTGAAGTTGGGTTTCGGAGAGCCCCATCGAAGAAAAATGAGCCTTCATTTTAGGAATGACTTTGAGGAAGTCCTCCTTTTTGACCGCTTGGACGCCATTGGGCCCGCCAAACATGAACGTATCCGCGTACAAGCCACCGATTGCCGATATGTCAGAAGAGGAGTTTGCTCTCTCGTATTGCATGAAAAACTCGTTGACTCGCTGATCCATCTGCTCCTCACTTTTGTGTCTAGGAATCCAGCCACCATCTTTTTTGATTTTGAGTTTCAGCGCCATAATTATCAACAATAATCAACGTTTTACGGTGCCATCAAAGCGTGTACCTGGGTTTCGTTATCGGTTGCTCCGTTACCGCTTCTGCCGTAGATCACAACTATGCAATCTCCGGCATTCACCGTCACCGGAACGGAAAAAATATTCTCGACCTTGCCCTGAAGCGTTGCCTCGCCCGTTTCACCGGACGGAATCCTATCTACCAGCGGTACGCTCGCCAGGTGCAGCGCATCGTGAGGAAGCCATCTGTGCAGAGTCGATAGCGGCGCCGGATTTGGGAACCCTTGGCTATTGAGATTCTCCGCGAATATCCCGCATCCTCCGGGGAGCAGGTAGAAGTCATTCCCAGCGCCCCACGCAGCGCCTGTCGGAAGCGGCCCGAAGTTTTGTGTCCCGTCAAACGTGCTGTCGCTGATATTTCCAAACAGCTCTAACAAGTGCCCGGCAGTTTGCATCTTGAACGGCATCGCGAAGCCCTCTCCGTCAATCGCCGTGGCATTCTCGCAGCCCCAATCCTGACCAAAACAATATTCGCCTGACAGATCCGTCACCGTATCCGGATTGGAATTTGTCACCGCCTTGTACGTCAGGTTCAGGTCGGCCGACATCGTAACTTTGCCTTCAAACAGCGGGCCGCCGCCATAGTAAAGACCCACACAGCCAGTCATCGGCAGGGGATTGGGAAAATCGAGATTTACAGTAAATGTGGAGTCCGACTGGGAGGGGTTCTTCAGAATGTCGCTCCAAAGAATAGTGGCGCTGCTCAAGCTGATGTCATGGGCAGGGCATTTACCCTGCCAATAGGCCAATATCCAGAGGACTTCGCTGAAAGTTGGATTATAGTTCTTCAACGAGATGGTCCCGGTTAGCGCTACCGCTTCGGCCGGCGACTTCGCGCTATCGAGTACGTGATACATGGCAAGATACGTCGGGAAATTGAGTTGCGACGTAGTTTGCGATTGCACGATGTGCAGGACGGACGGATTAGGGGCGCTCTCCTGTGCTTGCAACCCGGACATTCCTACGCCAGCAAATATGAAAAATGCGCAAAAAACTGCACTCCAATGGGCCTTCATCTTTCCTCTATTCCTCTCTTTCTCTTTCGAGCCAGACATGTTTACGTTGATCAGGCTTTGCACAAGATCTGTAACCCCTCGGGTTGGTAAAAGTCGCCTCGGCTTCAGTCATGGGTTTCAGCAAGGCTTAACGCACTACCCTCAGCAGTGGGAGCCCCGTTCCTTCGCGTTTTTTGTGAAGGGCCTGCCCTGAGCGGAGCCGAAGTGGGAGTCGGAAATGCCGGCGCCAAGTGGTCTTGATCACGTGCCCACAACAAAATCAAATAGCACACGCAGCATCGCCACCCACCCTTGCAAAAAACGCAAGGATGGGGCACCCTCAGTGGGAATGGTGCACGCAAAGATCGCTAAAGGTGGGCCACCCGCCCTGCATGGCACTATTCTAGGCCGTCCGTACGCAATTTCGGCTACCTCACCGATGCGATGCTGGCCTCGCACGGCCGAATAGAACTTATGTTTGAGCCCTATATCAAACCGTAATCCGAAGCACGAACCACAAATTGATCGCGATTCTGTGGCATCGGAAGGATCATGGAGCCCCCGCCCCAGAAGTGAATCCCGTTTTGAACACTGAATAGCCGCAGGTCTTCGAGGGCCTTATGGCTATAGTGCAACATCGCGGCCGCGCTTGCCGAATAGTGACGCAGTTGACTTCCGTCAGCCACGTACACCATTGATTCGCCCTCGTCCGTTTCGATCAGGAAGTGGGAGATCGCATTCCGGCTCTCCCGCAGCTTTTCGAAGAGGTCTCGCGCGCACGTTATGCCAGCACTGAATTCAGGACTAAAGCCGAGCTGGTGTAAGTCTTCGGTCGTGATCGTCGGGTCGGTCGGCAATTTCGCCGGCAGGTTTCGCTGATGACATTCCTTCCCACGATGCCGCGGATCTTGCCCGAGCCTTCATACATTTTCCATCCGCAAATGAGTCGGTAGAACGGACTGTGCGAGGTCATGGCCTCGCGATAGAGAGCGTCGTAAGGCGCGAAGGGCGTCGCTTGCACGATGCCGCCGAGCGGCCCGATTCGAAACTCCTCTCGGCTCGGGGATCAGGCATTCGGATACGAGAACATCCCCGACCGTTGGTGACATCAGGTCCAAACGATGAATAAGGAGCGGCATGGATAGTTCCGCACCATGACATCGAGCAGCGCATTGATCGGCCCGCGTGCGAGCAGGAGCGCATTGCTAGGCAGGGCGGATTGGACTTTCACAACAATGTAATCGAGCTTCCCGTTCGCATCATTGAAGAGGCCGTAATAGACCGCTCTCCGCCCTCCCGCATGTAGGTAGATCCACAGCGGGTTCTCGGACGGATTGACGTGCAGAAAATGATGACCTGCTTCCTTGAGCCTGTCGGGAGGATTCCCAGCGAGCGGCACGTGGTCAGAGATGAACGCACGGACCTCCCAGAGCCGGGACGTTTTGCTCCTTTCCAGCTCCAGTATCTCGTTAATCTTTTCGGGGCGTGTGAAAGCTCCCAACGCGCCGGGTGTCGGCATGTCAGGAAATACGCTCACTACAATATTCCCTCCCGCAAGGTTCATGAGCCCTCCAAACCTAGACTCTATACCCGCCATCTCCACAACTGACGTGCCTCAGGTTCGCGCCGTACTTTGGCGCTATCCCTTCGACAAGCTCAGGGCAGGCTCTGGGCCGAGAAACAGTCTTGCGGGTCCGCCAGAAGCTAGCATTTCGCGATCGGGCGCAGTCCATTCCGACTCAATCTCAACCATTCCTACTTCCCGCAGGGAGTAATGACGAAAACTGCTCCATTCCCACTCCGCGGGTTCTTTCACTAGGCCCCTCTTCACCGGATTGAGATGGATGTATCCCAATTTCTCATCGAATTCTGTCGCGTCACGAATGTTGCGGTCATAGTACCGCTTCTGCCAGAACGAACCCGGGCGGCGCAACCGTTTAGTAAATGACAGCTTGAGAAAATGCATCGCGTCGGCCAGAGTTTCTGGAGCCGGTTCGCTGACCAGCAAATGAACGTGTTCGGGCCTGACGACGTAAGCGTAAATGCGCATCTCGAAGCGTAGCCGCATGCGTTCCAGGCACTCGATGAAGAGGTTATAGATGTCCGGCGATGCAAAATTGGGGTATCGCTGGTAACAACTGAAGGTGAGGAAATGGGACTGGCCGGATTCGTGGAATCGTTTCAGTCCGCCTGTCATGCGGGACACTATACGCTCGACGACTATTGGTGTCAGTGATGGCCCAGAGCCTGCCCTGAGCTTGTCGAAGGGTTAGCGCCAAAGTACGGCGCGGAACCTGGGGCACCCGGCTTTTGGCTAGTAGAAGATGATTGTGCACTCTATACAGATGAATGCTGTCGGAGTGTTCGATAGCTTACAGACAGGGCATGGTAATCGAGAGTAGCGTGGGCAGCCGTACGGAACATTTAGACTTGTTCCGACTTAGATCATTGTTCGTGACGTACTCGGGGGAGCCGCCACGAACAGTTATATGAAGTAAGACGCTAATTGAGCCACATCAGTTCCGTTGATGTGGCTTTTTTATGATCCGAAATATACTTCGTATAAATAAAGGTATAGTTTTTACGGCCTTGGCAATCGTCTTCTTACCATAGCTGCTACTTTTCAGTTTTCAGCTCTCGGTTCTCAGTTCTCAGTTTCCTGATACCGATCTTTCATATTTAGTGTGTTGAGCTAAGAGCTAACGGCTAAAAGCTTCGTCTGCGGTAAACTCCTCTTTATAGTTCATAACACCAGTCCATGGCATTTGCCGATCAACTTGGATTCAGCTTCAGGCCCGCGGAGCGTCGCGTTTGGACGGTGCGGGACCTGGTGGCCGCGGTGCGCAATCATATTGAGCGCGAATACGCGGATGCCTGGGTAGAGGGGGAGATCTCCAATTTCAAAGCACACGATTCCGGGCATCTGTATTTCACTTTGAAAGACCGAAACTCGCAATTGAGCGCGGTCATGTTTCGGTCGCAGGCTCGGCTGCTGCGGTTTCGTCCTGAGAACGGGATGCAGGTGGTGGTACGCGGGCGGGTCACGATCTATGAAGATCGCGGGCAGTTGCAGATTTCGGCCGAGTATATTGAGCCTAAAGGCGCGGGCGCTTTACAGATCGCCTTCGAGCAGCTTAAAGCCAAGCTTGAGGCTGAAGGATTGTTTGATTCAGCTCGCAAGAAGGCCATCCCTACGCTGCCACGCTGTATTGGGATTGTTACTTCTCCACAGGCGGCTGCTTTGCGCGACATCCTTAATATTCTGCAACGGCGTCATCACACGGCGAACATTCTGATTTTCCCCGCACAGGTACAAGGGGATGCCGCGCCGGTCGAGGTTTCTGCCGGAGTGCGATATTTCAACCAGGCGAAAAATGTTGAAGTCATCATTGTGGCACGGGGTGGAGGATCGGCGGAAGACCTGGCCGCATTCAATCATGAAGGGCTGGCACGAGTGATTTTTGGCTCAAAGATTCCAATTGTCTCGGCGGTTGGTCATGAGACGGATTTCACCATTATCGATTTCGTCGCCGATCTGCGCGCGCCGACTCCGTCGGCTGCTGCGGAATTGGTTATTCGTTCGCGACAGGAGGTGGAAGAGCAGGCGGAAGGGTTGCGCTTGCGGCTGGCTCGGGCGGTGCGTTATCGATTGCTTATAGGAAAACAATCGCTAACGGAATTGGCACAACATGGCGCGTTTGGACAAATGATCGCTGGAATTAATCAGCGGCAGCAGAAGTTGGACGATTTGATTTTTCGCGCGGAAAAATCTGAACGCAGATTGCTGGAGCAGAAGCACCGGCGTCTGGAAAATACTTCGGCGGCGATTCGTCATTATGATGTGCGGCGAATTCTCTCTGGCATGCGCAAGGAGCTCGAAGCCCGCACTGCGACATTGAACACGGCGGTTCGGACTCGACTTCAACAGCGCAGTTCCCGCCTGGAGCAGCTGGTTGGGCAGATTCAGGCGCTCTCTCCGCTGGCGATATTGGAGCGAGGATATGCGCTGATTTTTGATTCTTCGGGAAAGCTTTTGAAGGATGCCGCGGAGGTCAGCCCGGGCGATGAAGTTTCAGCCACGCTGGCGCGCGGCACCTTCACGGCAAGCGTCAAGAGCAGCGAGTCATAGTCTGTGAGCTGAGGTTGAGGAAGTTTCCTCTGGTTCCGGCATGCTACAATAAGCCGCACTTAAACGTTTTCCAAGTAGCGAACGCCAGCGTCCCCCCACAGCCCACTAGGTACAGAAAGACGAACTGATTTTCGTGGCCCAGAACTCATCGAAACCCGCCGCCGTGACTTATGCCGACGCCGGAGTCGACATCGACCGCGCTGCCAAAACCAAAAAGCGAATCAAGTATCTCGCCCATAAGACGTTTACAAAAGGCGTGCTCAGCGAAATCGGCGGCTTCGGCGGTCTGTTTGCGATCGATAAAACAAAATTTGCCGATCCTGTACTGGTTTCGAGCGTGGACGGAGTAGGTACCAAGCTCAAAGTTGCCTTCGAGATGAAGGTTCATCACACCATTGGCGCCGACCTGGTGAATCATTGCGTGAACGACATTGCCGTGCAGGGCGCGACGCCCATGTTCTTCATGGATTATCTGTCTACGGGCAAGCTTGAGCCGGAAGTCGCGGAGAAAGTAGTTGAGGGACTGGCTGAAGCTTGCAAGCACAATGGATGCGCTTTGATCGGGGGCGAAACTGCCGAGATGCCGGGATTTTATCCCGAAGGCGAGTACGATCTCGCGGGCTTTATTGTCGGAGTGGCAGAGCGCAGCCGGATTATTACCGGCAAGAACGTGCAGATTGGCGACATTATTTTGGGGCTGGCGTCGAATGGCCTGCACACCAATGGCTATTCGCTGGCTCGCAAATTGCTTTTCGAGGTCGGGCAATACACACCTGAGTCATACGTGAATGAGCTCAAAGGCAAAGTCGGTAATGAGCTGATGAAAACGCATAAGAGCTATTGGCCGTCATTGAGGCGGCTGGTGGACGGTGAATGCGTTACGGCGATGGCGCACGTCACGGGTGGCGGGATTACGGAGAACTTACCTCGCGTCCTACCTCGAGGAGTGGCGGCGGTGATTGAGATGGGATCGTGGCCGGTGCTGCCGATTTTTGAGCACCTGCAAAAGCTGGGCAATGTAGATAAAGAAGAAATGCTGAGAACCTTCAACATGGGATTAGGAATGTTGCTGGTCGTTCCGGCGGATAAGTTCAAGAAAGCGCAGACGATGCTGGAACGGGCAGGAGAGAAGT
This sequence comes from Terriglobia bacterium, assembly GCA_963791575.1. Taxonomy (GTDB): domain Bacteria; phylum Acidobacteriota; class Terriglobia; order Terriglobales; family Acidobacteriaceae; genus JAOAPG01. The sequence continues at coordinate 143,509 of CAWBSY010000014.1, read as the reverse complement.
CTTATACCGTGGGAAGAATTGTGAAGGGTGAGCGGAAGGTGATGTACACGTAGGAAGGGGTTTACCACAGGGATCACGGAGTACACAGAGAAATAAAATCGCTTCGCCAGCCTAGCGCTTCAGCAAATCCACTGGCTCTCTCACATCCGTCACTCTCAAATACTTTGCCAGCGCTGGATACTTCTTCTTTACCGCTTCGTACATTCCATAAGCCACGTTTCGATATGACACATGTCCGGCGGGGCCTGTTCTTAATTCCGAGATGTAGACCGCTTCCGCGAAATCCATCTTGAACAGCGTTCTCTTCTTGAACGCCAGTGGGATTGCGTACTGCGAATTTTCCCGCGCTTCTTCTCCGCCGCTTTGTTCCATTTTTTCGACAGCTTCTTTCACGTGGCTCATGACCTTGTCGTAGCGGGCACGTGCTCCGGCGGCTTCCAGTTCCTGCGGCGTGTCGTAGCCGTGCTTGGTGGTGAAATCCTGTCCGATCTGGATGCAGCGGCGATGACGATGCATGTCGCGGAAGCCGCCAATGTCCATCAAAATGTCGAAGCGGAATTGTTGTCCGGCGCAGAAGGCTCGGGCCATTTCGTCGTGCCGCCCGCGATGACGCAAGCCGAGGTCAATGATCTCGCGCCGGATGACGTCGCCGGCAGCTTGCACTGCGTCGCGAATCTGGCGATACGGAAAGTGGCTGTGCTCGTAGATCAAAGTGGCTGCGAGTTCAATCTCTAACGGATCGTTTTCCAGAAGATCAACTGCTGGAGCGGAATCGATAGGCAGGTTCCCCATTAACTCGGCTGCCACTTGCCGCAGCTCGCGTCGGGTTTCGATTTCGTAAGTATTGGGGTCTGCATATTTCACGAGCGTCGGCGCCACTCGTACTTCCCGCAATAATTCCTGGGCAGCGCGTTCGCCTAATTCCGGTGACAGATTGCGAATTTGTTCGACCAGCTTTTCCAGAGACTCGTGATTCACGTTGTAAGCCGGCGAGATGGCAGCTTGCTTCAGCAACGCTCCGAGATGGCGCACTTCTTTGTGAGTATGCGCGAACAGATGGGCGACCTGAGTTTCCAGAGTGCGTGCGTTGACGATCTCGCCCAAGGAAGTGTTGGCGGCGAGCGGCAACAAATATCGCGAAATGTCGAAGGCCCGAGCTTTTAGCGTCCGTTCGTAGGCGTCCTGCTTCATCTCATCGGGCTTGGGCGTGATGTCGGCCAGGTAATGGAACATGCGGTCGGAGAAAGATTCGTATTCTCCGAAGAGGCCTTGAATGGTCTCTTGATACAGCGTTTGGACAGCCGAGGCGGCTGTCTCTACGTGAGTTTCGCCAAAGTTTGGGGTGTAGTAGCCGCTCTTTTTGAAATCCTGATAGCGGGTCGAGCGCTCTTGTCCGTCCCAGCGCTGCTCGTCGGCTACTGCAATGGCGGCGAGAATCGAGAGCTTCTCGATGGCGAGGGCCACATGAGCGAGGTCGGCGATGGAGCGGTGTCCGTACTGAAAATAAAATGTGTTGAGAAACTTCTCCGCTTTTTGCGCGCTGATTTCTTTCAGCGATTCCTTCATCGAAAGCGCTGAACGCGAGTACTTGGCCATGGCATAGGCCTGAACTTCGGGTTCGACGCCGTAGACGGCGAAGACTTCGACCGAGGGCTGGCCCGCTTCATTCGACGAAGGTCCGTTTCCGTTGGCGGAGGGAGTGGCTGTTACTGCTTCAGACATGCTGATCGTTGACCTCGAATTTCACTTCAACCTTGAATTTTCTCTTCTTCAGAATACCTTGGGATAGGAATGTTAATCTCCGGCTTTCCGTTTCGCAAATGTTTCGTGACCGCGGCTCGTGAGATTTACAAGGTATGCAGGTAAGCCAGCAGATCCGAGATTTGTTGTTGATTTAGGACCTGTCCGAAGCCGGGCATTTTTTCGCGGCCGAAGCGGACGATATCCGTTACGCGATCATCGTTGGCGGGCATGCCGCTGTCGGGCAAATACTGCTTCTTGAATATGCCTTGCAATCCGGGACCCTTTTTCCCTCGAGAAGAATAAGGCTCATGGCAGCGGTCGCAATAATCGTCGTACACCTTTCTGCCCGCAATCTGCTGCGGATTGAGTCCGAGTTCAACATTGCTCTTGCGGCGTTCTACATCACAGCCGGACGCGGCGAGCAGCACGGATATCAGAGCGAACAGCCACAATGCCGTTCTTAAAGAGAGAACATCTACATTGAAAATAAAATGGCACAAAAGTCGCATAGAAAAGTTTCGCCAGCCTCGCATAGCATTGAACCAGACGTGCAATCAACCGGACTTACAATAATAGAGCACATGACAGCGGCACCATCGAAACGAATATCTCTGAAACGAGTTTATGAGCCTGCTTCCCGCGGAGATGGCACGCGAGTTTTAGTCGACCGGCTCTGGCCACGTGGATTAAAGAAAGATCGTGCCGCCGTACACGCGTGGCTGAAAGAACTCGCACCGTCGGATTTCTTACGGAAGTGGTTTCACGCGGGATCGGGTGAGTGGTCCGCTTTCCGGAAGCTGTATCTGAAAGAGCTGCGCCGCCCGGAAACTGCCGAAGCATTGAACGAACTCTACCGGCTTGCTCACCAGAGATCCAAACTGACGCTGTTGTTTGCCTCGAAAGACGAAGAGCACAACAATGCTGTCATATTGAAAGACCTCCTTGAAGGAATGCGAAAGCCACCGACGGGAACTGGTCCAGGAGCAATTGGCGCAATGCGGGATCGTCAGGCAAAGCGCATGCCTAGGGGCAGGCATTAAGAGCAGGCTTTAGGCGGTGGGCTTTAGGCGGTGGGCGGCAGATCCGATCCTGGTTCTCGGTTTCCAGCTTTCACTCTTGATTTTCAAGCTTTCAGTTTCCGGCGGCAGCCCTTCGTTATTCCCCCTTGAGGCAGCGAATTGGTAATGATACGAATCCAGGTAGTAATCTGTGGAACAGCGGGCTGGGATTTCTGTGCAATACCCTCTCCAGAGTCGCCGCTTTTTCGGAGAAGTGGGAAATGTTTGTGACTGCTGAACAAAAGATCCTGCAATTGGTGGCCATGCAGCTTATGAACGGAGACGAAGTTTCGCTGGACGATGAGAAGTTGCAGGTGAAGCGGGTTGGAGGCGATCGTTTGCGGATGGTCCAATTCAAATTGAATGGCCGCGAGTTCGAAGCCATCGAGCAGAACCGGAAAAAGCCAAGCCGATGGGGACAACTCGCGAGAGAGAAGCATCAGGTAGTCCAGTTCCGCGATGTGGAGACAAAGAAGTACGTGGCGGTGTCGGTAGATGGGGAGATTATGGAGTATGGGCGAGGGTAGAGTGACTATGCCCATGAGAATTCAGTCGCTATCTGACGTTTTTTTGACTATGGTCTAATTAGGATTAGTGAATGAAGTCTCTATTTCCGAATTCAAAGCAAAGTGCGTTGCATTGCTCGATCAAGTGCAAAAAACCAAGCAACCGCTTCGTGTCACACGATTTGGGAAGCCGGTAGCGGAGGTGATTCCGTGCTCAATGGAAGCATCGACGGATTGGATTGGGTCGATGAGAGACGAAATTGAGATCGTTGGAGATATTGTGTCTCCTGCGAACGAGCTAGGGGAGTGGGAGGTCCTGGGGGATTGAAACGGCTGCTCTAGGTGACGCCTAAGTGCGACGAAGTCTTGATTGTTTTCCGCAATGGCGTCAGCCGGGTCGTCTCCAAATCATCGCGGTAAAACAAATTGTAGGTGTCGAAGGGAATCAAGCGACCGTCCGGATGGACGATATGTACACAGGTCTTTTTTACTGAGCGCACGTCAAAAGAATGCGCGTCGATGAACTGCATGATAATAACGCGGAAAATGTTCTCGTAGCCAAGGCCATCCGGGACTAAAACCTTGGGGAGGCAGCAGAGTAGTTCTCGCAAGCTGCCTGCTCCGGATTTCGGACAATCATTGGTTGCAAATAGTTTGCACAAGCTTTCGCGGACAACTTGCTCTTGCTCGTACAAAATCGTATTTCGGCCAGCTTGATTAGGAATTCCGACAATGAAACCTGGCTGTCTCCGATTAGCACGTGGGAGGCACTTACTTTAAATGCGAAAGGCAGGATACACCTGCCCGGAAATCTTGCTGAATGGGTTGCGAGGGCCACGATCCCATTCCGCGAGGCTCCATTAACTCATGAGATCGCATTGGCGGCTCGGCAATTACAGTTGCCTCACGAAGATCCAGCTGACCGCTTCCTGGCTGCAACCGCTCACATACTGCAATTAACCCTTGTAACTGCGGATCAGAACCTTCTCGGGTTGGGTGAGATCGCAACCCTGGCCAATCGCTAGACAAGCGCGTCCCCCTTCGCTTGGGCTGGAAGCCCGCCTCTTCCACCGCATTGCAAGCCTCGTCGATCTTTTGAAAAGTGATTGTTCTCGATTGCGATTGATCTGATGCGATGTGTCGAGAAGGTAGGGATCCTTCGTTGGAAGTCCTTCGCGTTGCGAAGGACTTCACTGCCTCAGGATGACAATAGAAATAAGTTGCCAGCGAAGTTTAGATGGACAGCCGAGGACGGCTGTCCCTACTTGAGTGTCGCGCTGATCGCAGGCTGATCACTCGATTACGTGTTTGTTACTGCTCTTTGAAGTCTACGAAGGCTCCGGTTTTTCCGTAGTCGATTCGCATACTGCACTGTTTGGGTCCGGAGTGGGCGAAGGACACTCGCACATCTTTCTCGGCTTCGCCCAGGCTTCCTATATCCATTTGTGCTTTGGCTATGTTGTCCTTTTCGTCGTACTTGCTGCCGGCGGTTACGTTCTTGTTTACCACCAGCGTCCAATTATTTCTGCCGGGGATGGCGAACACGTTGTAGGCGCCGGTGGGGATGGGTGAACCTCCGAGGGAGAGCGCGGTTTGGGCAAATAAAACCATGGGCGTACCACCGGGAGTCCACACCTTTCCATTGCGTGGCTCGTCATTCTTGGCGACCTTGGGGTTGTATTCCACTGTCATCTGGGTACCATCGTCGAAGTTGCAATAGGCGGTCTGCGTCTCAGGGGCCGAAGAAGACTGGGCAGGAGCGTTTGCAATCAACGTGATGGGTAGAAGAAGAACGAAGCCGAGAATGGGCGCGCGCATTAGTTTCCTCCGCGAAAGATTTTCTATCGCGATACGATCTATTTCATTGATTGGTTATCGGGCGAGACCGGGCCCGAGAATTGCCTATTGTACATCCGAAAATCAAAATTGTTGTCGAGACTTCCCCAGGGTGGTCTTTCGGAGGCGGGTCTTGCGTAGGGAGATTGCGGCGGCGAGCAACAGTGTGCACATCAACAGCATAATGACCGAATCGGCTTCCGGTACGGCGACTGGTTTAGTGGGGCTGGCGGCGCAGCAGCCAACTCCGCTGACCGGGTTCACGGTTCCGACGGGAATCACATGAGAGATGGGCGGAAAGTTGCCTGCCGTTGTGGGTGGACCTGCGGGCGGGCCCTCACTCGGGCCAGAGGGTGGCAGCGGCGGGGCGATGTTGAATGCGAAATCGGGTGTGGCGCGGGGATAATCGCTGGGCGGGATCTCAGTGCGATCCAGATCGTCAACCGGAATGGGATCGACAGGCGCTTGCGGAATATAAGAGATTCGATTGCCGCAGCGGGCGCGGATTAGTGTGTGTCCATCGGTGAGGATCAGCTCGCCTTTGTGTAGCGTGACGCACTGCGCGGTCCAGCGGATTTTATTGTCTTTACGGAAGGAGACGTAAGCGCAAGTATCTTTATCGAGCACGGTAAATCGGGCTCGGGAAAAATCGAAGTTCTTGAAATGGTCGGCAAGATCTTGATCGCCAGCTACAACCTCCTGAAATCTCTCCGGAAATTGCACGCCATAGGGGACGAGAGAGTAGCGGTAGTTAGGACGGCTGAGACCAGGGGCATCCTCAACTTGGGAGACAGGCGTAACGCCGGATGGGGCATGCGCGGCGGCGATGGCCGAAGGCTGCGGAGCCAGCCAGACAAAAGGGACCCATGCGAAGGCACCGATAACGAGGGGCACCAACAGCAGAAGTTTTTTCAAAACTGCCATCTCCTGGGAAACTGCAATCCAATTAGGGAAAGTGCCGTGGAATGGCACGGGTTGGTTCCCGTGTCCTTGGCGTTAGGCCGCCATTTGAGATGAATTGTACTCTGGATTGCCGGCTTTGCAAGGAGATTCACCCTGTAACGTCGGGTTTGAGGGTGTTTCTTCCGGTACGTTTAGACCATTTCGGGAAATGGAAGGTTTAGAGTCCCCAATCGGCTTTGGTCTTCCGTGACTTTGCCGATGTAGCCAGGGCTTGTTACCGTGACACCGGGTCGAGAGAAGTTGAATACGAAAGGTCCGGTGCGGCATGGGAACACTCAATATTCTTTACGGTGAGGGCGACGCGGATGTGGTCGCGGCTCAATCAGCGTCCATTCAAAAGGTGGGGCACAAGGTGCAGCCTGCGGTGGGTCGCCGAGCGATTCAAGAAGCGTTACAGAAAGGCTCGTTTGATTTGGTAGTCCTTGGCGCTACGTTGACTCGGGATGACCGGCATCATCTGCCTTATATGGCCAAGAAGTCGAACGTCGGAACGCGGGTTCTGGTGCTGCATACGGACGGCTCGCGGCATCCTTCGGTAGACGGATTTGTCGATACCGGAAGCGACATTCAGCATGTGCTGGAAGGGATTTCAGCATTCGCAGGGAAGACGGAGCAAGTCAAGAAAGCAGCGGCTGGAAAGTAAGAGACCGCCTTTTATCTCTAGTGTTTGGGATCTTCTGTTTGGGCATCTCTGTTTGACCGAGCGTTTCCTCTGAGTTTTGGAGGAACCAGCTTAGTAATAGTGGAGTAAACATGCTTTTGACGAATGGATTTCTGAATGGGTTGGGGACTTTTCAAGCGATCCGCGGGCATAAGTGGAATCACGCTATGTCAGGACGGGTTCGCGGCTGGCTGCGGAAGGTGAACCTGGCGGTGGAAGTGTGGAACCTGACTCCTAAAGAGCCTTCCAAGTAAACAGGTGGTTCGCAGACTATATTGCTACGAAGTTTTCCCTAACTTTGCGGGAATTGATTAGGAAAGTGGGAACCCAAGCCTAATTACTTCATCGAAGCTCTGAGAATTTCACAATTGTACCTTTCGGACCAACTCCTAAAGCGGTACTTGCTGAGTTGAATTTCACTGCATTCAGATTTAGATCCCAATGCTTGGTCCAGGTCGATTGCTGGAGTGATTTGGCATAGGCGGCTTGAGTCGATCCTGCTGCCAGAATGCCGCCATTGGGATTAACGGCTATCGCTGAAAAATAAGCTCCCGGAGATAGCGTGTGCAGCTTCCAGGTTGCACCGCCATCTTCGGTAAATGCCAGATTGGCTTCGCCCTTTTCTGGATGTTTGTAATCTCCTCCGGCAATGACTCCGTGTTTGCCATCGTGGAATGCGATGGAGAAAATTCCGGTCGCTTCTTCGCCATGCATGATGGGAGTGTCCGCCACTTGCCAGGTTTTTCCGCGATCGAGCGAGCGAAATACTCGCGCCACTTTTCCTCCGGTCGCGAACCAAACATTATTTTTCCCTCCCACAGTGATGCAAGTGCCGCTGGCGGCAAACGCTCCTTCACCTTCTATTGAGGGAGGAAGACTCTCGGCGGAGATTTGATTCCATGTGCCACCACCGTTTTCGGTTGTGATCAAAGTGAAGTGGCCGCCGACGGGGTCACCGAGCGCTATGCCATGATCGCGATCCCAGAAAGCCATGCAGTCGAAAAATCCTTTGGGATCTTTGTTGGTGAATTGCAACGACCAAGTCTTGCCAGCGTCTGTAGTTTTGTAAATGCGGGATTGATCTCCGGGGCCGGCGCTTAATAAGTAGGCGAGATTCTCGTCGAAGGCCTCTACGTCTCTGAAATCAAGTGACTCCGCGCCGGGGACTTGGGCGGATTGCCAGGAATTTCCGGCGTCGAACTGCTGCGGAGATAGGTTCCGTGAGTTCCACTCGCCCACGCTATCTTTGAAGATGGCGTGCTCAGGCCGCGCAAGCTTTCTGTCGTGTTGCTTTGCTGAAGAGTGTATTGCTGTGCGACGCAGGATAACGAGAAGAAGAAGGAAAGTAAGGCTTTGCTCACGCGGGAATCGTAATCGGTTGGGTGGACCTGCGCAACTTTCAGTTGCGCGTCGTCCTAATTCGTATCTACCCCGGACTTACGTCCGGGGCTAAGCTGTGCCGCTCCTCCGGAGCTGGGATCTTGTCGGAGTAGCAACCGGGCGCCGGGGCAAACACAATCTTCCCGTTAGCCGATGCTGGTTTACTTTGGCATTCGGCGGCCAATCTCAACGCTGGAGCTGGGTTGGGATGCGCGCTTAACTAGTCTGCGTACGAACGCGGTTCTTACAGACTTCTTGTCCAGGATTAATTGCCTCTGCTCGCAGCAATTGGCGGAGGCTTTAAATATCGAAGCGGCCCGCGCTTAACTCGCGCCTTAATTTTCTATGCAGCTCTCGTTGCTGGATGCTTAGTTCATGTTGTTTCTCTTGCATTTGCTTCTTCATTTGCTCGAGCTGCTTGTGAGCCTGGCAAGTTGCTTTTTCGATCTCTGGCTGAAGGTGTTTAATTTCGACGGCGTATTGCCGGGCTTCCTCAAGTGCTGGCCGCAAGCGAGCTATTTCATCTCCCGCGTAGCTGAGCGCAATTTGGGCATCGGCGTTAATCTCGGGAATCTCAAAGCTCTCGTTGAGAATTTCACCGGTTTGGCCGGGTGGTGGCAACGTCAAAGTAAGGGTTTGTTCTTTCTTGTCACGAACAACGGTGATGCTCGCTTTGTTATCTTTTCTTGATCGCAAGGCATGGCCGAAGTCGCTGGTATCGGTCACCGCTTCCTCATTCACGCGTACGATCACGTCTCCAGCCCGGAATCCGGCTTTCTCGCCGCGGCTGCCTTTCTCCACTGACCGGATGAGAATTCCCTTGCCGCCCTTTGCTCCGAAGAACTCTCCCGAGCTGCGGAGTGAGATTCTCGACCATCAAGCCGCTGCGCATGGAGGAGTGCACCATCACGACGGAAACCGGCAAATCCATGTCTGACATATTGGGCATCGGCGGCATTTCGAAGTGGAAATCTTTCGGGCCCATGCTGGACGAGAAACTGTTGTTGCGATCGGAAAGTTGTGCTTTAAGAGTGAGCGGTTGCCCATTGCGGCTGACGCCCAAGGTAATCACGCGTCCCGGAGGAATTTCATGAATCACGCGGCGTAATTGTTCAACGCTCTCGACTGCGGTTCCGTTCACGCTGAGAATGACATCATGCTCCTTCACTCCGGATTTTCCCGCAGGCGCATCCTGGTCGACCATCGTCACTTCTACCCCATGTTCTTCTTTTAGATGAAGCGAAGCGAGACGATCCGGTGTTACGTCGCGAGTGTCAACGCCGAGGTACGATCCTCCGCCAAACGATTCTTCGCTGGAGTAGCCGTAAGACTGCGTGGAGGGATCAAACCAGGGATGCTGAGGAGCGGAAAATAGCGGAGTCGCGAGGAGCGGCAGTGCAAGGGCTGTGTAGAGCATTGATTTATACATGGTTCTCTCCTCCCTTGAGACAAGGCTCAAGGATTCAAGCGGCGAAAATATATGTCTCCCGTGGTAGTGCTCACCTTCAGAGATGGACCGCCGCCGTTCAAGCTACCTTCCGCGCTGACCACCTTCGGTCCCCAATCGCCGCCTTCACTTCGAACATTGATTTCGGGGAAATCCGAATGAATGTTGTGGCCATTCGATACTTCGATGGAAGCGCGAATAGAAATGTTGATATTGGTCGCGAGATAAACCGTGATGTCGCCAGCAGATGTTTCCAGTTGCGAGTCGCTGCGTTCGCCGTTCGAGGAAACAAACTTCGCGACGATTCCTCCGGCTCCGGTTTCAGCGTGGGCCGATGAAACGCGGTTCAGCTCGATGCTGCCACTGCCGGTCTCGGCGCGCACCGGTCCGGTAGCGGAACTCAATCGAATGCTGCCGCCGCCGGTTTCAATTTCAGCTTTGCCGCCAATATCGCCGAGTTCGATGCTGCCGCCGCCCGTCGTCGCCTTCACTTGTCCGCTGCAATGGTTGACCTCAATGCTGCCGCCACCGGTTTCCAGCACCGCTCCTTGCATACCCGACGCAAGAACTAGATTGCCTCCACCACTGCTGGCGTTGACCTTGCCCTTAGCGGAGCCAATCTTTATGGAGCCGCCGCCCGTGTTCAGGTCGACATCGCCCCCAACAGTTCCTACATCGATGCTACCGCCGCCGGTTTCGGCGTGAATCGGTCCTCCGATGTCGTCGAGATGAATGCTGCCTCCTCCACTCTCGGCGTCAACTCGCCCGGAAACGGCAGTAGTAGTGACGTTTCCGCCGTCGGTTTCTACTTTGATCGACTCCATACTTCGAGGAACACTAATGACAAATTCGCCGGAAAAATGATGGGCATTGCTGTTGTGGCACTCGGCAACGACCATGGCGGTATCTCCATGAACCGAAGTCGTCACTTCATATCCATCGAATTGACGACGGGCAGATTCTTCGGAAGAAGTATGTGCGCGATTGCGAATTACATACTGAATCTCCGGCCCGAGAACCGCCTTCTACGCGAACCGAACCGACATCTACTTTGACGCGGAGATTTCGCGAGGTCGGGAGAGAACCGGTAATCTCCCGGGCCCAGTTGCCTCCCTCCTGGAAGACCCGGGTCTGTTGGGCAACCGCGAGCGGGATGAGCAGCAGAAGCACTGCCGCGAATTTAGAGAGTGTCTTCAACGAGTTTCCTTCCAGCCTTCATTAGTCCGTTCGGTAATTTCCTTCGTTCTCAATTCTTCCTGCTTAGTCGATCTGTGGCAGCTGTGCGACCAAAGTCTTAGCCTGCGAGCGAATGTAAGTATTGTGGTCGCTCTGTGCCAGCTTTTGTAAGACGATGCGCACACTGCTGTCGGCGCGAACCGGTTCGATCAGATGGAGGGCCTGCGTGCGAACTCCGGGATTCGAATCGCTCATCAGGGCTTCAAGTACTGAATCACGCACTCGAACATCGTCCTTCACAGACGGTCCCAAACCTTCCAGCGCTTTCAATCGCACGCCAGGATTCGAGTCGTACCGCAATGCGTAGATCAAAGCTTCGCGCACGTTGGGATTCGCCGGCTGCTGAGTCAGCAGGTCAACTGAATCCATTCGCAATCCGGAGTTGTAATTATTGCGGGCGGCGAAAAGGAGCAACTGCTGGATACGCTGGTCGCCTAGTGATCCCTGCGTTTGCTGGGTGGAAATGGTGTTGTATTTGATGCTGACTTGATTGCCAGGTTCCTGCGTAATGGATTGAATGCCGCCGATTGAGGCCTCGGTTGGCTGCGCTGTCTGCCCTTGGCCGAGGTTGGTTGAGCCGAGATTGGTTAAGCCACGATCAGAAACAACTCTGTAAGTGGCGGCTACTCCGCCGGCAAAGCCGACTATCAAGATAACCGCGGCTAGCGCTGGAGAAAACCGTATCTGCTGAAGCCATGCTGCGGGATTGAAGATGAGCCGCTGCCAGAATGCTCCCTGCTGCGTTGTTTCCAGTGCTTCCTGCAGACGCATGCGCGAAGAAGTCAGCAGATTTGGTGTGGGCTCATCGACTGCGAACTCGGAGACTGTGGCGTGGAATTTCCGCGTGGATTCGAGATCGGCAGTGCAGCCAGAGCACCGCTCCAGATGTTGCTCCAGTTCATAGCGAGCGTCGTCGGGCAGCTCGCCATAGACATAGAGCAGAACGTTTTGTTTTACCCATTCGCACTTCATGGTTGTACCCCCTCGTTGGGGAGAATCTCGCGGACGGGCGAGGACGCCCGTCTCTCCATTGTTCTAATCGAATATGTTTTGATCGAATATTTCATCTCATGTCCGCCAGCGCTCCCCTTAACTTTTGGGTTGCGCGGAATAATGTGTTTTTTGCCGTTTCTTCAGTCGTGTTCAGAACTTCGCCAACCGTCCGCAATTTCAGGCCGTGATAATGTTTCAGCTCGAAAACCATTCGTTCGCGTGGCGTCAATTTCTCGAGTGCAATTCCAATTCGCTTGCCGAGTTCCCGTCGCATCAAGTCGCGTTCAGGATTCGCGCCGGATCGTCCGTCGGGAACACGGTCGAGCAGGTCGTACGACTCACCTTGCGAGTCGGTCGCAACCGGAGCGTCCTCTTTCCGCACCTGCCTTTTTCGCAAATGATCGAGACAAAGATTAGTCACGATGCGATAAATCCAAGTATAGAAAGAGCACTCGAAGCGGAAGTTTCCGACGCTCTTGTACGCCTTCAGGAACGCTTCCTGATAAATGTCCTGGGCTTCGCTTTCAGAACCGGTCAGGTGCATGGCGAGACGGAGTACCGCCTGGTCGTAGTGGTGCACCAGTTCCTCGAAGGCGGCGCGATTGCCACGCTGCGCTTCGCGGACCAGTAACGAGTCGTCGATCCGGACTGTTCCTTGCCCAGCCATGTGGCCCCGTGATTGGGGGTTTCGGGTTCCACTGTCACGTTCCGCCGGGTTGTCTTTCGTTTCCGGACGGGAACACTCGCCAACCGTAAATGGTAACGCGCCAAACGTCGGCCGGCATATTTTATCTTGTCCTCTGCTGGCAACCGGGCGCTTAGCCGTTCTTCCCGTTGCCTAGCTATAGACGTGCCAGGGGCGGGACTGTGAGCAGGGATTATAGATTGCAGGGTAAGGTTTTAGCAGAGTTTTGGTTACGAAAGAGTCAGGTTTGGTGGGAGGGTCTGGTTAAAACAGGGCAAACAGGGAACGTTGGGGGCGAGCAGGAGCCCGCCCCACATCGAACAATTCTACTCGACTGCTTCTTTCTCGATCAGCACTTTAACGTGCGTAGTCACTTCTTTGTGTAGCTTGACCGGAACCGAGAACTCGCCCAGAGATTTGAGCGGTTCGTGGAGCTGGATCTTACGGCGATCAAGCTCGAAGCCCTTCTTGGCAAGCGCATCCGCGATGTCACCGGAGGTGACCGAACCGAACAGATGATCGTGTTCACCCGAGCGGCGCTGGAATGTGAGCGCGACTCCGTCGAACTGCTTGGCGAGTTCTTCTGCGCCCGACTTCTCCTTGGCGGAGCGGCGCACCGCAGCTGCCTTCATCTGTTCAATGACGGACTTGTTGCCCTTCGACGCCTCGATGGCGAGCTTGCGGGGCAAAAGGTAGTTGCGGCCGTAACCCTCGGCGACTTTGACCACGTCGCCACGAGAGCCCAGCGTCGATATATCTTCTTTTAAAATGACTTCCATGCGATGACTCCCTAAGTATGTCGTTGCGGTCTTTCGTGCGTTGGTCTTTCGCCTACGACCAACGACCTACGACTTATTTTTATGATGCGCGTCCGGAAAATGGCAGCAAGGCGATGTTGCGAGCCTGCTTGATGGCCAGCGACAAACGCCGCTGATGAGGCGTGCAAACGCCAGTCAGGCGACGCGGCACGATCTTGCCGCTCTCGGCCACAAAGCCTGCGAGCAGACGCACATCCTTGTAATTGATTGCTTCAATCTTCTCGACGCAAAACTTGCAAACTTTCTTGCGGCGGAAAAACTTACGTCCGCCACCTTCTCGTCCGCCAGCCGGACGAGGTGGACGACGCTCGCCACTGCGATCGGGGCGGTCTCCACCGGAAGAATGCTCACTGGGTGCTGCTGTGGTCTAGTTTCGTCAGCCATGATGCTCCTTAAATTCAGTCGTTGGTCGTCAGTCGTTGGCCTTAAGGTCCTGAGCTTGAATCGTTCGCGTCACTGATACAGCGAACGACCAAACGGCCAAGGACCAACGACGGTTCTTACGCCGTTGCTGCGGGCGCTTCCGCGGCTGGTTCCTCAGCTGGAGGAGCCGGCGCTACGGCTTTTCGTCGCGCTTCCTTAATCGCTTTCAGTCTTGTCGAGACGCTTTTGCTCTTCGTCGATGCGGACGGTGATGAACTTGATCACCGGTTCCGTCACGCGCAAACGGCGCTCGAGTTCATGAATCAAGCCACCGCTGCCTTCAACCGTCAACAGAATGTAAAGGCCATCATGAAATCTGCGGACCACGTATGCGAGACGGCGCTTGCCCATCTTCTCGACGCTCTTCACGGCTACCGCCTGAAGCAGTTACGGCGGTCTCCAAAGTAGAAATCAGTTTGTCCTGGTCCTCTTCCACCATGTCGGGGCGGACGATGAACATCAGTTCGTATGTACGATTCATTTATTAATCTCCATTCGCAGCAGATCAATCCATATTCGTCCGTGGATATCCGCTTGCTAAGCTTCTTCTGTTTCTTTCCGGTTGAAGCGGTTCATCGCCGCTGCCGGACCTTCCGCCAAAATCGCCTTTACCGCGTCCGCAGCTTTGTCGACAATTTCATCGACGATCTTTGAACTGCGACTTTGCGAAATGGCGTCAGCACATAATCTGCGCCATCTTTCACTTTGTAATCCGGCGCAACTCCCAACCGGACTCGCAAAAAATCCTGCGTTCCGAGCGCCCCGATAATGGACTCGATTCCATTATTGCCCGCCGAACTGCGCCGTTGATGAATGCGGACAGTTCCCAAGGGAAAATCCAGTTCATCGTGAATCACAATCAAGTCGGTTTCCGGCCTGAGCTCATGCTCTTCGAGCAGCTCCCGCACCGAACGCACCGCTCAGGTTCATGAAGGTTTCCGGCTTGGCTAGAATCACCTGCTCTGAACCAATCACGACGCGCGCCGTCAATGCCCGGCACTGGCGATTTCTCACTTCCACGCCACATCCACTTGCAATGTGGTCGATGGCAAGAAACCCCAGGTTGTGAGGCGTGAGCTGATATTGTTCTCCCGGATTTCCCAGGCCTACGATCAATTTCACGCCGTTTTAGCTCTTAGCTGCTCAGCCGTTAGCTCCTAGCTGTTAGCTTCTAGCCACATCACATCCTGCCAAGTGGCTCAGTTCTCAACCCTCATCACCAACAACCAACAAACGGATGACAAATGACGCACGCTACTTCTTTTCTTTCTTGTCGGACTTGTCAGACGTCTTCTCGTCGCCTTCAGTCTCCTGTTTGCCCTTCTTGATGACTTCCGGCTCAGCCGCCGTCGCAGCAGCTTCGGCCGCTGCAGCATCCGGTGTCGCCACGACTTCTTCCTTGATCGTGATTACGTGTGCGACTGGCTGATTTTCATCCGTCAAAAATTTCAACTTGCCGTCATGCGCTAAATCAGAGACGCGCATCACCTTGCCAAATACCAGTTCGCTGACGTCAGCTTCAATTGCGCTCGGAATGTCTCCGGGCAAGCACTCGATTTCAATTTCGCGCAAAAGCTGTTCGAGGATGCCGCCTGAACTGTTTCACTCCGATCGGCTTCGCCCTTCAGCACGATGGGAACTTTGACGACGAGCTTCTTGTCCATGGCAATGCGCTTGAGATCGATGTGCAACAGAGCGCCCTTGATCGGCTCATATTGCCAATCAACGATCATCGCCTTGGCTCGCTCTCCGCCGTCAACAGCTAGATCGAAAATGGTGTTGTGACCGCTCTGCGAATGGAGAATGCGTGTCACTTGACGCGGATCGAGGCTGAGCGGAAGCGACTCTTTACCGGCGCCGTAGAGCACTCCGGGAATCTTGCCGCTCACGCGGACACGGCGTGCAGCATTCTTGGTGCCGGCGAGTGCGGGGTTGCGCTTCAAGTAAATTCTTATCTGGTGCGGACTTCTCGGTTGCAGTTGCCATAATTTAATTCCTGTTTATAAGAACAATTTGCTGACAGACGTCTCTTCGTGAATCGACTGGATCGCGCGTCCGATCAACCCAGCGATGGAAAGCACTTTAATCTTCGGTTCCGCTTTGCGCTTCTTCATTCAGCGGAATCGTATTGGTGACCACCACTTCCTTAATGCAAGACTGCGAAATATTCTCGACCGCCGGACCCGATAGCACCGGATGCGAGCAGCAGGCATAAACTTCGCTCGCGCCATTTTCCATCAGCGCGGCTGGCGGTCTTTACCAGCGTTCCGGCTGTATCGATCAAATCGTCGATCACCAGACAAGTACGGCCTTCGACGTCGCCGATGACGTGCATCACTTCCGCCACGTTCACTTCCACGCGGCGTTTATCCACGATGGCGAGCGCCGCGTCCATCTTCTTGGCGAAGAATCGCGCGCGCTCCACGCCGCCTGCGTCCGGCGAAACCACGGTCAAATTCGGCAAATTCAGCCGCTTGAAATGATCCACCAGCACCGGCGATGCGAACAGATGGTCCACCGGAATATTGAAAAATCCCTGCAACTGCGGCGCGTGCAAATCAACAATCAACGCGCGGTCCGCGCCCGCAGTCGTAAGCAAATCCGCCACCAGCTTCGACGAAATCGGAACCCGCGGCTTATCTTTTCGGTCTTGCCGCGCATATCCAAAGTACGGAATCACTGCCGTGATGCGCCGTGCCGATGCGCGCTTCAGCGCATCCATCATCAACAGCAGCTCCATCAAATGCTCGTCCACCGGACGGCAGGTCGGCTGGATCACGAAAACATCCGCGCCGCGCACGTTCTCCTGAATCTGCATGTAGGCTTCGCCGTCTTTAAAGCGAGTCACCTGCGCCTGGCCGCGCGTCAGCCCGAGAAAAGCGCAGACCTCGTCGGCCAACGGCTCATTCGCCGTGCCGCAAAAAATCTTGAACTTATCGTCAACCCGGGCGCGTTGAGGCTTGCGCTCGGTCTTCTCGTCGGGGCTCACGATTACCTTCTTTTCCGTCGCTGTCGCAAGAGTGGCCATATGCTTCTAGCTCCTAGCTATGAGCTCTTAGCTGTTAGCTCCTAGCTTTGTAACCTACCTCTTCGTCGGGACACTGAAAGCCTGGTAGCCCGAAGCCTGACGCCTGAATTTCTGGCTGGGCCGCTAGGATTCGAACCTAGACAAAGTGCTCCAAAGGCACTTGACCTACCATTAGTCGACGGCCCAGTAATCCGCTTCGTGTTTGCGAAGTACTGTTCGCAATCGGCGCCACAGCCTACTTGAAACTACAAAACCGGAAACTAGAAACTTTTTCCAGTACTGCGCGGCGCGTCAACGTTGTCGTGGCCACCGCCGGTATGCCGGCTTTGCGTAGTCGTGCCGACGCTTTCTCGGCGCTCGCCCTGACTCAAACAGTCCGTAAATCGACGACCCGGAGCCGGAGAGCGAGGCATAAAACGCCCCTGACTCGTTCGAGCTCACTCTTAACCTCTCGCAATTCGGGATACTTAGGAAAGACGACCTGTTCGAAGTCGTTTTCGATCCCGGTACGGACAAGGTCGAGAAGCGGGGTCTCGGCCCGGCCCCTGCCTTTACTCACAGGGACACCGGATGAACCGCTCAGCCACGCAGAAAGCCTTTGGCCAAGCTCAATCATTCTATCGGAGTGGAGAAGCGGGCGTCAATTTATCTGGGATTTGGTGGGTTTTAGAAAGCTCGTCAGATCCGGAACCGAAAATTGCCGGTTTGCCCACACCAGCGTTGCTTGTGTGGGGACGGGCGCCCTCGTGAGCTTGCCCTGAGCGAAGCCGAAAGGTCCGGGCCGAGCCTTGCTCGGCTGGCTTTTTTTCGGACAATAACTTTTTCGATAGGTGAGACCTTTCGCGGGCGAGGGCGCCCGCGCTACATAGCTGATCCCAATCCGCGAATGCTTGGGGAGTCGATACTCCGATTTCCGGCGTGGCTATCACGCATGCAAGTGACGGCAGATCCGGCGCTGGATAGACTTCCTCGCCGTGTCCTACTCCTAAAATCGTTCCGCCAATTAGGAATAACGGCAAATCGGAGCCAACTTCTGCCGCTATTTGGAGCTTTTCGGGGCCGGAGAGCTGTTTTTTCAGCGCATGCTCTAGCGCCAATAGAGTCGCGACAGCATTTCCGGAAGCCCCGCCGAGTCCGCCTTGGATGGGCAGTCTTTTTTCGATTTCGATAATCACCCGTCCCCGAGCCTTGAGCGCAGACATGGCACGCTCAACAATCCGGTAGCAGGTATTCGAGTTGTCCTTAGGAACACGGGCATCCTCGCAGCGGATCTCAATGCCAGTGCCACGAACTACCTGGATGCGAAGGATGTCGTACAGGGCGATGGTTTGATAAACGGTACGCAGCTCGTGAAATCCATCAGGCCGGGAAGGACCAATGGCGAGGCCAAGGTTAATTTTTGCGAAGGATCGGACGGTGGCGGGCATCACTCCGCATTAAAACATACGACCGGTCGAGAGCCCTTAGGCTCCATTACCTATGTATACTTTTGGACCAATGAGGACCGCCCATTACTTTTGGAGGTTCCTGCCATTCTTGCGCGATGCTATACCCTTCGCCTTGGCAGCCGCTGCTGGCGTATGGCAATGGGTAAAATCCCGACGAGCGCAATCTTGGCCATCTGCTCAAGGCACAATTATGTGGGCGAAACCACACCAACTAGATAGTGACCAGAACAATCGATGGGTAGGGGAACTTGCCTACTCGTATGTAGTCGAGAGCGAGTATTACTCTGGCTTTCATCACCTTAAGGCGCGCAATGAGCGTCAGGCAGAGAAGTTGGTGGACGGGTGGAAAGGACGCTCAATAATAGTTCGCTATTCCGGGAGTAAACATGCCACGTCAGTGCTCCTAAAGGATGATCAGATCGGTAGCCAGTTAGGAAACTGAACACTTGGCACAGACATTCCGAGAAAAAGTGACGACAACAGGGTTGATCCTTGGCGAACTCCCGAAAAACACGAAAGGGCAGGGTTCAAACACTTCGTTATCGAAATCGCATTAAATAGTCGGGTACGCGCAAATCTAGAATTTTGATGGAGAACAACCATGCGTATTCTGCGAATAATTCCCCTTCTCGCGCTATCCTTGTCAGCCCTGACCGGTTTGGCCGCGGCTCAGCAATTGCCAGCCTTCAGTCACGTTTTTGTCGTAGTCGAGGAGAACACGAATTACTCCTCTGTCGTTGGTAACGCTTCCATGCCGTATCTCAATAGTCTGATCAATCAGTATGGATTGGCGACGCAGTACTATGCGAATACACATCCTTCGATCGGCAACTACTTCATGCTGACCACGGGCAACATCATCACGAACAATGACAGCTACAATCAAACGGTTACCACTGACAACGTGGTTCGCCACTTATTGAATGCGGGCAAAACCTGGAAGGCCTACGAGGAAGACTTACCGTATGCCGGATATATCACTCCCAATGTGAACAAATATGCCCGCAAACACTGTCCGCTTTCGTTCTTCTCGGATGTCGTCAACAGTTCGAGTGAAAAGCTGAACCTGGTGCCGTTCACTCAATTTAAGACTGATCTGGCGAATAATAGCTTTCCCCAGTATTCATTCATTACTCCCAATCTTTGCAATGACGCGCACGATTGCCCGCTCGGCACTGCCGATGGCTGGCTCAAGAACAACATTGCGCCTCTCCTTAAGAGTGCCAGCTTCAAAAATGGTGGATTGCTGATAATTGTTTTCGACGAGTCGGCATCAGATAACGCACACGGCGGCGGTCGGGTTGCGTGGGTGGCAATTAGCCCGCAATTTTCCAAGGCTGGATACAAGTCCACTGCGGGCTATCAGCACCAGAACACGCTTCGGCTAATGCTGCAAGGATTGGGAGTAAAGACCTATCCCGGAAGCGCGGCATCTGCTGCGAATATGGCTGAGTTATTTAAATAGCGAGGGATATAACTGATGAAGCCGCGGGCGGGTAAACGGAATGCGTGACGCGGCGGCTTCTAAGTTTTTCTCTTGTAGTAAATTGCGAACTCGTATCCTGGATTCGCTGGGAATAGCTCGGCCACTTTCCTTAGTCTTTCCGCCATTGCTGATGGGGCGAGCAACGGATAATCTCGCTCCCGCAGATCGTAATAATCTACGTCTATAAATAGCGAGAGCAGATAGATCGAGATTGCGTCTGAAAAGGCTGCGGCCAAGTATTCGTTCTTGTATTTTTCCGTATCGGGTCCAGAGCCGGTTGCCAGCTTGCGGGACTCCCAGGCATCCAGTGATGTTTCGCCGCGCGCGTTTCCTTCGGCTTGCTTCCAAACCAGATCCGCGAAGTCCTTCGATACGCCTGCCTTCTCTACCACGGCATGTCCCACGTTGATATAGAACTCGAAGGCGACTGAAAACTTATCGTCCATCAGCCGGGTCGAGATGAACACGCACTGCGAACCGCCCAGTTCTAGATTGCGATGGCAAACGGCATTGTCACTAAGCGCGACATCGTAGCGGTCGGCGATGACCGTGTCCTCACCCTGATTGACCGTAAGAGGGACAAAATAGTAGGCCTTCCGTTCTAGAGCGTAGGCGGCAGCATCGGGAACGGCGGCGACCATGCGTTCGAGATCAGATCCGGTAACGGTCATTTCACCGGATACGGCATAGCAGATGCCGTTGGGAGCTTGCGAAACAGGAGTCTGGCGAACAACCTCCGCCGGGGGACGCGTAAGTGGAGGTGCAGCTTGCGACATCTGAGTATTCTAGCGCACCAGACACCACGTGCTGGATCAAAGTAGCTTTCAAAATAACATCTTGGCAGTGATTAGCAGCTTTCGAGCATGCAGGTCGGACAACTAATTCTAGAGAAATATCGGGAGGTGCTCAGCAAGAAGGCTGCATCTTTGGGAATAGAATATCTAGAGATGGCCTCCACTCAGGCAGTTGCGCGTACCCCGCGTTGGTACTTCGTTCCGTTTCGAGTAGTGCTGGTGACGTTAATCGTCACCCTGCTGTCGTTTGCAATCAGTTTGTTTCTCGGAATCCTCGGGACGGTGATTGGATCGCGGCTGCGAGGAGTGCCTCCGAATATGGCCATGGCATACCGTCATGTAGCAGCTCCGGTGGCTATCGTTGTGGGGACGATTGTGTTCGTATCTGCGTTAGTGATGGAAGTGCGGCATTACCGGCACGCAAAGGCGTTGGCGGGAATTGAGCAGGCGAGCAAGTCGTAGCCGCATTATCTACGCTCGTCACTAGGATTAAGATCGGGGCCGAAGGCATCTAGCCGAGCTGGCTCGGCCTGGACAGCCGAGGGCGGCTGTCCCTACCTGATTTTCGCTAGGCTGTCCCTACGTGATTCTCGCTATACAATCTATTCATGCGGCCTCGGATTGCTATTCCCGTTCCTCATTCGCGTTATCCGGACTATGTGCAACGCTCTCTGCCGCAATACGAACGCGCCGTCGAGATGGCGGGAGGCGAGGCAATCCGCATTCCTCTCGACGAACCGTCCTCGAAGCTAAGGCAGCTGATTGAAGACTGCGATGGAGTGCTTCTACCCGGCAGCAGTGCTGATGTTGATCCGGCGAAATACGATGCGCCGCGCCATGCGAAGACGGCAGATGCGGATTCCAAACGCGATGCGGTCGATGAAATCTTGTTGAATGGCGCGTACAAAACGCGCAAACCGATTTTAGGAATCTGCTATGGATTGCAGATCTTGAACGTGAATCGCAAGGGAACGCTGCTTCAGCACATTGAATCTGAGATCAATCATGAAGCAGGAAAGGGCGTGCCGATCGCGCACAATGTGGTGATCGAGCCGAAGTCGAAGTTGGCGGAGATTGTAGGCCGCTCCTCCGAGAACAAGCCGTTTAGTCTGCCGGTGAATTCCAGCCATCATCAGTCAGCCCAAGGAATCGGAAACGGATTGCGCGTCGTAGGGACATCCCCAGATGATGGAATCATCGAAGCCATGGAAGGAACTTCGCCGGATCATTTTGTGCTGGCGGTGCAATGGCACCCAGAGCGGTCGGTAGATCAGGATGAGCCATCGCGAGCGATCTTCCGAGCGCTGGTGGAAGCGGCGAAAGCCAGGCATGAAAAGCTGGTGGGGGAGTTCGAGACAACCTAAACAGCTACCCGATCTTTAGTACCACTTTTCCGAAATTCTTTCTCTCGATCATCAGCTTATAGGCTTCCTGTACTTTCTCCATGGGCAACACCTGGCCGACTACAGGACGCAAATACCCCTGCGCTGTCCACTCAGACAGTTGCTCCCATGCCTTTTCCATCAACTCCCGTTTTCCAGCGAGATAGGTCAACCACAATCCGTGAACACTGGTTGCTTTCGCATATAGGCTGCTCGTATCCACGTGGCTCTTCTGTCCTGTGGCCGAGCCGTAGACTATTACCCGGCCAAAATCTCGCAGGCAGCGAACGCTCTTTTGAGTATGCTCCCCACCGAGCATTTCGAAGACGGCATCTACGCCTTCGCCATGCGTTAGATCTTTGATCGCGTCTTCATAGTCAACTTGCTTGTAGTTGATTCCATGATGCAGGCCGAGTTCTTTGACCCGCGCAATTTTCTCCTCTGAGGAGGAAGTCCCGTACATCTCAATGCCCAGCAACTTACCGATCTGGACTGCCGCGGTCCCAACTCCCCCAGCGACGGCATGAATCAGCACCCGCGGGACGGAGCCGCCACTCATTTTCTGAGTCAGGCCGGCCTTCCAGTAAGCAAAATAGGCAGTGAAATAGTTCACTGGAAACGCGGCGCCCTCTTCGGCGCTCCAACTCTCCGGCACTGGCCATAGCAACTCTGAGCGTGCGGCTACCTTTTCAGCGAAGGCTCCCCATTGCGTGTAGCCCATAATTCGTAGTCCATCGCGCTCTCGTGTTCCGCAGAACTCCCGCCCAGCGATCAGCGGCGGTTTCGGAGCTCCCGCATACCCCTGCTCGGCGGTCATAATATCGGCAAAATTGACCCCAGCGGCATGTACTTGGACAAGTTCCTGCCCAGGGCTGGGAACAGGATCAGGCATCTCGCGAACTTGCAGCACTTCGGGGCCGCCAAAACGGCTAATCACAATCGCTTTCATAGTCAAAGTTTAGCAGCCATAAATCGTTACTTCCGCTTAGGAGAATACAAATTCTCGATACAAAAACCGTTTGCCTCGACTCTTAACCGCAGGTATATACTGCGTCTGATAATTGTTCCTCGTTTGCTCGGAAGCGGGGAATGGAGCGCGTTAATTTCTCATACCTAGGCTCCGAAAAACATAACCGGCGGCTGCCGCCATTTCATCAGCACCCGCCGGAGAGACTCTCTTGCTACTCGCGTAGCAGGCGTCTGGGAGGTGCTCAGTGGACTTGGCTCTGGTTCGTCTTATATTCATAATTTTTGTTGCAATTACCTGTTATCTCTTGCATCCCTTCAACCTTCCGCCCGCGCTGGATGCGGGTGTGGGAGTTCTTATCGGTACAGCAATCATCATTTTCGAGTGGCGGCTTCATCTGATGAGTCTGCGGCGGCTGATCGGAGCCGCGATTGGCAGTGTGCTCGGCATCTTCGGCGCTTACCTTTTTACCCTCGTGATCCGCAACAGTGTTGCCCCCGGACCGACGCAGGGCTTTCTGCAACTCATGGTCATGTTGCTCATGGCTTATGTGGGTCTAATAGTCGGCGCCAATAAAGGCGACCTGCTCAATCTCTCGGCGCTCGGTGGTGTCTTTGGCGGGGAAAAGCAAGGCAAGAAGAGCTACAAGATTCTCGACACCAGCGTCATCATCGATGGCCGTATCGCCGATATTGCTGAAACCGGTTTTCTCGATGGAATCATTATCACTCCTCAATTCGTACTGCGGGAACTGCAATTGGTCGCTGATTCTGCGGATTCCTTGAAGCGTAATCGTGGGCGGCGCGGGCTCGACATTCTGCAGCGTCTGCAAAAAATGGCGTCGGTGCAGATTCAAATTGTCGAAGATGATTTTCCCAGTATCCGCGAAGTTGATTTGAAGTTGATTGAACTCGCCAAACTATACGAAGGGAAGATCCTCACCAACGATTTCAATTTGAACAAAGTGGCGCAATTGCAGGGCGTCGAGGTCCTCAACATTAATGAACTGGCTAACACTTTGAAGCCGATTGTTCTGCCGGGCGAAATCATGAAGGTCTTTATCCTGAAGGAAGGCAAAGAATATAACCAGGGTGTCGCCTACCTCGATGATGGAACTATGGTGGTGGTCGACAACGCGAGGAAAGTCATTGGCAAGACGATCGATGTCTCGGTGACATCCGTGCTGCAAACTACCGCGGGGAAAATGATCTTCGGTAAGTGGGATGAGCGTTCGACACCCAGGAGTGATTCGCGTCCGGCGATCGCCGTGGGAAATGGCGGAAACGGAATCGTGAATGGAATCGCTGCTCCGGTTTCTACCAGCGATTCTAAGAAGGTGCCGACATTGATGGTGGAACGATCAGCCGACTAGTTTGTGGAGGTTCAAAACTACGGTTGCGCTAATCACGGTTGTTGCGCTGACCGAATTGACTTTGATGGTATCTCCGTCAAGGGTGCCGGCAACCGTGGCGCGTTGGGCCGCTACTTTATCGAGGGCCATATCACCGCCTTGCAGAACGTACTTCTTATCGCCATCGATTAATACGTAACTGGAACCAGTTCGCGCGCACATTTTTGCGCACTCTGCCGAACTCTTGTCGGGATAACGTACGTGTCGCCCCATGCAGTGCGAATCGGTGACCATTCCGTTGTAGCTCTTAACGTTGGATGCCTCATGATTTCCTGATTGGTTATCCTGAACAGGTTGCTCCGCGCTCACGGTTTCGATACTGGCAACCACTTCGTTATCTGTTTGTTGCGTCACGGTGAATGCGAGAGCCGCGCCAGCAAATAGTGTCGCCAAGCCGACTGCGACAACCAGAGCCGCCAGGCAACAAAACGCGAGCAGCGCCGACCAGGACCGATTCGATTTCACGAACGCCCCCTTTTCTGCATGTCTAGCAATCGCACACCCCTAATTAATAGCTACTGTCGCAAGCTGATTAACGGTAGCCTTTTTGGCTACGATGAGCCATCCAGCGGAGTCTGTAGAAGTCGAACATTGCTGCTGCATTACTAGCGGCGCCGCGGCAAGTGCTCAAACACCAGCTAGATTGCGAATCGAGCAACAAATCAGCTCTCGCGGGTGTCTAATCTGGGAGTGCCCGTTTTCGGTGTTTCGGCGATTTCGATGGTTCTTCGATGATGTCTGACTATCAGAAACTTAATTGCGATAAGCCTGCGCGGCGGAGGGCGTCTGGCCTACGCACGTTACTGCTGATGGTCGCAGCGGTTGTTTTTACAATCGCCATCTCCAGTGTGCCAAATTTAGTGGCACAAGATCTGGCGCCCCAGCCAAGAGAGGCACGCGCGCGATACGCGATCACTGGAACAGTAACTAATTCGATAACAGGTGCGCCTGTCTCTCGCGCCCTGGTGCAAGTGTTTGCTGGATCCGCGCATTCAAGTCTCACGGATTCGGAAGGTCATTTCCGGTTCGAGAGCCTGCCTGAGTCAGAGGCGCAAGTGTCTGCACGTAAGCCGGGTTTTTTCAGCGAACAAGAATTGAATGAAGGGCAACCCTCGCAGAATCTCGTTCACATCGGGCCAGACTCTCCAGCGATTGCCGTGAAGCTCACTCCGGAAGGCATAATCTTCGGGCGTCTTACCTCCGAAGGTGAGCCCGTGGAAGGAGTGCCGGTCAAGCTTATTGCTCCACGCGTCAGAGAAGGACGAAAGCGTTGGGAGCAAGCGGGATATGCATCGACGGACGAAGAAGGTAGCTTCCGTGTTTCGAATCTCAGGCCGGGCAACTACTATGTTGCGGTGGGGCCGAGTTCGGGGATGTCTCCTCGGGCTGTAAATGCAAAGGCACGCGGATACGCGCAAGTGTTTTATCCCGGCGTTCCCGATATCGCGTCCGCCGCGCCTTTTGAACTGACGGCTGGACAACAAATCGAAGCGGATTTTTCTCTGAAGCGCGATCGAGTGTTTCGAGTATCCGGCACGATCAGCGCTCCCGCTCAAGTCAAGGGAGTCAATCTTCAGTTTATAAATAGTGCCGGCGACGCCGGATCGTTCGGCTACCGCTTTGATCCTGTGAGTGGAAATTTTTCATCCGTGGTGACGGCGGGTACTTACACCCTCAGAGCGCAAGCATTTGAAAACGGGCAGGTCGGCATTGCTGAACTGCCGTTGACCATCAATTCGGACGTAACAGGCGTGAGTCTTGCGCTGGCACCGCCAACCTCGATTCCGGTTTTAGTGAATGCTGAATTGTCCAGCGCGCAAGCAAGGCAAGTAACGGATTCCGGAACGGTACCTATTAACTCGCATTTGGTTTCCAGCGGTTATCAACTGACCTCAGCGGACTATTGGGCAACTTCGAAACGCGCAGGTAAACAGCAGAGCCTCTCGTTCGAGAATATTCAACCCGGAAAATATTCGCTGGAAGTGAGTCCTAACGGCTCGTTCTATGTGCAGTCTGCCCGTTGTGGAGATACCGACCTGTTGCGCGACGACCTCATCATTACGGCTGATCTTCGCCTTCCGCCGCTTGAGATTGTGGTGCGTGATGATGGGGCAAGCCTCAACGTCTCACTGCAGAACTCTCAGGCAAAAGGGACGGTGTTGCTCGTCCCGGATCAACTGCCGCGTCAAGTGAAAACTGGATTCGCTTCCGGCCAGCTTCAATTCAGCGGACTCGCTCCGGGCGAATATAGCGTCATTGCTCTTGATAATGCGGAAGGGCTGGAGTACACCAATCCCGAAGCTCTCAGTCCTTATATGGGCAGCGCCACTCATGTAACGCTAGGACCAAAGCAGAATTCCACAGTGACAGTGCAAGTGACCCACGTCGGGAAATAATTCGCATGATCCGTTCATTGACATCGATAGTATTACTGCTCGTTCTCAGCGCTTTCCTGACGGCACAAACGGTTTCGACCTCCACCGGTAGAGGTTTTCAAATTAGCGGCACAGTAGTAAATGCTCTAACTGGACAGGTCCTCGCAGATACCGAAGTCTCTATCGGACGCTCCCGAACCGCCGACACATTACAAAGCAGTACCACGGGAGATGACGGGCGATTTCAATTTAACGGTCTTGCCGCAGGAAAATATTGGCTAGCGGCACAACGTAGAGGATTCCGGCGGCAATCCTTCGAAGAGCATCAAGGATTCTTCACTGGCATCGCGGTGGGGCCCGGTTTGCAATCTGACAATCTCTTATTTCGTCTAAGCCCGGAGGCGTCGATCTCGGGAACGGTAACCGATGATCAGAATGATCCGGTGCGCGAAGCTCAAGTAATACTCTTTCATAGCGGAGTTGAAAACGGAACACGCACCACGCAGAACCGAGAGCAGGCCACGACGGATGACCGCGGCCATTACCACTTCAGTCATCTGCAACCAGGGAAATATTTTGTGGCAGTCTCGGCGAGGGCTTGGTACGCCCAATCGTCAGGCATGCTCGATAGAAATGTTCGCGTATAATTCGACGAGAGACGCCGACCGAAAATGTTGGCGATATCCCGCAAGAGCCTGAAGCTGATAATTCCGGACTCGACGTTGCTTATCCGCTCACGTTCTATGCCGGTTCGACCGATGCCAGCGCAGCTACTCCCGTGCTGCTCAAGGCAGGCGACCATGCCGATGCAGATGTAAGTTTGACGCCCGTTCACGCAATCCATCTGCGAATTCAGGTTCCGAATTCCGATGGAGTATCCGCTGAAAAGCAGCAGGTGAGTGCCATGATTACTCAGCGCTTATTCGATGGCACCGAGATTCCGGTGACGGGTCAAACCATGCAAAGAGAAAATGGCGAGTTCGAGATTAGTGGGATAGCACCGGGCCAATTCGAAGTAACCATGCAATCGTATGGTAAGAACGCAAAGAGTTGGACGCAAACCGTAAACCTCGCGAGCGATTCAGAAATCACCGTGACCGGGAACGCCTCGACAGGCACAGTGACTGGAACCATTCAGCTCGATGGCCAAGCTCTCCAGCAACAAGCGTTCATCCAGTTTCAGAGCTCCAATTCCGCTCAATCGTTCGGAGCCCAGGTATCGGCCAATGGCGAGTTTACGGTCGCGCAGAGCCCGGTAAAGCCTGGAAACTACGAAGTCTCAGTGTTCAACGTTCCTGGCGCGATTGTCGGAAGCCTCACGGCAACCGGCGCTAAAGTGGTTGGCCGAACTGTAGAAATTAGCGGAGCAGGTCCAGTGCAGCTCACCGTAACATTGGCAAGACGATTGGGCGTCGTGAACGGAACAGCATTGCACAATGGCAAGCCTACGTCCGGGGCGATGGTGGTGCTTGTTCCGAGCAATCTTGAAAAAAACAATTCATTGTTCCGACGAGATCAAAGCGACAGCGACGGAACATTCACGCTTCCCAGCGTACTTCCTGGTAAATACACATTACTAGCCATCCAGAATGGCTGGGATATGGAGTGGTCAAATCCAGCAGCTCTCTCGCCATTCATGAAAGCAGGAGAATCCATAGAAGTCCCGCCGGATGGAAAACTTCAAGTCCAAGTGAAGGTGCAGTAAGCGGCGCAACATCTCTTGAAGCTAACGACACCACTGTGGCAGAGCGGTCTGTTAAACTTTCCGTAAAATTTTTATGACGACACGAAGGCAGTTTCTCGGAACATGCGCGGCGAGCGCGGCCGGCATGTGGCTAGGCTCCAAGGTGGCGAGAGCTAGCGCTGAACCAAACGTGCAGTTTCCCAAACAGCCACACGAGCGCATTGCGGTCTCGTCTTATCCATTTCGCGATTTCATTGTTGGCGCTGAGAAAAGTTCGTCTCAGCCGAAAATCGAGCTGAAAGATTTTGCCGCCCACGTCATCAAGAAATTCAATGTGAATAAGATCGAACCATGGACGGGGCATTTTCCATCCACCGATCCAGCACTATCTTGAAACATTTCGTGCAGCGCTGGAATCGGCTCACGCGGAAGTTGTGAATATGGCTGTCGACGGCGAGCACAGTCCTTATGCCGCAGACCGTTCTGAGCGCGATCAAGCTATCGCCTTCAGCAAGCAGTGGATCGATGTTGCGGCTGTTATTGGTTCACCGAGTATTCGCACCAACATTCCCCCGGCGAAGGACTCCAAACCGAACCTTGATCGCGCCAGCGAAAGTCTATCGCGCGTGATCGATTATGCTTCCACCAAGAATCTTGTGATCCACTTGGAAAACGACAATCCTGACAGTGAAGATCCGTCTTTCCTGGTAGCGCTCATCGATAAAGTGAACAGCCCTTGGTTACGCGCGCTGCCGGACTTTGCAAATACGCTGGCTCGAGGCAACGAAGAGTACGCGTACAAAAGTATCGATCAGCTCTTCGCGCACGCTTACGGCATCTGCCACGTGAAAGAGTTGGAAATCGATGACAAGGGTAAGTCCTTCCATGTGGATATGGCGAAGACCTTTGGAATTCTGAAGCAGCACCAGTACAAGGGATACTGTGCGATGGAGTGGGACAGTCCGGGAGATCCTTACGCGGGAACTTCAGCGCTGATCGAGACAACTATACGATATCTCACGTAGGCCGCAGCTGCTACTTCCACTGCTCGACC
The DNA here is from genome assembly GCA_963791575.1 of Terriglobia bacterium. Taxonomy (GTDB): domain Bacteria; phylum Acidobacteriota; class Terriglobia; order Terriglobales; family Acidobacteriaceae; genus JAOAPG01. The sequence continues at coordinate 114,131 of CAWBSY010000014.1, read as the reverse complement.
AAGTTTCTTAGAAGCCGACGGAGTGAACCGCTTCCCAGAAACTCTGATCCTCGAATCCAAGCGCAAACATGGAAACTCCAGCAAGATTGTAGGAAAGCACGAGCTTAGACTTTATCGGGATACTGGTTGTATCTTCATACCAGACAACGTGACTCGATTTATCGCTCGCCTGATATGTGAAAAATGGAGATGAAGAAGCGGTGTCCCATTGAGGGATGGCTCCGGTGCGAGAAATCAGCGCGGGAATATTCTTCCAGAAAACCTGCACGCCGGTGCCATGTGTGAGATCCCAATCGTATCCGTAGGCCGGAATTCCCAGGCTAATCTTTTCAGAAGGCACGACGGAGACCGCATATTGCACGCACGGTTCAACCCAGTCCATTCCGGCCACTGGCCCTGGCGGCTCCCCACGGGCCATTTTCATCGTAAGTCATAAGTTGCAGGATGTCGGCAGTTCGTCCAAGAGATCGGAAGTTAAAAGCGCCGGTCCACGAATCGTTCGGATCGTCTTTCAATTCGGCCGGAACTGAAACCACAGTTAGAAATCCCTCGGCACGCATCGCGTTCGCTACGTCGTGAACGAACGAACTGTATCTAGCGCGATCTTTTCGTGGCACTGCTTCAAAATCAATGTTGACGCCTGAGTAGCCGGACGCCTTAACGATGTAAAGCATATTAAAAATGGAGCGAGCTTTCACCACTCGGTTACTTATCACCGCGTGCGCGATCCTTGGCTCAAAACCGGTTGCGCCAAAATTAGATACCGTGGCAAACGTCTGCATTCCCTTTGATCGCGCGAATTGCAAAGCATCATGGGGAGCGTTGCCCGAAATATTTCCCTGCTCGTCAATGCCAAACGTATCGGTCGGAAGCTGATTTATGTAGGTGTAGAAAGATCGAAGAGCTTGGCCCGAGCCGGAGCTCTCGTAATAAGCCATCACGGATTTGGAACTACCTGGACCGGCAGCCCACACGGGAACCGTCGTCGATATAAGTAGGAATACAGCAGCGAATCTGATTATGGGGTTCATAGGTTGGCTCCCGGGTGACTATTGAACAACTTCTATTAAATCGTATGAATAGTGCAATATTACGAGATTTACTGTCAAGCCGGTTCCGGGAATATTGGTTGACTAACCTTTTCGCGACGCTTTCGTAGGACATTGGAGCCATTCCCCCTTGACCATTCAGCATCTATGCTTAAGGAAAGACTATTTCACGGCAATCTTAAGGAATGATGATGCCTATTCCAGAACCAATGAGAATGGACCCGGAAGTTCGCGAGGCTCTACTTACCGCATTGAAGGCCATCCGGGAAGCAAAAGCTGAAACGACGGCAGGCGGCAAGAACGGATTGTACTCACGCCTGCAACGGATGGCAGATGAGTTGAAAATGATTCTTGGAGTGTAGCTTCGCACAGCAGTTAAATCTATTGTACGAAATGGCTTGACCTATCCATGGGAATCGCAGCGGCAAGGGATCGCCTTTACTCTAGATTCTTCCGTTGCAAATTGTTCTTCGCGCTTTGACCTGCTCAAGTCCGACGATTAGAGTTGAGCCGGAGCGGAACGCGTGGCGTCGAAAGTTCTCATTAGCGGAGCTTCTGGATTAATCGGAGCGGCGCTGATTCCGTTACTTGAAACTCAGGGCTATAGCTTTACACGCCTGATTCGCGGTGTGCCGTCCGCAGCGAACCAAATTGCATGGGATCCGGCTCGGCCCATCGCGCCTGAATCAGTTTCAGGGTTTGACGCAGTCATTCACCTTGCCGGGGAATCCGTGGTTGGACGCTGGACCGCTGACAAAAAGGCCCGCATCCTCGACAGCCGAATTTTGGGCACGCGGCATTTGTCCGAAGCTCTCGCCAAATCTGCCCAAGCCGCCGCGAGTTTTGATTTCGGCTTCCGCTATCGGATATTACGGTGACCGCGGCGAGGAGATTTTGAATGAGGAGAGTACACCAGGCGAGGGATTTCTTCCGCAAGTATGCCGCGAGTGGGAAGCGGCGACTCAGGCGGCATCCGACGCTGGCATTCGGGTCGCTCATATTCGCATCGGTGTGGTGTTGAGTTCTAGAGGAGGGGCCTTGCAGCCGATGCTGCTTCCTTTCAAGCTCGGGCTCGGCGGGAGAATTGGTAGCGGACGCCAGTGGTTGAGCTGGATCGATATCGATGATCTAGTTGGGGCCGTTCACCACGTGTTGAAGAATGACTCATTGCATGGCGCGGTGAACATGGTCTCGCCGGAACCTGCGCGGAACCTTGTTTCACAAAATTGTTGGCAGGCGTACTTTCTCGTCCCGCGATCTTTGTCATGCCCGCGTTCGTGGCGCGATTAGCTTTGGGAGAGATGGCCGATGAAGCGTTGCTGGCGAGTCAGAGAGTGGAGCCGGCGAAGCTGGCTGCGAGTGGATATGTGTTTCAGCAGCCCGATTTGAAGCGGACGCTAGAACAAATTTTGAAGGTGTGACTTCTAGGCTCATTCCGATTGCGTCCTTCGGACGCGTGGTCTTGTTGCGGCAGTTACCCCGGACTTGCGTCCGGGGCTAATGTATATCGCCCCTTCGGGGCTGGTATTTATCACTGCGCCTTCTTAGGGATGGTGAATGATTGTTATCGTGCTCTTGCCTTCCCGAACTCCTCCACTCTTTCCTTCACACTCAGTACGTGCTTCGGTAGGTCTAAACGGCTCCCCTCTTCGAGGATGGGGATCAACTTATCGAACTCTGGCCCTGAGTGCGACCCAGTAATGACGATGCGGATCGGATGAAACAGCTCTTTGCCCTTTGCACCAGTCTCAGCCTTTAACTTCATTGACAATTTTCTTGAACTGCTCCGGCGTGAGCTTGCGTTCGCATGCCAACTCATCTTCGAGGATCTTGAACGTGAATCGGGCAAGAACTGCATCGGTGTTTGGCCAGGCGAGAGTTTCGGCATTGTCTGGGGCTGCAAGCGCGGCTTTGGCGTCATAGTTGAAGATAAGCGAAGCGCGCTCGGGAAGCTGATCGAGACGGTCGACGGATGAGACTAGAAGTGCAAGCACTTTGTCGAACCAGACTTCTATCGCCGGATTAAACGACTCCGGCAAAAGTTTTGCCTGCTTGAAATAGGACCGGGCAGTAATTGCGAGGCTCTCTGCAGGTTTCTGCTTTATGTAGTGCCGATTGAGCCAATACAGCTTCTCCATGTCGAACACGGCTGGAGACGGTGTCACTCGCTCCAGAGAAAATTCTTTCACTAACTCTTCGGGGGAAAAAATCTCACGCGTGCCGCCGCTCGGCGCCCAACCTAAGAGCGCCAGATAATTCGCTAATGCTTCCGGCAACACTCCCATTTCGCGAAAATTTGCAATCGACGTTGCTCCGTGGCGTTTCGAAAGCCGCTCGCGGTCACTGCCTAGAATTGTCGAAAGATGTGCGAACTCCGGCACGGGCCAGCCAAGCGCTTCATATACGGCGACCTGCTTTGGCGTGTTCGAGAGATGATCGTCTCCCCGGATCACATGCGTGATTTTCATCAACGCGTCGTCTATGACTACAACGTAGTTATAGACCGGCATCCCACTCGAACGCAGGATGATGGGGTCGCTGACTACTTCATTCGAGAACTCGACTTCGCCGTGGACAATGTCATGAAAGCGAATCGGCCGCTCCGGAATTCGCAAGCGGATCGCGCAGGGCTCGCCATTCGAACGGCGGCGTTGCGCTTCGTCCGGATCTATCGTGCGACATTTACCAGAGTAAATCGGCTGGCGATGTTCAGCCTGGGCGCGTTCGCGATCTTTCTGCAGCTCTTCTTCAGTACAGAAACACAGATATGCTTTGCGTTCGCTCAACAGGCGTTCGGCATATTCTTTGTAAATAGCCAAACGGTCGGACTGACGATAAGGAGGATATGGGCCGCCAACGTCAGGACCTTCGTCCCAGTCGATCCCCAGCCATTTCAGATCGTCGATAAGCTGATCTTCATAGCGGGCTTCGCTGCGCTCGACGTCCGTGTCTTCAATACGCAAGATCATCGCTCCGCCCATCTTTCGGGCGAAGAGCCAATTGAACAATGCAGTACGCGCGTTGCCGACGTGGAGTTGTCCAGTCGGAGAAGGCGCAAAACGCACACGAACAGGGGATTTTTCGGTTACACCAATTTCGGTCACAGCAAAGATGTTAGCAGAGAGGTTTGATTCTCATGGATGACGTACTCTCAGAAAAACGTGGGGACGCCAAGAGTGAATCTGGAATTAATCTCCGGCAGGCAGGCTTCCGGCTGTCTCATCTCCCCGGTGCATCTCTTCCAGCAACTTCGACAGCAACTGCTGGCGTTGGTCGGTGCTCAGTTCGCGCTGCAATTCCTCGAGAGCCAAGGCCACGACGTGATAATGATGAGCTCCCGCAAATTTGGGATCGGAAGTCACTTCGAGCCACAGCCTGTGCATGAGTTCGAGATCCTGTGGACGCAGGCGCGGAGTATGTGGTCCGAGGGCGTATTCACGGACTTTTCCATTGGGCTCGTGAACTTCGATGACCAACCTCGGCCTTGGTTCGGGGAGCCGCTCCCATGCATCGCCTGTCATTTTGGCTTGCTCGTCGGTTGTCAGCTTATTGGAGAGTCCGCAGACGATGCGGCTGGAATCGAGTCTTTGCGCGGTAACCACGATGCCATCGAAGACGTCCGCCGCAGGCACAACCAACAAAGAAACCGGGCGGCCTTCTTTCTCTGCCAAACTTACGACCTGGGTAAATAAGTCTTGCTCGTAGTGGTCGAATATTTCATTTGCTTCGTAAACCGTACGCCCGCTAAAAGAATGCTCGCGTTGGTACAACCGCGCCGTCATCACGACTACGTCTTGGCGAGTTGTGTCTGTTCGTCTTAAAACTTCACGCAGGTAGTAAAGGTTTTTTGGATCGCGCACCGCGACCAACACATTCCCGGGACGCACTCCCAATTCCCCACTGCCAAGCTCCTGATTTCCATAAACCCGGAACTGAGCGAGGCCTTCGGGCTTGCCTACGCGCGCTTTTGAAACACGATGCTCGGAGTAGGTGAAAATCGCGAAGAAGATGGCGCTGAAACTGACTCCAGCTATGGTGGCTTCTGATTTCGTAAAGAGATTCACCAGAGCGGTAATGAACAATACGATCGAGATGATGATGAGACCGATAGGAACTTCTTTGCCAAAAAACTTCGGATTACCGGGCACTCGCCATTCGCGGTTTCCGGGAGCTTTATAGCGCAGCACCACTACCGCCAGCGACATCAGAGCGAAGCTCCAGATAACTCCGAAGGCGTAAAGTCCGGCCAAAACAAATACGTTGCCGTGAGTTGCGATGATGGTGAGCAACTGCATGATCACAATCAAATTCACAACCCGGTAGCTGGTGCCATAGCGCGGGTGGGGTTTCTGAAAAGCTGAGGTCAGGACTCCATCCTCGGCCATGCGATTCAGCACGCCGTTGGCGCCGACGATAGAAGTGTTTTGAGCGCCGGCCAGAATCAGTACCCCAACCAGCACCACGAATCCACGGAAAGCCAGCTTTGCCCAGACCGGACCCGCGAGAAACATCGCGATGCCGCCGATCAAGTTTCCGAAGTATTCGGGTCTGATCTTATCGGGGATAATCATCACCGCAAAAAACGAAACCAGCGAGGTGAAAAGCAGGCTGTAAACAAAAATAATCAGACCTGTTTTTTCCAGATTTTTCAGCTTAGGGTGTTCAATCTCGCGATTGACCTGAGCCAAAGTTTCCTCGCCGCTCATGGCGAGCACCGAGTGTCCGAAGCCCACGAATGCGATGATCCAGGTCAGATGACTCAGCCACGAGCCGTATAGCCATCCCATCGATTCTTTGGTGAGCGGAACAACGCCGGGATGCAACGGATTAGGCGGCATTTGAATCGGTCTGTTTAAGATTGTGATTGCGCACCAAGCGATGAGAATCACGACCATAACAGTGGTGACGATCATGATCTGCAGGGCTTTGCCGCTCGATTCGTGGATCCCCTGGATGTTTTTCCACCAGAAATAAACCACGATCAGGATAGCGAATCCTGCCGCAAAGCTGTTCTCAGGAAAATAGTGAAATGGATGCCCAGCATAGCGCGCTATGTCTTCGACAAAACCGGCTAAGTATTGGCCCGCCGAAACGGCGCTAATCGGCCCCGTTAGAACGTAATCGAACAGCAGCGCTGAAACCGATATTTTGGCGAGCGTGCCGCCCATGGCCTCTTTAACCACGCGATACACACCGCCTCGAACAAACATGCTGCTGGACTCGATATAAAGAGCCCGGACGGCATAGCTGAACAGCATGACGGCCAAAATGAACCATGGTGCGCTTTTGCCGATAACCTTCTCGGCGTCGCCTCCAGCGTAATAGGCAGATGAAGCTAAGTCAGCGAGAACAATAGCTGCAGCACGCCAAAAAGAGATGAATGTCAGCATCACCGTAGTGGCCACAAACACCTTTACGGCTGGTCTGGCATTCTGAATGGAAGTTGACATAGGTTGGGCATCCGGGCGGATGCAAACTTAAAAATCTAACATACCGCGGCGGGTAAACGTCCTCAGAGGTATATTAAATGATTTTATTGATGTCATTGAGATGGGTTGCTCAGATCTATCTAAAGAAGATCGACGTCAGGAAGACTGATGGTGCGGGGTGCCATATACGTGTGCGTAATGCGATCGTGCCAGCACAGCTGATCTTCATCGAGAAAACACCACAAGTAGCCGATGCCGAGTGACAGTCCAGAGAGAAACGAGGCCAGCACACGCCAGCGACGACCTTTGAGCGAGACAGCGGTGCCGTCGAATCTACGGAGCTGAAGCTTCGCCAATTTTAATCCCGGAGTCGTTCCAGTGTGCACCAGTAATAGATATTGATAGGTAGCCCAAAATAACCCAGTGAGTATAAGAGCAGGCATAATTCCTTCGCGCATAGATGGAATTGCATTCGTGATTCGAAAAAATACATAGCCAAACAGCGTGGAAGCGAACGCAACCAGAAACGCGTCAATCGCAAAAGCGCTCAGTCGCCGCGACATCACGGCAGATTGCAACGGTATGTCGATGCCGGGTCTTTTCTCTTCAGCAATCTGTTCAATCGGTTCAATCGAGATCCCGCCCAAGGCGGGTGGTGGAGGTGCATGATCGGGAACGTCAAGAATACGAGGCTTGTCGCTGACGGGTTCTGCTAATTCATCCAAAGTACTGGGAAGAACCAGAGCACGAGGAAACTCCAGAATGCGCGCGCTGGTCTCTAGCGCGTGAAAATCTGATTTTTGGAAAGCAGACGCATGCACAAGGGGGTTAGCCTCTTCCGGCGGGAGCGCCTGGCGGACCGCTGAAGACTGCTGTACCGCGACCGCATGGCGATTATGAGCTGAATAACCTTGCGCATCGGATGTTTCAGCACGTTCATCCCTGGCTGAATCTCTCCAAGGCGATTCTCGAGGCTCGAATTTCAGCTGCAATGATGGATAGCGTGGTGGGCGGGGCTTGCGCGCCTTGTAGCGATTTACCTTCGCCGCAACCTCTTGACGCCATGCTCCAGCGTCCGGTTGCAGGATCAGTTCGGGCGGAAGCGCAACGCCGGGCTGGGACAAATCCGAAATGGCTGAAAGTGGCTGTGCTTGCGGTGATGGCATCGCCGAGCTCTCGATACGGGACTTGTCGTACTTCGGCTGAGTCTCTTCAGAGTGGCTGGTGTTGGCATTGCTGGTCTCAACGTTGCTGGTTTCAACTATGAAGCGCTGCTCTACGGGTCTTTGCTCGGACTCCAAAGAGCTGGCGGCAAAGTTCTGCTCACTCGCATCCAAAGATTCAGAATCAATCAATTGTGAAGGCGTATTTGATTCGTCATCAGGTCTAAATCTGGAATTCATAGGAAAACAACTTCACGTCAAACGAGCGTTGCGATATATCACCTGCATGCGCCGGATTAGTTATGTCTATTAACCCAACTGAAGCAACGGATTGCGGCATCGATCTACCTACGAACGTTGCCAGCCGGATCAGCGTCATGCTAAGTTCACGCTTAACTTTGGCACGGCTGCGATCCGGAGAGTTCGTGCGCTTCCGATGACATCCCGCACAGGATTAATTATCACGCTGACGGTCGCTTGTCATCTGTTGGTCACGCATTCACTAGTTACCAGCCAGTTGCTTGCCTCAAATAACCAGCAAAACTCATCACAAATTCTGCCTAACGCTCCTGCTGTGCTGAACCAGGAGGACGTGATCATCAAAGCAGTCGAACAAGAAAAAGTCGGGCCAGTTTTCAAGCTGCATGGAAAAGCCGAGATCCACTACGAAGGGTACATCCTTCGCGCCGACGAAGTTACCTACAATTCTGAAACGGGGGATTCGACTGAAGATGGTCACGTAGTTCTTGATGGTGGTCCTAACGATGAGCACATCCAAGCCACACACGGTACATATAACATTCGTCTGGAAACTGGCCGCTTTGAAAACGTGACCGGCACTACAGGGTTCCGGCTTAAAGGATCGAGGATGGTTCTGACCTCGCCGAATCCTTTCGCATTCAGTGGCAAATCGGTCGTGAAAACCGGCCCCGATCATTACCTCGTATACGACGGCACAATTACTACGTGCGAACTGCCCCGTCCTAAATGGCAGTTCTACGCCGGAAAAATGGATGTAGAGGTCGGCGGCAATGCCAAGATTTATAAAAGCATTTTTCGTCTCGAAGGCGTCCCGATTTTTTTCTTTCCTTTTGCCACTCATCCTATTCAACGGCAGCCGCGGCAGTCTGGGTTCCTCATCCCGAACATCGGACGCTCTTCAACGAAAGGTTATACGGCGGGAGAATCCGTCTTCTGGGCTATCAACCGCAGCATGGATCTGCTAGTGGGCTCTGAGTATTTTTCTCAACGCGGATGGGCTCCAGATGGAGATTTTCGAGTGCGGCCTAGTGATACGTCGTTTGTTAACTTCAACTTTTATAGCGTCCTCGATCGCCGCACTGGGGCCAATTATCAGGGAGGAGCGGATGTACGACTGGATGGCGAGGGTACATTCGCGCGTCATTTTCGAGCGGTCGCTAACATCGACTACCTCAGTTCCTATGTATTCCGTCTTGCGTTTAGCGACGTATTCACACAGGCGGTAAACTCCGAAGTGAAGTCGTTGGCTTTTCTTTCCAACGCCACTAACGGATTTTTTTACAATGCATCAACCCAGCGCTATCAGGACTATGAAACGGACACGACACCCGCAAAAGTGATCAACATTCTGCATGCTCCAAGTCTGGAGTCTTCCAGCGTTGACCGCCAGATTGGCAAGTCGCCGTTTTATTGGTCCTATGACGCCGCAGTCGATGGCTTATCACGGAGTGATCCTGCGTTGAACGGCTTGCCCGCTTTCAGTACCGCGCCTCTGGTGGGCCGTTTCGATCTGTATCCTAGTTTGTCTTTGCCACTTGTTTTGCACGGGTGGTCTCTGCGTTCGGACCTTTCGGTGCGCGACACTCTGTACACACAACAGCTCATTCCTAGCGGTTTTGGGGAAGTGGGAGTTGCTAGATCGAGTGTCATTACGCGCAAAGTCCTGCAGACTTCTTTTGACCTTCGTCTTCCCGCGGTTAGCCGGGTCTTTGACCGTGAATTCATGGGACGTAGGTGGAAGCATGTAGTTGAGCCTCGCATTGTCTACAACTACGTGAACGGAGTCAGTAACTTTGCCAACATTCTGCGTTTCGATGAGCGGGATATTCTTAGCGACACGAACGAAGTTGAATATTCAGTGGTAAATCGGCTGTATTCCAAACGGACATCGTCCGAAGAGCCGAACGAGGAGCCGAAAAATTGCGGCAAGGCGGGTATGCCGCTTCTTATGGTCGGAGGAGCACCCCCATCGAATCCCGTCCCGTGGGAACGACAGCTGCCTAGAGGGCCTAGCTGCGCACCTCAACCAGCAGTAAGGGAGGTTGTCACCTGGGAGCTCGCGCAGAAGTATTTTATTGATCCGACATTCGGAGGCGCACTTGTGCCCGGCAGATTGAATGTCTTTAGTACGACCGAAGATCTCACAGGCATCGCATTTCTTACTCAGACGCGCCATCTTTCGCCGCTGATCTCTCGCTTGAACGTCCAAGCCTCAGCTCAGACGAATTTGGAATGGGATGTGGACTATGACTTTTGGAGCGGCCGGGTGAATAGCAGCATGGCGCTGCTTAATCATCGAGTAGGTTCTTTCACCATAGGCGGCGGAGACGCTTTTCTGCATGTGCCTGAAGAGACGCTGCCATCCGCGCCTGTACCGGTGCAGGCTGCCTTATCTTCCGTACCGACGTTCAATCAATTCCGGGTGCTAGTAGGCTATGGAAACCAGGGAAAGCGTGGCTTTAGCGCAGCCACTAATATTGGTTTCGATGCCACTCTCAATTTTCTGCAATACGCGTCAGCGCAGGTAGCGTATAACTGGGATTGTTGCGGATTCAATATCGAATATCGCAGGTTTTCGCTGGGATCGGTTCGCAACGAAAATCAATATCGCTTTACTTTTGCGCTGGCCAATATTGGAGCCTTCGGCAATTTGCGGCGGCAGGAACGCTTGTTCTGAGTGGAATTTGTGCATCCTTTTGCGGGGAATTCTCACCTAAGCTTCCGATAAGCTTGCAGACGGATTAAGATTCTTCTATGCCTGTCGCGGTCGATCTGATTGCCAAACAATCCGCTTTAGAGGATCGTCTGCGCGCCTTGGGGCGCACTCTGGTTGCGTACTCGGGAGGAGTGGATTCCGCATTTCTCGCATGGATGGCGCACTGTGTTTTAGGCGACGCCATGCTCGCGGTTATTGCGGATTCTCCGAGCTTGGCCCGCACCCATTTAGCGGACGCAATCGCGTTCGCGCAGTCGCAGGAAATTCCGCTCCAGGTGATCTCGACCAGCGAGATGGAGCGTCCGGAATATGTCCGCAATGACTCCACGCGCTGCTTTCATTGCAAAGACGAGCTATTTACCGTGATGGAAACATACCGCGTTCACAATGGCTTTGAATCGATTGCGTATGGTGTGAATGTTGATGATCAGGGCGACTTCCGCCCCGGGCAACGTGCAGCCAAGAACCATCATGTAGCCGCTCCTCTGCTCGACGCTGGATTGACGAAGCAGGATATTCGCGAACTCGCTCGCAATGCGGGGCTGCAAGTCTGGGATAAGCCAGCGTCGGCGTGTTTGTCCTCTCGTATCGAATACGGTCGGCCCGTGACTCGCGAGGCCTTGAGCGTTGTTGAACAAGGTGAGGATGCCTTGCGAGCTTTGGGATTTGTGCAGTTTCGTGTACGTCATCACGGCGAAATCGTGCGCATTGAAATTGCTCAAGAAGAACTGTCGCGAGCGCTCAGCACGGAGATGGCTGCGGAGTTTAGCCGCATCTTCAAGGGACTGGGTTTCAAGTTCGTCACTCTGGATCTGGAAGGATTTCGGTCTGGATCGATGAACGCTCTGCTGCCGATAAGTCAAATCACAGGGAAATGAATGTGCTCACAAATGCTGAGCGTGAATCGGGCGAACGTGCTTAGGCTAAGACTTCCGGAGTAGCTTGCAGCAGCTTTTTCGTGTACGGATGCTCCGGTCGCTCGGTCATCTTTTCTGTATCTCCCACTTCTACGATCTTTCCGCGGTACATCACTGCGATTCTATTTGCCAGATATCTCACGACGGGCATGGAGTGCGAGATGAACAGATAGGTCAATCCGAATTCGCGCTGCAATTTCGCCAGCAGGTTGACGATCTGTGCCCCTACGCTTACATCGAGAGCTGATACGGGTTCGTCTCCGACGATGAATTTTGGGCGTAACGCCAATGCGCGCGCGATCACGATGCGCTGGCGTTGTCCTCCGCTGAATTCGTGAGGAAAGCGGCGCATCGCGGATTCGTCGAGTCCGACGGCGCGGAGAAGTTCAGCGACACGGGTACGGCGAGAGGATGTGCTCTCGCGTCCCACCTTTCGCAAAAACCGCGAAAGATGGGGCACCCGCTGATTCACCACTCCCGCCCTTCGCTTCGCGATAGGACGGGGCACCCGCAGTGATTTCGCTATGTATTACAAGCGGCTCGGCGATCAGATCTTCTACACGCATACGAGGATCGAGCGATCCGAATGGATCTTGAAAGATGATTTGCATGTCGCGGCGGAGTCTTCGCATTTCGCTGTGACTCGCAGCGAGCAAGTCGCGTCCAGCGAAACGAACGCTTCCGGAAGTTGGTTCGATTAAGCGAAGGACCAAACGTCCCAGGGTGCTCTTGCCTGATCCAGATTCGCCAACGAGGCCGAGAGTTTCACCTGCAGCGATGTCGAGTGAAACGTCGTCGACGGCGCGGACTTCTCCCTTCGCGCCGCCGCCGAAGATAGACTCTCCGAGCGGGAAAACTTTCGTGAGATTGCGAATTTCGACGAGGGCCACGAGCGGATGTTAGCAGAATTGGAAGGGACAAAGGCTAGCCGGGGATCACGCGGAGATCGCGGATACATCTCGCAAAAGTCTAAAGCAAAAGCATGCCGAGCAATACGCGGCCTGGACGGACGAGGCGCCCGTCCCTACATGGGCCTTTGTCTACATTGCGATCATGGGTACTGCCAACAACGCGGCTACCATTCCTATGGCTTTCCAGCGGGTGAAATGTTCTTTCAAGATTATTTTCGCCAACAACACCGTCACTACCGGATACAATGAGCTCAGCACGACTGCCGTATCCAATCGGCCGGTTTGACTTGCACGGATAAAAAGCACGCTGCCGGTCACGTCGAGGCATCCCGCTAACACTGCGAGGCTCGCGCTCGGACGGTGGACATTGCGGAAGCTGCGCCCGAGCAGAACTATGGGAATGGTTAGTCCAAGAGATGCTGCTTTGGCGAATGCGGCAATCCAAAATGACGAGGCATTTCCCGCCTGCTTGGTGCAAAGAAAGAATCCGGCAAATCCGATTCCAGCGAGTACGGCCAAACCGATTCCATCGGGCCGGGCGTTGTCTTGCGTGCGCGAGATCAGCCATATGCCAGTTGCGGCCAAGATGAATCCCGCAATTCGCAAGATTCCAGGTGCGCCTTCGGTTGCTATGGTGAACGCGGTTGGAATGGCTGCGCCAAGTACCGCCGACACCGGTGCCGTCAATCCCATTTTTCCGGTAGCAAGCGCACGATAAAAAAAGGCCAGCGCGGCCCCGCCAGATAGTCCAGCCGCAAGCGACCAAGCTACACTCGCGCGCGAAGGAAAAGCCGCGTGGGTAGAGAAAGCCAAGGTGATCACCAAAATCATAGCGCTAGCATGGGCGATCATTGCGACCAGGTAGGCATTGGCACGCTGGGAGGCGTATCCGCCCGTGAAATCAGCGACGCCCCAAGTCACGACAGCGCCGAGGCTGAACAAAATCGAAAGAAATGAGTAGGGCATGCCGAAACGTTTCTCGTAAATAGACGAGAGTAGCACGCGATAGGATGAAAAGAATTCTCGGCGTCGTTGGTTGTGTCAGAAGTCACTTCTGTTAGAAAGAGAGCTCATGTCTTCGGCGTTGAGTCTCGGATTAGTCGGCGGACTTCTGGTAATCGCCTTCCTCGCCAATCGCATTTTTAAGGTCACGCGCATTCCTGATGTTGTCTTGCTCATGGGATTAGGCGTTCTGCTTGGGCCGGGGCTCGGGCTTTTTCATCCGGAAAAACTTGTCAGGACTACGAATCTGCTGGGAACGCTTGCCATCATTTTGGTGCTGTTCGAAGGTGGACTCGAGCTTAATCTGCGCAACACTCTTCGGCATTTTCCTGGCGGACTTCTACTGGCTTGTCTGGCCTATGCATTCAGCGCAGGGCTAGTCGCGTTGATTATCGTAAAGGGGCTGCATCTCTCTTTGACGGACGGATTGCTGATTGGGGCGGCTTTGGGATGTACAAGCAGCACAGTCGTTCTGCCTGTTTTGCAGCAAATGGAGGCGGAAGAACCAGTCAAAGCGACGTTGATGCTGGAAGCGTCCTGGGGAGACGTGCTCGCAGTGCTGACTGTCGGCTTGCTGCTTGGAGTGGGAAGCCACTCCGGGCCGTTGTTGTCAGGACTAATTCAGAAATTCTTCGTGCAGGTTGGACTCGCTTTAGTGTTCGCGGTCGCGGCTGGAATTTTATGGTCGCGACTGCTGCATGTACTTTCCGAGCAACGATTCTGGCAGGTGCTTACATTTTCCATGGTGCTGGTGTTGTATGCGGGGATGGAAGCACTGGGTGCGAATGGGTTGATTGCAGTGCTAGGTTTCGGTCTTACGATTTCGAATTTCCCGGGCATCGACGCAGGACTGGGGTTGACGGGACCGATTACTGTCCTGGCGGAGTCCCAGCAAGCGTTGCTGACTTTCCACTCAGAGCTCGCCTTTCTGGTCCGCACATTCTTTTTTGTATTGATTGGAGCGGTTGCACAACTGGGCGTTTTTCGACAACACCCCTTACTTGTGGCGGGTACGCTCGGCGCGTTATTCATAGCGCGTTGGCTGGCGATTCAAGCCAGCCGCTGGTCGTGGAAAGGAATTGGCGCTCACGGGCAAGAAGCGATTTTGTGGATGCTGCCACGAGGATTGATCACGGTAGTCCTGGCGATACAGGTAACGGAAGCGCGCAGCAAGGAACTCGCGTTTTTCCCAGGACTCGCGTTCGCGGCGATCCTGGCGACTAATCTTTTGCTGGTGTTTGGAAGTTGGAGAGCACGACGGCCTTCCGCGGCGACCGTTGCATCGTCCGAGCCCGCAATTGCTGAGGAAGAGAGTTCAGCAGATGTGGTCGCCATGCCAGCAGCTGCGGTGCGAACCACCCACCGGAGAAGGTGGGTGATGAATGCGGCGCTGCTGGTGATGCTGGCGTTTGGAGCGTTCGTTCTTTGGTATGGGAATCAGCCGATAAGTGTGCGTAAGCTGCACATTGAAAGTTGGTTGCAAGAGCATTTACACGCGACGCGGTGAGCGTGGGGAAAAGCCGAGCTTTGCTCGGCTGGACAGCCGAGGGCGGCTGTACCTGCCTAATCATCGTTGTGAAGTGATTGACTTGCGCCGGAGCACCGCCTAGTATTTGGCGCTACGATATTTCCATTCGTTTAACCGCGTTTTACGCGGGCTCGTCTGTTAGTTTTCGTAACCTAAATAACAGGATCGGCAAGCTGTGATCGGAAGACTATGATCGGGCAGACCGTTTCTCATTATCGGATTGTCGAGAAGCTCGGCGGCGGTGGCATGGGTGTTGTTTATAAAGCAGAAGACACCCGCCTGCATCGCTTCGTTGCTTTAAAATTCCTGCCCGACGAGGTTGCTCGCGATCCCCAGTCTCTGGCTCGCTTCCAGCGTGAAGCGCAGGCCGCTTCGGCGCTGAACCATCCGAATATTTGCACGATCTATGACATTGGCGAGCAGGACGGTCATGCGTTCATCGCCATGGAATACCTCGATGGCGAAACCCTCAAACATCTTATTGCCGGACGGCCGCTGGAACCGGAAGTCCTCCTCGGCCTCGCGATTGAAATTGCCGATGCGCTGGATGCCGCACATGCGCAGGGAATTGTTCACCGCGATATAAAGCCAGCAAATATTTTTGTGACCAAACGTGGGCACGCCAAGATTCTCGATTTCGGATTGGCTAAAGTTGCGCTCTCGTCCGGTGGAGTTGCGCATACTCCGGCGGATGCGACTTTGGCAACGGCCGGAGTGGACGTTGAGCATCTAACGAGTCCGGGTTCTACGCTGGGCACGGTGGCGTATATGTCGCCGGAGCAGGCAAAGGGCAAGGAACTCGACGCCCGCACCGATTTATTCTCATTTGGCGCGGTGCTGTATGAAATGGCGACGGGCCTGTTGCCATTTCGAGGCGACACTTCAGCACTAATCTTCCAGGCGATTTTGAGTAAAGCCCCCCTCCCTCCGGTGCGCGTGAATCCGGATGTCCCAGTTGAGCTCGAAAGAATCATCAATAAAGCACTCGAGAAGGACCGCGAGCTTCGCTATCAATCCGCGGCTGACGTGCGGGCAGACTTGAAGCGATTGAAACGGGAAACAGAGTCGGGACGCTCGCCGGTTGCTAGCTTAGTGGAGGAACAAGCCGTACCACTCAGCGCAGGCTCTTCGGTTTCAGCTTCCGTCTCGGCGGGACGCGAGAAGCCAGCATCATCTTCGTCGGCATCTGCACCTTCAGCCGTTGCAGTTGCATCCGCGTCTGTAGTTGCTGTCGCAATAGAACCGTCAAAGAAGAGCGCGAAGACTCTTCTGATCGTTGCGGCAGCGCTTGCTTTGGTGATCATTGTTGCCGGCGGTATTTTTTACTGGCGATCCCGGCCTAAGGCTCTGACCGAAAAAGATTCGATTGTATTGGCAGACTTCACCAACACGACTGGGGACGCAGTCTTTGACGGCACGCTCAAGACGGCGCTGCAGGTCAGCTTGTCGCAGTCTCCTTTTCTCAGTCTTGTGCCTGACCAGGATGTGGCGCGAATTCTGAAGCTCATGGGTAAGCCGCCGGATACACGAGTTACGCCGGAAATCGCCCGCGAGATTTGCCAGCGTAACGGGACGAAGGCCATGGTCCATGGCTCCATTGCGAGTCTGGGAAGTGAATACGTCCTCACGCTCGAGGCCATGAATGCCGCGACCGGCGAGTTAATTGGTCAGGAGCAAGCTCAATCTGCCAGCAAAGAAAAAGTTCTCGACGGATTAGGACAGGCAAGCACGAAACTCCGAAGCAAGCTGGGTGAATCGCTTGCGTCGATCCAGAAGTTCGACACTCCGTTAGCGGAAGCCACGACTTCTTCGCTCGAGGCGTTGAAACTGGATAGCGAAGCTTCAGCCCGCAATAATAACGGCGATTTTCTTGGATCGATGGAACTAACTAAACGTGCGATTGAACTGGACCCGAACTTCGCCATGGCTTACCGGGGATTGGGTGTTGAGTATTACAACCTCGGGCAACTTGAGTTGTCGCTGCCCTACATGCGCAAGGCTTTCGAGTTGAAGGATCGGGCCAGCGAGAGAGAGAAGTTGGCAATCACCAGCGACTACTACTCTTATACAGGTCAGATTGAGAAATCGATCGAAGCCTACGAGCTTTACAAGCAGGCATACCCGCGAGATAACAGGCCAAGAATCAATTTATCGGTCGTATACCTGCAAATGGGACAGTTCGACAAAGCGCTGCAAAATGCTCAGGAAGCCACAAAGCTGATTCCAAACGCATTTAACGGCTATTCGATTGCGGCATGGGCCTACGCTTCGATGAATCGCTTAGATGAAGCCAAGGCCGTTCTGAATGAGGCTCTGCAGCGCAAAACTGGCTCTGGACTGATTCACGAGCAGTTAGCCTTTATCGCATTCGAACAAGGGGACCAGCCGACATTCGTAAAAGAGAGAGCCCTTGCAGAAACGAATCCTCAAGAGCAGTACGATTTTCTGCAGTTCGACGCATCGCTGGCTGCGGCTCATGGACAGTTAAAACGCGCCAAGCAGCTGTTCTCGCAATTAGGAGATAAGGCGCAGAGCATTGGACTTAGCGATGCGATCCCAACTGCGATGGCTAACGAAGCGATGGCGAACGCGATGGAACAGAATCGTTCGGCAGCCACAGCAGGCGCCGACGCAGCACTGAAGAAGTCTCAGAGTCCCACTCTATTGCTGTCGGTTGCTGATGTTTATGCGAGGAGCGGTGAAGATGCAAAGGGTGACAAGGTATTGGCGCAGGCTGCGGCCCAACGCCCGGATGACGAGTTTGTCCAGTCTATATCTGTGCCCGTGATTCAGGCCGTCCTGGCCATGAATCATCATGATCCACAAAAGGCTTTGCAGTTGATGAAAAAGGCTGAGCCCTACGATCGAGGAACCGCGGAGTCTCTTTATACACGTGCTGCTGCTCTGTTGATGGCAGGCCAAGCGTCGGATGCGGTGCAAGAGTTCCAAAGAACATTGAGTTTGAAGGGCTATGCCCCCACAGACTTGTTCGTATCCCTCGCGCAACTTGGACTCGCGCGTTCGTACATTGCCGAAGGCGACAAAGCGAACGGCCGCACTGCGTATCAGGATTTTCTGGGCGCGTGGAAAGATGCTGATCCGGATGTGCCGTTGCTGAAGCAGGCTCAGGCAGAGTACGCCAAAGTCCAATAAATTCGCCGAAAAGTGACCCGGGAAGAAGGTTCCTGCGTGGTAGAATTTCCTCACTTATTGTCTTGCCCAGAGCTTTAGCTGGAAACCCAGGTTGATTCGATCTTGATTGAACTCGCACCCTCGATTTTATCGGCGGATTTCGCGCATTTAGCGGACCAGATTCGCTGTGCAGCCGAAGGCGGCGGGAGTGTGATCCATGTCGATATCATGGACGGGCATTTCGTTCCCAACATAACTATTGGCCCTCCGGTAGTTCGGTCTTTGCGCAAGGCAACGGAACTACCACTCGATTGCCACCTGATGATCGAAGACCCGGACCTGTTTATTCCGGAATTTGCTGAGGCGGGCGCGAATTGGATATCGGTTCATCAGGAAGCTTGCAGGCACTTGGATCGCACCTTGCATCTCATCAAAGATCATGGCTGTCTGGCGGGAGTTGTGATCAATCCGGCAACTCCGGTGGAAGCTTTATCCGAGGTGCTGGATATCGTCGACTATGTGCTCGTCATGTCAGTGAATCCTGGGTTTGGAGCGCAGAAATTCATCCCAAATTCCTTACATAAGATCAGCCGTTTGGCCAACTTACGAACCGAGCGGCGGCTGGATTATCGTATTGAAGTCGATGGCGGAATTGCCGCCGGCACGGTAGGTGATGTGGTTCGAGCGGGAGCGGAAATTCTAGTGGCGGGCAACGCCGTGTTCGGTCAAGGTGATCCAACCACTAACGCTCAAAGATTGTTGAAGATGGCGAAAGAAGCCGCGCTGCAGAAAGTGTAAGTACCGCCGTCGGTCGTTGGCTTTTCGCCGTTAGTGTCAAATACACAAGTCGTGCTCTCAAGGAATTCTATGTCACGTCGTATTCCGATTGCGGTTCTGATTCTCGCGCTGGCTTTTTCGATTGCGTGCACCAACAAGAAAGTCAACAATCCGCTGGCCAATGTCAGTTCGAAGCAGCCTGACAAGGTCTTGTTCGACCGGGGCATGGATGCCATGAAGCACAACCGCTTCGATGTGGCGCGGATGACCATGCAGACGCTGATCAATACGTATCCGGATTCCGAGTTCATTGCTCGCGCGAAACTGGCCGTTGCGGATTCGTGGTATGCGGAAGGCGGGACTACGTCGCTGGCCCAGGCGGAAGTTGAGTACAAAGACTTCGAGACTTTTTTCCCGAACATGCCTGAGGCGGCTGAAGCGCAACTGAAGATTGCGAACATTCACTATCAGGAGATGGAAAAACCGGATCGCGACTACACCCATGCGATGCGCGCGGAAGAAGAATACCGCCAGCTGATTCTGCAATGGCCCGACAGCAAGCTGGTTCCCGATGCCAAGCAGCGGCTGATGCAAGTGCAGGAAATAATCGCAGAGCGTGAGTTCCGCGTCGGACGTTTCTATTTTGGCCGACAGTCTTATCCCGCCGCGATTGCGCGCTTACGATCGTTAGCGGATAAATATCCGCTCTACAGCAAAGCTGATGAAGCTTTGTATCTGCTGGGACAGGCCTACGAAGGTGAGATTACCCAGGTGCGGGCTCGGCCGATGAATGAAGCGGCCAAGGCTCGCATGATTCAACAGTTCACAGCAGGCGCGGCAGAAGCTTACTCACGGATCATTACTCGCTATCCGCTGATGGATCGCACCGACGATGCGAAAGCACGGCTTACAGCGTTGCATCAACCGGTCCCTAAGCCAACCAAGGCTGCTGTCGCGCAGAATCGGGCCGAGGAAAATAGCCGTAAAGAAGCCAGCACCATGACTAAGGTCATGAGCGCGTTCCAAAAGCATCCGAATACGGCTCCGGCATCACGAGTGGGAGAACCTCCATTGGTTGATCCGAGAGCCATGACCGCCAGTGAGGTTATTCAGAATGCGACAAAAGCGGCGATGGGAACTGGAAATGGCACGCAAAACGCCTCTGTCGAAATGATCAATGGTACGGGAACGCCACCTGCGGATCAGCCCGCACCACGTTCCGATGCTCCGCCTGCTGCCGATACACCAGTCGTGAATGGGAGTACGGTTGATAATTCTGCGGTTCCAGGTAGTACTGGTGCTGGGGCGTCGCCATTCACGTCGACAAATGCTACGGCTGATCCGAATGAACTCAAGCCCGACACAGCGGCTTCGCCGGATGCTAATGAATTGAAGCCAAACGCTGGGTCTGACAGTGCGCAGACCAGTAGCAGTCAAAACGGTAACGGCCAGGCATTGCCCGCACCCGCGCAAGTCAATGAGATCCAGAACGGCGGGAGCGGCGGACAAACCGCTAGCGCTGACGGGAAGACCGACACAACGCCGAATGATCAGGCAGATACCCAAGATGTCTCTTCCAGCAAACACAAGAAAAAGAAGGGCCTAGGCAAGCTGAATCCATTCTAGGAACCAGGCTCTGGGCTTCAGGCGTTAGGCTTTAGGAAAATCGGCGTAACTACAGACTTGCGGTTGTGAGGGCGTCGAAACTTCGGTGAACATGCCTCTCCAGGTTTACGCGTTCGCAGCTGAGCTTATCCATCATCCTCACAGTTTTAAATTTTCCGGAAGCCTGATGCCTAAAGCCCGAAGCCTGCTTTGCGCGATCGCTGCTGTCCGGTAGTAACCTATTACTGTCGTATCTTCATTGACTTAGAGCCCCGGACAATTTAACTTCGCGCTATCTCCCCTCACTGAAGGACTTCATCTTGGCGCGAAAGATATTGCTGGCCGACGACAGCGTAACAGCTCAGAATATGGGGCGGAGAATTCTCTCCGACGCTGGTTACGAAGTCATTACCGTAAACAATGGCGCGGCCGCTCTCAAGAAGATTTCGGAAGTCAGGCCTGATCTCATTGTCCTCGATGTTTATATGCCGGGTTACGGCGGGCTGGAAGTGTGCCAGCGGATTAAAGAGTCGCCGGACACGGCGCGCATTCCAGTGTTGTTGACGGTCGGCAAGATGGAACCGTTCAAAGCCGATGAGGCGCGTCGGGTGCGAGCCGACGGCCACATTATCAAACCTTTCGAAGCCAGCGAATTACTGACGGCACTTACGAAGCTTGAGGACAAGATCGTTCCCCTCGCGGATCCGCAAAAGGGCGGACGTTCTGTGAAGGCCAGCGCAGCCACTCAAAAGCTTGAAACAGGCGATTCGGAGTGGAAGAACCGGCTGAGAATTCCGCCTCCATCTGCGAAACCTTTGGAGCCTGAAAAGAGCACGAAGAGCGCGGCTAAGAAGGGCTCGTCCGAGTCGCATGCAGTTCCGGAGACCGAGGGCAGGGATCAAGACTCGAAACGGAAAAAAGATTTTGATGAGGTCGCGCCTAGAAAGAGTGCGGCTTCAACTACACAGGAAGAAACTCCTGAAGAGATTCCGGCGAGGCTAGCGGTTCATGATAACGACGCTGCGAACGACGGGAAATTAGCTGAATCGACAGCCCGAACTTCCGAGAGCGAAATTCCAGACGAAGTCTCCACGACGCAGTCTGCGTCAAACTCTGCAGAATGGCTGGAAGCGCAAAAGGCAAAAGAGGCCGCGACAGCGGTTGAGACCGTTGGGGCAAAAGATAAGTTCGCGCCTGAGGAACCAGAAACAGAGGCAGTGACTTTTGCCTCGGCTCCCCTGGATTCGAGCAGCATTTCTTCAGCGTCATCGTACGTCGCGGAGAAAACGGATGGGGATTTAACCAATAGTCCGGATAAAGCCGTAGCCAGCGAAACTGATTTCATGGCCGCGCTCGCATCGCTTGTCCCTGCCACAGGAAACGGCCATTCAGCTGCAAGAAGTGAAGGTGGAGACGCTGGATCAGCAGTGTCCGCAGAAAATTCCAACTTGGTCGTGACCCAGATCAGTGGACCACGATGGATTGCACATTCAGTCGCGCTTACCGCAGACGAATCAAAACTCTTTCTCGAACAAGAGATGGAGAAGTCCAACGCAGCACACGCCGTAGGTGGCGAAGTTGAAAATCTTTCGCCGACGAATGCAGATGGAAATGGTGCTGCGGCAAGCGAAGTTATTTCTGCAGTGACAACTGCGGAAGCGGTATCCACTGACCAGCCAGAGACTACCAGTAGCAGTGAAGCGACTGTTCCGCATACGGAAGCGGCAGCAAAGGAATTGATCGCTTCCGCGAATTCAAATAGTGACGGCGAAATACCCTCGGGCGCGGCAATTCCCGCCGTAATCTCCTCGGAAACAGATGCAGTTGCGATTAATGATAGCGCCACGAATGTTGCGGTGCCGGTAGAAGAGGCTGTATTTGCCGCAGCTGCTTCCGCTGGAGCGGTAGCGGCGGAATCGACGTCTTTAGTAAATGGAGTTTCGCACTCAGGACTTATAGCCGCGTCCACTGACGCGCTAGTCACTTCAACGATGTCTTCCGTGGAACCACACCAAAATCAAGCCGACCGGCAGCGCGAAACAGAACTGGCTGCGGCCTGGCAAAACTGGAAGCAGATTCGCGAGACCATTGTCGGACCGCAAGCTGAACCTCAATCCGCATCCAGCCCTGCTTCCCAAGCAGCGGATTCTGCCGCTCCCATTTCCGGTGACGCTATAGGGGCGTCCGGATTCAAAGATCTCCGCGAATCGAAAGCGGCGGCGCAGCCAGTTATCGAATCTGAAGAACCTGAAGCGGACGAATCAGCAATCGCCAGCATTGTCGACAACATGCTGGCGGATTTGAAACCCAAGCTGATGGAAGAGATCGCCAGGAAAATGGCGAAAGAGAAGAAGTAACGATCACTGATTTATTTTATAGGGATCCCTTCACGAAAATTGAATTGATGTGCCTGCCCATCTGGAAAAGTCACCGTTGTCTTCACGATCTCATGTTTCGAATTGAATGTGAATTTATATTTGTAAACCTCGCCATTGGCTAAATCTTGTTCTGTCACCCTACTATTATCGCCATAGAAATTTCTTAGCAGTATTTTCCAATCGCCATCCATGACCGTTGTCATCAGATAAGGATCATAGCCCCGCTCCTGAAGAAGACGAGCGTACCCGAAGCGATAAAGGATGCGAGATTCATCCGATACTGTTTCTAAATGGCCGGTTGAGTCATATGAGTATTTTCGGATGTTTCCTGCGCCGTCCCGAGCTTCAACGATTCGGTCCGCATTGTCGTTTTTAAAAGTAATGGCGTGTCCCGCAGGAGAGATTAGTGTTTGAAGATTGCGGGCTGAATCTCGTTTGAGTTGAATACTGTGGCCCAAACCATCGCGCATTTCGAATGCGGCTCCTTGTGCATAGTTCTTGGCATTGTACGCTTCAGGAAACAAGAACAGGCGATGATCTTTGAAATCGAGAGTCCAGCCATTGCCGTTCCAAGCGTCCTTGGCTCCGTAGAACTCGGAAGATGTTTCGGTATGCCGAAAAACCGCATCCGCATAGCCTGTGCCTTTCGAAATGCGTGGAAAATGAATTTGACGCCCGTCTTCTAGATTCAGGTCCTGATATGTGTATGGATTTCGCGTTCCGGTAGGGCAAATATCGTAGGGATGATTCGCACCCACACCGAAAGCTCGACTGTGGTAATCCCAAGTATGATAAGTACGCGTGAGCGACAATGGCATTGCATCGGCAATAAATAGATCAGTTTGTCGGAGCACAAACATCCCGGAATCAAGAGCAACGTCGAATTCATTGACGGGCGCGTTGTGTTGAACCGACGGCGTTTTCATCGCAACCGTTGCGGCAAATTTCCAATCGCCTGTCTTGGAGCGGGTGAGAATAATCTCCATTGTCGGATAAGCGCCATTCCAGGTCGGAAGGGTGATTTCAATCGGCAATAACTCTGGTTTCATCGCGGGTTGCGCTCGTAAGCGGGCACGGTTGTAAGCGTTCCAGCCCACAACTATCCAGATACAGCTTGCGACTAAGAATGCGTATCGAGTGATCCTCTTGACGACAGCCCGATTCGAGAACCGCTCGGGTGGGAACATACCCGGATTTTATAACAGCGTTTCCGATTGCTACGCTTTCAAACTTCCACGTTGGACCTGTTTGACCGTATTTTCCAACCGCCTGTAATATCAAAGGTTCACCTTTAATCAGGATTGCCGAGCGTTGCTCGGCTGGATAGCCCCTTCGGCTTCGTTCAGGGCAGGCTGTGGCGGCTGGGGCTACGAATTTCTAACGATACTTAGATCCACAATACCTAATGGCGCACGATCTTCCTAAAGCGTACGAACCGGGCGCGATTGAAACGCGCTGGGCGGAATATTGGGTCAAGGAAAAACTGTTTTCCGTGCCCACTCCGCCGCCCGGGGACACGCGTCCGGTGTTCACTCTGCTGCTGCCGCCTCCCAATGTGACGGGGCGTCTGCACATGGGGCACATGCTGAACCAGACGCAGATGGACATCATTGTGCGCTGGCATCGCATGCGCGGATTTATCACGCTGTGGCTGCCGGGGACGGATCACGCCGGGCATCGCCACGCAGATGATGGTGGAGCGGCAACTGGCGAACGAAGGCAAGAAGCGCCGCGACATGGGCCGCGAGAAATTTCATTGAGCGCGTGTGGGAGTGGAAGAAGCTTTACGGCGGCGCGATTCTCGACCAGATGAAGCGGCTGGGCGCGTCGGTGGATTGGGACCGCGAATACTTCACCATGGACGAAAATCTTTCGCGCGCGGTGCGCGAAGTTTTTGTCCGGCTGTATGAAGAAGGGCTGATTTATCGCGGCAAGTACATCGTGAACTGGTGTCCGCGCTGCGAGACGGCGATTTCCGATCTGGAAGTGAAGCACGAAGAGGTTGCGGGAAAGCTGTAGGAGATTCGCTATCCGGTGGTTGGGCGACGAGACGAGTTCATCACGGTGGCGACCACGCGTCCGGAGACGATGCTGGGCGATACCGCGATCGCGGTGAATGCGAAAGACGAGCGCTACACGCATCTGCACGGCAAGAAAGTTCTGCTGCCGCTGATGAATCGCGAGATTCCCGATCATCACCGACGAACTGGCGCAGCCGGAGTTTGGCACGGGCGCGGTGAAGGTGACTCCGGCGCACGATCCCAATGATTTTCAGGCGGGCAATGCGCCACAATCTGCCGCAGATCGATGTGATGGACGAGCACGCGCACATGAACGCAGAACGCGGGCGCGTATGCCGGGCTCGACCGCTATGAAGCGCGCGAGCGAGTGCTGGCCGATCTTGCAGGAGCAGGGATTTCTGGTCGGCGAGAAGGATCACACGCTCTCGCTGGGCAAGTGCGAGCGCTGCGGAACGGTGGTGGAGCCGCGGCTTTCGAGCAGTGGTTCATCAAGATCAAGCCGCTGGCGGAAACGCGCGATTGAGGCGGTTGAGAGCGGCGAGATCACGATCGCTCCGGAAAACTACCGGCAGATTTATTTGAACTGGATGAACAACATCTACGACTGGTGCATTTCGCGCCAGTTGTGGTGGGGACATCGCATTCCGGCGTGGCACGTGCGGCGATTGCAAGGAAATGATTGTGGCGCGCGAAGACTCCGGCGAAGTGTACCGAAGTGCGGCGAGCGCGAAGCTGGAGCAGGATACCGATGTGCTGGACACCTGGTTCTCCTCCGGGCTGCTGCCGTTCACGACGCTGGGCTGGCCGGAGAAGACGCGCGATCTGGAGGTTTTCTATCCCACGACGCTGCTGATCACGGCGTTCGACATTTTGTTTTTCTGGGTGGCGCGCATGATCATGTTCGGCTGCCACTTCATGGACGGGCACGAGCAGGATCCGGCGATCAAGAAGGCGAGCGGCTGGGGCGAGAAGAAGAGACGACAGCGTGCCTTTCCGGCAGGTTTACATCCACGCGCTGGTGCGCGATGCCGACCGGCAGAAGATGTCGAAGACCAAGGGCAACGTGATCGATCCGCTGGAGATTATCGAGCGCTTCGGGACGGATGCGACGCGCTTTACTCTGGCGGCGATGGCTGCGCCGGGGACCGATATTGCTTTTAGCGAGAGCCGGACCGATGGCTATCGGGCATTCGCCAACAAGATTTGGAATGCGGCGCGGTTCATGTTCATGAATGTGGATCGGGTCGAGCCGGGGCGTTCGGTCGATGGCGGAGTTCGGACAGCCGAGGCCGGCGGTCCCAGCGGGCGTCGCAGGGTTTCAGACGACGACTCTTGAAGACCGCTGGATTCTCTCGCGCTTCAATCGGGTGACGGCAGATGTGAATGAAGCGCTGGCCAGCGTATCGCTTTCATGAAGCGGCGAATCGGATCTACGATTTCTTCTGGGGCGAGTTTTGCGACTGGTATCTCGAGCTGATCAAGCCGCGGCTGATGTTTCGAAGAAGGCGCAGACAAGTCGCAGGCGCGAGTTGCCTGCGAGAATCTGGTCGGATCTGTTCGAAGCGGCGCTGCGGCTGCTGCATCCGGTGATGCCGTTTATCACCGAAGAAATCTGGCAGGCGATGTACGACGGGAAGCCTCCGCTGAAGTCGATTGCGCTGGCGGCATATCCGCAGGCGATGAAGAAGCAGATCGATCTTGCCGGCGGAAACGGAGATGGCGATCCTGCAGGATCTGATCGTGAGCGTCCGCAATGTGCGGGCGGAGTTGAAAGTTGAGCAGAAGGTGAAAGGTGCCGATCGAGATTTTTGCGCAGGAGCCGGAGATGCGGAAGATGATCGAGCAGAATCGCGGCGCGGTCGAGCGGCTGGCGAATGTGGAGAAGATTACGTTCGTGGACAGGATCGCTGGCCAAACAAGCGCCGGGGCGCGCAGCACGGCGCGCTTCGATGTGCATGTGATCTACGAAAGAAAGATTGACGTTGCGGCCGAACGTGAACGGCTGAAGAAGGAACTGGAGAAGATCGAAAAAGAATTCGCCAACGGCCAGCGGCAGACTGGGCAATGAACAGTTTCTGGCGAAGGCTCCGGCGAAAGTTGTGGAAGGGACTGCGCAGGCGGGCCGAGGAATTGAAAGTGTTGCGGGAAAGGATATTAGGCAGCTGAATGAGTTGGGCTAGCTCGCCTAGTAGCCTTGGTTTTCAGCTCCCGATGCTTTTGGTTGATAGTTGTTGCCGTTTTACGCAAAGCTGGACTCGACATGGCAGACCAATAGGCGGCCAGCGCCTCGCTGCAAGACATCATGGACTTTAATAGCACGACGTATTACCGCGATCATCGAGAACGCGCTGCTCGAAGACCGCGCCACGCGCGATGCGACCAGCTACGCCTGCATTGATCCGAACCAGCGGGCCGCAGCGACGATTCTTGCCAAAGCAGGATTGCATTCTTGCGGGAATCGGTTGCGTTGCGCGCATTCTCGATGTTTACGCGGCGCTCGATGGAGCGGTGACTTCGCACTACGAAGTGACCAGCATCCGGAGATTTTCGACGGGGTGCGGCTGCACAAGGGGCAGTCGGTGGCGGTGATCCGGCACAACGCGCGGGTGATTCTTTCCTGCGAGCGCGTGATTCTGAATTTTCTGCAGCGCATGAGCGGGATCGCGACCGCGACGCGCAAGTTTGTCGATGCGGTTTCGGGCACGAAGGCGCGCATCCTGGATACGCGAAAAACGGCGCCGGGCCTGCGAGTGCTCGATAAATATGCGGTGCGTTGCGGCGGCGGGCCAAAATCATCGCCTCGATCTTTCGGATGGAGTGCTGATCAAGAACAATCACATCGCGCTGGCGGGAGGAATCGTGCCGGCGCTTGGAACGAGCGCTGCACAACCGGCGAGGTTCGCAGCCCATCGAAATCGAAGTGCGCTCCCTGGAAGAATTAGACCTTGCACTTAAGCATGGGGCGGAGGCTATCCTGCTGGACAACGTGTCTGCGGAAGACGTGAAGCGGGCCGTGGAGCGCTGCTCTCGCCTGGAACGTCCGATCCCGCTGGAATGCTCGGGCGGAATCACGCTGGAGAATGTTCGTGCCTATGCTGAGACCGGCATTGATTTTATTTCGGTCGGCGCGCTTACCCATTCCGCGGCGGCGGTCGATATGAGTTTGCGAGTTAGGCCAGCCTAGGGTTGCAGGTAGTCCACCACGGAGTGCACAGAGTTACACAGCAAAACAAGCCAGTGAATCTCTTAAGTCAGCTTTCCATGCGAAACAGACATACCAATCTATGATTCGATCAGCATCTTCTTCAGTGTCTCCGTGGTGAATGCTCCGTCCGCCTGATCACGCCGCCATTTCGCTTTTAGTCTCACTTAGCTCATAATTTCTCCATCAACAGATCAATCACAGCGCGCAGCTCGCGGGTATCCCCGAGTTCCGGACATACGGATGTCCGCCTGGGGCGCATCGTGCGCCTGCTCGTAAACCATGCGATGGTAGTGATGAGCGGGACGAAGATCGCGGACGAGATCGGCACGAGCCGTTCGGAAGTTTGGCGGCTGATACAACAGTTGCGTGAATTTGGAGTTGAGATCGAGGGACATCCGGCGACGGGATATGCGTTAAAGTCCGTTCCTGATTTGTTGCTGCCGGACATGCTCTCGACACAGCTCAAGGGCACAATATTCGATCAGCAGATTCACCACTATTACAAGATCGA
This sequence comes from Terriglobia bacterium, assembly GCA_963791575.1. Classification (GTDB taxonomy): domain Bacteria; phylum Acidobacteriota; class Terriglobia; order Terriglobales; family Acidobacteriaceae; genus JAOAPG01. The sequence goes on along the minus strand of CAWBSY010000014.1, from coordinate 85,526 downwards.
CTCGACCAACACGGCTGCGATGGAAGCTGCGACCGCTGGTGCGCCGGAAGGGACCGTGTTTCTGGCAGAGCAGCAGACTGCGGGCCGAGGACGCGGCGGACATGACTGGCATTCCGCAAATTCGGTTGGCATCTATTGCTCGGTCGTATTGCGGCCCGCGCTGCCACCGTCCGATGCTTTGATTCTTTCGCTGGCTGCCGGATTGGCCGTCCACGAGGCGATTCGAGGGATTGATTCACGCGTGGTTCCGGATCTGAAATGGCCAAACGATTTACTCATTCAGGGGAAAAAATTCTGCGGCATTCTCACGGAAATGAATGCGGAGGTCACGCGGGTGCGGCACGTGGTGGTCGGAATCGGCATCAATGTGAACCAGAGCAGCTTTCCCGCTGAGCTCGAGCCGATTGCGACGTCCTTGCGTTTAGTAAGCGGCACGGAATGGTCGCGAGTGGAAGTGTGCGCGGCTTTGTTAAAATCGCTCGACCGTGAATATCGGGATTTGATGGACAAGCCGGGCGCACGCGACTCGATTCTGCAACGGTTTCAGGAGCGGTCGTCGTCAGCGCGCGGGCAGCTGGTGACCGTGGAGGAGAACGGCGGTTTCGAAGGCGTGACGGAAGGTCTGGATTCGCGGGGATTTTTGCAAGTTCGTACTGCGGAAGGAATGCGAACAGTTTTGAGCGGGACAGTAAGGTTGAAATGAGGGGTGCCGAGCGTTGCTCGGCCGGACAGCCGGGGCGGCTGTCCCTACGTGAATCCCGCCGTCTCCGTAACGTGAGTTTTCTATGCTTTTAGTTCTTGATGTGGGCAACACGAACACGGTGCTCGGCGTTTTTGCTCGCAGCACAAGTGCGCCCGCAGGTGATCACGATCTTCCGCGCGACGGCCACTACGAACAGCTGGTTGCAAACTGGAGAGTGGCAACCATTGCGACGCAAACGGTGGATGAGTACGGCGTCCTGTTCCGCAATCTGTTTTCGATGGATCATCTTGAAGTAAACGACATTGGCGGAATCGTTATTTCGTCCGTAGTTCCTCCGCTTGATTCCACGTTGCGCCAGGTTTGTGAACGATATTTCAATACCAAGCCGCTTTTTATCGAGCCCGGAATCAAGACCGGGATGCCGGTTCATTACGACAATCCGGCTGAAGTCGGGGCGGATCGCATTGTGAACGGCGTCGCGGCATTCGAGAAATATGGCGGGCCGTGCATTGTCGTTGATTTTGGCACGGCGACGACATTCGATTGCGTCTCGGCCAAAGGAGAATACGAAGGCGGCGTGATCTCTCCGGGACTCGGAATATCAGCCGATGCATTGTTTGAACGCACTGCGCGTCTGCCGCGAGTCGATATTAAGAAGCCAGCTCGAATCATTGGAAGCAATACGGTTGGCAGCCTGCAATCCGGTCTGTACTACGGATACCTCGGACTTGTGGATGGAATTCTTGAGTTGCTGCTGAAAGAGCTCGGGAAGGATTCGCATGTCATTGCGACAGGCGGATTGGCTTCACTCATTGGCAAAGGCTCCAAATACATTCAGCAAGTGGATGATTTTTTGACGCTGGAAGGCCTACGCATCATTTGGGAACGCAATGCCGCGAACAAACCGATTCGCGACATGGAGGCAGTGAAAACGCGCTCTGTCGAACGCCCTGCGAACTCTTTGTCCAAAAAGATTCGTCCCCGCTAACCTGCCGTGGAAAATTACTTTAACTACTTCACTGAAATAGAAGAGCAGTTTCAGAAGCGGCGCGGCGGCATTCTGCTGCTTTCCACGCTTGACTGGGCTCTGATTGAGACCTGGAAAGACGCGGGCATTCCGCTGCAAGCTGTTTTGCGGGGGATCGATGCTGCTTTCGAGCGATATGAGAAACGTCCCACAAAGTCTCGCAAGGTAAACAGCCTCGCGTATTGCGCCCAGGAAGTCTTGACTGCGGCGGAAGACATGAAAGAGGCGGCTGTTGGGGCGAGCGAGGATCAATCACCACGCGAGAGTGGTGGTTTTCAAGCTCCTGAAATTATTGCTTTTCTGCTGAGAAATGCAGATCGGCTGGAAGCTGCCAAGTTGCCGTCCGCCGTAGGTTTGTCTGGTCAAGCTTTGGCGAAACAGACTGCCGCAAATCTGCGCGAAATGGCTGCTGAACTGGGATCGGCCAGTGCTTTGCCGCGCTTGGAAGATTTGGAGCGGCGATTGACGGTTCTGGAAGAGAAGCTCTTCGGAGCGCTAATGGCATCGAGCCCCGACGAGGAACTCGTCACGATTCGAGCTCAGGCCGATCACGAACTCGCGCCTTATCGGCGCAACATGACAGCAGCGCAAATTGGACAACTGCAAAAGCAGTACATCCACAAAAAGCTGCTGGAGAAGAATGGACTGCCGCGGTTGAGTTTGTTCTACATGTAGCGGCGAGCTCCGTATGACATAGAATCGAATCTTGGAACTCACAGTCGAAAAACTTATTTATGGTGGCGATGGCCTCGCACGTCTTCCTGCCGACGAGCAAGGACGTGGGAAGGCAGTATTTCTGCCATTCGTTCTCGAAGGCGAAAAAGTCGACGCGACGCTCTATCAGCAGAAGCGTGGTTTCGCTCGCGGACGAGTCAACAAAATTTTGCAGACTTCCCCGTATCGGGTTGAACCCAAGTGTCCCTATTTCCAGCGCTGCGGCGGATGCCATTATCAGCACGCCAGCTATGAGCATCAGCTGGAAATCAAAGCCGCCATTCTCAAAGAGAATCTGCTTCGCATTGCGAAGCTCGAACTATCAGTCGAACTGAAGATTCATCCTTCACCGCCTTGGAATTATCGCAATCGCACCCGCCTCAGAGTGCGTACCGCGCCTGAGTTTGCGCTCGGCTACTACCGATTCGGATCGCATGAGTTGCTTCCGGTGGAGGAGTGTCCAATCAGTTCGGCTCTGATCAATCGAGCGATTTCTGCCTTCTGGCAACTAGGTCGCAAGGACAAGGATCGTTTATCCGGCCTTCAGGAAATTGAGTTCTTTGTGAATGCGGAAGACACCCAGCTCCTGGTCGAGGCTTACTGCGCCCCCGATATCTCTGTCGAGTCAGCCAAGCAGTGCGTTGAGGCATTGCGGAAAACACTGCCAGAGATTGTTGGAGTGGTGGCTTTCAAGGCTCAGGCGCCAGATCCCTCAGGCCTAAAGCCCACGGAGCCCGAAGAAATTGCTTTCGATGGAGCCAGAGAACTCAGCTACAAAACAAAACACGGCTCCTACCGAGTAAGCGCCGGAGCTTTTTTCCAGGTGAACCGCTATTTAGCGGACGAATTGATCGATATAGTAACCAGCGGTCGCTCGGGAAGCACAGCGCTTGATCTCTATGCTGGAGTCGGACTTTTCTCTTCAGTGCTGAATCGGGAATTTGAACGCGTCATCGCGGTCGAAGCGTCACCGACTTCGCATGCCGATCTGCTATACAATTCGCCTCCGAATGTGAAGGCGGTTTGTTCCACGACGGAAAAGTATTTGAAGAATGTCGCGGGCAAGTTGCAGCCGGATTTAGTTGTAGTGGACCCGCCGCGAAGTGGGTTGGGTGAAAGCACAACTCACGACCTGATAGCTTTGGCAGCGCCGCAGATCACCTATGTGTCATGCGATCCGGCGACGCTGGCTCGCGATCTGAGCGGCTTGCTTAAGGCGGGGTATCGCGTGCAGGAAGCGCATATGGTCGATCTGTTCCCGCAGACTTACCACCTCGAAAGCGTTTTTCATCTGGTCCGCTAGCCTTCTCATTCATTGAGTCAGCCCGATTTCGAAACGAAAGCCGGGTTCGTGAATGATGTGACATCGCAATCGAGTAATTCGCCTACCAATATTTCACAAAACGCGAGTGTCGCGTCCACAGGCGCGTTAATGCCCGCTTATCAGCGCGCTCCACGTCAGCCTCTGCTTTGGGCGGCATTGGCCTTCGCTTCGGGTCTCACGGTTGGACAGTACGCGTGGCGGCCACCGGTATGGTGGATTGTGGCAGCGGCGCTATATTTCATGTCTGGCCTGTGGCTGCTTCGGCGCAGGGTTTTCTGGGCTTACCTGCTTGGACTCGCCGCGATCTTCATGGTCGGGCGCACTCACTGTACAAATACGCAACGAGATGCCTCCTGCCTCGGTTATCCCGCAGCTGAGCAAATGGACAAGAAGTTTTAGTGACGGCGCATGTCATAGCGGAAGGAAATTTGCGTGACGAAAGCTTTGGCGACATCCGAGAGGCTAGCTCAAAGAGTAGACCTCGAAACCGAACAGATCGAGTGTGACGGCCGGACGCTGGCTTATCGTTCCGGCCTGCGTGTCAGCTTTTACGACAAGGAGCCGAGCGACGAAAGAAACGAAACCTCAAAGACTGCCATGCGGGTTTTTCGCTACGGCGAGCGCTTGCGGTTTCCGGCAAAGTTATATTCCCCTCGGAACTTCCGCAATCCCGGAGCATTCGATTACGCCGGCTATCTAGCCGAGAACGGAATTGCGGCCGTCGCCTCCGCCAAAGTCGCCAGCGTAGAAACATTGCCGGGATTTGCGGGTAGTCGATTCGAACTCTGGCGCACGCGCATACACCGGAACATCATCGAAAAAGTTCATGCCCTGTGGCCTTCGGGTCAAGCTGAGTTGATGGACGCCATGGTGATCGGGGAAGACTCCTTCATCCATCGTCCCACGCGCGTCGATTTTCAACGCTCTGGCACTTACCACGTGCTCGTTGTTTCCGGAATGAATGTCACCATCCTCGCTATGGCCATGTTCTGGTTCTTGTGTCGGTTGCATATAAGCGATCTCCTCGCCGCTGCCCTCATGGTAGCGTTCATTCTGGCTTATGCGGTTCTGACAAATGTCGGCCCTCCTATTTGGCGTGCAACGCTCATGCTGGTTGTCTACTTCGGAGTGCGCCTACTGTATCGCGAAAAATCAATGCTGAATGCAATCGGAGCGGCTGCTCTTGCTCTCATGATTGTTGATCCTCGAGTTTTGTTTGGGGCAAGCTTCCAACTGACGTTCTTGTGCGTGTGGTTAGTCGCCGCCGTGGGCATACCGCTCACGGAGAGAATAACGCAGCCTTATTCGCGAGGCTTGCGCAACATTGATTCCACTGAGCCTGGATATGTTTCTGCTCCCCAAAGTGGCGCAATTCAGACTGGACTTGCGTTTGGTCGGCGAAAGGATAGGAGCATTCCTGGGGAAGCGTCTTTCCCTGCTGGCAATGGTATTCACCGGTCGCTTCTTGTTCGGAGCGTGCGAGGTGCTGCTGATTTCCGCAGTGATGCAGGTGGGACTTGCGCTTCCAATGGCGTATTACTTTCATCGAGCGACAGTTGTTGGATTGCCAGCTAATATGCTGGTCGTTCCCCTCACCGAGATAATGATGCCAACGGCGGTGCTCGCGGTCGGGCTTGGATATGTGTCACCACTACTCGCAAGAATTCCCGCGCTAGTCGCTGGTTTAGCGCTCGAAGGTATTGCGGGAACGGTTCGCTGGTTGGGAGGCTTTCGAATTGCCGATGTTCGAGTCCCAACGCCCGAGCTCGAGGTCATTTTGCTCACCTGTCTGGCGATAGCTTTGGCAATGATCCTCGTCCGTCGTCGCTCATGGCTCGCTGTCCTAGGGCTAGTTTCACTTGCAATCAGTGCTTTCTGGATTTGTGCTGTTCCAGCGAAGCCAGATCTTCATGCCGGAGTACTTGAAATTACGGCGATCGATGTTGGCCAAGGCGATTCGATCCTGCTGGTGTCTCCTCAAGGGCGAACGATGCTGATCGATGCCGGAGGTTTTCCCTCCTGGGTACATTCGGAACTCGACCTAGGCGAAGACGTCGTTTCGACTTACCTATGGTCGCGCGGTATTAAGCGCTTGGACATTGTCGCGCTCACGCATGCACATGCCGATCACATGGGCGGGATGAGCGCGGTGCTTTCTAATTTCAGGCCAAGCGAATTATGGATAAGCACTGATTCGCCTCCTGAAGTGCAAAGTCTACTCAAGCACGCCAGAACTCTGGGTATACCGATTGTGTTGCACCAGGCTGGCGATAGGATCGAGTTCGGTGGTGCAACCGTTCGGGTGCTTGCTCCTTGGCCTGATTTGGTTACACAGGAATCCAAACCTAACGACGAATCGCTAGTTATGAAAATCAGCTATGGCAACACGTCTGCCTTACTCGAAGGGGATGCGGAACGAAAAACGGAAATGCGCATTCTGGATGAACAACCACAAGCCGACCTGCTTAAAGTTGGTCACCATGGCAGCACCACATCTACACTCCCGCAATTGCTGCAAACTGTGCGTCCCGGATTTGCGGTGATTTCAGTGGGCCCGCGAAATGTTTACGGCCATCCGCGGATGAAGGTGTTAACCCGCTTGCAGGATTCCGGAGTTGCAACCCGGCGAACAGACTTGAATGGAGCTGTGACTTTCTATTTAGATGGAAAAACCGTTAGCCCTCAGATTGTGGATCTGAGATAGCGTCCATTTCCGCGGTGTCTTCATCCGAACGGAGCGACTCCCGGATCAGCTTACGGGCTCGGTTTGCATCTTCTTCACGCACCAAAATCACAGTTCCACCAACTCCAGGAAGCACGTCTTGAGTAGCGTCGAGCGAAGTCACTTCGGCGTCGATACCGTCAGACTCGAGCAGTCCGCGTACAACCATTGCCTCTGATTCCTGTTCCGTATCGAACACTCGTACTAGCTTTTCGTTTGGGTTGGGAGCTTGTTCGGTATTCGCGGAATTAATGGCCATTGTTCCTCCAACAGAAATGTCGCAGATTCATTTTCATAATTCTAACCTGAGGGGCCACATAGCCGATGAATGAATTCAGAAGGACATACACTTCCGCGCTATTGCGTCATGCAAGCTTTGTCGCGACAATCGATTTTATAGTGGCGCAACGTCCGTTGCCGGGTGAACATCTAAATGATTAGCCGCCCGGTACTGCAGTCGAGCGAGGGATGCATGGAGAGTTCGAGACGGATTGGCCAGTTTGGAAATGTAAGCGGGAGTATAAGCGAGAGAGAACAAGAAGCCAGAAACATCCGCCGTCTGCAAGTGATGATCAACATGGTGATGTCGGTAATTGGTGAGGATCCGAATCTCACAGTTGAAGAGGCGTCCGAACTGGCGGCTGGGGCGAAACGCGCGGCCTTGGCCATGTTCCCCGATAAAGAGCTTGCTTACGACATTCTCTATAAACCACGTTTGCAGCGCCTTATGAATGAGCGCTTTCGACTGCAATAAATATTCCATCTATCGTCCGTCGACCCGCTGTAGGCGGAACAGCAGCGTTCCCCACCCAAGTTTCGAGCGCATTTGGACCGGCGTATGATTCACGTCATCCGTAAACCAGACCCATATCTCGCCCTTGCCCTTTAGCGAACCAGAAATTGCCTCTGCTCGCACACGTACTGTTTGGAACGTGCCTGCCGGAACTCTTATTTGTTCTCTCGATTCAACGCGTGCTGTGACCTCGGTGGTTTTGCCATCGTTAATCGCAAAGGTGCTGCTGCTTCCTTGTTGCAGGGGCAGGGACGCCAAATAATAAAACCCACTGACCACGTCCGTTACACAAGCGGGTATGTCATTTTCCGTGTGCTTCAGTTCTCCAGTTTTCAAATTCTTTTCATCAATAACGCTTTTGTGCTGCGCATAATCCAGGCGCAAATTCATATTGCGCTGATGGGAGCCTTCTTCGGTATGCCTTGAAACTCGCAGCGAACAAAATGTATGAGGGTCAAAGTTGGCCTCGAACAGGTCATGCACTCTAAACAACGCATTCACGACGCCAGCGGAATCGGCTGTGGCCGTTACACGCTGCTCATTGCCAAGAGCATTCAGCTTGACCGTAGTCGTCCCCGCGGTAAACATATGCCACTCCACTGAATACACGTAGCTTTGACCGTCAGGAAATCGATAATCCGAGGACGGGGGAAGGATCCGCGCCGTGGGACCGGCGCTAATAGTTGCTATGGGTGCGGGTTTCTGAGGAGAAGACAGCCGTGTTTGCGCTAGTAGCGCGGAAATCGAAAACACCGGAATGAAAAACCATTTTGACCTGGAAAGCGAAAAGAAATCCATTTGGATTGTGGGCCCGCTCAAATATGGTGAGACGCGGAATGAAGATTTGCGGGATGTCCGAGTCTCTGAATCATTTGGACAGCCAGTACATTTTCGCTGCTAACAAAGCAATCATCGCAATGGCCCCAATCAAGGCATTGTACTCGCGATGCTTGCGATAGAGGTCCCAAGAAAACTTTACATCGCTCCGATTAAACCCACGGAGCTTGGGCAGCAGTCGAGGAACCTGGTCTTCGTAAGCTTCATAATCAGGAAAGCGCTGCCGCAGAAAACTTTCTTCTCCGTAAATCACCGGCAAATATATTGCGAAGAACATAGCGAGCAACACGCCCGCAACCCACCAGCTTTGTGCCGCGACTACAAATCCGAAAGCTAGAATCAGAGAGCCGAGATAGAGCGGATTTCGAGTGTAGGCGTAAGGTCCGCTGGTCGCGAGCTCTTCATTTTTCTTTACATGCCCGGAAGCAAGCGCACGAACAAGCAGTCCGGGAATGATGATCAGTGTTCCGGTGAAAATTGACGTACCGGACGGACGAGCGAGCCAAAAATAAAGCACAGCACAGGCGAAGCTGAGTGGAACTCTTATCCGGCGCGCAACGCGAGACCATGATTTCTGAGATGAATTGACTTTTACATGACTCATCTTCATTTCCTCAGCCACGAGCAACACCAAGCAGTTTCTGGCATGCGGCGAAGACTTCCTCAGAGCTGATTTCGAGCAGACCTGGATCGAGTACAGCGCGCTGGCTGTGATTTGTCTGACTGGACGGGCTTCGCAATACGATGCTGCGGGTTCCGTAAGGTCCATTGCGAGCCGGATTTGTCGGGCCGAAAATGGCAACTACCGGAATTCTAAGGGCTGCAGCCAAGTGTATGGGGCCAGTGTCTCCACCAACGAATAAAGAGGCGCGACGCGTGAAGGCGATCAGCTGCGGAATCGAACACTCGACGATCTCCGCTGCGGCTTCGCTCGTTGCTTTCACAGTCCGCGCAAGATCTTGTTCTCCCGGTCCCGCATTGATCAAGGACTTGAATCCAAGTTGAGCCAAGCTTTTCGCTACATGTGCGCATACCGCTCAGGCGGCCATTGTTTAGAGGGCCAACCCGCGCCCGGGTTGATGCAACACGAAATTCGTTCGATGTTGTGTTCATGCAGCCAACGTTCGCAATTCTTTTCCGCTGTTTCATCGGAAGGAAATTCCAAAGGAGCCGCTATCAATTGCCGATCAACCACGGATTCCGCAAGCGAGAGATTTTTCTCAACAATATGCTCGCCCCGCGCGGCTACACTGTTTTGTGTAAAGGATGCGGGCGGCTCGTTCCCGGGGCTGAGCATATCCGTAGATAGTTTTCGCGCCTGATAACTTAGCCAACACGGCTGAACGAATCAAGCCCTGGAAGTCGATCGCGGCTTCATACTTCATCGCGCGCACTTCTTTAATGGCTTTCACGATTTCTTGACGCGTAGAGCTAGAGGTGAGCGCAGTGCGCCATTTCTTTGTGTTAACGGTGTGGATCTTGTCTACAGAGCTGCTTTGTCTGGCGATAGCTCCTGAACTGCTCCGAGGAGAAGACAGCAATTCTGCCCAGCGCTCTTCAACCACCCACCCGATGGTTGCTTTCGGATAAACTTCCCGCAATGCCGCTACAGCCGGCATGGCATGAATAATATCTCCCATTGCGCTCATTCTGACGATAAGCAAACTCCGGACACTTGGTGGGAGTGAAAGGCTAGCCATTTTGACGGGAGCGGGTGTGTTCACGAAGACTGCCGCTCCAACTTTGAACGAATGATGTCCGAGACCGAGTGATCTTTGGGATCTCCTACGATCTCGACGCGGCCGCCGCATTCTATGGTCACATCGCGCTCGGGAACTGTTTCGGCGGTGTAGTCAGTACCTTTTGCCTGAACATCGGGGCGAATTTCGCGGATGAGCATTCGAACATCTTTTTCCGGGAAAATTACGACGGCATCCACTACTCCGAGCGCGGCTACAATCTCGGCCCGTTCTTGCTCGGGCATTAGTGGGCGCGATTGACCCTTCAGAGCACGAACCGAATCGTCGGAATTAATGGCCACAATCAATCTTCCGCCGAGCGCTTTCGCTGCTTCGAGATAACGCACGTGGCCGACGTGTAACAGGTCAAAGCAGCCATTGGTAAGGGTGATTTTATCTCCAGCAGAGCGCCACGCTTTAACACTGGCGTTTGAGTTCCGTCACGAGTTGCGATTTTCGATAAGCTCAATGGGCGTTAGTTATTGGCGCAGATTGATGGATCGCCCGCGATAGTTCCTCGCGTGAAACGGTCGCGGTGCCACGCTTCATCACCACGATACCACCTGCGTAGTTGGCGAGATGAGCCGCTTGTTCGCTGCTAGCGCCAGCCGCTAAAGCGGCCGTGAAAGTGGCAATCACAGTGTCGCCAGCCCCGGTTACGTCCGCAACTTCATCGGAGCCGAAGATTGGAATGTCGACCGGCGCCTGCTTTTTCGTGAAAGCGACCATTCCGTGGCGGCCACGAGTAATGATTAGAGATTGCAGTTTCATGCGAGAGACAATCTGCTCGCCAGCTTTACGCAGCCGCGACCAATCTTGACCAATTTCCATTTCAAGCGCTTGCTCCGCCTCAGGCTCGTTCGGAGTAGCGGCAGTCACACCGGAATATTCCAGCAGGCGGTATCGAGAATCAAGGACGACTGGGATCTTCTTGGCCCCACGGCTCCCGCGAATGGCAGCCCAGAGCGCTGGAGTCGCAGCGCCATAACCGTAATCGGAAATCAGCATCGCGTTCGATGTACGTGCGAACTCGCGCGCGGCTTGAACGAGACCTCGTTTGACTTCAGTATCGGGTTCTCCCTCCGGTTCACTATCGACTCGCACGACCTGTTGCCTTGCGGTATGGGGCATGCCGGCTAAAATCCGAGTCTTTGTAGTGGTTTTGTAATTCCTGTCTTTAAAAATCCCGCTGATTGGAATGCGCTTCTCCCGAAAACAGTTGAGCAGCAGGCGTCCGGGCTCGTCGTTTCCGACTACACCGACGGGTAGCACTTTTACTCCCAGGTCTGCCAGATTGTTGATCGCATTCGCCCCTCCGCCTGGTACTACCTTGCGATCGCGATGCTTAAGGATCAGAACCGGCGCTTCTCGAGACACACGTGATATTTCGCCGAAGATGAACTCATCCGCTACCATGTCGCCGAGAACGGTCACAGTAACATTTGAAAACGAGTCTATGATCTTCTGCAGGTCGTCGACTTCGTTGCGATGTTTGCTCATTCAGTTAGTAGTGGAATTTTCTCATGCGGAGCGTTTTCGCTCTTCGATCACACCCTGAATAGTATTCAGCGCGTTATCGGCATTTTCCAGGATCATTGTTACAGAAATGATTGCCATCGGCTGTAATTTTGAGAGATGTTGACCAAGATTAACGGCATCTTTCTCGGTGGTGACAAATCCTCCTGCTCCACCACGTTGCCGTAGTTGTAATAAGTTCTGAATGTCCTGCTCAGTGTATGCGTGGTGATCTCTGTAAAATTTCTCAGCGGCGGGTTCGATACCTTCGGCTCTGAGCTGAGACACAAAATTTTGCGGCTTGGCGATGCCACAGAAGACGATCGGTTTCTCCGGAACGCCATTAAGCCGGATCCCACGTCGCACTCGCCAAGTCAGTTTGCCATGGAAAAGCTCCGAAGCCTCCGAGCTTTCGTTCAGCGAAGACTCATTCGTAAACACCACGGCGTCCGCTCTTTTGAGGGAGCTTAACGGTTCGCGCAAGCGTCCGGAAGGCAGCAGGCTATCGTGCGCATCTTCAGGGTTAATCAGAACGATATCGAAGTCGCGCGCCAGGGCACGGTGCTGAAAACCATCATCCAGAAGGTGTAATCGCGGCCCAAATTTATCCTCAGAGAATTTTCCCGCCTGATATCGATTGGCTCCCACGATTACAGGAACCTCGAGCCGACGCGCAATCAGTAATGGTTCATCCCCGAATTGTTCAGGAGAACCGCTCGGATCAACCAACGCAATACCTTTAGATTTACGCCCGTAGCCTCGTGAGAGAACGTCGAATTCAATACCCCTCGCCTTGAGTAATTCTCCGAGCAGAATCACAAAGGGTGTTTTGCCAGAGCCCCCGACCGTCAAATTTCCAACGCTAATGACTGGTCCCTTGAGCCTTCGCGTCGGAAAGAAGGCGGCATCATAAAGTGCATTTCGCGCCTGCACTACAAGTCCGAAGATAGAAGCTAAGGGTTTCAATGAGATTTGGGGTTGCTGCGCAGGTCCGAATCCGAATCTTGTGGAGCAGCTTCCACTTCGCTTGAATCTAAGAGACCCTGCAAAGCCTCTAGCGTTCTTTGAGTAGCGCCCATTTGACCTCTTATCGTCTCTGCCCCGCGTCCGCCCAGCGCCCTGCGTTCGGTTTCGTTCGCGAGAAGCTCCATCAAGACGAGTGGAAATTCGGCTTGACCAACAACCCGCACCGCGTCTCGACTCTGGAAGAGTCCCACGATCTCCCGGAAATTTTCTGTGTGATTGCCCACGATAATCGCGATTCCGTGCTGGGCCGCTTCGATAATGTTATGCCCTCCACGCGGAACGAGGCTTCCGCCGACGAATGCGACATCGCCCAGAGCATACATCGCTGCGAGTTCGCCAATGCTGTCCAGCAGAAGCACGCCGCCGGAAAGCGCATTACCACTCCAGAGAGAACGCCGCCAGAAAGGAATCTTGAGCTGTTCCAGCAATTGCGCCACGTCCGAAAAGCGCTCTGGATGACGCGGGGCGAGAATCATAAACGCGTTCGGATAGCTGGCAAGAACATTTTCAAAAGCATGCAACAGCAGAGGCTCTTCACCCTCCACGGTGCTGCCGCAGACTATAACGGGCCCGGCCTTTGACTTTTTAATTGTCCGGCGCAGGTTGACAACGATTTCTGGAATTGCCGGAACCGGTATGTCAAATTTGAGATTGCCGCTGACATGAACACGATCAGGCGGCGCACCAATTTTTGCCAGTCGCTGCGCATCATTTTCCGTTTGGGCAAGAAAGAGATCGATGTGCCCAAGCACCTTCGGCAAGATATTTCGAAAGCGACGATAGCCGGGCCATGAGCGATCCGAAATGCGCGCATTTACGACGGCAATTTTCGCACCGCTATTGTGAGAGAGGCGTAAGAAATTCGGCCAGAACTCGGTTTCGGCAATCACGATCAGCTCAGGACGCAACAATCGCAAATAAGGCCGTATCGCGAATTCAAAGTCGAGTGGAAAATAGAAAACATTCTGTTCGCCAAAACGCTCTCGAGCGAGTTGTTGGCCTGTGTCAGTTGTAGTCGACACCAGAACGCGATACTCGGGCCGACGTTCTCGAAGCGCATCAACTAGTCTGCTCATTGCGCGCACCTCACCTACCGAGACTGCGTGGACCCAGATCACCGGCCCGATAGGAGATTCCGAAAGAAGGTGTGGCACTCTTCCTAGGCGCTCACTAAAGCCTGAGCTGTACTTCCCATGACGCAGCATTTGCAGCAGCCAGTAAGGAAGTGACAGCAACAGTGCGAACGCCAAAGCCGCGCTGTAGAGCAAGTACATTGAGGAAATGACATTCTACCCGCTTGCAGCATAGATGCAGCCAGGAAGGCACCATTAATCGAGAGGCCTGCATCCTATAATCAAATACCATGTCTCTGATTCGACCGAATCGTGCGCGAAATCGCGTTTTGATCATCGCCTCTGCTGCCGCGCTACTCCCAGTTTTTTGTCTGGCATCGAAAGAGTTCGTGATGCCTACTCCACGGCAAGCAAAAACCTACCCTGCGCACAACGAAGATTCCAGTCACGGTATCACGGTGGCACTTGATGCCTACGATAGTCCTGCCAAGGCGAATATTTTTTCCATCCACTACAACGAACTGGATCTCCTGCCAATTTTTGTGATCGTTACCAACGACGGCGATAAGCCAGTGCAGCTATCTGGGATGAAGGCGCAACTGGTTACCGCGGATCGCACCAAACTTGAGGCCGCAGGCACAGATGAGATTCGCCGGCGGGTGACGCGTCCCGTCTCGCGCCGTTCATATCCGGTGCCGCTTCCGCTGCCGAAGGTGAAGGGTGGCGTGAGTCAAAAGCAACTAGAAGAAATTCAACGAGCTCAATTCGGAGCTCGCGCCGTGGAGCCTCATAGCACTCAAGCTGGCTTTTTATTTTTTGACGTCTCCGGAATTTCAAATCCGCTGAGTAACGCCCGGTTCTATCTCACCGGAGTTCGTGATTCCAATGGGGACGAAATCATGTATTTTGAAATTCCATTAAGCAATCCTTAACGCACCAGGAAATTCCGACACAGCCGACGTCCGTGTACGTTTAGAACTGGCGGAAAAGCGAGTTTCTCTTCGTTATAATCAGAGCATGGCAAGCTCTGTGGACACTTCTCTGTCGGCCTGCACGAAATACGAGCCGGTTATCGGACTCGAAGTGCACGTCCAGCTCCTTACTGCAACCAAGATTTTTTGCTCGTGCTCGACACGCTTTGGCAATCCGCCAAATACCAATGTTTGCCCAGTCTGCCTGGGGCTTCCCGGAGCCTTGCCGGTTTTGAACCGTCGCGCTGTTGAGTTCGCCGTGCTTGCGTCAATGGCGCTGAATTGTCGCATCAACGAGACTTCGATCTTTGCCCGCAAGAATTATTTCTATCCTGATCTTCCCAAGGGATACCAGATTTCGCAATTCGACAAACCGTCTGGCCGAGTACGGCTACATTGAAATTCCGACGAGTAGCGGAACGAAAAAGATCGGCATTACGCGCTTGCACCTCGAAGAGGACGCGGGAAAGAGTCTGCATGAAGGATTTGCAGGAGCCGGCGAAACGACGGCCGTAGACCTGAATCGCAGCGGCGTGCCATTGATTGAGATCGTCAGTGAACCAGATATCGCGTCGCCCGACGAAGCGTTCGAGTACCTGACACGCCTGAAAGAGATCATCCTCTACACCGGCGTCAGCGACTGCAATATGGAAGAAGGCTCTTTGCGTTGCGACGGCAATATCAGTGTGCGTCCTCGCGGACAAAAAGAGTTCGGCACAAAGACTGAAGTCAAGAACGTAAATTCATTCCGCTATATTCGCGAAGCGCTCGAGTATGAAATCGAGCGGCAGGTCGAAGTCATCGAATCCGGCGGAAAGATCACGCAGGAGACTCGCCTCTATAACTCAAGCGAAGGCAAGACTTACAGTATGCGATCGAAAGAGCAGGCACACGACTACCGCTATTTCCCTGAGCCGGATCTGCTGCCGTTAGTGGTGGATGAGAAGTGGCGAGGAGAAATTCGCAGCACACTCGCGGAGTTGCCCGAAGCACGCCGTAAGCGCATGGTCGCCGATTATGGCATCACCGAACAGGATGCCGCTGTGCTCACGATAACGAAGTCGTTGGCCGATCAATTCGAAGCCGCGGCGAAAGCAGCAAAGAACCCGAAGCGAGTCGCAAATCTAGTTCAAAGCGAATTGATGGGACGGCTGAAAGCTAAGAATTTGGAAATAGAACGCTCGCCCATATCCATGCAAGGTATTGCCAAGTCAGCCGATTTAGTCGAAAGCGGCATGATTTCGGGCAAGATGCTCAAAGATCTGTATGACCTTTGTTTCGAGCGCTCTAAAGATTTTCCTGTCGTCTACGAAGAAGAAGGGAAGCCGGAACAGTCGCGCGACACATCCGCGCTGGAAAAGATTCTTGATGAAGTGATTAGCGGCAACCCCAAACAGGTGGAACAGTATCGCGGTGGGAAGAAAACCGTTGCCGCATTTTTCGTTGGTCAGGTGATGAAAGCGTCTAAAGGCCAGGCAAATCCGCAACTGGTGAATGAATTGGTCGGAAAAAAGCTGGATTCTTAGTTACTTCGCAAGAGGTAACCACTGGGCTGGTGACTTCCGTTATGTAATGCCTTTTTCTGTGCCCATTTAGGATGAGAGTTGGGGAATTTTTCCCCAGCGGAGGGAGCAGTGAAGAAGTGGAAACTTGACCGCATCATCAGCGTCGCTACGCTTGTCACCTCGGTAATTGCTCTTTTTCTCGTTCTTAAGAGACCTGCTCCGGTCTCGCAACCGCAATCTCCTGCCGCAGCTGTCGCTAATGCCCAATCTTTCGATCAGAAAATTCAGCAACTCGATCAGCCGAAGCAGGAGGGACAAGCACCCGCCGAAGTTCGCCTCAATTCGGACGAAGTAAGTGCGGCCATCGCCCAGGCGGTGGGAGCTTTGCAAGCATCAGCCATGGCTCCGCATTCAACTCAGTCGCCGTCGGGTCGGGCTTCGACCAGCCGGACTTCTTCGACTGGGTCGTCATCAGAAACCTCATCTCCAGATCAGACGGGCTCCGGGCTCCTCAACTCGCTTCCATCTTCTGCCGATGCAGCGATAGCTGCCGGTCAGCCTGATGTGAAAGATTATCAGGTGAATTTTGACGGCGATCTTGCCAAGGGCCAATTCTTGACTCAGGTTGCGGGAAAAGACGTTTGGGTGACGCTGGCCGGACATCTGGGATCAAAAGATGGCTACGCGACATTCGATCCAACCGAATTCAAAGTTGGAGATTTGAGTGTCCCGGTCTCTTTAGTGAATGATGCTCTGCAGAAAAAGCTTGCCGAGCAGCGAGACCGCCTGAAATTGCCCGGCGATGTTGGCGGAATCAAGGTCGAGAATGGCGAGTTAGTTTTGACGCAGAAATAACAGCGTTACCAGGGAACTAGACGGACAGGGCGTTCTCCGCAGCCACCTTCGCGTACCACTTCCCCGATTCTTTTATCGTGCGCTTTTGGGTCTTGAAGTCCACTTGGACCAACCCGAACCGTTGTTTGTATCCTTCTTCCCACTCGAGATTATCCAGCAGGCTCCAGACATGATATCCGCGCACGTCGGCTCCGTCCTGGATTGCCCGGGCGAGTTCCCGCAAGTAAGCGTGATGGTATTCAATTCTTCGAACATCGCGGATTGATCCATCCGCGCCGGCTAGGTCATCGTAGGAACAGCCGCTTTCAGTGATCTCAATCGCGGGACGATTGTACTCACGCGTGATTCTGGTGACGATGTCGTAGAGCGCCTTCGGCCAGACCTCCCAATCGAAGTCGGTACGAGAACCCTGTCGTGCGGGATACATTTTGACCGGAAAAAGCCACAGTTTGGGATCGAAGGCGCGCTCTGTTGTACTTGGGGCTGATGCCATGGTTCTGTAATAGAGATTGATTCCGATGAAATCCAGTGGCACGCGGATCTCGTTCCATGTCGCCCGCTTTCATTCCCATTAATAGTCCAGGGAAAACAGGAAATGCATCGGGATATTTCCCGTTCATGGCCGGATCTAGAAACCATAAGTTTGTGATGCGGTGGACACGTTCGGCAGCTAGCCTGTCATCCGCTGAATCGGTAGCAGGCTCGCAAGGCGACATACTGAATGCAGAACCGACCCGAGCCTTTGGATGAATTGCCTTCAGCGCACGGAATCCAGCAGCTTGCGCCAGGTTTACTGTGTGGGTCGCTCTCAAAAAATCATGAATGCTCTTTCGTCCCGGAGCGTGTACTCCATCAAGATATCCCTTGCTAGTGAAAGCCGCGGGCTCGTTGAAGAGAGTCCAATCGGAAATTCGATCGCCTAAACTTTGCGCCATGATCCCCGCATAGTCTGCGAAACGAGCCGCAGTATCTCGATAAGGCCAGCCACCGGCGTCTTCGAGTGCTTGCGGCAGATCCCAGTGATAAAGCGTAACGAACGGCCGAATCTTCGCTTCAAGCAGCGCATCCACCAAACGATTGTAGAAATCGATTCCTTTCGCATTTGGCTTTCCCGATCCCGTCGGCTGAATACGCGGCCAGGAGACGGAAAAACGGTAGCTGCTTAGGTTCAGCGCTCGCATTAAAGCAATATCTTCGGGATAGCGATGATAGTGGTCGCACGCAATATCACCCGTGTCGCCATTCGCGATCTTGCCGGCGGTATGCGCAAATCGATCCCAGATGGACTCGCCTTTATCGTCTTCTCTCCAGGCGCCCTCGACCTGATAGGCAGCCGTAGCAGCACCCCACCAAAAGTTTTTAGGAAAGGGAATGGAAGTCATTGAATTCGGCGTACTATCCAGAAATTTACGTGGCCAAAAGCTGCGCAGTGCTGCCACCGCTGCTGTTTTCGATCCGGCACACAAGAACTCGCGTCGTGTGTAACCTGAATAAATATTGCGCATCGTGCCTAAGAAACTAAATGCAGGCTTCGCTCTGCCTGGCCGCAACTTGGCCGAAACATGACGGTTTGTTAACCTGCTATTCGGCTCTTCAATATTTGCTTGCCGTCTCTACCAACGACGCGGTTAGCCTAATTTGATCGAACGCCGTGATTTTTCGTTTGCTAATTCGCATAATTGCGCCAGATGGGTTTCCGAACTGCTGAACATTATTGCACGCTATCATTGAAGGGATGTTTGCATGAAAGTTGAACTTTGCCATGTTTTATCGTTCTGTTGCGTTGCCCTTTTTACTGCCGTTTTATCGAACCGTAGCGCCGCTCAAGAGCCCGATCTTGCCGCGAACCCATCCGCTCCTAAACGTCCTATGACTGACACTTACCACGGTGTCAAAGTCACCGACGATTACCGCTGGATGGAAGATTGGAACGATCCCGCAGTCAAGCAGTGGAGCGCTGCCGAGAACAGCCGCACCCGCGAGTCCCTCGATCATTTGCCGTCTCGTCCCGCAATCAAGCAGCGCCTTACCGAACTGATTACGAGCCAGTCGGGCCGCTACTTCGATCTGGACTATCGCGGTGGAACTCTCTTCGCGATGAAAGACGAGCCACCCAAGCAGCATCCCTTTCTGATCGCGCTGCGTTCGGCTGACGATCCCGCCAATGCGCAAGTCGTAATCGATCCCAACACCATGCAGGGAAAAGGATCGACCGCCATCGACTTCTACGTTCCCTCGCTGGATGGCAAGCTGGTCGCGGCATCTCTCTCGTTGAATGGATCGGAAGATGGCGAGGCTCACGTCTTCGAAGTAGCCAGCGGCAAAGAGTTAAGCGACCGTGTACCGCGAGTGAACTTCGGTACCGCAGGTGGAAGCATCGCCTGGAAGGGCGACGGCTCGGGCTTTTATTACACGCGCTACCCGCAAGGCAACGAACGTGCCCCCGAGGACGCAAATTTCTTTCAGCAGATTTATTTTCACAAACTCGGCACCGATAGCGGCGACGATGTTTACGTCATTGGCAAGGAATTTCCGCGCATCGCCGAGATCAAGCTCGAAACCAGTGACAACGGCCGCTGGATATTGGCATCTGTCTCCAATGGAGATGGCGGCGAATACGCTCACTACGTCCTGAGTCCCGAAGATAAATGGACGCAGGTAACCCATTTTGAAGACGCAGTCGTTTCCGCGAGGATCGGCTCCGATGACGCCCTCTATTTACTTTCCCGCAAAGATGCTCCACGCGGCAAGATCTTGCGTCTGCCACTTTCCGATCCGCAACTCGCAAACGCACAAGTTGTCGTTTCGCAGAGTCCGGGTTCTGCCTCAAATGCAGCAGCCGACGAAAACGCGAAGGCTTCGATTGAGCAGTTCGAGGTCACACCCAAAGAGCTGTATGTAGTCGACATTATTGGCGGGCCTTCGCAAGTTCGCGTCTTCGATCATCAGGGACACCAAACCAGCGCCATACCTTTGCCTCCAATCTCCTCCGTCGGGCAAATTCTCCACACCGGCGGCGATGACGTTCTTTTCCTTACGTCTACTTATCTGAAACCGCCCGCGTGGTACAGCTTCAACCCGTCCACCGGAAAGTCCGCGCGCACCGGAATGTTTGTGACTACCTCGATTCATTTTGACGACGCGGAAGTGGTGCGCGAATTCGCGGTTTCGAAAGATGGCACCCGAGTGCCGCTGAACATTATTTTTCGCAAAGGAACGAAACTCGATGGGACGAATCCAACGTTGCTCTACGGTTATGGCGGATATGGCGTTAATCTAAATCCAGGGTTCCTGGGATCGCGCGGACGCATTTGGCTCGATCAAGGTGGCGTCTATGTAATCGCCAATCTACGCGGGGGTGGCGAGTATGGCGAGCAGTGGCACAAAGAAGGCAATCTGACTCGCAAGCAGAACGTCTTCGATGATTTCACCGCCTGCGCCGAATATCTGATTCAGCGCAACTACACCTCGCCCGCGCATCTCGCCATCATGGGAGGCAGCAACGGTGGTCTGCTCATGGGAGTGGAACTCACGCAGCATCCCGAACTGTTCCGGGCGGTGGTGTCGTCTGTCGGCATCTATGACATGCTGCGGGTCGAACTCGATCCCAATGGCGCCTTCAACATTACCGAGTTCGGCACGATCAAGGATCCCGAGCAGTTCAAGGCGCTCTATGCTTATTCGCCGTATCACCATGTGCAGGACGGCACAAAGTATCCAGCGGTGCTTTTTCTGACGGGAGAAAACGATCATCGCGTGAATCCGATGAACTCACGCAAGATGACCGCGCGATTGCAGGCGGCAAATGCGTCGAATCATCCCATACTGCTGCGGACCACAGCAATTGCCGGCCACGGCATTGGAACCGCGCTCGATGAGCAAATCGAGCAGGGCGCCGACATATTCAGCTTCCTGTTTGATCAGTTGGGAGTGAAATACCAGGTAACGCAGAACGGACGTCTCTAATCGTTGCGACGTAGATGTGGGACGGGCGTCTTCGCCCGTCCGCGCAGAATTATCCCAGCACTACTTCTTTCCCTGCACGGCCTGTAGACATCGTCCGTACAATTCAAGCAGATGCGTCGCATAATCTTCCGGCTTCGAAGCGGAGCCTGTGCCTTGGAAACCCGCTCCCGTCGAACTGGTGCGTCCGTAGCCCGTTGTCATCGCAACAAATTTCAACAGGTCGAGTGCAATGTCTTCATTGCGCCGTGTACCGGCGCCGCTGCTGGTCGGTGTTTCGTCCATAAACGTCTCTCCGTAAAGAATATGAGTTCCGAAACTGATGATAACAAAAGCCGGGAAGGCGGCGGCATCGTGCGGCTAAGCTGGCGATCTTCTTGTAAGCGTTAATCTGGCGGCGAAGCAGCGGATTTTCGCGAATTAAGCCTTCGCCAGGCTAATCGTCGGCCTATGTATATTACAATTGCGATGTTTCATCGCCGGATACTTCCTGTTATTTGGGACAGGCCTCGTCAAACGAATATTGCCAGGTCAATACCGGAAGCGATCTTAAACATACAAGCTAGCAGGTACTACTTAGGAGGAACGACGAATGCCCGACGCGCAAACTGGCGCTGATTTTAAAAAGGAATTACGTGAAGGACATCCGAAGATGGGGCTCTTTCTGAACTCGCACAGCCCGACCGTCGCCGAGCAGCTCGCCCATAGCGGATACGACTGGTTGCTGGTCGATACCCAGCACGGCCCCATGGGTTACGAAAAACTTTCTGCCATGTTGTCCGGCGTCGCCAGCGGCGGTGCGAAATCTCTGGTCCGGGTTGGCGGATACGACGACCGACCCGGCATACAGCAAGCCCTCGACCTTGGCGCCGATGGCGTCCTCGTTCCTTACATCAACACCGCCGACGAAGCGCGCCAAGCCATCAGCTGCACCAAATATCCCACTGCTGGCACGCGATCTGTCTATTTTCCACAGCGCAGCATGAACAAAGCCGGGCTCCTCGGCTACGCCGGTAACTTCAACAACAACGGCATTATCGCTCTGCAGGTCGAGACCGCCTCCTGTATCGAGAACATCGCCGAGATCGCCGCGGTCCCCGGCGTTGATATTCTCTTCCTCGGCCAGAACGACCTCTGCATGTCGATGGGGCTTTTCGAGAAATACAAATTCCCCGACATGTACACCTCGCCCGAACTCGGAGCGGCCACGCAAAAGCTGATCGAGCACGCACGCAAGAACAAAGTCATTCTCGGACTCTTCCTCTTCGGCACCGCCCGCGTAGGCGAGTTCCTCGAAAAGGGGTTCACCTTCATCAGCATCGGCAACGACCTGCACCACGTGCTGACGCAAACGGGAGCGTATGTGAATGACATGGAGAATATAGCCAAAGAAAAAGGCAAGAGCTGGAAACGTAGACCGACAGCGTTGTTCTAAGGCCCGTGAAACCTCGGACTGAGTTAACTTAACCTGCGTCTCTGGATCTTCCCGCGTGTTACGCGACGAGGATCCAAGTTTGGGCGCCCAACTGATCGCGAGCGCATCCTACATCTCGACATCCTTGATGCGCGTCGCGATGTACCACTGGTTGCCAAAGGCATCTTTCACAGCGCCGCTACGATCACCGTATGATTGATCTTTCGGCTCGCTCATCGAGGTTGCCCCGGCGGCGATCGCGCGACGGTAAACTGCGTCGCAGTCCGGAACATATAAGTAGAACATCGTCGGCATCGGTTGATAGCGGTCATGTGCCTCGCCCATCTCAAGGTGCGAATCGCCGATATTTATCGTGACATGTTGAATCACTCCTTCGGGTGTGGCGTGCCGGCCCAGTTCTGTCGCTCCGAATGCCCGCTTCAGAAAATTGATTACAGGCTCGGCCCGCAAAGGATGCAGATAAGGCTGCAGAGTAGGCGCACCTTCGGATTTATAACTTTTACCCTGGAATGTCGCGATGTACCACTGATTGCCCGCGGCATCTTTCACAGTTGCGGTGCGCTCCCCATACGGCTGATCCATCGGTGCGTGAATCGATGTTGCCTCTTCCTGCAACGCACGCTCGTAAGTAGCATCGCAATCGGGTACGTAGATGTGAAATGCACTTGGGAGTGCATCACCTTTCCAGGCAAGACCAGGACCGCCGCCACCAATCATCAGCATGGAGTCACCAATCTGAACTTCGGCATGAATTCCGCCGGCGCCTCCAATGCTGCGGAACTTCTCTTCCGCGGCGAAAGTATGTTCCACGAAATCGATTAGTCCGGCAGCATCCTGGGCTACAAGATAAGTCGTAACCGTGCGGTAGCCCTTGGGAACCGGGCTGACTGCGGGCTTCTTCCCTTCGCCTTGTTGCATCATCGCCTCGAAGCGGCGGTGCATTTCCTCGACCGACATTTCTTCTTTCACCGTGGACACGCTCCACGTATATCCAAAAGGATCAAGCAACGTAGCGTCGCGGTATCCATAAAATTGATCGGTAGGCGAAGACACCAGCTTGGCGCCCGCGGTGACCGCATGCGCCGCAAAGGTGTCCACGTCGGGAACCTGGATGGTCATGCTGATCGGGGAATGTCCCCAAGTCTCCGCGCTGAACCGGCCACCTTCCGGCCACTCTCCGCAGAGCATAACAATCGAATCTCCGATTTTGATTTCCACATGAGGAATGTCGCCGCCAACTTCAAAGCGCATTATTTCTTTCGCGCCAAAAGCATCCTTGTAGAATTCGATAGCTTGGGCCGGATTCTTAAAGGCCAGGCGTGGTGCGGCAAAGGTTTTGATTGCGGGATTCTTAATTTCAGCAATCGGCTCTGTCGTGGTTGCCATAGAGGTACTCCCTTCCAGTTTGGCTTTCAGTTGTTGCTTGAAACTTTCGCGCGGAAGATCGCGTAACGCAGCAGCAACGTGCAATAGGGGCGCAAGACCTGAACCGAGATCGATTGATGAGTAGTCTCCCCCAGCAAGCATTACCTCGATAGAGCGGTCCAGCTGCTCGATTCTCTGCTGGATACTTTGAGAGCGCTTAGGCATCGGCACCCTCCATTTGCGCTCGTAGCTTTCCTAAAGCACGAAATTGAAGCTGCTTCACAGCGCCTTCGGTGCGGCGGATTTCCTGTGCAATCTCCCGAATACTCTTCTGCTCGACGAATCGCATGATGACCACACGGCGCTGATCGGCGGGAAGGCTCTCGACAAGCTGGGAGAGAACGGCACATTGTTCGACGTCTTCATTTTTACTGCCGTGCACCTTTCCATCTTCCAGTTCGTCAGGTATTGGGTCGCCCTTTCGGGCCACGTGCTTCCAGCGGTCGGAAATAGCATTGGCGGCAATGCGAAATAGCCAAGCTGCGAACGGAACACCTCGCCACTCGAATTGCTTGAGCTTTGCCAGTGCCTGATGGAAGACTTCGGAAGTTAAATCTTCGGCCTCCTCACGGGTCTGCACTCGACGGGCAACATAGGCATAAACCCGATGGAAGTTCAGCTCATACAATTCCGCGAACCGGCGCGGATCACGCTGCGCCGCTTCCACCAGAAGCTGTTCGTCGGCTTCTTGTTTGAGAACCTTCAACCGGATCTCCGCGAAATTCCGCCGTCACTAAGGATAACGGTAGGAGGGAGGAAAAGGTTACGGTGGAAAATCGTGGACCAGGCGGTGGCTCGCGCGCAGTGGCTTAGAAATCCGTTGACGAACTGTAATTACACAGCCGAGGGCAGCTGTCCCTACGCGATCTCCGCAGGCACAGAAGTTTTGTAATACAGCTCTTCCATTGCTTTCTGCACTTTCGCCGACAATGCGTCCATGTCTCGCAATGACAGTCCTCTGGTCGAGATTGGTTCCCCCACCCTCATCTCCAGCGGACGGCACTTTATGTGATAGGTATTCATCGGCAACAGGTCATACGTTCCCACCAGCACTACCGGAACCACATCGACCTGCGCCTTGATCGCTAGAAAGAATGCTCCCGACATGAATGGTTTGATCTCTCCATCTAACGTACGGCCGCCTTCCGGAAAGATGACGAGCGGCATACCGCTTTTCAAGCTCTTTAAAGCTGATCGTATGCTGCCAATCGATCGTGATGGATTCTGCTGATCGATGCAGATCTGTCCAGAACGTTTCAAATGCCAGCCGACAATGGGATAGACGAGCAGTTCGCTCTTGAAGGCGATGCGGAACTGAAAAGGCAAGTAGACGTAAAGCAGTGGAATGTCCAGCGCCGATGCGTGATTCACGGCATAGACCAGAGGCTTCGAAGTATCGATCTTGTCGAGTCCCGTTACTTCGACTGGCGACAGAATCGTCTTCATAATCAACTGCGACCAGAGGCGCGCGAAGTTATGCAGGATGCGAGTCTTCTCGCCCAACAGAGAAACGGGGATAGAGATAATTCCGAGGACGAGTGTGTACATCCAGATCAACGGATCAAAGATGAAATACGAACGTAGGCGGCTACCCCATCCATATTCGCGAACTTGATCCATTGACGTAGACTCGCCAGCGGGCAATGCCGTTTCGGCAAGCGGCTTACTATCAAGCTCCGTCGTGGATGATTTTGCGAATGCCACGTATGTCTTAGATGCGAAGCCCGAGATTTCGCATCGCCTCCCCAACTATGTAGATTGAGCCGGTGATCACTATCACCCCGCCAGGGGGCGTAATTGCTCGCGCACGATCAAGTGCCGCGCTGACATTTGCCGCCTGATCGATCTCCACCGAGATGCGAGACGCCGATTGGTGAATTTCTTCAGGCGTAGCAGATCGCGGATTGTCGGCGTGAGTGGCTATTACTCGATCGGCTAAGGGAAAAAGAATCTCAGCCATCTCGCTGATTGCCTTGTCGCGCATCGCTCCGAACACAAAGGTAATTGGACGGCCTTCATAGCAGGCCGACAAAGTCGATCGCAGTGCCCACGCCCCAGCGGGATTGTGCGCCACATCCAAAACATATTCCGGAGCGCGATCCCGGGCAGGAACAACCTGGAAGCGTCCCGGCCAGTGAGTCTCGCGGATGCCGCGTTCGATGGATTTTGGAGTAATCGGGAAATCTTGCTTGCTTAGCTCTTCTGCGGCCTCGATGGCAAGCGCAATATTTCTTAATTGATGACGTCCTATCAAAGGACTCTCAACAAGAATCTGCTCGCCCATTACTTGTAGTGGGTACCGAGAGACTGGCGCCAACGCAGATTGTTTGCTGGCTGAAGTCCTCTCAGGATCGCAGACTTCGAAATATTGCTCACTCCCCGGCGAAACTGGCGGCACGTACGGAACCGCACTCACTGCCCGCGCTCCGCAGTCCAGAATCGTGTTTCCGATCACATCGTTCGCTTGAGGCTGCTGCGGCAACGTGACCACGATTCCATTTGGGCGAATGATCCCGACTTTCTCCCGTGCGATCTCAGATACTGTATTGCCAAGGAATTTCTGGTGATCGAGCGAAATGTCAGTGATCACGCTCAACGAAGGATCAATCACGTTAGTTGCGTCGAGCCGACCACCCATGCCTACTTCGAGCACCGCTAGTTCGACTCTGTTCTTTGCGAAGTATTCAAAAGCTATCGCAGTCAGCATCTCGAAGAAGCTGGGATGCCATGGCAGTTCGCCCTCTCCCACCAACCGCTCAGCGGTCCGATCCACGACGTCGTGCAAAGCGGCAAAATCGTCGTCACTGATTTGCTTCCCATCAACCCGTATTCGCTCGTTGATCGAAACCAAATGCGGCGACGTGTACAAACCGGTGCGCACACCGGAAGCTCGCAAGATGGAAGCAAGCGTTGCCGAAACCGATCCCTTGCCGTTCGTGCCTGCGATCAGAACCCCCGGGAAGCTCCGTTCGGGGTGATCAAGTGCGGCCAAAAGAACTCGCATATGTTCCAAGTCGAACTTTTGCGATGGAGTATCGGCCAGTTCGTGGCCGAGCGCATACATGCGATCGATAGCGGTTTCGTAGGACATAGAGCTTTCAGCCATCAGCTCTCAAGCTTTCAGGTTATCAGCTTCAATCGCGTGGTATCGAGTTCTACTCATTGAAGTGGCTCGCAAGGAGGGTGAACCGGGGGAAAGACAGCCTGAAGGTAGCTGAAAGCTAAGAGCTAGCAGCTGATAGCAGGAGTTATGCCGCTACACTCATGAAATCCAAAGCTCGCGAGATGTATGGTTTCAATTCTTTACGCGGGACCACGGCATCCAGCATTCCGTGTTCCAGCAGAAACTCACTGCGTTGAAAGCCTTGTGGCAGTTTTTGCCGGATGGTTTGCTCGATGACTCGCGGTCCGGCGAAACCGATCAGCGCTCCAGGTTCCGCGATATTCAAGTCGCCCAGCATCGCGAACGAAGCCGTCACACCCCCCGTAGTGGGATCAGTCAAGACCGATATGTAAGGTACTTTCGCATCATCTAGACGTCCAAGGGCTGCCGAAATTTTCGCGAGTTGCATTAGGCTGATGACGCCTTCCATCATTCGTGCGCCGCCCGATGCAGAAACGATAATCACTGGAGTCTTCGTATCCAGAGCATGTTCAATTGCCCGCGTAATCGCCTCGCCGACGACTGAGCCCATGCTTCCGCCAATGAACGCATATTCCATGGCGCTTACAATTACGGAACGTCCGCTCAATCGGCCTCGCGCATTGATGATGGCATCATCTAAACCAGTATCCGTTTGTGCTTGTTTTAAACGCGCGGAGTAGGCTTTCAAATCGACGAATTTCAGCGGATCGGTAGACCGCAGATTTGAATCGAAAATTTCGTACTGATTTTCATCCAGTAATTGCGATAAGCGCGTGCGCGCATCGATGCGGAAATGTTTGTCGCATTTCGGGCAAACATTCAGATTGTCTTCTATATCTTTTTTCCAAATGATCTGGCGGCAACCTTCACACTTTATCCACAAACCTTCGGTGCGAACTTTCTTTTCGCCCGAGGTGTCCAGCTCACCGGATTGTCGTTTGAACCAGGTCATGAAATATTGGGCAGTTATGTCAAACAACCCCGACCGCTGATTACGCAGCCAAGGCTTGATTGTACCTGTTTGAACGTACTAGTAAAGGACTTGACGCCGACGGTGATGGATTTTTCGGACAAAGAGACCGGCAGGCTTAGGGCGTCGGATCAATTTATTTCATTGAAGAGAAGGAGAACGCGTGGGCCAGCTGATTGCACAATCTACACTTCGGGCGTCCATATGCAGAAGACCACTTCAGTGGCGGCGAGAAATTACGGCATCTCCACTACTCGATGATCTGATTTCTGATCAACGCCATTGGTTTCATCGTTCAGCAAACGAGCAGCGATTTTCAAGGCATTAATTTCATTCTTCACTCGTACGAGTTCCTGTTCCTTCATCTTGAGTACTTCGACGGGATTTTTCATGAGACTAGGTTATTTCCTTATAAATGGTATTGCGTAATTCTACCTGCGCCTAGGCTCAGTGTAGATCGTGAACAGTCACTTGTAATGTCACGAAGGTGCATTCTACGGAATTTTGCTAGTTGCTGGGAGTTGTAGCTGCCGCCATTCAGTGACCGAGGTGGTAGGGATGGCCTTTGAGAATGGTGAATGCTCGATAGAGCTGCTCAAGCAAGATTATTCGCGCGAGTTCGTGTGGCAGAGTCATTTTACCGAGTGAAATAACGTGAGTTGCTGCTGCTCTGATTTCAGCAGAGAACCCGCTCGCAGGCCCTATAGCGAACAGCAGCGGCAAAGAGCTGCGCTCTTGATGGTCATTTAAGAACGTCGCCAGTTCCTCCGACGAGAGCTGTTTTCCCGTACTGTCGAGCAGAACCAGCATCGAACGTGGACGCGCGTCCTTAGCGCTCAGTTTTTGAAGCGCCGCCTCATCTTTGAGAGCATTGCCTTCTACCTCAGAGTAGTGCGCCAGTCTCTTGAGGTACTCGTCCGTCAACGCCTGGATTGCTGGCTCTTTTGTTTTGCCGATCCATGCAATCTTTAGTTTCATGACTCGGATTTAATCACGTAGGAACCAGAGAAGCACAAAAGGCAAAACGCTAAGGTTTACTTCCGGAGGCAAGCACTACAGTCACGCCAAACTTAACTCGGCTCCCATCTTCATACTTGCGAATGGAGGCGAGCACCTCGGCGTCGATCTGCTTCCGCTTCTCCTCCGGAATCCGGTCAAGTAATGGCCGAAATGGAGCAGATACCGCCTGCGCATACTCCCAAATTTCTTCTGGGCTTCCGGGCCAAGTCCAAGGAAGCTGCTTCGTCTCTTCTTCCACTAAAATAAAGCCTGCACTGTGGAGCAGTTTGGCAAGGCTTCCCGGATCTGCGAAACGAAACATATTCGCACTGTTCGGATCCACCAACGGTCCCCCAACGTGTTTATGCACGACGCCCATCGTGCTTGCCCAATACGGCTGCTGAAATGGCCCCCAAGCGACGAAGCATGCTCTGCCACCAGACTTCAGCAGACGGAATACTTCGCTGAGCGCCTTCTCGCAATCGGCAAAAAACATTATTCCAAAGCGACAGGTAACCAGATCAAAGGCGTTATCAGGAAACGGCAGGTCGTGCGCATCCGCCTCGCATGTACGAAAATTCTTGAGGCGACGCTGTTGTGCCCGTTCCTCTGCAATTGCCAGGAGATCGCGGCTAAGGTCAAGCGCCGTCACCTCCCCCTGAGGACCAACCAGCGCAGCGAGACTGATCGCGGGCTCGCCGGTTCCGCTCGCCAAATCGAGCACCTTCATGCCAATGGCCGGACGCGCATACTCGATCAGCGCCTGCGTCACGTCGCGGCCCATCGCCGCCGATTTCGATTTCCACTTCTCAGCCGCAATCAGGCGATACGAAGATCCCCAATTGGATTCAGTACTCGTCATGAATTGGCGAAAAAGTATGGCCGCATAAAAGTCTTAGAATTAGGCTGCGGATTTACACGGATAAACGCCGATAGCACTTCATGGCGTGAAATTCTTGAGCCACGAACTTGGCGCATTAGAATGAGAATTTACGCGCGCTTCTTTCGCACACTTCGCGTAACTACCCGTTTTGTTTTTTCTGTCTTTACCAGAAGATCCGCAGGCTCAAGCCGCTTTGCGGACTTCCATAACCTTTCAAGGTCATAAAATTTGCGAGCCTTCTCCGAAAACACATGCACGACAAAATCCACATAATCAAGCAACACCCACTCTGCTTGTTTGTAGCCCTCGACGTTATTCGCGTAGAGACCTGTACCCTTCTTCAGACGCAATTCAACTTCGTCTGCGATTGCCTGCACCTGCCGTGGATTGCTGCCGCTGCAAACCAGAAAATAATCCGTGAATGCCCCCGACTCTTGATCAAGCTCTAAGATCGTGATTTCTTCAGCCTTCTTGTCCTGGCATGCGTTGATGGCTTCCGCTACTTGGTGCTTTAGGTCATTTTTCATGAATACTTCAAAGATCCGCAATACAAGATGCGCCGCCCTAATATTCTAACTGACTACCTCGTCCCGGCACATTCGCGACTAAAACTGCTGCCCAAGAATTCATGACTCGCGATACAGTTCCATTTTCTTGATGTACTCCGCGACCGTAGGGCTTACGAACTTCACCAGTGGACGTTTCGTCACTACCGCCTGCCGGATCGCGGTCGCCGAAACATTTTGGTGAACGTCTTCCAGCAGATGTATCGTTGTCCCGCTGATAGCTAAATCTCCAGTCGCAGCTTGTTTGGCAAACGGTTTCGTCACCGCAGAGGCTGGCCGCAAGCTTTCAGGAAGAAAGCTAGCTATATCTGCCAGGGAATATCCCGGACGACTGGCGACCACAAATTCGCACTCGCGCAAGAGCGCTTCGGATTCACGCCATTTGGCAATGTCTTTGAAGGCATCGATTCCAATCAGGAAAAACAGCCGATCACTCTTTTTGAGTTCTCGCTTCAAGCGCCGCACCGTATCAATTGTGTAATTGGCGGCGCCGATCGAGTTTTCAGACTTTCTTGTTTTACCAGAAATCGAAGAGCTGCTGGTCCCTTCCGGTGCTTCCAGAAGTGATGGGACAAAAGCCTTCTCGCCAGTGGTGGCAAGTACAACCATGGCATACCGATGAAAGTAAGAGCTTACAAACTGCCGCTGCTTATGGGGTGGGACATTTGCCGGGACGAAGTAAACCCGTCCCAATTCGAAACGGTCACGCGCGGCTTTCGCAAGCGCGAGGTGGCCATGATGAATCGGATCAAACGTTCCCCCAAGAAGGCCGATGTTCATGTTCGCTTATGTCCGGAAATCAATTCGCGAGTATCCTGCTTCTCACTTCTCTATCAACAAGATAGTAGCTTGCACATCGTTTCAACACGAAATGTTGTCGTTTCAGGTTCGCCTTCGCGCCACGGTCTATTTTCCAGTCATCTTATGAACTCCCGTAACCTCGCGGGTATTTCATTTTGGAACTATGCTGTTTCTGCATGCGAGCGAAGCCCCCCCTTCTCCGCAGCTACATCCCACCGGCTCGGGCTCCAATCCTCCGATACGGCGTCGCCGTCCTTAGCACCATTCTCGCCCTTATTCCGGCGTTACTGCTATCTGATATCGCTGAGAGCCGGCTCGTCGTGTTCTCCGTCGCCATCATGGTGAGCGCCTGGTACGGCGGCTGGAAACCCGGACTGGTGGCCACATCCTTCGCTCTTACAGTCAGCGCGTACTTCACGCTTACTAACGCCAATACAGCTGCTGATTATCGCAGGGCGATCATACATTTGTCGCTTTTCGTATTCGTTGCCATCTTGATTTGCTCTTTCAATGCAGCTTTGCGCTCGGCTCAGGAAGGGCTGCGCCGCTCGGAAATCAATTTCCGGTCTTTGGTGACGAATGCTCCTTATGGAATTTGCCGCTGTGATTCGAGTGGCATTCTCCTGAGTGCCAATCCTTCCATGATCAACATCCTGGGACTGGACTCGGAAGCTGATCTCATTGGACGAAACATAGCCAGCCTCTACGACGACTCCCAGCAGTGGTTCACAGTGGCAGACCAACTCGCTTCCCGGCAACCCTTCAAAGAATTAGTGGCTGAGTGGAAGCGCAAGGATGGTGCCCTCAAAAGCGTTCGCCTATCTGGCCGCGCAATACGCGCTGAGCAGGACCTGCTCTTTTTCGAGCTGTTCGCCGAGGACATCACCGAGCATCGTGACTTAGAACAACAATTGCGTCAATCGCAAAAGATGGAGGCGATCGGACGTCTCGCCGGAGGCATTGCCCATGACTTCAATAATCTTCTCATGGTGATTTCCGGTTATTGCGAGTTCTTGCTTGAACGCGTAGGTTCGGACCCTCAACTTCGGGGTCCGGCTCAAGAGATCGCCAATGCTGCAAATCGCGCAACATCGCTTACTCGCCAACTTCTTGCCTTCAGTCGCAAGCAGATGCTCGCGCCAAAAATGATTGATCTCAATGAGGTTGTGACAGAAAACCTGAAGATGCTGGACCGGTTGATCGGCGAAGACATTGATCTGGTAATGGTTCCGGGCGCGGACCTCGGCGCGGTGAAGGCCGATCCTGGACAGATCGAGCAAGTCATCATGAATCTTGCCGTCAATGCCCGTGACGCCATGCCACACGGCGGGAAGCTGCGGATCGAAACTTCCAACGTTACGCTCGATGAGAGCTACGCTCGCTTTCATGCTCCGATCCAGCCCGGCGAATACGTGATGCTGACGATTAGCGATACCGGCATGGGCATGGATACTGAAACCCAGACTCACATCTTCGAGCCCTTCTTCACCACAAAAGGACCACGGGGCACCGGGCTTGGACTCTCCATGGTTTACGGCATTATCAAACAGAGCGGAGGGTTCATCTGGGTCGACAGTGTCCAAGGAAAGGGCACAAGATTCGAAATCTGTTTGCCACGCATCAACGGAGCCACCGAAACCAGTTACGTTGAAGCCTACCAGGCGGAAAGAGCCGATACTCAAGGAAGAGAGCGCGAGACCATTCTGCTGGTCGAGGATGAAGGCAACCTGCGCTATCTGGCGCGCCAGTTTTTGGAACAGCAAGGCTATATCGTGCTGGAAGCAGCCGATGGCGATTCCGCTCTACAGCTTTCGAGCTCGCACAAAGGGCACATCCATCTTCTGCTGACCGATGTTGTCATGCCGGGAATGAATGGTCGCGACCTCGCTACTCAGATTTCCCGCGCGCGTCCCGGAATAAAGGTGCTCTACATGTCCGGTTACACCGAGAATGCTATCGGACACAATGGCACGCTGGATTCAGGCATCGTTCTGCTGCAGAAACCATTTACTCTTCCCGATCTCAAAGCAAAAGTACGCGAATTGCTCGATGCTCCACTCCCTCAGGAGGCAATCATGGCTACTCGCTCTGCAACCCCAAATCGCTTCGGCCAGGCCCGCGAAAAAGTACCGTCCTTCCGGGCGCAACGGTTTCAACTTCAATTGCCCTTGAAATATCGTCAACTCGGAGAAAACGATTGGAGAACCGGTACCACGCAAAACATAAGCCGCTCAGGAATGCTATTCCAGGCTGAAGAGATGCTACCTGCTAATGTGCAGCTTGAAATAAATCTGGTTTTACCTGCCGAGATTGCTGGATTGGCGGCGGCAGAAGTGGTCTGCCGGGGAGAAATCGTGCGTACGATGGATCCCGGACAAGAAATGCGTCCAGCATTAGCCGCGAAAATATTGCAATATCACTTTCAGCACGGCTCGCGCATTCCGGAGGCGTAGAGGGCTTTAGTTAGCCGGAGGCGAAGATGCTGAAAGACGCGTTTCTTCCGGGCATGCTACGTTCCCGTCGCTTGCTTCGGTTGTGTTGCTTCCCAGCGAAGCCGTGCCACCACCAAGCGGATATCATCGTAAGTAATTTCGGACGACACAGCATCTTTAATCGGACGAAGCCCCGCTGTTCCGACCCGCGCACAGGCGTCCTCGATTTGCTGTTGCTTCTCCGGTTCGATCCAAC
This sequence comes from Terriglobia bacterium, assembly GCA_963791575.1. GTDB lineage: Bacteria > Acidobacteriota > Terriglobia > Terriglobales > Acidobacteriaceae > JAOAPG01. The sequence goes on along the minus strand of CAWBSY010000014.1, from coordinate 51,847 downwards.
CGGGCTTGAACTCCACTTCTCCGCTCTCCACCAACTCGGCGACTGAATCGATGATGGTTCTGACTTGGCGGCCACGGACGGTGGCGATTTCGGAGAAACTCTGACCTTCGTCGAGCAGGCGCTTGGTATCCGCTGCAGGGCGGGAGATTCGTTTGGGAGCAACGCTGGCCCGTGTACCATTGCGGAAGCGCTCTAGTGCAGCGAAGATTTGCGGACCGTACATCTGCGCTTTGCGTTCTCCAAATCCTGTGATTCGTAACAGTTCAGGAATTGAAGCCGGTAGCTTCCGACAGATTTCTTCAAGCGCCGTATCGTGCATCACTACAAAGGCCGGCGAACCCTGCGCGTGAGCCGTATTTCGGCGCCATTCGCGCAGGTAATCACGCAGGGCATCGTCAATCTCGGGCTCGTCAGTGACTTTTACCACTACTGATCGCGCAGTTGTGGTTGTGGTTGCGGTTTCAGACAGGCCTGCGGGCGAACCACTGCACACGTCGCATACTCCGCACGACTCCCACTTCGGTTTCTCGCCGAAGTGGTAACAGATTTGCCGCTGTCGGCACACACTTGAATCCGCAAAGCCGCGAATGTCGTGATAGCGCTGCCATGCGCGGTCTCTCTCCGCCGAATCAGTAATCTGCTTCATGAAATGCGCCAGGAGAGCAGCATCCTGCTTTTGCCAAAGCAGAATGCAATCGGCGGGATTGCCGTCGCGGCCTGCCCGACCCGCCTCTTGATAATACTGCTCGATGGATTTGGGCAGCGACATATGGATCACCGCCCGCACCGTGGCCTTGTTGATGCCGAGGCCGAAGGCAATTGTGCCCACCAGTACGCGTACCTCATCGGACATCCAGGCTTCCTGATTGCGCCTTCTGAGCGCACCCTCCATCTTGCCGTGATAAGCGATTGCCGCGATGCCACGTTCCTCGAGGAAATCCACGGTCTGCTCTACACGCGCTATAGTCGGTTCATAGATGATGACGTTGCCTTCGCGATAGTTGCGCAACAGAATCAGCAATTGATCCAGCATTGCCTTTCCCTTGCACTCTTTCACGGCATAGCGCAGATTTGGACGGTGAAAGCTGGCAATGTACTTGTGCGGACTACGAAGCTGCAGCTGGTGCAGAATATCGTGACGCACGCGCTGAGTTGCGCTGGCAGTAAATGCCGCGATGTGGGACTCCGGAAAATTGGCGCGCAACCGGCTTAGCAGGCGGTAGTCGGGGCGGAACTCATGTCCCCACTCGGAGATGCAGTGGGCTTCGTCGATGGCAAAGAATGATACCGGCACACCGCGTAGCCAGCCAATCGTCTCTTCACGCGCGAGTCGTTCTGGCGAAAGATAGAGTAGACGGTACTTCCCCTCTCGCGCTTGCTGCATGATGAGCGATTGCTCGCCGCCGGACATCGTGCTATTCAACACCGCTGCCGGAATACCCATCTGGGCGAGTTGCGCCGCCTGATCTTGCATGAGCGCGATCAGCGGTGAGATCACGACTGTGGTTTTCCCTAATACCAACGCCGGCAATTGATAGCACAGCGACTTACCGCCACCGGTAGGCATGATGACGCAAGTGTCGTGGCCGTCCACCAGGCTGCGCACAATACGCTCCTGCAGTGGACGGAACGAGCCGTATCCCCAATACCGATGGAGCGGTGACAGCAAGTCCACGTCAGGCATAAGAGACAGTATAGGGTGGCACACGGGAACTTCGCGGGTAGGAAAACTAGAAGTGGTAAGTGAGGCGTGTCAAGCCGGGAGAGCGTGCGGTTCTTACGCTTACGTGAGAATGCCTTAGGAATGGCTACTCTTCAATGCGGACATTCGAAGATTCACTTTCCATTTCTGCCTGGCTGGCTCTGACTTCATCCACCTTCTTTGCCATCGCATACTTCAATTCTTCTAACCCTTTGCCAGTCACGGCTGAGATCGGAAACAACTCCAGCCCGTGCTTCTTGCAATATCTTTTCAGCTTCGCCAGCTTGTCTTTATTAGCGGCGTCAATTTTCGACGCGACCATTAGCATTGGCTTTTCTTCCAGCTTCGCGCCAAAGCTTTCCAGTTCTCCGTTGATGACTTTCACGTCTTTCACTGGATCAGGCTGCACACTGGTATCGGACACATCCACCAAATGCACCAGCAATCTCGTGCGCTCGATGTGACGTAGAAACTGTGTGCCTAGGCCAGCGCCTGTATGCGCGCCTTCGATCAGTCCGGGAATGTCGGCAACCACAAAGCTTCTTTCTTCCCGCGCTTCACCGACCGACACGACCCCTAGGTTCGGCTGCAAGGTTGTAAATGGATAATCCGCGATCTTAGGCCGCGCCGCAGAGAGTCGCGAAATCAGCGTTGACTTGCCTACGTTCGGATATCCAATTAAAGCGACATCGGCGAGCAGCTTGAGCTCAAGCCGAAATGTACGTTCTTCGCCGGGGCGTCCATCATCGTGCTCCCGAGGCGCTTGATGTGTCGACGTCGCAAATCGCGCATTCCCCCGGCCACCTCGGCCTCCTTTAGCGATGACGATGCGATCGTCTGGCCGGGAAAAATCATAAACTTTCTGCCCAGTCTCCGAGTCATAGACAATAGTCCCCACGGGAACTTTGAGAACGATGTCTTCGCCCTGCTTGCCGGTGCAGTTTGAACCCATACCGTGCTGTCCGCGTTGCGCTTTGTATTCAGGATTGAAACGGAAATGAACCAGCGTATTGTGGCGTTCGCTGGATTCCATGATCACGTCGCCACCATCGCCACCATCGCCGCCCGACGGACCGCCGCGAGGTTCGTAGGCCTCCCGCCGGAAAGCAACGCACCCATTTCCGCCGTCGCCTGCCTTAATTCGAATTGTTGCCTCATCAATAAACATGAAAACCGTCGTTGGTCATTCGTCGTAGGTCGTGATCCAAAACAAAAAAGCCTCAGCCCGAAGGCGAGGCTTCTAGCCGCTTCTAATCACCCGCGACCGTTGCGTAACCTGTGTGGCGCGGGCGCCCTCGCCCGCGAGCTTTGCAGTTACTTCGCTCCGAGCGGTTCGACCGTGACGAACTTGCCCATGCTGCCACGATCCAGAAACTTGATGCGCCCCGAGATCTTGGCGAAGAGGGTGTCGTCTTTGCCGCGTCCGACATTCAGCCCCGGCTTAAGCGGTGTTCCGCGTTGCCGCACGATGATTGTGCCGCCTGGCACAATTTGTCCGCCGAACGCTTTAACGCCTAATCGCTGAGCGTTAGAATCGCGCCCGTTTCGTGATGTTCCCTGTCCTTTTTTATGTGCCATAGAGTTCTCTCAATCTTTACAGAAATTTGTCATCCCGAGCAAAGTCGAGGGACCTGCTTTATTTCTTCTTCCCGGTGCTCTTCTTCTTCGCAACCGCCTTCTTCGCCACTGATTTCTTCTTCGCTGGTGCTTTCGCGGTTTTTGCCTTGGCTTCAGGCGCCGCTTCAACGTGAGCCGTCTTCACTGGCTTCGGCTCTTTCTTCGGAAGCTCTGGAGCCTTGAAGCTTTGGCCGTCATAAGCAATCTCGGTGATGCGCACCGCCGTGAATCCCTGGCGATGTCCGCGCAGCTTCTTGTACTGCTTCTTTCGCTTGTAGTGGAAAACGAGGATCTTCTTCGCGCGTCCCTGCTCGACCACTTGCCCAGTTACGCGAGCACCAGCGGACGGAACGCCAATCTGTCCATCACCAGCAGAGACCGCCAATATGTCACTCTGACCGAACTCTACATTTCCATTTTCGTCGCTCTGGTTTTCCAGGCGAACAACGTCTCCGGGCGCCACACGGTACTGCTTTCCACCGGCGCGGATGACCGCGTACATACGTATGCCTCCGTCAAAAACCCAGCGTGACCGCACACCTGCGCGATTCATGGATTTTGATCAAGTTTATCGCTTGCTACTGACCGCGTCGGCGCTTTGGGCAACGATTGCGGACGGCTCCAGAACGGAACCGCGAGTACAGGCAAACCTAACCATTCTATCGTGCGTGAAGGAAAGGCGTCAAACCAAAGCTGAACCAGATAGTGTCTGAAACTTAGACCGAAGAAAAGGCGCATTACCCTTAATTCTCATCCACCTCACTCCAAAGTATAGCCAATGCCTACCTCGGCGGCCTTTTTGTAGGAGTCGCGGTAGCAGAGCGGCGCTTCAGCGCCGCGTAAAGCAGTGACGTCGACAACGCGGCCCTGAAAGGGCCGCTCTTCCACCTCGCCAGGGCCTCGCCATTCGCCAACTCCGGGGTTGAATTTGCCAATGACCAGCGGCCTGCGACCCACGACCTCTACTCTGGCAATCCAAGCCGTCTCATCAAATCCGCAAACCGCGGGTCCGACCGCATGGGATCAAATGCGGGATAGCGGATACCAATAATGAGTTCAATATCTTCCCCGGCTGCTGCCTTTTCCAGGTATTCGAACGTCTTGTTACGATCTCCGCTGAGTGCGTAAGCCGCTGCTATCGCAGTCGTCCAATCCTGCTTAGCCGACCCAGCGAGCGCGAGCTCACGGTAGCCCTTGGCGTCTGGACTCCATGAGCCTGGGATTAAAAAATATTTGTGTAACTCGCTCACCGCGTCGGCGAAGTCACCAGTCGCGGCGTACAACTGCGATAGTTTGTAATGGGCTGGTTTGAAATCAGGATCGCGTCCTATGGTCTTTTGGAATTGCGCCAGCGCCTCAGGATAACGATGGGCCGCCATCAGCGTTGCAGCATAGTTCGTGTTCACGATGGGAGAAAGCGGATCGAGCGACAACGCAACGCGGTATTCCTCCAGCGCCTGGTCAATGCGTTTTTCAGGACAGAGAAAGCTGACAGCATAAAAATAGTGCGCAGCGGCGTTGTTGGGATTCAATTCGATCGCTCGCCGAAATTCCGTCTCAGCCTCGTTCCATCTCCATGACATGGCCAGCGCACCAGCTCTCGCGGTATGTGCTTCGGGAAGAGAATCGTCCAGATCGAGGGCCTTGCGGCTAGCCTCGTCCGCCAGTGGATGCGCTTGCCGTGACGTTATACCAGCGCCATAACTGGGAATCACGGTGTAAGTGTCTGCCAGTCCTGTATAAGCGAGAGCGTAGTTAGGATCGGCGGCGATCGCCTGCTGGAATAAATCAATGCTCTTCTTCAATCCCTCAGTCGTGCGCCCATACCAAAGTTGACGGCCTTCCAGATACAACCGGTAAGCTTCGGGATTCGTGGTACCCGCTCGCCCCATCTTCTGTTGTTCACTGCCGGTGAGACGAATTCGCAAGCTGCTGGAAATGTCTCGGGTAATATCACTCTGCACTTGCGTGATGTCCGCAAGGCTTCGGGCATAATGCGATCCCCAAATCTCGCTACCATCGGCCGTATTGACCAGATCGGCCTGCACTGCCACGTCGTTGCCATGTTGCGTGACGCGGCCCATGAGAAGGGCGCCAACTTGTAGAGCCTTTCCAATTTGCTGCGGGTCTTCCTCTTTCCCCTTGAAGCGGAAAACCGTACTGCGCGCCATCACTTTAAGACCCGGCAGCTGCGAGAGTGTGCCGATCAGGCTCTCAGTCAGACCATCACTGAGGTACTCATTGTTCGGATCAGCGGTGGCATTGATGAAAGGTAATACGGCTATGGAATCAATTTTTCGAGTCTCAGATTTTCCACGCAGAAAATAAGTTGCGGTCGCGGCAATTGCCAGCAGGGCCAATACGAGGCCGGCCGCGATGTATCGCTTGGAATGATTTGGCGCTCCAGCAGCGGGAATGGAAGACGAACTTGCAGCCACCGCAGCGGCGCTGTTTACCCCGGAAGTACTCGACCAGTGCCCGGAGTCAAGATCGCGCTTCAGGCGGGCGAGATCTGTTCGCAGATCGGCTGCACTCTGGTATCGAAGACCGCGATCCTTCTCCAGAGCTTTATGGATGATTCGTTCCAGCTCGCCCGGCACATCCGGATTCAGTCTTACCGGTGACACCGGCGCCTCGTCCAAAATTGCCTTGAAGATTACCGCAGAACTCTCGCCTCGAAACGGTAGCGCCGCAGTCGCCATCTCGTAAAGCACAACTCCGAAAGAGAACAAATCGCTGCGCGCGTCCAACTCTTTCGCCCGCGCCTGCTCCGGCGACATATATGAAATGGTGCCGAGCGTGGATCCGGGACTAGTCAGGTGCTGCTCGTCCATTGTGCGCGTCAGGTGGTCGGATTTGCTCGCCGTGGAGGCTTCGACTTTCGCCAGACCAAAATCAAGAATCTTGGCGTGCTCGCGTTCCGTGACAAAAATGTTTGCAGGTTTGATGTCACGATGAACGATCCCCTTCGAGTGCGCTGCATCAAGTGCATCTGCGATTTCAATTGCCAGCCGGAGAAATACATCCATTTCAACTGGCTTTCCACCCATGCGATGCTTCAATGTCATGCCATCTAAATACTCCATGGCAATGAAGGCTTCGCCGTGCTGGTCATCAATTTCGTAGATCGTGCAAATGTTCGGATGATTCAGGGCCGATGCGGCCTTGGCCTCACGCTGAAAACGGTTAAGGGCTTGCGCGTCTTTGGCAACTTCGTCGGGCAGGAACTTGAGGGCAACAAACCTTCCAAGCTTTATGTCTTCGGCCTTATAAACCACTCCCATACCGCCACCGCCGAGCTTTTCGACAATGCGGTAATGCGATATGGTTTGTCCGATCATTCAGAGAAGTGCGTTTTAAGTCGCTCCATAGTAAGGGTGAGGCTCCCGTCCGTCAACGAGAGTACGTCCACCGCGCTGTACTGCGCATGAAGCCCGGAGTTGAAAGCTTCCGGGCATTCAATACGTCTTCACGAAGAAATAAATCGTCATGCCTGTCCCAACCAGAACGACAAACCTTCGTATCCATATTGGCGGCACACGTTGTGCATAGTGCGCGCCCACGTATCCGCCCAGGATTCCACCAATAATCATCGGAATGCCCTGCTTCCAATAGACGGCTCGCGCCACAATAAAGGCGACCACGGCTACGCCATTGATTACGAAGCCCATTACGCTCTTGAGCGCGTTCATCGAATGGATATCAGTCATCCCCAGCATCGCCAGCATGGCCAGCATCACGATCCCCATGCCGCCGCCAAAGTAGCCGCCATAGACTGCGACGACTAGCTGGAATAGGACGGCTCCGACGAGGGCAGCGGTTGAGCCTCCGTGTTCAAGACCCGAACCCCGTCCCGGCATCAGCTTTCTGCCAAAAGCAAACAGTAAAGTCGCCCCAAGGGTGAGCCAGGGCAAAACTTCCAGGAACGTGTGAGCTGGAGTTTTCAGAAGCAAATAGGCGCCAATTAGCCCGCCCATGAAGCTCGCGATCAGCAACGGAATAAATACATGCCTAGGTACATCCAGCCGCCTGCGATATGCGCTACCACTGGCCGCGGCAGCTGTCCAAAGCGCGACTGTATTAGTCGCATTGGCTTGAATAGGAGGAACGCGGACGAACAGTAAGGCGGGAAATGCGACAAAGCTGCCGCCGCCGGCAACAGCATTCAATGCGCCGCCGATGACACCTGCACCGAACAGAAAGATGGCTTGAGGTAAGTTCAACAGTAATGTTTACCATATTCCTGAACGGTGTCGTGCTTTTCACAATTTTGCCAACCTTTTGCCCGGCACGCCGTCTCTCCCCAAAGGAGTAGCTATGACCTTATTCCGAACACTTCCAAAGGCCGGTGAATTCCTTCTATTGCTGGTTACATTCTCAACGTTCATCACAGCTCAAACTACGAAAGTTGCGGCCCAATCCCAACCCTGCTCCGGTCCTGAGCAAAATCAATTAGATTTCTGGGTAGGATCTTGGGATCTAACCTGGCCAGGAACAAACGCGGGAGAGGTCGCTCGCGGGACAAACACCATTGAGCGCGTAATGGACGGCTGCGTCATCCAGGAGAACTTTTCCGGAGGCGATTCAATGCACTTAAGAGGGATGAGCGTCTCGACCTACGTGCCCCAAGAGAAAAGATGGAAACAGACCTGGGTAGACAATGAAGGCGGTTATCTGGACCTCGTCGGCGGTTATAGCGACGGTAAGATGATTCTATCGCGGGAGAGCAAAGCTCCTACAGGTAGTGCAGTCCACATGCGAATGGTATTCAAGAACATCACTCGCGGCGAGTTCGACTGGAGCTGGGAAAAGTCCACGGACGAGGGAAAATCCTGGCAAGTAGTATGGCCAATTCACTACAAGAGAAAATCCTAATGCTTACGACGCAGGCGCCAACTCTATCCTCTTCACCTGGATTCTATTGTTCTTTTTGTCGAGGCTTCCTGTTACCTTAACGTTTTTGCCCTCGTATTCCTTAGCTTGCCCCTGGTCATCCAGCCTGTATTCAAGATCACCGGATCGCAGAGCATACCCTTCCTGACTTTGCACTATCGTCCCTAAAAACGGCCGCAATTTCCCTTGTTGAGAACCTGAGCCAGTAGTCGTCGAACTAGTAGTCTTTGTACCTGAAGTTCCGCCTTTAACTTCTGGTGTCGGAAATGTAGGCGGCGTGCTCGGGATCGGGCCGGTTGGACTCTGTGCCGTAGGATCAGCTGGCTGGACTGGTTGGGTTGTTCCCTGCCCAAAGGCAGCGGCCGACAGCGTCGCGGCAAAAATCGCAATCAAAAGCTTGTTTAGATGTTTCATTTCGTTTTCTCCCGGCCAGCATGCTCGGTCGAGAGATCTCGACCGAGGCGTTCGAACATGCGGGAGGCGAAGCGACGTCTGGACGAATGAGACGTTATGACCCGTAAGTTCCCGAAGCGCGCTCCTGAGCTTCCTCAGAAAAACTTCGGACTTTATCGGCAATGTTGCTACGGATCTCCTCACCACTAGCGGGAGCAAGCAGAATTCCGACTCCAACGCCGATTCCCACTCCAATTAATACTGCGGCCGCGGTGCTCAGACCCGAATGGTCTTCGCCGCGGAGTACATCCGCAGCACGGCTCACTCGCTCTGAGGCAGTCTCGTAAGTATCTTTTGCGCGACCCTTTATGTCCTTGAATTGGTCTTTAGCCGTACCGCGAAAATCCTCGACATTGTCGGCCAAGCGCTCACGCATCGAATCCAGCAGATAAAGCCCGGTTCCCAACAGCACGTTTAAAAGCACATTCTCTTTTCGCATTTTCATGTATTGATCTCCAGACGAGTGGACTCGCCATTACAAAGATGCCAAAAGACTGGCAAGCGTTGGCGATGTTCAGCTTCTCATTTTCCGTTGAGGAGAGCTGCTGTCGGCGTTGGGACAAACTTGCGATCTGCCTGGCAATGAAAGGCCGTAAAAGGCGAGAAGCAGGTGCCCGATTCCTATGAATCGAGCGCCTGCTCGGAAGGTGGGATATCTGAGGTAATCAAAAAATCTGAAATGAAGATATCCCGCCCAGCCATTCTCAACAATGCCGCGAATACTGTAGGTTCTCGTACCACCATTCCGTAGAAGTCATTGAAATAAGTAAGTAGAAGGTCTTTCGGGAGGCAAATCTAGAAAGTGCGATGACTTGGTTACCGGTTCGCTGAGGAAATCACAGAGGCCAAAAGGTCCGCTCGGCCTTACTTCAATCCTTCGACTAAATAAAGATCAGCCAGCATGCGGTGGTATCCGAAAACGTATGCCTTGGCATCGGGAGTCATAAGAATGGGCCCGATATTCTCAACGCCCGCAGGATCAGTAGGCATAAGTTCTTTCCACAGCGTACGTTTTCCTGTTTGAAGATCCAGGTGATATACACGCGCGGGTAGTTCGCCCGGTTGATAAATATAGAGTGACCTGCCATCGGAGCCCCAAGTGATTGGCTGTTCACCAGGATTCAGGCCGCTTATCAGTTTCGGCTCACCCCCCGCTACCGGATACAAATACCCATTCTTATCCGCACCAATGCCGGCGACTGATTGCGAATCGGGGGAAATAGCAAATGCATTGCCATTAACACCTTCGGGCGAGATCGCTGCACTCTTCCCCGAAGCCATATCATAGACGTAGAATCGCATGCCCTTGCCTGGCTCATCTCCCGAGAAGAGGATGCGCTTACCGTCAGGGAACCAATGCGCCCAACTGTGATTAATGTTGTTGTCCTTGGCTAAGTCCTTAGGTTCGCCCGCGCCTGTCGTCAGCATCTTGAGTTGGGAGGGCGAATCCTGAGTCTGGGTTATCGCCCATTTTCCGTCCGGCGACAAGGCCACAGCTCCGCCTTCGCCAAGCAACACCGCTGGCGAACCGTCCGTCTTGCGAACGTAAACCGCATAGGTCAAACCACTGGACTTCGAGTAATCCAGGGCTCCTCCTCCGCCTTCTTCATCAAATAACAAAGTCTTGCCGTCAGCGGAGAGATCTGCAGGGTAGGTATAGTCGAGCCAGGACAGTTCGCGCTCCTTGGCCTCCCCGACGGAGATTCCCATCAACTCGCGCCGCCATGTAGCCCTTACCAGGAGCACTCGCCCGTCCTTCGCGATGTCCAGGAGCATCAACGCGCCGGGTAGCCGCGCGACAATGCGCTGCTTTCCATCCAGCGAAACAGCATAGAGCGTTCGGTCGGTACCGGATTTGCTAGCGGTGAACCAAACCTCTTTCCCGTCGGGAGACCACGCCAGACCCTGAATGGTGAACCATTGGGCCGATAGAAGCTTCTTGTTTCCCGCCATATCGACCACGGCGAGCGAACCACTATCGTCGCCTTGCTGCGGATGATCGGCGAATGCGACCAAATCTCCTTTGGGAGAAACTCGCGGATGTCCAATCCATCCGCCAGTTTGATACAGCGGCTTTCCTATGGGATATTCCAGCCGGTTGCGTCCGCCAAAATCCCGCACCACGCAGAGAGCTATTTCCGTCCGGCGCCCAGTCCGCCCACTGCACCTGCTCCAGTACCTCGCGCGGTGCACCTCCCGAAAGCGGCGCGCGCGACAGCGTGCCCATGCTCACCCATGCGCCAATGGCTTTGCTGTCCAGCAATACCGCCATTTCCGCAGTGGAGGAAATAGACATGAGCTGCGTCCGGCTCAGACCCATCGAACGCGATTCCGGAGCTTCCGGTCGGGCGGTGAATACATCTACCGGATTGCCCTGCCAAGCTGCGCTGTAAAGGATCGTCTGGCCATCGGGTGCAAAGCGAGCAGACCGAATACTTCCGCGCCGAAAAGTCAGCTGCCGGTAAAGCGGAGGTGGTAAGGGTAGATTGGTGAATAGCAGCTTGCCCGCATAGAGTCCAGCAGCAAGAGCAATTCCAGTGCAAACCGCAATCAATAATGGCAAAGACGGTCGCTTGCGACCGGCCGAAACCATGGGAGCAGTTGGATTTTTAGAAATGCTAGAAAGGGAAGAGGACGACGAGCTCGTTGGCTCGACCGTCACTGAAGTTCGGGATGATTCGATAGACCGCTTCACCCGCTTCAGATCGGCTCGCATCTCTGCCGCCGATTGAGAGCGCAGGTCGCGATCTTTCTCGAGCGACTTACTTATTGTCTCTTCGAGATTGCTCGGAAGATCCGGATTCAACCGGCCCGGAGGCGTTGGAGCGCGATTGAGAATCGCTTCCGTAATCACGCCAGATGTTTCTCCCCGAAAGGGCATCACTCCTGTAGCCATCTCGTAAAGAACCACACCGAAGGAAAATAAATCCGTGCGGCCGTCGAGTTCCTTCCCACGAATTTGTTCCGGCGACATATAAGCCACGGTTCCAACTGCCGCGCCTGGGCTCGTCAGGTCAACGCCCATCACATCCACTTTAGTTTGCGAATCGCCAGAGGAGGTCTTAGAAGCTTGGGCGATTTTGGCCAGCCCGAAATCAAGGACCTTAGCGTGGCCGCGATCAGTAATGAATACATTCGCAGGCTTGATGTCGCGGTGCACAATTCCCTTAGCGTGCGCAGCTTCGAGAGCATCGGCAACCTCGATGCCAATATTCAGAAGCTGTTCGAGTTCCATGGGACGGCCCTGAATCAAATGCTTCAAGGTCTGCCCAGTGAGGCACTCCATGACGATGAAAAGATGTCCATCGTGCTGGCCGATCTCGTGAATCGTGCAAATATTGGGATGATTCAGAGACGAAGCTGCGCGGGCTTCCCGGCGAAAGCGTTCCAAAGCTTGCGGATCATTCGCCGCCTCATCGGGCAGAAACTTGAGCGCCACAAATCGGCCGAGAGCGATGTCCTCGGCTTTGTAGACAACTCCCATGCCTCCGCCGCCCAACATTTCTACAATGCGGTAATGGGAAATTGTTTGGCCGATCATTCAGTTCTAAGAAACAGGCTCTGGGGGAAAGAGGCCGAAATATTCGACTTGGTGTGGACCGAACAATATTAGGAGCATGAACCTATTTCGTCAAACCCCGTAGCCAGTGACGATACTAGTAACGATAAAGAGAACAGAGCTGCTTAGTGCAAACCCCGCGACTTTCCGCGCATCCACTGCTCAGCAAGTGACTAGCCTGGAGGAAAGATGGGGAAGAATGGAAATAACGGCAAGGGCGTGCTCGCCAATCCTACGCGTCTCAAGCCTATAGACGCCGAGGACAAGGACATTGTTCAGGTCATTATTGAAACTCCGAAGGGCAGCCGGAACAAGTATGCCTTCGATCCAGAGCAGAAGATTTTTCAACTCAAGAAAGTTCTGCCCGCCGGAATGGCTTTTCCCTACGATTTTGGATTTGTTCCCTCAACGCTGGCGGACGACGGCGATCCCATCGACGTTCTGGTCTTGATGGATGAACCCGCCTTTCCCGGATGCCTGCTCAAATGCCGCATTATTGGCGTCATCGAGGGCGAGCAGCGAGATAAAAAAGACAAAACTCGTAACGACCGCATCATCGCCATCGAACATGCCAATCACAGCTTTGCCGATATCAAAGTATTGGACGATCTCGGCGACAAGTTCTGCGACGAACTGCAAGAGTTCTTCGTGAATTACCACAGGCTGGAAGGCAAAGAATATCGCGTCCTCGCCCGCAAAGGGCCAGGCGAAGCGCGGAAGCTGATCAAGGCGGCTATGAAGTAGGGCGAAGAGTCCAAGCTAGTCGAGCGTTGCTCGACTAGGACGGGCGAAGGCGCCCGTCCCTACACGAGTTTGGCTGCTCGTTCCGACACGAGCTTGCTACTGAATCAACCCGCCGTTCACTGGCTCTTCTTCTGGCGGGATTACTACTGCTGCAGCCACTCGGTCTCCTGGCTCTATGTTCAGCAGTCTTACCCCCTGAGCCGACCTTCCTGATTCGCGGATGAACTTCGACTCGATGCGGATGATCTTGCCGTACTGGCTGATCAGCATCACTTCGGAGTCTTCGGCGACCTGCGCGATGCCGACGACTTTCCCGTTACGCTCGGTGGTCTTGACGTTGATCACGCCTTTGCCGCCGCGGTTCGTCAGGCGATAGTCGTCCGCCGGAGTGCGCTTGCCGTATCCGTTCTCGGTTACGGAGAGGATCAGCGAACCCTTAATGATGACTTCTTCGGGTTCGCCTTCGATTTTTACTTTTGGAACTCCGGGCTTGATGGTGGTGGCCATGCCGACGATGTAATCTTTGTCCTCGAGCTTCATGCCGCGAACCCCGCCAGCATTGCGGCCCATGGAGCGGACATCGTTTTCGTCGAAGCGAATGGCTTGTCCATCATGCGATGCCAGGAAGATGATCTGCTGTCCGTCGGTGAGGCGCACCGCGACCAGTTCATCGTCTTTATCGATGCTGATGGCGATAATGCCCATCGCGCGTACGTGGGAGAATTCCTTCACCTGCGTCTTCTTCACCGTGCCATTGCGAGTGGCGAAGAAGATGTAGCGGTTTTCTTCTTCCAGATTGCGAACGGCCAGCATGGTGCGAACGGTCTCGCCGGCTTGCAGCCCACGAGATTGCCAACGTGCTTGCCTTTGCCGGCAGCGCCCACGTCGGGGATTTCGTAGACTTTCAGCCAGTAAACACGTCCGGTATTGGTGAAGATCAGAATGTAGGCGTGCGTCGACGCGATGAAGAGATGTTCGACGAAATCTTCGTCGCGCGTCTTCATGCCCATGCGGCCCGTGCCTCCGCGGCGCTGATTGCGGTAGGTGGAGATCGCGGTGCGCTTCATGTAGCCGGTGTGGCTGACGGTGACCGCCATCTGCTCGTCCGCGATCAAGTCTTCAAGCCTGATCTCGGCGGCTTCGTCTTCGATTACCGTGCGGCGTTCGTCACCGTAGAGCTTCTTCACTTCTTCGAGCTCTTTGATGATGACGTTGCGCAGCTTCTTCTCTGAATTAAGAATGGATTCGTACTCGGCGATATTTTCGCGAACCTGATTCAGTTCTTTAGTGATCTCGTCGATGGAGAGCCGCGTCAGGCGATGCAATTGCAGTTCGAGAATTGCGTCCGCCTGGATCGTGGTGAACGGTTTTTCCGGATCGAGCTTAGGCGCCTTGCCAGTGACATTGATGTCGATCTTCCTGCCGGCGAAGTACACTACCAAATTCTCGCGAGCTTCGGCGCGATTGCCGCTGCCGCGAATAATCGTAATCACTGCGTCGAGGTGATCGAGCGCAGTCTTGTAGCCTTCGAGGATGTGCTCGCGCTCTTTCGCCTTCATCAACAGATAGGCGGTGCGGCGGCGAACCACATCGACACGATGATCGATGAAGTACTGAATGGCCTGGATCAGGCCCATTTCACGGGGCTGTCCATTCACCACGGCGAGGAAGATCATGCTGAAACCTTCCTGCATGGAGGTGTGCTTGAACAACTGATTCAGGACGATCTGAGCTTCGGCTCCGCGTTTGAGCTCGATGACGATGCGCATGCCGTCGCGATCGCTTTCGTCGCGAATATCGGAAATATCTTCGATAGTCTTGTCGTTAACCAGTTGCGCGATGCGCTCAATCAGCTTTGCCTTATTGACCTGGTACGGAATTTCGGTGACCACGATGGCGGTGCGATCTTTGTTGAAAGTCTCGGTGCCCGCTTTGGCGCGCATCATGAAGCGTCCGCGGCCGGTGCGATAGGCTTCGGCAATTCCAGACTTGCCGTGGATGATGCCGTAGGTCGGGAAGTCGGGGCCTTTGACGATCTTCAGAATCTCGGGCAACGGAGTCGCGGGATTGTTGATCAGCGTGATCGCAGCATCGACGATTTCAGTGAGATTGTGAGGCGGAATATTTGTCGCCATGCCGACGGCAATTCCGCTTGATCCGTTTACCAGCAGGTTCGGAATGCGCGTGGGAAGAACGTCGGGTTCGATTTCGTTGCCATCGTAGTTGGGACGAAAGTCGACTGTTTCCTTATCGAGATCTTCGAGCAGCGCGCCGGCTACACGCGTGAGGCGGGCTTCCGTATAACGATCGGCCGCCGGCGGATCTCCATCAACCGAGCCAAAGTTTCCTTGGCCGTCGACCAACGGATAGCGCAATGCGAACGGCTGCGCCAATCGAACCAAGGCATCGTACACTGCAAGATTTCCGTGGGGATGGTATTTACCCATCACCTCTCCGACGATCCTCGCGCACTTACGAGTGGAGCGGTTATAGGCGAGTCCCATCTGCTGCATGGTGTAAAGAATGCGGCGATGCACGGGCTTGAGTCCGTCGCGAACGTCAGGCAGCGCGCGGCCGATGATGACGGACATCGCGTAGTCGAGATACGAGTGCCGCATCTCGTCTTCGATATTGACGTTCTGAATGCTGAGCGCGCCGGGGTTGCCACCTTCACCAGGCGGTGGAGGAGTTAACGGTAAATCTGGATTTTGATCGTCAGGCATAGATAGCTTTTAGCTCCTAGCTTTTAGCTAGTGCGATTGGTTTGGAATGTGCGCGAAAAAACCTGCGCCGAAGTCCCGTAAATGATTGCAATTACAGAGAGTTAATGACTTATCGAGCAATGACTATTATAGCACAAGTGAGCTGTTTTTAGCGGCAGATTTGAGCCGTCTCACAGTCGGATTCGGGAATCAGGCTGTTGCGAGCCGACTATTGTTTTCACGGATTGTGTGCGGCATCTAAGCCGAGCGCAGAGTTAGCAACGTGATCTCTGGTGGAACGCCGATGCGTACTGGCATGCCGAATGTTCCCAGGCCGCGGTTCACGTACAGGAATGCTTTGTTGTTCTTGTGTCCGTTATTTCCCGTGGGGGTCGCTGAGCCTTTGCCGGACGGCAGATCATAAAGTCCCGCGACGAATTCCGTGATCAAACGCGCTGGACTGACACTGTGATCAACGATTTCGAATTTCACCTGACCGCCATGGGTGTGACCGGCAAGGCTTAACTCAATGCCGAGCTCGGCCGCGCGCTTAAATGAATTCGGATTGTGCGAGAGCAGAATGTTTGGCATGTCGCGGCTCACTAGCGGCTCTATGCTTTGCAGCATGGTTCCGTGCGGTCCGGGCGTCATGTGATCTCGCTGATAATCCACTCCGATCAAATTGAACTTACCGCCGCGAAATTCCAGTTGCGCATTCTCTTGGCGCAGCAGTCGCATGCCATGTTGCGAGAAGAGTTGTTGTGACGCATCTTCGGCTCCAGCATAGATTTCGTGGTTGCCGTTGCAACCCCAAGTTCCAAGCGGTGCATGCAGCTTGCTGAGTTCTGAAATGCAAGCTTCCAATGGATCATTTTCGTCGCTGATGAAATCTCCTGTGACGACGGCCAGATCCGCTTTTAACTCATTTGCCATCTCGACCGCGCGCCGAACTTCATCCTGCGGCATGAAATCGCCAATGTGGATGTCGCTGAGCTGCACGATCTTCAGACCGTCGAGTTCTTTGGGAAGATTCGCGATGGGAACATCTACTTTCTGCACTTTGTATTTCAGACGTCCGGTTGCGAATCCGTAGGTTGCAGCCAAGAAGGGAACGCTTGCAGCCAAGTAGGCGGCGTAGCGGAAGAAATCCCGGCGTCCGGGTTCAAAAGTCTTTTGAGGAGAAATCAGCTTTGTCACCGCATGCGAGCTCCAGTCCACCGCTCCTACCAGCTGAACCGCGAAGAAGGCAAAGAAGGAGGCAACCAGCCATACGCGGGCAACACCAACTGTCCACTCGCCTAATCCACGAGCGAAGAAGTGCTCGATCAAGCGATTAAAGAACGTACCCACGAAAAGCGCGAGAGCACCGATCCACAGACCCTGCAGCAAATGACGAGGGATAGGTCGTGAGATCTTTTCAATCCCATGCCAGGCGCCGAGAAACCAGTAACGTTGGGTGAGAATGATGAGAGCTAAGAAGGAAATAAGAATAGCGATACGAACCAAGCCGGAAGCTTTGTCCAAGAAGATCTACCTCTGTGGATTAGATGACCTTGGATGGTGAATTGATCGTGGATCGGGATCGGCCAAACGCAAAGAAATGTAAAGGGGCTTAGTTCGCTTCAGCCCGTGACGGAATCTGGAAATCTACGCCGCGATCATCGTTCTGTTTTCCGGTCGCAATCAAATCGAGCTCAGAGAGTGGAATCTTGCGCCGGTGGCCGTCAGTCAAATCAAACAAAGTACTTCCGACAATTGCATAGTTCGCGACTTCGAGCTGGTGCCCGTCTTTGAATACCAAGACAGTATCCGGCTGATTAGAAACCGGCTCAGGCGTTGGCTGTGTCACAGTCTTTGCTTGAGACGAATCATCGGAGTAGTTCCGTTCCGAAGCGCGACTTGTTCCTGGGCCGCGGCGGTCAAAAACAGTGGGGCCGCCTTGATATTCAGGATCGGTCGAATCGTCAGCTGGCGCCTGAGCCGTGTCGTCGTAAGAGTCGTAGGGATAATAAGGCGCGCCATAGACTGCTCCGCCCCAAGGAACGAAGGTCGGATCATGACGGCGATGCCTGCGCTCAGAGTTCGGCGGCTCCGTAAATGTGCGAGTGCGCCCCGGAAATCCCAATGAACTCACGCTCGGCGGCACACCATTGACTCGATGTCCTGCAAAGCCGATCGAAGTCACGCTCGGCGGCACTCCGTGCACGGAGGGTGAACCATTAAATCCGGGAGATGCCACCTGCGCATGTATCGTAGAAACTAGAAACGTGGTCAGCAACAACGAGAGGCCAAGCATTAGAGCCACCGCATTCAACCGCTTCACAGCCGAACCACCACTGCAATTTCGCGCTCATAAACGCCTCCGGAAACGCTTAAATACAAAACAACCACTCTACGATATTAGAACGAATCCCAGGCTTGGAGGTTGCAGTTATTTTGGTATTACTCGGCCGCGCAGGCATGTTGCCGTCTCGCAAGACTAACTAGCTGAAAGCAAGGCTAGAGGATTTCGAAGCTGTGGCGAGTAACCGTCCGAGTGATTACTTTAGCTGCGCCCTACCCTGGCTAAAACTGCCATATTCCACAGCGCGTTCGCGATGAGAAGCCCCCAAATCGCTGCTTCCGCTAAGTTGCGCTGCTTCGATTCCAGCAGATCCGCCGCTACTCCCGCGACGAAAACATATAGGAATGGCACAGCCATGAGAAGAAAGCCGAGTCCGGGATAATGTGGCGAACCTGCACCCAAGAGTAAAAACAAAGAGTGCGACGAACAGCGGCGCAGTATTGCCGAAATAGCGAGTGCGCGGCCACGCAGCATACGACACAAGTGCTGCTATCAACATCAACCAGAATGCTGGACTGCTTTGCGCCAATTCCTGCAAGACGCGCAAGTAGGCGCGAGGCATCAGGAGCGCACGCCAAGAAACTGTGGCGAAGTCAGCATGGCGAAGATCGCTCCAGAATGCTCCGAGATGAAAGAAATACGAAGCGTAGAGAAGAGCCAGCGCCACCAGACAGGCCGCTGCGCAGATAGCAAACGCAGCGCGAATGCGCATGGGAGCAAGATAGAGCATGAACCCGAGACCAAGTGGAACAATGATAATCAGCGAAAATTGCGATCCGATCGCCATCGCCAGCGAAAGTCCCAGCAGCACGATACGCCGCCAATTCCACAAAATAACTTCTCGTGGGGCATAGAGCGTGTGCGCAACCGCGATGGCGGTGAAGATCGCTCCAAATGCACCCCATGCAGCGCTCATTTCCGGCTGCACAAACCAGACGGAGCTGCTGCGAATGATTCCGGGAGAAAAGCAATAAAGTCCCAGTGCGATGTAACCGCCCGCATTGCCGTAAAGCCGCCGCGAAACGTACCAAAGCGATGCGCCCAGCAATACGCCGAACAACACGTAAGGAACTCGGGCCAGCCATCCCCAGTACTGAAGCGTGTTGGCGTGGAAAGATCCGCCCCACCTCAGGAGCGGAGCGGAAGCAACCAAATACCACAGCGGAGAATGATGTGGATCGTAGTCTTGATTCTGCGCCAGCGATGGGGGAACGCTAATCCCGGTCTCCTCACGAGCCGCTGAAGGGGTTCCCGCTATAGCTTCCCCATTCCATTGGAAGATGCCTTCTTGTACTCGGAACAGCTCCGTGGTGTCCACTTCGAGAGGTTGCGTACCCCGGCTGATAAGCCAGGCACACTGGGCGATGAATAGAAGGAGGAGAGAACCTGCGATAAGTTGTGGGCGGCCGACGCGATCTCGACTGAAAATTTTGCTCATGAAGGGAGACGGAGTGTTTTACCATGTCCGGGCACGGTTAAGGAAATTTCGTTATGGAAGACTCGCAAGAAAATCCAGAACCAAATCAGATGCCGGAACCGAATCTACTTCCTCCTGCGCCTTCGGTTTCGGCCCGAATGCACAATATCTTTTTTTCGGAAAGCGGTCTGCGCTCAGGTTGGCGCTTGGTGCTGTACCTCGTGATTTTCGGGGCCTTCGCGTTTTCGCTGGGCCGCCTTGCAGAGTATGTGGTACATCATTTGCATCATAAGCTGGCTTCCATATGGTCTGCGCTCATAGGCGAAACGTTGGTGCTGATTGCGGCGGTTGCTGCAGCCACGATCATGGCTCGGATCGAAAAGCGCACGTTTGACGATTATGGCCTGCCGAAGCGTGGCGCATTGGGGCGCTCATTTTGGATCGGCACGGTGTGGGGCCTGATGGGAATCACGCTATTGCTGCTGCTTATTCGCGCGACTGGCGATTTTTCATTCGGCGGAATCGTGTTACATGGCATTCGTATTGTGAAATTCGCAGCCTTCTGGGCGGTAGTTTTTCTAATAGTCGGATTGTTCGAAGAATTTCTTTTTCGCGGATATCCGCAATTCACCTTGACCCAGGGAATTGGATTCTGGCCAGCCGCAATATTGCTTTCCATAGCTTTTGGAGCGGTCCACTTGGGAAATAAAGGCGAAGCACTGCTCGGAGCTTTAGCAGCTGGGCTCATCGGATTGTTCTTTTGCCTCACGCTTCGCCGTACGGGCAATCTCTGGTTCGCCGTGGGATTTCACGCCGCATGGGATTGGGGAGAGAGCTATCTCTACTCTGTTCCAGATAGCGGGGAAGTCTCTCCCGGTCACCTCTTGAGTTCATCGTTCCATGGTTCGCGATGGATCACCGGAGGCTCGGTTGGCCCCGAAGGCAGCGTTCTAGTTCTCGTCATTGTGGCGCTGCTCTGGGTTGCATTCGACCGTTTATACCCTGACGTGAAATATCCAGTGCACGCGAGTTGAACTTCACTGCCAACTGTAATGCACAGTGTAGGTAATCACCTGCTCGCCATTCGCTGGAATCGTCACCGGGAACTCCGTGGTTTGCGCATCGGTTTTGCGAGAGGCTTGCGATTGCTCGGACAATTTCCAGTTTGCGCAACGGTACAAGTGCTCGACCACACGAACGTCGACAGGTTCTTTCTTGTGATTGCGGACACGAATTTCGAATGACTCATCCATCCAGTGCTGGTTATTGTCCACGTGATAGTTCGTGCGCCGGCGCTCGCCAACCACATCGAATGCATTGCCCGTGTAGACGCGAATCATTTCGTCTTTCGGTGTGTGGTCGATCGTGTTTTCGCCAGTGAACTCCAGACTGCTGTCGGTATCGCGGCGATAGAAACGTAGCTTGCCTTTGGGAAGCGCGATGCCGAGATGATTCACATCGGCGTTCTTGAACTCTTCCATAACCCAAATTTTGGGATTCGATAGCGTGCCATAGCTCGCGTCCTGGCGGATCTGCTCTGGATTGTAGTAGCCATACTGGTCGACTTTCGCTCCGTCATAAACATAGATTCGCTGCGCACGAATTCCCGTGGCACGCACGAATTCGACTTGCTTGGTTTCGTTGTCGTGAAGCGTGGCTGGGCGCTCCAGCGTGTAGAGATGAAACTCGTCAAAAGATTTCTCGCGAACTACGGGAGCCGCGGCAACTTCGTCCATTGTCATTTTTGCTGCGTAGGCGCGGCCCACGACCCCATTGTTTTCGATTTTGCTGACGTCTCCAGCCATCAACTTTATTCGCGCGCTCTCGAAAGTCTTCCCACTCTGGTTGCGCATGGTGATCCAGCCAACCATGTCGAGTAGGTCTGATTTGCCATTCGGCTTATCTGCAAAAACCAGGTTGTAGTCCGCTTGCCAGCTCATTCCTCCGCTTACGTAAGAAATTTCAGCGTCAAACTTTCCAGGAGTATTCGTCTGCAACGCCCAACTGAGGGTAGGTTTTAAAATCGAATCACCCGTTAATGCGGGAAAGAGGGGCTGTCCCGGCAACCCAAAGCGCAACACACCATCCACTTCGATGATTGGCTGGCTGTAGCTTGGTTGTTGGTAGTTCTGCGCATAGTTGATGGCGGAAACGTATCCGCTGCGCACGATTCTTCCCTTCACCGTCTGGCTCGAGGGAAGCAGGAAGTCAATCGTCTTGCCTTCGTAAAGCGAGAGCAGAAGCTCTTGCGAGACAGGATCATTGCGATAGTTCTGCTCGAGAACTTGCAGGGAGCGCCCGCCGGGATCGCGCAAGATGACTGAATCAGGTTCGAGGTGAGCCGCTATGCCCGCATACTCCACATGGTTGAGACCGCTTTTGAGGTCGAGCGGAAAGCGTTCGCGGGCCACGAAGAAGTTCTGGTTATAGATGGTCAATGCCGGTTGGCTGTTCTCGTCGAGAGCCTGATCTCGTTCTTGCGCTAATCCACCTTGGCAGAAATACAACTCACAGAAAACCCCACACAGACAGAGCACGATTCGAAACAGTTTCGTCATCGTAATTCCCCTTGGTCGTTTTGGACGAGAAGGAGGAGGAACTTTCCTGTCCTGTCACGAGAACGTGAGTTCCTGAAGAACTTGCGAAGAACCTCGTATGGAAGTCCGTGCGACTGATGGTGATCTCGGTAACTAAAGTGACGTTACGAGACGTGAGTAGGTGTACTCGACTATGAAAATAGAGCGATTACCCGATACCTCACGATGGATACTCAGGAGAAACTGCAAAGACTGAGGTTACTCATGAACTCGTCGCTTAAGAATTCGTCCAACAGGGAACCCAGCGTTAAGAAGTCCGGGAGTCCTGGAGCACCGCAGGTCACCCCGCATGATCCCGAACACTCCGGGAGCAGGCGCGATCCCGAAGATCGTCCTGTAGCTACGCAGGATGACCATCGCGAAAAATCTTTCGACAAAACCTTGGCCGACTCTTTCCCCACGAGCGATCCGCCATCATCTATCCCTGACCCGAGTGGCAATGATAAGCCGCTGAAAACCTCGACTGAGACTTCATATCATGAGTTGTTGGCAAAACTAAAAGTTGGAACGTGGGCCGCACTCGCCATTGCGGATCAGAAAGTCGTAGGAACGGGAGCAACTCAGGAAGAAGCGGCGGCGGACGCTAGACGCCGCGGTTATGGACAAGTTCAACTGATCCAAGTCCCAGAAGGCGGGACAACGGGAAGCGGAAATATCAGCAAAGCGTCGTAATAAGCGAGATCGCCAAGGCAAGTTTATCAGCATTCCAATGAATCAAAGCTCTGCGCGCAACTTACAAACTGGCTCCGGCCGCGTATGCCTTGATTCCATTTTCCGTCTTCGCTTGTTTCTCCGCGACTTTCAGCTCTTTCTCTAGCGACGAAAAGCGCTGCAGCACTTCGTGCATCCTCAAACCCATGTTACGAATGGTTTCAACTTGCGAACTCGCCTTGGCGGAGAGTGTTTCTTGCTCGAGAAGCATCAATTCCGAATTTCCGAGTACCGATGTTAGTGCGTTATTAAGGCTATGCCGCATTTCGAGGATATAACGGCCCAACGTAGCCTGTGATTCGAGCAATGCGTTAATCTCGTCCAGTCGTTTGGCGTGCGCAATGGCTTCACACTTCCGTAGCGTTTCCGATGCTACCAGTATGAGAATGTCGAGCCACCCATCCTGCTTTCGCAATCGCATCACTCGGGATTGCGGATCCTTCGAGCTTTCGACCGGTGCCGCTTCGCAAATGTGTAACACCGACTTTGCCGAATCTTCCAGGGCCTCTAACGTTGGCGCAAGAACATCGTTGCGAACGGCTCCGATGATTGCGAGATCGAAGGCTCCCGGTTCCAGCTCATGACAGAGGTCAGCGCTCATCATGGTCAGCGCAGGAACGATTGACTCTGACTGCCATCGGGCCGTAATCGCATGTGCGAATTCCACATGGTCGGATACGATTAAAACGGTGGACTGCTCCAAACTTCACTTCCTCGATATTTATTTCAATTCTGATTTATTTCAATTCTTTGGGCCTATGGTCAAATCTCGGCTATTGCGCTGCAGCAGCGAAGTCGCTATTGGGAAGTATCCGGATTCCAGGCTTGCGGAGCGCTGGACACTTCAAATTCCGCTCCCTCCGTACTATTGACGGCAAATCCGCCGCCGGCTGCCGCGCTGCGAGTCTTCGACTCTGCTTTGATTTGGCCACTCTGGGCCAATGCGGCATCGACCGCGGTTCGAAGATCTACAAGAATACAAAGCGGCTGGCCCGAGGAATACTCAGCGTGAAACATAACTTTCCAGGACTGGCAGATCATGCGCAAACGGCTAATGGGTTCGTCGGCCGAAAATTGCGCCTTTCTACAATCTAAAGTAGTGACACCCTTCAATTCGAGTTCGCGCAATCCGTCGAGAATCGCATTGAGGTCCTGGTGCATAAGGCGAAAGAAGACGCGGCGCATCAAAAAGCTGAAACGAGTAAACGCTACCATCGCTGCCGGTTGAAAATATTTGTCCCCGGAGGACGTCTTCAGCTTTCTACCCTCTTCCAGCAACCTGCTGGTAAATAGTTCGTTCAACGTCTGGCAAGCATTAGCCCGCTCGATGACGTCATCCAGCGGCTTCAACCAGTCGGGCACACGAGAGTCAATGGTTCCAATTGCAGGCTCAAGAACCTGAGCCACATATTGGACGTCAGTATCTTCGAGCCGCGAGGGAGCGCAATGAGAGAAGTATTGGACCAGAAGAAAGTCGATCTTGTCGCGGTCCGAGTCGTTACGCGTAACTTTGTGAAGGTAGTGCTTCAGCAGGATGCCGAGAACCTCGTCGCTGGCCAAAGTCGTAGTCTGCAGGAATTGCCGGAGCTGATGGACTTGTATCTTCTCGTCTACGTCCAGCAACCATTGCCGGGCAAGTTCGATAGATTCAGCCGACGGAGCTTCTGTTCCAGCGTCCAAATCCGGGCATGCGGGTAAATCGATAACGCACTCGCGGGCTAGCGCAGCGTAAAGCGGATGAAGTTGGCGCGCCTCCCGCCATTCTGTACTGAGATCATCTGGCATAGAAGTCATAATTCACAAATTCGCGCGGTTCGAATTTCGCGCGAGTCAATTCCCGACTACAAGTTGGACTTAACAATCCAATTCGCGATGTTCTGCGTGAAGCGCGCTGCAACGGCCGTTCGTCCACCGTTATATTGAAGAGCGACCACACAAGCGTCAGCGTCTAACGTGCCGTCGGAGTTTTGCAAATGAAGCATATCGGCGAACTCTAAAGGCAGTGCCGAAGTAAACAGCACCTCGCGCGGTGTTCCAAATTCGATTACCGTGCTTTCAGTTATTGGGTTTCCTTTGTCGGTATCTCGAGTTAACCGAACTGGAATGCGCACCGGGGCTGCGTCCGGGAAGAATTTAGCCAATCTACTCGTCAAGCTCTCGGTTGACGAACGGGCGCGGGCTGTTGCTTCTTTGGGCACGAACTCTCCGGAGGTGGTGTCGACGTAGCCCGGGTTCCCAAGTCTGCCGGTTAGCATGGCTTGGGTACCCAGACCGCATCACAAGGTTCATTGCACGGCTTTGGCCAAAAAAACTGCGCGTTTAAAGATCGGCTAAGTTGCTGAATTTAATGCTGCAGCCTTAGCTGTCCAGGAGTAAGTGACTGTCAGAGTTACCTATATGTCTCAGATTGAAACAGATTCTCAGAGGTTTGAGGAAGAAGTGGAACCACGAAAGAAGCTGGAAAACCAGTGAAAGGTACTAGGGCCTGTTCCGGATTGACACTATGCAAAAGTTGAAAAGAAGTCCGCGTCGTGTGAGTATCCGCCAAGCAATGGGACAAAGTCTTGTGTTTTCGACGAGTACACCTCCTATTGTAAAGCTTGACTTGTCGACGACAGAATTTCGTGGCCGCCGATGTTGTAGCGCTTCAGCTTGCGATAAAGCGTGGCTCGGCTGATCCCCAACATCTTCCCCGCAAGTATTTTGTCGCCTTTCACCTGTTCGAAGACGCGCTGGATGGTGGCTCGCTCAATATCCTCCAAATCAGTGGTGGAAAGCCCTGAGGTCAACGGACTGCTGGGTTCCAACGAGGAAGACGAGGAAGCTACGCTCGGGGGCAGGTCTGATACATCAAGGAGGTGCTTGCTACCGAGGGCAACCGCCCGTTCAACGCAGTTCTCAAGTTCTCGCACATTCCCTGGCCACTCATATTGCAATAAGCACTTCATTGCTGAATTGGAGACTTGAATGGAATCGCCTTCGGCATAACGATCAAGGAACCAATGCACCAACATCGGGATATCAGAACGCCGTTCGCGTAGCGAAGGGAGATGCACCGTGACCACGTTGAGGCGGAAATAGAGATCTTTGCGGAATGTACCGTTCTTGTATTCGGTTTCCAGATCGCGGTTCGTAGCAGCAATCACGCGGACGTCCACTTTAGTTTTGTGATTGCTACCGACTGGACGTACTTCTTTTTCCTGCAAGACTCGGAGAAGTTTGGCTTGCATCTCCAGCGGCAATTCTCCAATTTCATCTAAGAAGATGGTTCCTCCACTGGCAGTTTGAAACAAACCCGGCCGCGATCGAATTGCGCCGGTGAACGCGCCCTTCTCGTAACCAAAGAGTTCGCTTTCGATCAGGGTGGGAACAAGCGATCCGCAATCCACGGCTACAAACGGCCGAGTCGCAAAGGAGCCTCTAAAGTGTATCGCCCGCGCCACAAGCTCCTTGCCAGTACCACTCTCCCCTGTAATCAGCACCGGTGTGCGTGTGTCTTTCAGACGCGAGATCATCCGCAGAACATCCTGAATTTTGGCGGAGGATCCTACGATTCCATGCAGCTCAGTCTCTGTATCTACTCGCTCCCGCAAGAATTGGTTTTCTTCTACCAGTCGGATCTTGTCCGCCATTCGGCGCAGGAATAAACGCAATTCTTCCAGCGGCGAGAACGGTTTGCTGATGTAGTCGTAGGCTCCGAGCTTCATTGCTTGCACCGCAGTTTCGACCGAGCCGTGGCCCGTCATTACAGCAACTTCGGTACGCGGCAACATCTTTTTCACTCGTTCAAGGAATTCCAGCCCGGACATGTTGGGCATGATCATGTCGGTGAGAATGATATGCGCCGGCTGATCTTCCAATACGGCCAGCGCGGCCTCTCCGCTCTGGGCCTCCATGCATGAAAAACCAAGCGCCTCGCCCACCGTCATA
Source organism: Terriglobia bacterium (assembly GCA_963791575.1). Lineage (GTDB taxonomy): Bacteria > Acidobacteriota > Terriglobia > Terriglobales > Acidobacteriaceae > JAOAPG01. The sequence continues at coordinate 25,178 of CAWBSY010000014.1, read as the reverse complement.
CAAAGTCTGCGAATGCTCTCCTCATCGTCAACGATCAGCAACCGGATTCTTAGATCATCACTCACAATGCTTTCCCCATGGTCTGTTCTACAACGGTAATGAATTGCTGCACGCGGAAGGGCTTCTCCACGCAGGGCGCGCCGGTTTTCTGAAGTGTGGCAACTGTATCTTCATTGGCGATGTCGCCAGTGATGAACACAATGCGAGACGCCAGCTCGGGACGATGTCGTGCTACCCAAGCATGAACATCAGCACCATCGACCCCGCCAGGCGTACGCATGTCCGAGACTACACCGAGAAAATCACCCGACTCGAGAAGTCGCAATCCGTCGACTCCTGATTCGCTGCAGACCACGGTGTAGCCGCTGCGTTCGAGAGCGGCGCGAACATAGCTCATAACGGCAGGCTCATCTTCGATGAGTAAGACCGGCAGGACTTCGGGATTTACAGCGCGCATTGGCATTGTCATTGCTGCGTGACTCCGGCGGCCACTCCCACGGAGGCCAGTTCTGAGGCGGAAGGTAGCCGAACAATGAAGGTTGCACCCTCTCCGTCTTCGTTGTTGCGGCAAAGAATTTCGCCGCCGTGCTCGCGCACGATTCCATAACAGATGCTGAGGCCCAGTCCAGTTCCTTCACCCACTTCCTTCGTGGTAAAGAAGGGGTCGAAGATGCGTTCAGGGAAGGAAATTCCGTGTCCGTTATCGCGGAACGATATCTCAACAAAACTGTTTTGCTTCACCGTCGTAATTTCGATGCGGGCTGGATTCACCGTCGCTCGCACCGCATCGTACGCGTTGTTCAAAATATTCAAGAAGACCTGCTGCAATTGGTGAGCGTCGCCGATAACGTAAGGCAAATCCTGATCAAGATTCTCTACGACCTCGACGCCCCGGCTATGAAAGTCATAGGCCCGGAGTTGCAGAGTCCGGCGCAAAACTGCATTCAGTTGCACCGGTTTACGTTGAGGAGGCATTTGACGAGCGAAGCTCAACAGATTTTGTACGATCTGCTTGGTGCGTTGGGCTTCCTGCAGAATCACTCGCAGGTCTTTGCGCGCGCTTTCCGGGACTTCATGGTTCTCCATCAATAGGTCAGCGAAGCCCAGGATCGCGGTGAGCGGATTGTTAACTTCGTGAGCCACTCCCGAGACCAGTTGCCCAACTGCTGCCATTTTTTCCGCGTGAACCAATTTCGCTTGCAAGGTCGCCGCATCGGTGATGTCGCTCATCACCACCACAATGCTGGTGACGGCACCTTGTTCGTCGCGCATGGGACTCAAATTCACGGAAAATTGGCCGACTCGTCTATCCGCTCGAAGAACCTGTAAATCTAAATTGTCGACCTGATTGCCTGCCATGATCGCGGTAAATGCTTCGTTGAGAACCGGGCGGCGCGCGGGAAGCACCAATTCTTCGAGCGGTCTTCCCAAAATGTACTTCTGCTCATAGCCCATGTCATACCAGCGGCGATTCGCATAACTGACAATGCCCGAAGTGTCCGCGACCAGAATAAGACTTTGAGTGTTATTAAGGATTTTCCCGGAGAAATCGCGCTCACGCTGCAACTCCGACTGAAACGCTTTGAGTCCGCTAATATCCAGCATCAGTCCGCGATACTGCACGATGCGGTCGTGCGCGTCCCGCACTGAAAAAGAATTAATAAGGACATGGACAGGCGAACCATCTTTCCGGCGCAGAGTCTCCTCGTGGTTGCGTAATACACCGTGCCCCTTCATATAACCAACTAGTTCGTCGTGGCGTTCCGGCGAAAAGTACAGGCCATTGCGGATGTCAGCATGCAGCAGTTCTTCCCGGCTGTTATAGCCAAGCATCCGCACGAGGGCGTCGTTTACCTCGACAAAATGCCCCTCGGGGGTGGAGAAAAACAATCCTTCCTGAATGTTGTCGAATAATTCGCGATAGCGTCGTTCCGCTTCCCGGCGATCAGTAATGTCCTTTAGCACATGAATGGTTTGCAAGACTTCGCTGCTGGCTCCATGCACCTGCGAAGTAGAGACCAGAAAAGTGCGCTCCAGCACGGGATGGACATACTCATCCTCTCCTTGGCCAGCATTTCGACAATAGGGACAAGAGCCAGCTTGTGCATCGTTGTTTATGGCCAGCAGCGCGCACATATTCAGACCAATGAGCTCGTTAGGCTGCACTCCGATAAACTCTGCCAGGGAACGGTTAACCCGCAGTACATTGCCAGATGCATCATGAGCTACGATGAAATCTGTAATAGCGTCAAAGATTTCGATCCAATGCCGGTTCGCCTGGTTCATTCGAGCGAAGAATCGGGCGTTTTCAATTGCAACTGAAGCGTGTCCAGCAATGGCTTGTAGAAGTTGTTTGTCATCGGCGGCCAGCGGTTCCCCTCTACCAGCAAGGCACAGCACACCGGCCAAGGCTCCCGACCCGCTCAGTAGACGGACCAACGTACAACTGTCCCACCCCAGCTTTTCAGCCAGATTTGCACCAAACAATTCCAATGCGGTTGAGGAAATCAGCATGTCGGAAGAATGCGCCAACGCCTCCCCAATAGCATGGTCATAACGCCGCAATAGTGCTGGTTCAGGATTTCCAGCATCCGGCTTGGTCTTCAAGACTACCGTCTCAAGTCCGTTGTCCTGCTGGATGGTCAATGACCCAGCAGTTGCGCCCAGCATCTCCGCCGCACGCTTAACGAACTTCTCGGCGAATTCCGGCAGCCGCAGCGTTGAGTTGAGCTCGAGCGCAAGCCCCATCAACAATTCAGCGCGTCGCCGATGCTGCTCCGAGCGGTGCAAATTGCGAGTCATCTCATGGGCGATAGCAACATGCGCGGCTAGCGCACGAGCACGCCGAATGTCTTCCGGAGATATAGGAGCTTCATCGAGCCGGTCGAGAACACCAAACATTCCCAGTACTTCTCCATCTGTACCAAGGAGCGGGACTGCCAAAAGCTGCTTAACGTTGAACTTCGCAATCAGATCTAAATTGACACCGGGGAATTCTGCCGGATTATCGGTGGAGAAAACCTGTTTGTCGATAAGAGCGCGGCTCGCGACTCCGTCAGGGAAAATCGAATCAATAGGGCAACTCTTCCCCTCGCTGTATTTCCAGCGAAGATGAAACGATGTCCCTTCCAACAATCCAACAAAAGCGCGTCCAAAGCCCAGGAAACTGCTGGCGCGTAAAACGAATTGCTGCATGAATGTATCGAGCTGCCCGATAGATCCCAACTCGGACGAAATTGCCAGAATCTGTTGCAGTTCATGGGCTTGGTCACGAGCGGTGACATTTAACTCCGCATTAGCTATAGCGACTGCGCCCAAACTAGCGACCGCGAACACGAGTGACTTCTCTTCGGCATCGAACGCGCCTTCAGGGCGCGGATAAACCAGGATGCTGCCTTCGGTCTGAGCGGTACGGAACGGGACCGCAATCAGCATTCCCGGTTGAACCAGATCGCCCAGGGAATGAGTGGCCGGATCTATGGAAACGGAAACAGCATCGCCAGCGGCGAGAGCGCGCCCGGCGAGGTCAGATGCGAAATGGATGCCCTTCCTATCGAAGCGGGAGCGCACTGAAAGAGCCAAGTCGGGCGATTCCGCGGCGACTCCGCGAAGATGAAACGACTCTCCCGTTCGCAGCAGAATGCACACCAACGGACTGCGAAGCAGGGTTCGCAGTCGATCCGCAAGCGCCGCGACAACAGAGGTGGAATCCGGGACGGCATAAAGACTTTGCGCCACCTCAGCCAAAATCTCAGATCGGCGATGCTCTCCCCGCGACTTGTCGTTCCAACGCGCGGCTTCCAGCAGACTGCCTAGCTGACCAGCCAAAATCGTGGCTTTAGTCGCCATGTCTTCATCGAAAAAATTGTCGTCGGTCTCATGCAAAAAGACTCCAGCACCGATTACTTCTTTAGCGACTACCAGAGGTGCGACCATCAATGATTTCGCAGAGAACTCCGCCACGAGTGGGTACTGACTCGGGTCCACATGATTAGCAAGAACCGTTCTACGGTTCATTACTGCTTCATTGGTCACCGCCTTTTCCGTGGCCTTCAAGTGATGACCGCGAAAATGGCTGGCCAAATGACCATCGGCTTCAATGCCGATAAGTTCGCCAGCCGCCGTCAGCTCCCAATAGTAGGTGCCATCCACTTGAAAGAATTCACGTGTGGCCTGACAAAACAGGCGAATCAAAGCAGGAGCCGAAATTCCTTGTGCCGCTGCGGCGGAAAATTGCAACAGTAATTTCTGAAAAGCATCTTCCGAGTGGGCAGGGGGGACAAGCAGCGTCGCATCTCCATTCTGCTTGGTCAGAAGGCCACCCTCCTTAACGGGTGCTCTAATTCACAAGTATCTGAATCTAGAGGAGATTAGCTTTAAATCTCAATTTGAGTCAAGTGTAATAAGAAGTACATACCCGAAGTGGGAAAACCATTTGATGACATATTGAGTGCCGTATCAGCATGAGACTTTTGTAATGCCCTGAGATCGGATTATTGCCTCGGAAGTGACGTTCGTAACCTTGCGGAACCTATCTAAGTCATTTCAACTTAACAACATCGGATCAGTAACCGGAAGTGCTTTCAAAATTCCAAAGTGGCATCGGCATTGCATTTGTGAATGCTGCATTTTCAAGGAGGAGTTTGTGTCCCTACGGTTTCTACGCCTGTTGACAGCGAATGTGTTGTCGGGGCTTTTGGCATTTTCTTTAGGAGTTGTTGCTTTTAACGGTCTCCCTGCATTTGGGCAAGAAGAATTGAATCGCAAAGTGAAATCGAAAGTTGCACCCACTTACCCAGAGATTGCACGCCGCATGAGCATTACTGGCGTGGTGAAATTGGCCGTGATAGTTGCGCCCAACGGCACCATCAAAGACGCAAAAATAGTGGGCGGACATCCGGTCTTGGTCAATGCCGCGATGGATGCCATCAAGAAATGGAAGTTCGAACCAGCATCCGAAGAAACCGCCGGAACTGTGGAATTCAAATTCAGTCCTCAGGACTGAGAAAAGTTTTAAATACGAAAAATCTCGATCCGTGGGAAAGAACGTTGTTCTTGGAGGAACAGCAATGACGATCGGCAGGAAACTTTATAGGAACTTCGGATTCATCCTTCTGATGGTCGTGGTGCTGTTTCTGGTGAATCTCGTCGCCATGTACCGCGAACGCTCCGCCAAAGCGGCTGCCTCGCAAGCCTTGCAGATGGCCGAAACGACCGACAAAATCCGCTTCCAAATGATGCAAAACCGGCTCTATCTGGGCAACTACCTGCTCAGCGGAGACAGCCGCGAAGTGGATCGCATGAATGAAGGGATTCGCCTGCTAGCCGACGAATTGCAGGGCAGCGAAAAACAAAGCAGCTCCGACCAACAACGGATCGCGCTGGAACAGGTGCAGAAAAACGAACAGTCCTGGGCCACCGAATTCGCTACTCCACTTTTGGAAAAAAGAAAAGAAGTGGATGCTGGAAACGCCACAGTTGCCGACCTGCAAATTTTCTATTTGCAGAAGGACGCATCTGCGTGGGTGAAAGGTTCGACCGAATATTTGGACGTTGCCGATCTTGAAAACAAGAAAGTCTTGGATGAAAGACGGAAGTCAGACGAAACCACAGGCACTGCCACCATCGTAATCGCGTCACTCAGCACTATTAGCGGCGCTAATACTCGGTGTATTCATCGCTTACCGTACGGCCAGTTCCATCACCGAACCCCTCGGGAACTTGATGAAAGTCGCGCAGCGGATCGGCAATGCTGGCGATCTTGATCACGAAATCGATATCAAGCGGGACGACGAAATCGGAGAATTGGCGCGGACTTTCGCCAGCATGGTTACCTACCTGCGCGAAATGGCCGCGGTTTCCGAAGCTATCGCCGGCGGGAACTTGAGCGTCGAAGTTGAACCGCGTTCGAAGAATGACACTTTAGGCAATGCCTTCAGCCGTATGGTGGAAGGTCTCAGGAGCCTGGTACGCAACGTTCGCGATGCTTCGTCTCAGGTAGCGAGTGCTTCCAGTCAGGTGGCTGGAGCCTCGGACGAATCAGCCAAAATCAGTCTGCAAACTTCATCAGCCATCGATGAAGTTACCAGCACCATGCACGAGATGAGTGTAAACGTGCAGAACATGGTGAAGAGCACGCAAGTGCAGGCCTCGAGTGTCAGCGAGACTTCCGCTTCCATTGACCAGATGGTCGCCTCTATTCAGCGCGTCGCCGATACGGCAAAAGTGCTGCTCGATATCTCCAATCGCTCCCGTGAAGAAGTCCACAGCGGCATCACGACAATGGACAAAGCCACGGAAGGATTGAACAAGATTAATTCCACCATCCGCTCTTCGGGCGAAATCATCGACGTTTTGGGCCAACGTGCCGATGATATCGGCAAGATCATTGAAGTCATTGACGACTTGGCGGAACAAACCAACCTGCTCGCTCTGAATGCCGCGATCGAGGCGGCTAGAGCCGGCGAACACGGCTTAGGCTTCGCAGTGGTCGCGGATGAGGTTCGGAAGCTGGCCGAGAAATCAGCTCAGTCCACTAAAGAAATTTCCGAACTGATTCAAAGCATTCAGAAGGAAGCTCGCAAAGCCGTTACCAACATGGAGCAAAGCACCGACATCGTGAACGAAGGGTTGGGGCTGGGCGAGGAACTAAACGGCGCGCTGCGAAAGATCTCTAATGTGGTCACGGAAGTTTACAAGTTCGCGCAGGAAATCGGCGCCGCTACCAACGAGCAATCTCATGGTTCTTCGCAAATTGCCCGGGCTACAACACGACTAAACGAAATCACGCACGAAATCAACTCCGCTGTCGAAGAACAGGCTTCGGGCGCACACGCCGTCGTCAAAGCTATGGAGCGAATGCGCGAACTGGTTCAGCAGACCACTTCCGGTTCGACCGAGCTTGCGGCGTCGGCAGAACAGATGTCGAAGATGTCACGCGACCTCCTGGATTCTATGGATCGCTTCGCTTTGGAACAGCTTGAAAGAGCAGTGGCGTCTCGCGATTCGAAATTTGCCAGCCGGGGATTTGTGCGGCAAGCAGCAGCCGGCAGCCGAAGCTGAGATCGAGATCCTGTGAATAACCGCGACTTGCATATCGTCGGCTTTCAAGTGGGACCCGAAACGTATGGTGTTCCCATCACGTCTCTGCATGAGATCGTTCGCGTGCCTGAGATCACGGCCGTACCCGATGCGCCGGAATACATGGAAGGCGTAATCAACTTACGAGGAAAAATTGTTTCGGTAATCGACTTAAGAAAACGGCTTGGCGAAACGAACACCGTGAATGGAAGACGCAACCGGATTCTAGTGGTCGAGTACAACGGTCGGCTTTCGGGATTGATCGTGGACTCTGCTTCCGAAGTGATCAAAATACCAGCTGCGGATGTTGAGCCATCTCCGACGGAGTTTCACGAGGGGTCGTTGAATTGTGTCACCGGGCTGGGTAAATACAAGGGCCGGCTAATCGTTCTGCTGGAAATGTCCAAGTTGCTCGACTTTGGCACGACGCAGCGAAAGAGTAATGACGCCGAAGGAAAGCCGGAACGCGGAAATGTAGTGGAAGCAAGAAAAGCGGCTGCCGCGAAATAATTTTTATTGCTGTCGACAAACTCATGAGCGCACCAGGAATCGCAATCCAACTTTCCGAAGCCGAACTCAAACTGTTGCAAGCCCTCGTCTATCAGGAATGTGGCATGTATTTCGATTCGCGTCGCGCCCACTTCCTGCAGGACCGTCTTCAGAGGCGGCTCAGAGAATGTCAATTGGATTCGTTTTATAGCTACTATCGTCTGCTGATCAGCGAGCAGGGAAAAAACGAGTTGGCCTGTCTGCTGGAAAATCTAACAGTTAACGAAACCAGCTTTTTTCGTAACAAAGCGCAGCTGGAATTATTTCATAAGCATATTCTGATGGATCTGCTTCATCGCAAGCAGGAAACCGGTGATCACAATCTCCGCATCTGGAGTGCTGGCTGCTCCACCGGACAAGAGCCCTATACCATCGCCATGCTGGTGGCCGATGCGCTGGCATACCAGCATCTGCGAAATCCCGCGCCAGCTGAAATGACTTGGCCGAGGCCGCTCATCCCGCCGCCATGGAAAGTGGAAATTCTTGCAAGCGATCTCAACTATTCCGTGCTGCGTGCCGGCCAGGAAGGTCTTTATACCGAAAACCAGATGGCATCGGTTGATTACAGCTACCGCCTTCGCTACTTCGACAAAGTGGGCGAGCGCTATGCCATTAAGAAAGCACTGAAGGAGATCATCCACTTCGACTTTCACAACTTGAAGACGGAATATCTGCCGCAACGCAACGATATTATTTTCTGTCGCAATGTGATGATGTATTTTGATGAGCCAGAGCAGAAAAGATTAGTAGAAAAATTCGGGCGTTGTCTCAATCCCGGCGGCCATATTTTCGTCGGGCATGCCGAAAGCCTGTTGGGGTTGACTGACAAGTTCACCATGATTTACCGCGAGAGCGGAACCGCGTACCAGCAAATTGAGAGGATCCTGTGACTCAATTTTCTGACGATCGTGGCGCGGAATTACGGGAGCTCTTCTTCGAGACTGCTCAGGAGCTTCTGCAGTCCCTGAATGATGACGCACTGCGTCTGGAAAAACATCCCGAAGACGCCGAGATAGTGCGAAGCATCCGCCGCACAGTACACACGCTCAAGGGTGATGCCGCTGCTTGTGGCTACCGGGAATTGAGCGAACTGGCGCACGAGTTTGAAGACGCTTTAGCCGTGGAGTCCGCGGTCGCGGTCACTAGTTTGGCTGAAGTTGCGTTCGCAACTGCGGATACTTTCGCCTCTCTACTCGCATTTTATCGGGGCAAATCGGCATTACCCGCAACTGAAGAATTACAAAAGGCGATCCGCCAGTTGGCTGACACGCCGAAAACGGAAAAAGCGTCCAAGACCAAAACTAAGAACAGTCCCAAAAAGACTAGTGTCACAGTCGCCGCCAAAGCTGTTTGGACGGAGTACGAACAGCTAACTGTTCAGGATGCGATTGCACACCAGAAAAAGGTGTACCACGTCACCGCGTTGATCGATCCTCTTTGCGTGATGCCGATTGCAGCACAGCAGCTTGTCGTGAATGCGCTAAGCTCGCTTGGCCAGGTGCTCGCTGCCAGACCAGAAGCGGGTTCCACTCAAACTGCCAAGACAGTTGAGCTGCTGCTCGCCAGCGATAAAGATGCCGAACAGGTAACGGCGAAGTGCCGCATTCCCACCGTGATCTCTGAAGTAGCAATCACAACGGTCGGAGGCCCAGCCGCTAAATCTATAAGGAAGAAAAGGATCATTCCCAGCCAGGAAGTAACGGCCAGCGCTGAAAAGCTTTCTGAAACGAATCCAATTTCAGAGAAGATCGAAGAAACAATCGAAGAAATCACAACTGCCGGACTCGCTGAACCAACCGCGGGGATTGAAACCTCGAACCTTCTTGCGACTCCTGAGGAACAGGACGGAACCACTGCGACCCAAGCAAATCCGGTGGCTGCCGAGAATATTCTCCGCGTGGATGCCGAGCGCATCGATGCCGTACTCAATCTTGTAGGTGAGTTGATTATTGGCAAGTCCATGTTGCAGCAGGCCATGAACGAATTTGCCAAACGCTATCCCAAAGAACCCGTGCGTGGCCGCTTTGCCGACGCCATGGCTTTTCAGTCGCGAGTGCTCAATGATTTGCAACGCTCCGTTATGAAAGTCCGCATGGTGCCCGTGGAGCAGCTCTTCCGGCGATTCCCTCGACTTATTCGGGATGTCGGCAGACTCTGCGGCAGAAAAGTGGAGCTTAAAATTAGTGGTCAGGATACCGATCTTGATAAGAGCTTGCTCGATGCCATTGCCGAGCCTCTTACACACATTGTTCGCAATGCGGTGAGTCACGGAATCGAGAGCGCTGAAGAGCGCGTCCGCGCCGGCAAAGCGGCTCACGGCACGATCCGCCTCGGTGCTTATCATCAAGCCAACCAATTGATCGTCGAAGTTCGCGACGACGGCAAAGGAATCGATTTAGAAAAAGTCAAGGAACGCGCCGTCAAACAAGGTTTAGCTTCCCAGGAAGAAATCTCCCATCTCAGTGAAGCCGATGTGCTGGAATTTGTCTTTCGTCCCGGATTCAGTACTGCCGAAGAAATTACCGAGGTCTCAGGACGGGGAGTCGGACTCGACGTGGTTCGCAGCGTTCTGCATCGTCTTAAGGGCACGGTGGAGATCCAAACCAGACTCGGCGAGGGCACAACCTTCCGCCTGAAACTTCCGCTCACACTGGCGATCATCAAGGCTCTGTTGTTCCGCGTGGAACAGCGACTTTACGCGATCCCTTTAAATGCGGTTGCTGAAATTGCGCGTGCTAACGAATCTGAGCTGCATCAAGTGGGGCAGCATGAAGTTCTGCAGATGCGCAACCAGGTGCTGCCTTTGCTTCGCATGGGACGACGCAGAGTCGAGGGCGAGAACCGCAATCGTGGGAAAATTTTTGTTCTTGTAGTCGCTTTTGGGGAGCGCAAGTTGGGATTGATTGTGGATGGCATGGAAGGTGAAGAAGAATTGGTTATCAAGGCGCTCGATGATCAGACGGTAGCTACGGATCTCGTCAGTGGCGCTTCCATCCTCGGAGATGGTCGAGTGGTCCTCATTATGAATCTGGCTGCAATTGTCGAACGGTTCTCGAAAGCGGGACGCGACCAGTCGAGCGGTCATTCGTCCGGGCTCTTACTTTCGCATGCCGAACGGATAGGCGCTTCAGAAGTGCGGGAGGCACTCGTATGAGTCTCCAAACCGTTCGCGTGCTGGTGGTTGATGATTCAGCGCTCATGCGGAAGCTCATTCCGCAGATTCTCGAGACTGACAAATCAATTCAGGTCGTAGGCACAGCCATGGACGGGAACTTCGGTCTGAAAAAGATTGAAGACCTCAAGCCGCAGGTAGTGACTCTTGATCTCGAGATGCCCGGCATGGGTGGCCTCGACATGCTGAAAGAAATCATGCGCCGTCATCGCCTGCCCGTGATCGTGGTCAGCTCGCATAGCACCGACGGGGCCTCGGTGACCCTCAAAGCGCTCGCATTAGGAGCTTTTGATTTTGTCGCCAAGCCCACCGATGTCTCGGCCAGAATGCCGGAAATCGCGCGGGAGCTGATTTCAAAGATCAAGGCAGCCGCATCGAGTAAGGGAGTACAACTGACTCCTTTCGCGGGAAATGTCCGGCAAGTCGAAAAGGTGCAGCCGGATGCTAAAAAGCAGCCGACTCGAATCGTGGCAATCGGAATTTCGACGGGTGGTCCGCAGGCGCTCCAATACTTGTTATCGCAACTACCGGGAGACTTTCCGGCCAGCATTGTAGTAGTGCAGCACATGCCGGAGGGCTTTACCGAAATGTTTGCGCGCCGTCTCGATGAGACTTGCGCCATGAGCGTGAAGGAAGCGCAGTCCGGAGATCTTTTACTTGCCGGGCGAGTTCTGATTTGCCCGGGGAGCCGTCACATCAAAGTGAAGAAATTGCCTCTCGGGAATATTGCCGTGCTCGGTGATGATCCGCGGGTGAATGGACATCGTCCATCCGTCGACGTTTTGTTTAAGAGTCTCGCAGAGGATTTTGGAGAGAAAGCATTGGCAGTCATCATGACGGGAATGGGTGACGACGGCGCGCAGGGGCTAGGTATGGTAAAGGCCGCAGGAGGCATGACTATCGCCCAGAGCGAAGAGTCGTGCGTGGTATTTGGCATGCCGAAAGCCGCGATTGAACGGGGATTCGCCACCAGAGTAGTGGCGCTCGAGGCTTTGGCAAATACGTTGCAGTCTCAGTGCATGCCAAATCGCTGCGGGGCAAGCCAGAGTTCGGCGGCCGGGCAAAGTTGATTTTGTAGTCCGGCAATGCTGCCGGGATGAATACAAGGAATGAAGTGAGGTAAGGAGGAGGTTGAGTATGGATCAGTTCGTACCAGTAAAACGCAGCAAAGACGGGCAGCCAGTCCGCTATTTGATCGTGGACGATTCCGTCTTCGCGCGCAAAAACCTCGGCCGTATGGTGGAAACCTTCGGCGGACAGATTGCGGGCGAAGCGGGAGACGGGTTGACTGCTATAACCGAATACGATCGCATCATTCCAGACATCGTGCTCATGGATATCACCATGCCGCAGATGGAAGGAATTGAGGCGGCTGAGAAGATCGTGCAACAGCATCCTGAAGCGCGCATCGTCATGGTTTCTTCGGTGGGCTATCAGGAAAACATTGTGGCCGCGCTGCAGCGTGGCGCACGTCACTTTGTACAGAAACCGGTTAAGCCGGAAGTGCTGTATGAAGTCATCAAGTACGTTCTCGGAGAAGATGGCAGCGTGGCCCAAGCTGCTGGCGCAGGAGCCTGATATGAAAATGGAGTTGATCCAGCCATTCATCAACGCGGCGGACGCCGTGCTTGCCCAGGGGCTAAAAGCTCCCATGGCCGTAGGACACCTCAGCATGGAAGAGGAAACCTATCGGCGCAAGGGAATTGCGGCTCTCGTATGGTTAACAGGCGACATCGAAGGACGTATTATTTTCGATCTCGATCCGCCAACTGCGGCGAAAGTGGCCAGCGGATTCGCCGGAATGGAAGTTCCTGAATCCGATGATATGGTCCGGGAAGCCGTATGCGAACTGGCGAACCAAGTGATCGGGAATGCTGTCGCGACGCTCAACGATCAGGGATGCCATTTCCGCGTGCACCCGCCCGCGCTGCATACCTCCGAGCATGGCAGCAAGAGCACTGAGGACACGGAAGCGCTGGTACTTTGTTTTGAAACCGCCAGCGGCAATGTGTTCATGAACATTGCACTACGTTACAACGCTAATCGAGCCCAAGCGGCAGCTGTTTAGAGAAAAACTGAACAAAGAGAACTGGATTTGGATAAATCGGGGTTGGATAAGCAGCGACAGCCATCGGATCCGTGCCTACGTGCGCCAAGCACGCAAAGATCTGCGCATTAAACTCCCCATTCTTTCCGACTAATTACTATCCCGTTCTATTGCAACGCGAAAATGAACATAGGGTTTTGCGGCGGTGGGAGTGGTGCGCCTCCGACTGCGGGGAAGACACTCTCCGGAGCTGCCAGCGTTGACACTACTGTATCCGCGCCTTGAGCGGGTTGGGTTCCGACTGCCGGAATTGCCACCGTTGTGATAATGACTGTGGCTCCTGCATCGCAGCTCGCCAGGTACACCCGTGATGAAGGAAGGTCTGCGGCACCAGCCATCGAGAGCCGGAATCCCGCCGGGCCGTTTGTTCCAGGAGGCGCCGGCCGTGCTGCGGCACAACCAGTAGGATTCGTACTATCGATGGTCCACGAACCAGCAGAGATCGTTTTCGTCAAGACGTAGCCGGAAGTGCTAAACACGTCAACCTGCGCACAAATAGTCGATCCGCTGATCTGATAACTCGCCACGTAGACACGGCTCTTGTCAGCCAAAGGCGCGATTGAGACAGGCACTGGAGTGCCCGAGCCGCACGGGCTGCCAGCCACAGCCTGGATTGAAATTGGACCGGCAAGTAGAGCTGGAGGATTGACGGGAGGAGGAGGATTTCCAGAAGTGCTGTTCGCTGCGTCAAGTACCCACAGCCCATTCCCCGAAGAATTCCCGGTCGCATTCACATACCCAGACTTCAGGACATAGAGCCGGTTCAACTTATCGTCATACAGCATAAAATCTGCACCCTGCGCTGTCGTTACCGCAGCCGAAAGCGCCTCGGGGGTTGCCGTAGGATCCATGGCATACACATTGCCAGAAGTGCTATCGAGAGCAAAAACTGCTTTACTGTCAGAGCGAGCAGCCACTGCCACCGGCGTTCCTCCGATGCTGATCATTGCATTACGCGAGAAATCAACTGTATTGATGCTGGTTACATAGCCTCGACGATTGGCTGAATAAAGTCTCTTTCCGTCAGGCGTCTCCGCCAAGGCAACCGGCTGCGAAGTGAGATCAGGCGTCACAGGATTATTGGGCAGCGAAGGATCAACCGAGATAGTAGTGCTCACCACATTCGTCGCAGTGTTGATGGCCGACACAGTCCCCAAACCATAATTGGCTACATAGACTCTCGAACTCTCCGTCGTATGCACGAAAACTGGAACCGAACCCGAGGGCAAGCTAATCGTCGTTGCCGTATTACCGCTGCTCGACACGCTGCTCGCAGAAACTGTGTTGTTGATATTGTTTGCAGCGTACAATGTCCCTCCATTCGGCAGCAAAGCCGCATGGACGGGAGCAACCCCAAGATTCGCGGCGTTTAAATAGCTATCGCCCGAGACATCAATACGGCTCATAACACCCGGATCATTTGTTCCATTGGCGGTGAGTACGAAGACCGTATTCGCAGCACCGGGATTTGGGGGACTTGGCGGTATAGGAAACGCGACGGGACGATATGTTTCACCGCAACTCGTGCAAATGATAAAAAGAGCGGCGCAAAAAATGGTAGCGGCGGCCGCAGGGCCCAGACGAACTACGCTCATCGACACCCCAGCAAATCTATGCGTCCATTCACAATGGATCTGTTTACGATTCCTGTATTCAAGGCGGCTCTGGAAGAATTTTCTATTCTAACCGCGGAACAGACTTAGCGCCAGCCAGCAGCAAAGGCGAGAGTCTTTAATAGATTAGTGCCGAAACAGGGGTAGAAAGGTTGTATCGAGCATGTTTGAAACAGAAAACTCAATGCGTTCGCAACTGCTAGCCGCGACCACGAGAACGTTTCTTCGCCACAGCAGGAGCCTGAGTCGTGGTTGCTGCCGGCTTTTTCTTCCCTTCCATCTGCGCCAGGCTTTCTTTTAGGGCTGACATCAAATCGACGACCGGAGCCAGCTTCTTGGGCTTCTCCACTTCCGCGATCTTTCCGCCCTCGAGTTTGGTCTGAATCAGGTTTTTCAGGTTCTCCTGAAAAGTATCATGATATTTTTCCGGATCCCACTCGGAGGCGAGCGCTTCGATCAACTGATGCGCAACTTTTACTTCTGATTCTTTCAATTCGACATCCGGAGCGCCGAAACCCTCGACCTCGCGCACTTCTTCCGCGTAATACATGGTATGCAGCATCATCCCGCCTTCATGCGGACGCAAAAAAACCGTGTACTCGCGATTGTGCATGGTCAGTTTCGCGATCGCCACATACTCGCTCTCTTCTAACGCTTTAGTCAGCAATGCATACGGCCGCCGGCCGGCTTCTTCGGGAAGCATGTAATAGGACGACTCAAAGTAGACAGGATCGACTTCGCTCGACTTGACGAACTCCAGGATCTCCATTGTCTTGGCAGTCTTGGGTTCGATCTTCTTGATCTCTTCCGGTTCTATGACGACGTATTCGTCCTTCCGGTACTCATAGCCCTTCACAATCTCGCTGCGCTCGACGACGCGATTGTCCGCCGGGCAGTACAGTTGCTGCTTGACTCTTTGCAAGTCATCGCGGTGCAACATATTGAAGGATATTCCGGAACTGCGCGCGCCAGAGAAAAGACGCACCGGCATCGAGATCAAGCCAAATGTTAGATACCCAGACCAGACAGAGGCTGCCATATTAGTTCGTCCTCAAAGTTCAAGAGTTCACGAGCCACAAAGCATTGAGTTTAAACGATCAGTGCCTATTGGATGCATAGAAAATACAGAGAGGGGCGGACGGGTAATCCAAGTAGAAGCACTACAGGTTGTCTATGGAAGTTGTGAGTACAATTTCTAGTAGTATCGGGCGTGGTTCCGGCGGAGTTCGCTGGACCGGTCTCTTAATTGTCGAATCTTGCCGATGACATTTTCAGCAGAGTTTCACGCGATATTCGCGCGCGCTGATCTGAATCACCGCTTCGTCTTATCTGCTATAGTCGCGGCTCTCTTCGCGGGCGCGGCACGCTTTCTTCGAGGAGTTACTACGTCGGGAGCTATCGCCGGGGCGGTGGTCTGTTTTCTGCTATGTGCCAGCGCTGGATTCGGTGCCTTTGCCGCTCTGGTCACAGTTTTTCTTCTGGCTTGGCTCACTACCCGCTTCGGTTATTCGAAAAAGCAACGCCTTGGCATCGCTGAGAAACGTGAAGGACGCAAGGCGTCTCAGGTACTGGCGAATCTCGGAATCGCAGCAATTTGCGGCAGTCTGTATTGGTTCGAGAACTCAAACGGAGTTTGGTTGCTGGCATTGACGGCTGCGCTTTCGGAAGCCGCGGCCGACACCGTCTCGAGTGAACTTGGCCAGGCGATCGGAGCAAAACCTCGTTTGATCACGACATGGAACCCGGTAGCGCAGGGTACTGATGGTGGAGTGACCCTGCAGGGCACGCTTGCGGGGATCTCAGCGGCTGCAATTGTCAGTTTGGTTTGCGTTTCTACCAGAATGATTTCATGGAGATGGTTTGGAATATCAGTAGCAGCAGCAACTGCAGGAATGTTAGCCGACAGTTTCCTCGGCGCATGGCTTGAACGACGCCACATTCTAAATAACGACGGCGTAAATTTCCTGAGCACAGCCGTGGCCGCCACCCTGGCATTCTTCTTCGTTCATTCAGTTGACAGTTGAGGATTGTGCATCTCGCGCCACTCTGAATACGCTCTTCTAAAATACGCAGTAAAGAAAAGCGCCTTACCCTCGGGCATGTCCGAAGGTTCCTTGTCTTAAATACTTTCGCGATGCGAAAATTTATAAACCAGTAAAACTTTCAGGCATCTCACTATTAGGCGCTGGGTGTATACCCGCGTTAATCAGGGAAAGACGCAGCACTTTTCATGAAGTTTCGGACTTTGGTTATTGGCTATTCGTTGGCATTGGCATTATTTCTCTTTGCGCAACACCGTCCGGGGGCTCCGCAAGCAGGTGCTTTCCATTCTGTCGTGGACCTGACTCGTTCGCTTGATCTCGTCACAAGCAGTTATCACGCAGCGGGTCAGACCTCCCGCTCAATGTTTTTACCAGTTTCCGCAGTGCAGCCCGTTTCGAAGCGCAGATCCACGACTTTCCAAATGCAAATGGCAACTCGGATCATTGCTCCGGCAGCGGTCGCGCCCGGTTTGTGGAATGTCGATCAGATCCCAGCAGGACGGCTGGTAGCTCCCCTCGTTGTTCTGGATATTTCCGCTCAGACGCCCAATCTGTCTGACAACCAAGTTTCCGTGGAAGACATAGCGCGCTGGGAGCATGCAAATGGAGAAATTCCGCTGGGCGCTGTTGTAATCGCTAGAACGGGGAGCTCTTACAACAAGCCAGAGGGACAAATATGTTCCCGCATTCTCAGAGGACGCAGCGCTGTTCCTGGTCGAAGGACGCAAGATTCTAGGCTTGGGAAGCGACGAACAGTCGTTTGGCGACGGCTCCAGCCGCGCGAATCAATACGGCCTCTCGCACAGTGTCTACTATCTCGAAAATGTCGCCGATCTCGACCGAGTACCGGCTCGCGGCGCCATGATTGTCGTAGCGCCCACGAAAGTTGAAGGCAGATCAATCGCTCCCGTGCGGATCATGGCATTGGTTCAGTAGCGACTATTTGCGCTTTCGAATCCCGTCCCATTAAATTGATTCTTGCAGCGTTTCCAAGTAGCTGCTCATCTCATCGATAATCCCGGCAACGAAACGGAGCAGAAAAGTGAGCGACCCGCGTTTCCCCATCGGAAAGTTTCACTACGACGGCCCACCCAACGAAGAGCAACGACGTAACCTCATCAGCGACATCGAAAAAGCTCCGGGAGCATTGCGTTCTGCAGTACAAGGCCTCTCGCCTCAGCAAATTGAAACCCCCTACCGCGAAGGCGGCTGGACGGTCCGGCAAGTCGTTCATCACGTCCCGGACAGCCATATGAATGCCTACATTCGCTTCAAGCTGGCCCTCACCGAAGATGAGCCAACCATAAAGCCTTATGCCGAAGACCGCTGGGCAGAACTGTCCGACGCGCAAGCGACCCCTATCGAAGTTTCGCTAGCGCTGCTCGATTCTTTGCATGATCGCTTCGTGCAAATGTTGCGGGGAATTAAGCCAGAGGAATGGAAACGAACATTCCGGCATCCGGATCTGGGGCTAATGCCGTTGGAAAAAAATCTGGCTCTCTACGCTTGGCACGGCAAGCACCACGTGGCTCATATCACAGAATTGAGAAAAAGGTCGGGCTGGTAAGCGCACCCGGCGCTACTTCACCTTTGGTGAATCCTCGTTGGCGATCTTCTGATCATCTGCGTGGATCACTCCGTCCTCGTTGGCGTAAAAAGACCTGTGATCCGCGTCGAGCTGCTTCGGCACTAATGTCAGCTCGTATCCCTCTTTATCCTTGCCTTTACCCTTACGTGGGTGGAAATTGACCTTGTAGTCCCCGCGATCAGTTGCAGCCATTCTTTTCGTAAAAGAACCGGTATGGACGAGCTGGGGGAGGGAGGTGGCAAACTTGCCGTCATTCTTCTTCTGGTACTGGTGCTCGGCCCGGATTACGGTTCTCATGTAGCCTAGCGCGCTGGCCTCGGAATCGGAGTGCGCCGGATCTCCCGGAAACTTGGGCTGGTAAGGCGTTTGCGCATTGATAAAGACCGTGGCAGCTATCAGAAAAATTCCAATCGAGACGGCGTTTAGCCGGAATCGCTTACCCATTGACCCAAGACCCCTTTTCCGTAAAATACCCTGCAATGTTACTCCCGTAATTGACAATTCATTACTGTGCTTTGTTCGGTTGTGCTCAGGGGCTATTCTAACCACATCTTCCCTTGTAGGAACTCTATGTCTATGAAAGCTGCGATGGCAAGAAAACCGCTGATCCGTATTGCCGTAGTGGAGAGCGATCCGCTCCGATTTGTAGGATTTCGAGCTCTGTTCGATTCTGAGCCGGATTTCGAGCTGATCTCTGCTTCGCTTGCTGACATCAGCGACCAGCAGAACATCGACCTGGTGTTGCTTGGTAACCGTAATGGACAGAACCTGTTCGACCTAATGGCAAGCCTGAAAGCGGCCCGTCCCGACTTGCGAATTATTGTGACGGGTTCTGGAATCGACGACGAGACCATTCTCAAGGCAATCGCGTCGGGAGCCAAGGGTTATGTCGACGAGGCCGCGTCAGCCGCCGAATTCGTGCAGGCGATTCGGATCGTCCATCAAGGATCAGTCTGGGCGCCGCGCAAAGTATTATCGATGTTCATTGAGCGCGTCAGTTCATCTCCTGGCCGTATTTTTCCGGCAGGCCGCGTGACCTTTACCGATCGCGAGAAAGAAGTTCTGGAGATGCTGGTGGCGGGCCGTTCCAACAAGGAAATCGGCTCAGCTCTTGGAATCGAAGAACGAACAGTCAAAGCTCACGTAGCCAAGCTGATGCGGAAAGTAGGAGTGCAAAACCGCATCGCGTTATCGGTTCACGCCATTACCCACTCACTGGTGACTGCCAAGTAGTCCGCAGTGAAGGACGGTCCATCTTTCATCGCTGGGATTGTGTCCTAGTGTCTGCCCCGATCACTGGCCCGATACATCCGAATTTACAATTACTGTTTATCCTTTCCGCAAAAGCCGATAGCGTGCTATTACGGTCGTCGCTCTTTCACCACCTGTGCCGTTTCGTCTCTTTTTCGTCAGGTGGATTAGCGTCGGCGAGTGAGTCCCTTTGCCGAGGCCTCGGATCCAGGTGGTTCACGGAACGGTTCCACAGAAATGCGCTCGTAACACACTTCCAGCACGGTCAGGTATTCTGTACCGCCCGGCAATTGAAGGACTACGCTGTCACCCGCTGCCGACTTCATCAACGCGCGCCCCAGAGGTGACACCCAACTGATGTGGTTGCGGTTGAGATCGACCTCGTCGGTGCCCACGATGCTCACCACTCGCTCCGCTCCCGCGGCATTGGCATAGCGCACGGTCGCTCCGAAGAATGCCCTCGTCGCCGCCTGCCCCGCTCTCGGAGCTTCCGGGTCCACCACTTCCGCGGCTTCGATTCGCTTGGTGAGAAAGCGAATCCGCCCATCGATCTGCCGCAGCCGCCGCTTGCCGTACTGATAGTCGGCGTTTTCACTGCGATCGCCGTTGCTGGCAGCCCACGCCACCACCTCCGTCACGGCCGGGCGTTCCCTGGTGAGCAGAAACCGGTGCTCATCTTTGAGGCGCTCGCAGCCCGCTCGGCGTGATGTAGTTCTTGACTGGCGTCGCGGGCTCGTCCGCTTGTGGTTTTCTCGTAAACCCTTTTCGCATCTCGTAGTCTTTCCAGGGCGAATCCAGTGGGTGCAACCAATGAACGCGGATGAACGCCGATAGAAAGCACCGTACGTTACGGTACTTTTTCGTTTCGCAAAAACTTAGGTCGAAATCCCACGAATCCTACTCCTGCATCATGGGATCATGAGGGTCTTCCCGGAGGCTTAGATGTTCCAGCCGCCATTGCTTCAGCAGCACTGACTGCGCGTACGTCAGCGCTTCATCCGATATAACCAGACACTCTAGCAATTCGAAGTCTCTCCAGGAATTGTTCTCGTTGAAAAACAATTCTTTGAACGCGGCTTCGATCTGTTCTTTGATTTTCAATGCAGCAGCTTCCGATTCGTGGGGTTGACTTGTGTAAACCAATACAATCGTAAGCGCGTATGTGTCTTCCGGCTCTTCGCGCTGAATTTCCTCGCCGGCGTCCACATCGAAGAAAATTCCGCAAACGTGCTCCCCTTCAGGCTTCAGAATCTTTGAAAGGCGCTTATCAGCGCCTGATTTGTCCAACCGCTTCTCAAAACTATCGGCGAAGGCTGCGCGCCGATACCGCGCGCCGAGCCAGCGCTGAAGAATGGAGTGCTGTGCTGGCCCGAGCTTGAAATCGGGCCTTGGCTCATGATCGGCGAAATCGGCCTTCGCAATGCGGACCTTGCTTGTTGCTGCCAGCTCAAGGAACCTTCCGCCTTCTGTGGTCGCAAATTCGATGTGGAGAACACGCGGAGTCTTCGCATGCGTGAAGTTCCCGTCCGCTTTTTCAATCCGCCGCCCGACGATCACCTCAACTTCGGGCTCCTTGTCCGGTGATGCGGCAAGGTCGCAGTCGTGGGAGATTACAACGGCAACGGTAGACTCCGGAGCCTGGTCATTGCGAAACGCAAACCTATCGACTGTTTCATCGGTAAGTACATGTCCTTGTCGCCACGGTGTCTCCCTGCTCCATTCAGCCATTGCGTATCATCCAAGGTCCTCATTCAGCATCGGACTGCCAATTTCCGAGGGATCATAGACTGTAGTACGATTTGCCAGCCGACGCTGTAATGTCTCGCGCTGGGAGGATTCTTTTCTTGCGATTTGCAAGAGCGATCTTGCGACATCCTGTGCCGAACCGCCTTCCCGCACGGTCTCCATGAGCGTCTTTCCATTCTCCAGCTTCCGCCTGAACAGATAGGAAGAGCCAGCAACTCCGTCAGCCAGAAATAAGTCGGCGGCTCGCGCCAGGTCGTTGAGCTTTTCCACGCTTTGATTTGAAGGCTTCTCGCCAGCGATCCAGTTGTAGACGCTTTGACGGGAAACACCGAAGATCCCAGCGAGATCTGAAATCGACGGTTTGAAAACAGCTCGTATTTGAGCGAGATTCCCTTCTGGGCTGCGAAGATGACGGAGCAGACTCTCACTGCTTGGTCGCACCTGGGCAAAAGCGTATCCTCGGTCCTGCCGCCGATTGAAATATGAAGGACCGGTAACTCCTCCGGTGCCCGCAAGGAACGCCGCTACTATTACCGCCGCAGCGGCTCCGGCCGTTCCCGAACGGCATCCAGTCACATTAGTGCTGCCGGTATTGTCTGCGTATGGGTATGCTGTCGTTTGCATGATTGTTTCCTCCAGATTAGTTCCACGCATCAAGAGCATGCTGCGTCACCAAAGCCCTAAATGCTTCGTTGATTCTGTCATGCAGACTACCTAACCGTTTCTCAATTTCGCCGAGATCAAATCGCACCCGTTCGACATGAAAGGCATCGGTATCAAGGATGGCATGCACGCCGCTGAAAGTCCCAAATGGCTTGGAAAGCCTGAGTTCATTCAGCTGAAGGTCAGGAGGAACGCCAATCTGGCCTTCCTGAATTACCGCGCGTGAGATAACGGAACCGTCAGTGCTTTCCGACATCGTTTCCAGGAACGCGTGCTTTGTGCGGCCTTTCAGTTTGCCGTACAAGCCCATTGCCTCCGGGATGAGGTACTGATTTAATGCCTCACCTGCCTTCGGCATGACCGCGTCTAGATAGCGCAATCCGACTCTTTCAACAAAGCTGAGACCGCCGACCATCTTATTCAGGATCTCAAGCCCCGTCATCAGGTCCCCAACGAACGTTTCGAAGACCTCATATCTGGTTGACTGAAATGACAGAGCGCCGTGCTCCAGGTGGAAAATCTTGGTATACGCCGCGTCGGCGAAAATGTAGCGCTCCAAGGGTTGCGGCGGAGGCAGCTGATTCTCCTGCTGCCCGCTTGCGAGCGGTCCAAAGCTGAAAGTCATCGCCACTGCTTTCTTGAAATCTGTGAAGCCGTGCTTGCGGAAATCTTCCTGTATGCCGGGAATAAAGGTCGAAAGGCTCAGAATCGGATTGAAGCGGACCTGCGCAATGGTGAAATAAACAGGCGCATTTTTCATCTGGCGGGACATGTGTGCTCCATAGCGCGGAAGGTTGACAGTTAGCTTTACAGTTTACATATTGCTTGACATAAACGTCAAGCAATATCTGAATCGGCCTTTAGAGCCAGTTCATAAATAATGAAAGCCTAATGCTGAACCGGGTTCTATTGTATGTGTTTACAGAGTTCTATTTATATGAGAACATTGTTCCGTGACAAGCGATGACTTGAGATTGATCCTTACTGACCTCGGAATTACCCAAGCGGATTTTGCCCGATTGATCGGAGTAACCGCGCGCGCCGTCACGCTTTGGATGAGCGACGACCGTCCAATTCCGGGTCCGGTCATTGCCTACGTAAGAGTGATGCAGCTCCTCCCTCCCAATCTTCGGCAGATGGAGCTCAATCGCCTAAAACAGAAAGGAACCGATATGCGAGACGGGATGTTTGGAATCAGCTTTCAGGGACAGCAGGGTACCGGCATGGGCGTCCTGGTTTTCGACAATGGCCGCGTCTATGGCACCGACTCCCAAGGTGTGCGCTACGACGGGGAATATCTTTTCGACGAAGCTTCTGGAATGGCCGACGTAAAGATCAAAGTCACCTTCCCGCCGAACGTCCGAGCTGTCTTCGGCACGATGAATCCTTACGAGTGGGCCTTCGACATCACGAGCAGTTTTGATCCGAAGAAAAACTCCGGGCCACTCACGGTCAGAACGTCGCTGGGGCAACCAATTAGCGCCCAGTATGTCTTCCTGCGGCCTCTGCCCGAGGCCGCATGACTGAAACATGGAGGTGAATTCAGCAATGACTTTCGACTTGCGATCTTTAATGCCTCAGCATCTCCCGCCAGCCATCGCCTGGGCTGAAATGCAGTCCCGCCAAGCGGAACAGGAAGGACAGAATCTAAATCCAGAAGGCCTAGAGCTGGCAAAAAGAGCAGGGGTCAGACGACCTGAGCTAATCCGCGTCAAAATGGTCGATCATCTCCCGCTCCCGGCTGAACCGCATCTGCGACAGGCTGCGGTCGAGACCGGATTGCTTGGTCAGGCATGGTCGGGCTTACGCTCGGTTACGGTATTTTCGTTGTTCGAGGGCATATGACGCTAAGGCTGCTGTCGCATGAATGCCGGCATGTCTATCAATACGAGGCCTGCGGTTCGATCGCTGCGTTCCTGCCTGTCTACCTAGAGCAAACGCAATGGTCGGTTATCACAATTCCGCGCTGGAGCAAGATGCGCGGGTTCATGAAGTTGGCGACTAGCTCAGGAAACCGGGGACAGACGGGACGTTCACCGATTTCCATATGCCGCGCGGCGCATTGAATAGTGAAGGTCCCAAAAACCAAGATCCCCGCCCATTGGCGCAAACGGCGCGCGATAAGGACGGGGTACCTGGCCTCCTGAGCTTTACTTCTTGGGCCGCGACTCCGGCGGCACAAGCCCTGCGAGGCGGTAGTACACAACGAGCTGGCCGTAGTGTTCTCCGCTATGCTCGATGATGCCGTATGCAATGTCGATAACGCGCGCTTTCTGCTGAGGGTAATAAACAACCTCCGTCATCAGGCCTTTTTCGCCTTTCGACTGGATGGCGGCTGCGCCATCGGCGAAGGACTTCTTGACGAACGCAACGATGTCGGCCTTGGTCTTGTATTGCTCTCGCTTCGGATCTTCTGCCGCGGGAGGCTTCTGCCCCATCGCAGGATTCGTGAAGTAGTAGCATGAACCCGCCGCGTGCAGTAATTGCTCGGCGAAGCTCCGCTGCGCGGGTGTCGGCTTGAAGTCATATTTGTCCTCAGGAAAATCTTCGGCCAGCGCCGTCAGCTTGCGGCCAATCTCATTCCAGGAATCGAGCACGACTTTCGATTCCGGATCGGCAGGTTTGACGGCTGCATCTTTCTTCATCGTGTCCTGGGCATGGGCGGCAAATGCAAATGCCAGCAGGACGATAGCGAGAAACGGTATTCTTTTCATTTCTTTCTCCACGAATTGAGTTTCGCGAATCAAAGCTTCAACTTCTTATTTCGCCTGCGCTAGCTTCGTAACAACCGCGGCAACTTTATCGAGTATCTGGTTCCAGCCCTCTAGTTGACCGCTATTTTTCGCGCTCTCCATGGGTTCATTTCCAATGAAGGTGAGTTTCGTCTGGCCGTTTCCGAGATCCTCAAAGATGGTCACGTCGTACGCACCGTCTATGGCCTCATGTTCTATTCCTAATTGCGCAGGCTCAACCTTGTTTCCCTTCGAGTCCGAAAAGTACATGGAGGAAACGATCTTCTCGTGCAGAACAATCTCGTGGTATTCAACCGCATTCCAGCACTCCTGCCCATCCGGCGCTCTCATGCAGCAGAGAAATTTTCCTCCAACGCGAAAATCCATCTGGCAAACCGGCGCAGTAAAGCCCTTCGGTCCCCACCACTGCATCACGTACTTCGGGTCTGTCCACGCCTTCCAAACCAGCTCGCGTGGGGCATCGAAAACTCTTGTAACGACCATCCGCTCAATTTCGCTAACCGTGTTTTCTGTCATCTCTGACCTCCTCTTTCTTCATTTGATTTACAACTACTATCCAGTTTGTCGAAACTCTCTTCCCAGAAGCGGCGATAGCTGATCGCCCAGTCGCTGAC
>CAWBSY010000013.1:0-98741 GCA_963791575.1 Terriglobia bacterium | reverse complement strand
GAACCTTCCCTCACCCGGCTCCGCGCACTTTTGCGCATCGCCCTTGTTTATAATCACTCTTCCGTCTTTATAACCCTTGCACAAAGGAACCTCTTGGCATTCGAAGAAAGTATTTACGACCTGCGCCGCGACAAGCTGAAGCAAATCGAAGCTCTCGGCCAGCAATCCTATCCGACTAAGTACGAATTCACGCACTCGATCGCTGACATTCTCGCCAACCAGTCAGAGAAAAATGCCGAGCAGCTTGAGAACCCTCGCGTTCAAGTACGCATTGCCGGACGCATCATGGCGATTCGGCTGATGGGCAAGGCTGGTTTCGCGCATCTGCAGCAAGACGGACAGCGGCTGCAAATTTACGTGAAGAAAGACGCAGTCGGAGAAAAAGCCTTCGAGCTCTACAAGCTGCTCGATCTAGGAGACCATATCGGCGTAAGCGGATATCTGTTTCGCACGCGCACCGGCGAGCTCAGCGTACATGTTGATGAGATTACGTTCCTCTCGAAGGACCTGCTTCCTCTTCCCGAAAAATGGCACGGCTTGACCGACGTGGAGTTGCGATACCGGCAGCGTTATGTCGATCTCGTGATGAATCCAGAGGTGCGCGAAGTTTTTCTAAAGCGCAGTAAGTTGGTGCAATCGCTGCGACGCTCGCTCGATGCGCAAGGATTCATCGAAGTCGAAACGCCGATGATGCAGCCCATCGCGGGCGGCGCCGTTGCGCGGCCGTTTGTTACGCATCACAACACGCTCGACATCGATCTTTATTTGCGCATCGCTCCCGAGCTTTACCTCAAACGCCTCACAGTTGGCGGATTCGATCGCGTCTTCGAAATCAATCGCAACTTCCGCAATGAAGGACTCGGCTGGCGCTGGAATCCGGAATTCACCATGCTCGAGTTTTACCAAGCCTACACCGATTATCAGCGGCGTGATGGACCTGACTCAGAAGATCGATCGAGCAGGCCGCGATAGACGTGAACGGCGGAACAAAATCCAAGTGGACAATCAAAGAAGGAGACGATCAGGAAATCGACTGGGCAAGTTCAAATTGGCGACGCATGACCATGCGCGAGGCGATTATTCATTACTGGCCGGAAGCTGCTGGAGCAAAACCTGAGATGTCGGAGTTTGCGACGAATGATTCCGTGAAGAATTTGGTGCAACGCTTCAACACCGGCCACTCCCATGTCGCTTACGATCCTAACGAACCTGCTGGCAAGACCATCGCGAGTTTGTTCGAGGCCGCAGCCGAAGAGCACTTGATGCAGCCAACAATCATTTACGAATTCCCTGCCGCCGTCTCTCCTCTCTCCAAGCAGAAACCAGACGAGCCGGATTGGACCGAGCGCTTCGAAATCTATGCCGGAAAAATGGAAATTGCCAACGGCTTCAGCGAATTGAATGATCCCGAAGAGCAACGCCGCCGCTTCGAAGCGCAACTAAAAGAACGCGAGCGCGGAGACGATGAAGCCCACCAGATGGATGAAGATTACATCCGCGCGCTGTCATACGGCATGCCCCCGGCGGGAGGAGTCGGCGTCGGCGTGGATCGTTTGGCGATGTTGCTGACCGATTCCCATACCATCCGCGACGTGATCTTGTTCCCGCTGCTGCGCCCCGAGAAAAAAGAGCGAGATTTCGTCCGAAGAAGAAAACGAAAAAACCTAATCGACAATGCTCCGGGTGCCCCGTCCTATCGCGAAGCGAAGGGCGGGGACTTTTCCCATCTAAAAATAAAATATGAAACTAAAATTACCGCCCGGCCCTTTTAAAGCATATCTATTCGATTGCGACGGCACTATCGCCGATTCCATGCCACTCCATTACATCGCGTGGAACAAAGCGCTTTCTGAATGGAATTGCGAATTCCAGGAGGACCTCTTCTATGCTTGGGGAGGTATGCCAATCATCGAGATCATCGCTACGCTGAATCAGAAATATGGACTGAAGATGCCGCTCGAGCATGTATCGAAGCGGAAGGAAGAATTCTATTACGAAATTCTTCCGCAACTTAAAGCCGTCCCTGAAGTCTTGGAACATATTCAAATCAGCTACGGACGGATTCCTTTCGCCGTAGTGTCCGGCAGTACCAGAGATTCCGTAACTGCGTCACTCAACAGCCTGAAGCTGCTCGACCGCTTTGACACGCTAGTCTGTGCCGGAGACTATCAGCGAAGCAAACCTAATCCGGAAGCATTTTTGCTAGCCGCTCACCGGCTCGGAGTCGCACCGGAATCTTGTTTGGTCTTCGAAGATACGGACATGGGCATTCAGGCCGCGAATGCTGCGGGCATGGCCTCAGTTAAAGTTCCGCCGCCGTGGGAGAGGACTATAGAGTCGTGAAATCGAGCCGGGAACACCAATTTGCCGTGATTTTGCGTACCCAGCTATGCACTAGGAATGGTGCAGTTTCACAACTAATCTTGTCTTGTGGATTTCGGCAGCGCTATCGTAGCGTCTCAATAACGCTGGGTCGATAGCGCCTTTGCCTTCTCACTATTCCTCATCCATTCCCTCTGCATCGATCTGCGGAATAACGTCCAGGGTAACTTCTGGCAAACTTGTCCCATGAAGCTGGCGATTGAGCGCCGGTAAATCAGTATTTTTTAGCTGCTCCCATCGCTTCATGACTGACGAAAGATCGCGCTCGACTTTATCAGCGGCCTGACTTTGCGCCTGCGTTGGTGCAGCATCGGCGCTTTCGCCGCTACCATAAAGACTGTTCACGGCTCCGTTTACATTCGTGAGCGTGATTTCCGGTTCGGCGGTTTTAGGCGACTTGGCAGGGGCCTCTAAGACTTGTGTAACCTTCTCTCGCAGAACGGTGACCGACTGGGCCGTCGATCCCTTCGCCTGTGCAGACAACTTTTTCAACTGGTCGAGGACGGAATGCGCCTGCATAACGGTCTCAGAGCTGCTTGTCAGCATGGACGCGAGTTTCATCTCGAATTGAAATTGCTGTTCCAAAGCAGCCGCAGAAATCTTCACGCGCGGATCCATCTTCACCATCAGCGGCGCAGAATAACTTTGGCCATTCACAGTAAGCTTAACCGTGTACTGCCCGGGCAAAGCTTCCGGCCCGAGAGGCGCTCGCGGCGTATCGTGCGGCACAGCGGCAATGGGATATTCATGGCGCGTAGAAGTCGGCGCAGGATAGTGCAGGTCCCAAACCCAGCGATGCATGCCCGCTTGCGTGGATAAAGTCTTCGCAGGCCGCAACCAATACAGCGGGATGAGCTGCTTCTCAAGTTCTTCTTCGGTCTGGGCAGGCTTGTCCATGCTCGAGTAGCTACGCACGAGCTTGCCTTGTGCATCAAGAATCTCAAGCGTCACTGGACCAGTAGCACCATGGACAATGTTGTAATCAATGATTGCTCCATCGGGAGGGTTTTCTCCCGCAGGCTCATCCGGAGGGATCGGGGTATCGGTGTTCGTGTCGCGACGAACCCGGTACGCAGCGGCCGGCTTGAAGAGAGTATCGGAATTTGCGAGTGATTCCGAGAGCTGGCGAAGTGGCGTTATATCGTCGAGAATCCAGAATGATCGTCCATGCGTGGCTACGATTAAATCATCATCATGTATCCACAAATCGCGCATCGACGTATGCGGCAGATTGAGCTGCAGGGATTGCCAGTGATCGCCATCATCGAATGAAACACAGACCGCATTCTCGGTGCCAGCAAAGAGTAGCCCCTTGCGTTCAGGATCTTCTCGCACCGTGTCGGCAGGACCGTTCTCCGGTAATCCGCTAGTAATCAGCTTCCAGGTTTCTCCTCCGTCGTGCGTGCGATAGATATAGGGATGAAGATCATCGATACGAAAACGGCTGACTGAAATGTACGCCGACTCGTCGTCGAAGCGGGAAACCGAGATTTGTGTCACCTTGCTCCACGCTGTTATCGAAGGCGGAGTAATGTTGCCCCATTTCTTCCCGCCATCGCGAGTCAGCCAAACTAAACCATCGTCGGTGCCAGCCCATAGGATGTTCGCACTCTTGAATGAAGCGCCCAGGGAATAGATCGCGCCCCGCTGTTTTCCGGCATCGAGATTCTTGGAGGCCAAGCTTCCTATGCTGTTTGGAATACCAGGGTCTGGACGAGTGAGATCAGGGCTGATCGTCTGCCAGGAATTGCCGCCGTCTGTAGTTTTGAACAAAACGTTGCTGGCGTAATAAAGAACATGCGAATCGAGCGGCGAGAACAGGAGCGGTTCTGTGCGATCGACCCGATACTTGCCGCGAACCGGAATGGGTGTAATGTTCTGAACTTGTCCGGTAATTGCATCGTATCGCGATACTTCGCTGCGGCCTGCGCCGTAAATAAGATTCGGGTTGAGCGGGTCAGGTGTAATGTAGCCATACTCGATCACTCCAACCGGATGCCAATCGCGAAACGTGATCTCTCCATCATTACCCCGGCTCGAAATGCAAACCGAACCACTCTCCTGCTGCGCTCCGCAAACTTTGTACGGAAACGAATTGGTCACGCTAACGTGATAGAGCTGGGCCGTCGGCTGATTGAACCATGAACTCCAAGTCTCTCCCCCATTGACGCTCACGACGGCGCCTTGATCGCTGACCAGTAAAATAATTTTAGAGTTGGTTGGATTGATCCAGATGTTCTGGTAATCGTCACCGCCGGGCGCGCCACGAATGCCTGCCCAGGTTTTGCCACCATTGGTCGATCGAAAAGTAACGATACTTGTGCTGTAAACAACATCCGCGTTGGCCGGATCGACTTTCACAACAGCCAGGTCACCGCCGCCAATTCGCATCGCCGGTCGTGGATCTTCGGTTACACGATACCAATTCTCTCCCGCATTATCCGAACGGTAAATTCCAAGGCCTGCTCCGGACCCATAATCGCCTTGCTCATCTGTTGCGACTGAAGCATAGATTCGACTTGGCTGACTCGCCGCAATTGAAACATCAACTTGCACCAGATTCTTCGGCAAGCCATTCTTCAGAGGTCGCCACGTATTGCCGCCGTCTGTCGATTTGAAAAGACCGCCACCGGTCCCGGCAAATGCGTTATTGTCCTCCCAAGGTCCTTCGCGCATCTCCCAGAGCGAGGCGTAAACAACATCGGGGTTCGACGGATCAATCTCTACATCGGAGCCGCCCGTGTTCTCGTCTTTGTAGAGTACCTTCTGCCAGTTCGTACCACCGTCGGTTGAGCGGAAAATTCCGCGCTCTTCATTCGGACCGTAAGGATGCCCGAGCACCGCTGCAAACAATCGATTGGGATCACGCGGATCGATCGCGATAAAAGGAATCTGTTGACCATCACGCAAGCCAAGATGCGTCCAAGTTTTGCCTGCATCTGTCGATTTGTAAATGCCATCGCCCACGGAAAGGTCAGGACGATGCAAGCCTTCCCCGCTCGCGACGTAAATGATATTTGGATCGGACGGAGCGACTGCGATCGCGCCAATAGACTGTGTCGGCTCGGCATCGAAGATAGGATTCCATGTGCGTCCATAATCGTCCGACTTCCATACGCCGCCATTCACCTGTCCTACGTAAAACACGTTAGGCTGACTGGGCACGCCCGTGGCCGCTCGCGTGCGTCCACCACGAAAGGGCCCGATCATCCGCCAATGCATTTCTTGATATGTACTTTCTGGAAATTGCTGCGCTTTGCTAATGCTGAAAAATGAAAAAACAAAAAGGAAAACCAGCAGAGTAAACAGGGCCCACTGCAATCGGATCAAAGGGGGAAGCCTCCAGATGAAACGATCCATAGCATAAATCAAAAACTCGCAAAACGTGCGCTGCCGATGGAAAGATGATGCTTAGCGAACAAAGATAGTATTCACACCTACGCTGCTCATCGTCGGCCAAGCACAAATCACTTTCTCGGCTTAAAATCAAAAAGCTCAGTAGCAATCGGAGGCAGTCCAGAATGAAAGCACTTGTAAAGAGCCGCGCCGATCGTGGGTTGTGGCTCGAGGATGTACCCGAACCTGAAATCGGCATCAACGATGTAAAGATTCAGGTTCTTCTCACCGGAATTTGCGGCACCGATCTTCATATTTACGAGTGGGACGACTGGGCAAAGTCGACGATTCCTGTACCGCTCGTCATCGGCCACGAATTTGTCGGCAAGGTTGTCGAAGTCGGATCGAACGTAACCGACTTCCATGTTGGAGAGCTTGTCAGCGGCGAAGGCCACGTCGTCTGCGGACGATGCCGAAACTGCCTCGCAGGCCGCCGTCATCTCTGCGCTCATACGCAAGGGGTCGGCGTGAATCGCGCTGGAGCATTTGCCGAGTTCATCGTGCTGCCGATGAGCAACATCTGGCGGCACAATCCGACGGTTCCTTTAGAGATCGCAGCGATCTTTGATCCGTTTGGCAACGCAGTGCATACGGCTTTGTCGTTCCCTGTGCTGGGCGAGGACGTGCTCGTGACCGGCGCGGGACCGATTGGAATCATGGCAGCGGCTGTTGCACGTCATGCAGGAGCCAGGCATGTCGTCATCACAGACGTGAATCCCTACCGCTTGGCGTTGGCCGAAAAAGTTGGCGTCACGTTGGCTGTAAATCCACAGCAGACTTCACTCAAAGATGTGCAGAAGAAACTTGCCATGCATGAAGGCTTTGATGTCGGCCTTGAAATGTCAGGCATTGCCGCAGCCTTTCGCGACATGCTGGCCAACATGAGCCACGGCGGAAAAATCGCGATGCTTGGAATTCCCGCCGGTGAGATGGCGATCGATTGGCGTCAAGTCATCTTCAGCATGTTGACCATCAAAGGAATTTACGGAAGAGAAATGTACGAGACCTGGTACAAGATGACGGTGATGCTGGAGTCAGGGCTCGATATGTCGCCGCTGATTACGCATCGATTATCGTACCGCGACTATGAGCAAGGCTTTGACGCCATGCGTTCAGGAGAATCAGGCAAGGTCATTCTGGATTGGCGAGATGTACGGTGAAACGTACTTGAGATTCAGGGCTTGCGAGATGCGAGAAGTGTTCCCACGGGAACATTTTGTCGTACACAAACGTATGAAG
The DNA here is from genome assembly GCA_963791575.1 of Terriglobia bacterium. Classification (GTDB taxonomy): domain Bacteria; phylum Acidobacteriota; class Terriglobia; order Terriglobales; family Acidobacteriaceae; genus JAOAPG01. The sequence goes on along the minus strand of CAWBSY010000013.1, from coordinate 91,724 downwards.
TAGTCTTGTTTGCTTAGACTCCCAATTTGGGACAGTTTCGGGCGGCCCGGCATGATTTTGACAAATGGACCACAGGGTCAGAGTAAGAACAAACCCGCCGAAAACAATGGGATTTTCAATCTTAGCTTTTCAGTCGTCTCACCAAACCGGAATGCTAAACGACAAAGGGATAAAAACTATCCGGCGGCTGTGAGCGCACGGGGGACGGACCGTTTCACGTTCGCCAATTTTCCCAGGCCGATAACGTTTTCATACATGGTGGGGATTTGAACGAGGGAGATTCGCAGTCCGGGAAATGCAACCCTCAGGTACAACGAGAGGAGCACGAGTATCGAGAGTGCCCGCAGGCGAATGGCCGCAGTAGCCAGGTCTTCGCTGATTTGGGGAAGCTCTCCGGTACGTTCATCGCGCGTTCCTTCGACCAACCGCACCAACGTTCTCGCTTGTCCGGCGGCACATTGAACATATTCGACTGCCGCTAACAGACGTTCGCGTTGGATAGAACGAAAAAGCGAAAGAGGTAAATTTTCTCTAAGAAATTCCTCTTCAGCCGGGTCTACGAGGTTGCGAAACGCGGCAATGTCGACCAGCGGCTCGGTAACGTATTTTGAATCCGCTACGGCGAGGGCCGCAGGAGAGCTTCTGAGCACAGTCCAAAACGCGAGCGAGAAAAGAGCTAGGGCGGCGAGAACAACAATCAAAATTATCATCTTCGTAGCAACTCCAATAGCGTATGGTTCCAGGATGCCACATCCCACTGCAGGCGCTGATCGAAGCAATCAAATGTTCATCGTCGACGCTGAGGGTGAAGTGTTATCAGCCAGACCACCATGCCCAAATCGATATCCGCCGCTTAAATTAACGAGAAAATCTGATTATTTGGCCTCCTAGTTCTGCACTAACAGTGAACACGACAGATATATGCCAGTTGTAATAGCAAAGCCCAAATGCAATGCCCAATGAGGGCTGTTTCCATTGCAATGCCAAAGCATAGCACAAAGCGAAAAGAAGGAAAAGCAGGCCTCCCTGCACAATCTCCACACTGCGTTCCATCGCGAAGAACTTCGATAGGAAATTATTGGGATCGCTGAGATTACTCAGTGACGCCACAATCAAAGCAGCCAATACAAGGATAACAGTTGCCCCTCGAACAACAATGGTCCCCCATTTTTGGATTGTCTTGTAGGCGGCAAAAACGTGGGCAAAAAGTTCGGCAATCATGCCGAACTTCAAGATGACATCTACTAGCTTCCCAACCCATGTAGAGATGACGGTAGAAGATCCGGCTGCCGAAATGGAAGCAAAAGAATAAGGAAAGAAAGCTAAAAATATGCTCTACAACATACGCCATGAAGAGCGGATAGCCCCTGAAGAGCTGCCTAACTAACAATTGGCGCACGATTATACATTGTGTTACGAACGCTGCGAGCCAGAGCACGTAAACGATGAGGTGCAACATATGGACTGACGAGGGCAGCATATCAGGAGGCCCTCGAGCAGTCCACTGAAGTTTGCGACGTTACCTGTAGACTATCCCGCTACTTCCCGATAGTAGGCAAAGGGCCTGGTTGATCGGCGATCACGCCCCCCTTGATCGTTGGCAATGGACCGGGTTGATCCGCGATCACGCCCCCCTTGATCGTTGGCAACGGACCGGGTTGATCCGCGAAAGCAGCTAAACTAAACACAACGGTTGCAGTCAAAATAAGTAATTGAGCCAGGCTTTTCATTGTTGGTTCCTCACAGGAGAAGTAAGTTCCGTCTAACTATGAGGAAGGTAACTTCACGAGGTGCCACTTAGAAATTTACCGGCGCTGGGAATTCTGTTCCGAATTCGTAACAAGAAGCATTAGTAGGAATAGTTACAGATTAAGCGAAAATTAAAGAATCAAGCATGGCGCTGAGTACGCTCGAACTTTTGCACAAATCAAAAATACAATGAGTTTCGAGATGGGAATCTGCTCGCAGAATGGCAGGCGGCTACGTCCCGAACAGCTGATTTGTCCTTGGTGGTGTCAGGCTAGCATTCAGCAGTCCCAAGCGATTCCCATATTGGGTCGCCAATTCGCTTTCGATCTAGCTGTAGGTTTCTCAAGTTTTGGCTGCCCCCCAGGGACTCGAACCCCGATAAGCAGATCCAGAATCTGCTGTCCTGCCATTGAACGAGGGGGCAGTATGCGGTTGGAAGCGGCGTATCGACGCTAAAACGAAGTCACAAAACAACGTCAGCAAACAACACCGCTGCACTGATTCTATGGGCTATGCTGGATGCGGTCAATAAGGAGCTCTTATGATCACGGCCTTGGGGAATATAACTCCGCTTTCGAGCGACACCGCTGAGATTGCCCGCCGCTCGCTGGATGCCAACCACTGTGCTCTCCTCGTAGTGGACATTCAGGAACGTTTGCTGCCCCCGATCTTCCAAAAAGAACAGCTGCTCAAGAACTCGCAATTGCTGATTCGCGCGGCAAGCGTTCTCAAAATTCCGGCGTTAGTCACTACCCAATATGCAAAGGGACTCGGCAGCATCGTTCCAGAGATTGCTTCCCTGCTTCCAGAAATTGAGCCTATTGATAAACACATGTTCTCTTGCTTCGGCAGCGATACTTTTTGCTCGATGCTGAAGCGGGTGCCGGGCAATCGCACCACTGTCCTACTTTGCGGAATGGAGAGCCACATCTGTGTAATGCAGACAGCGCTTGGGGCGCTGCGGGAAGGTTATATGGTGCACGTGGCATCGGACGCGGTGAGCTCGCGAACCGAATGGAATTGGAAGGTGGGACTTGATCGAATGGCAGGGGCGGGAGCGATCATCTCATCAACTGAGACGATGATTTATGAGTTGATGAAGTCATCCGGCTCACAAGCGTTCAAAGAATTGTTGCCCTATTTAAAGGGATAGAACAGAGCCTGCGAAACATAAAAGTCAAAAGCGGCGGGCGAGGGCGCCCACCCCACACTAACATTGGGTTCTTATTCTTTCTGTTTCACTCGCACCACCGTGATCTTGGAGAACCCTTCATCAAAAGTCGGGGCTTTTAATTTCCCCGACATGCGCCGCATCACATCGTCCGACACGACGCGCTGCCGCTTGTGATTTCGCTCGAGACAGGTTTCCAGCGGGACATCGAAGAATACGGCTTGCACTTCGTATCCATAGTCCTTTGCCAGCTTGATCCAGCCACCACGCTCGTGGGGCGTAAGGTTGGTTGCATCCACGTAATTCATAGGACGTCGTGCGATCAGCCGGGCTTTAAGCATAGATCGCAAATTCGAGAAAACTAAATCTTGAAAGCGTTGCTCGGTGGGATCATCAAACAGCAGAGCCCGGACGAGATCGCTCGAAAGTGGACTGATTTGATGTCGCTTGAACCAAGAACTCTTACCGGACCCAGGCAATCCAATTGCTAAAACCACAAGACCTTTGGAAGTTCGCTGCGAAACATCAGCGTTTGAAGCTGGGGGAGCGGCTGCTGAAGCCTGTGCCGGGATTCTCGTTCCAGCAAGCTGTTCTTGATCTGTATGCTCAGGTCTGGACAGCTCGACGCCAGGAGCTGCGGCTACAACCGGCTGCCCAGATGCACTTCGTCCGCGCCCGCGGCCACCTCGGCCTCTGCGGCGACGGCGGCGTTGCAGATCGGAGCTGTCACTCCCTTGACTGGGCGCGGCAGGTCCCGGCTGACCAACTGAGGTTCCTTGAGGGACCGCCTCGGCATGGACATGTTGATCTTCTGAGTGCGACCCTTCGGCCTTGGATGCCTGTGGCTCAGCGCGATACGAATCGTCGCGGCGCGACGCGCTACGCTCCGCTGTTCGTTCCGCTTTCACTTCGGGAGAGGAATCAGATTCTTTGGCTCCGGTAGACTTCGCGGTTGCTGTTTCTTTATCAAAATATGCAGGCTGCAAAGGAGCGGGTTTATCTTCACCTTTACTCTCTTCGGCAGTCTTTTTGCGCCGCTTTAAACGGTCGCTCATCCATTTACGCATATCTGGCTTGTAACACACCTCCGTAGTTATGAGCAATCGGAGGAGCGGCGGCGTACCAAAGCTGGTATGTATGCGGTCAGGAATTCCGGTTGGTTAGACCAATCGATTCCGCGATTATCTCGCCTTCGGAAGAAGAAGCCGCCGTACAATATTGCTATGGCAATACCTCCGGAAATACATGGCCAAAAATATATCTGCCTGATCACCTTCCGCAAAACTGGCGCGCCTGTTTCTACTCCTGTCTGGTTTGGCGAAGAGGGCGACAAACTCTATGTAAAGACACGCAACGATTCGGGAAAATATAAGCGGATTCGTAACAACCCGCAGGTGCGTGTCGCTCCCTGCACTATGCGCGGAAAAGTTATCGGGCCGGAGTTCTCAGCCAGGACGCGAGTCCTTCCCGAGCAAGATTGGCCACGGGCTGACAAAACTATTAAGGAAAAGTATTTGCTGGCGCGGTTGCCGTTCTGGAGCAAGAAAAATGTGCTTATCGCTATCGAAAATATCGAACCCGCTGCGTAGCATTTTATCGTCAGTTTCGGAGACTCTTCAGTCGCCCTCTTCCGCGCATTCCTTGGTTCTTATTTGCCGCTTTCTCTCTTGCCCTGTTAAGATTTTCTGTTCCGCATAATTCATTCTGGGTTCTGTCTTCATCATCTTTTCTTCGGAGGCTACATGGCAGTGAAAGTAGGTATCAATGGTTTTGGACGTATCGGTCGCAACGTTTTGCGCGCCTCGCTTAACGATTCAAACATCGAGTTCGTCGCGGTTAACGATCTTACCGATCCCAAAACCCTGGCCCATCTTTTGCAATATGATTCTGTCCTCGGCAATTTGCACAACAAGATTTCTTCCACAGCGGACAGCATTACTGTTGACGGAAAAACCATCAAAGTCTTTGCCGAAAAAGATCCCGCCAAGCTGCCCTGGGAATCGGTGGGCGCGCAGATTGTCGTGGAATCGACGGGCCGGTTCACGGACGCGGCTGACGCTAAGAAGCACATTCGCGGTCCAGTGAAGAAAGTGATCATTTCCGCCCCGGCAAAGAATGAAGATTTCACGGTCGTGCTGGGCGTGAATCATCAGGACTACGATCCGGCCAAACATCACATTATTTCCAACGCTTCCTGCACCACGAACTGCTTGGCCCCTATTGCGAAAATCGTGAATGATGAATTCAAGATTGTCAGCGGGACTATGACGACGATCCACTCATACACCAACGATCAAGTGATCCTGGACTTTCCACACAAAGATCTGCGCCGCGCTCGGGCCGCGGCGATCAACATGATCCCTACGACCACCGGAGCGGCCAAGGCGCTTAGTCTTGTGATTCCAAGTCTGAAGGGAAAGCTGGATGGATTCTCCATGCGAGTTCCCACGCCAAATGTTTCGGTAGTCGACCTTGTCGCTTTCGTCGAGAAGAAGACTTCGGTCGAAGAAGTGAATACGGCATTGAAGAAAGCGTCGGAGAGCGGTCCGTTGAAAGGGTATTTGGGATTCGAAGAAAATGAACTCGTCTCCTCGGACTTCAAGGGTGACGGCCGTTCCTCCATTGTCGACGCGCCGATGACGCGCGTGGTCGCCGGCAACTGCGTAAAAGTAATTTCATGGTATGACAACGAATGGGGCTATTCGAGCCGCGTTCGCGATCTAATCAACTTAATCAGTAGCAAGGGCCTGTAGACGTAGTGTTTTAAGGGGTGCCCGCCACTTGAATGAGGGTACCCCATCTTTTTGCCTTGCAAAAGCGGGAGAAGGAAAACTACCCTTGGAAACCTGAAAGCCAACAATATGTCGAAACTTTCTATTCGTGACCTGCCAATCAGTGACCACCGCATTTTTATGCGCGTGGACTTTAACGTTCCCCTCGAAGATGGCCGAGTGATGGACGATACTCGCATTCGCGAAACTCTTCCCACTATCGAGTACGCATTGAGGCATGGCGCACGGCTTATTCTGGCCTCGCATCTCGGACGTCCCAAGGGCAAACGCAATCCGCTCATGAGCCTGAAGACCGTTGCTGAGCGCCTTCGCATGTTGCTTGATAAAGAGCTCGCTCGCTTCGAGAACGTGGGATTCTGTCCGGAATGCGTCGGACCGGAAGCCGAAGAGATGGCTGGAAAACTAGAGAAGGGTCAGAGCCTGCTGCTTGAAAATCTGCGTTTCCATCCCGAAGAAGAAGCTAATGATGAAAAATTTTCCAAGCAGCTTGCGAGTCTTGCTGACTTTTATATAAACGACGCATTCGGGACCGCGCACCGGGCACATGCTTCGACTGTCGGCATCACTAAGTTCGTACAGAAATCCGCTGCTGGGCTACTCATGGAGAAAGAACTCTCCTACATGGGTAAGGCGTTGCAGTTTCCGGAAGATCCGTTTATCGCGATTCTGGGCGGGGCCAAAGTCAGCGACAAAATCGGCGTGATTCAAAATCTCATGGGCAAAGTGAATACGCTGATTATTGGCGGGGCGATGGCTTACACATTTCTGAAAGCTCAAGGTCAGAAGGTCGGAAAATCACGCGTCGAGGAAGACAAGCTTGATCTTGCGCGGCAACTTCTCGAAGATGCCAAGACTCACGACGTAAAGATTCTGCTGCCGGTCGATCATATTGCTGCTGAAAAATTTGAAGCTGGCTCGAAGCCGCATACGATTGGTGTAGGCGAACCGATTCCGGACAATCTCATGGGACTGGATATTGGGCCGAAGACGATTGAAGCTTTTTCAGAAGAAATATCGGACGCTCGCACTATTCTCTGGAACGGCCCTATGGGCGTTTTCGAAATGCCGGCATTCTCAAAAGGCACATTCAAGATTGCCCGGGCAATTGCTGATAATGGCGGCGCGGTATCAATTGTGGGAGGAGGCGATTCCGTAGCAGCCGTGCACGCCGCCGGAGTAGCCGATAAGATCACGCACATCTCGACCGGCGGCGGAGCGTCGCTGGAATTTCTGGAAGGTAAGAAGCTGCCCGGAGTGGAAGCTCTGACTGATAAACGGTGAAAAGGCAGGCGCTAGGCTTTTGGCGCTAGGCTCTAGGCTTTAGGCATTGGGCTTTGAGGCGGTGATCTCGTCGGGCTATATTTCTTCGTATTCTGCGCGCTGTCACTTGGGTCGCGCATAAATGCTTGGAACTTCACAACAATTTTCATAAGGAAATCATGTCTCGTAAGAAGTTAATGGCTGCCAATTGGAAGATGTACAAAACGCCAGATCAGGCGCGTGACTTTTTCCGCAACTTTCTGCCTCTGGTCTCCGGACATGATCGCGATGAAATTGTGGTCTGCCCGCCGTTCGTAGATCTGGCAGCTGCGATTGAATCTGCTAAAGGGTCGAATGTAGCCATTGGCGGCCAAAATCTTCACTGGGAAAAAGAAGGCGCTTACACGGGAGAAACATCAGCAGCAATGCTCGTCGCCATTGGCTGCACCCACGTGATCATAGGACACTCGGAGCGGCGGCAATATTTTGGCGAAACCGACGACACGGTGAACCTTAAGCTCAAAGCTGCGCTTGAAGCCGAGCTCACGCCCATCGTCTGCGTAGGCGAAGTATTGGAAGAGCGCGAAGCTGGCCTGACTGAGGATGTACTCCGTCGCCAGTGCGTTCGCGCTTTCCATGCGATCTCAACCAAGAAAGCCGGAAAGCTGGTCGTTGCTTACGAGCCGGTCTGGGCGATCGGAACCGGCAAGACGGCAACGCCACAGATGGCCGCCGATGCGCACGCATTAATTCGAGGAGAAGCAGGAAAGACATTCGGAGAAGAATTCGCCGCAGATATGCGAATCCTCTACGGAGGTTCGGTCAAGCCGGAAAATGCCAAAGCTCTAATGTCGGAAGAAGAAATCGACGGAGCCCTGGTCGGAGGAGCAAGCCTCGATCCGAAATCTTTCGCGTCTATTGTGAAGTACTGAGTTAAGAGTCAGCCGTCCATGAGGTTTGTTCGGAATTAGTAACAAACCACTACAAAGATCTTGCCTCTTCTCGAGTTCCTTGCTACCGTGCCAGTCACCACGGGCCCGGGCTATTGCCAGGATTTGCAGAGAGACTCGGCTCCCCCAATTCTCCCCCCCACTCGCACATCCACACGGCCCGCGCCACAAGATTCATCTGGCGGGAGGCTGCTATGAGTTCCACTTCTATCGAGGAAGTCCTAAGACAAGAACGCCTACAGGTTGAAACTGCGCGGGCCTTACGGCTCGACGATACCCCGCAGCGTCCGTCAGCCGAGAAAAGCCTGATTGGCCTCGCTTTCTCGGGCGGCGGCATCCGCAGCGCAACCTTCAATTTGGGCGTTTTGCAAGCACTCGGTCAAGCCCGGCTATTGCGCACGCTGGATTACATATCGACAGTTTCCGGAGGAGGCTACATCGGGGGCTGGCTCATGGCTTGGATGCACCATCAGGAGATCGGAATCAAGGAGGTGGAAGCAAAGCTCTCGACCGAAGCCTATTCGGTTGCAAAGGCAGCCGATCCGCCCGAAGTGCATTTCCTACGCAATTACAGTAACTATCTGACGCCGCGCAAAGGAATTCTGGGCGCAGATTTCTGGGCTTTTGCCACCAGCTATCTGCGCAATACGATTCTCAACCTCACAATTCTAGTGCTCCTTCTGCTTTCCCTTCTTCTGCTGCCGCGGAGCATCGCTTATCTGCCGCATTTGTTGGAAGCCGCCGAAGACTTGTGGGGCTGGCAGATTCCATTCATTCAACAAACGCTGACCGCGCAACTTTTTGCTGGCGCCCTCGGATTTCTCTTGGTTGGCTTGGGCGTAATCTTCATGGGCCTGAATATGGTTTGGGTTGATTCCCTGGCTGTCAAAAAGTATCCGTGGTTCACCCAGCAATGGGCGATTCAGATATTCATCGTCATTCCATTGATGTTGTCAGCCGCCCTATTCAGCTATGCTCTCGGACATCTATTTTTGGATTGGGGCATTTTGGCGCATCCGCTTTGGGCTCCATCGCTGCTGGCTATGGGCATGTATCTGGGAATGTGGCTGGGAGCCTTTGTAGTGCGGTGGGTAGTGGTTGCACAAAAAGGAAGACGAGGACACGCTGGCCCGAACGCCACTCTGGTTCTCACAACGGCTGCGATTACGGGCTTTATCATCGGATATCTTTTCATACCCTTCGCAAGAATTTTGATCCGTCCGGGAACGCCGTCTGCTCCAGAAACTACCTACTCTCTGTGGCATGTCCTAACGCTCGGTACGCCTCTGTTCGTGGGGATCATGCTCCTCGCCGCCGTTCTCCACATTGGATTGATGGGGCACGGAATGGGTGATTCGCACCGGGAATGGTGGGGTCGACTTGGTGGCTGGCTGGTGCTGTACAGCGTCGGCTGGTTCTTGCTTTTCTCGACGGCCGTATATGTTCCCTACCATCTTGCCAGGATTTCCAGCCCACAAGGACACAAGAGCATTACCGCGGGAACCGCGATCTGGTTCATTTCGACTCTTTATGGAGTCTTATTCGGAAAGAGCGAGTCGACGGGAAAGATCAATCCAGACGCTCCCGCACGCAAGAAGATTTTAGGGTATGTAGCTAGATTAACTCCTTATGTTTTTATCGTCGGACTTCTCTTTGCTCTTTCACTGCTGGCAGCTAAGATCGCGCTTGCAATGCCGCACGATCCGACTCCACTCTGGAAAATGCCCGGGGACATTGTCGACCCGACGGTCCCAATCGCATGCATCGGCTTCACTGTGATTGCCTTCCTGCTTTCCTGCCGCGTCGAAATTAATGGATTTTCAATTCACCATCTATATCGGAACCGGCTAGTTCGCTGCTACTTAGGCGCTTCGGTCCGAGGCCGAATTGCGCAACCGTTCACCGGCCTTGCGGAGTCCGATGATTTTCCCTTGGCTGATCTTCAAATTCCGCCCGGTTCGACTGAGCAAAAATATGGACGGCCACTACCAATTCTGAACACGAGCTTGAATGTTGTACGCGGAAAAGAGCTGGCGCTGCAAACGCGCAAAGCACGGAGCTTCGCTTTCACCCCGCTCTATACCGGGTTCACGCGGGAAGAAGTGAATGGCGACACTTGGCAATCGGCCTACCGCCCTACAATCGAATCTGGTAGCAAACGCCCGGAATGTCCGGAAGGCATAAGTTTGGGGACCGCAGTCGCGATCTCAGGCGCCGCGGCCAGTCCAAACATGGGATCTTACTCCCAGCCTGCACTTGCCTTTCTCATGACTCTGTTCGATGTACGTCTGGGCTGGTGGATTGCGAATCCCATCAGAAAAAAACAATGGATGAACGGTAGCCCTGAGGTGGGGTTTTATTGGCTACTGCGGGAATTAATGGGCTCGACGAATGACGACAGCAACTATGTGTATCTATCGGATGGAGGGCACTTTGAAAATCTGGCGATTTACGAGCTCGTGCGGCGGCGATGCAAGTTGATCATTGCCAGTGATGCTTCCTGTGACTCCGATGCTGGGTGTAGCGATCTGCACAATGCCATAGAACGGTGCCGCGCCGACTTCGGAGTTGAGATCGAACTGGACACGAGCAGTCTCAAATCACAAAACGGAATGGCCGCTAACCATTTCGTCATTGGCAAGATCCACTACATGCCGGGTTCCCCACAAGAAGACGGTGTGATTGTGTATATAAAGCCGACACTGGTCGTTGGTGACCCGGCCGATGTGATCGGGTACGTTGCGAAAAATCCGCAGTTTCCCCACGACACCACTGCCAATCAGTGGTTCGATGAAGCGCATTTTGAAAGCTACCGTGCACTGGGACACGCTGCGGGCCAAGCCGCGTCTTTTACAATCGATCAAGAAGTTGACCGCATGATGGAACAAAATCTGGAACTCCTCTCAACTGGTTAGGAAGGTCTGGTCCAGTCTATTCATGAACGCTCCGTGTATGATTAGTTGAGTTTCAGTCTGCTCGATGTAACTGCTATCGACAGATCTCCGGAGCATTCATGAAGCTCACTAATTCCCTACTACGATCCCTTCCTAAAGTACTTCTCCATGAGCACTTGGACGGTGTGCTGCGACCGCAAACCGTAATTGAACTAGCGAAGGATACGAAATATACGGGACTTCCCACCGACGATCCTCAAGCTTTAGCCGAATGGTTTCATCAAGGTGCGAACAAGGGCAGCCTCGCTAAATATTTGGAAGGCTTCGATCATACGATCGCGGTCATGCAAACGGAGGAAGCGCTGGAACGTGCTGCTTATGAACAGGCCGAGGATCTGAGCAACGACGGCGTCGTTTATTTTGAGACTCGCTTTGCGCCGATTTTTCACACCAGCAAGGGGTTAACTCATCAACAAGTAGTCTCTTCGGTTCTGAAAGGGTTGGATCGCGGACGCAAAGACTTTGGAGTCCGCTCTGGCTTGATCATATGCGCGATGCGAAATATGAATGTTTCGCTTGAAATGGCGGAACTGGCGGTCGATTTTCGCGAACGCGGCGTAGTCGGGTTCGATATTGCGGGAGAAGAGGGCGGACATCCTCCTAAGAAGCACGTGGACGCTTTTCATTACATTCAGCGGGAAAATTTCAATATCACCATTCACGCGGGCGAAGGCTACGGTAAAGAGTCCATCTGGCAGGCGATTCAATACTGCGGGGCACATCGCATCGGACATGGCACGAGGTTGATTGACGACATTGCGGTCGTGGACGGCAAGGCAGTAAAGCTAGGTGACCTGGCTCAATACGTTCTTGATAAGCGCATCCCGCTCGAAATTTGTCTCATAAGCAACGTCCATACGGGCGCCACGCCGAGCCTGGCGGAGCATCCTTTCAAAATTTTTTATCAGGAAAAATTTCGTGTCACCCTGAACACGGATAACCGGTTGATGAGCGACACCACTCTCACAAAGGAGTTCGAGGCCGCTGCGGATACATTCGTCCTGTCGCTAGATGATTTCGAAAGGCTCACCATCAATGCCATGAAGAGCGCTTTCCTTCCCTACAATCAGCGCTGCGATTTCATTTACAAAGTACTCAAACCTGGTTACGCCAAAGCCCGCGAAAGTTTCGCTTCATAGAAATAGCCTGGAAATGCTTTTACGAATTTTGTAGGCGCAGCTTATACTCACTTCTCAAGCACTCGTTTACCTGCGTAAAGAATCACGCTTTGGCAACAGCATAAGGAATGAACAACGCTTTCATGGCCCGCGCCATCCAGCTCTCCCTCGAGAATGTCCGCTCGGGACGGGGTGGGCCATTCGGCACGGTCGTGGTGAAAGACAACAGCATCATTGCTGAAGGTGTGAATCGGGTCACTCTCACTAGTGATCCCACCGCTCACGCCGAAGTGCTCGCGATTCGCCAAGCTTGCGAGAAACTTGCTCGTTTTGAATTGAAGGAGTGCGAGCTTTACACCTCATGCGAACCTTGTCCGATGTGCATGGGTGCCATTTATTGGGCACGGCTTTCTCGCGTTTACTATGCCGGTGTCGCGGCTGACGCAGCCCAGATCGGATTTGACGATTCCTTCATCTATGGTGAAATCTCACAGCCGCCTTCACGGCGCCGAATCCCAATGATTCAGATGATGCATGAAGAAGCACTTGCCGCCTTTCGCGCCTGGGAAGAGCAGCCAAACAAAGCAGCGTATTAAGTCGTCGCAATCCTTGTAGAATTGCCCAACTCAACTGGAGACAAGCCCCTTGATCGAGCGCTTTTTCAGACTCAACGAGAATCACACGACCGTTCGGCAGGAGGTTCTCGGAGGCTTAACCACCTTCTTGACCATGGCCTACATCGTGGTCGTAAATCCACAGATTCTCGCACAAGCGGGAATGCCTGTGGAGGGGGTTGTTTTTGCGACCTGCCTCTCGGCCGCCGCCGCCACTCTGGTAATGGGGCTCTACGCCAACTATCCAATCGCTCTGGCTCCGGGCATGTCCCTCAACGCTTACTTCACCTATTCAGTTTGCCTGGGAATGCATATTCCGTGGCGGACGGCGCTCGGCGTAGTCTTTTCTATCGGGCGTCGTCTTTCTGATACTCACGGTTACACGGGTTCGGGAGCAAATCGTCAATGGCATGCCCGACTGCCTGAAACATGCGACTGCAACCGGGATCGGTTTCTTTATCGCATTCGTCGGGTTACGCAATGCGAAACTTGTAGTAGCGAATTCCGCGACATTTGTAGGATTGGGCAGCTTTGCTGATCATGAAGTGCAGACGGCCTGCTTCGGTCTCGCGCTGACATTAATCCTGATGGCCCGCAAGGTCAATGGCGCAATCTTGATCGGCATTTTCGGAACCACGCTGCTGGGAATGCTTCGCGGTATTTCGAAGTGGCCCTCTGCGATTGTCTCAGTGCCACATCCTTCGGCTACATTTCTACAGCTTGATCTCCGCAGCGCGATTCATCTCGGCTTCCTTGAGATCCTGTTCGCCTTCCTCTTCGTGGACCTCTTCGACAATGTCGGAACCCTCGTCGGTGTCTGCGAGCAAGGAGGTTTTATCAAAGACGGCAAAATTCCTCGCGTCGGACGGGCGCTGGTCGCAGATGCTGTTGGAACAATTTTCGGATCCGTAGCAGGCACTTCGACGGTGACCAGTTACATCGAGAGCGTGGCGGGTATTGCGGTGGGAGCTCGCACGGGATTGAGCAACATGGTTGTTGCCGCTCTGTTCTTGATGGCGATGTTCTGCTCTCCCTTGGCAGCTGCTATTCCGGGATATGCGACCGCCCCAGCTTTGATTTTGGTGGGCGCATTAATGACGCAATCCATCGCGCACATCATTTGGGGAGACTTCAGCGAGGCGGTGCCCGCCTTTATCACGATGCTGGCTATGCCTCTGACCTTCAGCATCGCAACTGGTCTCAGCCTGGGATTGATTTCCTATACGGTGGTCAAAGCGGCGTCGGGAAAACTGCGCGAAATCAATGCGCTGGTTTGGATCCTTACTGTCCTATTTATTTTGCGCTACGTTTATCTCGCGGCAGGCTAGGGCTTTTCAGCTTTAGGGATGTTTTTCTTTTGCGAGCGTCGCGAGTTCCTGGATGATTTCCTTCAGCCGGCGGCGGCGCTCTCCATTGGCATGTATCGCAAAAGGCTTAGGATTCTCAACTTCGGAGTAGGTCTGGTTCAATTCCTGAAGGGACGCCACTTCATATCGCAAAGCTTGCACTCGGTTTAGGATGTCGCTGGCATACATATTGATAGCATACGCTAAGAATCGTTATCGAATAACTATCCGGCTTTCTTAGGTGAGTTTCCGTCCTCGTGCGGAGTTCCCTACCTACGTTTCTTGCGGCATTCCGCGAATCAACCTGTGACTTTAGTAATAGTGCCTATCGAGACGCAGCGAAATAAAATTGAGCGAAGGATTTCGTAATGAAGAAGTTCACTTTCGTAGTCTCTCTGACCAACGACGACAACGACTATCAGATGGAGCAGGCTGCGTCCGCGGAAGAAGCCGCGCGCCGCTTGGGCGTAGAGATACAGCTTGTCTACGCCGAGAACGACGCCATCATGCAAAGTCAGCAGTTGCTGAAGATCATTCAATCAAAATCCACACCGCATCCTGATGGCATCATTTTTGAACCGGTGGGAACCGGCCTGCCGCAAGTGGCTCGTGCTGCTGCTTCAGCTGGCATTGGATGGGTGGTTCTCAATCGTGATGTCGATTACGCCAGCGAGCTTCGCCGAACCTATCGCGTTCCCGTGTTTGGAATCACATCGAACCACGAAGAAATAGGACGCATTCAAGGACGGCAGTTTGCCGCACTCCTCCCTAAGGGAGGAAGCGTTTTATACATTCAGGGACCTTCAGAGAGTCTGGCCGCCAAGCAGCGGACGGCAGGCATGTACGAGACTAAACCCGTTAACGTGCAAGTAAAACTGATGAAGGGAAACTGGACGGAAGCGAGTGCGCATAAGGCAGTAGCTTCGTGGTTGCGATTGTCGACTTCGCAAGAAACCCTGATTGATGTGATCGCCAGCCAGGACGATGGAATGGCGATTGGAGCACGCAAGGCATTCCAGGAAGTATCCGACGAGACATTGCGCAATCGCTGGCTAGCATTGCCTTACACTGGCTGCGACGGCATGCCGAAGACCGGCCAAGCCTGGGTCAAGCGAGGATTGCTGGCAGCGACTATCATCAACCCCGCCAACACCGGCAAAGCGCTAGATATGCTGATGCACGCGCTGCAAGTCGGAACTATGCCGCCTGACAGCACGATGACTGTTCCCGTTTCGTTCCCCGCCTTGGACGCTTTGGCGTCCGCTCATGCGGAAAAAGTTCGCATCATGTCAGCTAATGGGTAAGGTTGATCCGCACTTGAACCTGCATCGCTCAAACACATTCCTCTTACTGGCTCCTGCCAATCTGCTAGAGTGTTCTTTCTTTTAGCGATCTGGAAGGAACTCTATGCCGACTCTTATCAGTCAAGCTACGCGCATTCAAGCTGCCGGAAGCAAACCCAAGCTCATTGATGAATATATTGGACGCGTAAATAGCGAAACTCCAAGTGTGAGCGTGGCTCACATGCGCAGCCCTCAGGGATGGGAAGAGCCCGGCCAGGCTCCGGAATTTGACGAATTCACTGTCGTGCTTAAGGGCACAGTACTGGTGCGCTACAAGGGTGGCGAAATGACGGTGACCGTAGGCCAGGCTGTAATTGCACATCGCGGTGAGTGGGTGCAGTACTCCACTCCGAACGAAGGCGGAGCTGAGTATATCGCGGTGTGCTTGCCCGCATTTTCGATGGACACAGTACACCGGGATTCCAAATGATCTCGCGTTTGGGTACAGGACAAAATCCTTCGACACATCGGAAATAGTTACGGCGTAACCGTGATCTCCTTCCCCGCGTACCGCACGATCTTATCGGGTTGGTCTGTCGGCTCGATTCCGACTCCATGGTTTTCTTTGGAAAAGACAATCTGAAAAGTCCGAGTCTGCAGCATGCCTGGGAATTGCCCTTTGCGATCTCCGATCGTTAGCACGTGATTCGCATCATCCCAATGAATCGGGATGATCGCGTAGACGCCTTTCTCATAGTTGTAATTATCGTTTTCGTCTTCGTAGAGCGTGAAGTCTCCATCAGCGCCTGGATAGACTCGCAGCTCAATCGGATCTTCAGGCTTCTCGGTTGACCATTGCATCTCCGGACCTAAAGGAAGAATCGATCCAGCTCGAATGTACAGTGGAATTTGTTCTAATGAAGTTGCCGCATTGATAGCACGCCCACCATCCATCGGCATACCAGTCCAAAAGTCATACCAGTTGGCCTGCGGCAAATACAGCTGGCGAGTAGTGGCCGCCGGCTCCGTTACTGGATTGACCAGGAACGCCGGACCAAACATGAACTGATCTCCAGTGTTCTGCGCCCGGACATCAGTGCGAAAATCCATCACTAGCGGACGCATCGGCGTGTAGCTTTCGCTCGTCGTCTTCCAGGCAAGTGAGTAAATGTACGGCAACATGCGGTAACGCAGACGGTCAAAGTTGACGAGTATCTTCTGCGCCTCAGGACCATACGACCACAACTCGTTCTCGTCGGGGTTGCGCGTTCCGTGAACCCGCAGAACAGGATTAAACGTGGCGTACTGAAACCAACGAACGAACAATTCGCGAAAAGCAGGATCAGTAGGATTGCCAAAAACAAATCCACCAATATCCGTCGTCCAATAAGGAATTCCAGACAGCTCGAAGTTCAAACCAGCGGGAATTTGCCGACGGAAGCTGAACCAATCGGAATTGATGTCTCCCGACCATGCTGTAACAGCATTTTTCTGCGAGCCCGCGAACGCTGATCGAGACAAGATAAAGACACGCTTTTTGTCGGACACACTCCGCTGCCCTTCGTAGACAGCACCGGTATCTAATAGAGGAAAGACATTGACATAGCGGTTCCCGCTGCCTGCCGCGAGCTTATGGTCTAGCAGAATGTTTTCTTCCTGACCCTCGGTCTCTGGCTCAGTCGTATCCATCCACCAGGCATCTGCGCCGATACTGAATAAACCTTTGTCCACTTTGTCCCAATAGAATTTCCGCGCTTCGGGGTTTGTGGCGTCATACACTGCCATTCCCGATGTGTGATAGGGCGGCTTCGCATACTTGAACTTGTCTACGAACCAGCCCTGTTTTTCCATGTAGTCGTAATTGGCTGAACCCGGCTCAAAAAACGGCCAGATGGAAATCATTAAATGAAAGTTTTCAGTGTGCAACCGGTCGATCATTGCTTTGGGATCGGGGTAGTTCTTGTTGAAGACGAACTCACCCTTACGATCCCACCAGAACCAGTCCTGGACGATGTTGTCGACAGGAATATGCAAGTCGCGGTATTTCTGTGCAATTGCAAGAATTTCATCTTGAGACTTGTAACGGTTCTTGCATTGCCAAAATCCGTACGCCCACTTTCCGAACATGGGTGCCTGGCCGGTCAACTCGCGATAACCGGCAATAACTTTGTCGAGTTCCGGTCCGTAGAAGAAGTAATAATCGATTACGTCTGCTACTTCCGAGCTGATGTACATGTAATTGGCAAAACGATTGTTGACCCTGCTTCTCGAATCATTGTTCCAATAAATTCCATAGCCGTTGCTCGAAACCAGAAACGGCACGGCTATATTGGTGTTGTCTTGCGAAATGTCGACCGACTCGCCGCGATAATTCCACACGCCCGCTTGGTGTTGGCCGAGTCCATAGAGGCCTTCACGAGAACCGTAGATGTTGATGAAAGATTCAGCACGATACGTATCTTCGCCATTCACCTTTACAGGGATAAGTTTTCTGGTCGCCTCCTGAACCAACTGCTTGCCGTCGTTGTCGCGGTAAGTGATCGCTCCGTCTTTCCGTGTAATAACCACCTTGAGCCGCGATGTTGAGATCGTAACGTCGGCGTCCCTAGCTTGCATCGTCCATTGTGGCGTAATCCAGTTCTTCTTGATGACGACGTAGTCAGAGCGTTCTGGAAACGACGATGTCGCTGAGTACAGAACGTGAATGACCGAGTCCGAACAAACCTGCACTTTGAGCGCACCGCTCTTCATGGTGAACAGCACGCCGTCGGCTTGCTGTTGCAGACCAATAACAGGATTCATCTCAGCCCATTGGGCGGAAGCCGCGGTCACGAGCAGCAATACGAGGATAGGAAGCAGAACCAATGAAAGATTAGAGCGGTTTTTCTTCATGGAAAAAACCCGAGTTCTCAAAATTCTAGTTTTCAAAATCAACGACTCCCGATTGCTTGAATTCGATTACGGTAACGTACACGGTCACAATCGGCTAAACTACCACATCGTTATCTTTAACCGCTGAAATATTGCGTTAGGAGTTTGAGAAACGATGAAAGCCTTCCCAATTTTTATGGGCAACAGGTCTTATGTCTCAGCGCTCACAGGCATACTCGCTTTTGTAATCGTCGGCACGTTCCATGACCTGGACACGAAACCATATACACCAGAAGATTTCCGTTTCACTTTAAAGGAATCGACTCTCGACGCAATCTGCCAGAAAATTCGCGCGATCAGTCTTCTTGGATTCAACGCTAATATCCCGTGGAATCTTCAAAGCGACGGCTTACACGTTCAGCTTCCGCCGCAAGCGTCCAATAAATACGGATACGCGCTGCGAATCAAAATGCAATAGCTGAAGGGCAAAGAGGCAGACTCAAAATGGATCTGTTCGCTCGTTCGAATAGTCAAATTCCTTCATCAACAGTTAGAATACGGCTGCCACAAACTTCTATGACGAATGGGTGAAAGCCACTTGCCCCGCCCCAGCAGTTCCAAGAACATCGTTACCATGAAGCACATCGCCAAGCGAGCGGGAGTCTCCCTGGGCACCGTTTCAAACGTCATCAATAATACAACTCCAGTCAAAGAAGATCTCCGTCGCCGCGTCACGGATGCGATCAAGCAACTGCAATATCACCCAAGCAGATTGGCTCAAGGGTTTCGCCGAAATCAGACCACGATTCTTGGCATGATTATTCCGGACATCACGAATCCCTTTTTCCCTGCTGTTGTGCGCGGCGTCGAAGATGTCGCTTACCAGAATTCCTTTCGGCTCATGCTGTGCAACGCGGACAATGATCCCTCGAAAGAGGTTGAGTACCTAAGGGAATTGCAATCTTATCGTATGGCTGGACTGATTCTGATCCCTTCCGTTATGAGCCAAATCAATGCTTTGTCTGATCTGGCATTTGGTGACGTTCCGGTGGTCTGTATCGACCGGCGGCCCTCAAACTGGGAGGGCGATAGCGTGACCGTGAACAACGCAAAGGGTACCGAAGAAGCAACCTGCTATTTGCTGGACATGGGGCATCGAGCCATTGCCATCATTACGGGTTCTCTCAACCTCGCGAATGCTATCGGGCGCCTGGAGGGTTTTCGTACCGCTATGCAAACGCATGAAGTGAAAGTTCACCCTGAATATATTCAGGAAGGCCAGTTTGATCGGCACAGTGGATACGAAAAAATGAAGGTGCTCTTATCTCTGCCTTCGCGTCCCACCGCCGTCATAGCGAGCAATGATCTGATCGCACTCGGTGCCTTGGCTGCGGTGCGAGATACGGGGTTGAATTGTCCCCATGATATTTCGCTCGTCGGCTTCGATGATCTCGAAATATCGGAATTCACAAATCCTCCCCTAACGACGGTGGCCCAACCGGGATACCAAATGGGTGCGAAGGGTGTAAGCCTATTACTGGCCCGCCTGAAGAAGCCGGATCAGCAACTTGAACAAGTGGTTCTTGCGCCTGAACTAAAAATTCGCCATTCCGTAAGCGTACCGAGGCAATAGCCCTCTCCTTCCGAAATACTTAGCAGTTTCCGCAAACTCGGACTTCAGCATCCAAGTGGGATTGAAAGGTCACCATTGATTCGCAAACTCAAGTCTGGCGAATACCGCCTTTACTCGCGCAAGAAAAATCCGAAGACTGGTAAACGGCGCAATCTTGGAACATTTGGGACTAAAGAGGCGGCGGAAGCTCACGAACGTGCCGTGCAGTATTTCAAGAGACATGGCTAACGGTTGCGACGGTAAAAGCGCTTCACTTTTTCCCGATTTCCGCAGATTTTCATGTCACACCAACGCCGGCTCTGATTCTTGCTGTGGTCCATGAAGAGCCATGCGCAGGTTTCCGCCTCGCACTCCCGCACACGCTCTCGGTCATTTGACATCAGAAGATCCAGACACGAGCGCACCACTTTCCACAAGATTTTTTCCGGATTGTCATCTTCATCAGCCCATCGCCACTCTGCACCACTCGATGACCATATAAGTTCCGCTTTGCGCGATAAATTCTTGAATGCGCGATCCAGTACGTGAAAAGCGTGATTTGGCGGCCGCTGATTAACAGCAATCGCTGAGAAGATTCCGAAGACAGCCTCGCGAAGTTCGATAACCCCTTGCAAGGCTTTTGCCGTCTGCTTGGAATTATTTTCAGCTCGGCGAAGAATTCGATTCCCTTCAGCAGAAGAAATGATGCCAACCTGCTTTGCCCATCGAATAAGATCGGAGTAGGAGAGCAAGTGCTCCACTGGCTGATCTGATCGACGCCTTGAAACCGTATTGGCGAAATCGAGAGCTAAATTTCCGCCACTGATATCGAATTCCTGAACTGAAACTTGCTCTGCTCGTTTGCTAAGATTTGTCATGGGGCTACATAACTATCATAGTGCGCTTGACAGGTTAGAGGCAAACGCAGATACTTTATTAACCATCTAATGCTTCTACGGTGGTTATATATGTGGATTGTTCTTGGAGATGGCTATGAGTGGCGTGACCAGACCCGCGCGTTGGAAAATCCTATTCGCATTCGGCATCATTTATTTTGTCTGGGGATCCACTTTTCTGGGAATTCGTGTCGGCGTACGCGAGGTGCCTCCTTTCCTCCTAGCGGGCATGCGCTTTACATTCGCAGGACTAGTCCTATATGCGTGGTTGCGCTTGAAAGGTACTCCTTCGCCAACTCGGAAGGAGTGGAAGGGTGCCTTTTTTCTCGGCACTCTGATGTTTCTTATCGATTATGGTTCCCTGTTCTGGGCCGAACAGCGAGTGCCTTCCGGCATCGCCGCGGTCATACTCGCCAGCATTCCTTTGTTTATCACCTTTCTTGAAATTATTTTCTTGAGAACGCAGCGACTTACTGTTCGCCTTGCAGTCGGACTCTTAGTAGGAATTCTGGGAGTTTCGGTTCTAATGGCCAGGTCGGTTGCGCTTGGCGAAGCGCCATTGGACCGGGCGGGAGTAGTCGCCATACTCATTGCCGCAATGGGTTGGTCAGTGGGAACCATTCTTACCCGCAAGCTAACGCTCCCCGCATCAAAGGCAATGAGCGCCGCAGCGCAAATGTTGCTTGGCGGTTTGCAATTACTTGCTCTCACAGCGCTGTCTGGGGAGTTAGCTGGTTTCCATTTACTTAAAGTTTCGCCGACCGCCTGGTTTGCTCTTGCCTATTTGATTGTGTTTGGCTCCCTCATTGGATTTACCGCTTACGTGTGGTTGTTGCACTATGAATCGCCAACTTTGGTTGGAACCTATGCGTATGTCAATCCCGTGGTCGCTGTTGCCGTAGGACATTTCGTTGGCGGAGAAGCAATCGGCCTACGCACAATTCTCGGAACTCTGCTCGTTTTGGCGAGCGTATTGATGATTACCATGATGTCGAGGACACAATCTAAGGCGACTGCGAACGCTCGTCCTCAAAGCGAGACGAAAGATGTCAGCCTCACGGTGGCGGACTAGATCCGCGACGGCATTTGTACTCTTCGTTCCACCCTCGCTCCTCTTAGGTTACAATCGCTTTCTTTCAAATCCGTTTGCGAGTAGTGTTCCTTTCTTGAACATATAAAAAGATTTAATGGTTGAAAGAGCTCGTGCTTACGGTTTACTAATCGGAGCACGATTTACAAACATCCGGATTTGCGAAACGTTCAAACAATCGGGCAAACGGAATACCAGGGGAGATGACGATGAGACTGCGATTGATTTTGAGTTGGATCATTCTTACAGCAACTGCACTTTCAGCCCAGACATTTCGCGGAACAATCCTCGGCACCGTGACTGACCCTTCTGGCGCAGTCGTATCAAACGCTACTGTAACGGTTCGCAACATCAATACGGGACTAGAGCGAAGTACCCAAACCAGCGCGGATGGAAGCTACGCTGTGCCCGAACTTCCTATCGGCTCCTATTCGGTCACCGTTTCTTTGAACGGATTTCAAACCTCGGTCACGAACGGCGTTGCTGTGGACGTAGCGACCGAGCGACGAGTAGACGCTGCGCTTAAGACGGGTAAAGTTAGCGACGACGTTGAAGTGGCCGGCGACCTGCTCCCGCAAGTTGATACAACTTCGGCTGAACTTGGCGGCACTCTCACTACGCACACAATTGAAAATCTTCCGGTAAACGGACGCGATTATCAGAAATTGATTTATCTAAACCCTGGAGTCGCAGGTTCACCAGATCAGATTAGTGACTCTCCGGGATCGTTCGGAATTTTCTCAATGAACGGGTCGCGCGGGCGATCCAACAACTTCTTGCTTGATGGCACCGATATGAACGACGGATTCCGCAATGATCCGGCCATCAATGAAGCAGGCGTGTTCGGTGATCCAGCAACGATTTTGCCAATTGACGCAGTTGCCGAATTACACGTCATGTCGAACTACGAGGCGGAGTATGGAAGGAACAGTGGCGCTATCGTCAACATCGTGACGAAGAGCGGTGAAAACAAACTGCATGGCTCAGGCCTTGAGTATTTCCGAGATGCAGCCCCCGGAGCGCGAAATTACTTCAATATCGCTTCGACTCCCAAGAATTCTTTCCGCAACAATCAATTCGGAGGATCGCTTGGCGGACCAATCGTAAAGGACAAAACATTCTTTTATCTGGATTATGAAGGTCAGCGGGAAAATGGGGCACAATCAGGCACCAGTTGTGTTCCGTATCCGCAGCAGATCGCCGCAGATGCGGCGGCAGCAGGAGGAACCAATCAAGTCATCGCTAATTTGCTCGCAAGAAATCCATGGCCGACGCCCAATATTTCGTCCGCCGCTCCGGCTAGTTTTCCAGCTACTGGCTACGACTCAGGTTGCCCTTTAGGAAACAATCTCGCAGTGTCTTCGAATTTTAGCAATCGGGTGGACAGTATGATTGCCAAAATCGATCATAACTTTAACTCCAGCAACATGTTGACAGGCCGCTACTACTTTGGAGACAGCTTTCAGAGTTTTCCTTTTGCGCAGTTAGCTGCGGGAATTTTGCCGGGCTTCAACACCGTCACTCCCACTCGTGTACAACTCGTATCACTTTCTTACGTGAAGGTCGTGAATCCGAGTCAAGTGAATGAAGCGCGTCTTGGCTGGAATCGTTTCGCCGAAGGTTTTTTCCCTCAGGATCAAAGCTTCAATCCTGACTCAATTGGCTTGGATACTTTGGGGGCGGGGGCAGTTCTCTCAATTTTGGTCTGCCGAAGCTTACGGTAAGTGGATTTTCGCCGATTGGCGCTACCGCGTCTGTTCCCCGCCAACGGGTCGATTCCAATTGGCACTTTATTGATAACTATTCGTGGAAATTCGGCCGTCATGATGTCAAGATGGGCTATGAATTTCGTCGTACTACCGTTGCGGTTATCCAAGATAGATAATTTCCGCGGTCAGTTGTCGTTTTCCACGTTGAGTGATTTTGTTAATGGAGCATTCCATAGTGGCAGCCAATCGACCGGAGATACGCTTCGGCACGAATTTGAGAACAGCCACGGACTCTATTTGCAAGATAGTTTTCGCTGGACGACAGCGCTTAACTCTGAACCTTGGTTTGCGCTGGGATTACTTTGGCGTTGCAGGCGAGAAAAATAATCTCTTCTACCGCTTCAATCCTGCCAATGGCGGTTCAGTCATACAGGTTGGGAGCAATGGCGGACCGTCCGGCCTTTACAATCCCGATCACAACAACTTCGCTCCGCGAGTGGCTCTGGCTTATGATGTGACCGGTAAAGGCAAGACAGTGGTGCGAGCTGGATGGGGCATCTTTTATGACGCGTTCTCCCAGGATATTTTTGTCGGACACGCTCCTTTTAACTGCTCCTATTGCCCGGGACCTGCGTATACGGGAGTAGGGCCGGCGGCTATCTTGGCTACCAGTGGTGTCACCGGCACATTAGTTCCGAATCAACCAGTTTTCCCAAGCTATTCGCCACTGGGGAATTTGTTTGTCACCAATCCGAATATTCGCACTCCTTACGTGCAGAACTTCAATTTGAACATCCAACAGCAAATTAACTCCAAAGCTGTGATCCAAGTTGGATACGTCGGTTCAACTGGGACCAAATTATTTCGATTCCGTGACATCAACCAACCGAGCCAGGCTGCGATCACGGCGGGGGATTTGACAGCTTGTACGGGAGGGTTTACGGCGCCAAATTGCCCAATCCCAGGATTCGACTCTGGATCGAATGCCCCGCGTCCATACTCGAACTACTTTTACATCAACCAGGAGGAATCCTCCGCGAGTTCAAGCTACAACGCCTTCCAGGCAAGCCTCCGAATTAGTGGTTGGCATGGCTTGGCATCGCAAGCCAATTATGTCTGGTCGCATTCCATCGACGACGCCAGTGACAGCGAAGATTTCATTCCCAATGCCTCACAGCCTAACAACAGTCTCGCGCCACAACTCGAACGCGGGAACTCTAACTTCGACATTCGTCGACCGTTTACCTGGAACTTCACCTATCAGATTCCAAAGTTGATGGTTCATCGCAAGGCTACCGGAATGGCTGGGGCTGGACAGCAGTCCTAGCTTGCAGGATGGCCAACCGTTCCAACTTGAATTACAATTTTGAAGGAGACTATTCGGGGGCTGGAGAAGGTTTCGACCGTCCCGATGTCGTTGGTCCGATTCGCTATTCCAATGACCCTTCTCAATATCTCGACCTATCCTCGTTTGCCGTGCCCTGCACCTTTCGGAAATACAACCGCGATGGTCTTCTGACGAAACAATTGTCATTCCCGGAACCCGGCATTTCGGCAATTAAGGACGGAACTCTTTGCGCGCACCGAGTTTTAAGGAGTGGAATTTTTCATTCTTTAAGAACACTCCTATTACAGAGCGGGTCAACCTAGAATTCCGGGCTGAATTCTTCAACCTTTTGAATCATCCGAATTTCTCAAATCCGACTCTGCCGAATTTATTGGCGATGCCGGATCGCCAGGTTCAAACGGTTTACAGCAGGGCTTTTATCCACTCACAGCCACTGGTGATGTAGGAATTGGTAATCCCTTTCTTGGAAGCGGCGGTCCGCGGGGAATTCAGTTCTCGGCTAAAGTCAACTTCTAGACGACAGCAAAGGCTTCTCCTTGCGCGTTGGAGAAGCCTTTTCGATTGCGCAACGTTAACACTAAGACGCGTGTCTTTAGACATCGCCTTCCTGCTGCCGCTCCTGAGGCCCACGCCCATTGGAAGTTGAACCCTCCTAGGTGCCCAGTTACGTCCACTACTTCTCCTATGAAGAACAGGCCTGGGACTTTCTTGCTCTCCATTGTTTTCGCTGAGAGCTCATTTGTGTCTACTCCTCCCGCTGTTACTTCTGCTTTGGCGAAACCTTCGGTTCCGGCTGGGGTGATCGTCCAACTGTGCACTTGCTGTTCGAGTTGATCGAGAGCCACGTTGGTCCAGTTCTTAGGCTCGTGGACGTCGAGCCATAGGCTCGCGAACCTTTGCGGCAGGAAGTGCTGCAAAGCCGATTTCGCTGCCGTTATATTCCGCTGTGAATTTGGTTGGCGGAGAGCAGTTGTCACCTCATGGCCAGGTGCTAAGTCGAGAGCGATCGGGTGACCCGGTTTCCAGTAAGACGAGATTTGCAGAATCGCCGGGCCACTCAGCCCCCGGTGTGTAACCAACATTTTTTCGCAAAAACTCTGTCCGTCAAATGATGCGACTACTTCCGCCGACACTCCGGTGAGATCGCAGTAACGATCCCGATCTTCTGGCGCGAGCACAAAAGGGACCAACGCAGGACGAGGCTCACGAATTGCCAATCCAAATTGCCGCGCGATGTCATAGCCGAAGCTGGTCGCACCCATTCTGGGGATTGACAGGCCGCCAGTTGCGATTACCAAATGAGGCGCTCGGAATTCACTCTCTCCAGTACGCACCACGAACTTGTCGGATTTCGAGACCTCGCTGATTGATGTGTTCAGAAAAATGCGTGCTCCCACTTCCCTGCACTCTGCTTCCAGCATATTCAATATGTCTTTGGAAGAGCGGTTACAGAAAAGTTGTCCCAGGGTTTTCTCGTGATAAGGGATGCTGTGCTTCTCGACTAGCGCGACAAAATCCGACGGAGTATATCGGGCGAGAGCAGACTTCGCGAAGTACGGATTCGCGGAAATGAAGTTCTCGGGCGTGCAATATATGTTGGTGAAATTGCAGCGTCCCCCACCTGAGATCAGGATTTTCTTTCCCGCACGTTCGGCGCGTTCAAGGACAGCAACTCGGCGGCCGCTCTTGCCGGCCTCAATCGCGCACATAAGGCCAGCAGCCCCTGCTCCGACGATCAGGACGTCAAAGTTGTGCAACGCAATGGCGATAATGATTCCCCGTAAACGACTTCTATACCATCGCACAAAAGTTTAAAGCTCGTTTCGTCAACTGCAAATCGAACTTTGAAAGGCTACGTATACGGAATGTAATCTACTGCAGGAATTCAGGGATACATCTAAGAATAAGCAGCTTGTGGAGAACGACTTTGTTGTGGATCAAATCCAACTGACTAGCAAAGGTCCAAGTTGCGCCCCTGCTAGTTTGCTCTGGCTGCAGCCGTTATAGTTCGGGTCTCAGCAGCTTGAACGCCGGCAAGCGTAAAACAGAACGTTGCGCCCTTATCGATTTCCGCAAA
This sequence comes from Terriglobia bacterium, assembly GCA_963791575.1. Lineage (GTDB taxonomy): Bacteria > Acidobacteriota > Terriglobia > Terriglobales > Acidobacteriaceae > JAOAPG01. The sequence continues at coordinate 64,884 of CAWBSY010000013.1, read as the reverse complement.
GATTACCCTGCGTCGAAGAGTCGCTTCGATGGAAGTTTCCTCAATCCGCTTTGCGAGTCGATCCATGATCTTTGCTTACGGGGACCGCTGCATCTCCGTCACTCCGATTCCTTACACAGCGTTCAATCATGAGAGCAGTCCGAGTAGGCCCACAATTGTGCGCGTATTCTTATAGTCGGCAAATGGTAACAATCGCATTAATCGGAAGTAACTGCGCAAGTCATCGATAATGACTGACTCAAGATTTAGCTTGAGCTAAATGACGGCCGGGCCGCGTAGGTCGTGCCGGAGGAGTAGGCGATCCATCTTTCAAAAACATTAGGAACTAATCATTCGTAGATATCATCTTCCAAATAAGAAAGCCGAGTCACTGTTAAGACTCGGCTCTTGGGGTAACGCTCAATCGAGCTTCTAAGCTGCCTTGGCTTCTTTCCAAGGATCAAGCACAACTTTAATGCACTGTTGCTCCTTATCGCGGAAGATCTTGTAAGCCTGCGGCGCCTCGTCGAGAGTTAGACGGTGGGTGATTACAAACGAAGGATCAATTTCTCCTTTCCGCACGCGATCAAGCAAGGGCTGCATATATTTCATCATGTGGGTTTGCCCCATGCGGAAAGTTAAGCCCTTATTCATGGCCGCCCCGAACGGAATCTTGTCCAGGAACCCTCCGTAAACTCCCGGTACCGAAACGATGCCGCCCTTGCGGCACGCCTGAATTGCCTGGCGAAGCACAAGTGGCCGATCGAAGGAAAGTCTCATCGCCTGCTTGGCGCGATCATAGAACGCGGGAATGGAATGTCCATGAGCTTCCATTCCGACCGCATCGATACACGCGTCAGGCCCGCGTCCACCCGTCATCCACTTAAGTTCTTCGACGACATCATCTACTTCGTCGTAATTAAGAATGTCTGCGCCACCTTTGCGAGCCAAGTTCAAGCGTTCCGGAAAACGATCGATCGCTATGACTTTTTCGGCTCCCAAGAGAAACGCGCTCCGGATGGCGAACTGACCGACCGGGCCGCATCCCCAAATCGCTATCACATCTCCAGTCTTGATATCGCAGTTCTCGGCGCCCATATAACCGGTGGGGAAAATGTCGGATAGAAATAAGACTTGCTCGTCACTTAGTCCATCAGGAATCTGGATAGGACCTACATCAGCGAACGGAACCCGGGCGTACTGCGCCTGACCGCCAGCGTATCCACCCATCATATGCGAGTAACCGAAGAGTCCGGACGGTGAGTATCCGTACATTTTTTCCGCCAGCCACGCATTGGGGTTAGTGTTGTCGCACAGTGACCAGAGCTGGTTCTTACAGTGATAGCAGTTCCCGCAAGCGATGGTGAAAGGAACGACTACACGGTCGCCCACTTTCAGCTTCTTGACTTCAGAGCCCACTTCCACAACTTGGCCCATAAATTCATGGCCGAGAATGTCACCGGGCTCCATCGTTGGGATATAACCATCGTAGAGGTGAAGATCGGATCCGCAAATTGCCGTCCGAGTAATTCTGACAATCGCATCTTTCGGATTGAGGATTTTAGGATCGTCCACAGTTTGCACTTGCACGTTATTTGTTCCCTGCCAACAAAGCGCCTTCACGAAACCCTCCGTTTCGAAATTCAATCATTCAATTCCCAGCGTCAACTCAATCTCCCGCTAAACGCATTTCTTCATCTGCGCGTTCGCGATAAACAACGCGCAAGGCTTTGCCTTTCACTCCGCGAGCACCCGATGGTTGACCGAGTGTGGTCGGGATTTCGCCTGCCTCAAGGAGCTGCTTGACATGCCGCAAACTCTCGCGGACGAGTTGCTCCGCGTCCCATCCGACCAGTGACGCCACTCCGCGGCCCACCGGACCAGCTGGAGCCCTGTATTCAGCGGCAACAGAAATCTCGGTGCCGCGATCAGAAGGAGCAGGCCGGAAATGAATTACGCCGCGATGCTGCAATGAACCCGGCAAAGAACTCCATGCAATATACTCATCCGGCCGTTCGTCGGTGATTCTAACTTCCGACTGAATATTCAAACCGGCAGGTTTTCCGAGCGTAAGTTTGAGCGAGCCCGCGGGACCAGGCTCCATTTCAATCCCCTGCAGGAAACGTTGCCAATTCTGCGGCTCACGCACGAAGCTATAAACGTCCTGAGGAGAACGATTAATAGTGAATGCCACGCGGACCTGTCCCTTGTGAGGAGCTATCTTGCCCGTAACTCCGCGGTAAGCTAACAATCCGCCACCGAGGGCTAGAGCAGTTCCCGTCCAGCCACGGCGGCTCAAACCCCAAGCAGCCAGTGCCGTTCCGGTTAAAACAGCTCCCGCCATTGACGTCCTTGAAGAGAAACGATCCGAAGCATCTCTCTGCTTTCTGCTTGCCCCTATGTCTGTCGTAATGGTCATAGTTCCATCCGTCCAATCAGATTAAGCAACTTCGTTATTTTTTCGTGCGGCAGCGCTGTCGAGAGCGGTTATCCACGAGGGAGAAATCATGGTCGTACTCTCTATCCCCTTGGCACGCCGCGCTCCGATCCCTCCGGCCTTTGGCAGGAGGCGATTCGTCATTGCAAGAACGGCGCTCGATGTCTCGGGAAAAAGTTCGTGCAACACGATCGCCGATTTAGCCAGCGCAGAGATCACCAAACGAGCGTCTCCTCGTTCGCAGGCATTCACAATCTGTTTTGCGGCACGTTCAGCACCGACCGAAATAAGAGGGAGCGCGTCAGATACGCTGAACCAAGTGAATTCAGCCCGGTGTTTTCCCTTAAATGAGGCATTGCGCGGACTGCCCGTGCGCATGAGGCCGGGATAGACAGTGGTCACCAGAATATTGTCTTTGCGCACTTCTGCCGCAAGCCCTTCCGAGAATCCTCCGAGCGCGAATTTTCCGGCGCAATACGGCAGTAGATGCGGAACACTAATTTTTCCGCCGATGGAAGAAATATTCACGATTCTTCCACCACCGCCAGTTTTCATCTTCGGCAACGCCGCAAGGCTGGTGTAAAGAGGAGCCCAAAAGTGGATTTGCAGCGACTCTCGAAAATCCTCGATAGTCATCGTTTCCAGAGGGCCGACTGCAATAAGACCAGCATTATTTACCAACACGTCCACTTGTCCGAGCTTTCGTATCGTTTCATCGACTTGATCTTTGTCTGTGACGTCACACACTGAAGTGGAAACATCGGCGCTGGACAAGTGCCGCTCAGCACGCTGTAGTTCAGCGGGATCACGCGCCAGCAATACGACTTTCGCGCCCCGGCGCAGGAATTCGCGAGCAAGAACTAGTCCTAGCCCCCGCGAACCTCCCGTGATAACAACATTCTTGCCTCGCAGTTGATATCGATGCGCTATTTTTTGTTTCCAGAAAGCAAGACCTAGCCCTGCGGTGGCGGTCAATCCGAGGCTTAGACCAATTCCAATAGTCAAAGCGGATCCAGTAATTCGAGGACTGAGGCGAGTTCGGTCCCTAACGATTCTGTGTCTCATGAAAACGTGAATTGCGCGATTTATTCCTGGCCTGCGGTTTTGATAGGTCTTACAAGATCCTGCGTTTCATCATCCGGTTCTGGAATGTCGGGGTCGGGTTCCTGGTGCCGGGACGGAATATCGGTTTCAACATCATGTCCGCCATCTTTCGGTTCGCGCGGTGCGCTCATAGCTCCTCCTTCAATCAACTTTCGTATTGATCACCCTACTTTATGGATGGTCCCTGCTCTATCCCCTGCACTCTGTACGGTAGTTTTCGGGATGCTGTATTTCGAGAGTGTTGGGTTCTAAAATCACTTCTAAGGAATCACATGGGCGAGCGACCGGGACGATTACGTCTTGAAATCCATTTTAAGCGGGTTTATGGAACAGACTCGAAGGAAATGGTTCCCGGACAGGCGCCCACATAAGCTTTCGATGTGCAAGAGTTTAGGAAAAATACAGGCGATACTGTATTGGAGCACCTAAGGTATTTCGTGTAAGGTGAGCGTGATTGGGTGTGGGTAGCCCTCCTCGATTGGCTTTTGACGGTTTAGTTAAGCGCCCTCGCTACATGGGATCTGATGGATTATTGCAATGGCGATGCTAGGTCCTTAAGATTCGGAACACAATTCACGGGCTGGTCTGTTTAGTGTGCAACTTGATGGTATCCAGTGCAGCTAGTAAACTCAGTTAACCGTCTCGGAGTTAGTTCCTGTTCCACAGCGTCTAAGGCGTAAGTTTCTCCAGGAGGTGGGTCTTGGCGACGTTCAGAATCTTGGTAGCGGACGATCATGAGGTTGTACGAAAGGGTCTCGTTGCGCTTCTACAGGCCCAACCAGACTGGCAGGTTTGCGGAGAAGCTGGCGACGGCCGCGATGCTGTAGATAAAGCTCAGCAGTTGAAGCCAGACGTGGTCATCCTCGATATCGGCATGCCGAGCCTGAATGGCTTAGAGGCAACGCGGCAAATTTTAAAGACTAACCCGCATGCGCGCATTTTGATTTTGACGTTGCATGATTCCGACCAGGTTGTGCGAGACGTTCTCAATGCTGGTGCGCGTGGCTTCTTGCTGAAATCAGACGCCGCGCGGGATCTCGTCGCCGCCGTGGAAGCTTTACGTCGCGATAAGACGTATTTCACATCGAAGGTCGCAGCCATGGTTTTGGAAGGCTACTTGAAAGGCGGCACAGCGACTGCTCCACCAACGCCAGGCCGAAACCGATTGACGCCGCGTGAAAGAGAAATCGTGCAGTTGCTGGCTGAAGGAAAGAGCACTAAGGAAGTCGCTGTTGCGCTGGGATTGAGCGTGAAGACTGCGGAAACGCATCGCTCGAACATCATGCGAAAACTGCAACTTCACTCCGTGAGCGATCTGGTTTTATATGCTGTGCGGAATAATATCGTTCACGTGGTGCAAGCTGGACTCGAATAGCAAATTAAAGTCGGGTAGTTACTTTCATCAATCGGACTTTCGTCGGTGAATTGTCTGAGTTGTGCCGTTTCTCTAAACGTACGGTTCCAGCCCGCGCCGGAACCTTCGAATCCATCTTTCGTGACATAGGACTCACAGGCGGTGTACTCTGCCCAAGTGGATCGACGGCACGCGTATTACTCTGACCGAAGACTACCAATAGCACATCGCGAACTGGAAAATACTGGACCGACCCTTGCGTTAAGAAAGCGACTACGCTTTCCGTTCCTCCGACGTAATGCCCTTCGAAGTGTCTGCCGTCATGCAACTGCAAGGAGTCTCCCCAAGCCACAGTACTTGCGGCAAATAACACACCCAACGCGAAGATCCACGCTTTTTGAGCCCAAATTGTTGGCATCGTCTCAGCTCCGAGAGAAGCCTATGGAGCTGGAGGGAGATCGTCCATAGGGTACCCGCTGTAGGTAGCCTTAAGATTACTCTGTACGCTCTTAGAAAGAGAACGAGCCAGCACTGAGGTCAATGCTGGCTCTCTAATGGCCTTTTCTGCGGAGCTAAAATCAGTCTTATGCGGCTGACCTCTTACGTGTTGTCGCCTTTGTGCGACGTGGCTTTGCCTTTTCGTCAGTGCCTGCATCTTCATCTTGATCTTGCTCTTGGCCCTCTTGGCCTTGAGCTTCCAAATTGACCGCCTCGGCGATTTCGGTCAATTTTTGGTCAGTCTCTTTTTCCTCGTCCAAAGTTTGTTCCAAAAGCTCGACCGCTTCATCGTCTTCCAGCAGACTGGCGAACGTGCGAACTGTGCCGTAGCCTGCAATTTCGTAATGTTCCACACGCTGAGCAGCGGCAATTAGAGCTGCATCCTTGAGTTCACCTTCGAAATCATCGTTTTCGATCACTTCGCTGCCTTCCTTAACCAAGCCCTCCATGCCCTTACACTTCTCGCCGGTAGGCTTTTCGCCCAGGTTTTCAAAGATCGTTTCCAGGCGCTGAACATGCCCTTGAGTCTGTTCCAGGTGTTCCTCGAAAGCAGTACGTAGCTCGTCTGTGGTAGCCGCTTCCGCCATTTTCGGCAGCGCTTTAACTAATTGGTTTTCAGCAGAATATAAATCCCTAAGTTGCTCTACGTATAACTCGTGCAAGTCATTCTTATTCATGTGCATCTCCAGGAGTAGTTTGTCGTTTCCAAATTCGTCCTGAGGATAGGTTGCAGTTGTGAGGGCAACAATGCCAATCAATCTGTAGTTTGCTTTGGGAGTTTCCGTAACACAATGCTAGGGGCTGTTGCGCGGAATTCATCAGTACTTTCACTCCGGAAAACGATTTTCCGATTCATTCAAGGTGAAGCACAAATCTTAAAACCTCCGTGTTAGGGGAAGTGATCCGGTACTCCCTGAAAAGTTTATATTCGATGGATGCAAAAATTAACCACGCAAAGCCGTAGAGGCCCCATTCGGAGCCGTTTTCAGCCAATCTGCTGTTCGTTTGAAAATCTTTTCACGCAGGCAACCCGGTACAGCAACAAATTGAGGTGCCTACAGGCTGCACGGGATGGCCAATTTCAAGCGACCACTCTACTCTCCTGATTGTGACGCGGTCCTATTCGTTGAACGACTGACCTAAAAGGAGATGCAAGTGAGCTGCGACCTAAACACCGCCCGTTCGGAATCAGACTTGGACTTGGTAAAGCGCGCCCAAGAGGGTGACTGCGATGCGTTTGCCTCGTTATTTTATGCGCATAAAGCCCGCATATACTCCGTGTGCCTACGCATGACCAACAACACCGCTGAAGCAGAGGATCTCACGCAAGATGCTTTTCTCCAGGTATTTCGCAAGCTAGCTACCTTTCGTGGTGATTCCGCATTGTCCACATGGCTATATCGGATTGCAGTAAACACCGTTTTGATGCACTTTCGCAAAAAGGCTCTCAAACAAGTTTCACTGGATGAGCCGTTCAATCAGGATGCGAAACTTGTGCGGCGCGAATACGGAAGTAAAGATGGCCGACTGGTTGGCTCTGTAGATCGCATAGCTCTCAGCCGCGCTATTAAGGAACTACCGGACGGCTACAGAACGATTTTCCTTCTGCACGAAGTAGAAGGATACGAGCACCAAGAGATTGCCGAATTACTCGATTGCTCGGTGGGAAATTCAAAGTCGCAACTTCATAAAGCGAAACTGCGCATACGCGAGTTACTTGGACATCCGAAGGTGGAAGTACCAGCACAGATTCCTGAATTAAAAACCTCCGCTCGCTCGCGCGCAGTTTCCAAATCCGACTCCTCCTCGGATGAATGGACTGCAAGCTTGATGGACGACATCGCTGGAAACCCCGCTATTACGCGATCAGCCCAGACGCAATTTCTCGCAACAAATGCGTGAAGTTGGGGTTAAGTAGCGAAGTTAAGTAGCGAAGGCTGGATCACGCAGTACATGGAAGTACATGAATGGCCAGATCCAGCCTGATTTGGATGTCGAGTTGCAGAATAATTTTCTCGAGGAACTTAAGGCAGTGAAAATTGCGGCCATTCTGACGGTATCTGGTGTTGATTCCGCTGAGGATTCATCTCCCGATGCGGGTGATCTTTCCGGGCCTCCATCGTCTAGGTCACCATATAGCACTTGGGAAATATTGGGACAAAGTCTAGTAGAACGTACACTAGAGCGCCTCAAGCTCGCTGGCATCTCCAACTCTTCGGTTATTTGTGAGGATCTCTCGCGTTCACACCTGTTCCCTTCGCGTGGGGCCTCGCCCAGCAATTTTATTTCCGCATGGGAGAGTGCAATTTCCAAGCATTTGGATGAAGGAGCAGAACTTCTTCTTCTTTTGCGTATGGGTTCCTATGTAGAACTGGATATCAATCATCTTTTACTAACTCATAGTGAAGCGGCGAGCACTCTTACCCAGGTTTACGATCAAAAAGGTGCTTTGGAAATAGCGGCGGTCAATGCCACCGCTTTGCGAAATGGAACCGGATCTTTTCGCGGCCGGCTAAGCGCCGCGATTCCTAAACACCGTCGGTACATGTTTTCTGGCTATGCGAACCGTTTAAAGGGGCCAGCCGATTTTCGTCGCCTAACGCAGGACGCTCTCTTAGGCCGTAATGCAATCACTCCCGTGGGGCAGCAAGTGAGTTCGGGTATATGGATGGCGCCAGACTGTCGGATAGACTCCACTGCACGCATCACGGGTCCCGTATACATCGGAGCAAGAAGCCGTATAGGAGCCTATTGCGAGATAACCGGTGCCACCTCGATCGAAAGAGACTCCGACGTGGATAGCGGAACCCACGTTCAGGATTCTTCGATCCTGCCGGAAACATTCTTGGGGATGGGTCTCCGTGTTTCCAATGCGATCGTCTCACCAGGAAAACTTTTTCATGTCGAGAGAAATATCGAGGTCTCGATCCCGGATCGCAGGCTTGTCGGAAAAACTTTTCGCTTGAACTCCTTCGCCGATAGAACCAAATCGTTTTTCCTGGGAAGGAATTTGTCCGCTAACAAATTTAGTCAACCAACAGCTCACGTTTCAGCATCAATACAGTGTTAACAGGGTGTTACAGTCGGAAATAAGTTACGTAGTCAGTTGAATACCGTTTGGAAAGGTGACATGCAAAGCCCATCGACGCTCGTTATCAAATTGCCACATCATTTTGGAGCCAAGGAGGCTCGCTCTCTGCAACGCGAATTAGAAGATCAGCTCTCCGATGAAGTGTCAGTGGTATTCGATTTGTCTCAAGTTCGTCAAATGGATATTGCTGGAATTGAGGCAATGCAGAAATGCATGGCACGCGTGGCAGCACAAGATGGAGCGATTCAGTTAGGAGAGATCTCGCCAGAAGCTCAAACAATGTTGGAGCTTACGGGCATGGATCAGATCTTTGCTATGTTCCCTCGGTTCTCAGCGGATTCAGTGTCATTCTCGAGCAGTCACGAAGAATCCCGGGAAGAAGAGAGTGTCAATAGCGTGAGCAGCGTCGCAGATCCGCAAACGTTAGTGGCGTAGCGATTGTTCTTTTTATTTTTGAGTTCTACAGACTGGAGTCAGTTGATGGAGCGAGTCGCAGGCCGTTGGTTGAGTGCTGGACTAGCTGTCTTGATCTTTTCCATGGATCCCGCAGCTGTGTTGGCCCAAACGTCGGCAGACAAGAGCCTGATCGCTAACGCTGAAGTCGACACGTCACTGATCGCCGAGTTGCCGGATAGTCCAGGCACGAGCCAAAGTCAGAATAGTTCAGCACCACAGCAGGCTCCGGCCTCCTCTCCGCAGCAAAGCGGCTCGCCACAAACGGGAACACCGACTCAGCCGTCTGGGACTGCGGCTGCACCCGCCATAACTACGACCGGCAATGCCGCGTCTCGCCCGGCAGGAGCGGCTATTGCGCCACCAAAACAGCGCCAAGTTCGTTCGTTGTTGATTAAATTCGGATTCATAGCTGGAGCGGGCGTCGCTCTTGGAACAGTGGCTGCATTGTCGATGGGCAGTCCGTCAAGGGTCCCTGGCAGCCATTGAACTACAGAGAAATACGTACTAGTGACGAGCCGTTATGAATCTAAATGTCAACGAAGTAGCCCGCCGAGACTCTTTACTGATCAGCTTCTCCGGCATAGATGGGGCGGGTAAGAGCACGCAAATAGCAAAGCTTTTGACTTTCCTGTCAAATGCGAATCTTTCCGTGGTTCAGCTGGCCTTCTGGGACAACGTCGTAGCTTTTCCGTCTCTGCGTGCCGGCTTCAGCCACAAATTCTTGCACAGCGACGGTGCGATCGGCAGGCCCGACAAGCCCGCTCATCGCAATGACAAGAACACTCAAAAATGGTATTTGACGATCATTCGGTCAGCTCTCTTCTTCACTGACGCGATCAATCTCAGACGTGTGTTCCGCAAAGCTCGCAGACAGAACGCTGACGTCATTATGTTCGATCGATTTATTTACGATCAGTTGGCGACTCTTCCGTTACATCGTTCTTGGGCTCAGGCTTATGCGAAGTTTATTTTGAAAATAGCTCCCAAGCCCGACGTCGCTTACCTTTTGGACGCAATTCCGGAGGCCGCCCTGGCGCGAAAGCCGGAATATCCTCTGGACTTCCTACATAAGTACCGCAACACATATTTGCTTTTGGGCGAAATGGCTGGGCTTACGTTGATTGATCCCATGTCGCCAGACGAAGTTCATGAGGCAATAATCAAGAAACTTCCCGTGGAAGGAGCGGGCAGCAAATCTTTTGATTCAAGCTATCGCAGCATTGCGTCAGCTTAAACCGGAAGTTAGGGGTTTTCATGTACTCGCTATCAGTACTACAGGGTTTCAGCAACTCTCATGCATATTGATCCGCTCCAATCTACTCTGCTCTTACGATTTCAAATTTTAACCAACGCCTTTAGCTTGTTATACATCCAAGTACCCGTGATTCAGTATTTGGGCTCAAAGGGGAGATGATGGTGACGCGTCAAAAGCTGGGTCTTGTAATACCTACTCTGAACGAAGCAGGTAACATGCAAACTCTGCTTAGCCGTTTGCAGGTTGCACTTCAAACTGTCGACGTTGACTACGAGCTGATCGTAGTAGACGACGATAGTACGGACGGAACGGCGGACATAGTACAAAGCTATTCGGAACAGGATCCGCGAATTCGCCTGTTCGTGCGCCGAGGGCAACGAGGACTTGCGGGCGCTGTCATTCATGGTTGGGCTCACACCGATGCGACGCTGCTAGGTGTAATCGACGCGGACCTGCAGCATCCGCCGGAAGTTCTACCAAAATTGTTGGCTGCTGTCCTGGAAGGCAAAGACATTGCGATCGCCAGTCGCTACGCCACGAGCAGCCGTGAGAGTGTCAGCGAGTGGAGTAGGGCCAGACTCTTCATTTCTCGCTTGAGCACATGGGCGACAACGCCATTGCAGAGAAAAGATCTTCGAATTAAAGATCCGATGTCAGGATTTTTTGTAGTTCGGCGGGAGTGCGTCGAGGGCATTGATTTGCATCCTCAGGGATTTAAGATTCTGCTGGAAATATTAGTGAAGGGCCACATCAAGAGCGCATTGGAAGTGCCATTCCTTTTCGCAACGCGCCACTCGGGAAAGAGCAAGGCGGATGTAAAAGTCGCACTCCATTATTTTTCGTTGTTAGGAAAATTGTCCCGCTATGCGCTTTTCGGTTCCAGCCAACAATGAAGATTTGTCTAGTCACGGCGTTTCCTCCCAGTCGTGAAGCTCTTAACGAATACGGGTTCCACATCGCGAGTGAACTCCGGAATACTCCCGGAGTTTCTCTCACGGTTCTCGGAGATGATGACTTCCCAGCGGGAGAAGCTGAACTCGAAGGCTTTGATGTGGTGCGCTGCTGGGCCTTCAATCGCTTGAACAATCCTTCACGCCTGCTACGCGCTATTCGCCAAGTAAAGCCAGACCTGGTTTGGTTCAACCTCGGATTCGCCAGTTTTGGCGGTAAACCCCTGCCTGCTTTTGCCGGAATTGCGATACCTGCAATGACGCGTTTGGCTGGATTCTATACCCACGTCACGTTACATCAATTAATGGAAACGGTGGATTTGAAAGACGCTGGCGTGCGATTTCCCTGGATGTATCGAACCGGCGGATTCGCTGCCACACAAGTCCTGCTACTGGCAAATTCTGTTTCAGTCATGCTCCCGGCTTATCGCGAAATCTTGCGCCGTAAATATCGAAGAGGCGCAGTTTATGTGCGCAGACATGGCATCTTTGGAGCACGTCCGGAATATCCGGATTTTTCGCGACGCGGCAATCCGCAGCATCGGATTCTGGCATTTGGAAAATGGGGCACCTATAAGCGGATCGAGCCGCTTATCGATGCGTTCAAAATCGTGACACGTCAATTTCCGGACGCCGAACTGGTGATTGCTGGGACAGACCATCCTAAGACTCCCGGGTACCTGAAATCGATGGCCGAGCAATGCCGACGTGAACCGAAGATCAAGTTTACGGGATATGTTGCCGAAGGAGATGTCCCAGCACTCTTTCAAAGCGCTTCCGTTACCGCAATGCCGTATACCTCTTCCGCAGGATCAAGTGGGATCGCGCATTTGGCTTGCGCTTATGGTGTTCCGATTGTTGCCAGCGATATTCCGGACTTCCGGCAGCTGGCGGATCAAGAGGGATTGGCCATTGAATACTTCACGCCGGGAGACATTCCTGCGCTCGCTGATCTCCTGCTCGCTCTATTGAAGAACCCCGAGCGGCAGATGGAGATGGCGCTGCAAAACGTTTCTGCCGCGCTTCGAATGAGCATGCCAGAAATCATGCGGCAGTATCTTCATACTTTTAAGTTGCGCCAGCACATCGGCCAATTGAAATCCGTGTCGCGTTTACGAAAACTCCCGCGCTGGCTTCCGATGCGAGACACGCTGGTCCGAATGACTGGAAAAAAGATTTTTGATCAATGCTCGAACCACTCACCAACAGAACCGATTTTTAGACATGACGGCAACGCTCCTTCAGAAGATGCACCGGCCTCACTTTACCGTGACGGTCACTTGGGTGGAGATATGCTGGCTGCCGCCGTCTCCGTTGAGAGTGATGGTGTAGGTCTTAGCGGCGGGAACCACCGGAACCACGGGGCCAGCCGGGGAATTCTGGGTGCTACTGTTTCCGATGCTACAGCCAGCGAGCATTGCAGCCATGACGCTTAGCGTGCCGATCAATAACAGCTGACGGATTCTTTTCCTCGAACACGCTCCTCCCGCAAAAACCAGTCCCGCCACTCCCAAATTTGCGAACAATAGACCCGAATACGGTCTTCTCTGGGGAATCGTGGGAGACTGCAAGCGGGCTACTCCACTACTGGATATCGATAATGTGGAACTTGCCGTGTTAGCTCCCGGCGTCACTGAAGCGGGCGCGAACAAACACTGCAGCTCTGCCGGAAGATCCGAGCATGAGAGAGCTACCGCGGAATTGATAGCTCCGCCGACCGGTATAACAGAAACACTTGCACTGCCGGTCTGGCCGGAAGGAATTTCGATCGCCGTAGGCGTCGCGCCAAGGCTCAATGTTGGTGGCGGGGGTGGTGGTGTCGATACCACGCATGTAGTCGAGAAATTCACCGCGTTCGACATCTGGTTCTTCAGGCTCGGCTTGCCAACCGCTTCTACGTACGCACTATATTTCGCGTTGGCTGGTGAATAGCTGCACAGATCAAGGGATTGGCTACCCATGTCCATGGTATTCAGCAACATCAGATTCACCCCATCGTTGCTGATATACACGTCATAGTGGTCGACCGTGTTTGGGTTACCCTGCATTTGCCAGCTCAGGGTATTCTTCGAGACGCTAGCCGAAACCGAAACGCAATTGTCGATACCCGTCTCTATTTCCGTTCCCTCCTCATAATCGTTCCAGGTCACGAGTTGCAGAATCGGAAGCTGCTTGCCCGAATCGTAGTAGCTATTTATTTTTTTGAACGTCTCGAGCCATGTCTGCCCACATTGCTGGCCAACGATCCGGTCCAAGGTCCAGGATGCGAGCGTGTCGTTAAATCCCTTGTACCCAGCGCCCCAAGCTTGCAGCTTCGGAGTGGTCATAGCCGCGTTGTAAAAATTAGTCAGGTAGTCCATGCCGTATTGCTTGGAGGTAGCATTCATCCATGACCAGCTGCCGCTTGTAACCGGATGAGTGAATCCGCCAGAGTTCTCAAAGATCCATGCCACATTTGACGAAGTCGCCGCCTCAATCGCCGGCCAATCGAATTTACCGGGGAAATCGAGATCGAGATCGAACTGCGTAATGATCGGCTTGCCATCAAGGGTTGCGTAAGAAGGTGAAGTCGCGTAGTGCTTCAGCACATAGTTGGTCAGATAGATCATCGTCTGCTGCGGATTGCATCCCTTACAGGGACTGAGCGTAACCGCTCCCTTGTCAATCATGATGATGATCTTGAAGTCTGGATGATTAGCTGCGGCGGCAAGCCAGGCCAGTGTTGTTACTTCCGTATCATCTGCCGGACCGTACCAGTCAATCACCACGCCCGTCGCGCCGCGGCTCTCCATATCTTCAAGTTGCTTCTCAACCTGCGCGGGACTCCACGATGTATATCCAACCTGCATGTGGCGTTTGTCGCCGAACCAGGGCTGCAGCTCGGCAAAAATTTGCGTCGTCGCTCCGGGATACAGCAGCGAGTGAATATCGACTTTACTGACGTTACCTGCACCGGCATTTCCGTTGGTTTGAGCTTTGAAACCCGGAGCGGCGCTGGTGTTATTGGAAGTCTCTGCCTGAAGGGTAGTTGTCGGCGTGATCTCTAGAGTCTGCGCATTCAAGACTGCCGAGGTCAACAACGAACCCATTATGAAGCTGATCGCAAGTAGGCACGTCCGCATCTTCGCCTCCTGAGCAGTAGTTATGTGGTTCGGCCGGTACTTGCTCCGGTCCAAAACCCATCGCAAAAGCGATGACTACGCACAGAAGGCTTCAGCCCGATCTAATCTATTAAGATCGGGCCTGCCTACGTATCTGGGGAGATGCACGCCAACTTGCAGTGAGGCGTGCGACGTTTCTTTGCTGTCTTACTCTTTAAAGCCTCAGAAAATTACCTAGAAGCAGGGGAAATCGGGGGTTGCCGTTCCTCCTGTCAGCCAGTTGAAAACACTCTTTTGTTGTTGCTCGTAATTGCCTTTGACTAGGGAATAGTGGATCCACTGCACCATCCCGTAACGTTGCGTCAAATAATATTCTTCCTTATCGCCACAATTGTTATACGCACCGTCGCAGTTGTAACGATAACTAATGATCAATGTCGGCAAGTTACTGGGCAAAGCCCCACCGAACGAAAGTTTGTAAGGACCCCATACCTGGTTCACCGAATTCTGTAAGTTGTGGGTCGTATAGTGGTTGCAGCTGGTGTAGGCCTGATAGGTCGTATTGGACGTAGTAAGAGTCGTCCCCGGATAACCTCCTTGTGCACAACGTTTTGTGAGAGGCAAATTGGTTCCCGCGAACTTTTTGAACGAGGTCGGATTGCCCCATCCATATTCGGTAATCCACAGATAAATATTGTTGTTATCGTAAAGTTGAATGTCCCAAGGAAAGCCGTTGCCACCCTTAGTCCAATAAAATTTTCCGGAGTCGATACTGCTGTATAGAGGGTTCGAGCTGCCGACCATGTGGTTGTTAGCGCGAAGATCGGAGTCCAGCGTCATCCAATCCAACATGTCGTAAGTACCCGCGGGACAATTCATGGTTGACTCTGCGTGGGCTAGATTTACTCCCGGTACAAACCCTACGCACAATGCGACAATTCCTGCTACAAGCAACGAGGTAAACTTCAAACCAGCCTCCTATGAAATCCCATAGTCGGCTAAACAGCAGACAGCTACCCGTAGACAACTTTCGAATCCGTGGGAAGAGACCCGCTACCAAGCCCTGGGTTTAATTGGTGAAAATTAAATGGAGAGTACCCGGAAAGGTATGTAGGTTCAATAGGTTAAACGCCTTAACTCACGCACGAAAGGGCAGTGTACTTAGGTAGATTCTACCTACGTAGACGTCACATGGACTGACGAGAGAGCTCAATCAGGTCCCAATCTCTAAGGTAAACGGCTTAGCGTTGCGGAGATTGTGGAACGGGAGCATTGTCTACCGGCGCGTTATCCACAGGAAGACGTTGTCGAGGAGGTTGAGTCGAACTTGGTTCCGGCGCGGTTTCCCGTGGCTCGGTAACTGCGGAATTGTCGCGACGCCTTAGTTGAATCGGTCCGGTCTGCCGGCGTCGCGCTTCTTGCAAAGCGACGAGGTTTGCCTGAGTCAGTTGATCGTTGCTGGAAGCGACATCCCCCAGACGCAGACCGTCAGCGTCTTGTTTCGAAGCCAGTGAAACTCTAGCTCCGGATTCGGGGGCCAGCGCCGCTGCTGCGTAAAAGTCGTTCGCAGTCTCTTGATCGCCATTCATCTCGGCGACGTATCCCATGTTATTCAGGGCGAACGCATTCTTAGAATCCAGATCGTAAGCCTCTGAAAAGTAATTGCGGGCTTTCGCCGAATCATTATGGTTGAGCGCGGTTACACCTTGGACGTTGAGCCGAGCCACGCGGGCTTCGACAGTTCGCTCAGCCGTCATCCGATTATGCAGCGCAATCGCATTGTTCTCCGCTACTTCACTGATGGCTTTGCCGCGAACGTGAGGATCTAGAGCGACGACAACCGATTGATTGGAGTGGAGACTGGCAGCGTGGGTGTAATATCGAACCGCCTCATCCAGGTTCCCTTCCGCTTCCATCGTCAACCCAAGATTGTTAAGCGTAAATGGATTCTGCGGATCCAGCGTCAACGTGCTCTGCAAAACTTTTTCAGCCTCTTCCGGTCTTGCTTGTTGAAGCAGACTCATGGCCTCAATGTTCCCACGATTTACTTGTAGTTCCCTACCCTCGTACGCGTTGGTAACACCGGTCAGCGGACGTCCCTCCAACTGAGGAACGCTGGACTCAGCGATGACCGTTTCAGAATTTTCGCGCGAAGCCAACTGATAAAATTTTTGCGCTCGATCGACTTTTCCCTGCAATTCAGAAATGTACCCAAGATTATTTAACGTAAAAGGATCGTCCGGATCGATTAGATATGCTCGATAAAATAATTTTTGCGCTTTCTCCAGGTCGTGCTTCTTTACAGCCTTCACACCTTCGAGATTCAACTTTTGAACTGGCGTCGCTTCCGTGTGCTTCGGGATATTAATTCTGAAATCACGGGCAGCCGCCGTTATCGCGAAGCTGCTAAGCAGTGCGAAAATTCCAATCCGCAAAAAGTGCAACCGCAGGTTCATAGTATGTAGAATTCCTGATGCAAGAGAATCTCTAGGCGCGATTACTTGGATGCAGTTGAGCTGCTCGCGTTTGCTCCGCTAAATCCTTTGTTTCTGCGGAGATTTCAGGATCTCTGGCTACTTTATGGATGTCTTCTGCATCCAACCAGAGCGCTAAACAAATCTAGCGAGGATCGCAGAATCTATGCCCCGTCGTTTACAAATTGCGGCTGCACTCCTTATAGCCGGGACGCTATCGAACGCCACGTTGCGAGCGCAAATGCCAGCGCAAAATCCTTCGGACCTTTTAACTCCGAAGCCATCTGCATCTTCGACAGAAGCACCGGCCAAGGCTGCCGCACCCCAACCCTACGATCCTCTTCTTGACCTCCCGCCGCTTCCCCTCAACAAGGTCTCTTTGATGGGCGGCACTATCTCAGCACTGGACGAGGTACAGAACCACCTTGTGATTCAACCATTCGGTGCCAAGCAGAAACTTCGGCTGAACTTCGATATGCGCACCCATATCTACAATGACGGCAAACCTGCCGCTGCGCGCGAGCTCAAGTCTGGAGAACGCGTCTATATCGACACTATGCTTAATGGCGGGAAAGTCTTCGCCAAGAGTATTTGGATTCAGAGTCTCGCGGGCACCGGTGACGCTCGCGGACAAATAATCGGCTACGACAATGACCGCAAGATTCTCAGCGTCCGGGATGAGGTTTCAGCGCAACCTATCGATTTCCGAATCGCGCCCAATGCGGTGATTCACCGCGGCAGTGCAACTGGCTCGGTCGCTGACTTGACCTCCGGATCTCTTGTTTCGCTCAACTTTGGTCCGCAGCAGGGACGTTCTGGAGTAGTGCGCGAAGTCACCTTGCTTGCGCAACCTGGTACTGTCTTCACCTTCTACGGAAGAATCACTTTTCTTGATCTTTCCAAGAGATTGGTGGCGATCTCCAACCAAAGCGACAACAAGAGCTACGATCTCTCGCTTGAGTCGATTCCGACGGCTACCCTACGGACCTTGCGAGAGGGCGGAACTGCGGGCGTTTCAGCGGTTTTCGATGGAAGCCGCTACGTAGCGCAAAAAATCGACTTTGTCCAAGGTGCCGCAGGGACAAATCAGGACGACCGAAAATAATCCTATCGTTCTTCACTGAAGGATTCGCCAAGTGACAGCGAGCAATTCTCACGCAGATTTGACTTGTGAGTCTGTAACTGCGGTTTCGTGTCCGTTTAGTCGTTTCTGCAATGCCTCATTAATCACTCCGTGGCGATCGAGAAACAGATATTCAACCGAGTTTTTGGCGTAGTGCCACAACGTGGATAGGTCTGTTTGATACCAGCAGCACTCCATCATTCGAGGCGAGAATCCACATAAAAACCGGAATCGCACCGGAACTTGTTCCGGCGAAACCAGAGCAGCCGCTGTCATGCGGTGGTTTCCTTCAATAATTGTCAGAGGGCCCTTTTCATCAATCCCGATCAATAGCACCGAGCTATGTCCCTCGGCACTGGCTAATTCAATGCTCAAAGAGCGAAGCTTTGCGATAAACGTGTCAGTCGAGTGCGCCAAGATCCTGGCACGAATACGTTCCGCTGTGTCGAGCAAGTAATAGCTGTGATTAGCGTGTTTACGCCACTGATCGCGCGGAAAAACTCGAATCCGCTGCAAATCGCTGCTGGTGATCGTAACGTCCCACCATTCCGTATCCGGGGGCAGTTCACGCCACATTCTTCCGCGACGCCGGTATAGCAGAGCCTTCCGCAAAATGTTGTCTTGCTCATTCGTCAGATCGGGATGCGTTACAACTTCCCTGAAAGCATCACGGATTTCGTCGAACTCACGCTGATAGAACTCGCTTTTCAAGAATTCGGAGATGACTTCGTCTTCGCTCACTCTTCGGATCTTCGTCACGGAGCTGAGCGCAGACATACTTACCAGAGGCAGAATCGCCGCCTGGATCCGTAAAAATGGCACCGACACCAGCAAAAGCAGCACAACCATTAGCACAGTCTGCACAGCCACTACTTCGTGCAGAGTTCCGTGCCACATGTAAATCCCAATTACGATGGCACCGCTGAAACCCAGCTGTAACCAGCTCACGTTGCCAATCTTCCGCGAGATCTCGTAGCTCATGAGGACTACACTTAACGAATAGATTCCAGTTGTCGCCGCATAAAGAACTAGCAGCGACGAATATGAACTATGACCTCCGAGCGGGAATCCCGGCCCCAGCACGATATGCCACAAGCTTTGCGGGGCCAGCCACACGGCAAGAGTAAAGCCGGACGAAATTAGAATGACCAGCAGCATGGCCGTACCTAAGACGGCGCGACCATCGCGCTCTTCGGAGCGGGTGCGCGCGGAAAAAGGAAACATGCCACTCACTACTGCCCACGAAGACATATAAACAACACGACCGACTAACGCAATTGCAGCATAGACACCGGCTTCATTTGCCGCGAAGAAATGCTTTACAAGCACGATATCCAAATTATTGATAATGACTTGACCGATAAAGAAGACCAGCGCCTGAATTCCTTCATCGAGTGCTGTCGGCAATACTGTCTTCGCTCCGCTCGTGAGTTCGCGCGGCGGTTGGGCAAAGAGATATGCGACGGCGATGGAAACCACAACCGCGATGATTACGCCTTTGACTCCTAATCCCGCGGCTATCAAAATGAGAGCGCCGCCCAGCTTAACCACAACCTCCAGCACAAAGTTCAGGGCCAGCCGCTGAAAGTCATACATGCCCTGCATCAGTCCGCGACGAACCCCGAGAGGAATATAAAATCCAACGGCCACCGCCAGCAGCATGATGTAACTTCGGGTGGCTAGATTCAGATATCGCGTGACTACCGGGCTGGCATAAACCAGGAGCAGACTGATTCCAATGCCGAATATCCACGAGCGGCGATGAAAATAACGATAGATTCCTACCTTCTCCGCGAGCGAATCATTCTTCGCGACAAACTTGGAGCACAGCAATTGAAACGAAAGAGTAACTGCCGACAGCAACATCAGGACCGTGTAGACGGCGCTGGCTTGGCCAAAATTATCCGCGCCCAGAGTGTGCGCGATTGCGAGGTTATAAACGAGGTTCGCTGCGCCCACAAATCCAGAGCTGACCAGCATGATCATGCTGCCGCTAAGAACTCGTGCTCTCAGACTTTGGGTCGAGCCATGGCCATCGACAGGGGGAACGGAGGAGTCCATGGAATTCTCTTGAACTCCTTCTGCAACCACACTGATTGGACTCTCACTGGGCATGGACTAGAAGAAATTTAGATGTATGACGGGGAGGACAGTGTTGCGGTTATTGCCTTGAAAATCATAAAAGCTTTGTTGCTGGATACCAAATGAGAACCGCATCGGATAGGTGACCGGAACCGTACCAAGTCCATCAGTCACAGAGTGCTGCGTGGATCTCATGTAGGAAACCGTCACTTCGTTGCTAATATTATCGTAGGCGTGGAAGCCTTCGCCGCGAGACCATACGCCGGCCGCGTGAACGGCCCAGTGGGACGCGAGCGGCTGGTAGTCCAGTTGAAAGGCGGGGCGCATGGCTTGAGCAATTGCAAAAAGAGAATCCTGAACTCGCCACGACCGCATATATTCCGCAAAAACAGCGGCCTTCCAACTACTCCCAAACCGATGCTGCACGCCTACATACGTACTGGTCGTGAAGTACTCACGAATGAGCGGACGAAATAGCAAATCTCGCACAGAATAACCTGTGAGCAGGGACGTTCTAGCCCAAGGACGGCCAACTATGAAGTCAACGGTTCCGGCGGCATCCCGCGAATGCATATTCTGTTCAGTGAAAGGACCTGTTTCACGAATGCCGCTCGCCGAGACTGTAACCCAGTTGAAAAAAGGACTCGAGTAGATATAGAGGTATTGCCGGAAAAGATTCTGATTCAAGTCAACGGCTGCATCCGTATCCCGACGAACCGTGAACTGGAGACCGGGATTGAACGTGATGGTATTGTTTCCAAAATGCAGGACTGGATTCACTCCACCATTGAAAATCGTATCGTAAGTATTGCGATGTTGGATCAACAATTCGCTGGGGAACAAGAAAGTTCCGCGATCATTCCGCTCTTCTACTAATCCGCTAATGATTGGCCACGATTTGAAATGAAGCTTGTAACGTGTTCCGCCAATTGTTTCCACAGAGGAACGCGGCGCAGGCTGCAGAGCCGGCAAATTCTGAAGACCTTTGATTCTGGCATCGAGTTGATAAATATTGATGTCCTCGAAAACTGCATGCATCAGGAAATCAGGCCGCACGCCGACATTCGGAGTTAATTGACGCCCCTCATCCCCTGCTAAGTCCAGTTCCATCTGCTGCAAGTAGTCGTTTCCAGCCGACGCCTGAGTCGCTCGGGCAAACATGGTCAGTGCTTGGTCCGGCTTCTGCTGCTGACGATAAACATTTCCCATGGCGAGAAGGTAATCGTAGTTTTGATCATTCTCACCGCTCTTGTTCATGCTCTTGAGAATCTGTGCGGCGCTTTGAGTTTGCCCCACTCCCAAGTAGGCATTGGCCAAACCGAAAGCCACGGCTTCTTCGTCAGCGCCTTCGCTCTGGGCGCGTTCGTAGTATTTCTTCGCCAAATCAAATTGCTGGATGGACCTCAGCACATCCCCGGCTTCGATCAGGTTTTCCGGAGTGACCGCGGCGGATTCTGAAACTCGCCCTTCGGCGAGGGCAAAGCTCACCTGGTCCTGGGCCTCGCTTTCGCGGCCGGAATCGGCAAAGAGTCTGGCCAGCGCTAAGCGGACTTCAACCCGATCTGAATTGGGAGCGTCCAGTGCCCGCGCATATCGATCCATCGCAGCCTTGTGCTCACCGAGAACCAGCATAGCTTCGCCGGTTGACATGAGAATTTTGCTGTCGTCGCCATGCTGCTCTGCCTTTGTCACCGCGGCGAAGGTATTCTGGCGGTCCCGCAACTGCGCGTAATTGCGAGACATCTCTGCGTGCAGCAGAGAATCGTCGGGCGTAAGTCCGATTCCGCCTTTCAGTGCCTCTATGGCGTCGTTATAGCGTCGTAGAGCGATAAAGCGATTCAGCAAGCGCAAGACGAATTACGATGTCGTTTGGAGAGAATTTCAGGGCCGCACGATATTCCCCCTCGGCTTCCCGGAACATTATCTGCTGGCGATACGCTTCTGCTTTGGCTAAATGAGTAGTTCCCGATTCACCCATCAGCTTCATCGCAAGATCAGCCTCTTTCAATGCGGGTTTCGCGCGATGCAACTGCAGATCGGAAAAAGCGAGACCAAGATGAGCTTCACCGTAATCCGGACGCAATTTGATCGCAGCCGCAAAATCTTCCGCGCCCTTGGAAGCTTCCCGTAAATCGTTACGCACATAACCGCGATTCATATAGACGGTTGCATTTTCATTCAATGCCAGAGAACGCGTGAAGTCTGCTTCAGCTTCACGCCGGTTTCCCCGATGCGCCTCGACATAGCCTTCGATCATAGGCAAATCTCTGTCTTTAGGAAGAAGCGGCTCGTACTTCTGCGCCAAGACAAAAGCTTCATCGTATTTATTCGTGTAAAGCAAGTCGTAGGCGAGATAAACCGGCGCTTCCGGATCACGCGGCAACTTCTCCAGGACTTTATAACCAAGCTGGGCCGACTCTTCGTATTTGCCCGTCATGGTGAGATATCGTTCGCGCTCACGCATGACCTGCGGATTTTGATTTATTGCCTCATTCGTTGCTGCGCGTTCGATCCACTGTTGTGCGACCGGAATATGATGACCTTCGAGCGAAGAGTTAATAGCTCCTGCGACCACAAGAGGATTGTTCGGCGCCAGTTCGTGCGCTTTCTCATAACTGGCCTCAGCCTTGTCGAATTCTCTTTGAGAGGTATACAGATCGCCCAGCGCTATATAAGGAACGTAATCTTTCGGATAAAGCGTTTCCAGCTTGAGAAAATATTTCTCGGCCGTCGCAGCATCCGCGATTTCACGCGACAAGTATCCAAGTGCAGTTAGAGCCGAATGGCCATTAGGGTCAAAAGTGAGCGCCTTCGTATACAGTTGATACGCATCCTGCTTGCGATCGGTCTTCCACAGCAGGTTTGCGTAATTCAGAATGATATTGACGTTGTTCGGATCGATGGCGAGCGCATCCTTCAGATCTTTTTCAGCCGACGCATTATCCCCTGAGTCTGCCTCGATCAATGCTCGCAGTCTCAGAAATTCTGTTTTGCTGGCTTCTTCGACTCCAGAAATCTTCGCGAGTGACGCCTTTGCGCCGTTTAATTGCACCTGCGCAGCGTCAGGCTGCTCAGTTCTTTGGTAAAGCTCGTACAAGCTGAGGTGAAGCGAAACAGGATAAAGCGGTCCCTCAGGTGCGACCTCCGGAAGATGGCTCAACGCGAACAGGTATTCGCGTACGGCCTCGTCATTACGGTCCTCGAGACTGGCAATTTGTCCGCGAATGGCATGCAAACGATAGGCATTCGGATCGATGGTTTCCGCTCGCTTGAGAAAAGTTGCCGCAGGATCAAACTCACCAACGTTAACCGCCGCTTGTGCAGCACTTAATTGGAGTCCAGCATCTCGAGGAGATCGGTCGGCAGCTTTCGTATAAGTTTCTGCCGCTTCTTTTTTCTTTCCCGCAAGTTGATAGGTGTAGCCCAATTCGCCTAGCGCTTCCGGTGCCTTGGCGACCACCTTCTGCAAATTCGCAATCGCGGCATCGTACTTACCTGTGTCCCGATAAAACGCAGCAACGGCGCGCAAAACATCCGGTTCATCCGGCGCGCGGCGCTGAGCCCGCTCCAGATACTGCCGCGATTGTTCCGGCTGGTTCAAGCGTTGGTAAGCTCGGGCAATCAGAAGATCATTGCGAGCAGATGACTGAATTGCTTCAGCCTTCTTCAGCAACCCGAGTGCCGCGGTCGGATCAGAAGTCAAAGCCAGTTCACCCGCCAATTGCAGATCGGTAACGCTTCGGGGATTCGCCGCGAGCACTTGCTTCAGTAGATCCTGGGCTTCGCTTCCACGTCCCATCTTCGCGTAAGACTGGGCAAGGCCGGAGAGTCCTTGAATCGAAGATGGCTGCAGAGCCAAACCCTTTTTGTAGCCATCGACGGAATTGTTGTAATCTCCAGCCAATCGCGCGGAATAGCCATAGAGAAACCAGAGGTAAGCGTCCTTGGGCGCGGAACGGGCAGCACGCATAGCTGACGCTTCCGCTGATTTGTAATCACCCTTGTTTAGAGCTTGCTGCGCAGTGCGCGCTTCTCGCGCAACTTCAATGCCGGAACCCCATCCAATACCATTTGCGGGCGCGGCTTCACCTGACGCTTGAGCGTTTTGATCCTGGCCGCTCGAAGCTTTAGACTTTTTCTGTTTCTTTGGGGCATTGTTAGAAGAATTTGCGTTCGGATTGTTCAACTCGAACGTCTGCCCAGGCAGCGACGCGCTAGCGCCTAGAACGAAAAGAAGCCAGATTAAACCGTAAGGCGCTTTCAATGACATGTGCAATCAGAGCGCAAAGAATCGAATTGTTACTCTATACTCAACGTAGCATACCGAAACCAATCTGATGCCCTTCAGTCCACTCTGGTTGGTTGCAGAGCTGCTGACTTGGCCCTTTAGTGTGATGAACTTGGAACGATCCTGGCGCGAAAATGTACTCTGAATCTTAGGAAACCTTCCGCCCGGATGTTGAATCCAACCTGCTGCTCACAATTGTTGGGGAGGAGCTCCATTCAAGTGGAAATAAGTTATTGGAAGCGGCCGATACCGCTGCGGATGATCGTGCTGTTGGCGCTGGCGATACATGGACCGCTACTCGCCATGCAACTACCGCTGACGACCTCCTACGACGCGAATTTTCACATTTTTTTTGCGTCCCACTACGCTCAGCATTGGTTCAACCCGTGGAACGTGAAATGGTTTGCTGGATTTTCTCAAACCACCTATCCGCCGCTCGTCCATCAATGGATTGCTGTGTTCTCTCATTTCATCGGCTTGAACATGGCTTTCATGCTGGTGCAGCTCATCGCGATAATGCTAATGCCGATCGGAGTTTATCGCTTCTCGCGGCTCTGGGTCGATGAGCGGGCCAGCAGTTACGCCGCGCTATTTAGCGTGTTCGTGGGTGCTGTAGCGTTCCTGGTTTATTCCGCGGGCCAACTGCCAACGACTCTGTCATTTCCGATCTACCTGCTTGCTTTGCCGTACTTCTACGATTGGTCAAGATCGGCCAGTTTCCGGTCTTTGATCAAAGGCGTCTTCCTCATCCTCGCCGCCGGTTCCGTGCACCATGTAACTTTAATTTTCGGCGCCGTTCCGTTCGCGCTGCCGGTGCTTTGGCTGGCATGGATGGATCGTAAAGAGGATTCCACTGGGTTTGCAGTTTTGTCACGAGCGGCAGTTTTCGCCGTGCTAGCGGGTATTGGAGTCGGTATTGTTCTGCTGCCTTATTGGCTGTCAATCATCCAGCATCCGATTGAGCAGATTCCTATTCCACACGCGAGCCGCTCGAATCTGCTGATGAATATTTTGTACCTCACCAACTACTTCCTAATGCCTTATGGAGCATTGCTTCTGGCATTCCCATTTGTAGTTTGGATAGGCGCGACGAACCGCCGACTATGGCCACTGCTCTTGGGATTTTGGATTACTTTTATTCTCGCCCTCGGTGGAACAACTCCGCTTCCAAAACTGGTTTTCGGAAGAGCTTTCGAAATTCTTACATTCGAGCGGTTCACGTTATGGGCGGCGTTCATGTCGCTGCCTATCGTCGGGCTGATCGCCGAAAGACTGCTGGATCGATACCGTGCCAAAGCCGCCGTGGGTTTGGCGCTTGCAGCGGCTGTGACCTTGTGCATGCCGATGACCTGGCTCACGCTGAGTCCTTTCAAAGCCAATAGCGATTTAAATGTTGACGCGGTAATCGGTTTTTTAAACCGCGATGGACATGACCAATATCGCTATCTGACCTTGGGATTTGGCAATTCCCTGCCTCGCATTTCGACCTATGCCATCGCAAACAGTGTCGATGGAGAATACAACTCTGCCCGATTGCTTCCGGAGTTCACGCATTACGGTACGGCGCAGTTGACCAGCGCCAAATATTTTGGCACGCAGGGCATGGAATCGTTGCGGGCCATGCTTGAACATGCCAATCATTACGGTTTGAAATTCATTTTCATCCACGATCCTTACTACGAACCGCTCGTAGCATTTGCGGGTTGGCGGCGCATAGAAACCTACGATCAAGGGGAAATCAGTGTTTGGTCAAAGGATGATGTTCCTCCCGCCCGGCCAATTCCTTCGGACGCAATGCCGACCGAATGGGAAGGCTTGATGTGGGGAATCTTTCCAATCGGAAGCAGCATTCTGGCGATTCTTTTCGTGCTCTTGCTGCCCGACCGTGAAGTCGCCCGTGTCAGTGAAGAAGCAGTACTGTATCCGGCTCCCGTCGATGCTGGCGAGCTCGTCCGGGGAGCACGTTAATGAAAAAACTTCTGGCGATCGTAATTTTTGTACTCACTATCGTGCTGGTAGGAATCTCCTGGTTTACTTCCGGCGGTCTCGCCCGGCAGCGCATGTATTCCGCACAGAGTCCTGAAGAAGCCGTGCGCCTCATGCTAAGCCAGGTGCAAGCCCACAACTGGGACGCCGCTTATTCTCGTCTGGCAAATCGCAGCGAAGTCGATAAAGCAGCTTTTGTCCGCGACCTGGCTGGCAGCAATGGCAGCCTGCTTACATACGCGAATCTCGAGAGTTTCGACGTGTGGGGTTTGCATCAGACGAATCAAGACGCCACTTTTCGCACGAAGCTGCATTACTCCACCGCTGTTGGTCCACTGGAAACTTTTCGTGATCTAAAGGTGGAGCATGACGCCAATACATGGAAAGTCTTCTGGCCAACGACGCGGCTTCCCAAACTCGCGCCCCAGGTGATTCCCGTTAACTATTTGCGATGGGACGTGATCAATCGAGGCGCCCAGGATGATTGGGGCGTGCAGAATGTCGATAATCCGCAAGTGCGAATCATTTCGATGAATGCCTTGCAGCGTCCGGACAGCGTGGTTCTGGTCGGCGAGATCGTGAATGAAGATACGATTCCCGCTTATGTGAACGTTTCCGCTACTCTTCTTGGACCTGACGGAAGTGAAGTCGCGCAGGAAGGCAGCTTCGATAAAATTTCTCATACTCTGTTGCCGAAGCAAGTCTCGCCCTATCGCATCGATTTCCCCGGACTGCGCATGGACAAAATCAAAAGCGTACGCATGGATGCGAAAGCCATGCTGGTAGCCGCCAGCGCCGACCCGGTAATCGAAGTTAGCCAGCAACACATTGAGACTGACGCTCTGAACAAGAAAGTTTTGCGCGGGCAATTGGTTAACCAGAGCGGAGAAATCGTAAACATCCCGCATGTAATTGCCTCTTACTACGACGGCAATGGCAAAGTGATTTGGGTTTCCGATGGATACGTGGATCAGGAACTTCTGCCGCAAATCCCCGTCGCCTTCGGGTTGGACGTCCCAGACGACGTTGCCAAGAATGTTCAGAGCTACCATGTTGTCGTGAACTACTACGAGAACAACAACTCTTAATATGCGCGCTCTGATCTCACGCAGCCTTTTATTCTCATTTGTGCTCACGACTGCACTTTGGTCCGAAGCCGCGGAATTGAAAGTTCCCGCGCAAGTTACGGCCGGCACCCCCTTTTCCATCTCGGGTGGTGGGTCGGGCCAGGGCACGTTTTATTTGATCGGACCAGCGGAGTCCATCAAACGGCAAGTCGATCTTGGAAGCGATATTCAGATACAAAGCGAGGAAGTTGAACATGTGGGACGCTACACCGCGATTGTCTGCGGCGGTGATCAATGTTCCAACGCAAATTTCTATGTTCGTGCAGCCGCACCGGATCGTTTAGGGCTGCTTGTGCATCCGTCCCGCGTGCCGGTGTCGAACCCGAATGCGATTAGCGCTGTAGTTTTCGTCTTCGATGATTTTCATAACTTGGTGCTCACGCCGCAATCCATAAAATTCACCGTCACTCCTACTGCAGGATCGTCGATTTCGGAGTCGCGAAATAGTCAGAACGGCGTTACATGGATTCGCCTTAACTCGGCTCCCAAGGGCGGGCCTGCCAAGATCGAAGCCGCTGTCGGAAAAGCCTCTGAAATTCGAGTGGTGCAACAAGTCGCTTCCGACGCCTGCAATCTGCAAGTCAAAAGCTCATGGGCGTCTGGCAAACTGGTGCTAGAAACCAATCCCGTACGCGACTGCACGGGCAATTTTGTGCCGGATGGCACAGTGGTGAGCTTCACCAAAACTGACGCCGCTGGAAAAACCACAGTCGACGTTCCGCTGAAAAAAGGTATTGCGAAAGTAGAAATGCCAGTGAATGGTTCTGCTCACATCACGGTTGCTTCTGGCGTAGTAACTGGAAATGAACTGAATGTTTCGGGCGGCCGATGATTCAACGTTCGATGATGCGAAGTTTGATGATTCGAAAAATGACTGAGGCAATCCACAATGCGGTTCGACGTCTTGCGTTGATTCTGGTCGCCGCAACTGTCGCCCTATGCCTTGCTTCCCTGCCCCAAGCGTCAGCCGACAACGCCTTACCTACAGTAGAGCTGAATGCCGAAAACATAGGCCCACGCCAGATTGAAGACCTGACGAGCAAGTCAATTCCGCGCGATTACGCTTTCGCCTGGCAATCGATGGCGCAAGCGCTGGAAAGCAATCGCAAAGATCTGCTAAACGGATATTTCACTGGTCTGGCCAAAGAGAACCTCGGGCAAAAGATCACCGACCAACAGAAAACCGGCGTTCGGGTTAAGTACGAAGATCGGGGTCACAAGCTTGAAGCATTGTTTTATTCTCCAGCCGGTGACGCAATGGAATTGCGCGACGAAGCCGCCCTGCAAATCCAGATCCTCGATGGCGATAAAGTCATCCAAACAGAACAGGTCACGTTGCGCTATATCGTCCTCATGACACCGGGCGCCGATCGCTGGTTGGTACGTGATCTTGAGACCATTCCGGAGGGCAAGCCCTAGGCGAGTTCCAGGCATCTAGATTCACGGGACCCTGCACCAGGAATGGCAAAGGATGAAGCGCACGTCCACATCCACGATTGTTCTCTTACTCATTGCAATAGTCGTAATCCCACAATTTAGCGGATGCTACCGCAGCCATGTTCAAACGTCTTTGGATCAGACGATTCGCAATGGGATGATAGATAGTTCTCCAAAGATCATTGCGGACTACCAACCCTGGTTTGGAACTCGCGACCACATCAATGTTGGATATTCAACGCAAGATCCGGCGGTTCTGAAAAAGCAAATTCAAAAAGCCAAAGACATCGGCATCTATGCCTTCGGGGTCGATTGGTATGGGGATCGTCGCCCGTTCGAAGATCGCAGCTATGCGTTGTTACAACAAATCGCAAGCGAGAATCATTTTCACGTCTGCCTGATGTATGACGAAACTCAAGAAGATAATGGTCAGGCAACCGATGATGCTCTTGAAGCTTTTGAAAAGGCTTACAAGATGTACATCGGGCCCGGCGCTGCTGGACGGGATGCTTACGTGCAATACAACGGTCGGCCAGTCATCTTTATCTTCCCTAAGCGTGGCCACACCGATTGGGATCGGGTTCGACAGGCAGTAAATAGTTGGGAAAATCCACCCCTCTTGATTTACGACGACAAGCCTCCCGAGCAGTACGCGAAAGACTTCGATGGGGAGTATGCCTGGGTGCACCCCGGCAAAGGATGGACCGCTGACGGCAGTGATTGGGGTAAGGAATATCTCGAAGGGTTCTACGAGCGCATGAAAACCAAACACCCCGACCAAATCCTGGTCGGAGGAATCTGGCCAGGTTTCGACGACAGCAAAGCATCATGGGGCTTGAACCGCCACATGGATCGACGCTGCGGCAAAACGTTGGAAGACACGCTGGCGATTGCAAAAAAGTATGAAGGTGGCCCGAACCCCATGCCGTTTTTGATGCTTGCCACCTGGAATGATTATGAGGAAGGCACCACTGTCGAAAATGGTGTCGCAAGTTGCAGTGCCCAACAACAAAGCCAAGCCAGTACCTCGTCACCGTAGACAGCATCTCAGATGAAGTTCAAGTTGCAGGAGCCCCGATGACAACCGAAACTCAGCACGCAAGTCAAAACATGGCTACGCTGTCGCGGCTTATGTTCCAAGGCTACTCCGGTGATTTTGCGGTGCCATCAGCGAATCTGGAAGAAATCTACCGTGACTTGGACTACGTCTCGCAATTGGATGAAAAGGAATTCGCTAATTTTCTTCATCTCGCCGATATCCATCACGTGACTGTCCGCGGGTTGCAGGTCTTGCAAAATGCAGCGATTGCGCGCTCCAATTCTGAAATTGCAAGCCGCTGTGAAGACGTTCTTTCCAAAGAGCGCAACCGGATCGCGCATGCCGTTGAATTTCTCGCTCCTGTCTGCCGAGCCTTGGAGGAAGCCGGAGCCCAAACTTCTGTAATTAAGTCTCTCGATCATTGGCCGGATCTGGGCTCCGATTTAGACCTCTACACCAGCGGTGACTCTGAAACCGTGGCACGAGTGATGGCCGATAAATTTCACGCCGAGCAAGAAGCTCGCAGTTGGGGCGATCGTCTGGCTAACAAATGGAATTTCAAAGTACCCGGACTTCCGGAGCTCATCGAAATCCATGTTCGCTACCTGGGACAAACTGGTGAACACAAAGCGATTGCTCGCCGCGTTATCCAACGGAGTGTGACGAAGATCGTCAACGGCCAACTCTTTCGTGTACCTGCTCCTGAGGAACGGATCATCATCTCGACTCTACAAAGAATGTACCGGCACTTTTACTTTCGTCTGTGCGATATGGCGGATGTAGCTGCGCTCTTGCAAAACCAAGCAGTGGATTTTTCGGTCCTACGTCGAGCAGCTCAAGAAGGCGGAATTTGGCCGGGCGTGGCGACCTTCCTCCTTCTCATCTCCGAGTACGTAAAAGAATACGGTGGCAGCGTTGATATTCCGCGAGAGGTACTCAGCGACGCATACGCACCGAATATTCGAGTTCAATTCCGCGAGAATTTTCTCCGGGTACCTATGGGTCCAGCGGCAGGTCTTTATGGCTCGCAACTCTTGAATGCGGGCAAGCATGGCGATCTGCGCGCCATGTCCCGTCTACCTCTCTTGCCGCCTTTGGCAGTGTCTGCTCTTCTCGCGTTCCGGCTCACGGGCAGCGATAAAGGGGTCTGGTAACGCGGAGTAGCTTCTCTTCATTCTACTAATCCTCTAGACCGCACTACAGAAATTACCCGATGGTTTATCAGCAACGTTCTCCGTAGACTATTGTTGTGAAGAGACTTATATCAAATTGCGCGAGCGGCATACCTTCAAATTCCTCGTAGAATTGAATACCGCGATGAGTGCGTCCAGCAAGATCGGCTAGGAAACATTTTTAAATAAATCCACTTTCAGAAACTCACCTTAGGGTGAAGTGTGCCAAAAGAAAGGTGAATGTTGAAGGACTTTGAATTGGTAAATACCTACTTAAAGGACTTTTGAATACATGAGAATTGCACAAGTGGCGCCCCTTTACGAAAGTGTTCCTCCCAAGTTGTACGGTGGAACCGAACGTGTGGTTTCATGGCTCACGGAAGAGTTAGTCCGCGCCGGCCACGAAGTCACACTGTTCGCCAGCGGCGACTCCCTGACGCAGGCTCGATTGGTTTCGACTTCTCCGCAGGCCTTGCGTCTGAATAGTGCTTGCATTGACCAGTTGGCGCACCATGTCGTGATGCTGGAAAAGGTTTTCAGCGAACGGCAGAACTTCGATCTGATTCACTTTCATATTGATTATCTGCACTTTTCATTTTGCCGCCACGAACAAATGTCACAGCTCACTACTTTGCATGGTCGGCTTGATATTCCCGACCTGGTCCCCGTTTATCAGACTTTCCCTGAAATGCCCGTTGTTTCAATCTCCGATGCACAACGAACGCCGCTTCCCTGGGTAAACTGGAAGGGAACCGTGCATCACGGATTGCCCGAAGATAGTTTTGACTTCTATCCTGAGCGTGGAAAATATCTTGCGTTTCTCGGCCGGACATCTCCGGAAAAAGGTTTAGATCGCGCCATTGAAATCGCCAAGCGTGTCGGGATTCCACTAAAAATAGCTGCCAAAATCGATCGCGGAGATCGCGAGTACTTTGAGACTTGTATAAAACCACTGCTCAACCATCCGCTGATTGAATTCCTCGGCGAAATTGGATACGCCGAAAAGAATGATTTTCTCGGCAATGCGATGGCCCTTCTCTTCCCTATAGAATGGCCTGAACCCTTTGGTCTGGTCATGATTGAAGCCATGGCATGTGGAACGCCCGTAATCGCTTTCCCTTATGGCTCCGTTCCCGAAGTTATCCAAGATGGGGTCAACGGTTTTATGGTTTCTAACGTTGACGGCGCAGTCCAAGCGGTTCACAACATTGCTAATATCGACAGAGCAAGGTGCCGAGCGCATTTCGAGGAGCATTTCACTTCAGTACGAATGGCGCAGGATTACATGGCAATTTACGGGCAAATGGTTGCCGACGAATCCGAACGCGTGTCCATATCCGCCATACCCAATGGAGCTCTTAGTTGGACGAAGCTAACGTTACCCAGCAGTACTACATAGCGACCAAGTCTTCTCCCGCCGATGACCGCGCTCGAGTTTTAAAGTATGGCCAGATGTTTTCTGTATTCGACCGCCTCGGGGACATTCAGACGCGGGGACTCGGCGAGCAGGGAGTATTTTTCGAAGGAACCCGCCATCTCTCTAGGCAAGCTGTATACCTTTGGAACTCTCATCCTTTGTTCCTGAGTTCAACGATAGAAAATAATAATTTTCTATTTACCGCCGATCTCGCAAACCTTGATGTTTCCCGCGGTGATCAAGTAGTCATTCCTCGCGGCAACTTGCACATCTTGCGTTCAAAGTTCCTTTGGGAACATATCTGTTACGAAGAGTTCAGGTTCGATAACTACGGCATGTCGGATTTGATAGTTCCCTTCCGCATGGTGATCGATGCCGACTTCGCCGACATCTTCGAAGTTCGCGGAATGCATCGGGAGCACCGGGGACATAGGCTGGAAAACCAAATCGAAAACGATTCGATTTTGCTGTCCTACCGTGGTCTGGACGGCGTAACCCGTCGTACTCGTATGCAGTGCGACCCACCTCCCAAAAATCTTAAGTCGCCGGAATTCAATTTCGAGATTTCCTTACGTCCCAAGGAGAGTGCGACTCTTCATTTCACGCTATCGTGTGACGCTGACGTTCAAACCGCTCTGGTTGGCTATTCTCAGGCTCTGGCCTCAGCGAGCGAAGAATCAAAAGAAGGCGACAACCGTCTTCCCGATATCTACAGCTCGAATTCCCGCTTCAACGATTGGATTCGCCGTTCATCTGCCGACGTTGAAATGATGACTGTTGGCAACCCTGAAAAGAACTATCCCTACGCAGGGGTGCCCTGGTTCAGCACGGTCTTCGGACGAGACGGAATAATCACCGCCCTGGAAATGTTATGGCTCAATCCCCGCATTGCCAAAGGCGTTCTCGAGTATCTAGCCAAAACCCAGGCAACAGAATTTAATCCCGAAATCGAAGCCGAACCAGGAAAAATCCTGCACGAGATGCGCCGGGGAGAAATGGCTGCCCTGCGAGAGGTTCCCTTTGGCTGCTATTACGGAACGGTGGACGCGACGCCACTCTTCATCATGCTCGCAGGAGCTTATTTCGACCGAACCGGGGATCGCGAATTTCTGGAAGCACTTTGGCCTCGCATTGAACTTGCGCTGAACTGGATCGACAAATATGGCGATCCCGATGGCGATGGATTCGTCGAGTATGCCCGCCGGGGCCGCGACGGCTTGGTTCAGCAAGGATGGAAAGATTCCAACGATTCCGTCTTCCATGCGAACGGAATTTTAGCGGAAGCGCCGATCGCCCTATGCGAAGTCCAAGGCTACGTTTACGCCGCTAAGATCGCGGCGGCACATATGGCTGCCGTGCGTGGGGATGCTGCCAACTGCAAAAAGCTGAAGATCGAAGCCGAGAAACTTCAGCAACATTTTAACGAAGCTTTCTGGTGTTCCGAACTTAATACATATGCGCTCGCCTTGGATGGACAGAAAAAGCCCTGCCGCGTGCGCTCTTCGAATGCAGGTCATTGCTTGTTCACCGGCATAGCTACCCCAGAGAAAGGTCGACTAGTTGCGGAACAACTTCTCACCTCTAATTTCTTCACTGGATGGGGGGTGCGAACCCTGGCTTGCAGCGAGACTCGCTACAATCCATTGTCCTATCACAACGGCTCTGTGTGGCCTCACGATAATGCCTTGATCGCGGGCGGACTGGCCAAATACGGTTGCAAACCCATGGCCGGAAGAATCTTGTTGAGCCTCCTCGATGTGAGTAACGTTGTTGAACTTCATCGCTTGCCCGAATTGTTCTGCGGACTGGAACGTCGCGTCGGAGAAGGCCCAACTCTTTATCCGGTAGCCTGTTCCCCGCAGGCTTGGTCCGCTGGGGCGGTGTTTCTTGTGTTACAGGCGTGCCTGGGAATCAGTATTGACGATGAGCGAAAGCAGATCGTCTTTGACCGTCCCTATTTGCCGGATGGAGTCCCACAGCTCTGGATCAGGAATCTTCGTGCTGGCACAGGTTCGGTTGATTTGCAACTTGATCGCCAGAGGGATACGGTGGGAGTGCAGGTGCTTGAGAAACACGGCGACCTCAAAGTGTTTGTGAATCTTTGATTTGCAAGCGATCTTTCATGTCCAGCAGCATGGCCCACCTTCGGTTTATCTTCTAATCCATCAACTCTCCTACAGGAACTCCCTAGGTAAGTTACTGCCGATTCCGTATATCAGTGAAATCCTTCATCTCCTAAATTTATGAGAACACAATTTGGAGGCCAGCATGACCAGAGCTGCAGCTTTTCTGTCAGCCGCGTTGCTTGCTGCCTCGCTTGGGGTCGCACAGGATACTTCCACGAGCGGAACAGCAAGTCGCCAAAATAACGCTTCGACAACGATAACTACGTCAAATCCGAATCAAGGCAGCGCGGTCAATAGCAGCAGAACGGACGCAGCCAGAGTGCAGCCGAGCCACAACGCGAATGTGACTCCTGTCGAAACGTCCGAGCTATCCGATGACATGAAAGAAAGTCTTGGCCAGAATCCGCAACCGAATTCGACGGCTTTACAATTGTTAGGACTGATCGGCGTGGGGTCTCTGATCGCGGGCTTCTTTATGCGCCGTTAAAAACGTCGAAACATATCTCTCAGCGCCCTTCCCTTAACTGGCTTGCTGCAAAGAAGGCGTGCCGCGTAAACAATCCTTAAGAACATCCACTCTCAACTAAAGCGCGTCCGCTGCTAATCTACAGCCTCAACCTTATAGGTTATTTTCACCAACGAACGTTAGGATTGGTATCGCATAAGACGTTTAATTTAGGTGCTCGTAGGGGCACGGAAGAGGTCTACAAAATGACATTTAAGAGTGGCACAATGAAGCGATCCCTCCTGGCGCTCAGCACCGCAGTTTTGCTTCTCGGCAGCTTGAGCTGGGCAGCCGACGACGAGAAAGATCAAACCAGCATTCAAAAGCGCATCGATAACGCCGCCAACGTACTCAACGAAATTATGGGAACACCCGACAAGTCCATTCCCGACAAAGTTATGAGTGAGGCGCAGTGCATTGCTGTCATACCCTCCATGGTCAAGATTGCGATAGGATTCGGCGGTAATCACGGCAAGGGCGTGGCGACCTGCAGAACAGCTCATGGATGGAGCGCTCCAGCGCCAATCACCATCACTGGCGGAAGCTGGGGCCTGCAGTTGGGAGGGCAGGCGATTGACTTGGTTCTAATCGTAACGAATGAACAAGGTATGCAACATCTGCTCTCAAGCAAGTTCAAACTTGGCGCTGAGGCTTCAGCGGCCGCAGGGCCGGTTGGGCGTGATGCAGGCGCGGATACCGATTGGAAAATGAAAGCGGAAGTGCTGACCTACTCCCGTGCGCGCGGCCTTTTTGCCGGTGTGGATTTGAGCGGATCTTCGATTACACAGGATAAAGATGAGACTCATCTTCTCTATGGAAAGATGATTCCGTTCGAGTCAATTCTCGGTGGAAAAGTTCCGCCACCCGAAGGTAGCTCATCATTCCTTACGGCTGTTCGGAAATATTCTCATCAAGCAAACGATCAGGGCAGCTTGAAGGAGCAAGAAACCGCTCCCGCAACCACGGCAAGCGCAGCTCCGCAGCAATAAGTTAGCTCAAAGAGTTCTCTCCTTGAGGCAGAAGGCCGGATCTAGAACCTGAGATCTGGCCTTCTACTTTCTTATCGCCAACACTGTCTTTTTTTTGCACACCACCAACACTGTCTTTTTCGAGCGCACTTTGCGAGAAATCCCTACTATTGGGATGCGGGATTAGGATTGCCAAAGCCATGTTGCCAAGTTCGTAAGGTTAGAGTTGTTCGACTCGCCATTGCGTAAAACGAAAAGCGTCTTCGCTCAGCATGACAAAAAGCCCTGATCGCTGTGAAAAAGCCCTTAAGAACTGGAAGCGACTCGACTACTGACCGACTCTTCAAACTGAATGGCGCGACGGGCGGAGCTGTGTTCGGCTAATACTCTGTCTTGGGCATTCCGGCCGATCCTGCGCACCTCGGCTTCGTCCAGCTCGTTGATGTAACGCACAACGTCATTAGACGAGTTCGCCAGCAGAATCTCCTCCCCGGGAGTAAAGAAGGTTTCTATCCCAGTCCACTGATCGGAGACGATCGCCGCTCCGCATCCGGCTGCTTCAAATAAACGAACCGACGGGGAGTAGCCCGCCTGCACCATCTCTTTGCGCGTGAGATTCAGAGTGAGCCGGGAAGAACAATAGAACGCAGGATGGAAGCGAGGTTCCAGATGGATGATGCGTTCAACATTCTTCGGCCAATGAAGATCTTGCGGATACTGTGGTCCAGCGAGCAGAAACTTTCTGCTCGGCAAGCTCTTGGCTGGAGCGCAGAACAACTCAGTGAGCTTACTTTGCCGATCAACGGCATAGGTTCCCATATAGCTAAGATCGGAAGAAAATCGGCTCTGAGGTTCACAGAGACGGTATTTGTCCGGGTCGAATGAACAATAGAGCGGGACGGCGCTCTGCGCTCCGAACTTGGATTCAAGCTCTCGCAGCATTGGCCCGCCGGTAAAGCTGAAATAAACGTCAAAGCCCGGCACGTGTTCTGGCTTTATGTATTCGCCGTCTCCCGAGCGCAACTTCGCTATCGTGATCGGAGTATCAATGTCATAAAAAGCTTTCGTTCCAGCAGGCGAATCCAAAACTTCTTCGATTGCAGAGAGACCATCGGGACAATACGATCCCACCATGGCAACATCGGCATCTTTGAGTTCCCTACGAACAGTCTGCTCTATGTCGGTCCAATTTTCATAAATGCGCACGTCACAAAACGGAGGCTCGGGCATGTCGCGGTTCGACGCATACCACTCCTGATCTCGTTCGAAGAAAACAATCTTGTGCCCGCGCAGCCGCAAGGCACGAGCTAAGGAACGGTATGTCGTGGCGTGTCCATTGCCCCAGGATGAGGTAATCGACAACCCAAATATTACAATCTTCACCGTGCCACCTGATCGGTCAAAACGGAATCCACTTCCGGCGTTTGCATTGAATCCTGCCGTTCACTCAAGGCCGCCTGCTGCAAGATATTGTGAACTTCTTCTGCCCGCAACGAATACGTATGTTCGCGCAAAGCCCGCCTTCGCATAGCCAAACCAATTTTCTGGCTCTCGGAAGCGGGAGCCTGGCGAAGAAACCGAACGACATCCTCCGCCGACTCAGCGATCAATATCTCGCGATCCGGTTCGAAGAACTCAGCTGATTCCCGTCCAAGAATCTGTGATCAAACAGGCGCCGGCTCCAGCCGCCTCGAATACTCGCGTAGGCGGGGAGAATCCCACATTCGCCATCGACTCGCGATTGATGTTCAATACCATTCGTGCCGAACAGTTAATTCGATTGTGATCGCCCGTCCCGACGTGCCCAATCCAGCGCACATTGCTTGGCAACGATCGGCCTCCCCAACCCTCTCCACCGAGCACGAAATAAAACTCCGGAGCCATTTCTGCCGCCGCAAAAAAGAATTGCTCAACCCGCCGCTCGCGATCTGGAAGCCGATGCCCCACAAATGCCAAATCGCACTTCATCTCGGGATCAGGACTCACCGGATGATGAGTATCTGGATCAAGCCCGTTGTATATCGGAAAACAATTCCGCGCTCCCAAGCGAACATAGTGATCGATTACAGGAGGGCCGCCCCCATAAGTGAAAATGTAATCGTATTGCGGAATCAGTCGCGCGGAATGGATCGGAATAATCTGCTTCCACCCTCGCCAATGTTGCCGGAGCATCCACGTCCCAGAACGCTGTTTTGCTCCGACCGGAGCGGCACTTAAGAATATCGGCTTCCAGCAATGCATCATCCGCGCCAACACCACTGTGCTTGATGATCAGGTCTGCATTGCAAGCTTCCCGCAACATTTGATTGAGATCATTCGGCGTCTGATAAACCCGCACCGTTGCGTAATCAATCTCCCCCGCGTCGCGATTTTGCTGCCGCTTATAGATATCAGGTTCAGCGAACGTAACGTCATATCCGAGCTGGTGAAGATTTTTGTAGATGCCCCGATAGTAGGTCGCGGCTCCGTTCCAGTAAGACGAAGTGAGGCTCGATCCAAAAACAAAAAGCTTCATCGTCCCAATTCCCCGCATATTTCGACTAACTCCTGTGCGCGATGCGCGCATGTGTGTCGCTTCAGAATTGTCTCCAGACCATTTCTCGCGAGTTGCCGCCGCGCAGCTTCGTCTTTCAACAGATGCCGGATCTCCGCTGCCATGCTCGACCCATCTGGAACACTCACATAGTCCTCGCCAGGGCGAAACAAGTTCTCGCTATCTATCCATGGAGAGCAGATGAGAGGTGATCCACAAGCCATGACCTCAAACATTCGGATTGTCGGAATTCCGCTCAAACCGTTTGCGTAGAACTTACGCGGAACATGCAGGCTCAAAGCAGTTCGTGCATAACTACGCGGAGCGTCAAGATTCGGCAAATACCCGCGATATTCGATTCCCGCGTCTTGCAACTTTTTAACCGCCGCATCCGGATAACGCACACCATGCGCAGCGACTCTGCAATTTTTCAAGCTTAAAGCCGGATCAATAAGAAATTCTTGCAGCTCACGCGTCCGTTCCTCATCTCCCCAGTTCCCGATCCAAAGCACATCTGTATTTTTCTCGCAATCCGTATCCTTTGCTCTTGAAGACTTGGCTTGAAGTGGGCCGTATCCGCGGCCTCTTGAAAATTCCATGTTCGTTCTACGCCAAACGCATCCACATAAATCCGGCGTATAGCCTCACCAAAGGCCAGCACCCCATCGAAACGATGCAGCGGCATCCTCAGGATTTGTTTTGGACTTGTATATGCGCGATGGTGGGTATCGTGGAAGAGCGCGCGAAATTTCAATTTCGGCTTCAAAGCAATAATGCTCCCGACTACTTCGACAGGATTCCATTCATGCACAATCACCACGTCTGCTTCCCGCAGCTCCTCTGTTGCAAAAGCCGGGAAGCTACTGTCATTGCGATAAAAACGAACATCGAGCGCAGGGAACTCCTGTCCGAACTTGGCGATGGCCGCGGCCGCAATCTCATTCCCTTCTGTAAATAGATTCGTTGCCGACCAAGAGCCTTCTTCCTCGTAACAACGAACTTCATGACCAAGGTTCACGAGTTCATTGGCCAGCCCTCGCAGAAAATGCGCATTGCCGTGATTCCAATCGGAAATCCATGAGTGTGCAAAAATGCGGAACTTCAACTGCCCAGTCACGCGACCCTCGCCGCGGACGTCACATCGTCATAGAGAGATTCGTATTGATCGATCATCTTCTCCGTCGTGTATCGCTCCCGCGCTCGTTCATAGGCTAGGGTGCCGTAGCTTCGCCGCAGATCTTCGTCGCCAGCCAGCTTGTGAATGACTCTCGCCAAATCGTCGGCATCATTTCGTCGAAAGTAGATCGCGGCGTCTTCCCACAGCTCGTGAAAGGTCGGGGTATCGTTGGCCACCAGCGCACACCCAGATAACGCAGCTTCAAGCGGAGCTAGTCCGAACGGTTCGTAGCAGGAAGTCACCGCATAGATGCCCGCTCTGGAAAATAACTGCTGCATCTGCTCCTGCGATTGCTCTCCCAGGAAATGAACACTCGTCGAAGTAGGTTCGTCTGATCCGGAATCCGTTCGGTGCGGATGTTCGAGCGACCCGGCAATGTAAACCGGCACGGCTTGTTCTTTTTTCGCGTAGTAGAAATATTTGTTTCCCTTCATCCCAAAGTCGGCCTGCTGTCAAGACAAACTGCTCCTTGCGAATGTTAGCTCTAAAGAGATCCGGATCGCGCCCGTTATAAATAACCTGTGCAGCACGCGGATGTGTGTAGTAAGTCCGAACCTGGTCAAGCATCCACTGCGACGGCGCAACCACAACGTCAGCGTGATCGAGTCCTCGAGTAACAGTCTCCCGGTACCAACGAATCCACGGACTCTCGTCGGGCTCGCGTCCATGCACCGCAACCCACCAACTCACAACATCGCTATGCGCCACAACAATACGCGGAATTCCAACCGCCACATCGCTATAACAATACTGATTTAAATGCAGAATATCGGGCCGCACTTCGCGGACAACCATCTCCAAATACGCGCGTGATTCTTCGATGTCTCGTTGCGCAACTTCCATCCATTCGAGGCGATACTCCGTCGGACGGTAATCCAGCTGATCGAAACTCTCGGCCCAAGCAATTTGATCTATCTTCGGCAACTTGCCAAAGCTGACCAGGGTCACTCGATTTCCGCGCACTGTTAAAGCTTTGACCAGTTCTTGCGTGTACGTCCAAACACCACCAACCGTATCGGTCGTGATCAGTACGTGCATTCCAATTCCTCAATCGGGGTGGGTTGCTGCTCTTGAATATCGCTAAATCCTTTTTGACGAAACGTTCCCGTGTAATATTCGTGAGCCCGTTCCCATGCCCGGTCGTCAGGAGCGCCAAATATCTGCTGATAAAACGGAGTCCCTGGATACGGAAACATTGGCACCGGGTCACTCACCCACACGCCATGCTTCTTGAGATTGTCTTGCCACGCGCGAATTTCTCCGCGCTCATCATGTTCTGTAAGGATAAGATTCGCCTGCACCCACGGAATCCGTTGCTTCGCATAAATGAGCAGCTCGGAAATCCTCTCGGTTGAAATCCGGCAATTCTTATTCAGTTCGTCCCTTCCTTCGTCTGTGATCGATTCAATTCCGCACTCCAGCGAAATGCAACGCGCATTTCCAAGAAGATCGAGCGTCTCCTCGTTCCACAAATCAATTCGCGTTTGCAATCCGATAGTTACAGGACGCGCACTGAGTTCCTGCAACAATCGCTGCACGTTCTTACCAACTCCGAAAATCTCGTCGATCCAGTAGATGTAGTTCACTCCCCGGGCAATCACGCGATCCACCTCAATCAGCACCGTATCCACATCGCGCTCCCGAAATTTATTGCGAAATAAAGTCTTATTGCAGAATGAACACGACCACGGACATCCCCGAGCAAATTCGAGTTCCGCTCCACGTCCTGCACCTGAAAACACATGATGACGATGCTCGTGAGCTTCGACGTTGTAGTTGTCGAAGCGCAGGGCTTCGAGTTTCTTCATGTCCGTTACGCCCAGAGACGCACTCATGTGCATGCCAGCGCCATCACGCCAGCAGCAGCCATCAATCTGGGCCCAAGGACGCGAAGCCAGTTGCGGCAGTGTTTCATCAGGTTCACCGCGCAAAGCCACATCGCACTTCAGCTTGCGTATGGTTGCAGCGGGGGTCGCCGAAGAATGCGGCCCGATCGCCACTTTCACGGCGTGCGTTTCCAGTTCCGCAAACCATTTCTGCGGAACCCGCAACTCCGGCGGAGGACATCGCCAAAACAAATAAGATGGAGCTGTTGGAATTACGAGAAAGTCGGGATCGAACTTTTTCAACCGGCTTTGCACTTCTCCTGTGCTCAACTTCTCCAATTGAGCATCCACCAGTAACGCTTCATGTCCGGCAGCTTGAATCTGATCACAGGAGAAAAGTAACTCCAGAGGATAATGCGGCTCCTGACATCCGAAATAGGTCGATCCCTCAAAGCTCCATGCAGGATTAACTAAGGCAAACCTCATGAAGCGGCTCCTGGCACGGGTTCCAGCACTCGCGCCATAACGCGGGAACTTGATCGCATGGGAACTACGCTTTCCTGATTGCTGCGCCACCACTCATAAATACTTTCCAACGTTTCCCGCACGTTGATCCGCGGCTCCCATCCCGTATGCTCGCGCAGCTTGCTCGAGTCCGTGACATAAAATAGTTGGTCGCCGGGTCGAGCGCGTTCGGTGCTGAAACGCAGCCGTTCCCCGGTAAGCTCTTTAATCTCCTCAATAATTTCCAATAATGAAACTGAGTTTTGAATGCCACCGCCGACGTTGTAAATCTGCCCAGCAGTTTTCGCAGTGTGTCCTCGCACACCCTCGAAGGCACGTACTAAATCGTCCACGCAAAGGATGTCTCGTACTTGCCGCCCATCTCCATAAATGGTTATCGGCCGATTTTGCAGAGCTGAATACAAGAAGTGTGCAACCCATCCTTGATCCTCGTTGCCAAACTGGCGAGCGCCCGCAATGCATGACATGCGGAATACGACCGTTGGCAGGCCAAACATTCTGCTGTAATCATGCACATACTGATCGGCTGCGCCTTTTGAACAACCATATGGAGAATAAAAATCCATCGGCTGCGTTTCGTTGACACCGCCATCCTCGCAGTCATAACGCGTTGGCGTTTCATGCAAGACTTTGGAAATCAGCTGTCCATAGACTTTATTCGTCGACGTAAACAGCACAAGCGGCTGCCGTCCGCTCTTCCGCGCGGCTTCCAGAATATTCAGCGTGCCCCCGACATTAACGTCGAAATCAAACCTCGGATCCTCAACCGAA
This sequence comes from Terriglobia bacterium, assembly GCA_963791575.1. Lineage (GTDB taxonomy): Bacteria > Acidobacteriota > Terriglobia > Terriglobales > Acidobacteriaceae > JAOAPG01. The sequence goes on along the minus strand of CAWBSY010000013.1, from coordinate 22,083 downwards.
CTCGTCACCGCAACTTGGGCGGCAAAATGATAGATCTCTGATGCCGACTGAACCGCCTTTTGTACCATCGCGGCATCGCGAACGTCGCCAATCGTAATCTTCAGCCGGTCTGAATCCCTCGCTTCTTTTTGCAACCAGTTAAGATTTTGGTGCACACCCCGGCGCGAAAGATTGTCAAAAATATGAATCTTCGCGTCCGTAGTTTTCAAAAGGCGATAGGCCCAATTGGAACCGATAAATCCCGCACCTCCGAAGATTAAGACGGTATGAAATGGCACTAACTTATTCATGAGCTCCTCGCGTATTCGGTCGACAAAACGCCGGACGCGTATTAATTAAAATCATTTCCCGATCACCTCCATAAATACCCGCAGTGCTCAAGCCACTAATCCCCGCACACTCAACCTCTCTACCGCTTCTTGGACATGGTCATCTGCCTGCTGTGATTCCAACCACCCCACAAGTTCTTCAAGGCCCTGCTTCAGTCGAATACGCGGCTGGTAACCCAGCAGATCGGTGATTGCAGAAATGTTGCCGAAACAGTGACGAATATCTCCGGCGCGATACTTCTCAGTAATTTCAATCGGCATCGCCACGCCCAAAGCGCGCCCCAGCTCCCGTGCAATATCACGTATCGTCACGGGCTGACCGGAACCGACGTTCAGCGCTCTCCCATCCGCCGCCGAACTTTCCATTGCCAGGAGATTCGCCTGCACGATGTCATGCACGCTCACGAAGTCCCGCATCTGATATCCATCTTCAAAGAGGATTGGCGAATTTCCATTCATCAGGCGCGAAGCGAAAATGGCGGCCACTCCCGTGTAAGGGTTCGAGAGTGATTGCCGCGTCCCATAAATATTGAAGTAGCGGAACGCCACCACTGGAATTCCATATGTGCGTCCGAATAACAGCAGCATTTCTTCCTGATCTTTTTTCGATAGCGCGTAGACGGAAGTACATTGCAGCGGCTTGTCTTCCCGCGTCGGAACTGGGCGAACCGGCTCATTGCATTCCGGACATACAGCTTCCCACTTTTTTTCTCTCAGTTGTCGCAATGGTCTCGGCCCGGGCGCGACCTCTCCGCATTGCGGACACTCCGACTTCCCTTCTCCGTAAATCGACATCGAGGAAGCCACCACAATCTTCTCCGGACGCGAATGCGTATCCAGAATCGCTTGCAGCAAATTAGCGGTACCTAGATTGTTGACTGCCGTGTAGTCCGAAATTCGATACATCGACTGGCCTACTCCGACCGCTGCCGCCAGATGGTAGATCACATCCACGCCTCGAACCGCTCTGGATAGCTGATTCAGGTTGCGAACATCTCCCTGAATAAATTCGACGTCTGACGAAAGATAAGCAGGCAGCCCGCGTGGATGCACTTGGGAGCTTAGGTTGTCGTAGATTCGGACTTCGTGGCCTTGCCTCAACAGAGCGTCTGCGGTGTGCGACCCCACAAATCCAGCTCCACCCGTAATCAGGATCTTCTTCACATTCACTGAGTGTTCGCTCCCATACAGTTCTTAAAGCCTCTGAAATCAACTCTCCAACAAATCGTCGCAAGGTGCTCAGTCCGGAATTCCCGAGGTTCGTTCCTTGGATGAACGTCTTTGTACCTAAGGATGTCTAACGAATCGGTTAGAACCCGGTGAGCGTACGTTTTCGAAGTGCAACACAGCGGTGCGAACTGCGAGCATTAGCAGACATTCCCCAAAGCAAATTAATTCGGTACTGGAACGAACTTTTCCCTATCGTTAAATTCGGCAGCCTTGAGCTCGGCCTTTCTTTCAAATTCTTCGGGAGACGCATAGCGCGTCACCGCCCATTTCGCGAACTCCGCGAAATCTGCTGGATCGACTGGCGGACTGGTGTAGTGAGGCACCTTGCCCAGGTGCTCCGGCGTAAAACACAGCGTCATAGTCGTATCAAAGTCTTGAAGTGCATTCATTTGGCGATCAAACCATGCTTCCGCATTGGGCCGGTACGAATCTGCCCAGCTCAGGCCAGTACGCAGATACTTCACATTCAGCTTCCGCAGCCACTCGACTGCCATTTCCAAACGATGATCCTCGAAATGAAACCACTGGCAAATCCCCAAACCCTCGGGAAAATGTTGGCTGGCCAGCTTCGGTGCGCCATCTTCCCGTAAAAGCCCCATATAGTAATGCCGGTAGTAAGCGCTGCCCTCGGCTTCCTTGTGCCGCGTGGTTGCCGTCCACGTTGCAGGCAAATCGAACAAGCTATACCAGTGCACCCGTTCGACCAGCGGCAGCAGCAACTCGGCGGTACGCTGAATCCCGAACGCCTGGACTTCCTCTGCTCCGAATGAGGAGACTCCCGCTTCCGATACCCAAACCGGCTTGCTCGTGACCTGCCGAATCTCGTCCACCTTCTTGGGCCAGTCGTGAATGCTCCAGTGATTCCAATCCAGCGGGAAGCCGTGGATCGACACTACATCTACTTCATCGATCACACCTAGGCTGGTAAGCAGCCGGACAAAGTTAGGATCGACGGGTGACAATCCGCCCAATACAATTTTTAGCTCCGGATTCACCTCGCGTATTGCTCGCGCCGCGCCGATTACCATCTCAGCGAAAATTTTCCAATCGCTGTCAACGTGAAAGTCCCAATGAGAAAGATTGTTCGGTTCGTTCCACAGCATTACGGCTTCAACCATGTGCCCTCTTCGCGCCTCATTGGATTCCAAAATCCTTCAAAGAATTTCAAATCGTGCCGTCCAATTCCATGTCGACTACGTACCGGTTTTCGCGAACAACATGCGCTGGGGAACAGATCCAGGTCTCCAATTCTGGACGAGCCTGAATTTCGAGCCCGGAACTCCTCAACATGCCCTCCACTGCAGCTCGATTCGGAATCCACCAATTGGTGTAGTCGTTCGAATAGCTTTTCTCGATGAAATACATCGCGGGAAAATCCGGCTCGCGAAATATCTCCTCGTTCCAGAACGAGTAATCCTGCTCCCACTCGCGGATTTGTTTAGAACCGCGTGTCATAGTCTGGAAAACCAGGGTGCCTTTTACTTTCTTGATAACCTTGTCTAGCGCAAACAGGGGATACCGCAAGTGATAGAACACACCCATAAAAAAAACGAAATCAAACTGGCCAGGTATTTCGTCCACGGAATACACCGAGCGCTTTTCGAATTCGATATCCAGACCCAGCGTTTCGGCGGCAAAGCGCGCCTGTTTCAGATATCTCTCATCGACATCAATGCCCAGCACTCGTTCCGCACCTCGTTGCTTCAGCTGGATCGAATAGAATCCGCCGTTGCAGCCGATATCCAGAACGCTGGCTCCAGTAAGATCCTGCGGAATCGCCGCCTCGATGGATTGCCACTTAATGTTTGGGAAGTCGCCAAGAAAATGATTCGGAGCAGTAGGAACCCCATTCAAGTTCAGATTGTGAAACCACTCCCCCAACTCCGCAATGCGGGCCGCCAGCTTCGGGTCCGTAGCTCCCGAATCTGGCGCAAAACCCAGTTTCGAATCTGTTGGTTTCGAATTTGAAGAGACAGTTTTCTCTTGCGGGCCTGGAGCCTCGGAAATATATGCCATGGACTGTTCTCGCAAAATGTAAGTTCAAAGGATGCGACTGACGGCTCTGCCGTTGTGTAATCCGCCTATTCTGTGCAACGAATAATCTGTTAGACCGAATATCATTTCCCCAGAAAGCCGGAGCCGGCCAGGACCCTGCCAAGACTCAGAAACTAAATGAGTTTGCCTGTAACCGCTGCAACCGCAGTCCTAAGAAGCACATCCAATCAGCTCATGCCTGAGGAAAGCTCCATTCCGCCGGTAGTGTCCTCGGTCACTTCCTCCGAGCCGCCTCCTCTGGAGGCTGATCAGGAGAAGCTCTATCGCGACGTGCTCGCGATTATGAATGAGCAACGAATTCCCTACACGGTCGCAGGAGCATTTGCTTTGCAGCAATACACCGGCATTTGGAGGTTCACCAAAGATCTCGACATCTTTCTCTGCGCGAATCATCAGGCAGCGGCGCTGGAAATTCTTGAGCAGCATGGCTTCCATTGTGAAACCTGCGATCCCGTATGGTTGGCCAAAGCGCATCGCGGAGAATACTTCGTCGACCTGATCACGGGCATGAGTAACGCGGTGATCGTAGTAGACCAGTCGTGGATGGAGCGCGCTCAGCCCACGGTTGTTCTTGGTATTCCTACGCGGATTCTTGCGCCGGAAGAACTTTTGGCTTCTAAACTCTTCGTCGCACGGCGCGAGCGTTTTGATGGAGCAGACATCGCTCACATCATTTACGGCACAAAAGGGAAAATTGATTGGGACCGAATTTTGCAACTCGTCGGAGAACATTGGGAAGTGTTGCTTTGGGCGCTGATTTTGTTTCGCTACATTTACCCCGGACAGACGGACTATGTCCCCTTACCCCTTTGGCAGGATTTGCTCTCCCGCTACATGCACGCGGTTACGAATCCCAATCCGCAGGCGAAGTTCCGGGGCAGCCTGATTGATGACAACATGTTTTCCATCGACGTAAAAGAATGGGGATTGCCGGATGTCGAAGAGCAATACCGCGCCCGGCGTATTAGCCGCAAGGCGTCTTGTCCGTAAATTAAATTAGAAATGAGAATTGCCGCTACCGCCGATCTGCATTTCACGCCTGCGCGCTTCACTGCCTTGAAAGATCAACTCTACAAAGTGCGCGATGAGGCCGACGTGCTCGTTCTCGCCGGCGACCTCACCAATTTCGGACAGCCTTCAGAGATGGAACCACTTTTGAATGCGCTAGTTCGGTTGAGAATCCCCACGATTGCTGTTCTTGGCAATCATGATTTCGAGAGTGGACAAAAAGATGACCTGATGCGCATGATGAGCGAAGAAGGGCTCAAAGTTCTCGATGGTAGCGCTTACGAACGCGACGGCGTGGGATTCGCTGGAACCAAAGGCTTTGTCGGAGGCTTTGGGCGTGGAGTCCTGACCGCCTTCGGCGAACCCGAGATCAAGACCTTCGTTCGCGCTTCGATCGATGAGGCGCTAAAACTTGAGCGGGCCATGTCGCAATTGCGATCCAAGAAGCGCGTGGTCGTATTGCATTACTCGCCGATCGCGGCGACTGTGGAGGGTGAGGCTCCGGAAATTTATCCCTTCATGGGCACTTCCCGGCTCGCGGAAGTCATTGATCGTCATGGAGCAGATTTAGTCGTCCACGGACACGCTCACAACGGCAAGACCGATGGTCGCACCACGGCAGGCGTTCCCGTGCATAACGTCGCGATAACATTGTTGCAATCTCAGAACCCGCCTGGTGTATATCGTATTTTCGACGTCTAGCTTTTCATTTGTCATGCTGAGCGAAGGCCGCGCCTTTCGTTCACGAAAGGCAAGGACGAGTCGAAGCACCCCTACCCTCACGATATTGCCGAGGTAGGGGTCCCTCGCAAAGTACGCTCGGGAAGACAGTGTTGGTGGTGGCGGCTGTTTCGGCAACACGGTGGAGACATTCCGCTATGTCATGCTGAGCGAAGGCCTGGCCTTTCGTTCACGAAAGGCCAGGACGAGCCGAAGCACCCCTACCCTCGCAATATGCCTAGGTAGGAATTCCTCGCAAAATACGCTCGGAAAAACAGTGAGATATTATACGTATACAATTGTATGTACGTGTTAAGGTCGTCAAGATGCGCTTTGACGAACGCAAGCGTATTAGTGACCTGATTCACGTCTCGCAATTGATCGGCGCGGCAGCGAACCTCGCAACGTAATCGCGACGTATCCTGCGCAACCGCCGAACCGAAACCAAGCCCCAGAGGGGCTGATCTCCTGGCCATTCGCCGTTATGTTGTTGATTTTCCGTCCGTACGTACACCGCTGTACATATATCAACTATCAACAGGGTACCCCAGCGTCTCGTGATTGCTATATCAACTCCCTGACCTTCTCCGAAACAGCCGTAAGCGCGATCTTTCCGCGATTGGGTTCGCCTCGCACTAACGACTCCGCAAGATGCACTGCCTGCTCTGCTGTGACTTTTCCAGGCAAAGGCGGTTCGAGCGGATCTACAACCGCCTGCAGAATGGCGGGTCCGGGCGCTGCTAAGAATTGTTCCATAGTCGACGGGCACTCAGCGGGATCGTCGACGGTAAATCCTACTCCGCCGCAGGCATGCGCAAATTCGGCGAAATCTATTGGCTGAAGTTCGACTCCGTATTCGGGATTTCCCAGGAACACCATTTGCTCCCACTTGATCTGTCCCAGCGTATTGTTCTTGATGATCACAACTTTGATTGGGAGTTGATACTTTACTGCCGTCACAAAATCCGCCATCAACATGGAGAACCCGCCGTCCCCCACGAATGCAATAACTTGGCGATTGGGATAGGCGGCTTGAGCTGCCAACGCATAAGGCAGCCCCGGCGCCATACTCGCTAGATTTCCAGAGAGCGAATGCATCTGCCCTCTTTGACTTTTAATTTGCCGAGCCCACCAAGTCGTAATGGTTCCACTGTCGCAAGTCGTAATGGCATTGCTATGAAGGCGCTTGCCGAGTTCCCATGCAACCACTTGTGGCTTCATCGGCTTATCGCGGCGAGTGGCCCGGCGCTCCATGATTTGCCACCACTCTTTCATTCCGGCCTGGGCTTTTTCAAGAAAGCTTCGATCCTGATTGCGCTTCAGCATGGGAATGAGAGCTTGCAAGGTACGGCGGCTGTCGCCGATTAATCCGACTTCCACGGGAAAGCGCAGGCCAATGCGTTTTGGATCGCGATCAATCTGAACGCCTTTCGCCTGATTGGGCTTGGGCATAAATTCGATGTAGGGGAACGAACTCCCAACGATGAGCAACGTGTCGCACTCTTCCATGGCTTCTTGCGATGGACGCGTACCGAGAAGTCCAATTCCACCAGTTGTATACGGACTATCGTCGGCGACGGCAGCTTTGCCGAGAAGAGCTTTGATGATGGGTGCGCCGAGTCTTTCAGCTATCTGCTCGAGTTCGTCTCCGGCGTGCAGCGCGCCTTGTCCTGCGAGAATGGCTATTTTCTTCCCTGCGTTGAGGATTGAGGCCGCATCCCGTAACTCCGATTCAACCGGAAGCGGCGGCAAGGGCGCGTTCGCGTCAGAGGTGTGATGCGGAACATTTCGTTTCGATCTCTGGTTGTTCTTGACCTCTGCTTCCTGAAAATCGACGGGGAAGGTAATGTGCGAAACCGTTCGATATCCCAAAGCAGTATGACAGGCCAGGTCGACCACGTTCTCGACGTGAGTGGGTCCCATGATGCGTTCGTTGTAGTACGCCACGTCGATAAAGAGTTTGTCGAGCGCGACATCCTGCTGCGTATAAGTGCCGATCAAATCATGAAACTGAAGGCCGGTGATCGCGAGCACGGGAGCTCCGTCCATCTTTGCGTCGTAGAGACCGTTGAGCAGATGAATTCCACCCGGTCCCGATGTCGCCAAACAAACTCCCAGCTTGCCTGTGAACTTCGCATAGCCGCACGCCATAAATGCTGCGGATTCTTCGTGACGCACCTGGATGAATCGAATTTTTTCTTTCCGGATGCGCAGCGCTTCCATGATCCCGTTAATTCCATCCCCGGGAAGTCCGAAAATTGTATCGACACCCCATTCCATCAATCTCTCAACCAGCACGTCCGCGGCAGTCATGCGCTCTCCTAAGTGTTTGGGAATTCGTGTCCTCTTAGGATGCAAAGAGCAAAAGAGCAGTGGCACGTGGTATGCGAAACAGGCTTCAGGCTTCGGGCGTCAGGCTCTGGGAGTTTAGACCTGAGGTGGGGCAGATTAGCCTGGCAGCCTAGCTCGCAATTTCCGGTACAGAATCATTCAGAGTTTGTTACAGACATAACCTGATGGGAGGTTCTGTGTGCTTGCCGTAAGTTGCTGGTAGTGGAAGTGTGAGTGGAAGTGCTTCTCACACTAGCCCACTCGGGTTATTGCGCGAGTTTTAGACGACCCGCAATTAAATCCAGCACCGGCTTCGCAAGCCAGGTGACTTCTGAATAAAGGAACGTAAACATGTCCACTATTCTGTTGATCATCTTAGTTCTACTGCTACTCGGCGCACTGCCAACATGGCCATACAGCAGCGGATGGGGATATTACCCGAGCGGTGGTCTGGGACTTGTTGTACTGATCGTGCTGATTCTCGTGCTTACGGGTCGCTTCTAGCGACCCTGCTTTTTTCAACAGGTTGCACTCCTCTTTGGCCTCAAGATCATCCAATTAGTTCACTATTTTCTTGGCTAGAGAAATACGAAAGGAACTCTGCAATGCCCAAAGTCGATCCCAGCAACTACGGCCAATTTGTATCCGATCTTGAGGCGATACGGCGGAAGGCGCGTCAGCATATTGAAACCGGCGCGGTAACGGACAATTACCGCGCGGATCGCGAGACCGTAGTCCGAATCTTGAACGAGGCACTCGCGACGGAGCTGGTTTGCGTCCTGCGTTACAAACGCCACCACTATATGGCCAGCGGAATTCACGCGCAGGCTGTGGCCGAGGAGTTCCTTGAGCATGCGCAGGAAGAGCAGGAACATGCGGACAGCATTGCTGAGCGGATTACTCAACTCGACGGAGAACCTGATTTCAATCCCGAGACTCTGACCAAGAGAAGCCATTCACAGTACGTCGAGGGCACCAGCTTGATAGACATGATCAAGGAAGACCTGGTTGCTGAACGCATTGCCATCGACTCCTATAGTGACATTATTCGCTATCTTGGCGACAAAGATCCAACCAGCCGCCGGGTGATGGAAAAAATTCTCGCCAAAGAGGAAGAGCACGCAGAGGACATGAAGACCTTGATTCAATCCATTTCACAAATCGAAGGACAAAACGAGCCAACAGCGAAGCCAAACAAACCCGCTGCCTGATTCACTGCGTCTTGTAATTTCGCATATGTGCGAGAAATCTTACCAGTGGCGATGTCGCGAGAGTAGGGATGCTTCGACTCGTCCTTGCCTTTCGTGAACGAAAAGCAAGGGCCTCGCTCAGCATGACAATAATGCCATAAGGTTTTTTACTAACATCTCCGCTACAGAGAAATCATCAGTTTACGTACAGAGTATCCCGCATTGTCCATGTGCTGTGAACGCGACTAACGTTGAATCCATGCAAATAGAACCGGTGCACGCGCCGGCAAAACCTTGTCTGAGCGGAACAGCGGAACTTGGTTGAACGTTCCCTAAATTGTGAAGCTTAAATTTGTGACAGGAGAGAAAACGAATGAAGAAAACATTGTTATCGATTACAACCGCATTGTTGTTTTTCGTAGCAGCTGCAGTTGCCCAAACTTCTCCCTCAGGAGCAAGCAATTCACAGGGCACCACTGGTTCTTCTCCAGCAATGAATGGGCAAACAGGATCCCGAGGGACTACGAGCCCAGGCATGGATCAGAGTGGAACACAGTCCGGCATGTCCGGCAATCAATCGGGAAACACGTCGGGCGACAACTCGATGAAAGGCGAAAAGAAGATGAAGGGCTGCGTGCAGTCACAGGGTGGACAGTACGTGCTCGAAACCAAAAAGGGTAAAGCCGTACCATTAAGCGGGCAGGATGTTTCCGCGCATGTAGGACACGAAGTCGCCGTTCACGGAACCTGGGGCGGCGGGTCTAATTCTTCCATGTCCTCAACCAGTTCTGGCAGCGGGGATTCCGGCAAATCTTTCAACGTAACCAGCGTAGACATGATTTCCGATAGCTGCGGCGGAAAAAACAAATCTGACAATTCCATGAGTAAGTAATCACGACAACTGTCGATCGAGCAAAGTCCGTGCATCACATCCAGAGTCCTTCGGGACTCTGGAATTTTTTTGGATTGAATGCGCGGCGAGACTGGTGCCAGTGTCATCCAAGGGCGCGGAGGTTTCTTATATGAAATTAAGACTGCTAAGGTGTAGGCGACCAAATACGTGGAAAGGAATCGCTGCCGGCATGGCAGGAGGTTTAGTTGCGTCCTGGACAATGAATCAGTTTCAAGCCCTGCTCAGTAAAGCGTCTGAAAAGTTCAGCTGTAACGGATCGGGAGACAGTGGGCAGGAGAAGAATCCTTCAGAAGCGGAAAGCGAAGATGCAACGATGAAGACGGCAGATAAACTCTCAGAGAGTCTACTGGGAAAGCAGCTCACCAAGGAACAGAAGAAAAAACTGGGGCCGGCGGTTCACTATATATTCGGGGCGGCAACAGGAGCTTTGTACGGAGCATTGGCAGAGCACATTCCAGAAGTGACCGCGGCAGAAGGGGTTCCGTTTGGGACTGCTGTGTTTATCGGCGCGGATGAGATCGCGGTTCCAGCATTTGGATTGTCGAAAACACCTACGGAATATCCGTTGAGCACTCATGCTTCAGCTTTAGCAGCGCATCTAGTCTATGGAGTTACGACGGAAGTGGTACGGAAGTATGTGCGGCGAGGACTCACCTAAGCTACATCTTTTTCAGGTGCCTTCTCTGGTGGGCGTTTACGAGAAGGGGCTATCCTACCGGCGACCAGTCCAACGAACCGGCCAACTCGTTCCATCTTGCCGAGAGGCTTCGAGTGTACCCGACTGAACATCAATCGTAGTTCGTCAAGGGTCTGGCCGCCTGATTCATCTTGTTTTTTCTCGTGTTTCATACGGTACCTTTCGAGCCGTAGACTCTTCTTACGCGCTGCACCAGGGTAGTTGAATCTGACTTGGAGTGAACCGAGTCTACCCCCATAGCCAAGGCTTCTCTCTCGATTTCGGAGCTATCGAAAGTCGTAAACATGACGATGGGAGTTCCGGGGAGGAGCTTCTTGAGCTTCTTGGCAGCATCCAAACCGTTCATCACGGGCATTTGGAAATCTAGAACGATTAGATCGGGTCGGAGTTGCTGAGCCTTGACGATTGCGTCTAAACCGTCTTCAGCTTCGCCGCAGACTTTAAAGTTAGATTCTTGCTCTAAGAAGTCCCGCAGAATCCTTCGCATGAACGGCTTGTCGTCGACAAGAAGAATGGATTTTGCTGTTGCGTCCTGGGTCGAGCTCAACATGGCTCTACTGTCACATCATTCCGCTCTCATGCGAATAGGGTTAAGCATGTACAAGAACATTACTTTCGGCCACGTCCCAAGAGTTCATGGCGCAAGCTGTGGGATCAGGTGACTTTGAATGAGCCGCACTCCGGCGAATTCACCAGGGGGGTGGCGGTAATGAGTTTATCTGGGTCTGCTGCCAAAATTAATGCTCCGCTAATCAGACATCCCTCAAGCTAAGAACATCCACCCGGAGCGAGGGGCCTTTGTACCTTGCCCTGGGTACTCCCCCAGCCCTTCTCTTTCGGGTGGTGTGTTTCATCGGGCGGCTTCATGTCAAATCGAGCAGTTGAAAGGCTATACCGATGACTCAAGAAATGGATGAGGAGATTAAAGAGCTGTGTAAACAAGTCATCGCGGAAGAGAATTCGAAAAAGCTTCTGGAACTCATTGCCCGCCTTAACAAACTTTTGGAGAAAAACGAATTCAAAACGAGAGACTCGGGCGTGGAAGCTCGTGAACTTAAGAAATCGCCGTAGTTGATGTCCCGCTAGTTTCCTTGATTACTAAGCACAATAAAAAAGGCTACTCCGTTGAGTTCTCGTTAGCCTCAATGGAGTAGCCGGTCCAGCGCACCGCAAAAAAAGCTATCTAAACTCCCGTGCTCCCTCGACGACCCAAATGGGTGACGAGCGAGATGACAAACAATACGAGGAACACGAAGAACAAAAGTTTGGCGATACCGGCAGATGCGACGGCAATACCGGTGAAGCCGAACACTGCTGCCACAATCGCGACCAGCAGGAACATCAAAGCCCAATAAAGCATCACTGCCTCCTATTCGTACCAAACTTAATTGCAAGCTTATGGTTTTCGCAAATCTTTTTCGATCAAGCTGAATGTGTAATTCGCAGGGCAACTTGCTGTAGAGACTCGGGAGATAGCCCGCATTTCTTAAGCCGCCCTAGCGGCTTTGGGAGGGGGTTTACCAGGTAGGATTTCAGGCGTGGAAACGGATTTCCCCAACATCGTTGCCAGTGATAGTGCGTTTCGCACCGCATGGCCACCCACGTCATTGTTGAAGTAAACGTATATGTTCGAGAGTTGATGTTGCCATGCCTGAATTCTTTTTGCCCAATCTTCCAGCATCTCCGTGCTGTAGTTCCCTTGGTATTTTCCCGTCGTTCCATGGAATCTTACATAAGTGAAATCGGTGGTGATTTCGGTGGGCGATTGCACTCCATGCAAATCATGGATACACAGAGCCACGTTATGTCTGCGCAATAGATCGTAGATCTGCGGCACATACCAACTGTCGTCGCGGAACTCGATGATGTATTTATGACGCCGAGGAAGAACCTGCAAGAATTCGGCGAGGCGCTCGGCGTTTGCTTTCCATTTCGGAGGCAATTGAAACAGAATTGGGCCGAGAGTCTTCCCCAGCAATTCCACTCGCGAGAAGAACAGCTCGATGGATTTTTCAGGATCGGTCAGCCGCTTCATATGCGTGATGTAGCGGCTTCCTTTTACGGCAAACAGAAAGCCTGGCGGAGCAAGCTTTTTCCAGTTAAGCAGCGCCTCTTCGGTCGGAAGACGATAGAAGGTGTTATTAATTTCGACAGTATCGAAGTGACGCGCATACCACGACAGCATCTTCGGCGGTGGAAGAGTTGCCGGATAGAAATCCCCGCGCCAGCCCTGGTAATGCCAGCCGGAGGTGCCGATTCTGAGCTGGGCTTCACTCATCGCGATCTTTCGCTCATCTGGATCTGGAAGACCGGCTCGAGGATCTGGCCTTTGATCTTCCTGATGAAGATCGTGCTTGTGATGAGCGTTCTCGCGAAGATCCAGCTGAGGAACTGCTGCGCTTTCGAGTCTGTGCTGCCTTCTTCGCGGCTTGAGAGCGGCTTGCACTACTGCGCCGATGGGCAGCCCCTTTGGCTTGCTTGGAAAGTGCGCTGCGAGACGCTCCTGACCTTCCTTCTCTCTTGAGTGCATTGGTGGTGGCGCGCGAACGCTTGCTTGATGAACGATTTCGTTTTGCCGAGTTAGTCTTTGAACCACTCGAACTGGAACGTCGGGAGGAGCGACTGGAGTGACCTTCGCTCTTGCGGGCAGAGGCGGTTCCCTTCGGTGGTGGAGGAAGCTTTACTCCAGCACGTCGCGCTTTTGATAATCCTATGGCAATGGCTTGCTTGGTATTGCGCACTCCATGTTTGCCTTCGCGGACGTGATCAAATTCTTCCCGAACAAATTCCCCAGCTTGAGTAGATGGGGCCTTCCCTTCACGAGCATCTTCTCTGGCTCTTTCGATCGTTTCTTTTTCCGGCATGCTGTCTCCTATTCTCGATTCTGAGCAGGCTCAATTTCTGAGCAGCCTTTAGGATGCCGGGGAATAGGAACGAGGTTTTTCGTTCACGGCAACGTGACGGGATATGGATTCAGGTGGGTGTCACTTCAGGTGATACAGCGATCCAAGGATAGCTCCAAAGGCCGCGTGGGAAAGGAAAACGGATAGTGGTGTTTGATATCCATAGTTCAGCGCCATGAATCCGGGAGGCTCGAGATGGCGCGATGCGTTTGGGCCATGCTGCTCACTCGCCATTCTAGGGTGGATCCCGGGCATGAGTGACATGCCGACTGTCAGGATGAACAGAGCGTGTGCCAGGCCCAGCAACAGACCTAACCACCAGCTCACCGTATGCAAATCTTCGAAAATCAAAATATAAACAATGGAAAAAATCCAGCCATTCAAGAGATGCAAAATGAAACCATAACTTCTCGCCTTCTCGCGATCAGAGGTGACAATGGTTCCGATCAGGTAAGGGATATTCATTCGGGTCAATCCCAATCCCTGGCTGAGGCTTAGCATGGTGGAAACTGCAAGGGTGGCGAGGAATCCAGAGAAGAGCCAGCTTTCCCAGTTCATGCGGCCTCTCCGGTCGCGTTATTTGAGTCAGGAGTCTGCTTTTTTGCATCTTCGGCTCGGTGGGCAAGTTGCTGCTCGCCCTTTTCGCGCTGGCGAATGGAGAGTGCGGCGCCAATCAATCCGACATGAGTGAAAGCTTGGGGAAAGTTTCCCAGAGCGGCTCCGGTATCCGCATCAATTTCTTCTCCGTAAAGGCCTAGATCATTTCGGAAGCGAACGAGTCTACTGAACATTTCTTGCGCTTCGGCAAGTGTCCCTCCGCCGAGAGCCAGGAATTCGGTTTCCCAGAAACTACAAATCGCAAAAGTGCCTTCGGGAGGAAATGCTTCATAGCGATAGAGCAGCCCATCGCGAGTACCGAGGCGCTGACGAATCGCTCGATAGGTGCCCTGCATACGCGGGGATTCGGCTTTCTCGAAGCCGTACCAGGACATCAACAAGAGACTGGAATCCAGTTTGTCGCCATCCAGCACGCTCACGTAGCTTTGCAGTTCTTCGTTCCAACCGCGCAGCTTGATTTGTTGCCGGATGGCTTCAGCGTTTTTCTTGTATTCGTCGATCGGAGCTCGCTGCAGTTTTCCTTGCTGATGAAGTGTGACAAGACGATCGAGTGCAGTCCAGCAGAGGAGACGGGAGTGGGTATGGTTTTCGCGTCCCGTTCTCGGCTCCCAGATTCCTTCATCGGGCGAATCCCAGTTCTTGACTACATAATTTCCCAGACCAATCAAAACCTTCTGCATCTCGCGATCGAGGTGGCCGCCGTGAAATGCATATTGGGCTGCGGCATCGACAACTTCTCCGTAAACGTCAAGCTGATATTGATCGCGGGCAGCATTGCCGATGCGCACGGGACGAGAACTTTTATATCCGCTGAGATGATCGAGGATTTTCTCGTGTGGGGCCTGATCCCCGTAGAGGGAGTACAGAATTCTGAGTTCGGGTTGAGTGAGGCGCGTAGCATGCAACATCCAATCGAGAAAGTCAGTAGCCTCGTGCCAATATCCGAGTTCAAGAAGAGCGCGAATGGTCAGCGATGCATCCCGAAGCCAGCAGAAACGGTAATCCCAATTCAAATCGCCGCCGATTCTCTCTGGGAGAGACGTTGTGGGCGCCGCAATGATTGCGCCTGACGGGGCAAAACTCAAGAGCTTGAGGAGGAGAGCGCTGCGGACTACCTCGTCGCGATAAGCGCCATCGTAGTCTGCGCGTTTCGCCCAAGCCTGCCATCGACCTATCGAATCGTGAATGCGGTCAAGAACGGACTTGTCTGCGGGAGGCAAGACGGCGGGGGCCTCTTCTGAATAGCTGAGCGAAAACTGCAGGCTCTCGCCGGAGTGGATGAGAACGCGAGCAGAGGCTTTACCTTTGCTTACTACTAAAGGGACGCTGCTGCGCAACCAGTAGACTCCGCGGCCGACCTCCATGCGAAGGCCGAGCTTTCCGACTTCGCGAATTTTAACTGCGGTCGCTCCATAATCTGCTCGTGGATTAAATGTGATTTCGATTTCTATTTCGCCGTCAGTACATTCCATGCAGCGAATAATTTCGTGGTCGGGAATCACTATCGGCTGATGAGGCAGTTGCGAAGCGCCAGACATTAGATCGGTGAGAACAGCCGTACCGCTTTTAGTCAAAAAATGAGTTTGCAGGATATTTGTTTGGGATACATATTGCCTCTCAATTTTCTCGGGCGACACGGCCGAGATTTGCCAATGTCCGCCCTGTTCGCGATCCAATAGAGCCGCAAAGATTGCCGGCTTGTCGAAGCGCGGCCAACAAAGCCAGTCGATTGATCCTTGCCTGGAGATCAGTGCAGCGGCGCGGCAGTCGCCTATGATTCCGTAATCGTGAATCGCGGGAAATTCCGAGACTTGGACTGAGGGGGTCTGGGATTGATGATCCTGAGTTTGATCGTTTGAACTTTGCTGACTTAAACCAGGAGACTCTGCGCCGCCGGTACTTGGAGTGGTCGTGAGAACTTGACGGGGAAAGCCCTTGGCGTCCTCGGGAAAGGGATGCGGCATGCGCATCTATATTGATGCTGGCTACAAAAGGAAGGTTCGGTTCGGCTGTACCTTCGGTTCGGCCGTACCTTAGAGAGCGCTACTCGCCGAAAATAGCGCGGAAGTTGGGTGCGAGATCCTTACAACTCATTTTTGCGGTGTCTACAGGATTATCCCGATATGCACTAGGTCTCAATTCAGCTATTTCTAAGGACAGCCCCAACGCGAAGGAGACGGAAGGCAGGCATTGGCAATTACCTCCCCTTAAAGTCGGTGTCTGCCGCCCTCCCCCTAAAAAGTCAAACGCAATCACCCCGAGTGGAGCTTTAAAGAAATTTGAGAGTGCCACTGTTTCCTCATGCCGTTGCCAAACATCTGTATGGCGGACGGGCGAGGACGCCCGTCGCTACATTGAGGATGAGAGCAATTTTGGCAAGCTGGTACTCTTCTTTGTCGCAGCCAAATTCGTTTTCGCGTGCAAAATCGTTGTTGCAGGCAAGAAAACTTTTATCGCGATGAGCTGACACTTTTGGCGACGTATAACGGAACCACGCTCACGCCGCTTTTTTGATCGAAGGCGAGAGTAAAGTGAGGAGAACATTTTCCACACAGCCAAAAATGCGAGACGTAGCGCGAACTTTTCTGCGCATGGCGAGCGCCAACCTTGACGTGGCCTTCGTTTACATCATTCACTTTCATTTCAAATTGGAAGAGCCGGCCATTTCGCAATCTGCGTAGTGGCACACCGCAAGCCGGATTGGCACAGTGAGAAATCATAAGCACACAATTGTCGGCTCCGTACTTATAACCTTTTTGTTAACCACATAAACATCAGGTAAAACTGGCACTCCGCGACGCTTAAGCCTGTATCTAAAATCGCAAAGTAAACGGCTTTGAAGATCCGTGCTAGAAGTTTTGACATTTGTATCTACCAAATCTTCCTACTAGTACCTTCCTTTCATCGCGGATAACATCTAAGGACTGCCGCAAATCTGTGAAGCATGTGGGCTTATACGATGGAACGAGTCACATGTGGCTTGTATAGTGCCTCCATACGAAATTCGTATCGAACGTCTTAATAAAAACTAGTGCGAGGTCTTGAGATTGTTAAGTCAGTCAGCACCGATTGTTTGGCCGGGCAAGCCGTATCCGCTCGGAGCCACTTGGGACGGAGAAGGCGTCAACTTTGCGATCTTTTCCGAACACGCAGAGAAAGTGGAGTTGTGTCTATTCGATAAAACGGGCCGCCGAGAAATTCATCGCGTCCAACTTCGCGAACAGACCGACCAGGTTTGGCACTGTTATTTGCCGGAAGCTCGGCCGGGACTCTTATATGGATATCGAGTCTATGGTCCGTATGATCCTTCGAAGGGATTGCGCTTCAATCCCAACAAGTTGTTACTGGATCCATATGCCAAGCAAGTCGAAGGTGATTTGAAATGGAGCGATTCGCATTTCGGATACAGAATCGGCCATAGAAACGGCGATCTATCGTTTGACCGGCGCGACAGCGCACCCGGCATGATCAAGAGTGTGGTCGTTGATTCCGCCTTTACGTGGGGATCGGACCGGCCACCAAATATTCCGTGGCATAAAAGCATTATTTACGAAGTGCACGTGAAGGGCTTCACAATCCAACATCCAGATGTTCCGCCGGCGTTACGCGGAACTTATGCCGGACTGGCAACCGCGCCCGTCATCGATTACTTGACCCGACTTGGAATTACAGCGGTTGAACTGATGCCCGTGCATAGCTTCGTAAATGACCGGACCCTGATCGAGAAAGGCCTGCGAAATTATTGGGGATATAACTCCATCGGATTTTTCGCTCCTGAACCTCGCTATTCCTCGACGGGTTCTTTGAACGAATTCAAGACCATGGTGAAGACGTTGCACTCCGCCGGGATCGAAGTGATTCTGGATGTGGTTTATAACCACACGGCCGAAGGCAATCACATGGGTCCGACGCTCTCGTTTCGCGGCATCGACAATCCCGTGTACTACCGGCCTGCTGCGGAAAATCCGCGCTATTACATGGACTACACCGGTACCGGCAACACGCTGAACATGCGGCATCCGCGCGTGCTGCAGCTGATCATGGACAGCTTGCGCTACTGGGTGCTGGAAATGCACGTGGATGGATTCCGCTTTGATCTGGCGGCGACTCTGGCGCGCGAACTTCATGAAGTCGATCGTCTGGGCGCGTTTCTGGACATCATCCATCAAGACCCGGTGCTCTCCCAAGTGAAGCTGATCGCCGAACCCTGGGACTTGGGCGAGGGCGGATATCAAGTCGGCAATTTTCCCGTGGGATGGGCGGAGTGGAACGATCGCTATCGCGACACCGTGCGCTCCTATTGGAAAGGCGATGGCGGACTGATTGGAGAGCTGGCCTATCGCATCACGGGATCGAGCGATTTGTACGCCCACAGCGGACGCCGACCTTATGCCAGCATTAATTTTGTCACCGCGCATGACGGCTTCACTCTGCAGGATCTG
Source organism: Terriglobia bacterium (assembly GCA_963791575.1). Classification (GTDB taxonomy): domain Bacteria; phylum Acidobacteriota; class Terriglobia; order Terriglobales; family Acidobacteriaceae; genus JAOAPG01. The sequence goes on along the minus strand of CAWBSY010000013.1, from coordinate 3,647 downwards.
GTCAGCTACAACGAGAAACATAACGAAGCCAACGGCGAAAATAATCGCGACGGCACGGACAACAATCGAAGTTGGAATTGCGGAGTAGAAGGCCCCACCGATGATCCGGAGATATTTGCGCTTCGGGCCAAGCAAAAACGGAATTTACTGGCGACGCTGTTGCTTTCGCAGGGCGTGCCCATGTTGTTGGCGGGCGATGCCATCGGACACACTCAGGATGGGCAATAACAACGCCTATTGCCAGGACAACGAAATCAGTTGGATGGACTGGGTCAAAAGAGAAGGCCGATCTAGAATCTACTGTGGCTTCGTGCAACGGTTGATTTCGTTGCGCAAAAGTCATCCGGTATTTCATCGCCGCAATTTCTTCCAGGGACGATCCATCAAAGGAGCGGGAGTAAAAGATATCTTGTGGCTGAGACCGGACGGCCGCGAGATGACCGATGAAGAGTGGGGGAAAGAATCTGCCCGCAGTCTTGGGAGTATTTCTGGCGGGAGAAGGACTCGACGAACAAGATGAACGTGCGCAGCCCATCAAGGATCAGAATTTTCTTTTGCTGATGAATGCTCACCACGAGGCGGTTCAATTTCAATTGCCCACGGTCGCATCCGGTATGTGCTGGGTAGTACTGGTCGATACCGCGTCGTCTGATATGGAAAGTCCCGGGACTCTGTGCGAGGCGGGCACCAGCTATCCTCTGCAAGCGCGGTCTCTCTCTTTACTGGTGGAGCGTCAGCGGGATCAAGTGAGGGCCAAGGAGCGGCGAAATGGAGCGTAAGCATTCCATGCCGTTCGGAGCGGAGTGTCTTTCGGATGGCAATGTTCGTTTCAGTCTGTGGGCGCCGAAAGCAAAGAGTGTCGATGTAAGTTTTGCGGAATCGGGGACTGCGCTTCCGATGAGTCGACGGAGAGGCGGATGGTTTGAACTGGTTACGCCGGAAGCCAAAGCTGGAAGTCTTTATCAGTATCAGATTGATGGCGGCCTAAAGGTGCCTGATCCGGCTTCGCGGTTTCAGCCGAACGATGTGCATGGCCCAAGCCAGGTGGTCGATCCTTCTAGCTTCGATTGGCAGGATGCCGAATGGCGGGGCAGACGCTGGGAAGAAGCGGTGATTTATGAGCTGCACGTGGGCACGTTTTCTCCTGAGGGTACCTTTGCAGGAGTCGAGAAAAAGCTCGACTACCTTGCCGATCTTGGAATCACAGCCATAGAACTGATGCCGGTTTCAGATTTTGCAGGCAAGCGCAATTGGGGTTACGACGGAGTACTGCCGTTTGCGCCGGACAGCTGCTATGGACGGCCGGAAGACTTAAAACATTTGATTCAGTCTGCTCACGCCAAAGGACTGATGGTGTTTCTGGATGTGGTCTACAACCACTTCGGCCCAGAGGGAAATTATCTTCGAGAATACTCGCCTGAATTTTTTACCAGCCGGCATTGCACGCCATGGGGAGACGGAATCAATTTCGATGGAGAGAAAAGCCGGGCTGTTCGGGATTTTGTAATTCACAACGCTCTGTATTGGCTGGAGGAATATCACTTCGATGGACTGCGCCTGGATGCGGTACATGCAATCATTGACGATTCGGATCCTGACATTTTGACGGAGCTGGCGGGAGCCGTGCGGAAAAGATTCGGCGCAGCGCGGCCCGTTCATCTAATACTTGAGAATGGCGACAATGAAGCGCATTACCTCAAACGCAGGGCAGATTACCAACCCAAATGGTTCGATGCTCAATGGAACGACGATATCCATCATGCTCTGCATGTTTTGACTACGGGCGAAACGGATGGCTATTACTCTGATTATGCGAAACAACCATTGCAACAGCTAGGACGATGTTTGACGGAAGGGTTTGCTTATCAGGGAGACATTTCGGAATATCACGGCAACACGCCTCGTGGCGAGCCGAGTGGCGATTTGCCGCCAGCAGCGTTCGTTTCCTTTCTGCAAAATCATGATCAGATCGGCAACCGAGCTTTCGGCGATCGGCTTCTGGAAATAGCGGACCCGCAAGCACTGAGGGCAGCCGTGTCGATTCTGCTACTGTCGCCCGCTCCGCCGCTGCTTTTTATGGGGGAAGAATTCGGAGCAAAGACTCCATTCTTGTTCTTCTGCGATTTCACTGGTGACCTGGCGAAAGCTGTGACTGACGGCAGGCGCAATGAATTTTCACGGTTTGCGAAGTTCGCTTCGGAAGAGACACGATCGCAAATTCCGGATCCCAATCAGGAGCAAACATTTTCCCGCTCTAAACTCGACTGGGCAAGCATCATCGAACCACGGCACCACGATTGGCTGGAATTCTATCGAACTCTGCTGGCGCTAAGACGCGATCAGATTGTTCCCCGCTTGGTGGCAGGCAAGGTGCGCTCCAAGTTCACGCTCGAAGGAAGCGGCATTAAAGTCACCTGGAAATTTGGCCGAAGTACGACCCTGACGTTGTTGGCGAACCTCGGGAGCTCAGCTATTCCCGCTCCGTCCCGCCCACGTGGAGAATTGATATTCACCAACACGGAAACCGTGACCGCCGGGTGGAATCAGGAGACCTTGCCTCCTTGGTCGGTGGCATGGTTTATTCGTTAATGAGATCGAAATCCTAAGTGCAAAACCAATGAACGTTTGCCAATGAGAACGCCAACCATCCCGCTATCGACCTATCGATTTCAATTCAATCGCGATTTCACTTTTGCGAAGGCGACTGAATTGGTTCCTTATCTCGCCGAGCTCGGAATCACGCATTGCTATGCGTCTCCTTATCTGAGGGCAAGGCCGGGCAGTACGCATGGCTACGACATTATTGATCACAACACCTTAAATCCTGAGATAGGGAGCGCGGAAGACTTCGAAGTTTTCGTAGAGACGCTGCACAAGTATGGGATGGGACAGATTCTCGATATCGTTCCCAATCACATGGGAGTGATGGGCAGTGACAATGCCTGGTGGCTGGATGTTCTGGAGAATGGCCAGTCATCGGACTATGCGGAATATTTCGATATCGATTGGGAGCCGCTAAAAGACGAATTGCAAGGTAAAGTTTTGGTACCGATTCTCGGGGATCAGTACGGAAATGTTCTCGATCAGGGAGAACTCAAGCTGACTTTCGATCCGCAAAGAGGAGAGTTCAGCATCTGCTACCACGAGCACCGCTTTCCGGTAAATCCGCGAGAGTACCCGCGTATCCTTGGCCGTCAGTTAGAACGCCTTGAGCAGCGACTTGAAACTCGACGCGAGGAACTGCTGGAGTTTCAGAGCCTGATTTCGGCGTTTAGCCATTTACCAAGCCGAAGTGAAGTTGCGCCAGAACAAAAAACAGAGCGAATGCGTGACAAAGAAATTCACAAACGCCGGTTGGCAACCCGCTGTCAGGAAACGCCAGAGGTAACGGAATTCATTGAAGAGAACGTTCGCGAATTGAACGGTACGCCGGGAGATTCAAGCAGTTTCAACGAGCTTCACGAGTTGATCAAAGCGCAGGCCTATCGCTTGGCATATTGGCGAGTCGCGGCTGACGATATTAATTATCGACGATTTTTCGATATCAATGATCTCGCCGGACTGCGAATGGAAAATGAGGCCGTGTTTGAGGTGACGCATCGTCTGGTGCTGGACCTCCTTCGAAAACGCAAGGTAGATGGGCTGCG
>CAWBSY010000012.1:0-116780 GCA_963791575.1 Terriglobia bacterium | reverse complement strand
GAATCGATCATCCGGATGGCCTTTACGATCCGGCTCAGTATTTTCGCCGATTGCAATGCAGTCTGGAATCGCAAGCCACCATTGGGAACTGTGACTCAAAACCCATTTATGTTGTCATCGAAAAAATACTGACTGGCGATGAGAAACTGCCCGAAGAGTGGCCCGTCTTCGGGACGACCGGCTATGAGTTTGGCAACCTCGTGAATGGTCTGTTTGTCGATTCGGCTGCAGTCGGCAAGATGGACCGCATTTACCGGACTTTTCTTGGGCGTCAGGTCAACTTCGATTCCCTGCTCTATCGAAGTAAAAAAATCGTGATGCATACCGCGCTGGCGAGCGAACTGACGGTGCTTGCCAACATTCTGACTCGCATCGCTCTCTCCAATCGACATACGTGCGACTTTACGGTGAACAGTTTACGGGATGCTCTGAGCAAAATCGTGGCATCGTTTCCGGTTTATCGTACCTATATTTCGGAGGGTCATGTCTCTGAAACTGACCGCTCTTATATTGAAGAAGCTGTCTATCGCGCGAAACGGCAGAGTCCCGGAGCGGATCAGAGTGTTTTCGACTTTGTGAGGGACGTTTTACTCGTCCGCAGTCCGGAGGCTCAAGGGCGAATTTATAAGAAAGCCGTTACACGTTTTGCGATGAAGTTTCAGCAATTCACCAGCGCAGTTATGGCAAAGGGTTTGGAAGATACGAGTTTTTATCGCTATCACAGGTTGATTTCGCTGAACGAGGTTGGGGGTGATCCGCGCATTTTCGGCGTCTCTCCCGAAGAGTTTCATCGGAAGACTTTGGAGCGAGCGAAGACCTGGCCTCACAGTATGCTCGATACCTCAACGCATGACACAAAGCGGTCGGAGGACGTTCGCTCCCGGATCGATGTGTTATCGGAAATACCGGCGTTCTGGCGAAAAAGCGTACGCCGCTGGAAAGAGTTGAACCAGGATAAGAAAATCCTGGTTGCTGATGTAGAAGCGCCGTCACGGAATGACGAATACCTGCTGTATCAAATTTTGGTGGGGGCATGGCCGCTTAGAGCAGCTTCTTTGGATCGTCCCATCGATCAGATTTTTGTCGATCGGATTAAGGAATTCATGGTGAAGGCGGTTCGCGAGGCCAAGGAGAAAACGAGTTGGGCGAATCCGAACGCCGACTATGAAGGAGCGATAACGACCTTCGTGGAGAACATCCTCGATCCAGCCAAGAGCCACGACTTTCTCACTGACTTCGTGCCCTTCCAGAAATATGTGGCTCGCATTGGCATGTTTAATGGCCTTTCCCAGACTCTCATCAAACTCACATCGCCGGGGGTTCCAGATATTTATCAGGGAAATGAAATCTGGGAATTCAGTCTAGTTGACCCCGACAACCGCCGCCCGGTTGACTATGCGCAGCGCCAAACTTTATTGCATGATCTGCAGAATCATACGTGTCCAGATGCTGAACAGGCGAGTTGTCAACTCGCCGGCATGACCAAGAACATGGAAGACGGACGGATCAAGTTGTATTTGATTTGGAAGACTCTCAGCCTGCGGAAACGGGTCCCTTCGCTATTCGCGGACGGAGATTATGTTCCGCTAGCCGTTACCGGAGAAAAAGCCAAACACCTTGTCGCGTTTGCGCGCCGGAGTGGCGATTCGATGGCTATTGTCGTAGCTCCGAGACTTTGGGCCCAATTGCTGGGGAATGGCGAATACCCTCCCGCGGACGGGGCGTTGTGGAAAGACACGCGGATAGAACTGCCTTTCGTCCGCGAAGGACAAGTTTTCCGGAATGTATTCACTTCAGAGACACTATCGCCTGAACAATCGGGACAGACATCGTCAGTGCCGGCTTCAACTCTTCTCGCCAATTTTCCGGTCGCATTGCTAACGCTCGGTCAGGATTGATCCAACCAGCGTTTACTCAACGCGTCACGCGTTCCCCGTAAATGCCCGGAGAGCGCTTTGCATCTGCAGATCCAGGGCTTCGCCGATCTGGCCTAGATCATGAACCAGAAAATGCGGATCCAAGTGGCGAACGTTCTCTTCCGCTAAAGCGAAAATGCAGCGCCGCACGAGATTGTATTCTTCCAGTAGCGCAGTAGGCGAATATCCCTGTTCCTTACGCGCGAGGCCATGTTGATTGGCCGCCTTCATCTGGGTATGCGACATCTCTTTCAGGCTAAATTTCATAGCCCGCAAGGTTTCATCCAAAATAGGCATGAGAGGCGCCGAACGACGCTGATTCGATAACTTGATTTGCCTTAAGTTATGGTCTGCCTGGCTCTGTTCCAACCATTCTTTGCGAACCCACTCACGGTTGCGTGTTACGAAGAAACGAAGACGCTTTCCTGCAGCTTGCTCGGCTGCGGTTTTACCGGCCTGACTGGTACGGCCGCTGACGAGTTTCTTATTAATCTGCTCAATTTCGCTCCGAAGAGCAGTCTCGACCTCGCGTGACCGCCTTTCTCCGCGAGCCACCCGGCTTACGTAGGACGGGTCGACTCCAAGCTTGCGAGCAATACGAATGTACAAACCACGATAAAGCGTCTGTGGGGCCAATGTTCCGGGCTCTAAGATTGTGCTAAAATTGTCATTGTGCATGACGCCCTTTCCTAAAACTTGTCACAATCGTGCCAATCGTGAACGTACGGCACCTAACCGACTCGTTAAACTGTAACGTTAACAAGTGTAGCAGAGTGCCGAATGGCTATATCGAGAAAAACAAAAGATTTAGAATGGGCAGGACGCATCATAACTCTGCGCCGCCGACTGAAGATGAGCCAGTCACAGTTGGGCAACCAGCTGAACTCGTCGGCCATGGCGGTTTCCCGGTGGGAACGCGGAGTGCAGGAGCCTCCAGCTAACATTAGTATCCAACTCGGGAATCTAACGGGAGACCCAGAGTGCTGGTATTTTTGGGGACGAGCTGGATTGCACAGCGAAGACCTTATGCGGGTATTGCCAGCTGTACGCAACCGGCTGCGCAAGGACCGATTGCCTGATCTGCAGGTCGTCCAGGCCGGTGCCCACGCGAGAAGCAAGAAGGTAGGTGCGCTGGTTGCAATTCCATTATTACCAGTGGTGGCGGCGACTCACGGAGGAAAGGGCGATCCCTTGACCTCGCTCGAACAAGCATCTCCCGAGTCCATGCTCGCGGCTCCAACGGAATGGTGTCCCAACCCTACCCACACTAGCTGCCTGACAGTGCGCGGTCGTTCGATGATGCCGTTAATCCATGATGGTTACATTGTTGTTGCCGATACTTCGCAGACGGAACGTGGCAAGCTCTACGGCCACATCGTAGTGGCAGCGCACAGCGAGCAGGGACTCATAATTTCGAGGTTGCAGCGATTCGATCACACCGAAGTTTTAGTACCGGAGAATCGCGAGTATGACTCGACTCCCATATCAGCAACTGGATGGCGGATTGTAGCGAAAATCCTTTGGTGGATTGGGCGTTCAGAATAGATTTTCGACTGCGTGGTTTACGCTTTTGCGGTCGCTTTTGAAGGAAAAAACGTTCCGCCTGCCAATACTTTCTTCACGGCTTCTACCAGGTCTCTAGCAGCTTCTCCCTTACTCACAGCGCCGCGAATTCCGCCACTATCAAAATGGGTCACTAGATCTTCGGAGAGATGTAGGGAAAATAAAATGACAGGAATATCAGGGCGGGAACGTCCGATCTCAGCGGCGGCTTCGAGACCATTCATTCCCGGCATGGTGATGTCCATAATGATTATGTCTGGAAGATATTGAAAGGCTTTGTCGATGGCTTCGCGTCCGCTACTGGCCTCGGAACATATATTCCAGTTAGGCACGGCTTCCAGCAAATTGCGAATACCTAGTCTCATGACCTCATGGTCATCAACAATTAAGATTCTGACGTGCGATGCAAGAGACTCGGTCGAGACTTGTTTTTCTAAATTCATCAAACCTGTGATTTGCCCTAAAAAGTTGATATTTATTTTAGAGAACGCTTACCAAAACCACTTTGGATTACACAGTGTACCCATACGACAGAAGCACTGCCAATGGCTCTTTGGTGGTAGCCGACGCTCTTTGACGAACAGGTCAGATTTTTGCGTTTACCCTGACCGCGCCCACGAGTTAATTCGATATTGGCTACCAGCTTTGGACGGCAAATGTTCTTCGGCGTGGCGCCGATAATAGAAATATGCCGCGCGTAACCGGAATTCATCGGCAGTTCCACGGAGAGATCCGCTGGCCATTTTACAAAAAGCCATTCGGAAAACAGCATAGGCCAAAATATAAATCCGGATGCGACGACTCACATCGATGCCGCTCATCTCACGAAAACGCAGGAGCAGAAGAGCTAAGGCATCAGGGTGCAAGTTCCATTCCACGGCTGTTCCCGCTAAGTCCCAGGCAATGTCACATGGTCCGGGAAAGAAGTGATCATCGCCGTGAGTAGCCCCGTCTGTCTTAATGAGCGTGCCATCATCTTTTTGGATCCACTCATAGGGCTGCATGCGAGCATCAGCGAGTACTGAATGGCTTGATGTCAGCAGTTCCGTATCCAACTTCAGTTCGATCCCGAACTCCTGCTGCACATTGAATCGCACCATCTCTGGTAGAGGCGCGGAAAGGCAGTTCTCAACTCGGAATTCCACAGCGCGAAATGTGCAATACCGCGCAATTCTTTCAACAATTTCGTCGGAGACACTGCCAGATTTCGGCGACCGCAATGCCACGGTCGTGTAAAGTGCAAATCCGTCGCCTGCGTCTGTAACTCGGGCATCCGAATCCCGCATCAGCTAATGAATGTGCCCGCTGCTGGACTAACTCCCCGAACCGCCCAATCCCTCGAACTTGAAAAATTTGGTTCCGTCGGGCGCGAGGAACTTCAGACGCTCCATTTGCGGCCAGCAAGCAGGCCACTCCCTGAGATTCATGCAATAATTTTCCACGCCACTCGCCGCCACCAATGTAGATGTGATTATTGAAACGCGAATACGAAGTTGGATTGCATTTCAAGAACCGGAATATCCGCCATCGCGCCGCCACATCCCGAGCTCGCAGTTCGTTGAGATCAGGTTCAACGCTCCCCATCATAGTGATCTGTGTAGCTGGGACGCCAGCCCGGACAAGCGCTTCGGCGACAGAAAGAAAGGTGGAACCACTTCTTCCCGGACCTTCATCTACAACTAGAAATGTAGATGACTGTTCGCGCCCTTGATTGATCCACCGAATCTGATCGGCTGTAAACTCTGCTGTGCGATCATAAGGATGCCCGGTAGGTCTGACAGTGATTCTTTCTGCACGAACAGACTTCTTCTTCAGAGCCGCTGTAACGACAGCGCTCAATGTGGTTCCAATGCTTCGGACTCCGACTACCGCAGTGGGACAAGATGCATCGGCAATCTGTTGAGCCACTGCTGCAAAGTCTAGAGGATGAAGCGCGTAATACGAAAAACCCTCTGGCGCCGAAGTCGCTAAGACGCTTGGAACTGTTAAGCTATCCAAAGTACCAGCAAGTTCTCTCAGACCAGCAGCATCTCCTCCCAAGTACAAATCCGCTAGAGCGCTCGTCAAGTCAGCGATTGTCGGCGCAGCTGAGTGTTCTACATCGGCCAAGGCCGATTCGATTTCACCGGATTGAATTAAAGCCTTGAGAACACAATTCTGATCTCGCGGATTATCGAGCACACTCCGCAACGACAGTTGTAAATCGCGCAACAAGACTTTGCCGGGGACGCTGTTCCGGCCATCTCTGAATATCCAAAAATCTTGCGCACCTGATTGCGGATCTGACATGTGACGTTCTTTCAGCTTGCCGCTAGAAGCTGGTGTGGAACCTACCCTCTGCGGTGAATCCGCCGTATTCATCTCTTTCAGCACTGACCGACCAGCGTTTTGTCAGCTGATAATCTCCCTGGACTATTTCACCTTGCGGCTGGGTGACATCGGTCGAGAAAGTAAAAACAAAATTCTTCGACACCCGCTGCTGCAACGCGATGCGTGCTGAGGGATTTGTATTGTTGCCACCGATTAATGGATCAATCTGCAAGCTGGAAATGCCTGCGAGCTTTTGCACGCCACTGCCTAACTGGCTGGCAACACCTGAAGCGAGAACAGAGTCCGCCCCAAAGTTGCTGGTACCCGCCTCCTCCGTCGTTTGCCCGCGAGCAATCAAGTTAATGATGTCCACAGGAGCCAGCGGAGGATCGGAAACATAGCTGGTTTGCAGTTTGTCGACTGGTCCGGTGATGTTCACCGTGAGGTTGTACTGCTCGACAGTTGTAGTAATCGACAGGTTCACTATCGGCTCGATCTGAGTCGGATTGGTGAAGTTTATGATGCCTCGCTGCAGCTGATAACGACGGCTCATGAAGAAAATATCACCTGACGTAAGATCCGTTCGTCCGACGACTACCGGGTTTGACGCAGTTCCAATCAGCCGCAAATTTACAGATCCTTCGATGCTTACGGTAGAAGATGCCGCGGAAAGATCGCCTGTGGATTGCACGGCAACATTCAGTTTCACATTGTCGGCAAAAGTTGATCCTGAGGGCGGAACATTATTTCCCGTAAATTGGTTCATGAACTTCGACAAATCAAAATCTGAAGTGAAGGAGAGGCTATCGATGAGCACGCGCCCGTTTACGGCAGCCTCTTGCATGTTGCCGGTAAGATTGAGATCGCTGTTGATCACACTTCGCACTCCATCAGGATAGCGAAGCCGAACTGACTTTCCCTGCACTGCGACATTAAATTGCAATTGTGGCTGGTAAATGATCGCGCCTCCAAATGAAATGTCACCTCCGCCCACTTGTCCCTTCAATTGGGTAACTTGTATTTGATCATTCTTGAGCAGAAGGGTTCCATTCAGGCCGTCTAGTCCCACCGGAGCAGCGGTTGTGGAAAGCGCCACGTTCTTTATCTGTATCTGACCGGTAACTTCGGGCCTCGATCCTTTGCCGGTGGTGTGAACATCGAGATCAACTGCGCCGGAACTCTTGATGTCAGGACTGAATATTCGGGCGAGACGCATATTCACGGAACCTTTTGCGTTAAGGTCCATCGCTCCGTTGCCGCCCACCGGAACCCGGCCATCCAATCGCACGGAAGTGTCAGTGCCTTTAAGTTCGCTGGGCTGGAGCACAATTACAGAGTTGGCGTAGTCAATGCGGATAGGACCGGAGTTCCCAATTTGTAGTTGCTGATAAGAGGCCGCTAACGTCGGGATCTCTAGATGAGCTTCCAACCGCGATCTGTTTTTCAGCGGGCCTTTCAATGTAGCGTGCAGTTCCGTCTGACCCTGAAAGCCATCAGGAAGACTCGGCACATAGAGGGCGAGCAGTGGATCAAGCGGGATCCTGCTGCTGTCGATCTTCGCTTCGGTGTAATAGTCTCCCGTAAGGTTCACGTTCGCGTGCGCCTGAAACGTGGCCTGGGCAACGGCTGTGCTCAACGATAGGTCGGCCCGCTGATTGGCAACATTCAGTTGAGCTTTGATTCCTCTGATTGTGGTTTGTTGGACCTGAAGTTGTGGCACCTGGACTGTTGCCGTGAGCTGCGGATTATCTAACGTTCCCTCGCCACTGGCGTTCGCACTGACAATGCCCACTAATTGCGAATTCTTCGCTTGAACCGCGTGCAGCTTCGCCAAAACAATTCCGGGAGCGTCCAGTTGGATCTTATAGGCCTTCGTCTTTGGGACAAAAACCAGGTTCGCAGTCGCAGCGCCAGCAGGCATACTGACGTTGAGAGAGGATGTCACAGACCCGTTCGCTGCCTGGAATTGCGCTTTGAAATTCTGGACCGGCTCGTCGTAGACATTTGCGTTCGTAATTTCCAATGCGCCGTGGCCGACCGGATTGAGCTGGGATCCTTGCAGTACGAGAGTGGCTGACAGAATCCCCGAGACGGGATATTGCACATTAGCAAGTTGCTGAAGTTGTGCAATGGGAATCTGCTTCACGGATACATTGGCCGCAATTGGATCAGAAGCAACATAGGACCAATTATGCAAACCCACATTCGCGCTAAACGATATTTGTCCCTGTTTTGCGTTGCCTTGTTTCCCGTTACCAGCAAACCGTTTTGCACTACTACGCCCGAAGGATCAGCCTGAGCTGACAATTGCAAACTATTGATTTGGCTTCCCTCGATCTGAACATTTTGCGCCGTCAATTGGCCGTGAACCTGTGGGTTTTGCAGCGAACCTTGCACGGTCGCGTTGAGTGTGGCGGCTCCCGACATACTCAAGAGTTTAGCTGTTGTTGGTTGGGTGTTTGTTTTTCCGGAATTCGGTTGGGTAGTTTGAAATGCGGAAGCGAGAACGGCGACCTCGTGAAGATTGCTTGTGTTCGCCTGGATTCCAAAATTTGATTGCCCCTTCGGTCGGCTGCTCACAGTGCCTTGCGCGGTGATCGAAGTAGAAGGAGTGCGAATCATACTTGGCTGCACTGTGATTAGGTTTTTTGGGCCGTCATAGTTGACGTGGATGGCTCCCGTGAGCGGAACGTCTTGAGCGCTGCTGGCTGTACGATTAACAATGGCGGCATGAATGCCGACATCAGACTGCGCTCGAATGTTGTCGACAGCCCCGACCCATGATGCGTCTGCAGAACCATCCACGGTTCCGGTGAGGGGCAAAGTCTTCGCGTTCGCAGTCTTCAGTGCACCTCTTACAGCTGCAATAGAGATGCCTTGCAAAGAGGCGTGGAGCTTCGTCGCCGGCGTCGTGTCCAGATGCCGCATGCTCAAATCAGCGGTGAGTTTGCCGTTGAACAGATTGACCGATACGTCTCTAGCTTGCAAATTTCCGTCGCTCAGTTCATATTTTGCGAATAGTTTCCTAAGCTGCAGACGGCCTTGCGGGGAAGCTACGGAGAGCGCACCACTATCCAACTGACCATTTAATGAGACATCCCGCAAGATCGGTTGGTTCGGGAGGTTGCGATAACGAAGTACTCCCGATAGTGAAACGTCGCCTGAAGGATTGGCGACAGCAGCCAGTCCGGAAAAATCCTGAGTGTGGATCAGGATCTGGTAATTCGCATCCGCGGCGGGATTGCTGTAATCCGTTATGTTCCCTTGCAGAGTGATCCGAGATGAACCGACGGTCAAAACCAGTGGTGACAGATTCAAGCCCGCAGGTGTGGCATTGAACTGGGCGTCCAGGCCGTGGGTTAACGATTCTAAGCCAGCGTATTTGATTCGTCCGTTGTGATAGGAAATCGCGCCATTATAGCGGGTCGCCAGCGAATCAAAGCCAATCTCTGTTCGCAGATCATAGACATCGGCGTCGATAGAACTTTGGCTATCGTTATAGTAAATCTCACCTCTGCTTAGAAGCACGTGCCCGACTGCCAAGTCGAATACATTAGTTTGTGAGCTCTTCTGTTTCGGCGCATTGGGTTGCGGGATATTGTTACGTCCAGCTTTTGTTACGAGCAGATGCGCTACCGGATGCTCAATGAGAAGTTGACTGAGATTGACCTTGTGATGAATCACAGACAAGATCTTTAATCCGACAGTGAGCTTATCGACTTGCAGTAGAGGCTTCTGGTCGGCGGGCTCAGTTCCATGGATAGTGAGACCGTACAGGTCTGCGGTCAGTCCGGAGAAATGAAAGTCGAAGCTCTGAGCTTCCACCCTCCCGCCAGTAGATTCTTCAGCCTGCTGAATGATCTTTGAAAGCACATAACGGTGAAAACTGGCGCTGCGTAGAACAAAGTATCCTCCGACCACTAAAATGAGAATCAGCACCAACGTTGCCGCCGTAGTCCAGCCAATTATCCGTTTCCATCGCATAACCGCTTCTCTAAAAAGCTTGACCCAGGGTGATGAAGTACTGAGTTGAGCCGATGCCGGGAATCGGGTTCAGATTGCGCCCCAGATCAATTCGAACTGGCCCAACCGGCGTGTTATAGCGCAATCCGATCCCGATTGTGTTTGTGTAGTTGTTCACGAAATCATTAAAATTAATTCGTCGATAGACGTTTCCTCCATCATAGAAAACTACCCCACCCAGGTTCTCCAAAACACGCAGTGGAAAGCGCAGTTCGGAATTGAGAATGAAGAGCTGATTTCCACCGACAGGCACGCTGATGTTCGCGCAATTTGTCTGGGTCGTAGGATTGCTACAGAATGGCACGATGCGCTGCGGCCCCGCTCCATTTAGAGGAAATCCCCGCAGGGTTGTGCCGCCTCCGGCAAAGAATTCCTGGCTGGTAGGAACAAAACTTCCAGAAAACGGCTTTGCCAATCCGAGACGGATACTATTCGCCCAAACCATCGAGTGCACCGGCTTATAAAAAGCATACTGACCCAAAAATTTGGCGAAGTTTGCGTTGGAACCAAATGCAGTCGGACTAATTGCCAGATTCAGAGTCGAAAAAATACCGCGGTGCGCATCCAGCGGTTTGTCGCGAGTGTCTTTGATCAGAGTGCCTGATACAGACGATAAGCGAATATTGCGATCCTGAGGCAGGACAAGTTGAGGTACCAGCAATGCGGCAAGAATTGTTTTGTTGAAATCGTACCGGAGCTGTAGGCGAGTCGTCTTTTTCGTCCCAAATGGTCGTTCAAGCTGGAAGGATGCATCCGCCAGATCTGCCGCAAAAAGAGGATTTTCGGTCGTACGTTCGTAGGAAAGGCTACTGAGTGCGTTCCATCGCGAAAGGCGGAAATGTGGGTCGGTGTAAGTCGCCAGCGCTCTTTGGTCGAGCCGTGAGAGCACAAGAGAAATTGCCGCAGTTTCGCCTTGGCCACGCATGTTTCGACGCGTGTACCCGATTGAACCTCGCGGACCTACGAACGTCGCTTCGCTAGGAACTACCTTGGCATTTCCGGTTCCAATGGTAGGAAGTCCGGGTACCGCGATAGTTCCCGTTGGAACGTTGCCACCACGCCGCGTTACCTCGAACCCGAATCCATAGGTGATGTTATTGCGCGGGGCTTCATGAACTTTGACGAGTGCGTCTTCATCGGTCTGCGTGGTGATAGGTGCCTTCGGACCGACACTCGACCAATCGAAAACTCCCACGTTGTACAGTTCGCTCTCCGCCCGGAGAAGCTTTCCCTGGCTCAGCGGACTATTCGCTGAAACATCCGCCGTCTTCGCAATGAACGCCTGCCGAGTCTGTTTCCGTCCCATGTAGATGACATTACTGATCCGCACTTGCTGATGTTCCTGAATGCTGTATGTGACCGCGACGCGGTGCGGGTTGTCCGGCGAGCGTGCCACCGACGTTTTGACTTCTGCATTCAAATATCCGAGGTCAAGATACTTGGCGGCGATGCGGTTGCGGTCGTCCGACATCCGAGCGGGAGAAAACGGTGCTCCCTCCCGCAGATTGAAGCCGTTGGAAGGTTTGAGCTTGTCGAGAGGAAGCGTGTTGTTGCCCGTCACCTGCACCGACTCGACTAAAGTCTGTGTGCCCTCAATTATCTTGAAGACAACATCGACATTGGGCTCATGGTCAACCGCTTGAGGATCTACCTTGACGTCTTCGTATCCATTATTTCGGTAAAGAGCTGTGATGTTATCGGCACTCTTCCTTAATAGTTTCTGACTAAACAGCCCATGTGAGAGTAGATGATGTTTCTTAACCTCCACAACGCTGATGATCTGCTCGCTCGAAAGGTGATGATTTCCCTCCAGCGAAATACCGTTTACTTTATGTTTTTTCCCTTTGTTCACCGTGTACACAATGGCAATCTTGTCGCTTTGTCTTTGAAAGCTGGTATTGACTGCCGCATCGAAATAACCTTTTTGCTGAAAAAAGTCGACGAGATTGCGCTGCCCTTCATTCACTAGATCGCGATCGACAGTTCCTTCGTCATAGATAGGAATAAGCTTTTTTTTATTTCTTCCCGACAGAAACGGAATCACGGACAGTTTCGCTCCGGTCAGACGAACGTCTACCGTGGGTCCAACATTCACGCTAAAGGAAACATCGATGCGATTCGTTTCCGCATGGTACTGCGGCGGGTTCACCTGAACTTTGCTCGCCAGGTAGCGTTGCTTTGCTAACGTCCTCTTGATTAAAGTATTCGCCGATTTCATTCGCTCGGCGGTATAGGGCTTCCCTGCTTTCAACAACCCGCCTGTGAGCCGGGCACGGATCGATCGAACGGAGTGCAGCAATTTAGCAGTCTCCTCAGGCGATGCTCCTTGTACTGACACTTGTCCAATTCGCGCGCGCTTTCCCAAGGCTACATTGAAAATTACGCTCGCAATCTGATGAGCATCGTCGAGTTGCATGTCTGTCTTCACGGTAGCCTGATAATATCCATTGGTTTCGAAAAAATGACGCAACGCTGCCTCTGCCTCGGGCAGCTTCGACTTGTCAAAAGCCTGTTCATCTGGAATGTTTGCAACCTGCAAAAGCCTGCTGTAGGTGAATGCTTTGGTGGCTCCAGGAAACTCCAACATCCCCACGTAATAAGCGGGTTCAAGTATGAAAGTGAGATGCAATCCGGAAGCTTCCGGAGTTACATTTACGTCAACTTTACTGAAGCCGCCTTTTTCTTTTAAAGCCGAGATGCTGGCTTGCACGTCCTTCTCTGAATAAGGCTGACCCGGTTTCTGCACGACGTATTGTCTGAAGCTCTCGGCGTCCAGGTGAGGATTTGCGATTAGGCCAATTGAACTAACGGGCTGCCCTTCGTAGGAGACTTCAGAGAACGCGAGTGCGCCAAGAACCACAACCGCGATCACGAGCGAGCGCATAGAAGGCAGGCAATTTCTCCCAACACCCCGCCGGGCAGGAACGAGTTGATCGCAAATCCCGGCAATCCAATCGTTCTCAGATGCTATTGAAATAGCGAGAGATGTCTATGCCCGATCTCATAGGTGAGAGCTCCACAAGTGCGAATTCGCAGCACCTCTGCACCTATACATCTTTAGCTGGATTCCACTTTGAATCCAATTCTGGATACAGCGCGACAGAATCGAGTGGCATCGAAGCATCACGGTTGCGATTCATCAGAACCTGTGAATTTTTATCCACCGACAAGGAAAGCCAAAGCATGGAAAGCACAGGCTGGATAAGTCCATTACAAGCAAATCTCAAGGATAGGCTGTGAGAATCGTCATATTCGGCCTGACTGTCAGCTCCTCGTGGGGAAATGGACACGCGACGATTTGGCGGGGATTATGCGGAGCTCTCGCGCGCCAAGGACATCAGGTAACCTTCTTCGAGCATGACGTCCCTTATTACGCGCGACATCGGGATTTGGAAAACCCGGAGCCGTATGAATTACGTTTCTATAACGATTGGAACGACGCAGAACCCTCCGCGCGAGCTGCTGTCGACAATGCAGACGCAGCAATCGTCACTTCATATTGTCCGGACGCCATAGCCGCATCGGAGCTGATACTGAATTCGCACGTGCCCGTCAGAGTTTTCTATGACCTGGACTCGCCAGTGACTTTGGAGAAGCTTCGGACGGAAGGAGCGGTCGAGTATATCCCGTCTGATGGTCTGGGTGCTTTCGATCTCGTATTGAGCTATGCAGGCGGTCGCGCTTTGCAAGAACTGCACCAACTTCTCGGTGCACGTCGTGTGGCGGCGCTTTATGGAAGCGTTGATCCCCTCATTCATAAACCCGTAGTTCCCAATGATCAGTACAGTTCCGACATGTCGTACCTGGGAACCTACTCTGCAGATCGGCAAGCCCTTCTCGGTGAGTTGTTTCTGGAACCTGCGAGACGATCACCCACAAAACGCTTCGTGCTGGGCGGCGCGCAGTATCCGCAAGATTTTCCCTGGACCGAAAATGTTTGGTTCGTTCACCACGTTCCTCCACCGGAACATCCGGCATTCTATTGTTCCTCCAAATTAACGCTGAATGTTACGCGCGCCGCGATGGCGGAGACCGGCTACTGTCCTTCGGGACGACTGTTCGAGGCTGCTGCTTGTGAAACGCCGGTTGTAAGCGATTCGTGGGAAGGACTGGATGAATTCTTCGAACCGGGGAAAGAAATACTTGTCGCGTCAACCGCGACGGATGTAGTGGACGCTTTGAGCGACAGATTCCGAAGATCTGCGCCGGATTGGACGCGCGGCACGTGAGCGCGTCCTCTCAGAGCATACCGCCGAACACCGAGGCCGGCAGCTGATTCGTTTTTTGGAGGCAGCATGAGTCATCGCTGGGGAATAGTGCCAGCCGCAGGGTTGGGGACGAGAATTCAACCACTCGCTTTCTCAAAGGAGCTGCTCCCAGTGGGCACGCGGTTGGACGGAAATGTTGAGCGTCCGCGCGCTGTTTGCGAATACCTGCTGGAGCGAATGCTGACCGCCGGAGTTACCCGAGTATGCTTTGTGATCTCACCTGCGAAGACCGACATAGTGAGCTACTTCGGTGGAAAGATCGGCGATGCGTCGATCTGTTACGTCGTTCAGCAAAACCCTAATGGACTGTGCGATGCATTATTCAGTGCGCAGCCATTTATCGCACCCGATGATGAAGTGCTAATAGGCCTCCCGGATACCGTCTGGTTCCCTATCGAAGGCTTTGAATTTCTGCCGGATGGCCAGTTTTCTTTTTTACTTTTTCCCGTAGCCAAACCTGAGCTGTTCGATGCGGTCATCACTGACGACATGGGATTTGTCGAAGAGATTCAAGTCAAAAAACAGGGCGCAGATTCCGAATGGATATGGGGAGCATTCAAGCTCACAGGAAAACACTTCGCGGACCTCTACCGGCTTTGGATAGAGCGCGGACGCAGCGACCAATATATCGGCACCCTGGTGAATGCATATTTGGCAAATGGAGGGACAGCAATCGGCGTAAAGCGGGGTGAGGTCTACGTGGATGTAGGCACGCTACATGGTTATCGCGAAGCGGTCCGCGTGCTGTCTTCAAATCAGGTCGCCGCATGAACAAAAGAAATGGTAGGGGCGTGAATGGGAGTGCTTGGGCGAGACTCGGTGATCCTGAGTTTGGTCTGCTTTCAAAGTTGGCACCCCACTCTCTTCACGTCCTCCTGCTGGCTGCTCATCCTGACGATGAGACGATCGGAGCTTCAGCCATCTTAGGCCGGCTGCCGAATACGACAGTAGTGTATCTGACGGATGGCGCGCCTCGGGATAAACAACTCTGGTCGGCTGGCGGGAACTATACGCGCCAAGAATACGCTCGAATTCGCCGAAAAGAAGCGGAGACAGCGCTGAGATTAGTCGGCATTCTTCCTGGCCGAATTCACTATCTTAGTGCCGTCGATCAGGAATCCGCATTTCAATTGCATGATTTGACCGAAGCTCTTTTGGATCTCTTATATAAGCAGCAGCCCGACATCCTAATCACTCACTCATACGAGGGCGGACATCCCGATCACGACTCCGCGGCTCTGGTCGCCTATCTTGCGATCAAGACTTGCGAGAACAGTCGGGAACCTGCACCTGAACTGCTGGAAATGACTTCCTATCATGCTCGCGACGACGGCAAATGCTTCATTGGAGAATTTCTTCCAGAGTCTGCAGCACAAACCTCGAGTCCTCCTGAGCTGATCCTTCAGCTTTCCCCTGAAGAATCTGCCCGCAAACAATGCATGATGGATTGCTACCAGTCTCAAGAACGAGTTTTGCAGAACTTCCAAGTCGGGTCCGAGCGCCTTCGATTGGCGCCCGCATACGACTTCGCCAAGCCTCCGCATCCAGGAAAACTGTGGTACGAATGCATGGGCTGGCCGATGACTGGGAAGCAATGGAGAGAGTTGGCGGCCCAAGCTGTTGCTGCATCGGCAGGTGCTCGAGCGATGCCCGGTTCGATACCTGATCTGATCAGAGAGAGCACATGCCTTTAACTGTGCTCAACGTGAGCTACCCGTTGGCCCGTGTCTCTGGTAATACAGCGGGTGGAGCTGAGCAAGTGCTTGCAATGATCGACGAAGCACTGGTCCGCGCGGGTCATCGCTCGCTCGTTATTGCGCCTGCTGGTTCTCAGTGCGACGGACTGCTGATTACAACTCCTTGGGTATCCAACTCTCTCGATGAGCATGCTCAACAGCTTGCTCGTAAAGAACATCATCAGGCGATAACTCGTGCACTCGATCATTTTCCGGTTGATGTTGTGCATTTACACGGGCTGGATTTCCTAGATTACTTGCCGCCCGCCGGCGTGCCGGTTGTGGTGACTCTTCATTTGCCACTTGACTGGTATCCGCCAGAGATTTTTCAACTGGACCGGCCAGAAACATATTTGGTCTGCGTTTCACGTTCACAAGCCAGTTCTTGTCGGATTCCCGCTCAAATCTATGGAGTGATTGAAAACGGTGTTCCGTTAGCTCGGGCGGGATGCGGTCGCCGGAAAGGTAACTACGCTCTGGGCATGGGCCGAATCTGTCCGGAGAAGGGCTTTCATTTAGCGATGGACGCCTGCCGTCTCGCAGACGTTCCGTTTTTTCTTGCTGGCACCGTCTTCGATTATCCAACGCATCGCTCATACTTCGAAGAATCTATTCTTCCGCGCCTTTCGGAGACTCAGCGTTTTCTTGGACCGATAGGCGGAGATCGCAAACGGCATCTGCTCGCGGGCGCTAAATGCGTATTGATACCAAGTTTGGTTGCGGAAACCAGTTCCCTGGTGGCGATGGAATCCATGGCTTGCGGAACTCCGGTCGTCGCATTTCGCGCGGGCGCTCTTTGTGACTTGATTGCCGACGGACGGACAGGCTTTTTAGTAGATAGCGTTGAAGAAATGGCGGAAGCAATTCCGGTTGTCGCGAACCTTGATCCTGAGTCCTGTCGGAGGGAGGCAGAAGCTCGATTTTGGTCGGAGTGCATGATTGCAAATTATTTTCGACTGTATGAGGAGATCACGACTGGCACTCTGCGGCGCTCAGAGACGATATCGATTCTCGCGGCAGCTTGAGCACTATGGATACTCAACTAAAAGTCACCGTGGTTAGGACTGCTGAACAAGCTGAGCAGATCGGTTCAGAATGGAGTGCACTTTGGGAGCGTTGCCCGAATGCAACGACGTTTCAGCGTCCTGAGTGGATTATTTCGTGGATCAACACATTTCGCCCGCGTGAGCCGCTCATTTTGGAGATCCGCGAAATCGGCAGATTAGTTGGCGTTGCGCCATTCCTGATTTACGAAGAGGGATCGCAGCGGATACTCGGACTGGTGGGTGGCGGCGTTTCCGACTATCTCGATATTCTTGTCGAACCTGACCGATGCCAGCAGACGCTTTCAGAAATAATGGGCTTCATCACTCAATCTGAGTTCTGCTGGGACGCACTTAGTCTCACAGACTTGCCGGGTGCGTCTCCGCTTCTCCAGTTTGCAGCAGATTCGGGTCTTAAACCGATCCATCACGACATCTGCACCGAGCTTGTATTGCCGAGCGGTGTAGAGCACCTCAAGAATGTAATTTCAAAACACAAATACGAAAACCTCAGGAATGCGCGCTCCCGCATGCAACGGTCAGGGGAAGGCCAGATTGAGCTCGCCACGCAAGAAACATTGAATGAGTTCCTGGATGCCTTGTTTGAGCTCCACGCTATGAGATGGAAAGAGTTTGGCGAATCCGGTGTTCTCGCCGACCCACATATTCAGGCTTTTCATCGCAAAGTGGCACCAGAACTGCTGGACCAGAAGGTGCTTCGATTCTATGGCTTGCGCTTGGAAGGCCGACTGATCGCGACACTCTATTCCTTCTTCGAAGGGGAAGCTGTGTACTGCTACCTTCAAGGGTTTGATCCGGCCTATGCATCATTGAGCGCGGGAACGCTGCTACTCGGTGCTGTCATCGAGGACGCGATATCCGAAGGCAAGAAGCGAGTCGACTTCTTACGTGGACAGGAATCATACAAGTATAGTTGGGGAGTGCGGGACGCGCCGACGTACCGCATCATAGCCGCGAGACCGTCCATCATTTTGGACCGCCTCCAAGGCAGCGCTGCTGCCTGACAACGCTGAACACCAAATCAGCGAACACGATCACAGATCACCAAAAGCGCGAAATTCATAGACAAAATCGGCCGCGGCGAGTCTGCTGGCTGCCTGTCGAGGGTCGACCTATGCAAGCCCATAAATTCCTTTTATGTCTTTCATCAACACTTTTGACTGGCGCTGAGCATCGCGTCGCGATAACCTTCCCCGTTGCTAAGTGGCCGAGTTTTGACTGACTCGGAGAGATAGTTCAGCTTCAATCTCATAATTTCCAATCGCAAACAAGGAGACTCATGTCGAACGAACTACGGAACTTCCTGGCGCTCTCGTATGAAGAGTTGGAGGAACTGAATCTGGAGGCGAAGGAACAACGCAAAAACCGCGTTGCCGCCCATAAGATTCAAGAAGCACGACTGAAATATCTGACCGACGAAAAGCGCATTAAGGCCGTGACCGTGCTCTTCAGCGATCTCGAAGGCCGCCTGCACATGCTCGACTATGACAAGAAGTTCCTGATCAATAGCTGGGACAACCTAACGTTTGACGGATCTTCCATTCGCGGATTCACTGCGCAGCGCGAGAGCGATCTTCGGCTCGGCATCGATTGGAGCGCGTTCTACTGGGCACCCGCCGATTTCTTCGGATCAGGCAAGGTTTTGGTTTTCGGCGAAGTCATCGACAAGGGTGGCAGCCCTTATAGCGCCGATATTCGCGGTGTCCTGAAAACATTTGCAGAGAAACTGAACAAAGCCGAAGGCTACACATTAAACGCTGCCAACGAAATTGAAGGCTTTCTCTTTCAAGGAGTCGACGCAGAGCAGAGCTATCACGAGCACGGAAAATTCGAGTATGTCAACACTGGCGGCTACTATCACTCGCTACCGGGCGATCCGCTGCGAACTTTTATTGACACAACTGCCGAAGTGCAGCGGGCAATGGGATTCCAGAACGAAAAAGATCACCCGGAAGTCGCGCCTTCACAGTTCGAAATCAATTACGGCTACGGCGAAGTGGTGGCGGCAGCCGATCAGATTCAGCTCTACAAGCTAATCTGCCGCGAAGTTGCCACCAAGATGGGGATGACCGCTTCTTTCCTGCCGAAACCGGTCGTCGGCGTCAACGGCAACGGGATGCACACCAACGTCTCCATCAGCAAGAATGGCAAGAATCTTTTCTGGGATGCCAAAGGCGAAGAGAAGCTCAGCAAACTCGGCTGGTCTTTCATCGATCGCATTCTCACTCATGGCAACGATGTTTGCCTCTTGCTCAATGCCAGCGTAAACGCCTACCGTCGGCTTGATCCGCACTTTGAAGCTCCGAATCAGATTAAGGCTTCTGCTGTGGATCGCGGTTCCATGATTCGCGTTCCCATCGGCAACGACAAGAGTATGCGCGTCGAAGTTCGCTCGGTCGGACCAGATGCGAATCCTTATCTGGTGCTCTACTCCATCTTCAAGACCGGCATCGACGGCGATACTTCAAAGATCAAGAACCTCCGCCAAGCGGAACGCTATTTGCCGGATAACATCTATACGGCTCTCGAACATTTCGAAAAGGCTGACTGGACATCAACCCTGCTCGGTGCTGATGTAAAGGGACGCTACGCAGAATTGAAGCGGGTTGCAGCCGACCGTTGCCCGCGCGCTCTTGGAACTTTCGTGAAGGCACCCGAAGTGCAATATCACCACGAAGTCTATAACCAGTTCATCTGGAACCTGTTTTAGAAATTCGTTTTACAACAGTGTCAGACGTTCGTCTCCTCAAGCCCCGCGCAAGCGGGGCCTTTTTATCATCAAGATTTGCGCGCGTGATCACAAAAGGCAGAACGCCACGATGGTATCGCCCTGTAACCTCGTACTCTTTTCAACTTCTTCATTCAGAATAGATTCCAAGTCGTCGGGATCCGGCGTCATTTCACACTCCGCGATTTCCTCGTCTGTCGCGCCGTGAAAACAAAGTTCGCAGACGCCGAGACCATCTTCAGAACGGACTGGCGGACCAAAAACGCGGCATGTCATGGGACGCGATTCGTAGAGTTCGCAGGTTCCCGTCGCGGGATCAAGCACCGGACAAGGTTCGTTATCGGCGAGTTCGGAATTCGCAAATTCCGCAAACTTTTTCTCGTCGCTAAAGAGAATACCTGTGGCGAAATCTCCGGGGAATATAGCCGATAACCTTTTGGCCGATTCTCGTGCACGTTCGCGTATTCGCTTGGCACGCGCTGGCGAGCGCTTCTCGAGCTCTGCCAGTCCTGCCTTCAGTCGCACTGCATCCAGCTGATTGATGGGAAAAACGCCGACGCAGCACTGGCTGCACCCCGGACGGCACACTAACCAGTCGCCACTTTTGCGCGCAGCTTCGACCAGAGCTGAGTCCACGATCTGAATCAGTTCCGTATCTCGCGACGGCGGATGGCAGCAATGCATTTCTCGAAGATACACCTAGAAGAGTTTGTGAGCCGATGCCGATAAAGCAGGTTCCTCCACATCGTCGCGCCTGACGGCGGCAACTCCGGTCGGAATGACAATTTGATAGGCAGTGCTTCACTTACAAGGTTTTCAGATATTCGATAATTGCCCAGCGCTCGTCGTCGCTGAGTTCCGGACCTATCACTCCGTTTCCCAGCGGCGCGTTACGAAACTGATGCCCGGCATTTGAATTTCCAGGGACATCCGTGCGGAACTGAAATCCTCCATCGAATTTTGCGGTTGTGAACCCCACATTCTTGGGATCGAATTCACGGCTCCCCACGTAAAAAGCTTTGTCACGCTGATCCGCCGGCAGCAACATCTGGTACAAACTCGGCACCGATCCGTTATGCAAGAACGGCGGAGTCGCCCAAATTCCACCGAGCGGCCGCGCCCGATAGGCTAATGGAGCTGCCACCGCGTAATCGCGATAGCCATTCCAGTCCATCCTTTGTTCGGGAGACAGACCGAGTTTGTCATAATTCATCTCTGCAATTTTCGTCGTAACCGCTCGAAGCCCGTCGGCCGCCGATACAGTTCCTAATCCCAAGGCGCCGGTCACAGCCGTCCTTTCCTTCCAATCCTTGGCTTCTGTCGGATCGGTACCGATTTCTTCAAGCGGAATGACATTCAACTTCAGAAAGCGCCTGCCCTCAAGACCCGATTCCCAGTATTGTGGAGCCTGAATCTCAGGAGAATCCAGTGGAGGCAAATGGCAATGCTCACAATGTTTCGCGTACAACTTCTTGCCAGCTTGCGCTTTGCTCTGGTCGATTGGACCCAGAGTTTGCTCTGGCCATACGGGTGAATGAAGTCCGGAGAATGCAGTCGGACCGGCAAGTTGCTTTTCCATCTCCCAAAGATTTTTCACATTCACCGTTGATCCATAGAGAGTCTTGCTGGAGTCGGTAAGGTTGACTCGGGCCCGCACCCCGAGCGCCTCCCCGATGTTTCGGACCATCGGCTGCCGAATAGAAGCGTTGTATTGCACCCAGTTAAACCAACTCGTATACCAAAGCGGCGGAAAACTCACGGGAGCATTCGCGACCCGCAGATTCGCATTATCGAGTTCCGTTCCAAAGACGAAATTTCCGATTCGGCCAAGGGCGTCAGTTCGCCCGAATCCGACTGGATCTGGGTAGAGATTCGATTTGTCAGCGGCGTCTTTCTCAGCAAGACCTTTGTTCAGGAACGCCTCGAATTTTTCGTGCAGCTGAGCCTTTGCCTCTTCCGAAGGATTCTCGCCCAAAACCCTATCCGCAAAGCGCTCGAAGCGGAACGGCACCTTGTCGGTGAATGCCATTGCGTATCCCAACTCGGTCTGGAACGACGCCAAATCGGTGGTTGCGGAACCGCCATCGATGCGAATCCCTTTCCCTTGATACTCGATCTGGCCGGTGTGGCAGGCTGCGCAACTCAGGCCCAATACTTCGACCGTCTCGTCCGCTCTCAGGATCTATCACTGTGTCTTTGGCGAAGCCGACTGGCAGTCCATCAGGATTTTGCGAACCAACAGCATCTGGCAGGAAACCGAAACGTGCAAGATACTCTTTATCGGCAAACTTGGGAACTCTCCCAAGGAACTTAATCTTCGGCTGCTCGAGCGCAAGAAACCATTTGTAAGGAACCAGTTCGGTCCCCTGTGCAGTGTGATAGAACCACTGTCTTTGATCCGCCGACCAGTGCTGATCGTTAAACTGCACATTTACGGATTTGTAAGGAGGCATGTTTTCACTAGGACGGTTATCAAACAACTGATGTAGCTGCTGGCAGCCGACTAAACCCCACGTGGAAAAGGCGAGAGCGAGCACGAGCAACGGGACACGTTTTTGTGCGTTCAACATATGTTCACCTCACGCCGAATCCTGCTCATATTCGGGGAAGCGCACATTCTAGCCCTTGATTAATCAAAAGCAACCGTATCAAACAAAATTTTCGGTATCGCGAACACGTTGGCGCGAACACGTTAGAGACCAACACGCTTGCGCTCTTCCCTGTTTCCCGACGATACTAAGTTATCCATGAAAACAATTCTTTCTCTTGCCAATCCTGCTGACGTAGAAACCGAATGCCTGGTTGTGGTTGCACTCGATAAAGGATCCAAAGATAAACCCGAAATTTCGATCGAAACCGGCGACGCGCCCGTTAAAAACGCGACACAAGATGTCATTTCCAGTGGCGAGATCACGGGAAAACTTGCCGAAACCACCCTGCTGCACAAGCCGGCAAAACTCAAGGCGAAGCGACTGCTTGTGATCGGCGGCGGCAAGGCCAAGACGTTTACCTCAGTCGAGTTGCGCAAGGTTGCCGGCACCGCCGCTCGCTTCCTCAAACCCAAGGGAATTCGCAGTTTCGCCTTTGTTGCTCCCGAAGGCATTTTAAGTGACACCGACTCCGTAAAATCGATTGTCGAAGGAGCCTTCGTCGGCAACTTTGATCCTGATACTTATAAGAGCGACCGCAAGGATCAGCAGATCGATGCACTGACCGTCGTGGCTCGTGGGGACCAGGCGCGTTTGCAGCAGGCACTCGATCAGGGGCGCATTATTGGCGAGTCACAGAACTTTACTCGCGAACTGGTGAATGAACCTGGCAATCATATGACGCCGACCATCCTTGCTGATCGTGCCCGCAAGATGGCGGAAGAGGTCGGATTGAAATGTGAAATTTTCGGCGCCGACAAAATCAAAGAACTCAAGATGGGAGCATTCTGGAGCGTGGCGCAAGGATCCGACGAGCCCCCCGCGCTCATCATTTTGAGCTACGAGCCAGCAGGCGCTCCGGAAAAACCTGTTCTTGGACTAGTGGGGAAAGGCGTTACATTCGATACCGGCGGAATTTCCATCAAGCCAGCCGATGGCATGGAAAAAATGAAATACGACATGGCCGGAGGCGCGGCCATGATTGGAGCCATGCGCGGCATCGCGCTGCTCAAGCCGAAAGTGAAAGTGACGGCCATTATCTGCGCCACGGAAAATATGCCATCCGGCAAAGCGCAGAAGCCGGGCGACGTGCAGATTGCCATGTCCGGCAAATCGATTGAGATCATCAATACCGATGCTGAAGGCCGTCTAGTGCTGGCAGACGGCCTCTTCTATGCGCGCCAGCTCGGTTGTACGCACTTAATCGATGCGGCCACATTGACCGGAGCCGTAGTGGTGGCGCTTGGATACGTCAACGCTGGCGTCTTCGCCAATGACGACAAGATGTACGAGCGCTTTACCAAAGCTCTCGCTAAAGCAGGAGAAAAATTCTGGCGGATGCCGCTCGATGAAGAATACAAAGAAAGCATTCGCGTCCGGCATCGCCGACATCGTCAACTCCGGCGGACGCTGGGGTGGCGCGATCACAGCCGCCATGTTCCTGAAAGAATTTGCCGAAGACACACCCTGGATGCATCTCGACATCGCAGGCACCGCCTGGACGGAAGAAAGCAAACCCTGGATGGCGAAAGGTCCATCAGGAATAGCGGTGAGAAGTCTGGTGGAATTCGCCAGAGATTTCGCCGAGTGATAAAAAGCAGGCGCTAGGCTCTGGGCTTTAGGTGTGTGCAGTCTGTTTCTAGAGCCGAGCGCCTAATGCCCACAGCCTCTTTCATGCAACCATCCAGCTCTGCTTGCATCTGAACCAGCGCTAACTGGAGGGTCTATGAAGCCTTTGTTTGGAATCGGATTGGTAGTACTGGTGATTGGAATTCTTTCGTTCTTTGTTCCCGTCCCGCACGCAGAACACCACGGAGCCGATCTGGGAGATGTTCACGTCGGCGTTACCACTCATCACGAAGATAAAGTTCCGCAGGGCGTCAGCATCGTGCTGGTGGTGGTCGGAGCAGGCATGATGATTGCAGGCCGCGACGGGCGCGCGTAATCACGTCACTCAGTAGATAGTCCCTCCCCCGACAACCTCATATCAGAGGAATTTCAGCAGAGCGTCAGTAGTCTCCTTTGGCCGCTCTTCCAGTATCCAATGGCCGGTATCTTTGAGGACGATAACCGTTAGAGGCCACCAGCGTTTGTGACAGTCGTGAGTTGCGGCTTCGTCGACGACATACCGTCAACCAAAATTCAGACCTGGAACTAAAGCCGAACAGCGCATGGATCGCGGATCTCACATCGCCGCCTCATTGCTCTAGAAAATACTTCTTTCCCGAAAATCTGCCGCAGACCCTCCCGCTAACAAGCAGCAGTCTGACGCTTTTACTGCGTTCGACACAGGACGCTCGCGAGGAGCACAATGTTCCTACCGCCAATCGATCAAAAGCCGGAATTGATGAACCACAGCGGCGTGGTTTGGTTGGAGACAGTATGCAAGGTTAGGACCGTCGCGCTAAACATAACCAACAACTCCGATTAAGAGAGAGGACGCCTACCATGATTCTCGGCATGTCAACTGCAACGTACACCTTCTTGCATGTGTTAATCAGTCTGATCGGAATCGGTTCAGGCTTAATCGTTATGTATGGATTTCTCACCGACAAACGATTCGACGGCTTGACTGTGGTTTTTCTTGCGACCACAGTATTGACCAGCCTGACCGGCTTCGGATTTCCTTTTGAGCAGCTTCTACCGTCGCACAAAGTTGGCATTATCTCACTGTGGGTGCTGGGGATCGCGATTCCGGCGCGCTATGTATTTCGTCTTGCTGGAGTGTGGCGATCGGTTTACGTAATCGGAGCATCCCTCGCACTCTATCTCAATGTCTTTGTTCTAGTCGTGCAACTCTTCCTGAAGGTTCCGGCGCTGAAAGCGCTGGCGCCCACTGGGAAAGAGCCGCCGTTCCTGGTCGTGCAGCTGTTCGTATTGTTAGTTTTTGTGGGGCTTACGATCTTTGCGGCGAAGCGATTCCGTACCGCGACAGCTCGCACCGCTTAACATCGTCGGCAGTTCAGTCCGCGAACAAAACCGAGCGGCGATGGTCGCGGCATGATTCAGGCTGCGGCTTAGACTTCCACCAATTACAACTCCAAGGAGGAATGTTATGAGCACCATCACCACAAAAGACGGCACACAGATTTATTACAAGCGGCGGCATGACCGAGCGTCGCGCTGCATTGCGCATTTGTTTCGCCTAAGGACAGAGTAACTACTGCTAACCGCAGATCGAGCGCTGGATGCGCATAAGCGTCCAGCGCCTGCTTGCCGTTTCGTAAAGTCATCGCTTTCTACAGATCGCACCGCCATCAGAAAAAGTCATCCTTTCCCAATACCGATGCTCTTCTCACCTCCTCCGAAAAGGAACTCGCGGTTTCCAACACGCGGGCTGGACTTTATCCGTCCGCTGCCGATATAGGGTTTGGGAGCTGGCTCCAGATGCGAAACATCATTTTTACGCTTGTAATCGCAAGTGCGCTTTCGCTTTATTCCTGGCCGCAAAACGATTTAGGCCGTGATGCTAGGTCGGAACTGCTGGCGCTGGAAAACGTACGAAATCAGGCAGACGAAAAAAGGGACATCCGCACCTTAGATCTGATCTTTGATGAGTCCATGATTTACATCGACGTATACGGCTCATTGTTGACCAAAACGCAATTCTTGGCGCAGGCGAAGGGGGCTGGTGGACACTTCCATCCAATTGTGTCGCAAGCAACTGGCATCCGCGTATATGGCGACACGGCGTTAGTGGTTGGAAGTTATTACCTAAAGGGAGCGCATGGGGGCAAAGACTATCAGCACGAAGGAAGGTTTATCGATACGTGGGTTTTTGAAGAAAGGCAAGTGGGTGTGTGTGGTCACGCAAGGAACACCGGTTCCGCGCTGAATCAATGCTGGATTCAAACCGCGCTGCGACTGGGAAGGAGACGAAAATGAAGGATCGCGCGTACGTGTTTCTTTGCTCGCCTTCTCGACCCAGCGCGCGCAAACGGACAAACTGCAGGACGCACAGGAGGGCAGAATCCTTAGTTTGGAGAACCAAGCAAGCCCTCCAGGTAAAAGATGTGAAAGTGCTCGACCTTTTACTGGGCGGAGAGTTCATAGATATCGAGTGCGACGGCACGATGACGAATAAGGCCGAGTACCTGGCGAACGTAAAGGCGCCGACCGTGCAATTGGAGCACATCGTGAACGAATCGATGCAGGTGCAATTTTACGGGCGTACGGCGGTGGATCGGTACGTATTGGGAAAAGGGCACAAGAAATGGCCAGGCGTATTTGTACCATCAGCGCTTCAGTGATACTTGGATCAATCGGAGTGGCATCTGGCTTAGCATAGCTAGCCAGTCGACATTGATCGCGCATTGAAGATCTCTGGCCAGGATAGAAGCATCCGAAATAGCGTGCAGTGAATATCGTGGATGTAGATTGCGCTTGGCATCGTGAGTCGCCCTAGTCCGATTACCTTGATAATTTAGTTATTTCATTGCTTGGAACAATAGTTGAAGATTGCACTTGTGAGTTTCGGGCGGACATATTGTCGTCAGAATTGAACATCCAAGAAAACAAAATGAGAAATTTCCTCCAGTCTTGGTTTCAGCCAGTGCCCTTTTGCTGCCTAATTTTCTTAATCTTGGTTAGCAGCTCGAGCGCTAGGGCGAAAGACGCTTCGCCGACCTATCGAGTGCTACAGGAAATCCAGCTGGCCGGCGTGGATGATTTCAACGATCTTGCAATCGACGGAGAGGCACGGCTCCTCTACATCACAGAAACAACGCGTATAGAAGTTTTAGACTTGGACACTGGAGTCAGCCGAGGCCAAATTGCCGATACGCCTGGCGCACGGGGAATCGCCTTGGCCCCGGATTTCCGGAGCGGTTTCGTCACGAATGGCCAGACGAATACCGCGACCATCCTTGACCTGCAAACGCAAAAAAAGTTTTCTACCGTAAAGACTGGGAACAACCCCACGGACGTTGTTTATGATCCTGCAAGCAAGCGAGCTTTTGTGATGAATCAGCGGTCCCAGTCCATAACAGTGATCAAAGTGATGGATGGAACAGTGGCAGCAACTATTTCACTGCCTGAGGAACCGGAGGGCGCAGTGGTTGACGGACGCGGCCATCTCTACGTCGACTTGGCGGATCCCGCGGAGATTGCCGTTATTGATACCGCCCAACTCTCCATATCCAAACGTATTCCTTTAAAAAGCTGTGTCGAACCGACCGCCCTTGCTATGGACAAGAAAAATTCCCGGTTGCTCGCGGCGTGTGGTAATGAAATTGTGGCGATTGTTGACCCAAACAGTGGGAACGTTGTGAGTAGGGTGCCGGTAGGTCGCAACGTCTTGGCAATGTGTTCTAAATCCGGGGGACAAATGGTAGTCGCCGCAGATGCAGTCGGCAACGTCAGTTTCATTCAAAATGAATCGCAAAATGAATATCGAATTGTTTATTCGATGGGAATACAAGCTCGCCCCATCGCAATTGCAGTCGATTCCAAAACCGACCGCATATTCGTCCTTGCTAATCAGCTCGTACCGCCATCTGAAAGCCCTAACCATTCGACCGTGAAGCCCAATTCGTCTGTACTCCTGGTCTTAGGAAAGCCGTAGCCATAAGAGCAAATTGTCGGCGGCAAGTTGTGGCCGATGAATTGCGCCGCCTTGCATCCCCTGGAACCTGAGATGTTGTCTGCAAGGACCCACTTCAGCGATTCACGATCTTTGGGACTCTAACTCCAGCAGATGCGCTTTTCTATCGAGGCCGCCTGCGAACCCTGTTAATCTGCCGGATGATCCGATCACACGATGACATGGGACAATGATGGAAATCGGATTTCTGCCATTAGCGGCGCCGACGGCCCGGGTTGCTTTGGGATTTCCCAACTGTTTCGCAAGTTGTCCGTAGCTCCGTGTCTCACCGAATGGTATGGCCAGAAGGGCTTCCCAAACGTCGTTTTGAAAACGAGTGCCTCTCATGTCAAGCGCGAGGGAAAATGATTTTCGCTTTCCCTCGAAATACTCCTTTAGTTGGCGTTCTGTTTCGCGAAGAACGGGATGCTTCCCGTCCTCGACAAGCTCACCTAATCGGACGCGACGCGGATTGTCATTCTCCCAAAGAATGGCGGTCAAGACCTTTGTCGCTTGCTACAAGCTTTAACTTTCCGACAGGAGAGTCGATGATTTTATAGACTAGTTTCATTGTCCTTCCTTTCAAGGTGAGTACTTGTTCCATGGTCGTAAGCAAGCTCAGACTTTAAATAGCGCGGACGTCCTTAGAAAGCACGCCCGGATCTGCCGCCCAGAGATGTTGTGCTGCGTAGGCGCGCCAAGGGCGCCACAAGCGTGCACGTTCCAGCAGATAAGCTGAAGTCGGCTTCTCTCCATCAATAGCTCTCGCGCCCCGAAGTAGACCGATATCCGATGCGGGGAATGCATCTGATTCGCGGATGGCCCGCAGGGCAATGTATTGTGCGGTCCAATCGCCGACGCCGCGGATCATGCGCAGGCGATCGACGGTTTCTTCGATGCTCCCAAGCG
This sequence comes from Terriglobia bacterium, assembly GCA_963791575.1. GTDB lineage: Bacteria > Acidobacteriota > Terriglobia > Terriglobales > Acidobacteriaceae > JAOAPG01. Next base: position 88,034 of record CAWBSY010000012.1, on the reverse strand, counting down.
GACGGAACAAATTCGGGTCCGCTACCGTGGCTTCAGCTACTGCTTTCAATGATGATTGACGCGCTGCGGGCATTCCCAGACCGAGAGACTTGGCTGAAGCCAATCGTAGGGCGGTGGGAAATACATGAGTTAATGCTGGGTAATTTCTTTGTTCCATCGGCAACTTCTTGCCATGCAGTGCAACAAGTTGTCCTGCAAGTCGACGTGCTGCGGCAACGCTGATCTGTTGGCCCAGAACGGCGCGCACCGCAATTTCAAATCCATCCCATCCGCCAGGTGCACGCAGTCCGGGCCGCTGCGCAACTAATGGCGCAAGGAATGGATCGCTCGATAAGTGTGCATCAATTGTCTCGATGTCGGCTCCCACATCGAACAGACGCCGGACTCGTGCGACAATCGACGGGAGCGATTTCACATTGGGAAAGCGAATTGTGACCGCAAGACCTTGTCGTTCTAGTTCGTGAGCCACTTCTATGCTCCCAGTCAGCCCATCAATGTCGACAGTACGCAGATAACGCCCGTTTTCCACTACCTCGACTCCCGGGATCGCACGCGCTTGAAGAAAGCCGAGAATCGAATCCCAGTCATAAGGCGGCCGATACCGAATCCGCAACATCACCCCTGTATCTGTTACGTTGCTGGTTGTCGTTTTCCGCCGTAATGCACTCGGAGGACGATGGAAGAGTTCCTGAAATGTTTCATTGAAGCGTCGCAAACTGCCAAATCCGGCGGCTAGCGCGACTTCGGTCATCGGCAACTTCGTCTCGTGGATGAGCTGCTTGGCAAAAAGCACTCGACGTGTCTGGGCTACCGAAATTGGTGAAGCACCTAGATGCTGAAGGAAGAGGCGTCTGAGTTGCCGTTCACCCAGCCCAAGACGCGCCGCCAATTTCTCGACACTCGCTTCTGCACCGTCAAGAGCACCTTCGGCAATGAGAGCCAGAGCCCGTGAAACTGTATTCGATGTGCCACGCCAGGACGCGAGATACGGGGCGCTCTCAGGGCGACAACGAAGGCATGGGCGGAAGCCAGCCTCTTGAGCAGCCGCAGCTGAACTATAGAAACTGCAATTCTCACGTTTCACCGTTCGCGCCGGACAGATCGGCCGGCAATAGATCCCGGTGGATTTGACGCCCACATATATCAAACCGTCAAAACGGGCATCCCTGCTTTGTAACGCTCGATAGCAGACATCATGGTCGGGTAGTTTCATCTCAGGATTGTCCCATCTTTTGATTTGTAAAACTCGCGCTTTTCGGACATTGTCACTTTTATGATGAGATTGATGTCCTCCCGGCGTGCTGCGAGTCAAGAAGAATGGAATTCGCGTCAAAGACTTGAAGTAAAGATTACGGTATCCTTTCGCTAAATGCGGGATATTTAATCCGCCGTTACTCTTTGAACGAAACGAAATTCGGGCCTGATGTAAGTAGAAAATTATTCGATTTGTTTAGACTGGAGCCGATATGGGGCGCCGTTTCGCCGAAGTCGCATTCACACCGCTAGTGAAGAAGCAACAGGAACTCCATGGAAGCCGCCGGCAATATCAACGAGTCGAAGAATCTGGTGAGCCAGGGAACCGCCTGGGCCTGTACGAGCGATCCTTCATTAACGGCAGAGACGGGTTTTATATGGCCACCGTAAGTGAGACTGGCTGGCCATACATTCAGTTTCGGGGCGGTCCGAAAGGGTTTTTGCGGGTGATTGACGACCAGACGATCGGATTCGCCGATCTTCGTGGGAACAAGCAGTACATCAGCGTTGGCAATCTCAACCATGACGATCGAGTTTGCCTCTTTCTTATGGACTACGTAGAGCAGCAGCGCCTTAAGCTCTATGGCAGAGCTAAGATGTTCGAGGGAACCGCAGAATCCCAGGCATTAATCGATGAATTCAGGACAGAGGAAAAAGATGCGTGGCCAGAACGAGCAGTGGTGATTCACATCGAAGCATTTGATTGGAATTGTCCTCAGCACATCACACCTCGTTTCACTCTGGAAGAACTGGATGCGCTAAACAAAGAAACTATTGGATGAGTTGGCGAGGCGGTCACAAGCAGTTGGGTGAGTCCCGCGAATACTTCTGTCTCCACTTATGCAAGTCGTCATCGAAAGACCGAGCTAACTGCTCTTGAATCGTCGTTCCTGCTGCGATCCCTTTGGTGTGGATCCCACAAAATGCTTGAATGCTTTCGTGAAGTGACTCTGAACCGAAAAACTACTTGCGTGGCGATCACCGAAAGCGGCAAGTGGTTTTAAGTAACAATTCTTTTGCTTTCCGTATTCGCGCCTGGAGCGCCCAGGTATATGGCGCTGCACCGGTAGACGCCTTAAAGTCACGGGCGAAGCGAGACTGGGAGAGCCTGGTAACTGTGCAACGGTTTCCAGATTCACAATGTATGCGATGTTCGCCTCGAGATATTCTTTCGCGACTCGCAATTTACACGGGCCGAGGCATCCCATCAGCTTCTCTGCTGGTCGTTTGGTCGCGGCGTTTAGAAGAACACGAGTAATGCCACTGTGATGCTCTCGTTGTAGAGATAGTTCTCGGAGGAGGATGTGTGTAGGCATCGGCCAGCAAATTGGCACATCGAGCGACTCGCGCCTCGTAGATCAGAAGATGGGGCTCGTTTAGCTTGGCATAATCAAGCTCGTTTCCAATGATCGATTAGAGCGGAAAATACCGGTATTCAGAAGGCAAGCGGCAATGGCTAGAACGGCTTGCGGATTACGATATCGTTGTCATTGATGAAGAACTGCGCCGGGCAGTGTTCGGAACCGCAAATCACGGGCAATAAGCCGGCGATTTGTTTTCGTGTAATAAGGCCGAGCGTTCCGCAATTTGGACAGGACAGCACGGCCCAGTAGGGATCAGCTTGTTCGCCCACCTTGCCTGCATTTTCCAGCACGAAAATCGTGCCGGGAAGCATTTGTTCCGGTATCCATTCGTTCAGAACGTCGATTTCTCCGACCATTGGCTTCCTCCTGGGTCCGGCATTGTCAAAGCATTACCGCTATTCATGAAGCCAGATTGCGATTCGCAGTTCTGCGACTTGCAGCAGGCGCGCAACCGCTGCCCTTTCTTCCGTTCTTGATTACGTCACGCACCCGTCGAACTGTATCCGTGAGACAAACTGTGAGCATCGGTTGGTCCGAATTCTTTAAGATATTCACAATCTGGCGCGCGGATGTCTCCAGGTACAAATTTGAGCCATCTGTAAGCAGGTGGTACTCCGAAGCACCGCTGACCGTTTCCGCCAGCCGCTTTTTGAATTCCGCTTGGAGAAAACGCATTACCTTACGGACGCGCTGCAGTGAAAAATCGCGGCGACGGAGTTCACAAATGATGCTGATTTCCGCCAAGTCATCGAACGAATACAGGCGGCGATGTCCATCCCTCTGAGGAGTTACGATACCTCGCTCGTCCCACCATTGCAGCTGGCGCGGAGTGATTCCGGTTAGCTCGCTAACCTCTCGGGATGTAAATGTTCGTTCCATATATGCCGCAAACTTGTTTTAAACAAATCACAGTGAAAATGTTTTGCGGACATTGTAGGCCGACTAAGCCAGTGTCAAACAAACATTCTGTGAAAATGGGGTGACTAGAGGAGTTCCTGCCGCGAATATGGACCGCGCGGTTCTAGGAGAGGTTGTTGAAAATACCGCCGCCAACAAAGTGGACAATTTCCAGCCGGTCGCCTTCGGAGAGGTTCGTTGCTTCCCAGCGGACGCGTGAAACTATTTCGCGATTGAGTTCGACTGCGACTCGATCCGACTTCATGCCGAGTTGATCTACCAAACCGCTAAGAGTAAGGGGCGCGATGAAATCTTTCGACTCGCCATTGATTTGGAGTTTCACCAGAAGATTGTCGCATGGGAAGTATCACGAGGCAAAAGCGATAACCACAGGGAACACAGAGGTCACTGGGATAAAACCCGCTCACCTGCGAGGTTGAACATCTACGCTTCGACTTTGCGCAATTCAAACTTGCGAGTGGCGGTGCGGCCGGAGTAGCTCGCCTGGACTAAGACGGACGAATCCGGCAAGCGACGAGTTCGTCGACTTCGATACTCATTTCCGCGTGACCACCTGCATCCGCAACTACCTGGGTATAAAAAGGAGCAGCATCGAACGCGCAAACCGCACCGTCAAGCGTGCTCCTTCCGCTCCGCTTTCACCGTCTGTAACACGCAGGCGCATCATAAGAGTACGATCCGAGTGGACCGCATTAGCGTTCAGCCAGTGCACGTCGAGCTCTTTTATTTCTGCCAAACTCTCCGGCGCATCGCGTTTATCCAGAACCTGATCGAGATGTCCGTCGCGAATGGCATCAAGCACGAGTTTGTGTTGATCACGTAAAATCTGCTCTTTCTGATGATCCGTAAACCCGCTGTCAGCTGCCTTGTCCGCATAGGAACTCGCCCGCTTTCCCACGCAACGGCCACGCACGAAGACCTGGGTCTGCAAGAGCAACTCGCCTTCACGGGCTTCACTCTGCACGTGAAAAATTGTGTCTTCATGTTTAACGTCGGTATTGAAGCCGAAGATCATGGGTTTTAATTCGCGATTAAAAATCTAGCACGCACAATGTTAAAAATTTTTACAGACATCAAGAACAAAGCATGCTGAATACCTTGACACTAATCTGTACTGAAACTAATCTAGAGTGTTTACTTAAAGTGCTTGGCGCGAATTATATATAGCTCCCCTTATGCCAGACAATTACTTCGCCCGTTACCTGCCATTATTAATTCATTTCCTGCTGGCAGGCGCCTTTGCTGGTGGCGTCGTTCTGCTCTCCTGGATCATCGGCTACCGGCGCTCCACCCGGGCCAAGCTCTCCGCCTACGAATGCGGCATGACTCCGATCGGGGACGCTCAGGGACGCTTCTCCGTTAAGTTCTATTTAGTGGCAATGCTCTTCATCTTATTCGACGTTGAGGCAGTTTTCCTGTATCCATGGGCCGTGATCCTTCGGCGGCTCAAAATGTTCGGATTCTACGAAATGCTGGTTTACATAGGCATTGTTCTCGTGGGCTTCTTCTATATATGGAAGAAGGGCGCGCTGGATTGGGGTGAACCTTCTGCCCGGCGAGGTGAGGTTTAATGGCCTTGGCACCGGCAATTACGGATCTTGAACAATTGAAGGGACATCCGGCCATTGCGAAGTTGCAGTCTTGGAATGCGGCATCGGTCGAGGGGGCCAAGTTTGATCGCGACGAAATGACGATTTACGTCGAACGGTCGGCGATCCGCGAGGTTTGCAGTTTGTTGCGATCCGATCCAGGATGCCCTTTTAATTACTTATCCGACATCACCGCTGTAGATTGGTACCCTTCCGAACCTCGATTCGAAGTCGTTTATCACCTTTTTTCAATCACAAAGAAAGAACGTGTTCGCCTGAAGGTGCGGTTAAGCGACGACAGCCCAGTTCTAGAATCCGTAACTTCTGTCTGGCCGGGGGCGAACTACTTCGAGCGCGAAGTTTTCGACCTCTTCGGCATCCGATTCAACGGACATCCTTACTTAAGACGCCTCTTAATGCCGGAAGATTGGGAAGGCAATCCGCTACGCAAGGACTATCCCGTGGAGGGCTACCGCTAAATCATGGGCCACTTAGCACCTCTACCAGCACTTGAAGCTGGCCAAGATAACACCATGATTCTCAACATGGGTCCGCAGCACCCGTCTACCCACGGCGTGTTGCGAGTGATCCTTGAGATTGATGGCGAGAACATCGTGCGGATCATGCCCGATATCGGTTTCCTGCACACCGGAATCGAGAAAACCTGCGAAGCCAAGTTCTACCATCAGGTCGTTCCTCTGACAGACCGCATCGATTATCTCTGTCCGCTGACCAACAACCTTTGTTATGTGCTCGCGGTAGAAAAGCTGCTCGGCCTCGAAATTCCTCCCAAAGCTCAGTGGATGCGAGTGCTGATGAATGAACTTACCCGCATCAACTCGCACCTGGTTTGGCTAGGCACGCACGCCATGGACATCGGCGCGATGACGGTATTTTTGTACTGCTTCCGCGAGCGCGAAGACATTCTGCGGCTGTTCGAAGCAATCAGCGGCCAGCGCATGATGACTTCGTATTTTCGTATTGGTGGAGTTGCCCTCGAACCGCCGCTGGGATTCTTTGACCGCGTGCGCGATTTCGCCAATCGCTTTCCTTCCAAAATAGATCAGTACGAAAATTTGCTGACGGGAAATCCGATCTGGGTCATGCGAACTAAAGGTGTCGCGCAAATCACCGCGGAGGACGCCATTGCACTAGGAGCGAGTGGGCCGACTTTGCGTGGAAGTGGGGTTGATGTCGATTTGCGACGCGATGCTCCTTATTCGGGTTACGAGAATTTCAAGTTCAAAGTACCGGTTGCTAAAGAAGGCGATGTCTTTGCGCGGTACATGTGCCGTGTGCAGGAGTTGCGGGAGTCGATCGGAATCGTAAAACAGGCTCTCGATGGAATGCCCGAGGGACCGATAAAAGCGAACGCTCCCAAAGTCGTATTGCCTGACCGAGAGAAGATGAAGACGCAGATGGAGGCCCTCATCTATCACTTTAAGATTGTTTCGGAGGGCTTTGCAGTACCGGAAGGTGAAGTCTATCAGGCGGTCGAGTCTCCACGCGGCGAAATGGGGTATTACATCGTCAGTGATGGAACCGCGAAGCCGTATCGGGTACACATGCGCTCGGCATGTCTAGCCAATATGCAAACTCTGCCAAAGATGTGCGAAGGGCGATTGCTTGCGGATGTGGTTGCGGCGATCGGAAGCATAGATATCGTGCTGGGAGAGATTGATCGATGAAGTTCTCTCCGGAATTTGAAAAGCGTTTCGCTGAAATGCTGACGCATTATCCGACTAAACGGTCCGTCTTGGTGCCAACACTTTTATATGCGCAAGACGAAGCTGGTTTTCTAAGCGATGATGTCATTCACGAGCTTGCCCAACGTTTGGATCTGACCGACCTCGAAGTAAATAACGTGATCAGCTACTACTCGATGCTGACCACCAAACCTCGCGGCAAATTCAACGTGCAGGTCTGCACCAACATTGCTTGTATGCTGCGCGGTGGCGAAGAGCTACTTGATCACTGCGAGAAGAAGTTGGGCATCAAGCACAAAGGCACAACTCCGGACGGGATGTTTACGTTGGAAGAAGTTGAATGCATCGGCGCATGCAGCTGGGCTCCTGCAGTGCAAGTGAATTACGACTTTCACGAAAATCTGACGACAGAAAAAATGGATAGAGTTCTCGAAAGCTATAAGCAGAAAAGTTCACCGTAAAGATTCTGTTAAATTGAATTGAAGCGTTGTAGCGTCGGTAAGTTTCCGAAAATGGCTGATTTAGTTTCACATCCCGATGAGATAAAAATCGTCTCGAAGCGCTTCGGTCAGGGCGCAACGAGCATTGATCGCTATCTCGAACTCGACGGCTACAAGGCTGTCCAGAAGGCGCTTGGGATGCAGCCGGACGCGATCATTAATGAGGTCAAGAATTCCGGCCTGCGAGGTCGTGGCGGCGCGGGATTCAATACCGGACTCAAATGGTCGTTCGTTCCCAAGCAGTCGGCGAAGCCAAAATACATTCTTTGCAACGGAGATGAGAGCGAGCCTGGAACCTGCAAAGATCGCCTGATCTTCGAGCACGATCCGCACTCGGTGATTGAAGGCGTAATGATCGCCGGACTCGCCGTCGGTTCGACCACCGGCTACATCTATGTGCGCGGCGAATATCGCTACTTGCTCGAGATCGTGCAGAAGGCGATTGCCGACGCCTATGCTCGCGGCTTTCTCGGCAAAAACATCTTCGGAAGCGGTCGCGACTTTGACATCTATTGGCATGGCGGGGCCGGAGCCTACGAAGTAGGCGAAGAATCGGCGCTGATGGAGTCTCTTGAAGGCAAGCGTGGAATTCCGCGGATCAGGCCGCCCTTCCCTGCTGTCGTCGGACTCTGGGGTGGACCAACGGTTATCAATAACGCCGAGACGCTGGCCAGCGTGCCTCACATCATTCTTGGCGGTGCGGAATGGTTTGCCAAGCTTGGCCCGGAAAAGAACGGCGGAACGCGCCTATTTTGTCTGGCCGGAAATGTAGCGCGTCCTGGAGTATACGAACTGCCGATGGGCTACAACCTCAAGAAGATGATTTATGAGGTCGGCGGCGGCATTCCCAACGGACGCAAATTGAAAGCAGTCGTCCCAGGCGGATCGAGCACACCAATTCTTACCGCCGATGAAATCGATGTTCCCATGGATTTTGATTCCATGATGAAAGCTGGCTCGATGCTGGGTTCTGGTGGCGTAGTCATACTTGACGACACAGCCTGCATCGTGAAGTTCGCGCTGCGCACCATGAAGTTCTATCAGCACGAAAGTTGCGGCTGGTGCATCCCATGCCGCGAGGGCACGGACTGGCTGAAAAAAACGCTGATTCGCTTCCACAATGGCGGCGGAATTAAAAAAGACATCGATAATATGTACTACCTTTCGGAAAACATGCTGGGCCGGACGTTTTGTCCGCTTGGAGATGCCGCGGCGATGCCGACCATGGCGTTCATCAAAAAGTTTCGCCAGGAATTTGAAGATCATCTGGAAGGCCGGCCTTGCCCGTTTGAGAAATCGGTGATAGCCGAGCCAGCGATGGCGTAGTCGGAACTAACTATGGCTGAAGCAGCAAAACTCGTGAACCTCACGGTCGATGGCAAAAAGATCACGGCTCCCGCCGGGACTCTGCTGATCGAAGCCTGTAAGAGCGTGGGCATCGAAGTACCCTCATTTTGTTATTACCCGAATCTCTCTTTGCAGGGCGCATGCCGCATGTGTCTGGTGAAGATCGAGAAGATGCCGAAGCTCCAGACGGCTTGTACCACGGTGATTGGCGAAGGCATGGTTGTCACCAGCGACAGCGATGAGATCAAGCAGGCACGCAAAGGAATGGTTGAATTGCTGCTTGGCAACCATCCGCTGGACTGCCCGGTATGTGACGCCGGCGGCGAATGCGAACTGCAGGACATGACGTTCTCCTACGGTGCCGCGGAGTCGAAATACATCGAACCAAAGAATCACAAAGACGAACAGCAATGGTCTCCCGTCGTGTTCTTTGATCGGCCGCGCTGCATCCTTTGCTACCGCTGCGTGCGAGTTTGCGGCGAAGGCATGGATGTCTGGGCGCTGGGTGTGCAGAATCGCGGTGTCAGTTCGGTCATCGCTCCCAATCAGGAAGATCATCTCGACTGCGAAGAGTGCGGCATGTGCATCGATATCTGCCCAGTGGGCGCGCTGACTTCTGGCGCGTATCGGTACAAGACGCGGCCGTGGGAGATGAATCACGTCGGCACGACTTGTACCCACTGCGGCGACGGCTGCAAAACAACGGTTGGAGTACGGCGCTCAGAAACCGGCATGGAAATCGTGCGCGGGGATAACCGCGACAAGAGTGGCATCAACAACGATTTCTTATGCATCAAGGGACGATACGCGTTCGATTTCGCGAATCACGAAGACCGTTTGACGCAGCCGCTTATCCGCAAAGAGGGACGCCTCACTCCCGCGACATGGGAAGATGCGTTTGAATTGATTGGCAAAAAGTTCGCTGAAGTTCGCGACAAAGATGGTGGGCAGGCGATCGGAGTGATAGGTTCGAACCGCACCACGAATGAAGAGAACTATCTTCTGCAGAAGTTCGCGCGCGTGGTTCTGAAGACAAATAACATCGACCATCACCGCACCGCCGACTTCCCTGCTTTCACTGCGGCTCTTGCTGGTAAACCAGAAGCTACCGCCAGCATGCGTGATGTAGCGAGCGCACCGGCAATCCTGCTGATCGGTAATAATCCGACTGACCAGCATCCGCTGCTCGCATGGCAGATTCGCAACAATGTCCGTCTGCACGGGGCGCGGCTGTACGTCATCAACTCGCAGCCTATTAAGCTCCGCCGCCAAGCGGCCCAGTTCATCCAGATTCCGGCAGGCAAAGAAGGAAACGTTGCGTCGTTTCTGTCGGGCAACGATTCGGCCGCAGACTCGTTGGTTGGCGCTCAAACAAATCGCGAGGCATGGACAAGTTTACGCGACAAGCTTCGCGGCGAGCAGAATCTGGTCATAATCTTTGGTTCGGAGCTTCGCGGAAATGACATCGCGTCCTTAGTAAAGTTCGGCTCGGCGCATTGAGGGAGCAAAGTTCATCTGTCTTGGCGACTACGCGAATTCGCGCGGTGCAGCGGATATGGGTCTTTATCCCGATCTGCTTCCCGGCTATCACCGTATCTCCGAAGCCAGTCAATACGGCGAAGAGTGGGGACAAATCTCCACAGCCAAAGGCTTGACGTTACCGGAGATGTTCGAGAGCGCGAAAGCCGGCAAACTGAAAGCACTCTACGTGGTCGGAGCGAACCCGGTCGATCAACTTCAGGTCGAACCTTCGCAATTGGCACAAACCTTTTTGGTTGTCCAAGACATGTTCCTCACAGAAACTGCCGCTATGGCCGATGTAGTTCTGCCGGCGGCTAACGCATATGAAAAATCGGGAACATTCACCAACACCTGCGGCGATTTACAGATCTTAAAGAAGGCCGCGGAAGTCACGGCCACCAAGTCAGACTTTGAAATGATCGTGCGTATCGCGGATGCGACGGGATTCGAAGTCGCGAAGCTCGTTCCATTCGGTCGTGGCACTCACGCTGACATGGGGCAATCGCGAGGAGCGCAATCGGGTGAAGCAGATCGTCATTCAGTATGGCTTGAAGCCCACGGACTTGAGCCGAAGATGAGTCCATTCGATCCGGTAGCGATTCTGGATGAGATTCAGCGGCTTGTTCCCGGCTATGACGTGTCGCGCGTCAATTTGCTTTCCGGCAACGATGAGCACACCACGCTTTCCGGTAGCGGCCCGGAGCAATTCATGATCCGCAATTGATCGTGCCTGCTAACGATGATCTGTTCAGCTCGGGCACATTGGGCCGTTATTCCCGTACCTTGAATTCAGTGCTTGAAAATCATCACAAAGAGTCTCCGGAAGTGGAAGAAGTTGCCGGCGACTAAAGTCCTCTGCATCTCCGGTTCAAATTAGTTGTACGAGTTAAGAAAGCTTTGCTTACGAGTTAACTTGGTTACGAGTTAAGAGAGAAACTACAAACTTGGGCGTTGGAACTTTCATTCTCGTCTCGCTAGTCAAAATTGTGCTCGCACTATTCGTGCTGCTCACCGCTGTTGCTTATACGGTATGGCTTGAGCGCAAAGTCGTCGGCCATATTCAGAACCGCTGGGGACCCACGCGGGTCGGCCCGTTTGGCTTACTACAGCCGGCGGCCGACGGCATTAAATTTTTATTTAAGGAAGACATTACGCCGCTGCACGTGTACAAGCCGCTTTACATTGCGGCTCCCATGATTGCGGTGATTTTCGCGCTCACGTCGATTGCGGTTATTCCATTCGGCAATTGGGTGAACATCGGCCCGATCTACACGCCGCTGCAAATCACAGACGTCAACATCGGATTGCTGATCGTCCTGGGCATCACTTCTTTAGGCGTTTACGGAATTGCGCTATCAGGATGGTCATCGAACAGCAAGTATTCCCTGCTGGGCGGGCTGCGGGCCAGCGCTCAGATGGTGAGTTACGAAATTGCGCTGGGATTATCGCTGGTCGGCGTTCTCATTCTCTCCGGCAGTTTCAGTTTGCGGGATATTGTTGTCGCTCAACAGGGACACTTCTGGGGATTCATTCCGCGCTGGAACATCTTCCACGGCGGGCAGTTCGTTGCATTCTTTATTTATCTGATGGCGGCGTACGCGGAGACGAATCGTATCCCGTTCGATCTTCCCGAGGCGGAAACCGAGTTGGTCGCTGGTTACCACACCGAGTACAGCGCGATGAAGTTTGCCATGTTTTTCATGGCGGAATACGCCAACATGATCACGGTAGCTTGCCTCGCGACTTTGCTGTTCCTAGGGGGATGGAACGGACCGCTTTTCGGACCACCGATCATGCAGGCAATTCTGCCAGTGTTCTGGTTTGTGGCCAAGATTTTTTGCTTTCTGTTCCTCTATATATGGGTGCGCGGGACGTTGCCGCGCTTCAGATATGACCAGCTCATGGCTTTTGGATGGAAGTTTCTGTTACCGCTGGCGATTGCGAACTTGGTCATTACAGCGCTGATAGTTGCATTGCAGGCATAGTTCATTACAGATTAATAGAACGATTTAGAAAATGCTTTCTCTTCACCTGATTTTGTTTGCGGCGTTCGGTCTGGTCTGCGTGGCGGGCGCAGTGAACCTGCTCGTGCAGCGGCATCCGATTAATAGCGCCTTGTCGTTGGTAGTGGTTATGGGATCGCTCGCTGTCGAATACCTTTTGCTCGGGGCCGAGTTCGTAGCGGCGGTGCAAGTGATCGTCTACGCCGGCGCGATTATGGTGCTCTTTGTATTCGTCATCATGTTATTAAATGCAGGCGAAGAGGAACGCACCAAGGGAAGCACGGTCGCGATGGTATTAGGCATTCCCGGCATGCTGGTTGGCAGCGTATTGATGGCCTGGGTGCTGCTTGCCCATTCCAATACGCGATCCGTACCGGCTGGGGCTCTTCCCGGAGATCCGCAAACCATTGGCTGGAAGCTCTTCCATGAATTCCTGCTGCCCTTCGAAGTTACTTCGATCCTGGTTTTGATCGCGATCATGGGAGCTGTCGTGCTGGCTTCGCATCCAGATTCCGTTCAAAAAACGTTGCGTCCGCAATCTAAAAAGAGGGAGGGCTGATGGTTCCTCTTTCCTACTACCTCGTACTTAGCGGTTTTTTATTTGCTTGCGGCGTCACAGGATTTTTAATAAAGCGGAATATCATCACCATCTTTATGTCCATTGAGCTTATGCTCAACGGAGTCAATCTCTCTTTTGTTGCGTTCGCTGCGCAATGGAATGCGCTTAGCGGCCATGTTTTCGTATTCTTTGTGATGGTCGTGGCAGCGGCGGAAGCAGCGGTGGGTCTCGCCATCATTATTGCGGTATACCGCACTCGTGAAACGCTGAATGTCGATCAGGTGGACCTGCTGAAGCTATGACGCCGAACTCCTTGCATCTTTGGCTGATTCCGGTGCTGCCGCTGATTGGCGCTGCCTGCAACGGCTTTCTAGGCCGCCGTTCTTCGCGCCAAGCTGTCTCGACCGTCGCGTTGTTTTTTTCAGGCGCAGCTTTTGCCATGGCGCTCTGGATCGTGTCCCAGTTTTCTTCCCTTCAGCTTCCGTATATCGAAACTTTGGCAACGTGGTTCCGCGCGGGAAATTTTCAGGTTGATTTCGCGTTTTATCTGGACCAACTTTCGCTCGTCATGCTGTTGGTCGTAACGGGCGTAGGCTTCCTGATCCATGTTTACTCGGTCGGATACATGTGGGAAGAGGGCGGCTTCTACCGCTTCTTCGCTTACCTCAATCTGTTCATGTTTTTCATGCTCACGCTGATCCTGGCCAGCAATTACTTGATGATGTTTATCGGCTGGGAAGGTGTGGGTCTGGCGTCGTATCTGCTAATTGGCTTTTTCTTTACGCGCGATTCGGCCGCTGCGGCCGGGAAGAAAGCATTTATCGTCAATCGGATTGGCGACTTCGGCTTTCTGATCGCGCTGTTTTTGCTGATCAAACATTTTGGATCGCTGAATTTTGTTGACGTGTTCCGAAGCGTGCAACCACTAAGTCCGGAAACTGCGGGAGCAGGATTGCTGACGGCGATCGCGTTACTCATGATGGTTGGGGCTGCTGGTAAATCGGCTCAGATCCCGCTCTACATCTGGCTGCCGGACGCGATGGAAGGTCCGACCCCGGTTTCTGCGTTGATTCACGCCGCGACCATGGTCACGGCTGGCGTTTACATGGTCTCGCGTTCACACATGATTTTTGAGCGCGCTCCGATGGCCCTCACCGTTGTCGCCATTATCGGAACCCTGACTGCGTTATTTGCCGCGACTATCGGCATCACGCAAACCGATATCAAGAAAGTCCTCGCTTACTCGACGATCTCGCAGCTGGGTTACATGTTCATGGCCTGTGGAGTGGCGGCGTTTTCAGCCGCTATCTTTCACCTGATGACGCATGCGTTCTTCAAGGGTCTGCTCTTCTTGGCCGCCGGTTCGGTCATTCACGCAGTGGGCGGCGAACAGGACATGCGCAAGATGGGCGGCTTGCGAACCAAAATCCCGTGGACATTTTGGACGATGACCGCAGGGACTATCGCGATCGCAGGTATCCCGCCTTTTGCAGGCTTTTTTAGCAAGGACGAAATCCTTTGGCGCGCGTATCAGGCAAGTTGGATTTACTGGGCGCTCGGTCTCTTTACTGCATTTCTGACCTCCTTCTATATGTTTCGCCTGTGGTTTCTGACCTTCTTCGGCGAATATCGCGGCGCGGTGGAAGAAAAGCATGGGCATGGCCACGACGCTCATGCTGGACACGGCCATGGCGGAGTTCACGAAAGCCCAAAGGTCATGTTGGTGCCGCTCGTGATCTTGGCGGTGCTTTCGGTTGTTGGCGGATGGGTCGGCGTTCCCGGATCGCTCGGCGGCAGCAACCATTTCGATAAATTTCTCGGCCCTGTATTTCACGGCACGGCTCCCGCTCTGAACGCCGAACACGCACAACCGGGCGAAACAGCTCCGCCGGAGCAGCAGACCGAAGGTCCAGAACCGCAAACCGAGTCGCACGACAGAGCTCTTGTTCACCGGTATTTCTGTAACAGCAGCAGTTATTGGTTTTGCTCTGGCATGGTTCCTCTACTTGAAGAATCCGCAGTTGCCGGATCGGATTGCCGCATCCCTCAATGGCCTCTACACAGCCGTCGTACATAAGTACTACGTTGACGAAATTTATGCTGCTGTTTTTGTAAAGCCGATATTGGCAGCTTCTACCTTTTTATGGAAAGGCATCGATCAGGGAGTGATTGACGCGACGGTTGACAACGGCGCCGATGCGGCTCGCGAAGTCTCTGACACTGTGCGCCACATGCAGTCCGGCAACATTCGTTCTTACGCCGGCTGGGTAGCTGTAGGAGCTGCTGCGGTCATTGTTTACATGATTTGGATCGGGACGACCATACGATGAATACGGCCAGCCTCGACAACTGGATTCTCACGCTGGTGACATTTATTCCGCTCGCGGGCGGATTGTTACTCACGCTTTTTCCCCGGCGCGATCGCGACATCCGCGTCTTTGCGCTTGTCGTATCTCTGCTAACGTTCGTTGTTTCGCTGCACTTGCCCGCGCACTTCCGCCGACCGCACCCTGGATTTCAGTTCGAAATTAATTCCCAATGGATTTCGAGTCCTAACATTCACTACCACATGGCCGTCGATGGCATTTCCATGTGGCTGGTCGTGCTGACCACGTTCCTTACGCCCCTATGTGTGCTGATTTCCTGGAAGTCGATTCACGAACGGGTGAAGGAATTTTTCATTCTGCTGCTGATTCTCGAGACGGCAATGATCGGCGTGTTCACTTCGCTTGATCTCTTCCTCTTTTATTTCTTCTGGGAAGCCACGCTGATCCCGATGGCACTGCTCATCGGTATGTACGGACACGGGCGTAAAGTTTACGCCGCCATCAAATTCTTTTTGTACACGATGATCGCATCCATGTTTATGCTGGCTGCGATCTTGTGGCTTTACGCAAAGGTGGGCTCTTTCGACTTCGTGACCATACAGGAAGCAATCCGCAGTGGCCGCGTCGAGAATTTCTCCGCCGCAGCCCTTTGGTTGTTCCTGGGATTCTTCATTGCCTTTGCCGTAAAGGTTCCGCTCTTCCCTTTCCACACTTGGCTTCCTGATGCGCACGTCGAGGCACCAACCGCCGGATCCGTTCTACTGGCAGGTGTGATGTTGAAGATGGGAACTTACGGCATGTTGCGATTCAATCTCGGCTCTGTTTCCGGAAGAATCTCGACACAACGCCAACTGGATCATGATTCTGGCGCTTATCGGCATCATCTATGGCGCGCTCGTCGCCATGGTGCAGCCGAACATGAAGAAGTTGATTGCCTACTCGTCTATAAGCCACTTGGGATTCGCGGTGCTGGGCATCTTCAGTTTCACGGCGGCAGGACTCGATGGCGCGACGTACATAATGCTGGCGCACGGAGTCGCTACGGGTGGTCTATTCATGTTGGCTGGCATTCTTTACGAAAGACGGCACACCTACGACATCGCTGAGTTCGGAGGACTCGCGACTCCGATGCCGGTCTATGCGTCGTTCTTTTTGTTTATAGTCTTCGCGTCCGTCGGGCTTGCCCTTGTTGAACGGATTCATTGGCGAATTTCTGGTACTGAGCGGAGCTTTCCAGGCGCGCCCGGTATACGGAATTCTGGCAGCCACCGGCGTGATCTGGAGCGCATGCTATCTGCTTTGGATGTATCAGCGCGTGTTCTTCGGGAAAGTAAAGCACGAGGTCAACTTATCATTGCCTGATCTGAATGGCCGCGAACACGCCGCACTTTGGCCTGCGGCTGCTATGGCGCTCGTCATGGGAGTTGCACCGCTACTATGGCTGAACGCCATTGATGCTTCCGTCCACAACGTTTTGACCCCACTCTCTCAAGTAGCCAGCAAGGTGGTCGGCCAGTGAGCATGACAGCCCAGACCATGGAAAGCATTCCGCAGGCCGTCGACTACATTCGCATTCTGCCAGAGATCGTTCTGTCAATTTTCGGCATGATCATCATGCTCCTCGACCCGTTGCTTGAAACCGGAAAAGATCAGAAGCAAAGCCAGAAGACATTAGGAGCCATCGCTCTTCTCGGATCGCTTGCAGCTCTCGCCGCCACCATCTATCAAGCGCAATATCCAGGAATGGCTTTCTGGAACATGGTGCAGGTAGACTCTTTCAGCGTCTTCTTCCATTTTCTGGTTGCGGCGATCACTCTCGTCGTTGTTCTGACTTCCTTCGAGTACATGGCCGTACAAGAAATTCGCGCTGGAGAATATTACGGCCTGCTCCTGTTCGGTGCTGTCGGAATGAGTTTGATGTCATCAGCAATGGAGTTGGTGCTGGTGTTCATCGCTCTGGAGATTTCTTCGATATCGACTTACATCCTGGCGGGATTCCGCCGCCGCTCTGCAATCAGCAGCGAATCATCACTTAAATATTTTCTCTTGGGATCATTCGCCACTGCCTTTTTCCTCTATGGCGTGGCGTTGATGTTCGGAGCAACTGGTTCCACCAGCATCAACGAGATAGCAGAATTTCTTCGACCCGGACAGCCTTCTATCCTCGCCTATGTCGGCGTGGCTTTCATGTTTGTCGGATTGGGATTTAAAGTTGCGGCAGCCCCGTTTCACATATGGACTCCTGATGTTTATGAGGGCGCGCCCTCACCCATTGTAGGATTCATGTCCACGGGTCCGAAAGCGGCTGTGTTCGCCGTGCTGCTCCGGATCATGTTCCAAGCCAACGCTCCAGGGCGGCTGTGGCTTATCTGGGTTGTGGCTGCGTTATCGATGACTTTGGGCAACCTCGGTGCCTTGGTCCAGACGAACGTGAAACGCTTGCTGGCCTACTCGTCAATCGCTCACGCCGGATATTTGTTGGTCGCGTTTGCTGCATTACCGAATCCCGGGATCCCTGCCGCCATGTTCTACACGGCTTCCTATGCCGCAATGAACGTAGGTGCGTTCGCAGTGGTGAGTCACTTCGGTGGAGCTGGTGAGCGCTACGTAACGATTGAAGACTATGCCGGGTTGGGACGAAGATCTCCCATGCTGGCCGCAATTCTGACCATCTTCCTTCTATCGCTAATTGGCATTCCAATAACGGGCGGTTTTTTTGCGAAATTCTACGTTTTCAGTGCTGCCCTTCAAGCTAATCTGGTTGGACTAACCATTATTGGCGTGATGAACAGTGCGGTCGGCGCGTACTACTACTTACGCATCATTGTCGTAATGTATATGCGAGAAGCGAGAGAGGAAATAGTGGTTCCACCGATCCCATTTGGACTCGGTGCTGCTCTGGCCATCAGTTTAGCTGCTACCATCTACTTAGGCGTCCTTCCCGGGCGGGTACTGGATTACGCCTCCCGGTCGGTAGCCGATCTGATCCATTGATCAGAATCGCTCATTTAAACGTCGAAACTGGCCGCAGCAGCCTTACAATAGTTATGTCGGTTTGCTTCTTTTCGCGCTTAAACAATTGACAATAGCCGGGTGAGCCGTCCATGATGTTTCATCTGGCCAAGAAGACTCATTCCCGAGGAGAAACAATGGCTACATTAATTAAGCGAATCTGGGCGGAAGACAGTGGCCAGGACATTGCTGAATATGCTGTAATGCTAGCCGTGATCCTGGTGTTGGTAGTTGGAACGATACGGCTTATCGGCACTCATTCCAATACCGTATTTTCCAACGTCGCCAGCTCAATTCAGTAATTCCGGTTTCGCAAGAAGTCTTGGGGTCTTCTGACTCCAAGGCTGGGAAGTTTGAACCGCAACTTTCACGCTGCTTTCCTGCCTGAAACTTTCTCAATTTCTGCGCAAGCCAAATCTGCTTTTGCGGAAGCCAAATCTGTATCGAAGATGATCCGACCCAGGTGATCGTAAACGTCAGAGGAAGCACACAGTTGACGGGTTGAGTTCGCAGCCAGCGTCAACACGCCGTGGTGGTCTAAATGGACCCAGGCCCAGTCAATGTTGAGACATCGATAATAATCCGAGCCCTGAGTCCTATGAAGCATATGCATGGAACGAATAAAGCCAGAATCTTGTTAATGGCTGATTGACCGCAGGATCAAGCGGTTTGTATAGCACGAGAAGATCGGCCCCAACACTGGTAGGTTTCACGACGCCCCAGTCCGATTCTCCTCCATATTGCACTCCATCCAGGGCCGCAAAGTGATACCTAATATTGCGCCTCCCGCGATGGCCTACTTTGACTTCGGTCACAGTGCCGGAGGCAATCACGTGATCCTCTGCAATCGCGCTTTCTTTGCGGTACTCGGCAAGCACAACTCCGGCTATGACTGAACAAAAGAGTCCAAAGAAGAGTCTCGCGATAAGGCCCTCGTTGGTCGTGATTGCGACAAAGGCCAGGGTCAGGCAAAGCAAGACTGCAAGTGCTACTACTTGAATCCGGAGGGTCGCTCGAAGGCTCTGCATTAGTACAATATCGCGTTCGCACCAACAACCCGGTCGTTTGAGTCTACGAATGCTGGGCGACCCAGGCCGCGGGAGTAAGGTCTGAGTTGATCTGCGGCCCTCTTTAGTATTTTTATTGCATGGCTCTACGAGCATCGTGAATACACACGTAGGCATTTACGGCGGTCACAAGGGCTTCCGGTAGGAACCACATAGAGCTATGTTTTTTCTTCATGTAATAAGACAGATAGGCCACACCAAGGTCGGCGGAACCGCCTGCTAACAGCATATTTCTTCTGCGCGTAAATGCGCTCGGAACCCACGAACATGTGCGTGCCGCCAGGCAATCATGAGTTGCCTCAACATTTGCAGCACTAGCCGCGAACATTCCGCCTGTCCATAGCCAGTAATTGCGATCTACTACCCGGCCATCGATCCCGAACGGTCCGCCTCTTGCTGCGGGCGGAGCGCCCTGCCATGATCGCTTGCTGGCCTTAACTGCAGGATCTGGCGCGCCGGTCGTATTGCTTGGCTCCTGGTCATTGGCACTCGGAGCGTCAGGTAGCTCTTCCGAAGCTACCGCAATGGTTGCAGGCGGCAGATGCGACACGTCCCTTCCCGCCGCAGCCATGCTCAGCTCTGGCTCATGAGCGCCCTTCACAATGACGTGTTGGGATTGTGCCAGTAACGACGTTGTTGACATTAGGCCAACAAACAAAATCGTGTTGATAACATTCCTTCGAGATCCGTATCGCACCTTGCCTCCTGTGACCCAATCCGTGCTGCTCATTGTTGTTCCCCCACCACTGATGAAGGCATCGCTCGCAAGCTGAAATTGGCGAGCGGGTACATTAGAGCACTTTAATGTCCGAGATTAGCCTTGCCAGACGATGTCCGCTAGTAGCCGCAGAGCTAGTACTTTCGACTTGCGCCGTGAAAGTGTAGTTGACATGATTCAACAACAGCATTTTTCAAGGCTCATTCCTCGATACTCCCGTTCAAATATGTTTGGCTTTACTTCCGAATCTAATCGTGACTTCCGGTTCAGAAGGCTTCACCATTCCATTCGCCAGAGTTCCGACCAAGACAAAATCATTATCAATCTTAGATATTTCTCTCATTCTGAGACGTTCGTCAAAAAAGCCGCCGATCACAGGCTCCACAAAACAAAGCACATTGCACGAGATCCCAAAATGGCATTGATCCTGCAATAGGAAAGCACGTCGCACGAGTGTAGGTGCCTACTTACACTTTTAGCTTCTTAGAAAGTGCGGCGGCAACTCACGGCTCCAGGTCCTTCCATTTGGGTCAGGAAAGCCAATAACAATCACTGTTGAAAAGTCGCTTACTAAGCGAGAGGGGCGAAGCCTTGTCACAAACAGGCCAAAGCGTGCGGTCGTCATCGATACTTGATTCCATTAATTCGGCGACACCATTTTTTTCAGGTCATCAAATCGCTCACTGGCACGCGGTCTACACTACCCCGAGACACGAGAAGCGCGTCCATGAATCACTGGTTCAGCGTCAACTCGACTGCTTCTTGCCGCTCTATCGTACAGTGCATCGCTGGAAAAACGGCTGCAAGGCAACCGTTGAGCTTCCCTTATTCCCCGGCTATCTGTTTACAAAAGTTTCGAAGAATGAACGTGTGCGAGTTTTGGAAGTCCCAGGAGTGCTTTCCTTCGTTGGAAACAAAACAGGAGCTTCGGAAATCTCCGACCTCGAAATTGAAACCCTGCGTTCTGGCCTGCACTTACAGAAATTCGAGCCGCACCGCCATCTCGCGATAGGAGAAAAGGTCCGCATCACCGCCGGACCTCTCACCGGCTTGGTTGGTGTACTACTACGAAACGCGAATAGCTTCCGAGTGGTCCTCACGCTCGAACTAATCCAGCAGAGTGTCGCAGTTGAATTGGACGCCGCTGATGTTGAACCCCTTCGATCTCAAGCGAACTTTGGCTCGGATCTAGCCAAACAGAATTAGCAGACATGCCCGTCTTTAAAGAATCATCCAAAAATTCCACCGAAGCCAGAATCATCGAGGCTGCCGTACAGCTATTCTCGCGGCAGGGCTTCACGGGGAGCAGCACGTCTGAAATCGCTCGCCTCGCCGGAGTGAGTGAGGTAACAGTCTTCCGCCATTTTCCCAGGAAGAAGGAACTATTCTGGGTAGCCACTGAGTCGCGTCTTCGCCGCTTGCGCATCAGCAAAGAATTGCGTAAGCGTCTCGAACTCGATGAGAATCCCCGAACAGCGTTGCCGGAAATCATCTCATTGCTGGTTGAGACGGTGAGACACCAGCCTGAGACGATTCGCCTCTTATATATAAGTCTCTTCGAAGTCGAGCATGGAGCCGAGCGAGTTCTGCGGAAACATTTGGCAACCCTCTTTGAGCCGGTGCGCCAATATCTCTCGCGATGTGCCGCAAAAGGGCTTATTCGGGATCTCGAGCCAGGTGTCGCGGCTCTCGGCCTGGCCGCCTCCGTCGCTGCACACGAAAACTTGAAATCCATGTTGAGCCATGATGAAGCTCTATCCACGAGTACGGATGACGCCATCGCCACTTACACGGACTTCTGGACCAAAGCCCTGGTACCCGACGTCAAGGCGCCTGCGGCTTACCCAGTAGAGAATGTCGCGCTAATGAATTTCAGTACCCTCCACCATCCAAGGACAACCGAATGAACGACCACCCGTCAGTGGCCCTAAACAAAAAGAGTGAAATCGAGCCTTTCAGTTTCACTGAAGCTCTCTCCTCTCCTATTGATATTCACAGCGATCAGCTGTCGATCGTGCAGTTCTGGCGCGTCCTTCAGAAGCGGCGCTGGCTCGTCTTCGGCAGTCTCGCGGCTGTAGTGTTACTTGTCACCATCGTCTCTCTCTTGCTTCCGAAGCGTTACGACGCATCTTCCCGCATTTTGCTTGATCTCGAAGGCTCCGATGATCTTGGACTCGAACAAGCAATTATGCCTATGGGAATGGATCTAAACACTAAGCTGGAAACACAAATAAAAATCGTTCAGAGCGACACCATCGCGACCTCTGTAATCAAGCAATTAGGACTGCATCACAACAAGACATTTGCGGGTGACTTCGTCGCACAACCCGGACAGGATCTCGAGGGCCTTGACCTGCAGAAACGTGCCCACCTTCTTGAGTTGTTTCATAAATCTCTAAACGTCCAGCTCATTCCAAAAACCGAAATTATCGAACTCCATTTCCGCAGCAAGGATCCGAACCTCGCAGCAGAAGTCGCGAATACAACCGCAAGCAATTACATCGAGCACAACTTCCAAACCAAATACCGCGCGACGATTCAAACATCCGACTGGCTCACGAAACAGCTTGATGATTTGAAAAAGCGAGCTGAAACCGCACAGGAAACGCTAATTGCCTATCAACGCAAAACTGGAATTTTGGGAACGGACGAGACTCACAACATCATCACCGACAAGCTTGAAGAGCTGAATAAAGCAGTGTCAGCGGCGGAAGGTGATCGCATTCTGAAAGAAGCTCGGTATCGCATTGCGATGTCTGAGAATCCAGAACTCATCGCCAACATCGCTCCCGAAAGCGTACTCGGCGCTCTTTACAAGGATCGCGCTGAAGTCAGATCGCAATATGCTCAACTCGCCGCCAAATATGGCGCGTCTTATCCGCGTGTGGCGCAATTGCAATCTCAATTGAACGAGCTCGATGCAAGCATCGTTCAGGAAATCCAGAAGGTCGGCGATACGGTTCATGCCGAATATAAGACCGCGCTCAAGACTGAACAGATGCTTGAGGACGACCTTCAATACCCAAAAACAGGAAGCCTACAAATTAAACGAAGACGCCATTCAGTATGCGATTCTGCGGCGCGATGTTGAATCCAGCCGCGACCTTTATGAAGGATTGCTGAAGAAACTTAAAGAGGCCGGCATTTTGGCTGGATTGAAATCCAGCAACATCAATATCGTTGACCAGGCAAGCGTACCGATCGAGCCGGTCGAGCCTAAAATTCCTCTCAACATCGCTTTGGGATGCATGGGCGGCCTGCTGTTCGGAATGGCTCTGGCCTTTGTGGCCGAGAATGTCGACAACTCGATCCGTACTCCGGAAGATGTTGAAGCTTATTGCTCGCTTCCCTCACTCGGAATTATTCCCTCCGTTTCTATAAATGGTAAAAGCGTACGGCAGGGCTTGACCAGTCAATCCCCCGCGCGATTCATTCTCCCGATAACGATGGAACATCGCAACTCGGGAAGCGCGGAAGCTTTTCGCGCATTGCGTACTTCCCTCTTGCTATCTTCCCCCGGAACTCCACCGCAAGTAATTCTTGTAACCAGCGCCATGATGCAAGAGGGAAAGAGTTTCACTGCGCTCAATCTTGCGGTTGTACTCGCACAGACCGGGCAAAAGGTCCTACTCGTTGACTCCGATATGCGCCGTCCAGCCGTAAACAAATATCTTGGGTATTCCGATGAATCGAGGCCTGAGCGCCTGCCTCGCCGGAACCGAAGATCCTGCCAAGGCTGTAATCAAGATTGAGGAAATCCCTGGGCTACATGTAATCACTGCCGGCCACATGCCTCCGTATCCTTCAGAGATGTTAGCCTCCGAGGCCATGCCCGCTCTGGTGCGACTGTGGCGCGAAGAATTTCGTTACATCGTAATCGACACGCCTCCGGTGCTCGCGGTAACTGACGCCGTCGTCTGCGCCAAGATCGCCGATGTCGTTGTTCTTATCGCGCGTTCGGAAAAAACTGGACGCCAATCGCTGAAGCGCACTTGTGATCTGCTCAGAAAAGTTCGAGCCAATATCGCGGGCGTGGTCGTGAATGATCTCTCATTCCGCTCAGTGGATTACCGCCAATACTACGGCTATTACGGCAACGAGTATCAAAACTACTACCACCACGACGGCGCCAATGGAAATGGAAACGGCAACGGAAATGGCACATGGCAATGGGAACGGAAACGGCAATGGCCATCACTGATCCAGAAACGCCGTTACGCTGAGTTTAATCACTGAGTTCAATGAAATGAAATCACGCTTCGAGAAAACAGCTGTACTGCTCTTCTTCGTTCTGGCAAGCTTCATCTGCGCCGGCGCGCAAAGATCATCCGCTCCGACTACTATGTCGACCTTTGGCGGCGGCACTGGCTTTGGCAGCGGCGCAACCGTCCCTATCGGCGCTGGTGATCTGCTCGAGATGAGTGTGTTCGATACTCCTGAGCTCAGCGGAAAACTTCGCGTCAGCAATACCGGCGATATCTCTCTACCTTTAGTTGGATCGCTGCACGTTGAGGGCATGAAAGCTGATGCGGCGCAGGCTCTCATCCGTCAGCGCTACATCGATGGCGGCTTCGTGAAAGATCCGCAGGTCACATTGTTCATCGCCGAATACGCGACTCAGGGCGTCTCGGTCATGGGAGAAGTGAAGAGCCCCGGCATCTATCCTGCGTTCGGCTCGCATCATTTGTTGGACTATCTCTCCGTCGCTCAAGGCCTGACGCCGATGGCGGGCACTCGCGTGACGATCACGCACGCTGCTCATCCTGACGAACCACAGCACATCAAGATGACAGCCAGCGCGGCCCCGCAGCCGGCAAACAATCCGGAGATTATGCCGGGAGACACGATCTTCGTCGAGAGAACCGGCCTGGTCTATGTGGTCGGAGACGTAGCCCGCCCCGGCGGCTTTCCCATGGATCACGACCAGCAGCTCTCGATCCTGCAAGCCGTGGCCCTGGCCCAAGGGACTCTGCCTACAGCGGCAAAGTCTTCCGCGAAATTAATTCGAACGACTGCACTGGGACGGCAAGAGATCCCGCTCAATCTGAAAAAGATTTTGCAATCGAAAGAGACTGACATCGCCATGCAGGACAATGACATTTTGTTTGTACCCAGCAGCGCGGCTAAATCTACGTTGAAAGATATCGAGGCTGCACTGCCAGCTGCGGCGGGTGCCAGTATCTATCGAATCCCTTAGCGCCAGTGTTCCGACGGGAACATAGCGTCGTAATGTTCCCACGGGAACATTTTGTACATACTTTTTATAGCTACAGTTTGCATGTCATTGATAGCACAAGTGAAAAAAATGAGCGCCGCGTTGTCAAAGGATGTGATGAAGACTCGGCTCCCACAATGGGACAAGGTTAACTAATGGCAGCGACAGGAACCGCTATCGCTGCCGAGGGTCGAGCCATTCCTGCACCGCCCCTGCGAGTAAGTTTCACTTGGACTTTGGCTGGGAATGTGATTTATGCGGCGTGTCAATTGGGAATGCTTTCGGTACTGGCTAAATTAGGAACCCCCGCCATCGTGGGACAATTTGCGCTTGCTCTAGCCATTGCCGCACCAATATTCATGTTTACTAACCTGCAGCTTCGCGGAGTGCAGGCAACCGACTCGCAGTCAGAGTTCGCATTTTCTGACTACTTCACACTGCGTTGCATCGCCACAATGATTGCGTTCTCTACTGTCGTTGTGATTGCTCTGTGGTCTAGATTTGACAGTAAGTTATCGATAATCGTGATATTGGTCGCCGCTGCCAAAGCGGTCGAATCAATGAGCGATATTATTGCTGGCCTCATGCAGAAATTGGAAAGACTGGACCTAGTAGCCACTTCCCTGATGATCAAAGGGACGGCATCTCTTGCCTGCTTTACCATAATGTTTTGGCGCTCCAGAAGTCTCATTGCTTCTGTGCTCGCCACGGGAGTCACGTGGCTAAGTGTCCTTATCGCGTACGATCTTCGCATTGCGAAACAGATACAGCATTCCTATGCTGGACTTCTTAGCTTTAGCCCTCGAATCCTTTCTCGATTGCTTGTACTGAGCTTACCTCTCGGATTCGTTATGGCTCTAATGTCTTTAAACACCAATGTCCCTAGATACATTGTGCAACACTACCGTGGCGCAAGTGAACTTGGTATCTACGCATCTTTAGCATATCTAGGTACAGCGACGAGTTTAATAATTAATGCCTTGGGACAATCCGCATCGTCGCGACTGTCAAGGCTGTTTGCAGACAGGCACTTTGATGCATTCACGTCTTTGATCTACAAACTCATCAAAATTGGTGCAGCTCTTGGAATAATTGGTATCCCGCTAGCGATTACTTTTGGGCACCAAGCACTGTCTTTTATTTACCGGCCTGAGTATGCGAATTATATAAGCGTTTTCTTGTTAATGATCCTGACGGCCTGCATATTTGCTGTTGCGTCTTTTCTGGGGTATGGCCTAACTGCGGCAAGGTGCTTCACTCCTCCTCTAATAGTAGTCGGATTTTCGACGCTTACTGCTGCCTGTAGTTCGTTGCTGTTAATCCCCAGATTCGGGCTAATAGGCGCGGCTTGGGCGATGTCGTTGGCGGCACTTGTGCAAGTAGCAGGTTTTGCGTTCGGGCTACATCGTGAGCTGAAGAGAGCCAGAGTTCTGGCAATGCGGCAAGCAGTCAATTATGCAGGACTCGTGATCACCATAGACTACTGATTTCTACAAAGAGGAACACTATGTTGAATTGGACAAATATTACTGATAATCCTGTGTCACCTGAAGTCTTGTCACCTCTCACCAACCAATTAAAGCGCATAAGGAAAAGTCGATCCGGCTATTTGGAGTTGTTTACTGAATTTGTGACGGGCCGTTCAGTGCTGGATATTGGAGTAGTTGAGCACGACATTAGTCATATCGACCTACCGACCTGGAAACATGCCTATATCAAACGACACGCTGCACATGTACTCGGAATAGACATTGTCCCTCAAGGAATCGAACTCCTCAAAAGCCGTGGCTTCAATGTGAGACTAGTAGATGCAACCTCCGAAGAAGACTTGCATGAAAGATTTGAGCGCATTGTGATTGGAGACGTTATTGAACATGTTAATGATCCTATGCGCCTCTTAAAATTCGCCGGCCGTCATTTGACCTCTGATGGATTAATTCTAGTGTCGACACCGAATCCTTATTGGATCAAGCACATCTGGTCAACATTTGTAAAAGGAACGCTCGTGACCAATGCGGATCACGTGTCATGGGTCTCTCCCTCCGCAGCAATGGAGCTGGGAAGGCGCGCGGGATTGTCTTTGAAAGAATACTGGCTAATGCGACTCGGAAAAGCCTACGCCAAACGTGCTTTCCTTGATCTTCTTAACTGTATTACGCCCGAGTCGGAACTATTAGCGTCCAAATTTTTGTACGTTTACGAAAAACCGGCATTCTAACTACGCCTTTCGTAGGCATTGAACACCTTCTTTATGAAGCCGCACTGGATTTATTCGTCACTAAGTTTCGGACTATTGCTGTTAGCCGGGGCAGCCATATGTTTTTTAGTGGAAGGTGAAATCAACGGATCGCTACTGATAATTCCGCTCGCCATTGCTCTAAGCTTTGGGTTTATTGCTATTGTTTCGAACCGTGATAAGTTTCTTTTCTATGTCATGCTGGGTGGACTGCTTACCAAGTTATTTGCCGCATGGATTTATACCGCACTCGATTCATTCAAACTAGCTGATGTCCACCTCTACTACGAAACGGCTCGCCAACTCTCCTCGTCTTCCACGCATATCGTGGACGTCTTCTCGTATCAGCAGTTATGGGGTACAAATTTCATCAGTGTAGTCGGAGCCTATCTATTTTCGGCAATCGGGCCGTCGCTGTTCGGCATTATTGTCTTGTTTGCGATCACTGCCTTCTGGGGACAATTTCTCTTTTATCGCGCTTTTATCCGGGCATTCCCTACCGCCAACAGCCGGCCAGTCGCTTTAGCACTTTTCTTTTTTCCTTCAATTGTTTATTGGACGGCAACCTTCGGCAAAGACGCTTTGATGATGCTAGCAATTGGTCTCATCGCCTATGGAGTTTCCCGGCGCTTTGACATGAAAGGCTGGATGACGATATTTGCCGGCTTCGTCTTGGCAACGGTGGTGCGACCTCATATGGGCGCCTTCCTTTCGATTAGTCTGTTTGCCAGTTACTTGATTGGTGACATCAAACAAAGCCGGAAGATTATTGGCCTAAAGTTTTTGCTTTTTCCGTTGTTTCTGGCTGTCTGCTGGGCGGTAATGATCTATGCTCGAACCTCTTTGGAGGTTAGCAGCATGGAAGA
Source organism: Terriglobia bacterium (assembly GCA_963791575.1). GTDB lineage: Bacteria > Acidobacteriota > Terriglobia > Terriglobales > Acidobacteriaceae > JAOAPG01. The sequence continues at coordinate 59,832 of CAWBSY010000012.1, read as the reverse complement.
CGCCCAATCCATGTCAGACTACTCCTACAAAAACAACCAGGTGGGCGGCTCAGCCTTTGGGACCAGCGATGCTTCGATTACCAGCAGGTTTGCTCAATCCCCTTCCTTATGTTCAGGCCATTTCCTTGGGAGACGAATAACGAGTCCGCGTTGATAGCATCTTGCGAGGGGCTTTTTTTACTATTCCTCATCGTGAGCCGGAGACTCACTTTTCAAGCTCGTGGTAAAAGGCAGGTCGATTCCATTGGTAGCTTTCACGGTTTCTTTTTTCCTGATTTTCTCAATCGTCTTTTCAATCTCATTGAGCAACTTTGGATTGCTGGCAAGGCAACGCGTTATGGTATTGCCTTTGGTGCTGCTCCTTTTATTAGCGTCCAAGTCGCCCGCAAGAGCGCGGCAAATGCTTCGACTAAAGCACGCTTAACTCGCAAAATAATTCATGAATCGCTCAGTTTTGTTCTTGATAACTGGCTTGTATCCCGGAGGCGCTGAGACCCAACTGGTCCTCATAGCCCGGGAACTTGCGTCCCGAGGATGGCGTCCGAAGGTAGTCAGCATGATATCGGGATGGGCCGCTCCAAGCGGAACTGGAAGAGGCAGGAATTGAAGTTACCTCTTTGGGAATAAAACGCGGCGTACCTGATCCGCGAGCGATTGTAAGACTGGTGCGTATTCTTCGGCAGGAACGACCAGCTTTTCTTCACACCCACATGGTGCATTCTAATTTGCTAGGTAGATTGGCGCGCTTATTTGCATCAGTTCCAGTGGTCATCTCAACCGCGCACAGCATCAGCGAGGGTGGCCGAGCAAGAGAACTGGCTTATCGAATTACAGATGGCCTCGCCGATCTCACTACAATTGTTAGTGCCGCTGCGGCTGAGCGATACATCAGCATTGGCGCGGTTCCTTCCCACAAGCTCAAAGTTGTACCCAATGGAGTTCCACTACAAGACTTTCAAAGTAACAGCGAGATGCGCTCAAAGTTACGACAAGCGCTCGACATTAAAGACCGATTCGTTTGGTTGGCGGTGGGACGACTAGACACTCCGAAAGATTATCCGAACCTGTTAATGGCGATGGCACGGTCCTCGGAGCGCAATATTCTACTCATTGCCGGAGACGGCCCCCTGCGTTCTTCCACAGAGCAGCTAGCCACTCAAATGGGCGTTTCCGATCGCGTTCGATTTCTAGGCAGGCGCAAAGATGTCCCTGATTTGATGGCTGCTGCCGACGCTTACGTAATGTCCTCGGCTTGGGAAGGCTTGCCAATGGTACTCCTGGAAGCGAGTGCTGCAGGGGTGCCAATTGTAGCCACAGATGTTGGTGGAAACAATGAAATCGTTCGCAACGGAGTGAGCGGGTTTCTAGTTCCCGCAAAGAATTCTGACGCATTGGCAGATGCGATGCTCCGCATGGAAGAGCTCTCTCCCGAATCGCGCCGTTCACAAGGACTCGCGGGGCGAGACTATGTTTCCAAGCACTACAGTCTTTCGTCGGTTGTAGATCAATGGGAACAGATATATGGATGGCTTCTGCAAAGAAATTCAGAGTCTTCCGCATTGGCGACCAGTCTCTCAAACGTAAAAGCATGAAGCGTATCCTATTCGCCGTGACTTCCCCGCTGGCTTGTACCTTCTACAATGGCGGCCTGCTGCGGCATTTGCGAAGTGCGGGGATCGATCCGGTCTTGTTGTCATCTCCCGGTGAGAATTTGATAAAAGTTTCAGAGCACGAGGATGTCCCCAGCATCGCCGTTCCCATGGAGCGCGAGATTGCTTTCCGACAAGATTTAGTTTCGCTTTGGAAGCTGTATCGGACGATTCGCCGCGTGCGTCCCGCGATTGTCGATGCCAGCACTCCGAAAGCCGGGCTTTTGACAGGCATCGCTGCCTGGCTGGCTCGGGTTCCCTGCCGAGTTTATACGCTGCGAGGCCTGCGGCTAGAGACCGCGACTGGTCTCAAGCGGGGCATACTTTGGGCGGCTGAGTGGATCGCGTGTGCATGTTCGCATCGGGTGGTATGTGTGAGTCCGAGTTTGCGGGAACGCGCGATCAGTCTGAAGTTGGTCTCTCCACAAAAAGCTATGGTTCTCGTAAAGGGTAGCGGAGGCGTGGATGTGCACCGCTTCACGCCCGACAGCCGCAACTCGGAAGCAACAGATATTCTGCGCCAGCGACTCAGCATTCCGCGAGATGTTCCGGTGGTTGGATTTGTGGGCCGCTTTGTGAAAGACAAAGGCATCCGGCAATTGGTGGAGGCGGTGCAAGAGCTTCGTAAATCGCATCCGGAATTGCGGTTGCTGCTGGTGGGAGATTTTGAAGAGGGCGATCCGGTTGAACCCGGAGTGCGGCGGTTTATCGAGACTGCTCCAGAAGTCATTTGCACCGGGTTCGTATCTGACACTGCGCCCTACTATGGCCTGATGGATGTGTTGGCTTTGCCGACCTATCGCGAAGGCTTTCCCGGCGTTCCTCTGGAGGCTCAGGCGAGCGGCGTGCCTGTGGTTACGACGATGGCCACTGGCGCCAGAGATTCGGTGATCGACGGCGAGACTGGAATTCTGGTTCCAGTGGGCGATTCATATGCGCTCGCTCACGCGATGAATCGATTATTGACAGACAAGCAATTGCGAGAAAGTATGGGGCAAGCAGGACGCGCACGGATGGAGCGAGAGTTTCGTCCCGAGGTGATTTGGGACGCGCAGGTGAAGATGTACAACGATCTACTGGAAAGCAAAGTGCCGCAATCGAGTGTCGCAGAATCAGTAAAGCCAGTGGAGACTAGCCCAGGCGGTATGAGCAAGCGAGCGTTCGATCTGTTGATCGCGGGCACGGGTTTAGTATTACTGTTCCCAATACTTTTGTTAGTAGCTGTAGTCGTGCGTCTTTTCCTGGGATCGCCGATTTTCTTTCGCCAAGTTCGTCCCGGCCTGAAGGGACAACTCTTCTCGTGTCTGAAGTTTCGTACTATGACGGATGCACGCGATGCACACGGAAGATTGCTTCCGGATGCGGATCGTTTGACGTGGCTGGGTAAATTTCTTCGTGCGACAAGCGTGGACGAACTGCCAGAGCTGATCAATGTGATTCGCGGGGAGATGAGTCTGGTTGGTCCGCGTCCTTTGCTGGCGCAATATCTCGAACGCTACACGCCAGAGCAGATGCGCCGTCACGATGTAAAGCCAGGAATCACAGGATGGGCACAGATAAATGGCAGAAATGCGCTGAGTTGGACTGAGAAATTCAAACTTGATCTTTGGTATGTAGATAACCAAAGCTTTTGGCTCGATTTGAAGATTTTAGTGATAACACTGTGGAAGATGGTCACATTTGATGGAATTTCGCAACCTGGTCACGCGACCATGCCAGAATATCGAGGGGTTGGAGAGCAAGATCACTGGGCGCGCGATATGAGTACGACACGCATTGTTGTAATCGGGGCAGGTGGAATGGCGCGCGAAATCGCGTCCGCCGTGCAATGGGTTAATCGCGAGCAGAAACAGTTTGAATTCCTCGGATACGTGGTGAGTGATATGTCGCGCCTTGGCCCTCGCGATAGCCGAGATCAAGTGCTTGGAGACTTCGATTGGATCGAGCGTCATCGCACTTCGGTCGACGCACTCGCTATGGGTATAGGGAGTCCAGCTATAAGATTGAAGCTGGCGGGCGAACTGGAGTCTCGATTTCCAGATATCGAATGGCCCGTGATTATTCATCCCACTGCAGTCATTGATCTGGGTTCGGCTCGCATCGATAAAGGGGTGTTCATTGGCGCGAATGTCACGGCAACTGTAAATGTGATTCTCGAAGAATTTTCGCTGTGTAACTTCGCATCTACTTTTGGACACGAGGCACACGTGGGACGCGGCTCGGTGGTGAATCCCGGAGCAAACGTCAACGGAGGCGTCGTTATCGGCGAGAGCGCGCTAATCGGTTCGGGGGCGCAAATTCTGCAATATCTTCATATAGGTTCAGGTGCGATTGTGGGCGCCGGGGCGGTGGTCACGCGAGATGTCCCCGATGGCGTGACAGTTGTAGGTATCCCAGCGCGTCCAAGATCGGATGTAAACACACAGCAGTCGTCTCAGAAAACGCAGTATCACGTCTAAACTTACTTCATATTCCTATGACTACTGCAGCTGTTTTAGAAACGAAGATTCCGACAAACAAACAATTGCCGTTCGCGCCTTGGCCGCATTTCGAAGCAGACGAAATCGAGGCTGTGACTTCGGTGCTTCGTTCAGGAAAAGTTAACTACTGGACGGGCGAAGAGGGACGCAAGTTTGAAAACGAATTTGCGGAATATGTAGGAACAAAGCACGCGATCTGTGTCGCAAACGGAACCGTCGCGTTGGAACTTGCTCTTCATGTTTTGGGTATTGGCCCCGGAGACGAAGTCATAACGACTTCGCGAACTTTCATTGCTTCTGCAAGTTGCATTGTGATGCGGGGTGCTCGTCCCGTGTGTGTGGATGTCGATCGGAATAGCCAAAACATCACCGCAGAGACAATTCGAAAAGCCATCACACCCAAGACCAAAGCGATTATTGCAGTCCACCTGGCTGGTTGGCCCTGCGATATGGACGCGATCATGGAACTTGCCGCAGAGTTCGATCTAAAGGTGATTGAAGACTGTGCACAAGCCCACGGTGCGACTTATAAGGGCTCCCAAGTCGGTTCGCTGGGCCACATGGCGGCATTTTCATTCTGCCAGGACAAGATCATGACCACCGGAGGCGAGGGTGGCATGGTCACCACCAACGATGAACGCCTATGGCAACTTGCCTGGAGTTTCAAAGATCATGGCAAAAGTTACGATGCAGTTTACCGGCGTGAGCACCCCGCAGGTTTTCGCTGGCTGCACGAATCATTCGGAACGAATTGGCGGCTGACGGAAATGCAATCCGCACTCGGGCGGGTGCAATTGAAGAAGCTTCCAGCATGGGTGGCGAAGCGCCGTAAACACGCTGAGGCTTTAACGGAGTGCTTCCAATCCATCGCTGCATTGCGAGTAACAGCGCCTCCGATGGAAATCGGACACTCGTATTACAAGTACTATGTCTTTGTGCGACCAGAGCGTCTTCGCGCCGACTGGAATCGTGATCGGATTATGTCAGAAGTCGTGGCTGCCGGTGTGCCATGCTTTTCTGGCAGCTGCAGCGAACTTTACTTGGAGAAGGCATTCTCGCCGGATCTACGGCCTTCTGAATTTTTGCCAGTAGCTCGAGAGCTGGGCGAAACCAGTCTGATGTTTCTTGTGCATCCAACCCTCTCGGATGTACATATCGAGCAAACCTGCAAAGCTGTTGAACAAGTAATGCAAATCGCCACTCTGTGATATTTTCTTAACAATCTCTTTTAGACCAACCTGTCACAACAAAATAATTCATCTGATTTTTCGCAGTCCTGACAAAGGGAAACCTACGCGCCATGTCAAAAACAAATAATCCTACTCAGATTTTTGTCCGAGTTTTTGCCGATCTCGTTATTCTAAATACCTCACTCGTACTTTCACTTCTGCCTCAAATATGGTTGTACGACAAACATCCGGTGTTTCTGCTGAATATGTTTTTGCGTTCGGCAGCTCTGCTTAGTTGTCCCGCGCCCCTGGTCTTCTACGTCATGGGTTTTTATACGAAGGGACGTTCTTATGCCAGCAAATATAAGGCGCTCACGATTCTGCAATCCACGGCGATCTCGTTCGTAATTCTCGCGCTCGCCATGTACTTTCTCAGGATTGTCCCGTCATTTCCTCGCTCTGCCTTCATATTAGCGTGGCTGGCCGCCTCAGTTCTTTTGCTCGCGGCACGCTTGTGGGCAAAAGTCTGGAAACAAGTCATCATTCAAGAGCACCAACCTGTCAGCATTTCACTACAGAAAGAACAGCAGAGCGTTCTGGTAATAGGCGGAGCCGGATACATCGGTTCAGCCCTCCTTCCAAAATTGCTTGATCGGGGATACCACATTCGCTTATTGGACTGCTTCCTTTATGGAGACGAGCCCATCAAGCCATTCATGCAACATCCTAATCTTGAGATCCATCGCGGAGACTTCCGTAATGTCGATACGGTAGTCGCAGCAATGAAGAACATGAACGCAGTCATCCATCTGGGCGGACTGGTCGGAGACCCTGCGTGTGCCCTGGATGAAGAGCTCACGATCCAGATCAATGTGATCGCGACCCGCATGATTGCGCAGGTTGCAAAAGGCAATGGCATTTCACGATTTGTGTTTGCCAGCAGTTGCTCGGTCTACGGCGCAAGCGATCAAATCTTAAATGAAAGATCTGCCTTGAATCCGGTCTCGCTTTATGCACGAAGCAAGATTGCTTCCGAAAATGTGCTCCTGCCATTTCGCGGCAACGGCTTCGAGCCAGTGATCCTGCGATTCGGAACCATCTATGGATTGTCTGGCCGAACGCGATTTGATCTAGTGGTGAATCTGTTGGCGGCAAAGGCGGTTGTCGATCGTGTGATCACCGTTTACGGTAAAGATCAATGGCGTCCATTCCTGCACGTCCACGATGCCGGACGTTCGGTTTTAACCGCGCTTGAGGCTCCCTCGGCTGCGGTGACACCAGTTATTTTCAATGTTGGATCAGACGAACAAAATATGACTCTTGGCCAAGTGGGCCAACTGATTCAAAAGATGGTGCCCGGCGCTGAACTTCGCTGTACCGAGGAAAATGTTGATCGCAGAAATTATCGTGTAGAATTTCGCCGTATTCGTGAATCGCTCGGATTTCAACCAGTATGGAAAGTAGAGGCTGGTGTGCAACAGGTTCTCGACGCGATCCATAACGGTAAGGTGCGCAACTACCAGGAGTCGCGCTATAGCAATGTAAAGTTTCTAAGTGAACGTGATGCTCGCGAACATTTGCCTGTAATGGAAGACTGGGTATCAAAAGTTTTGCAAATTCCTGAGCGAGCTTCCCTGGGCGCCGCAGCCGGAGGGCTTTCTTAGCCCTCTCGCGCAACCAGTCCTAAACATTTCGGCGCCCTGTTGGCTTAAGCGAGCTGGTACATTCGCCTTATTTCCTGAGTAGAGAATAAGTTTTCCTAGGCCCCGAGTTACCTTAAGAAATCGGCATCAAATTTCCTCAGTTCATCTCCGCTTTTCTTCATTTTCACCCCTTCCTGTTTCTCCTCTTGTCCTAAACCCCTCTTCCCTTCCGCTGGAGTTCCCTTCATATATCAATGCTTTTTTCGGTATGGCGATTCACATACCAACAGGGGCTATAGCCTAAATGCGGAAAAATCGTGTGAATACAGGTATCGATTTCTATTGGCGCGGAGTCGTACTCTGTCTTGCTGTTCTTTTGATGAATTGCGTAATAAGGCTGAACAGTTACTTGAGCGAACGGGCTCCAGTTTCTCCATATTCTGCAGCGGATCACCAAATAGTCGCCGACGTAGAGCATTACAAAAGCAAACATCATGGCTAGAAACACGCGCGCGAATATCCGTTTCATTCTTACCTCCGGCGATAGTCGCTCATTGTAATGTTATCGTTAATATGTATAAACATTGTCATCTGTTGGTTTCCGCAGACGCAGCTATCGTTAACGGGATATATTAGACATCTGGGCAGTATTCCGTTTCTAAATCAGCTGGCACAAAGGACAGTAAAATAATTTGAGAGCGATCGCTAGGCTTCTGGTTTGGTTGGTCATCACGATTCTGTGCGTCTCCGCCGCGCCTTCCCAAGCACAGAATCGGGAAGTTGTTCTGGAATTTAGCCCAGCCAACACCGGCGTCGAGTTCACGCTAGGTGATGTAATTCACACCGTTCACGGAGAGTTTAATCTGAAGCACGGCAACATTCGCTTCAACCCTGAGACCGGCTCCATAGGCGGAGACATCGTCATCGATGCGGCTACCGGGCAGAGCGGAAACAACACTCGCGATAGGAAAATGCACCGCGAAATTCTGGAAAGCGACCGTTTTCCAGAGATTACATTTCGTCCAGATCACGTGGACGGAAAACTAGCCATCCAGGGAAACTCGACGGTTCAAGTTCATGGATTATTTGGTATTCACGGATCTGAGCATGAGATGACAGTTCCAGTCCAGGTTGAGATGGCCGCAGATCATTGGACGATCACAACTCATTTCGTCGTGCCCTACGTGAAGTGGGGAATGAAAAATCCCAGCACATTTATCCTTCGCGTGAGTGAATCCGTACAGATTAATCTGCACGCTTCCGGAAGCGGTCCTTGGGCCGCCAGTTCACGCTAGAGTTCTCGGCCAACTTTGAATTACGAACCAGAGTCATTGTTCGGAAGTCTCCCTTGATCGTAATTCCGGCTTTTGTTTCGAAAGTTTTAGCCAATCTCGTTGATAGACAAAAGAGATCGCTAACAGAAGCGCGCCAAGACCGATGAAACTGAGAATGCGGTAAATCCGGTCAAGCTGCGATGTGTCATAAACGAAAACTTTGACCGTAGTAGCTGCAATCAAAATTAGCGCCTGCCAGCGAACAAATGCTGATTTCCGCCAAAAACCAACTACCATCAACATGGCGCCATATGCCATCCATAACGCCGAATAGGCGAAGTCGCGGCTGATCTCAATGGCTTTGACACGCGACCAATGAGCTGTATCCCATCGTCTTCCTATCGGCCTCAACTCCGACATTTGTTGAGCATAATAGTCCGACACTTCACGGCTGAGCGTGATAAGAGCCAAAACATTTATTGCAACGATAGAAAGGACGAAAGCATTTCGTCCGGTATTGTCCTGACGCTTTGAAGCATACCAAGCAACCATTCCAAGAACCGCGATGGCGAGCGCATAGACGCCCATACGCGCATTAAATATGAGCTGCGTCGAATAGAAATTATCGATCAGGATTAGCCGCACTATGCTCATAGCCAGAGCAGTAGCAGCGAATGCATTGAGAAAATCCGATTGGATCCGATCGGCCACCCACAGGAGCGCAGCAGATTCCACCAGCCACCCAACAGTAATCCAGTGCGCATCCAGACGAATGGGGATCGCGACCGTGATGAAGCCCACCGCCAACGCTAGGTGCAACAACCTAAATTTTTCCGACAAGACACGATCTGTAATTCTTGCGCGGGACAACCAGGCCAACAGAAGATAGACGGCGGCCAGCCCCAATGCGAACCATGCCATCTCCGTCTTGCTCACTTCCGAGATTAGGAGGTAGCTCTGCAGAAAGTAGACTCCGGCATTCACCAATGAAAGGAACAGCAGAATAATGGTGAACCGCTCCTGTGCGCCTGTCGGTCGCCGTGCCACCAAGGGAGCGATTGCGTAAATCATGAAAAATAACGTAGCGAAGAAGAGCGTCGATCCGAGTTCGTACTGTTTGTAGAACTCGGAATACCAGCCCACATAAAGTATTAGGGTCCCAACATAACTGAGAACTAAAAGCCGCTGCCAAGGTCTAAAAACCAACATCGCAAGGGTTGCAATGTTCAGCAGTGCGACATATGAGAAGAGTGCCAACTCCCGATTCTGGCCGGTCGAAAGCAACATCGGTGTCGTGAACCCGCCAGACAGCGCAAAAGCCGCGAGAATCTCCGCGTCTTGTGCGAGAGCCATCGCGGCGGTGGCGGCCGTCACTGCCACCATCGCTATGAAAGCCATACTGCCTGGAAGCAACGCATAGACCTGGAACGCCGCCCAAATCGACAGATACAGTACGCCTATGCCAACTGCTTTGAGCGAGTACGAAAATACCTTGTAACCGCTGTTACGGAAACGTTCGCTCCAGATCACGACAGCGAGTCCGGCAAGCAGACCTATGCTGACCCGCCCGGCCGGGCCGATCCAGTTATTTTCAAATGCATATTTCAGGAAGTAGGAAACACCGATGAGCAGCGCAGCAATGCCGATCCGGTTCAGCCAATGCGAGCCGATGCGTGATTCCAGGTTCGTCCTAAGTTCTGGCAAGCGTGCCGTGATCGGCAAAGCGGGCGAAACTGACCGCGATTCGGAAGCAGGACTGGAAGGCGCAGTAACCTTCGGCGAAGGTCTCGGGGGCGGCAATACCGACTCGACTGGAGAACTTTCCCCCGCAGACGCATCAATCCCCATCGCACGCTCAATGCGGTAAATACGTCGAGTGAGATCCCGTAAAGCAACCTTGATTTGCTGTAGATCGTCATTTGGCGTGTCCACGGTCACCCCAAGCTTTCCTGTCCCAGCATTATCTGCGAAACTTGTCTGTTTCCGATACCATTTTCAGGAAGCATCATGAAATCGCATACGGAATACCTGACATTTCATACGAAGCAGCACCGCGAGTACGTGCACATTACGCCGCGGATCGAGTCCATTGTTGCCAAAAGTAAAATCAAAGAAGGTATGGCGCTGGTCTCGGCAATGCATATAACGGCTGGAGTTTATATTAACGACAACGAGTCCGGGCTAATTGAAGATATTGACGCGTGGCTCGAAAAGCTGGCGCCGTTCGACAAGAATTACCAACATCATGAAACCGGCGAGACCAATGGCGACTCGCACCTGAAAGCCTTATTGATCCATCACGAGGTAATCGTGCCGATCACCGCCGGAAAGCTGGATTTAGGGCCGTGGCAACGTATCTTTTACGCCGAGTTTGACGGCCAGCGGGATAAGCGCCTCATCGTGAAAGTCATGGGAGAGTAAGACTCTAGGGAGGCACTAACCTTCAGTTGCACGCGAACACGTAAATTCGTAACATCTACATTCCAAGTATGATTCACAGGAGATTGAATGAGTTCTGAAGAACTCCAGGAATTGCAGGAACATGCCGAGCATGCACGCCACGATCCCAGCTCGGCTCCGATCTCTCTCACCATGGCAATATTGGCGGTGCTGGTTGCAACCGTCTCTCTGCTCGGCCATCGCGCCCACACCGAAGAAGTGATTCTGCAGAATCAAGTCAGCGATCAATGGGCTTATTATCAGGCAAAGAATATTCGGCGCCACACGGATGAGCTTTTTGCGGACATGACATCTGTCATCGCGTCCAAAGACGCGGCCGCCACTGCCAAGCTGCACGACAAATATCTAGCCGAAGCCGAACGCTACCACAATGATCAAGCTGAGGCCGAAGCTAAGGCCAAGGAGCTGCAAAGAGAGACGGTACACGAACGCGGACGCGCCGATCGTTACGATCTCGCCGAAGTGTTTCTGGAAATAGGCTTGGTCGTGACCTCGATCACGCTTCTTTCCGGCCGCAAGATATTCTGGCATGCCGGAATTGGATTTGCTGTGATTGGAGTCGCAGTTGCAGTTCTGGGAGTGTTGATCCACTAAACGGCACCATTAGCTTTTAGTTTTCGCCTGACGGCCCTTCGGCATTCCAAAACCGATTTCGGCACTCCTGCTGATGCGTTTCCTCTTACCGTGCAGGAAGTGATGCACGTTACGTGATTCCACTCTGCTGGAGCGATACTTTCTTCGGCCATTTGCGTGCATCATCATGCGTTCCTGACCCAGTACTTCAGCGAAGGATATCCGAGGGAACCATGCTTCATAAGTGCGCCAACGCGGCATGCTCTACGCTTTTTCGCAGTATGCATCAAGGCAAGCTTTTTCAGGTTGAGCAAGAGATAGCGAAAGTAAGTACAACCCATTCGAAGTTGGCGCGGCAGAACAGCGTGCGAAAACGAGTGGAGCACTACTGGCTCTGCGACCAGTGCTTTCCGCTCTTCACATTAACTTTCGAGCCGCAGCGAGGCATGATTGCGGTGCCTTTGACGACGGGGTTGCCCCATCACGATCCGCTGACACACATTCCGACAGCGTCCGGCATAAACCCATTGACTGCCCTCACGGCGAAGAAGCCTATGCAATCCGTACGGATTGGGCTCTTACCTTCTACCTTGACCAAGCCGGTGAAACCGGCAGCAACGGCAGGTGTGCTGTGAGTACATCGGCGATTCACGCATGTACAATCTGCGGCACGGAACGCATGACTGATGCCGACTGGTTCCTAATAGCTGAAAGCCGCTGGGAAGACCGAGTGAAAGTTCTACAGTGGAACGATCAGCTAGCTATGAGACCAAGTATTCACACCGCGTGCAGTCCCAATCATGTCCGCGAACTTGTGGTGCATTGGATGACCACCGGAAGTCTCGATTATCCGTTCGCCAATGTCATTCTTCCTTTCCCCGACAGCACCCGACGCCAGCGAAAATTTCTAGCCGAACGAAATGATACCGAGATGGCCGGCGTCCACCAGATCGGTGAACTGGCGGTGCATCGCGAAAGCGTGGGACGAGCTCTTAGCGATAATCCTCAGTCCCTAAATGTCATATTGGACGAGTTGCTATACGCGGTACGGCGGGAGTGGCGAAACGACATCGGCACGCACGACGAAGAAAACAGAACATTTTGCGTTCCGACTCGAGCCGTTTGATCACCGAGCTATTTAAAAGGACGATGCTATTTGAAGAAGCAAGCTATTTTGAAGATTGGATAATTTAGTGAGCGACCGGCAGCACTAACCGGAGGCTTGCTTTGACCAAGCCTTCCAATCTTTTGTGACCACATCGGCCATATCTTTCGCGGCGGCATACAGCCAGTTGGCCTTCATTTTCTTGAGATGACGCGGGATTAGACTCGCAGATTCTTTGCTGCCCAAGTGGACATTAGCTGTTTCCCATCCCATGGCCGACAATAACCGGAGTTCGTCCCTGTTTGTAGGCAGTACAGCAAGCTCGATCCGGCTGCAGTGAGGAGAAAGGCGCCGAACGATCCAGCGCCCCCGCAGTTGTACGAATGGATCTACGCAGCGAACCGCCTGGCTGATAATCGCTTGGTACATGATCTCGGGCGGCCCTGTTGCTCCACGCGCCCAGTCGGCAGAAGACGCAACCAGCGCCTTCGCTTCCCTAGCTATTTTCCCGCCGTGACACTCCGCAATTGCAACCAGCCGCACATGCCCCAAACTTCCGAGTCCTGCAACCCGTCCAGCCACCCGATACTTAAGACCATGTGCTGGCATGAGATGTTCCAAAGCTTCGCGAGCGCTCGGCGAAATCTCTCCCCGCCAGGTCGGCAACGCGTCCATTTTTTTCCAGAAGTGTACGGGATCCCGTAACTCTCCCGTCGCAATTTGTCTTAGCCAGCCATTTCGTTCTTCGAGTACGAAAGGTTGTCCATGTTCGCGAAGGGAGCTTTCATAGCCTTCGAGAATTGTCTGACAGGCAGCCTTTCCCTTTAACGCGATGTGACCGTCCGCCGCAGCAAGGAGGGCACTGGTCGCGAGGCGGACCAGGTCAATTGTGTAGGCATATTCCGCAGCTTCATCAAAGTCGTTAATGCCCCAAACCAGGCGGCCATCGGCATCCCGCCAAGTTCCGAAATTCTCAACATGCAAGTCACCAACCCCCAGAACATGCGGCGCTCTGGCCAGCTCAGGACAAACCTTAGGCCAAACCTGCACCCATCGATAGAATGTCGCTCGCAGGAAAGTGAACGGAGACTTCGCCATCAGACGGTGTTTGAGTCGCAGGTCTCGCTCAACCAATTTCGTGTGCAGGCGTAACCAGTTTTCGAAACTTCGGGTTGCTTTAGCAATGTTCATCGTCGGTTCGACACAATAGAACCAACGCTGATCAATGTCAATTCAAGTGCGCGAGTCAACCGTCGGAAACTACTTAGCCGAGGTGAGCTGGTTTGCCGAAGCGTCGAACCAATGCGAAAATACTGCATGCACAAAACCTCAACAATGGCACTAACTATATTGACATCCGGCATAATGCTGCTTGGCAGTTCCATGGCACAGCAGACCCCGGCATCGACTCCTCAACAGCCGCCGGCGGCGAAAACCGGGCAGGCTCCCGCAACAAAAAGCGGACAAACATCGGGAACGAAGACTCACCATGCCCCGACGACAAAAAGTCAGACCCCTCTCGCCCTCAAGACACAGAAAGACAAGGCTAGCTATGCCATCGGATTGAATATTGGCAAGAGCTTGCACCGAGATTCCGTAGACGTCGATCCGGCAATCCTTCTGCGCGGATTAAAAGATGCAATGGCGGGAAGCAAGCCGCTCCTGTCCGATGATGAAATGAAGGCCGCGATGACGTCCCTCCAAACTGATGTACGAAAAAAACAAGAGGAAAAAATGCAACAGGTAGGAGAGGTCAACAAGAAAGAAGGCGAAGCATTTCTCGCTGCCAACAAAACCAAAGACGGTGTTGTCACCCTGCCCAGCGGCCTGCAATACAAGATTCTCAAGGAAGGGACAGGACCGAAACCCACCGCGACTGACTCAGTCGTCTGCAATTACAAAGGTACGCTTCTGAACAACACGGAATTTGACAGCTCCTACAAGCGCGGTCAACCCGCGACATTTGGCGTCAACCAAGTCATCAAAGGGTGGACCGAGGCGCTGCAACTAATGCCGGTAGGATCCAAGTGGCAACTATTTATTCCCTCTGATCTTGCTTATGGCCAGCGCGGTCCCAGCCCCGAGATTGGGCCGAATTCTACTCTCGTTTTTGAAGTCGAGCTGCTCTCTATCCAACACAAGGATAAAGATAAAAGTAAGGACCAGAGCCAAGCCAAGTAAATGATTGGGAGTCGTTGCAGTTGGTTGGCTAGTAGCTATTTTTTTACGAGGCTGCTGTGACTGGCAACGCACTCCCATTTTCCTTTATCGATCACCCAAGTATCGGTGAAACGACCGAAGTGTTCGTACGGTTTGCCATTGTAAGAGCCCTTCGCGTGATAGCTTCCTGTCACAATAGCTGCCTGTGAGTAAGCATCAATTTTCATGTCGGCAATGGTCATGATTGTGGGCTTGAATTGCGGGTCGCTTATTTCCGCGAGAAATTTGCTGCGGTCGCTGACCTCGCCGTCAAACTCCGTATTGACAAACCGATCGCTGATTAAATCGGAGAGCGCACCGGAATCGCGATGTAACTGGGCTTCGTTCCACAGATGTTCGAGAACCAGCAGCTTGCTCTCGGACGACTCGGGAAGGTGGCTCGCTGTTTGCGAAAAAGACGTGAGCGTCAAAACAAGACAGCATAGAATTTGCTTGGTCATTTGATTGTCAGCTCGGTGCGAACCCGCTGGGTGGCGCGTTTCGCTGCAAGAAGATAGCACCAAGCCTACGTCCTCGCCAGTCAAAAAACGCTACAAGGGGTATGAAGCGTGGTGCGTCTGTCGAGACGAACCCTCGCCAAAACGACTCAGTAAAATGCGGAGTCTATCTAAGTTATCTCCCTAAGTTATCTGCGGTGGCTTGCGCCACGACCGAAGATTGACACCATATAGGACAATGCAGAACAGATTAGCCGGAACAAAGCCCCACTGCGAAGTTTTCACTCCTATGATGCAAATGATGACGCTATTTATGGCAGCGAGTCCCCAACCTTCCCAACATCTTCGGCCCACCAGAATCGTCGAAAGCACCGTTAGTCCGCAAGATAAGTAATCGAGCCGCAACACCAGAGACTCACCTCCCTAAACCGTTTGTAGCATGGTTCGTGCTGGCAAAGCGATATGAACAACGGGGAAACCTCACTGAAGTAACTCTTCTTGTTTCCGAAATGAATCGTGTTTCGCTTAACGCCTGCTTGGTATTGAGCATCCAAAGTTGACGTTAAGTAAGTAAGAAAGCGCTTTTTCTGTTTGGGATAAGAGGGACGACTATGAGCGAGAACGCAATGCAGGAGGTTTTGAAGGACCTGCTGGTTCATCTTGAAGAACTGGAAACGCAAAGCGGCGCCATCATCCTTCTGTTGAAAGAAAAGGGTCTAACTACTGACAAAGAGTTTGCGCCTTATCTCGAAAAAGCCGGAAATGCGAGCAACGTGAAGTGGCGCGCAGCGCGGGCCAGGATGGAACATCTGTTTCTACCGCACGATAAAACCTAGAACGAAAATTTAAGGTGCTTCGATCAATTCCATCTTTCCGTCACGCGTCCGGTGCAGGACCATCACTTTGCCTTTTGGGTCACGGAAGACGAATACATCTCTGTCCTTAAAGTGCGCTTCTTTGATGGCCTCTTCGAGCGTCATGGGACGCATGGCCACCGCCTCATCCGAACGAACTACGTGTACCTCGGTGAATTTCGCCACTGCGGGAAACTTGTGAACCACAACCGGCACTGACGTTGTCTCAGAGAGTCCCACAGCTACTGCAACGGTCTCCTGTAAAGTTTCATGGGAAGACTCGCCATTCCACTTTTTCCCATTCGAATTCTTCGGACTTTCGCTCTTGTGATTGTGACGCTTTTTTGTACGCCACTTGGTCGTGTACTTCACCGCCTGCTTTTCCAGATGATCCAAGGCTTCGTTGATGGCCGAATTCATGTCTCCGGATTGAGCCAGCGCGACCAGCGGCCCATTACGCGGACTGATCGTAATTTCTGCTTTGTGACGCTTTTTTTCAACCGCGAGGACTACCTTGGTATCGAATTTATCGTGCAGGATTTTGCGGATTTTCGTTAGGCCAGTTTCTACTTCTTTGCGGATGGCGGGAGTGATTTCATACTGCCTGCCGGTGTATTCCACATTCATGAGCGCCCCTCCTGGGATTTAGGGTTCCACTACATGGGCACTATCGGAACAACCGCTTTGTTGCTTTACATTCGAGCAATTTGTGTCTGAAATACCTGCTGCACTATCTTAATCTAAATCTAATTCGCTTCTATGAGTTCTGATGTTGCTACAACATTAATTTTTCGCACTTATTAATTTTATGACTTCTTCACCCGGCGCTGATGGGTACTGGGAATTCGCATGTCTTCGCGATATTTCGCCACCGTCCGTCGAGTCACTTGAATCCCTTGCGATTGCAGAATGCGCGTAATCTGCTCGTCCGTAAGCGGCCTTGATGAATCCTCTTCTTCGATCAGCTTCTTAACACGGCGTTTAAGGATAAGCAGCGAAGTGTTGCCACCTTCCGGTCCATTCACGCTCTCACTGAAGAAATATCGCAATTCAAACACACCCTGCGGCGTGTGAGCATACTTGCTGGCTACCGCACGACTTACCGTCGACGGATGAACGCCAATCTCTTCCGCCACTTCTTTGATCATCATCGGCTTCAGTTCGTCAATTCCCTTCTCCAGGAAATCTCCCTGCCGCGCGACAATGGTGTAACAAACCTTCATGATCGTCTGCTTGCGTTGCTCGATATTCTTGATGAGCTGCATGGCGCTCTTATAGCGCTCTTTCACGTAATTCCGAGTGTCTTTGTCGTTGGTGTCTCGAGTAAGTAGACGCTTGTAGGCGGGGTTTAATCTCAGCTGCGGCACGTCTTCGTCGTTCATGACGACGAGCCATTCGTCTCCATGCTTCACGAAGGCAACATCGGGCTCAATGAGGCGCGTTTGACCTTTGTTATAACGAAGCCCGGGACGTGGATCAAGCGTACGAATGTAGTCGAGCGCGGTTTGCACAGCCTCGACGGGACGCATCATGGCGCGCGCAATTTCTTTGTGCTGCTTGTTCTGCACGGCGCGCAGATGTTGGTCGACAATGGCTACCGCATCGGCGAGTACCTGATCTGCGCCTTCTTCTCCACCATTCTCTTCAAGTTGCAGCTGGTGATAGCGCAATTGATAGAGCAGGCATTCCCGCAAGTCGCGGCAACCTACTCCGGGTGGATCAAGTTGACGAACGACTTCGAGCGCTTCGTGAAGATCTGCAAGATTGAAACTGGGCTTAAAAGCTGGCTGCGGAGTAGTAGCTACCGTCGGTGATGACGCTACAATGCCCGGCACTGTATTTGCGACGGGACTTACATCCGGAGCAGTAGCAAACCCTGCCGCCATTCCGTTTCCATTCGTTGTTGCTGAGGCCGAGCCTGTTGGCAAATTCCAGCTGGTTAACGATGACTCTGCTGATTGTGAAGGCGATGTAGACAACAGACTCGTTGCGTCATCCATCTGCAATTGGTCATTGCCCGCATCGAGTGACGAATCCAGTGATGCATCGAGCCCCAGCGCGACCGCATCTTTCATCACGTTGTCTACGATTTTCGCGTCGACTTCAGGCGCAGCGGGCGGAGCAACTCCCAGCAATTCTTCATCGCTGGCAATCAGATATCCATCTTCGCTCAGGTTGCCGAGAATAATCTCAGCCGCTTCGCGCACTTCTGGCCGAGTCGAGATCGAGCCAAGTTGCCAGATCAGGTGATCAGAAAGGTTCGTAGGTTTCGAAAGAAAATTTTCGAACGAAGGACGCTCAATTTCTTCCATCTGCCCCGGACTACGATAGCCGGGATCGAGATAATCCTGGAAAAAAGAGCCAAAATCGATTTCTTCGAAGGGATCCTTCTTTTCGACAGCGGTAACGGTATTCTCTTCCGGCGCAACCCGGTCACGGTCTTCTTCGCGGCGGCCCACATCATCAAGGAGCGGAACCGAGTCTTCAAGTTCCTCGAGGACCGGGTTTTCGACCATCTCGGCGGTGATCATGTCCCGCAGCTCAAGTTTATTGAGGGCGAGAACACTGACCATCTGCACTAGACCTGGGGTCAGGATTTGTCTCTGCGAGACCTTCAGGTTCAATCTGGGTTGCAACAGCACTATGGCTCCGTAATTGCTACTAGGTTGAAGTACAGTATGCTTAACTTTTCACGAACCACAAAGGGCACTAAAGTTACCCACCTAATATTCTAATTAGGCTGGAAAACCGGAGACACCCCTTCGTAATTTTCTACTCCGCTCATGTTACGGGCTTAAGAAACCAATCTTTAGCCTCTAGATTCTCAAACCAAGCCTCTAGATTTTCAAACCAAAGAAAAACGCTCTCCGAGATAAACTCTTCGAACTTCCGCATCTCCGCCCAACTGCTCCGGAGTTCCATGACGGAAAATTCGTCCTTCATTGATGATGTACGCTCGATCGGTCACCGACAGTGTCTCGCGCACGTTGTGATCGGTAATCAATACCCCGATTCCGCTCATTTTCAGGCTGCTGATAATCTTCTGCAAATCCAGCACAGCAATCGGATCGATCCCAGAAAACGGCTCGTCGAGCAATATAAACGTTGGATTGATGCACAGAGCCCGGGCAATTTCCACTCGCCGCCGTTCGCCGCCAGATAACGCGTATCCGCGATTCTGACGTATGTGTTCCAATCCCAACTGGTCGATCAGCGTCTCCATCTTTTCCCGGCGCTCATGCCAGGAAACGGGTTGCGCCTCAAGTACTGCAAGGATGTTTTCTTCGACGGTAAGCTTGCGAAATACAGAAGCTTCCTGAGGGAGATAACTGATGCCGTATTGGCGCGCCCGCAGATACATGGGCACATCCGTGATATCGTCGTCGTCGATCAATACCCGGCCCGAATCGGGTGGCACCAGGCCAACGATGCTGTAGAAGGTGGTAGTCTTGCCCGCTCCGTTTGGACCCAACAACCCTACGACTTCGCCCTGCTCTACGCGGAGGCTTACTCCGTTTACGACCCGGCGACCACGGTAGGCTTTACCAAGATCGTCGGCGGACAGCGTATGCATTTATCGTGCCACTCGCGTTTCCGTGACGGTAAGCGACTTATCGCTTCCTTCCACCAACACCCTATCATCGCCCCTAAACATAGTCAACGAAACCCCGGTCACTTTGCCGCGTTCGGCATCAAAAATGCTAGGCGGTCCGCCGGTTAGGACAAACTTGTCGTCCGCCGCTGTGTAGATGAGCTGCTCTCCCGTTCCGCGACGACCGGGCTGAGTGAGAATCACATGGTCGCGGGCTACTATTCTGTCCAATTTGCCTGCAGATGTAAGTGATTGGCTAACTGCCATTTGGTCTCTTGCCTGTAGAAAAACATCCAATTGATCGGCGGCAATTTTTAGATCATCTCCTTTGGCCGCAACATCTCCTTCAAAATGCGCTTTTCGCTCGTTATCGGCATAGGTCAGATGTTTTGAGGTAATTCGCACCGGTACGACTTTGCCGTTCTTGGCCGCTTGCACCAGCACCGTCGAGACATCCTGGCCGGTGGAGCTGCGAGCGTCCATAGAGCGATGATCGCGATCGAATTCTATCGATGGCGCCTCGACCAGATTGTCGTCCTGCCAAAGGCGCGCATTGCCCGTATAAAGTGCCACAGCTGGAGAGCGATGCGCTGTCATTGATTGCGCGGTCACATGAATCGGGCTCGAGGATGAGAGAAGTGCGCCGCTGGGATTTGGCTTCAGATCGCTATATGTGCTCTTCACATCGCCTTCTGCAAAGCCATCGCCGGTCACTCTATTCATACGGACTGTATGCGCCGTGGTGGTCATGCCTTTGTCGACGATCCGGGGCGAGCCTGTGAGTAGCAATATCTGATCAGCGGTCCGATAACGTGCCTGATCGGCCCAGGCTCTTCGTTCGCCGTCCACATAAGCAAAATCCCCTTGTTGCACGACAGTCTGAATACCGCTGCCTGGAGTGAAAGCTGCATCGAGTGTATGGCTTGTGCTTACTCGATCAGGTTGTCCCGTCGCGCTACTAACAATGCGAGTCTCGGGCTCACCGTGCACCGACGAGAGCTGCCCCAAATCGTCGAACTTTGCTTCAAACTTGCCGGCAGTGATCGCGGTCTGCGTCACAGGTCCGTTGCTTTGGTTTTGCTTCGCTGGCCGAATCGTAATGCGAGGCGGCCCCGAAGTCTCGGCGCGATCGAAATGCTTCCCTCCGACTAGAAAGAAATCCACAATTGGCGCTGTCAGTTCAAAATCTTGCGCGTTTGCAGATGTGTCTTGACCCGCATTGGCCGCTCTTTGCTGTTGAACCAGCTTAACGGAACCCTGGGTATGGATTTTCTGCAACGAGCTGTCGTTGCCAAAAGTCAGAGCCGCACGATCGGAATTTCCCTGCATGGCCCCAGAGCCGAGGGTTTCGAATTGCACATTGCCCGATAAAACAGTACTTCGCACGGCAAGTCGCTGGGTTTTCGCTGCATCCGCAGAATCATTTTGCTCACCGCCGCGCGACGCCATAAACGCTTCTAGCTGATCCGAGCGAACCTTGGCCTGCTCCCCGTCGCTCGATTGAAGCTGAACATTGCCTCGCGCCAGAACGCGTTCCACTGAGTTATCCGGACGCAGAAAAATGGTGGCCTGTTCCGCCTCAGAATGCTCCGGACCACTTGCCACTTGCACTTGCTCTAACACAACTATATGTGGATCTTTGCTAATCGCCGCATGATGGGCCTGAATCGTTGTCGGAGGTTCACCAGTCACAGAGATTTCGAGCCGCGACTCCAGCTTCAGCACAGCGGTCTTCGCCGAGTAGGACATGCCAACAGCCGATCCGGTGGCTTCAGGAATGCGGAAATCTACTCTCTCTTTTGTATAGGCGTCGCCCGTCTTCTGGTTGAAGACCAGACCTTCGGTTGTGAGGTGTACTGGATTCTTAAATTCTTTCGGCAGCGATTGATCGGGGCTGGAAATGCCGGCTGGGTTTCCTTCCAAATCCATGTCGACTTGACCTTTGCTGGTCACGTCACCAGTTTGCTGATCGTATACAAAATCTTTCCCATAGATCTGATCAAACCGGCTGGAGTCGCTTCCGTAAAGGGTGATGTGAACATCGTGAAGTTCCGCGTGCCCTCCTTGCTTGTACTGCACAGCCTTGCTGGCCTCAACTCGGAAGATGGTGCGCCCTAGTTCTGATTTCGAAATAGAAAAGCCATTCGCAGTCTGCTTGAACTCCAGTCCCATCTTTCCTGGGATCTGCTTCACCGCATTCTGAAGCCGATGGCGCGCGTAGAAATAAGCGCCTGTCACTATGACGATTGACAGAACGGCAGCCAGCCCGAACCAGCGGCGCAGCCAGGAGATTTTGGAAGCCATCTATCTCAAGTTTATCGGAAAAGAGGGAGTTACTTTCGGCTTGATGCGTGGAAGGCGTCTAGGTGTGGCATTCGCAGTTGGGCTGGCAACGTGAAATGGTGAACCACTGATGAACGAAGACATCCATTCGCTTCAGTTCTGGTCTCCTCCACCATGCGTCTGACGGCACAATTTGCAGTATGTAGCCGGGAGCGTATTGTCGACTCTGTGCTTTACCGGCTTCAATGTACTGAGGTAAGCGAACATAGCCTTAAGGTCGGCGTCGGTCAACTTGCCATATGCCTCGAAGGGCATAATTGGACTCAAACTTCTCGCTCCCACGTGCCCGGCACGCAGTGCTTGGATGAATAATGCCTCATCGTAGTAGCTGATCCCCGTCGCGTCGGGTGTTATGTTCGCGGCAGCAGCCGACATCCCATTCTCTTTCAGCATGAAGCCGCCACCGTACTCTAGTCCCGCGATCTCCTGCCCTCGCACCTGCGGAGTATGACAGCCGTTGCAGCTTCCAATGGTGACTAAGTACTTCCCACGCCCAATCACATCAGTTGGACTGGGATCGTTCACCGCTGCCGTGATTGGCTGTGGAACCGAGCGGATCAAGTACTTCACCGGAAAAATAATCTCTGTGCTTGGTAACTCGTGATGTATCGGAGGCAGCGAGCGGATGAACACCACAATCGAGGCGACATCCTCATCGGACATGTGCCGGAAGTTTACATACGGCATCACGGGAAAGAGAACCCGCCCATCCATCCGAACACCTTCGCGGATAGCGCGGGCAATTGCATCGTCGGTCCAGCCCCCCAAACCAGTCGCTAAATCCGGCGTAAGATTCGGAGCTACCACATGGCCCGGAAAGCCTTCCGCTCCCATATCCTGGCCAGTTCCCTGCTGTCCTGGTGTTATCGGATTCCCAGGCTGACTGGCATCGTGTGGTGAATGACAAAAAGCACACCCTGCTACTCCGGTAAATAAATAGCGCCCACGTTCCAGCCGCTGAGGCGTTCGTTCAAATTGTTTGGACGTAAGAGGACGCGATTTCGGTCCGATGAAGGGCCGCCAGCCAATTGTAAGAGTTATGCGAACTGCAAGTAGCACCATGACCAGGATGAAAGTAACGGGCAGTATTTTGCCGAATCGTTTCATTTCAAAAAATCCTTGCGGTTTGCGCGTTCTGGAAAATTAACAAGGAGGAAAAGTACCTAATAAGCATGAAACATCGCAATAAGTTTCGGAAACAGGTCCGACCAGCTCGCACTCAGCAGCAGTTCTAGTGCTTCTTCTTCGCTGTCTTTTTTGGGGCAGGCTTCGGTGATTTCTTAGCTGGTTTGGCCGCTGATTTCGCAGGCTTATAACTTTCGCTGGCTTAGCCGC
This sequence comes from Terriglobia bacterium, assembly GCA_963791575.1. Classification (GTDB taxonomy): domain Bacteria; phylum Acidobacteriota; class Terriglobia; order Terriglobales; family Acidobacteriaceae; genus JAOAPG01. The sequence continues at coordinate 36,698 of CAWBSY010000012.1, read as the reverse complement.
GGGCTTTCCCTTTTCTGCCTTCTTCGGTTTGCCGACTGCTGCAACGCCGACCTTGGGCGGAATAGCAGCAGGAACCGGAGCTGGCACCGCAGCAACCGTACCCTTCCCTTTTTTCTTCTTCGCAGTTCCTGTCACAGGAATCGCTTGGGCTGCGCCTTGTGTGGCTGCAGCCGCGGCAGCGGCCTTCGCAGCGCGCCCACGTTTCGCCGGAGGCGGAGGTGGCGGCGGAGGTGGCGGGGGCGCCAGCGGCTTTAGGAACTTCATGATCTCTGTGTGCGAACGCAGCTTCCCATCCAGCAGCAACATGAAAACTTCATGCGCAATTTTTGGATATTCCGGCATCTGCGGAGTGATGTGCAGTTCAGTCATCTCCACTAACGGAACTTTCTGCTGGACCTGACGCCACTTAGTGAAGAAATTCTTGATCTTCTGATCCACTCCCTGTTGTCGCACCGTGACAGCCAGGAACAAAACATTTTCCGGACGCTCTTCAGACAGCAGCTTCCAAGTTCGCGAAGGCGTGGCAGCTTCTTTTCCGCTGAGCCGCTTCGAAAGATCTTTCGCTTCCTCTTCCAGATGTTTCCACGCATCCACCAAAGTCTTCCGCGGAATCAGCTTCCGCATATCGGCGATATCTTTATCCCCGAGCTTCTCGGTAAGAAAGTACAACACCGCCGCTGAAGGATCGGGCAAGTAACCCAGCTCATTCATTTGCTGCCGCGTCTTCAGCAAGTCACTCAATCCGGACGTATCAACTTTCGCCGTTGTCCAGTGCGGATTCAGCACCTTCAACCAATTTTCTTTTTCCAGCACTTTGACGATTTGCAGCGGATCGTCTTCATAAGCAAGTTGCTCGATTTCGTGTCCGATGGCGCGATCGCTGACGTACTCGATGTAATTATTTTCTTTCGCAGACTCAAACCGCGCCTGTGTCCGTTCCTCTAGCGGCCAGCCAAAGCGCGCCGCGAAACCGGCTGGCACGAAGCAGCCGTGAAGGATCTTCCACGAATGCATAATTATGCAGAATTCGCAGAACCTTATTTTCAATGTCAGCGGCCCCGTTGAAGGGATCCATCAATAGTCCGCGGGAGCCCGGATTCAGTGATAACGCCATGGCATTAATGGTGAAATCCCGGCGCTTTAGATCTTCAATAATTGTTGCAGGCGTGACGATCGGCGGCTTGCCAACCTTTTCATAACGTTCCGTACGCGACGCGCTAATTTCCGCACGAACATTTCCGGGCAGCGCCAGGTACAAAACTTTAAGATCGTCCTCGGAACCGGAAACGACGGCGCCCGCGCGTTCAAGTTCTTTCTGCAGCTTGAAGGGATTCCCCTGAACCGTAAAATCAAGGTCGCGAATGGAGAAGCCACTGATAATGTCGCGAACTGCGCCTCCGGTCAGGTAAATGTTCATCCCCGCAGAGCGCGCGATATCTTGTACCAGCGTTACACCACGCTGCTGGTCCGGGGTGAGCCGGATTTCCATTGTGTAAATGTAATCAGCCATGCTTGTTTAGGAGTACAGAAACCCAGTCCATTAACCCGAACAGATGCAAACCATCTCCAGGAGCAGGTGGTTTGTACCTTGGCCCAAGCTCCTGATCTAAGTTCTTATTTCTTAGATAGTTATAAGCTTAACGGCGGCCATTGACGAACTAGAGAAAATACCACATGGTTGACGATTTGGCTACTACTTACGTGATACCCCTACGTTTTCACCGGAAAGATGCGAGAATCTGGTTACGCTGAGATGCGAAAGCTGGACTCCGCGCTGGATCTCACCAACCAGGGTTAATCGATCAGAATGCCTTCCACTCACAAGAAAGTAATCGTCCGCAAGATGGACCGGGACACTCTCAATGGCTACGTCTCTCCGTCCAATTTCGTGAATGAGGGCAAGCTGGAGCTTCTGAATACAGCTGGCACGGTAGTTGCGATCGAATTGAAGGACATTAAGGGGGTCTACTTCGTTCGCGACTTCGCCGACTCAGAAGGGCTCCCCCGTAAAACTTTTACCAGCCGCCCGCGAACTGAGGGTCTCTGGGTGCGTTTGCGTTTCAAGGATGGTGAGATCACCGAGGCCATGATGCCAAACGATCTTAGTCTGACTACTGCCGAAGGATTTTTGGTAAATCCGCCCGACCTGCGCTCCAATACGCAAAGAATTTTCGTCCCGCGCACCGCGTTGGAATCGTTGACCGTGCTAGCAGTGATCGGCGCCGCAAAACGCGCGCGAAGAGGCGAGTTGGACGTAAGGCAGGTGCCGATGTTTGGAGAGCAATAAAATCCCAGTACGGTAAATTCCAGGAATGGACGCCTCAGATCTAGCGCGGTGCATTGCAAAAGTTTGGAAAAGGCAGTGTGAATAAAACCCACTCATCCCGCAAAAAACGCAAATGGGAGGGGCACCCGGCATGGAGATTTATTATTGAAGATATTGGAAAGATTGATCGTAATTGGCATGATTTGTGGATTAGCGGCTCTGGCCCAGAACGTCCGGGCTCCATTTTCCATCGTACTCGCAACCGCGAACCCTTCGATCAAACCTGGCACGGACGTATGGGTGAAAATCCAATTGACGAATAATACTCGCCATGACTTATCGTTGCCGGTTATGGATATAAACGGCGTCGATGCCGAGTACCAATTTGACGTCCGTAGCACGGACGGCAGCTCGGTTGCGAAGATAGTGAATGCTCACCCGGAAATTAAGATCGGGAGCATCAAGTCGCGTACAGTCAAGCCTGGTGAGAGCACAAGATGGGAAGAGGTACGAGCATCGAAGGTCTACGATATGAGTCGTCCGGGTGAATACGTGATCCAAGTATCGCGAGTCGTTTCCGAGAATGCCACAGAAGGTATAGTGAAATCGAACACAATCACCATAACCGTAACTGAGTGAAGCCGGGGGCCAGGCTTTGATTCGCTGGCACCACGACACAGAGGGTGCCCTACCCTTCGCGGACTTTGCGAAGGGTGGGAGCGCGAATCTCGACAACGAAGTAAACGTGGACGATCAGCATCCCACCCACCCTTGCAAAAAGCGCAAGGACAGGGCACCCTCAGTTCTTTGATGGGAAGAAAGATCAACTCGATACCAATGCCGCCTTCACTGGCACAACTACACTGCAAGAATGGGTCGATGTGGATGGTATGACCGTGTGGCCACAAGTACTAACTTTGAAGAAATGGGTTCTTCGTTCGGCTAGTCTGAAATAATTCTAAGGGTGCTCCGCTCAAGTGCAGCTTGCGTAGAGCACCCGTTTTTGTAGCAGAGTTATAGAGGTAATTCGAAGCTTTCTGCAAGACCGCATCCGGACAAACGACCGGCAAACTAGGATTGTGTAAACTGAGAGCAGATCAAAAGCTTCCATTCGGCCCCGTAGCTCAGCTGGATAGAGCAGCGGTTTCCTAAACCGAAGGCCGGGTGTTCGAATCACCCCGGGGCCACCAGCATTCAATATTTCGAGATCCTGCAAACTCATCGTCTCCTTGAGAATGCAGAAGCCCCTTAGAATACAGGCAGTCCTTTGCTAAAGATCTTCCCTACTCTTCGATTCCATCGACGGGCCACAGAGACAAATATTAAGAGCAAAAAAACGGCCAGAGCAAGCTGCCCTGGCCGCATTCTCACGCAAATCACTATTTCTTTATGGATGGAAAGTGAACAAATCGAACAAGTCACCAATCGCAGGACTGTTCACCGGCACATAAGGATTGTCCTTCTTTACTTTCGGATTGGGATAATTGTCACGGCTTCGAGTTGTCAAGGGCGACAAGTTCCAATTCCGTTCGATGAACTTTGTAATAGAGACGTGATCCGTATAGGTGTGGTTCACGTGTCCGCCTGCGGTAAAGGGAGAGACCACAATCATCGGAATACGAGTACCATCGCCGAAGAAGTCCAGCGGCTGAACGTATCCGGAATCATAGTACCCACCGCCCTCGTCGAAAGTAACGATAATAGCGGTGCTAGCCCATACCTCTGGATTCGCCTGTACTGCGGTAATAACTTTCTTGGTGAATCCTTCAAACAGGTCAAGCTTTGAAGAAGCCGGGTGACCGTCTACGAATCCGCTTGGCTTGATGATCGAGACGGCCGGCAGATCGCTCGCTTTCACATCTTCGTAGAAGTTCGCCAAGTCCTGAATGTGCTCTTCGCGAAGCGTGGGATTGGTCATGATGTCGCTTGCGTACTGAAAGGGATTGCAGATGTTGCAATATGCGTCGAATGGATTGTTAAAGTTCGGATCGGACAAGTAAAGATTCCAGCCGTCTCCGTAATATTTAAAAGAAACATTCTTCGCCATTAGAGCGTCGCCGATGTGAGGCACTGAAGTTGGTGGAATGGTGAAAGGAGCGAAAGGATTATTGTCGTTCACCGCCAAACTGCCATCGGCGTTGTATCCGGGGTTGTAGTTGTTTAAGAGATAGTAATGTCCCGGATCGCAGTTCGCTTTGATCGCCGGTGTCAGCGACTGGAGATAATCGACGACCGCAGGTACACCTGGTTGAGTAGTGTCAGCGCAGGCACTGTAGCTGCCGCCGCCTACTCCGCCAGCCGCGCCGTAGCCATCTTCCACATACCAGTTATTGGTTCCTGGTTGCGGATTTGGATTCTCGATCTGATTCGTAGGAGGCACGGCAGCATTGCCGTTGCCATCGCTATACCAAATGCCGTCTGCGAATCCGAGCATGATGTGATTAAGGCCGGTTCCACCCATCGCAGCTTGATGGTAGTTGTCGCTCATGGTGTAGTTGTCAGCGAGGGATTTCAGATAAGGAGCATCCCCCTTGAGGACGTTGTAGAACTCCATCGAAGTTGCACCTTCGCCCGTAGACAGGTCGTTGAACCCGGCAGGCTGAGCAGCGCCGTTGTCTCCCGCACCGATACTAACTTCCACCCATGGGAACAAATCCGCTTTGCAACCGCTCGGATTGTTCTGCGTGGCATAGTCCTTATTGCAGTCTTCCTGCTGCCACATCTGATAGAAGCGATGTACCGGGCTGCTGGCATAGTCGTCGTACTTTACTCCCGGCGTGAGCTGAAATACGCCGGAGCCTAGAGCATTCACGTTCGGGATACGGGTATCGACAACGCCGTGTGCCAAGCCGGTGCCACCAGTAGTGAGAAATTTGTAGTAATTGTTCGGCAGAAATCCTGGTTCAGCTTCTTTCGCCAAATCCAAACTAGGGAAATAAGGCGTCGTAGGTCCACCTGCTGCAACTGGAGGAATGTTTTCGTACAGGGTCTTTCCTCCTGGGCTAATCGAAAATACATCGGAGTCCACAGCGCTGAACTGTGTTGAGAATGAATAGTTCGGGCCGGGTGTGCCGTCTGCTTTGATGATGCCCTTGGAAAGAAGATTGTCGACGGTTTCGCCGTTCTTCGGTTTGTAGGTGGCAAAAATGTGATCGAAGGTGCGGTTCTCTCCAATGATCACGATCACATGCTTGATCGGACTTTTGGTGGGAGCGCTTTTGGCTGTGGTTTGTGCTGAAACCGGCAGCGCTGTTCCAAAGAGTAATTGGAGTGCCAGGCAGCCAGCCATTCCTTGTTTCAGAAAAGATACGCCAGATCTAAAGCTTGTACCATTCTTACTCATTGCATCAACTCCAAATAGAGAAGTCGCGCTTCTTGAGCGTAATGCTCCCAAGTTACACGCGTTCATTCTTTTTAGAGCTGAAGCAGAGTAGCTAGGTTAACGTGTGATAAAAATTCAGAGTACCTCCTGTGAATTTCCGCTGCCAGCGCCGCCCAAATTCCTGCTACCAGCCGCCACGGTTACTCTGGCGCGATCCCGAGAGCGCGTATGCGGCTGACATATCCGCATGAGCAATGGCCACGAGCGGAACCCAGCGTTCCAGTCTGTGATGGCCAAGTTCATGGAAAATCAAGGTGGTGAACATGTTTAATCCAATGCCGCCGCCGAAGCGATAGCATGCTCCCCAGCCGTACCCATAAGATTCGAAGTGCTTCTCGTATCCGTCCAGAGTTCGGCCACGGCTTTCCATATGGGCTCCCCGGGACTGAATGGCGATCAGAGCGAATGTCTGGGAAGCTGCGTTAATAGCGAACAGCCGGGCGTTTTGCTTGTCAAAAAACTTGTGGCGATCGGGGGACGATTCGGTCGGCTGCCACTCCCAAGTCGCGGGATTTTTCTGCGCAAAGGCAGCGAAATTTAACAGCAAAGCGGCGGTGATTAGAGCTAAGAACGTTCCCCTGATTTTTCTCGTGACACACCCCCTAGAGACAGAATGAATACGGGGCCTGTCCGAAATCATCCGATTGTCTGAGCTGACAATGGTCGGTTCCGGCACTTGGGGAGTGCTGTCAATACTGCAAGGCCAGGGCCGAATCCTAAGTACTTGAATACGCAGGAGAACAATTCATATATACGGCAGACGGCTTTCCTTTTTGGGAAACGAAGTTCCTCAGCTAACCCGATTTGGCCTTCTGATCATCTGAGTAGCACATGCAACTGGCTTCCAAGGCACCAATGCCGACACGGGCTAGGTCGGTCCGCATTCTAATTGCGGACGACAGTGCTGTTGTTCGCAAGTCTATCCGCCATCTTCTCGAATCGAACACCGGGTGGGAAGTTTGCGGAGAGGCCGCTAACGGCCAGGAAGCACTTGATCATGCGATGAAACTCAATCCAGACATTATCGTTCTGGATCTCGTCATGCCCGTCATGGACGGCCTACAAGCGGCGCGAAAGATGGCGGTGATAGCGCCACGAACTCCCACGGTCATGCTCACCATGCACTATTCTCCGCAGCTCGTTAGCGAAGCCAGTGAAGCTGGTATTCAAAGCGTGCTTTCCAAATCGGAGAGCCACGCTCTGATTAGTACGATCGAGAACCTACTGCAAAATCGCAATCGCACAAATTAGGATTTTTCTTAGCGAGCTAATTCGTAGAGGGGAACGTCCGTCACGGCGTAGCAGCGTTTCTTGTCTGACTCCCACTCCACCAAATGGAAGTGCGGCTCGATATGGTTCAGGCCACCGTCCTCGTTAAAAATGGGTTGATGACAGGCAGAGCCATCGCAATCGTAGGCAGGTTCAATGTGAACAGATGGCGAAAGAGTACGCGGTACGAGCCTGCTGACAGGGGAGGCAGTTTTCATGACAAATAGATAGTACCTATATCCAGAGTACCTTTCTACACTTTTTTTAGTAAAAATTCGGGTATACACGGTATTGCAGGATCTAAGGAAGTTCACCTGCAAACCAGCGTCGGCCAATCAGCAAAAACACAGCTGCGACCCGTTATCGACAATTATGCGTTCGAATATTTGCTCTGGAACTTATCCCCTGTGAGTTGGTATCGTGTTGGTGACTAAGCCGTTGATTCCGGAAGGTGATTCAGTGGCGCGAAGAATAATATTCTATGGCTTCCAGTTACTAGCCGCAGCGTGGGCCATCCTGGTTCTCTTGAGGACTGTAGACCTAGGATGGAGTCCCTTTGCGGGGATCGGACTAGGAATGTTCGGCGCAATACCGATCGCATTCCTGGGCATGCGAATAAATTCAAAAGGCAAAAAGCCACTGACGCAGTCAACCACTTCCGAGCAATCGCCCCTAAGAGATAAATAGACGTTCGAATTCTTGCTGGAACGAGAGATGGTAATTTAATGAAGGCCGAGTCTTGTTCTTGAAGAGCGGCCGGTCATCAGCAAGAACGCCATGTATATCACCACCGCAACATTGATGACGAAAACACTGGCGTGAAACAAATTAGCTCGATGAATCAGTTTATAAATCTCGAACGGTAGATACAGCCCGCCCGAAATTAACGCAATCCATTCTGCCCAGGCTCTTGCGTGCCAAAGACCATATGCTTCGATGAATCTCAAAATTGCGTAAATGGTCGCAACTCCAGCCACGGCAAACAACTTTTGTTCCGTAAGCGTGTCAGCCCAATTGAGAAACACCTGGGCGAAATGATGATCCGGACTGATGTGAAGAACCCTGAGACACCAATCGGCAATGTCACCGGTGTCACGATGAACGATGAAGAGAACACTCATCCCGGCCGCCAGGACAACCAGCCCTTTGGCTACTTCCAGTGAAGCGACTGCTCGCAGCACTTTCCGGTGTGCTGCTTCATGATCATGATAGTTTGCGGCCAATCGGACGTGTGCCAGACTACTCATTACAGACATTATCTCCCAGGCTGCAGTAGCAATTGTTCCGCCGAAGTAAAAATCCGTTCCCGAATCAGGACTGTACTCACCAGCGAAGTCAGCCCCGAAGCAGCAAAAATCATCGCCAGAACCACAAATTGATAGATCGCCGCATACACCGGACGGGCCCCTGAGAGTAGCATGCCAGCCATAAGTCCGGGAATCCAAACAATTCCCAGAGAACGCAATGAGTCGATAGCTGGAATCAGACTAGCCTCGAACGAGGCCTGCACATAGGGCGCCACGCTGCTCTTACCATCGGCTCCCAAAGCCAGCGCAGTCTCGATTTCGCCTACATGAGAAAGCACATCTGCACGGAGACGATTTAGAGCCAGTCCGTTTGTATTCATAGCATTCGCGATCAACATGCTACCTACTGGGACGAGCGAAGTTATGCCAGTATCGATGACACCGAGCCATGTCATGAGAGCAATGATCGATCCTGCTCCAGCAGCAATCGACCACGCAGAAACTCGGAAAGCTTGCGGCATGCCTTTCGCCCGTCTGGCGGAAGTCGCACCAGCGGCTACAATCATCGCGGCGAGAAGAAATACGCTTGTCCATCGCGGTCCACGAAGTAACAACACTAGGATCGAGCCCACCGCTACAATTTGAACCAGCCCCCGGATCATCGCAACCACGGTTTCGCTTTCCAAATGAATGTTCCGTTTGCGGGCTAGCAGCACAACCACGAGTGCCGCGAGAGCTGCAGCTCCTGCTTGGGCTAGTCCTAACCAAAGTTGGTCGTGAAAGACCAGCTTAAGCATGCAGGACCTCGTTTGTAGGTCCCATGCTGGTGATGTGTCCGGATTCCAACAGCAAAGCCCGCTGAGCCAGGCGCGAAGCCTGGGCCACATCGTGAGTTACCAATACACACGTGAGATTCTGATCTCGCACAATTTTTTGGATCAGTAATTCAATCCCTAGCTTGGATGCGTTATCTAGAGCGGAAGTAGGTTCGTCCAGCAGCAAAGCCAGAGGAGAATTGGCAAGCGTTCTGGCGACCGAAACGCGCTGGGCTTCTCCGCCGGAGAGGTTCGCAATGTCGCGGCTAGCATATCCCTTAAGTCCAACCTGCTCAAGTAACTGTTCAACTGAGTCCTCCGACAAGCTCTCGCCACGCTGAGTTGGACCGAAACGCAAATTCGCGGCCACGGTTCCGGGAAACAAGAACGCTCGCTGCGTTACCATCCCCAGCTTTCTCCGCAGTTCGCGAGGAGCGATTTGACGGTAATCCACTCCATCCAGGTAGACAGTCCCGCTCGTAGGTTCATCAAGCCGGTTGAGTAGACGAAGAAGTGAGCTCTTGCCCGACCCACTCGGACCGACAAGGGCGAGAATCTCGCCCTCGCGAATTTCGAAGCTTGCACCTTCGACCAGAATTTTTCCGTTGACCACACGGCCCAAATTTTCGGCGCGAAGAATAGCTGGACCGAGAGTCGTAGGAACGCTCACGTGAGTAATGTCTTCAATGGCGAGTTACCGCTTCTCCGCGCGAATGGCTCCGCGAAGCTCTTCGACAATCTCGTGTGCCGCCTTCACTGCCGCTGCGTGTTGTGTGACGTCAAATGAGATCGCGCCTACGCGCGCGTGTCCTCCCCCACCGTAGCGCTCGCAAATTTTGGCTAGATTCACCGTTGGTTGTGACGGGGCCCAGGGATTCGAACCGACCGAAACCTTTACGCGGAAACTACTCTTACTGAGGCCCACACTGTAGACGGACCCAGGTTGCAGGTAGTAGGGCACGAATTTGTTGTAACCCTCAAGCTCATGATCGGTGACGTCGAAGAACAGCGTACCGTCCTTCAATTCCGTGCGCTCGCCGAGAATCGCAATCGATTTCTGATGTCGTTCAAGCAAAGGCGGAAGCAGCGCCGCCACGAAAGGCTCCTCGATGATTTCAGCCAGTGGCTTTGTGGCTAAGAGCGAGATGAGTTGAGGAACAAGATTCGAATCCTGAGCGGATTCGATCACCATGGTGAGTTTCATGGCAGGCTCTTTCATCTCAACTGCCGTGCGGGCATCCGGATACAACGCTCCATCGATGACGTCTGCCCAATGAATAAGGTCAGCAACTGGCTCGGGGTGGAAGCCGAAACGTTGTTCACCTATGGTGGCGATAAAACTAGTACAGGATTTGAAGTCTGGATCGTAAAACTTGCGATTGCTCTGATCCTGTTCGAAATGAGCTGCGTCTTCGGGACTGAGAAACGCGCTCTCATGATGATCGAACCACCAGGTTATGTTTGGGGAGCTCGAATACTTGAAGTCGACAATGGCATTCTCGTCGCCGTCGAAATCCTTTTCATTGAAAAGCGCGCCTGCCCGGTGCAGCAACCCAGAAAAAACGAACTCTACGTCGTTGCGAATTCGCTCCCGGTAGAAACGCGAGAAGAGCGCGGCTGAGCACGCGCCGTCGAAGCATTTGTCATGATAAAAAACCCGAACTCGCAAACGCGTCTCCCTATCTGAAAGAAAAGCCAGTTCATCAGACTACCTGAAACAAGCCTCAATCAAAAGTAAATAGGAATGACATTTCAGAGAGGGTTCTGTCAAATTGGGACAGGACATCCGACCGCGTTTTTTACACCATTTCTCGAACTTCGACAGGCAGTTTAGGAGTTCGCCTGTTTTTCTGCGAGGTCGCCGATATACGGCAGCTTATACATTTGTCCTTGATTCGCTTTGATTAGAAGAATGATCCAAATAACGAAAGCGGCCAGGGACACCAGCGCGTGCAAAGGGAATGTGATAAAGAGTAAAAAAGGAACCACCCCGAGCACACTTAAGGCTATGTGAATGGCTGCCACCGCCAGGCAGAAAAAAATCGACTGGAACGAATGGAACCGAACGAACTTGCTTTTGTTGTACGGCTCTATCAGTAAGAAAATGATGGCTGGGATGATGGTCACATATGCCAGCATGCCGGCGACATTGTCCGCCAAACCTCCAGCCTTCCCTTGAACTACCGTTGCGGCGGGACTCGCCGACCGGTTGCAAGCAGGACACACCGTCGCCCCCTCAGGCATTTGAGCACCGCACGCGCTGCAAAAAGCCATGGACCCCTCCAAGCAAATCGATTTAACGAATGGAGCGAAATACCGGGCATCTGAGACGGCCCACGCTCGATGGCGCGAAACTTAACAGAATTGTCGTATCAAGGCAATCAGAATCGTGCGGGACCACAAGGATTGGGCAGCAGCAGGTCGGCGGTCAGGCACTCTGCCTGGTTGAGATTTTTCCCAACAGCGGCAATTCGAACATCTCCCCTCGAAGTGCCTTCAGTACCAGCACAACCCATAAGATGAAGAAGCCGAGCGTTGCTATAAAAGCGGCGAGCCAACCGACGAGAAATGCCACTCCCGGCACAAAAGAGAGGATTGCGAAAATTGTTCTGACAGCGATACCAGCGACAACGATTGCGCCAGCAAGCAAGATTGATTGCAACGAATGGAAGCGAACCATCCGGCTTTTTCTGAATTTCCCCGTAAGCAGAAAAACGACTGCGGGAATGAAGGTGAAGTAGGCGAGCGCGGAAATAACATGATCCCAAGCCCCTCCTGAGGTTCGAGTCGGCAATGAGTCGCTGTACATCGCGTTGGAGTTCTCTACTGCCATTCTTTTCTCCTCCTGTCAGATGCAGCTTTGGACCGACGTCACACGACTTGCTGAGAAGCATGCTTCCTTCGACAGTCTTCGCAAATCCCGTAAATCTGGAAGGTGTGACGCGTCGCCATATAGTGATGTTTGCGTCCGATTTCTTCTTGTAACCGTTCGACTTCCGCTGAAAAAAACTCTACCGAGCCACCGCACTCAGTACATACCATGTGATGATGGCTGCGGCGATTGTACTGGTGTTCATAGCGTGCAATGCCGTCATGAAACGCAACTTCGCTGGCGAGACCACATTCCGTGAAAAGTTTTAAGGTGCGGTAAACGGTTGTGAATCCGATGCGCGCCATCCTTCTTCCTGCACCAGCCATGCAATTCATTTAACGAGAGATGTTCCCGCGTTTCGAGGAAAGTGCGCAGAATCGTATCCCGCTGCGCGGTCTGTTTAAGGCCGACACGTTTTAAATGACGATGCAGGATATCTTCAGCCTCGCGAACCATTTCGCGGGAGATGCTGGGCTGATCGTCAATGCGTTTCTGCAACATGAGGTTCCGATCGGACCTAAGACCAATCAAGGGCTTATCCTTAGGCTCTCGCACTTGAATCATACTGAGGTTTGCGGGAGCCGCCAAATTTTTGAGATTCAATGGAGCCGGGCCCTATGTTTTTGCGAAGAAAGATTGTTGCCTGGGGGTTGTTGTTATAGCGTTCGCACGAAACGTACCCACGTTTCCGATACAGAGCGATGGCAACTTTCAGATCGTCATAGCTGTCGAGATAGATCCAGCGCAGACCCGTGCTGCGGGCGAAATCTTCCTGCGCGTCCAGCAGTTTGTCTGCAATATGATACCCCCGGGCGATAGGCCGCACATAGAGACGCTTGCATTCCGCGGCGAACGGAATGGAGGCAAGCTTTCTCAACACGACACATCCAACAGCCTTTTCGTTCAGATAAGCGAGCCACACGCCAGAACAAGGGGCATCGATGATCTTCTGGATCGCTTCGGGAGTGTCCCGCTGGATAACGCTAACCGCCTCGTAGTACTCCTCAAGCAGACGAATCGCGTCACGGTTGGATTTGGACAAGCGAACGATTCGAACTGAGCGGTCTTTCTCTTTGATTTCACTCGTCTCTTTAACTTCACTCAGGATGGAGCGAATCCTGGAAAGCGACTCGAGCAGTGCAACGCGGTTGGTTGAATTGACGTTCGCGAGCAGCCCTTTTATTTGTAGTGCCGATTGTTCGTTCAGCCAGGCTACAGTGCGCTCTCCCGAAGGCGAGAGCGTAAGCAACTTCTCCCGGCCGTCCTGCTTTGATGTCGTCTGGCGCACCAGCTTTCGTTTAGTTAACAGTGCAAGGCTTCGACTGAGGTATCCGGCATTGAGGCCAAGCGTGTTCCGTAACGAGGAGGCCGTCAGCCCGGGACTGGCTCCGATCTCATACAAGATGCGAGCTTCTGTCAGCGAAAACTCACCGTCTAGGTGGTGCTTTCGCAACAGACCTAGCCGCGCCGTGTAGAAGCGATTGAACTCCCGCACTGCAGAGATTTGGTCCGCTTCCCTGATGGTGTTAAGCGCCATGGAAAGAGTCTACACGTCGATAGTTGCTAAAAGCAACTATCTCGCCGGTCAATGTTTTTGCGCTTGTGAGTGAGTTGATGCGTATCTTTAAAAATTACAAAATATGGTAATTACAAAATACGCGGCACTAATTCTTTGCGGATAAGCGGTGGGTTTTAATCCAATCGTCGGCTTGCTGTTGCGCGGCTGCGATCTGATTGCGAGTCAATCGCGAGGCCAGCACGGCTGTGCGATATTTACTTCCTTGATCGCCGCCGGCTTGCGCCAGGACTGCCCAGAAATATGCTTTCTTCAGATCTTGCGGGATACCCCGTCCAGCCCAGTAGTAAGCGCCTAGAGTCGCTTGCGCTGGAACGCTTCCCTGCTCGGCGGCTTTGGTGAACCAGGCGAAGGCTTGGGAATCGTCTTGTTTAACGTCTTCGCCAGTAGCATAACGTACTCCTAAGGCGTATTGCGCGAGAGCGTCTCCTTGCGACGCTAGTCTGCGGAGACCTCCAATGTTGTTTGTCGGAAGCGATTTTGCAGATGGACTACTGGTAACGCCGGTCGTTTCCGCGGTGACCGGCAGTTGGGATTCATTCGCGCCGGCCCGGTTTTTTCCGTGTGAAGCGAACAGCCAGAGTAGAACGATCAGCAAAGTTGCGGCTGCGGCGATCAGCAGAATTCTGGAATATCTGTCGTTGAATGATTCGGACAAAGGTTCGATGGATTTCTCATTTTCGAAAGATCCGGTCGAAGGAAATATGTTTTGTCCGAAAAGCAGAGGAGCCGCCGATATTTGTTGGGCCGGTGCGTTCGCTTTTGCGACGGCGCCGGCGATCATCTTGGCCAGCCGGGCGAGAACAGCATCGTCGTTACTGCTGAATGCGCGTGGATCGGGAGAGAATACTTCCAGCAAGCCGATGGCATTGTCGTTCAGCATGACAGGCACGGCGATCATGGATCGAATTCCGAGAGCGCGGCAGGTTTCACGATCGACACGCGTATCGGTTTCGGCGTCCTCGCAATTCAGAAGCGTCCGGCTGCGCACGCATTCACCGGAGAAGCCCGATCCTACGTGCAAGCGAGAACCTAGAGGAGGAGCATCGCAGCCAGCGACGGCGGCGCAAGTCATTTCTTCTTCTATCGCAAGCGGCGCAAGTTGAGAATCATCTTCGGACTCGCTCTTTATGTATTCATTTGATAGGGCGATCGCCGCGCCGGTGGCTCGCGTAAATGTAAGAGCGCAACCCGCGATCACTCGCAGCGACTGGTCTTGATCAGCACCAATCGCTTCCACTTCTTTCTGAACCGCGGCCATACCCATCAGAACTGAGGTGTAATCGAGAGGCGCGGCCGGTTCGAATTGTGGCGAGCTAGCCTGCGGGAGGTCGAGGGATAAAAGATTTGGAATATTCTCTTTTGCCGATGCAATATCTGCGGCTACTTTAACTCTCTGCACGGAAGCAGCTGGGGGACGGGACATCCCTTCCCCATGATTTACGCAAGCAGCGATTGCATTGGCAAAAAGCCATTCCTGAAGCTGCTGGCGAGATTGAGGAGGCAGCTCCGGAAAACGCAGGCCAGCGCGGCCCGATTTGTCCGTCCAGACGACGAGACCGGCGGTGTGAATGAAGGCTTTGGTTTCAGCTAGATCCAGAGACACCGGCAAACTGCGATTCGGAGTCAACGGCGTAGAGGTCTGAATGCAGATACCGTCTTCGCTGATGTCGATTATTTCATTGAGATCGAGAACCATCCCACTGCGACTGCCATTGAGATTGGCGTAGGCGGGGATGTGAACCTTCTGCCGCACACTGCGGCGACGGTTGCGTGGAGAGGGCCGAAGCTCGCGGCCGGAGTAAGCCGGGTGATTCGCGGGGGACTCCATACAGATGTTTCTACATCTTACCTCAGGGAGAGAAGATGGAAACAGTCACCGGCGTTTTAGAGGGAATCAGAAGGGCAATAGTGGGAAACGGCGGTGACGTGGCGATTTGAAGGGGCGGGTTTCGGCTGATGGGACGGCGAAATCGCTCCTACGTTAGAGGCGAAAGAGATTCGAAACCGCGAGGCGAAATCGCTCCCAAAGAGTGATCATTTGAGAATTTGGAGCTGGAGGGTTCCGCTCAATGTGATCTACCTGTTTGAAATTTTGAGGAATTTCGAAGAGCGCGGGATCGAGAGGACCTTCGACGAACTGGGTCACAAGGGTTTCGTTCTTAGAATCGGCGTGTTTCCGTCTGCTCCGATATAGGTGGTTTTCGAAGTCATGGTTTGCTGCAAGGGGAATCCCGTTTGCGCTTCGCCGATATCGATGAATTCAGGTCTTTCCATGAGTTGATTCCCAGCCACTAACACGCCCCCGAAGCTGTGGGCTCGCGTTCCTTTTGGTGGTCTGCGATCGCATGAAAGGCTCTGATCGAAGTCGATGTACCAGCCGTCTGTTACCGTGTCTTGCGGTTGAGAGTGGGAACCTTCGAGCGGAATCTGCTTTCGGGTCATGATGATATGTCTTGCAATGTGTCCGGAGATCTCTTTGCGCTCGCCTGTGTCTAGGGTGGTGGTTTCGATTCGCAGCGTCGGCTTTTCGGATGTGGACATATTCAATCTATTTAATCCACGCGCTTCGATTTCTTTTTTGGTGAATGGCTTGGGTGGATATGGCGTCGAAACATATTGAGCATCATCAAGATTCAACTCAAAGATTTGGCCCAAATCGCAGCGTGTAATTAAGACAAGGCGGGGGCCATAGGTCACTTGCTTCGCTCCATCAGATCCGACGCGCCCGGAGGAACCTCGGGACTCCGTGCGTTTGCGGTCTCCACGCAAGTAAATGGTCTGCTCAATAGGTTGGCCGGACATTCCAAAGTGGATTGTCATTTTGACTCCAGTGTCATTCGAGGCTGATTGCGGCAGAAAGGCGCTCAGTAGCAGAAGCCAGGCGGGTGAAACATTCATCGGTACCTCCAACGGACTCTCGTGTCCGTTACTAGTCACCGCTTTATAGTGTACTTTTTCCAAGCACATGCAAGCGGTCACTGGGCACAAAAAATCGGGCACAGCCTATTCCATATGGTAGGCGTTCCTAAACTTTGGCAAGATTGAGTCCTCGCTTGGCTCGGGCGGAATTTCTTCACTGCTCGCCAACCAGCCGCCGCTGATTTGACAATTTCGGGACACTGTTCAGGATAGCAAAAAGGACCCCTTTGGCAGGGCGAGGCTGTTCGGCAATTACCCCACCCTGAGCGTCACCTTCGCATTGTGGCAGTTTCGAACGAGTGTAATTGCTTCATTTCGACAGTTATCACCATTCTCAAAGGAGGAGCACGTCCTTTTCGACGTGCTGCCATGTCTCTATTGCGTATGCGGTTGGGGAAAGACATTACAGGCTGAAGCGGTTGTTTTGTGCGGTCGCCCGGCCACGAATAAAGAATTCTGAAATCTTCCGCCGCCGGGATCTCCCTCTTGACAAAGCTCACGACGGAGTAGAAACTTAGGGCGCCTTTCCCCCGAAGTGTCAGATGGGCTCAAAACTAGGCAGATAGCATTAGCCCACTTTGTCCGGATCTTTCTTCCCACGCCCCCCAGAGACTAGCTAGATGGAGTGCGCCTTTTATGGGCAACGAAGAGCTGAATGCAGGTTTCCTTGTTTTGGATGAAAAACCAAAACTGCTCATGTTCAATTCCGAGGCGGTAAAGATACTTGCTTATCCGACGACCTCGCAACTCACAAAATGTGTTGATACGTTTTTGGTGGACCGTATCTGCACAAGACTGGTCACGGGACGCTCTGGTGAAGGTCTCACATTTGCCAGCGAATTCAGATCAGGAAATCGACGTTATGTGTGCCGCGCGTTTGACCTCTCAGTAAATGCCCTTACGGCGCAAACAAACGGGACATCTCAGCGAACAAAGGTTTTGCTTTTGGAGAGGAACCTCTCACGGGTAAATGCGTTGTCCAGCGCGTCGAGACTGTTTGGCTTTACTCTTCGTGAGAATCAAACGGTCGAGCTATTGCTGCAGGGGCTTACGAGCAAGGAGATCGCAAGTCGCTTAGGCATCAGTCCAAATACAGTAAAGGCGTTCGTTCGCATGGTGATGGTCAAAATGGGTGTTACCACGCGTTCCGGCATAGTTGGTAAGCTCTTCGTTTCTCAGTCGTAGGTGTGCCGCATGAAATTCTGGCCGCAGTTCAAACCTAAGTCCGTCGGACTTTTTCTATCGGTCTTACTGTTGCCTGCTCTGGCGCAAGTGTCCAACCCCGTACCAGATTCTAATGGTGCAAGGGACACTCCGATTGTTCTTTCCCGGGTCACCGTGGTTCTCGACCAAGGTGCCCCCGCAGTTGAGATAACATCGAGCCGGCGCATCGTTCCAAATATCACCACGTCAGACCGGCCTCGCAGAATCACAGTTGACCTGCAAAATGCCGAGATGTCCATTTCCGAGAAGCGGATCAAAGTACGTAGCGAAGATATTGCAGGGATCCGGCTACATCAATTCATGACCTCTCCTCCTGTAGCGAGATTGGTCGTGGATTTGCGGAAGCCACTGACCTATTCGGTGGATAACGTCGGGGACAAGTTAATCCTTCGTCTGCATGTCGAAAAAGAAGAGGCTATCGCTAAGCCACCATCAATTCCAACCCTTACAAAAAGTATAGAACCAGTGGCTGTACCGGTCAGTCCAGCCAGTTATGGGAACGTGGTTTCGGCGGATCGGCTGGTTTCTGGGGCTTCCGTAACTGCGGGTCACGACACCATGTTGCTCCGTCTGCCACGGGGAGGCGAGATATATGTCTGCCCCAGCACCTCTGTCTCAATAACACGTGCACCAAACGGAGCTGACTTGATGATTGCCATGGGCACGGGAGCGTTGGAGACGCATTATGCGTTGGAACACTCGACTGACGCAATCATGACGCCGGATTTTCGCATTCTGCTGCGTGGTCCTGGCGAGTTTCACTACGCTATTAGCGCCGACTCGCGAGGCGACACATGTATGCGAGGATTGCCTGGGAACACAGCCAGAGCGGTAGTCTCGGAATTAATGGGCGAGGGCGTTTATGAAGTTGAGCCCGACGACAAGATCGTGTTTCATATGGGGCGGGTGAGCGCAACGGACACTGCTCTGCACTCAGGAAGCACTCACATAGTTGAGACAGCGTTGCCACAGGATTGTGGTTGTCCGCCTCCGCGCGCCCCAGAGCTGATCGCGTCCAATGGCGCCGACCCGAATCTGCAGGGGGCGATGCGTCTGGCTCAGCCTGACGACTGGCAGAAAAAAGAGTCGGCTTCTTCACAGTCCGCTTCGGAGGGCAAAATAGGAGATTCTGCGTCACAGGCAAACGCAGGACCTGAAACAGCAGCGTTACCTGCGCTCAAAGCCGGCGAGCCGCACGTAATGATAAGCGCTCCCATTGTGTTCAACGCACCAGCTATTGCCAGTCCGCCTCCGGTCGAGGACTCGAGGGATCTTCCGGTTGTGTCTGCGGGAAGGTTCGCATCCATTCAGCCGGAGGTTTCTCCACCAGTTTCGTCAGAGCCCATCGATGCTAAGCCACGTCGCGGCTTTGGTGCCAGGCTAAAGCATGTTCTCAAAGCGATTTTTCGTTAAGAAATTTCAGCCTTCCTTGGCTTCCAACCTAGAGTGATCAGCCCTTACCGACTAGCCCATTTAGGGAAATTGCTTCTCCGTTCAAGAGAGGATATAAATGCTTTCCTCGCTGCTCCAAAAAGTTTTCCTGTTAAGAGTCGTCGTATGTTTGACTGTGATCAAGAGTGGGTTCGGAAATATAGAGCGGCACTTGATAATCAGCCACTCCCCCGTCTATTCCGCCTGAAGGAACTATTGCGGAAGTTGAAACGAGATTTTCGTTCATTCGGGCAAAGAATGTTCGCTGCACGGAATCGCCCTGCGAATTTGCAACCAGCCATACCGGTCCCCATGAAACCGGCACAGGCCTTCCCAACGGTCGTGGCTGAGCATAAGCAATCAGCGAAAGCCAGTTAAGAAGCCCAGTTAGAAAGAGCGAACTCTTCAAGTGCGGACAGCGCGGCTAGTCTCCGACTCCACACGTACACAGACCGTGACCGCTGCCCAGTTTTTGTACGTACGTGCAAAGATTCTGGAGTACTGCTGACTCTGCGCTCCCTAGGGGTGATAATCGGGACCGTTCTTCGGTGACATCGAACGTGCTTTGTGGGTCCGTCTGTATATGGGTCGCCCAAGAAACCAGCAGCCCCGCGGGAGTAACACTGCCGGCATTACAGGTGGGATTGTTAGTCGGATCGGCCGCGATGATCTTTATGACGCCAGTGTGAAGTTGTACTTGAGTGAGAGGATTTGCCGTGAGATCTGCGTCCAGCGACAATGTCCTTTCGCCATCCGAAGATATGCTGCAGCCGCAACACTCACTCATTTCCTGACTTGTATCAAAGACGTAGACCATCGCACAAAGATTTCCACCCGTAACTCCGGTATTAATTACAGTAATGTTGCCCACAGGCGCTCCGGCAGTATTAGCATTTGAGAAATAATCTGTTGCCATGAGAGGTCCTACACTTACTATCCCGGATCCGTTGATGGAACCCACAGTCGCTGATACTGTCGCCGATCCGACATTTTGTCCTGCTGCCATTCCCGTCTGGCTCATAGTTAATACAAATGATTGATTGGTTTGCCAAGAGGCAGCGCTGGTCAGATCTTGGGTGCTACCGTCGTCGTAGGAACCGAGAGCGATCAATTGCTCTTTATCGCCGAGTGAGATTGATGAGGCTGGAGGATTGACAGCGATCGAAACCAACACCGGTTGCATTACCGTTACTGTTGCCGTTCCACCGATTGCACCCGACACCACGGTGACTGTCGCGTTGCCAGGCGTTTCAGCTGTAGCCAAACCGGAGCTCGACACTGTTGCAATGCTGGTTGCGGAACTCGTCCAATTGACCACGCTGGTAAGGTCTTGAGTGCTCTTGTCACTAAACGTTCCAATGGCTCTAAGCTGTTGCGAACTGCCTTTAATCAAGGATGAGCTCGATGGCGATACTGAGAGAGAAACTAATGGCGCTGGCATTACCGCCAGAGTCGCGGACCCCTTGAGCGAACCCGACGCCGCCGAAATAATTGCAGTTCCCTGTTGTTTAGAAACGGCGAGACCAGAAGCGCTGATAGTTGCGGTTGCAGGCTGAGTGCTTGACCAGACGACGGAACTAGTCATCTCTCGCTGGCTTCCATCGGTGAAAACTCCTGTCGCTACGAACTGCTGGTTATTACTTACTACAACCGTTGTGCTGGCAGGTGAAACCGAAAGAGAACTCAGAGTTGGGGTAGATGAGGTCTTAGAACTTACCGAGCTGCTGCCCCCACCGCAACTGCTGAGCAGTAATACAGACAAAAGAAGCACGCCAACCGCAAGAATACTGTTGCGATCTTCAGATAAACAAATTGAGTGGTGCTTCATGAGACGTCCTCCTCTAAGGTGACGTGAGGGGAGGCTACGCCAGCTACTTACAATAGGCTCCTAAACCTAGTACAAGCCGGGGCATAAGAGAATTACCTAAGTGTCCTAATGCTTTTGGGCCATGCGAACTTCGTACCGTTTTGGATGGACCAATCTCTGTGCGATCTAGAACAGAAACTGCAAGCCTGAGAGATACGCAGCGGGTTGCACCGGCTGCTTTTTTGTCCAGCGGACTGATAACACCGTGGGCACAGGCACTGGCATTTCTGTAACTCCAATTTCGCACAGGAGCAGAGATGATTGCCGCACCGGCTGCTGGCTGAGGAAACAGATTCCTCCTTTACTAACATTCTGTACGCGACCGGCAAAATGCGATTCAGCGTGCTCTTTAGAACGGAAAGGAGGCAGGTCACGAACCGTCATGTCGAGTACTTGGGGAAAACGCGGATGGTTGCGTCGATCCCGTGAAGTTATATGTTTCACAGCACGGGATGTTTACGCAGATGCCTAAAAACGTAAAGTCTGCAAACGGGTTAGTTCGGTGAGACTAGTGGGAATGTAAGTTAACCAACCTGGGAGCCATCTTTATATCTGAGGCCCGACAATCTTCCCTACAATGCCGGACCGTGTTGAGACCCCCATCTTGACCATCACTAGTCGCAGAAACGCTTTCACTGTATTTGGGCTGATGTTCATGCGGACTGCGATTTCTTTGCTGGTGAGACCCTGCAGCAGCAGTTCTACCGTTTGGCGCTCGCGTTCGGTGAAGTCGAACTGCTTTGATATTTGCAGTAGCGCGGAAGATCCCGACGAGTGTCTTTCAAGAGTAATAGCGATCGCTGGCCCACTCCCATTGTTATATCCGTCGAGTAGAAAAGCGCGGCAAAGATAACGCCGCGTGCCCGACTTGAATTCCTTCACGAAATCCAGGGACTCTCGGGATTGCCGGTCCACGAGGCTGGAGCGTACCTTGTCTGCGAGGAATACATTTAGGCGCTTGATCTTGTCAGGGTCGTTCGGAAACGCCAGGATTTGTACTGCTTCTAAATTGTAAGCGATAGGGCTCAGAGTAGAGCTGACAAACAGGAACCCGGGTATTGATCCTCCAATTGCCACAGCACTCCTAATCTTTACATCAGTTCTGCAGTACTCAAACGAACACACCCAGGCTGATGCTGTTTGCACAAGTTGACCTGGGTTCTTGCGCAGTGCCGGGGGATCGCACCGAGCGTATTGAAAATTGGACCGGCAGCCTAAGCAGATTGACAACGCGCAATGATTCCGCGGAGCCAATGCCTCCTAGGAGGGGGAGAATGGTGTCGCGAAGTTTGCCATCTTGATATCACGATGTCAAGCTCCAACATGCTTGGAGGGCGAGCGCGTAGGGACTAAGTAGTTTCTGCTAATTCAAATGAACTAATCCTACGATCTAACCAAAGAGACTAGTCCAAGGGCGGTATTGCGCCTTCATTGTCGCGGTTGATCTAATTCCGACGAGAACGACAGCAGCCTTTGTAGATCTCGATGCAAGCTGCAATGAAAATAAGTTCCAGAGGAAAAGTCTCTTGAAATACTGGCAGTCGCTGGCCATAGGTATGATTTTGTCTTCACCTGCCTTCCTACTCGCGCAGGAGACAGTGGCTGACTGTGCCTCAGAGAATATGAACGCGCATTGTGGGACCGGAAACAATACGCCAACGAGCGCAACGACAAAGTCCTCCCCCGGTGCTCCGCAAGTCACATACACCAAGGGTCAATTGACCATCGCTGCGACAAACGTAAGCCTGCGAGACGTCCTGCGCGCCGTAAGCGTGCGGACCGGCGCAGTAATCGAATTCCCTGCTGAACGGGCGGGAGAGCGTATTTTTACAAGAGTTGGACCCGGGCCGATCAGAGCTGTACTCACCGATTTTCTAAATGGATCGCACTTTAATTATGTGATGTTGGGAGATCCAACCAATCCCAACAGTTTGCAACGTTTAGTTTTGACAGACGCGGAGCAATCTGTGGCGAGTGCGAATGCGTCGCCCGTCGCTCTTCAGAATCCCACGCCTGAAGCGGCGGTGAAGCCTCCCAGCCCATTTAGTCCTCCTGCGCAAGCCGATGCGGCCGCAGCTTTGCCGCCCGTCACAATACCCGACGTGCAAGCCCCGAAAGAACCGCTCTCAGGCGAGGCCCTTGGCACAATGATGCGCGAACTGGCTCACCAACAACGACAGAAGCAACAAGAACAGGATCAAGCCGTCTCTCCGACTCCCCAGTAGCGGGAGAAGGCAATAGTCATTGCAACGTACTTTTATTGTTAGCTTCTTGACAAAACTTCTCCCCGAAATGAGAAGGAACTAACCCAATAGACGTAGCTTGCGAGATGTAATGTTTTCGGCTAGACCACGTGGGTAATTGTAAAGCGCAGCAGAGAAGCTAGTGTTCGCACAGCGCGTCGTTAGCTGAATATTTCTCCCCCCAGCAGGAAGCGCCATCTCAGGAGGAATTTCTAATGAAAAGAACAGCCTATGTGTTACTCCCAATACTGGCCATCGCTCTGGCGCTTGGAACAGGCTCAGCTATGGCTCAAAACGTTGGCGATAGTTCAACCTATTTCGTCGACTATTTCTCGTACGCGAATACCACCGGTGCTCCAGACGCCACGTTGCGAACGATCAACGACGGGGACGCTTCCGGAGCAGACCTGTGCGCCTCGCTGTATGTTTTCGACAATAATCAGGAACTCACTGAATGCTGCAGCGTGCGGGTAACTGCTGACGGAATCATTTCAGAATCCGTCAACAAGAACCTCCTTTCTAATCCCTTGACCGGAACTGCTCCACATGCCGGCGTACTGAAAGTAGTTTCCACCGCACTGTCCGGCGGCGTGTGCACTGCAACCGCTGGTACTCCGACTTCTGGAATTCGCGGATGGCTCACCCACGATCAGAAAGCTACAAGTGGATACGCCATCACGGAGACCACGCTGGCGGATGCAAACCTTACTGCGTCCGAGTTGAGCACGCTGCAGACGCTTTGCACCTATGCCGGTATTCTCGGCAGCGGTCATGGTAGCTGCTCCGTCAATCCCGAAGGCACAGCCTGGTAAGAAACTAGCTACAGATGTTTAAGAACTTGAGGTCTGGGGTGTCGAGTCAAACTCGATGCCCCTCGCCCAAGGAAAAAACTTAATGGGGGAGTTTTCCAATGTTGTATTCGCGTCTTCTCATAGCGCTCGGGCTCGGCGTTGCACTATCCTTAGTCCCGAAGTCAGCGACGGCTCAAGATGGTTCTGCAGTAATAGCCGAAGTTGGCGATCGGAAGATAACGGCCGAAGATCTGCAACAGAAGGAAGCAGGCAAGCTGCTTCAGGCCCGTTACAAATATTACCTCGCGGAGCGCGATGCGCTCGACCAACTTATTGATCAACAACTATTGGAGATGCAAGCTGCGCATGAAACCATCAGCGTCGAGGAATTACTGAAACGTCATGTCGAGTCCGAATTTAAGCCCCCAACGGAAGATCAAATCCGATTTTATTACGAGGGCCTGCAAACGGACGAGCCGTATGAGGGCATGCGAGCCAAAATTCTCGATAGTGTGCACGAGGCCCGTTTTAATAAGGCCCGAGCTAAATACATTGCTAGTTTGCGCGCAGAGGCAAAAGTTGTGGTGCAACTCGCGCAGCCGAGTGCCCAAGTGGATGTGACAGGTTCGCCGAGACGCGGCTCGGAGAATGCTGCTGTCCAGCTAGTCGAATTTGCAGATTACGAATGCCCGTACTGCCAAAAAGTTCATCCGGACCTGGTGAAACTGCAGCAACAATTTGGTGACAATGTAGCGTTAGTCTATAAAGACTTTCCGTTGCCCATGCATCCACTCGCACAGAAAGCGGCAGAAGCAGCCCGCTGCGCCAGAGTCCAAGGCAAGTTCTGGGAGTATCATGACGCGCTTTTCGAAAACAAACGGCTTCAAGTGAGCGATCTGAAACAGCAAGCTGTCGCTCTAAAACTGGACAGCGCGAAATTCAACCAGTGTCTCGATTCTGGGGAACAAGCCGCAGCGGTGAAGAAGGACGCGGCTGAAGGCCTGCGCCTCGGACTAGCAGGCACACCCAGCTTCTTCACGAATGGCCATTTCCTAAGTGGTGCGCTCGGATACCCAAAGCTGCGGGAAGCAGTCTTGCAGGAACTGTCTCCAATGGGAGCGACGAAGTCTATCGCTGCGACCGGACTCAAGGAGGATCTGCCAAAGTAAATTGAGCCCTCCCCAATTTAGGCCCCTTCTCCTTGCGAAGAGGGAGCGTTCAGATTCGCTTGAGCCTGCAATGCTCCCGATTATTTTTGTGAAAAAGTCCTCATCGCCCCGCTAGTTCAACGGAACTTACTTCTTGGCGGCTGCGAATTGGATCTGCGTGGATTCAGAGATCATTATGAAGGGGACTCCTTGCAATTGCGAAACCTTCCCTGTGGCGCACAACTGCTTACCCTGGTAAGTGGCAGCAACTTGTTCGGGTTTCTCACCCTCGGAACCAAACGTTACCAAGAAGAATGACGGATTCGGTTCAGGCTGGTCCAGATCGAGATTCACTGGATGTCCGTGGCCGGACAGGGCGTACTTTGAAATCTTCGTGTCTACGACTTTGCCACACACGGTGACCTTCTCTCCGACATGGTTGTTTGCGTCGGCGGGAACAATTGGAGGTTTTCCCGTTTGACCGAAGGCGGACGTGATTAGCCCGAAAACACTGGTCACCAGCAAACATTGCTTGAGTATCATGATCTTTACCCAGCGAAGGAATTGCCGATCGACTCGGGGACCCTTTAGGCCCGCGAGAAAGCGGCAGATTCATCACAAGATTTAACTACTTTACGTTGTGCATCGTATTTGGATCGTTTCCAATCGTCAATAATCCGTTTGGCTAGGAGGCCATCCGAGCCACGCAGCGGGTTCAGGCACGACCGTCAAGCCGCTTCTATTGATGGAGTAGGGCCAATCGTTGCGCGTGAGAATTGGGTTGGCAAGATGCCGCAGCAGTAGCGGCGGGTAGTGTTCTTAGTGCCATGTCGAGGCTAGGTGGGGACAATTCAGCACATTCAAGATTACGAAATAATTCTTGGGGAATGCGAGTAAAGCAAAAATGCCAATAAAATCAGGATGATAAGTGGTGAGCGCGGATGGACTCGAACCATCGACCCATGCCTTAAAAGGGCATTGCTCTGCCAACTGAGCTACGCGCCCACTCTCTTGATAATCTAGCACATTGAGGCCGGAGCAAGCTCACGGACATGTGATGATTCTCCGAGAAGCAGAACGATACTAATATTTGATTCGCGATTCTATAAAGGACACTTGAACGGCTCGCTACGTATGTCGAATGGCACGTCTACAACACGAGGAATAACTATTCTGGCCTTGGTCATTGTGCTCTCCACTGGAATACTTTTTGCTGCTGGGTCGTCCGATAAAAAAATAGCTTCTCTTCCCCGCGTGCGCTGGACGGCAACTGCTCCGGGCTATACCTTCAGCCGGGGAGATGATGGGAAATACCGTTACTCCACGTCGCAAGATGATCTCAAAATCACAATCGCAGTGGACGCCCAGGAAATAGCCAAGATCCGTCGCCGGGTGGTGCCGCTGTTCGGCATTCTGCTCACCGTGGATTATCTGGGCAAGTCGTCGCTTGATTTGCCGACTAAAGACATAAATTTGGAGTTTGTGAAACACGCGCAGGTTGTGCACTATTTGGTCGACCCTGATCGCTTGACCGAGCGGCTGCAAGACGATTCCGACGCGCTAGACAATAAAACGCGCCGTGTGGTCCGGCATGAGCCTGGGAAAAAACAAGAACATGAAGCGGTACTGCAGGAACATTTGAAAGACATTGCGGAGATGATGGAATTTCTCGGCACGCAAGCTCTGCGGGGGAGCACGTTGGACCCCAGCAAGCCAGAGGCGAGCGGCTGGATATTCTTTAGCACCAAGGACAAATTCATTGGAAGCTGGAAGACTCCCGAGGAGTTTGTTTTACGCGTACCGTTTGGCGATCGACTATTCGAATTTCCCTTCAAGCTGCCTCCCGAACCCGGAGACGTTATCCTGCGCCGAAGGTCCGATTGACGCTGAAACAGGCGTTATCGGACAACGTTTCGCTCGGCCAATCCAAATTAGCGATGGACAACTGCTGATCCGCTACTCAAAAGGTTACTCCAGTAATCAGGACGTGTTGCGTTCCGTGCAGACGGTTTAACCAAATCGTCATAACATTGTCTTCATACTGTCTTATAAAGCATGGGCACGCTGACAACTGCAAATTTTGGCCGTTACGAGATCCTCGCGGAAATTGGCCGCGGCGCGATGGGAGTGGTGTATAAAGCGCGAGACCCCAAGATCGATCGCCTCGTTGCGATTAAAGCGATTTCGATGTTTGGTCAGGAGCCAGAGGATGAAGCCGAGTACCGGGAGCGCTTTTTCATCGAAGCTCAAGCGGCCGGGCAGACTCTCGCATCCAGGCATTGTCACAATCTTTGACGTAGGCGAAGAACCCGCGAGCCACGAACCGTATATCGTCATGGAATACGTTGCTGGCCAATCCTTGAGCCACCTACTCACCGGAAAAAATAAGAAACTACCGTTAGGCCCTGGACTCCAAATAGCACAGGAACTCGCCGAGGCGCTCGATTACGCGCACTCGCAAGGGGTAGTTCATCGCGACATCAAGCCGGCGAATATCATGATTACGGTCGAGGGCCATGCCAAGATCGCTGACTTTGGAATTGCCAAACTCAACCAGGCGCATATGACCTTGCCCGGCCAGGTACTAGGCAGTCCGGCATACATGGCGCCTGAGCAACTCGGCGGAGAGGGAGTGGACGGCCGCGCAGATCTTTTTTCGCTCGGTGTGATTCTCTACAACATGATCACCGGCTTCAAGCCTTTTCAAGGCAACAGCGCAACGACGGTTTGTTTCAAAGTCGTTAATCGCGAACCGTTGCCAGCCAGTTCTTTAGATTCCGAGCTGCCTGCACAACTCGACAATATTGTTGTGCGAGCTATGGCCAAGGATCCCGAGCAGCGCTACCAAACCGGTGCGGAAATGGCGCGCGACATTCAGGCTCTGCGCGGAAGTGACAAGACGCTGCAAGAGACGACGACATTTTTCAAGACGGCAGTCCAGGAGCGAATTGGATTTACTGACTTGCGAGCCACTTCGGTAAAGAGGTCCGCGCAAACAATTCGGCAAACGACCGCGCCGATGCCGAGCAAAATCTCGCTTTTGCCCAAGAAATTTGTGTATGCAGCTTCCGCTATTCTGCTCGCGATTACAGGACTAATTACCTACGAAACCGCGCATCTTCGAGGTGCTAAGCCGGTTGCGGGCCCGGGTCTTGCAGCAGCTCAGGCTCACGCAACCGACATCTCTGAAAACGCGGCTAAAAGTATTGAAGACTTGGTGAATCGTGCAGCAACTCCGGATCCAGCAGATCGGGTCGCCGCTTCGCCAAGCAGCACGGGCGATCCAAAATCTACTTCAAAGCGAGTTCCCAAGAGTGAACCTGTCCCGGCATCGCACAAATCAGCTTCGTCTCTGAAACCAGCAGTGGCTAAGGTTGACACACCGGTGGTCGGGTCGGCGAAGCTGCAGATCCATATTGAACATCCCTTCACTGCGGCTGAACTGTCCATCTGGATGGACAACACTCTGATCTATAGCCAAGGCCTACAGGCCCAGACTAAGAAACATGCTTTATTTCATCACGCGGAAGGCTATGACCTTGAAGGCATCGATCTCGCTGCTGGTGAACACAAACTTCATGTCCGCGTCCAATCCACGGTCGATACCTACGATCAATCCCGAACAGTGACGGGCAAGTTCGTCGCGGGTGGGGAGAGCGCGCTGCGGATCCTCTGCGATAAGCACGATCTGCAAGTACTCATCACGCCGTAACGCTACAGGGTCTTGATACAAAAAACCGACGGAAACCTACGAGTTAGGTTTCCATCGGCTCAATTTGATAACTAGAACCGGACGACTGGACCAAAAGTAACTTTCAAATTGTTGTAGGCGCCATTGTTGAGATAGATCTCGTCCCCAGCTTCGAGTCGCAACCCGAATGGTCCCCAAAATCCTTCAACCCCACCTCCTGGGTACGCGGCAAATTTAGTCGCACCATTTCCAATGCTGTTGAATGCATTGTTAAATCCTGTACCCACGCTCGCATTAGAGACGGTGAAGTTGACGAAACCGACTTTGCCAGTCACAAAGGCGCGAAACGG
This sequence comes from Terriglobia bacterium, assembly GCA_963791575.1. GTDB lineage: Bacteria > Acidobacteriota > Terriglobia > Terriglobales > Acidobacteriaceae > JAOAPG01. The sequence goes on along the minus strand of CAWBSY010000012.1, from coordinate 7,604 downwards.
TCCTGAGCCACCAACCTGGAATTTGGGTCCAAATAGCCCGGTGAGTGGCCTAAAACGGGTCCGGACGATATTGCCGTTTCCGCCGGTGCCGTTGGAATTGACGTTGATGAAGCTACGCTCGAAGTCATAACTCATTTCAGCTTCCAACATCACGTTCGGATGAACGTTGAATCCAACCCGGCCCCCCACGCCAACTAAATTGCTGACGGGATTAGTAGCGTCGAAGCGGAGATAATCTACAAATGCTCCAATCTCGGCGTGGTTATAACTGCCCTGCGCCATCATCATGGAAGGCGCGGCGAGACAAAGACCAAGAACAGCTAAAAGTGCGATGCGTTTCATGAGGTTCGTTCTCCTATCAAATTAACGTCAAGGCTGGCTTACCTCGCCAGCACTCGAGGTTGAACACTTCACGCACATGCAAGTTGCAACTTTTTACACGTGCCGGACAGGGGTTTTGGATGCGATCAGCTTTCTACGGGTTGGGCTAAAAACGAACCTAAATAACTAGCTGGAATTGTTAGAGTTAGCAAAGATACTTTGAAAAACCGGCTCCCCAGCCGATACCGGGTCGTGAAGGCAGTTTCAGCGCGAAAATACGCGAAAATAGAAGATAGAGGTAGCGAATCGTGTCGAGCAGACTCTCTCAGGTATTCATAGGCGTGCGCGGTGCGCAGACGCTCTGGCCATCTTCCCCCAAAAGGTTTCTGCATGCCGATAAGCTGGCGGAAATTGAAATTTGTCCGCGACCGCGGACTAGTTTTTGGACTCTCAACCAGCGCGGAAATCAATAACTTTCTCGTCGGGACGAAACAGGGTTCTCCTGCTTTCACTAGTCAATTCATCAGTCCATTCTGCTGCCTTGCGGTTGATCTCTTCGACTTCCTGCCGAGACCAACCCACGCTGGAAATTTCAATCTGCCCGTCCTGCGCGATCCAGAAAATACTAGGGACATGAGTCAAGCCATAAGCATTCGAAACCAGATACGTCTTAGTGTCGTCCAGCAACACGGGAAAGGTCACTCCGAATTGCTTTATGAATGCAGCGGTATCCTTCTTGTCGTTTTGTGAGATTCCGACGAAGGTAACATTTTTTTCGCCATGAGCTTTGTAAATCCGATCGAGAAAAGGAAAGGCATACTGACAAACCGGGCAAGAAATTTTGAAGAAAGCAGCAATGACAGGTCCTCGCGTGAGTGCGTCGCGAAGCGAAAATATTTCGCCGTCCATTACGGGTAACTCGAAATCAGGAGCCTTCGCTCCCGAGGTCAACGCGGCCATGAAATTTCCTCCGAAGATATTGCGCCACCAACTCATATTTTACAATCCGACATTCATTCTAGCGTGCGTAAAACAAGGGATGCGCATGTGCATCCTCTCTCCCTGCGCTCTCTGTGACTCTGTGGTGAACTCGTTTTAGATGATTTCCGCCTTCCGCAGAATCTTTCGAGCCAAGCCCGTGAGCGGCAGCTTTGTGAGTTTGGATCTGTCTACCCATTTCCCCGAAACAGTTTCCGGCGCTGGCCCTTGTTTCACTCGTACCAGGTAATCCGTAACGGTGATCGAATGGCGCAGAGTGAGCCACGACTTGGTCTCATCATTCTGATTTGATATTTCCGGCAACTCCCACATGCTTGCCATGAGTGATGCATGTTTCGACCTTCTGCACCAGGAAGACAGAGTCCTTGCGGCGATCCAAAACATAATGAATTTCCCGCTTCGTCTGCCGCGCATTTTTTGTGCTTCGGACCAAGTTCCCCATGAGTCGCACACAACTCCAGCACTGGACAAGCCAAGCACTTCGGCTGTCGCGGGAGGCAAACGGTAGCACCCAGTTCCATCATTGCTTGATTCGAATCGCCGGGTTTCCGTTCGGTTATCAATTCCTGCGCGACTTTCCAAATTTCTTCGTCGGCAAGTCGTTTTCCCAGCACGCGCTGCAACACGCGCTCAACGTTGCCGTCCACCACCGCTATCGGTTCGTCAAAAGCGATGCTGGCGATCGCCGCCGCAGTATAACGGCCGATGCCAGGCAGAGTTCTCAATGCAGCCGAGCTCTCGGGGAATTTTCCCGAATGTTCAGTGACAATTTTCTTCGAAGCGGCATGCAGCATGCGCGCGCGACGGTAGTATCCCAGCCCACTCCATACGGCCAGCACGGAAGCTTCCCGTGCCGCAGCCAATTTCTCAATGGTGGGAAACCGTTTTAGAAAACGCTGATAGTGATCAACAACTGCCGCAACCCGCGTCTGCTGCAGCATGACCTCGGAAAGCCAAACACGATAAGGATCACGATCACGCCGCCACGGCAAATCGCGAGCATTCGCCTCATACCAAAGCAAGAGCCGCTCCCGGAATAGCTTTCGCCAGTTCGCAGTGTTGGCTTTCTTCATAATTTCTTCTGGCAAAGACTTTCACCTGCGGACGTTGCGATTAGCCGAGCTTTCTTGGACGATACTATAAATCGCTTTTCGATTGACCCATACTCTGCGGAGCGAAATAATAAGGTCAGCGTAGCCGAACCCCTATGAACGACTTCAATCGCAAAGTAGAAGAAGCTGCCGACAGGCTGGAAAGAGAATCGGCGGAGTTCATCAAGTATTTGAACAATGAAGTTGTGCCCGCTGTCCGCCAGCACTCGACCAAGGCATTGCGCATCGCAGCGGAGAAACTCACCCACATGGCGGACTACATGGAAAAACACGCGTCGTCTTCTACTAAGCGATGATATCCACGAATGCCCATTGGCCTTTACCTCGTGTTCAAGCGCTCATCCTTTTCGCTCTGCTGACATTTCTCTCCACAGCTTGCGGACACAAGCAGACTCAGGTGAGCGTTCCGCCCCCTCCTCCGATCGCGGAGCCTTCAGCTAATCTGCCGACGACTGCGCAGCCGGAGACGAAGCCAAAAAGCGGTGAAGAAGACGATGAAAACGAAGCCCTGAAAATCCCGCTCAACACTAAGCCTCTGGCTACAGAAACCGGGCTCGCCAGTTGGTATGGTGCCCCTTATCACAACCGCCGCGGTTCGAACGGCGAAGTTTACAACATGCACGCCATGACCGCCGCGCATCTCACGTTGCCATTGGGTTCGGTCGTGCGCGTTACCAATACCAAGACTGGAAGTTCGGCCATTGTGCGCATCACTGATCGCGGTCCATTCGTTGAAGGACGCATTATCGATCTCTCCTTGGCAGCGGCAAAGAAGCTTGACGTCTGGAAGGCAGGAGTCGCGACAGTTCGATTGGAAGTCCTCGAAGCTCCGGCGCCACTCGATTCCGGCGGACGGTGGGCGGTGCAAATTGGTCCCTTTGAGAAGGAAGGCCCAGCGCGGAAACTTGAACAGCATCTCTCTCGCCGCTACCAATCGGCCAAGGTGCTCAGTTTCGACAGCCCTACAGGAGACTGGTGGGTGCGGGTGCGGGTTCAACAGGACGACAGAAAGCGAGCAAACGAAGTAGCAAAAAACACCGAGACTGTCCAGGGAGCAATTTTCTTGGTAAGGCTGGATTAGAAAAGCAGGCGTCAGGCTTTGGGAGTTAGGCGACAGGTTTTGCCCCGACGTTGAAATCAAGGCCCGACAGTACTCTGCCAAAGCCGACCGACTAAATCCCGAACGACCAACGGCCAACGACGTACTTGCTTCTAAGAGTATATTTACCAAAGCGCTGACGCTCTCGCTTGCACACCTGAAGCCTGACGCCCGAAGCCTAGAGCCTGATATATGGATTGCCTATTTTGCCGCATCATTCGCGGCGACATTCCGACGAAGAAAGTCTACGAAGACGAGCACACCTTCGCCTTTGAAGATATCGATCCCAAAGCGCCGACCCACGTACTCGTCATTCCCAAAAAACATATTCGCGGATTGAAGGAAGCCACTCCAGAAGATGCTGAGATCATCGGACGCTGTCATCTAACAGCCGCCAAAATCGCGCGTGATCGCGGCATCGAAGACGGATATCGCACGGTGCTCAACGTGGGACCACGTTCCGGGCAGTCGGTATTCCACTTGCACGTCCATCTAGTCGGAGGACGAGACCTGGGGTGGCCACCGGGATAGTTTTACGCAGATGCTAGAATTTAGCTAAGGGTAGCTGATGTTTAATCAGACGCAACGTCCGCCGAGATCGAAATCAGCAATCATCACCTCCGCGCTCGTTCACTGCGCAATTGTAGGCGCGTTGATTGGATCGTACCGCCCACAATTCATAAGTCCATCGAGCGTTGCTTTCGGTAATCATGGATCGGGTTCCTCCCCGACAATTACTTATCTGGCCAACTCGGGAGAAACTCACCCCCTGAGCGCAAAGCTGCAAGCTCCTGCTAAAACAAAACCTCAGCACAGAACAAAAACGGCGAAAGCCGAAAAGGTGCCCGCGGCTGAAGCTCCGGTTGAGTCCGCGCACGCAGGCTCTCCGTACGGATCAACTTCGGCGATCTTGATGAGCGGCTACGAGGCGCGACCGGCCTTCCCCATCACTTTTCCGGATCCTCCGAGATCAGATCTGCCTGACGGAATAGTGGGCGACGTAGTGGTTGAAGTAACGATCGACACGCAAGGGAATGTTGCGGAAACAAAGATTTTGCAGTCGCTCGGAAATGGGATAGACGATAAGGTCCTGGCGGTCTTGCGCAACTGGCGCTTCACGCCAGCCACAATGAATGGGGTCGCAATTGCCTCGCGACAAGACGTGCACTTCCACTTCCCCAGCTAAACTTCTTGTACTTTTGTGTTGACGAAACCTTGTTGTCGAGGAACAAACCGGAATCCTTCCCCAAAAATTCTTAGAAGTTTGGTACAACAGTCTCGGTCATTTCCCTTTTCTCTTGATAGGCATCAAATGCCGATTGAAATAGTCGGTGGTATACACTTTCTGCCAACAATAAGGCTCTCGCGGAAAGAAGCAAGAGATTTATGGATGCAACCGGATGGATCGAGACGTTAGCTCAAGACCTACGCTATGCCGTTCGTGGGCTTTACTCTACACCCAGTTTTACGATCATCGCAATTCTCTCCCTGGCAATCGGGATCAGCGCTAATACAGTTATCTTCAGCGCGGTGAATGCGGTCTTGCTTCGCCCTCTCCCCTACCCCGACGGAAATCGCTTGGTGAAGGTATTCAATACTCGTGTCAATCAACCTGAATCTATGGCTGACATCTCAACCGCAGATCTGTCTCACTGGAGAGCTGAGAACCAGATCTTCGAGCGATTAGAATTATCGTCGCGGCCCGAGATGGTAGCTATGTCCGACCCAGGTCGTCCTGAACGGGTTTCAATTCAACGAATCACGCCGGGCATCCTTCCAATGCTCGGGGTAAGTGCAGTTCTAGGAAGCATTCCCTCGGAACAGGACCTGGGCAAATCGGTTTCCAATCCTGTTTTCATCAGTTACGAATTCTGGCAGCGGCACTTTCAAGGCGATCCCAAAGTTATTGGCCGATCTTTCTTCAGTGAAAATTTCTTCGTAACTGTCGTAGCGGTATTGCGCCCCGGCTTCGATTTGTTCGGGGAGGGTCCAGCGGACATCTTTGACCCCTGGGGTGTGCCTATTCCGGTCGAACCCTCCGATGACCAACGTTGGCTTGAGGGCTTCGGAAAACTCAACCCTGGAATCACACTCGAACAAGCACAAGCATCTTTGAATATTGTCTCAATGCATCTGGCTGAGGCATATCCAAAGACGAACAAAGATTGGGTCGTAAAGATGTTACCGCTGCAGCAAGGTCTATTCGGCTGGTCCCGACCTCTTCTGCTTCCGCTGGCTGTGGCGGCAGCGTTCGTCCTGCTGATCGCTTGCACAAACGTCGCCAGCCTATTGCTGTGCCGTACATCTGGGAGGCGAAAGGAAATTGGCATTCGCGTCGCTCTTGGCGCCAGTCGTTTGCGGCTGGTTCGCCAGATATTAACGGAAAGTGTCCTACTGTCTCTCCTTGGCGGATTGGTTGGGCTGCTAATTTCTGTGTGGAGCATCAAATTCTTCATCGCAGTCACTCCCTTGTGGTTCCCCGAGACCAAAGCAATCACTATGGATGGCCGCGTGTTGGCCTTCACATTTTTTATCTCCCTCCTCACGGGTGTGGTCTTCGGTCTGGCTCCAGCTCTCGCGGCTTCAAAATCCGGTGTGAATGACTCGCTGAAACAGGGCGCCCATATCTCTGCTCGGGCTTCGCGTCACCGTGTCGGTATTGTGTTGGTCGTCGCCGAGGTGGCGCTGGCGTTGGTACTCCTAGTCTGTGCCGGACTGATGATCAATTCGCTGGTTCGCGTTCTCCATACCGATGCGGGTTTTGACCCGAACAACCTATTGACTGCAGAGATCCGTCTTACTGGGAAAGAATATTTCGACGTGTCGCCCCTGGATAAAACAGGTTTTGACTTGGTCACTCCGCAAGTCAATCTTTTCTCTCGTCAGCTTGTCGAACGAGTGAAAGAGCTACCTGGTGTCGAGTCCGCCGCCGTAATCGATTGGCTTCCGATGGCCCTCAACTCAGAACACTCGACTCGGGGCTTTGCGATTGGCGGGCACCCAACCGCTTTTCAAAGCGAAAGGTCGCAAGCGCTGTTCAACGCAGTCAGTTCAGATTACTTCCATGTCATGAGAATCCCTTTGCAAAAGGGTCGAGGATTGACAGAACTGGACACAGAAAACGCTCCTTGGGTTGTAGTGATCAACGAGGCCATGGCTCGCAAATTTTGGCCGAATCAAAACCCTATCGGTCAGATAATCACACTCGACACTGTGCCGAGTGAAAGGCCACGTGTGATTGTTGGGGTCGTAGGGGACGTTCGACAATTCCAGTTAGCACGGCAGCCCCTTCCTGAAATATATGCGCCGCACACACAACAGTCCGCGCAATGCCCTGCTGGTTTGGACGAAACACGCCTCCACAAAAGCTTGGTTCTACGAATCAGCTTAGTATCAAAGGGTCTCCTCGAACGCATACGTAAGACCATGAGCGCATTGGCAAGTGATTCACCCGTTTTCGGGATCACTACCGTACAACAAACCGTCTCGAATTCAGCAAGATCGACAAAGTTTTTTTCGCAGCTGCTGGGGATCTTCGCTGTGGTGGCGTTGCTCCTCGCCACAATCGGCATTTACGGCGTAATTTCGTATTCCGTTGGTGAACGGACTCGCGAAATCGGGCTGCGCATTGCTTTGGGATCTCAGTCGCGGCAAGTGATGACGCTCGTACTAAGGAAAGGACTCGGATTGTCGTCACTCGGTGTGGCGATTGGTTTAGCTGGCTCACTTGTTGCCACTCCTGTACTTTCGACGCTCCTATATGGAGTAACAGCGCACGATCCGCTCACTCTAATCTTTGTCTCCCTGCTCTTGATCGGTGTCGGCATGTTGGCTACGTATATCCCCGCTCTCCGCGCCACACAAGTTGATCCCATAGTGAGTTTACGGTCTGAATAGCCTCGTCGTTTTCATGGCTGATAGCTGAAATGCACGTTGGTGGAGGTATTTCCGACGGACCGGTTCATACCTTCCTAACTGATGGTCAATAAACCGAAGAGTTGTTGAGTAACTACGCGCCGTACGCGCTATTGTGTCGGCACGCAAAATAGCTCTCTTGTTATTTATTAACCTAG
>CAWBSY010000011.1:0-622162 GCA_963791575.1 Terriglobia bacterium | reverse complement strand
CAAGCATTCCCAGCATTTCTTGTCTGACAGCAGCTCTTCGAGCCCTTGCGGGCAAAAAGCCTATTTAGCATCCAGCTGTGCTTGACTTATTAAACGCTTACTTAGGTAAAACGTTTAACCTATGCAGCCATTAAAAAACTAGTATCGAAATACTAGTGTAAAAATACTAGGTCATGGGGATACCATCCCAGAATGTGCATTGTCAAGTTTTTTATGACGGTATACTCCGTTTCGCTAACTCTTTTGGACCTGGGATGATCTGAACTCGCATGAAAACCTCGAGACGTACCCAAGGTACAAGCGTAACTATTCGCCATGTCGCAAAGGCTGCGGCTGTCTCCACAGCCACTGTCTCGAACGTTTTAAACAAAACCGGGAAAGTTGGAGAAGCTACTCACCGTCGTGTGCTGTCAGCCGTCAAACGGCTCGGATACATTCCGAATGCGCACGCTCGTCATCTTGCGTCGCATGATCGCCGGACACTCGGCATCATCGTCTCCGATATTCAGAACCCTTTTTTCCCTGAGGTGATCAAGAGCTTTGAAATCAGGGCCCGCCAGCTTGGTTATGATGCCATTCTCAGCGACACCAACTACGATTCGCGCTGGACCCGGGAAGCCGCCGAACGCATGATGGAGCACGAGGTTCGCGGTGTTGCCATCATGACTTCCGAGATGAGCCTTCGGCTTATCGACGAACTTGCTCGTAGAAGAATTGCGGTGACATTCCTGGACCTCGCACCGGTTCGCCAGTACATGAGCAACTTGCGAATTGACTATTTCTCAGGTGTGGAGCAGATCGTTAAGCATCTGTATGAGAATGGACATCGGCGAATCGCCTTCGTGGCCGGCAGACAGGGGCTCAAGTCTAACCTCACACGCTTACGCGCTTACGAAACATGTATTCGGGCTCTGGGACTCGAGCCCGGACCGATATTTCCCGGTGACTTGCGTTTCGAGGGTGGCTTAGCTGCGGGTCTGGCCATTGCAAAACTATCGCCCAGGCCGACGGCTGTGATGGCCATCAACGATCTTACGGCAGTCGGCGTAATGAAGGGACTGTTGCAAGCGGGATGTCGCGTTCCGCAGGATGTCTCGATTACTGGATTCGACAGGACACGCCTTGCCGAATACAGCAATCCTTCGATCACGACCGTGGATACCCATCGCGAGATCCTCGGGCGTATGGCAGCCGATGCATTGCATGAACTTTCGGGAGCTGGCAATCCTCATGGGAAGGAATATGAGATTCGTGTCGAGCTGATTGTAGGAAACTCCTCCGGCCCGGCTCCGGTCTAAAACCGAACTCTGTTTACTTTGATTTTGCACTCTCAATTTGTTGCGCATCTGAACTACCTCTTGGGTTCGCCTTGGCTATCGCATGAACCTCAGTGCTAGTATGCGGACGTTGGTTATTGCTGCTCGGAAACTTGGGAATGCCGCGCCACAAAGAGGAAAGCCATAATGTTTCACGCCGCAACTTTCTGAAAAAGATGAGTTGGGCGCCGGTACTTTTCCTTCCTGCGCCTATTCGAACGTCTCCTTTTCGATTTCTGCTTCAGGGCAATTCCGACAACCAAAGCTCGTCGCTGCCATTTGCCGATTTCCATCTCAAGCCCCACTATCCTGCTAAATCTCCCCTTGAGGATGTTCTTGGCAAAGTCAATCCCGGCACGGATGAGTACGTCACTGAAAAATATGCATTCGAAATCGTGCGTCTTCTTCACGACTGGAGCGAGGGCCTCAAAGCGGCGCCACCTGCGCTCAGCATCCTGGCGAACTTTCTAGCTGCGTCGGTCGAAGCGAATAGGTTAACTCCATCTCAGGAAATCAAACTGCGTTCAGGATATGGAGTTGAGGTCTTCCGGAGAACATTTGCAAGCCAAACTGCTGCGGGTCGTGACCATTTTCTCAATGAAATGAAAGCCTATTTGGCTTCGGTATCACGCATGGAGACGGCGGAATTTGAAATCGTCGGAATCAGGGAAGTTGGGGACTCTCCGCTATCGATTGAGTGCGAGATCCGGTATGATTTTGTCGGCACTCGGACGAACGCGGGCCGCGAACAACGCATCGGCTCTTGGCAGACTACTTGGTCGCGAGACGAATCAGGTGCGTGGCGCGTCCGCCGATGGATCGCAACCGGGGAGACGCTCTGCCGGGTACGCGCCCGAGCTTTTGTCGACGTTACATCTCAAGCCCTTGGCGACACTGAATCGTATCGGAATCAGATGCTCCGCGGAGTGGACCACTGGCGTACTGTTCTCGACGCAGCCTGCGGAATCGATGTTTACGGAAATAACGGAATTGCAACGGGGGATTTCGACAACGATGGGTTTGACGATATTTATGTCTGCCAACCAGCGGGTCTTCCCAATCGGCTCTATCGTAACCGCGGCGATGGCACATTTGAAGATGTGACTGAAAAGACCGGAGTAGGTGTGCTGGACAGCACAGCATGTGCGCTATTCGCAGATTTTGAAAACAGAGGCCTGCAAGATCTCTTGGTCGTGTGCGGCAATGGCCCTCTGCTTTTCCTGAACCAGGGAAATGGAAAGTTTTCTCTTAAGCGCGATGCCTTCAAATTTTCCCAGCCGCCTCAAGGCACTTTCACTCACGCTGCCGTCGCGGACTACAACCACGACGGCCGCCTCGACATTTACTTCTGCCTCTATAGCTACTACCTGGGATTAGATCAGTACCACTATCCCACGCCATATTTTGACGCACGCAATGGACCACCAAATTTCTTGTTTCACAATGAAGGTGACGCGAACTTTTCAGACCGGACCGAAGCCGCGGGTTTAAACGCGGAAAACGACCGCTACAGTTTCGCCTGCGCATGGGGAGACTCCAACGGCAATGGCTGGCCGGATCTCTACGTAGCTAACGACTTCGGACGAAACAACCTTTATCGCAATAATGGCGATGGGACATTCACGGCTGTGTCCGAGGAAGCTGGTGTGCAGGATGTCGGCGCAGGAATGAGTGCATGCTGGTTCGATTTCAACAATGACGGAAATCAGGATATCTATATTTCCAATATGTGGTCCGCCGCGGGTCTTCGAGTTTCGGAGCAGAAGCCCTTTCATGAAAAAGATCCCGAGAGTGTCCGTTCGCTTTATCGCCAGCACGCGCGTGGTAATTCGCTCTATCAAAACGTCGGAGATGGACGATTCAAAAACGTAAGCGCAGTCGCGGGAGTTGAGGCCGGTCGCTGGGCCTGGTCGTCAGACGCTTGGGATTTCGACCATGACGGGTATCCCGATCTCTACGTCGCAAATGGGTATATTTCTGGTCCGGATACTCGTGATCTTGCGAGCTTCTTCTGGCGACAGCTCGTGGCGCAGTCACCGCAGAATGCGACGCCTTCACCCAACTACGAGCGCGGCTGGAACGCCATCAATGAACTCATTCGCTCGGACGCTTCCTGGAGCGCGCCCGAAAGAAATGTTTTCTATGCGAATAACCATGACGGCACGTTTTCTGATATTGCGGGAGCAATCGGACTGGATTTTCCCGACGACAGCAGATCATTTGCGTTGGCGGATATTGACCACGACGGACGGTTGGAAGTTATTCTTAAGAATCGAAACGCTCCGCAGATTCGCATATTGCACAACGTCATGCAAGAGATTGGCAATTCAATATTCTTCCGTTTGCGAGGACAAAGTAGCAATCACGACGCGATCGGGACGGCGATAACAATCGACATTGCAGGACATCGCCAGACGAAATATCTCCAAGCCGGTTCTGGATTCCTGTCTCAACATACTAAGGAAATTTTCTTCGGAGTTGAAAAGGCAGAGAGGATGATCACCGCATCGATCCGGTGGCCTAATGGTTTGACTCAGGCTTTTGAGCACTTACCCGTAAATCATCGGATTGAAATTGTGGAAGGCGCGTCTAATTTTCTCGCGACGCCATTTGCGAACTCGCTAGCCTACACGAAATCTGGCAATATCCCGCAGATTGCGCCTTTACCTTCCACTATCGAAACCTGGCTTATTGAGCCTTTGATTGCTCCGGAATTTTCATTACCTGACGTGCGTGGAAAAACGTGGGAGCTGAGATCGTTTCGAGGTCAATTTCTGCTGCTCAATTTTTGGCAGATCGCTTCGGCAACCAGTAAGGATCAGCTGCGAGTTCTGGGTCAATCCCAATCAAAGCTCAAGGCGGATGGCTGCGCCATTGCCGCGGTAAATGTTGATGCCTCAGACGCTGCCGCAACAATCAGTTCATTCCTCAATGCGGAGCGTTTTTCTTTTCCGATTCTGCTCGCCACCGAAGAGCTTGCGGGAGTCTACAGCCTGATCTATCGCTTCTTATTCGACCGTCGCAGAGATCTTGCGATCCCAACATCTTTTCTCCTCAACGAAAACGGAATGATCGTTAAGGTGTACCAAGGACTAGTAAGTCCCGAGCGATTACTGGAGGACCTTGGATTAGTTCGAAAAGACCCGACCGATCATATTCGCAGAGCGCTGCCTTTTGATGGAACTCTCTACCAGAGCGTGTTTCAGCGAAATGACTTTACCTATGGCGTAGCATTTTTCCAACATGGTTATCTGGACCAGGCTGCGGAATGTTTCAAGCAAAGCATTGCAGCAAAACCGAATGATGCCGAGGGTCACTACAATCTCGGGACTTTATATCTGCGCAAGAAAGATTTGCAGGAGGCACGCCAATATCTGGAACAGGCGGTGAAGGTGCGTCCTAACTATCCCGAAGCCTGGAACAATCTTGGAATGCTGGCGGCGGAACAAGGTCGAGCCGAGGAAGCCATTCGCAACTTCCAACAGTCATTGCTTCTGAGTCCCGGCTATGGTACTGCGCTTGTGAATCTCGGCAATTTCTATCGTCGGCAAAAATCGTTTCCGGAAGCTGAAAAATTGCTAAGCCGCGCACTTGAACTCGAACCGGACGATCCGGAGGTCAACTATAGTTTTGGAATGCTCTATGCTCAGCAAAATCAGATTGAGCGGGCCGCAGCAGTATTTGGAAAGAGCGGTGAGCTTGCGTAGAGACTATCCTGACGCGCTTAATAACCTGGGCGTCGTTTTCGTCCGGGAGCAACGTTATCCGGAGGCCGAAGAGAAGTTCAGGAGTTGCATTCAAACTGCCCCGGATTTCGATCAGGCCTATATGAATCTTGCGCGGCTCTACATGATTTTGAACCAGAACGAAAAAGCGAAAGAAGCGTTACTGGCACTTCTGCGTCGACAACCTGAGAACAAAGGCGCTCAGCAAGCATTGGATATGGTGCACTGATCTTTGTCTATACTCACGCAGATCTATACTCGCACGCAGAGCGTACAGAGGTACATTGGGATGGCGGTTGGCGCTACATTTTGTCGTTTATTTCCGATCGCAAAGAGCCGGACAAGCTTACGTGCACTCGTTGCGGTAAGCCTGCTCTTTGCCTTTGTCAAGGTGCACGCCGCGCAAGAGAGCTCCTCCCCCGATGAAAGCGCCAACCAATCTTCGAAAGTTGAGTCGCCTTTCCAGGAAGCCAAGACACTACTTCAGCAAGGTCTTTTAGATCAGGCAAAGAAAGAAATTGAAGAACAGCTCCAACGGAATCCTTCGAGTATCGAAGGCTACAATTTGCTGGGAATCGTTTGCGGGAATCAGAAAGACTACGCCAATGCGCTCGACGCATTTCAGCACGCTTTGAAACTTGATCCACACTCTACAAAGACTCGCAACAATCTCGGTAACTTATACGTCGCTGAAGGACATCCGGACCTGGCAAAGAAAGAATTCGGTCAGGTCCTGAGCATTGCTCCAACAAACCGTGATGCGAACTACAATCTGGGGCTGCTTCTGTTAACCACGGGAGCGCCGGCGTCGGCGATCACTCATCTTCAACGCGTGCGTCCTCTGGATACGGAAACTCGGCTCAATCTGGTACGCGCCTATCTTCAAGCAGGAAAAACCGCGGAAGGGTTGAGGGAGGCAACTGCGCTCTCTCTGGAAAAGAAAAAAGACCTTCAGCTGCACTTCACTCTCGGCATGTTATTGGCTTCCGAAAAGCAATACAAGCCGGCTTCAGTCGAATTGGAAAAAGCTGACGCACTGCGGCCCGGAACATTCGAGATTTTATACAACCTTGGGCAAACATATCTGCGAACCGCCAACTATGCCAAAGCCGAATTCGTATTGAATCGCGCTCTGAAACTCAAACCTGATTCAGCCGAGACTCTCTATCTGCTGGCCCAGGCCGATTCAGATCAGCGGCGACCCGTGGATGCCCTCGAACTTTTAGTGCGTGCTCACAAACTCGCGCCGCAAAATACTGACATTATTTTTTTGATGGCTCGCGTCAGCATGTCCCAAAATTACTTTGAGGACGCTATTCCGTTACTCGAATCGGGATTGAAGATAGCGCCGCAACGCGCCGACCTTCGCGCTGCCCTAGGCGAGAGCTATTTCATGTCGGGTAAAACCGAAAAGGCCATTGATGAATTCAACAAGCTGATCGAACTCGATCCATCTGCACGATCCTATGCCTTTTTAGGATTGTCTTATCGGCACCTTGGCCGCTTCGATGATGCCAGAAAATATTTTCAGGAAGGGCTCAAGCTGGACCCGCGAAACGTGTCCTGTCTATTTAATATCGGCTACATCGAAGAACGGCAGGGAAATTACGCACGAGCCGAAGAGTTATTTCAGCAGGCACTGCGCTCAAACCCGAATTATTCCGAAGCCTTGCTGGAATTAGCCAATCTGCAGACGAAGAATAAGAAGTACGAAGCAGCGGCAGAACTTCTTAGACGATATATTCGCGTCAGCCGCGATCCCGCTTCCGGATACTACAAACTCGCCATGGTCGAGAGAAGTCTGCATCAGACAGAGGCCGCGCAGAGGGACTTGAACGTATTTCAAACTCTCTCTAAGAATTCAACCACAGGTCCGTATCCATACCAGCATCTTTTTGAATACCTCGATAACCGCTCTGCACTTCCCGATCAGGCCCGCACTCAGTTGGACCTCACCGAATTAACCGAACAGATCCAGAAACATCCCGGGCAGCCTCAGGATCTTTACTTACTCGCCGAAGCTTACTTGAAGCTTGGCAAAATCGATGAGGCTCGGAAAACGATCACGCAGCTTGATCAAATCAGCGCCAACGATTTCCGCACTCAAACGGGCGTGGGTGTGCTACTTGCGCGCTACCGCTTGTACGATGACGCGATCCAGCATTTTCAGACCGCGATGCGCGCCAATCCCGACTCTGACGATGCGAAATTCGATCTTGCCGACGCTTACTTCCGGAAAGGGCTTTATTCGGATGCGATGGAAGCGACCCAAACAATTTCGGCGACGGGCAAGCAGGACGATTCTTATTTAGCTCTCTTAGGCGACATCTACGCTCATCTCAACGATGCCGCTAAAGCGATCGAGATCTTTCGCAGCGCCATCACTCGCAATCCCGATAACGACCAGTACTATTTATCGCTGACATTAATCGAGCTGCGCGAACATGATCTCGATACCGCCGAGCAGACACTACAGAAAGGCTTGCTCCGAATTCCTGGCTCTGGAAAAATTCTTTGGGGACTGGGAATTGTCTCGGTGCTGCAAGGCAAAACAGCGCAAGCCGCAGAGCGACTGGAACGTGCGGTGGATCTGTTGCCCGAGTGGGCAGGAAGTTATTCCACGCTCGGCGTTTTTTATTATCAAACCGGACAAATCGACAAAGCACGAGAAGTTTTGAATCGCTTCAAAGGCAGCAATGCCGGCGGCCTGGATGTCGGCCGCATTGAAGAAGCGCTGTCCAAAGCTCCGGCCATGGCGTCTTCGGCGGACAAGCCATTGCCCATGGTGGCAAGACAGCAGTTACTCCAGATGGCCCTGACCATCGCAGACCGGACTCTCTGATGCGTGACACTTTCGTCCGGCTATAATGCCGAGGCAGGTTCAAGTTCCAATATTCAGAACATTGCGATCAGTCTGCAATCCAAGCGCGCGAGCAGTCGGGAAAATGGAGAAAAAAACAAACACCAGGAAAGCGCTTTGTTTTGAAAAGACTTGCTTCGCAATCCTGTTACTGAGCGGAATCGGTCTTATCCCCAGCGGGAATGCCCAAACAACGCCAGCTCTAAATAAGCAGGACTCGCGTATTCCCGTTCGCTATACCGACATTCGCCAAGCTGCAGGAATCACCTTTGTTCAGGATTCCACTCAAACGGAAGAAAAATATTATCTCGAAACGATGGGCACAGGCGTCGGTTGGATTGACTATGATCAAGACGGGCTGATGGATCTTTACTTCGTCCAATCGGCTGCAACTGATATTTACAAACCACCAACTCCGCTGCGCTCGGCGCTCTATCACAACAATGGCGATGGAACTTTCACCGATGTTACGGAAAAAGCTGGCGTTGGCGGCAAAGACCACTACGGCCAGGGTATCGCGGTCGGAGATTTTGATAACGATGGGTATCCGGACATGTATGTGACCGGGTATGACCGGGCCATTCTCTATCACAACAATGGCAACGGAACTTTCACCGATGTTACCGCGAAGGCAGGCGTAGCGGATGAAGGTGGATGGTCCACCAGCGCCGGATGGTTTGACTACGACAAAGATGGCTGGCTCGATCTGGTGGTCACGAACTACATCGAGTGGTCGCCGAAGAACAATATTTGGTGTGGCGAGCGCCGGGCCGGATATCGGTCCTACTGCCATCCCGGCAATTACAAAGGTCAGCGGATCAAGCTATATCACAACAATCATGACGGCACCTTCACCGACGTGAGCGATGCGTCCGGAGTAGGCAAGCCCGAAGCAAAAGGCATGGGAGTTGTCCTCGCAGATTTCAACAATGATGGATGGCCCGACATTGCTGTCGCAAATGATTCGTGGCCGAATTTCTTGTTCATCAATAAGCACGATGGAACGTTCGAGGATGTCTCGCTAGTTTCTGGCTTGGCTGCGAGCGAGGATGGCCGCTACGAAGCCGGAATGGGCATCGATGCAGCGGACGTAGATGGAGACGGATGGCAAGACGTATATGTTACTCACCTTGATTTTGAACTGAATCGTCTTTACCACAACAACAAAGACGGAACATTTACCGATAACACGTTCGGCTCCGGAATTGGCAACAAGGCATTCCTTCTCAGCGGAGTGTCCATGAAATTCCTGGATTACGACAACGACGGATGGAACGATATTCTGCAACTGAACGGCTCCATGCTGGATAACGTTCAGCTCTATCATGCTGAAGTGTCGTACAAAGAACCCTTGTTGATGTATCGAAACCTGGGAAAAGGACAGTTTGAGAAAGTGTCAGATTCTCTGGGACCAGACTTCATGCGTCCCATTGTTGGGCGCGGTCTCGCCACTGCTGATTTTGACAATGATGGCGACATCGACATCGTAACCAACAATCGCGGAGACTATCCTGAACTTCTGCGAAACGATGGCGGAAACGCGAATCACTGGCTGACAGTCCAGTTGATCGGAACGAAATCGAATCGTGACGGAACCGGCGCTTCGTTGAAGCTGACTTCGGAAGGATTCGCGATGGTCGAGCAGGCCAAGGGCGGCATGGGTTATATGTCCGCGAGCGATCCGCGGATTCACTTCGGCTTGGCGAACAGAAAGAGTATTGAATCGTTGGAAATTACGTGGCCGAGCGGGCAAGTGGATCGCTTGACCAATATTCCGGTAGATCAGATCATCGCTGTGAAAGAGGGAACAGGAATTGTGCCACGCAAATTCCCAAAAATCGCATGGCCGAGCCGGTGATCGAAAGACGAACTTGAATTTATTCTAGACGCCCGCCATCTTATGAACCTTCCGCGACGCTATTTCCTCGGCTCTTCTTTTCTTGCCCTCGGAAGCACGCTATTGGACGCGCTTACAACTCCGCTCTGGAAATGGAAGCGAAGCTTGGTGCTTGAGACGACGGCGGCTTCAAACTCTCCTTCGGTTTCACCGGTTCAGTTTGTGAACGTTGCTCGCGAAGCCGGACTGAATATTCCTAATGTCTGGGGAGACCCTGATCACAAACGCTACATTATCGAAGCCAAGGGCAGTGGTCTGGCATTTTTCGATTACGACAATGATGGATGGCTCGACATCTATCTGACGAACGGAACTCGCCTCGGAGAAAAATGGCCGGAGGGAAAAGCTCCAACGTCGCAGCTTTTCAAAAATAATCGCGACGGAACATTCACGAATGTCACCGAGAAATCCGGATTAGCGCGCACCGGTTGGCAGACCGGTGTATGCGTCGGCGACTACGATAACGATGGCTGGGACGATCTCTTCTGCTGCTTTTGGGGACACAACATTTTGTTTCGCAACAACGGCGACGGAACATTTACAGACGTGACGCGCAAGGCAGGCGTTTACGATGAACAGATCCGCTGGGGTGCTGGCTGCACATTTCTCGACTACGACCGTGATGGGCACCTGGATCTTTTCGTGTGCAACTACATCAGGCTTGATCCAGCAAAAACTCCCGCAGCTGGCGATCCGCCGGTCTGCCAGTGGAAGGGCATTCCCACCATGTGCGGACCGCGTGGCCTTCCCGGCGATACTAATGTTCTATTCCACAATAATGGTGACGGAACTTTCACCGACGTTTCCGAGAAATCGGGCATTCTGAAGCCCGGCCCTCGATACTCCATAACAGCGGTTTCGTATGACTTCGATAACGACGGGTGGCCGGATATCTATGTCGCCGTAGATTCGGAACCAAGCATTCTGTTCCATAACAATCACGACGGCACGTTCACGGATGTTGCCGTTATGACTGGTTGCGCGTATAGCGAAAACGGCCATGAGCAGGCTGGTATGGGAGTCGCCGTAGCCGACTATGATTGCGACGGATGGCTCGACATTTTCAAAACAAACTTCGCCGACGATACCTGCAATCTGTATCACAACAATGGAGACGGAACCTTCAGCGATGTGTCGTTTGCATCAGGAGTTGGGATTAACAACCAGTACGTCGCCTGGGGATGCGGGTTCATCGATTTCGACAACGATGGCTGGGCGGACATTCTTCAAATCAATGGACACGTGTATCCGGAAATAGATGGCCACGATATCGGACAGACTTACAAGAACCCGCGCCTTGTATACCAAAACATGGGCAACGGAAAATTCAAAGATGTGTCTTCGACGATGGGTTCCGGAATTACCGAGCGCTTCTCCAGTCGCGGTGCGGCTTTTGGAGACTATGACAACGACGGCGATATTGACGTCTTAGTTTTGAACATGAGCGACTTGCCGTCTCTTCTGCGCAATGACGGCGGAAATAAACAGAATTGGATCAAGATCAAACTTATCGGAACGAAATGCAATCGTACCGCGATCGGCGCGCGCATACGGGTAGTGACGGGCAACCATTCGCAGATCGATGAGGTCCATAGCGGTTCGAGCGTAATGTCACAGGGTGACCTGCGACTTCATTTCGGATTAGGGAAAAGTCAGACCGTGGATCTGATCGAGGTAAAGTGGCCAACGACGCAGAAAGTTGAAAAATTCAATCAGGTGAAGGTGAACCAGATCCTCACCATCCGAGAGGGAAGCGGCATCGTGAACGCCACCAGCCCTAGGAGCAAGTGATTGATTGAATATCTTTTAACGAAGATTGGACTCGTCTACCGGGCGCGGGCTCAATTCTTGAGCAGGGCATCGATACCTGCTTGTGCGACCTGCTCGTCGATCTCAGACTTGGCGCCGCTCGCGGCAATCCCTCCCAGGATTTGCCCATCTATCAGAATCGGTAATCCGCCTTGGTTAGGAAAGAAATCTGGAAATGACAAGACCTCGAGATTGCCTTTCTTCACAGCCTCAGCGCCCTCTTTCGAGGGTTGGCGATAGAACGCCGCGTGCCGCGCTTTCTTTTGTGCGAATTGAATGGTGTTGAGGGATGCGCCATCGGCCTTCTCTAGAAACAACAGATTGCCGCTTTCGTCCACAATGCAGATGGTCACTTCGACGTTCAGTTCTTTAGCCTTCGCTTCAGCGGCTACAACCATGGTCTTGATGCCAGCTAAGTTCAAATATTTCTTGGAAGGAAGATTGGCGGCAGACATTCTTAGGGCAAGGCTTATTGTCATGGCAAGAGTCATCGTCACAGCAAGCATTCTGAACATGGCAGGGATGCTAACATTTGCCTTCTTTTTCTTCCAGACGGATGTTTTCGAAATCAACTTATCTCGCCTGCAATACGCGAGCCCCGTACGCACCTAACTCGACGGTTCCGGTGTGCGATTCACTCGTTAACAGGTCCACAAATGTCTTGGGGATATTTATAGTTTGCGCAGTCGGAGTATGGTTCAGCAGGAACATCCATTGCTTGTCACCTGAATTGCGAACCGTGACTTCGACACCCGAGGGGACTTCAAGCGACGGCTTGACCCCCATCCGCGCTGCAAGGCTTCGCAGCACTCGACTGAGACTCTCTGCACTCAGGTCCGCGCCGATGTACACAGCCTTGCCCTTTCCAAAGCTGTTCATAGTAATGGCCGCTCGGCCAGCGTAGTCGCCAGACGCATAAGTGCCCAGCACTTCAGCTCCGGAAGGTTGGAGAATATCCATCCAAACGCCAATCTCCGCATCTGGGCCGGAGATGAAGGATGAAAACTTGACACCTTGTTTCCCGGAATAAACTGGTACGTAATCCTCAACTGTCACTCCCATGACGTCGCGCAGAGGTCCGGGCAGCGGAGTGCGCACGATCTGACTGCTCTCGTTCTTGACTCCAAGCCGGAAGTTACTGACAAATACTCCACCCTTCTGCACAAACCCTCGGATTCTCGCAGCTTGCGCTTCAGAGAGCACGTACATTACGGGTGCGAAGATAATTTTGTATCGCGAAGGCCATTCCTGCTAGAAATGCGCGTCTGCTTTTGAATTCCATGTCACGCCTTTGCGCCTAATGTGCAGCGAACTAATTCGCGTTAATCGCCTTGATGCCGAGCATCATTGGTGAATTCTTGCAGCCCATCCTCCGCCTGGTGCGAGGTGAAGCTTTAGCTTGGTCCCAGCGCTCACTTGGCTCGTCGTTTTCTTGTAGTCGCTCGCGTAACGGTCTGCGTTTACTCCGTCCTGGTAAGCTTCCATGGTGAAATTTCCTTGCGGTAAGAAGGACAAATCAATTTCAAGATCTCGCGGTGTCCAATCCGTCATCGCCCCTACATACCAGTCGCGGCCGTTTCTTCGCGCCACCACAACATACTCAGCGATCTGTGCGTCGAGCACTTTGGTTTCATCCCATTCGGTTGGGACCGGAGCGAGAAATTCCATCGCTTCTGGCTCTCGCATGTAGTTCGAGGGGCTGTCTGACAGCATTTGCAGTGGACTTTCGAAAACAACGTACATGGCTAATTGATGACAGCGTGTGCCCAGCGCCATTGGTTGAGCAGAGATAGGAGCGAAAGTCGCCTTTGTAGCGTTGCGCATTGCGCCGGGAGTGTAATCCATGGGGCCGAGAAACATCCGCGTGAACGGGAGTGTGACGTTGTGCTTCGGTTCAGACTCGGCGCTCCACTTGCTCCACTCCATCCCGCGTACGCCTTCGGTGCTGATCAGATTGGGCCAGGTGCGAGTCATGCTGGCGGGTCTTTGCGCACCGTGAAAATCCACCAGCATTTTGCGCTTCGCTGTTTCGCGGCTCACCTTGTAGTAGAAGTTGATCAAGAGTTGATCGTTGCGCTGCATAAAATCAACTTTGATTCCTTTCACGCCCCATTTCTGGTATTGATCGAGAGCAGGAATCAGCTGATCGTCCAGCGTTTTCCAGACGACCCAGAGAATTATTCCAACGTTTTTCTCTTTTGCGTAAGCGGCTAACTCCTCCATGTTTATTTCCGGGACAACATCAAGAACATTCCCCAGCTTGTACCAGCCTTCGTCAAGAATGATGTAGGGAAGCCCGTACTTAGCGGCGAAGTCGATATAGTACTTATAGGTTTGTGTGTTGATTCCAGCCTTGAAATCGACGCCGTAAATGTTGTTGGCATTCCACCAATCCCAGGCCACCTTGCCCGGCTTGATCCACGACGTATCTTGCAGTTGTGAGGGCTTTTCGAGTAACCAGACAATTTGGTTGGTCAACAGATCGCCATCTTTCTCAGCTATGCCCATAACCCGCCATGGAAAAGTTCTTGTTCCTGATGTGGCGGCAATATAATCGGCGCTTTCCACTACTCTAAAATCGCGGTCGCGCTCTAATTTTTCTTTCAACGGATATGGTTCGAAGGTTGCCGTGAGGCCATTTCCACCAGTGCCACGCAACCAGAGGCCGGGATAATCTTCAACATCCGACTCCGCGATTGCGAGCTTGGCACCGTCGCCTACGTCTACCACGGCAGGCAAGGTGCCGATGAATGCCGGAATGATTTCACTTAAATGCTGCGGAAGATATTTTCGTTCGTTGTGGGAGAAAAAACTGTCTTCCTGCGGATAATAAACGACATAATTGCTGGGGAAATTAAAGCTTGCCTCTTCTCCATAAACTTTAACCTGCTGATCCGGCAGCGATGTCTCGAAGCGGTACGCAGCGCCTTCGTTGTAAGCGCGGAAGACTATCGCATATCCACCTTCCATGGTGAGGCGCAGCTCATTGTAGTGGTCGCGGATTTTGGCAAATTTCTGGCGGACCACCGGTTCCATTACCTGATCGTATGAACGCTGTTTAGCGTCAATGACCCTCGGCTCCGATCCGAGCGACTTGTGTTCGACGTTGAGCGATAGCCCGCAATTCTCCAGTAGTGCTCTACCTTTCAGCAGTACGTCATACCGGATTTGTTTGGCCGTGCGAATTCTGATCTCGATTCGATTATCCGGCGATCGCAGGTCGTAGCTGGACTGCCCCGCAGCAGTTCCGGCCCACATCAGCATTGGAATGAACCATAACAATGACCGGTTCGGAAACATAATCATGAGAGCCCTCTTTCCACTCAGAAGCTCGTTTAAGTTCGGATTAAACGTTTAATTAGCGACCGCGCTAACATACACAGCTTCTTTGCGTATGACAAGTCTTAGAGTCCCAGGCCTGAAGAAATTATCTAAAGATTCGATTGTTTTGTGGGTTTAAAGTGTCCACCGGCGTAGCCGCATTTAGGTGAGTTACAAAAGAGCAGTTCTGGCGCGCGCTGTTGTTGCTTTGTCTAACCCGCCTGAATCAGAGACTTAAGACGCAAAGTCAGCTGGTCGGCCGGTTAAGCGTTCAATTCGCTTGGCAATTGGTGGATGGGTGGAGAAAAGGCTACCGAAATTCATCCCGAGAATTGGCTGGATGATAAAAAGATGTGCCGTGGAAGGAGTTGCGACCATCGGAACCCGCTTCGAATAGGCGTCGAGCTTGGCAAGCGCGCTGGCTAGCGCATAAGGATTCCCTGTAAAGTGCGCCCCCGTTGCGTCGGCCTGGTACTCGCGCGAACGAGAAACCGCCAACTGAATCAGCATAGCCGCGATCGGAGCCAGTATCAGCATAAGCAAAGCTCCGATACCTCCACCGCGACGGTCATCGCGATCCTGCATGCCTCCAAAGAAGAATCCGAAACGTGAAACAAAAGTTATGGCACCGGCAATCGTCGCCGCGATGGAGCTGATCAGGATGTCGCGATTGTTGACGTGCCCCAACTCATGCGCCAGCACGCCTTCGAGTTCTTCATCGTTCAGGAGATTTAGAATGCCTTGCGTCATCGCAACCGAAGCATGCTGCGGATTGCGCCCGGTGGCAAAGGCATTAGGCGAGTCGGTTGGAATCACATAAAGCTTTGGCATCGGAATGCCAATTTTTTGGGTAAGCCGCTCGACTACTTGGTAAGCTCTCGGCAACTCCTCGCGCGTTACGGGCCGGGCGCGATAGGTGGCGAGAGCAATTTTGTCCGAAAAGAAATAAGCAACAAAGTTGGTCCCGGCGGCAATTACCAGCGCCAGTAACATCCCGTTCTGGCCACCAAACGCGCGGCCGATAGCCATAAGCAGCAGTGTAAGGGCGGTTAAAAGAAGAGCGGTCTTGAAGGTATTTCCCATAGATCAGCTTCTCAACTTCATTAGATGGCGTGCGAGAAGGATTAGATTCGCATGCGTTCTCGCTATAATCCAATCTGGCTGAAGGCTTACTGCTGACGCCTTCTTATGCGTTTTGAGCTTTTCATTGCTTCCCGCTACCTTCGTGCTAAACGCCGACAGGCTTTTATTGGCGTTATCACCGGCATTTCCATCGCCGGAGTAGCGGCTGGCGTAGCTGCGCTTGTGATTGCACTCGCCATCAACAATGGATTTCGCCAGGACTTGCAGGATCGTTTGCTGGGGTCTTCCTCCCACATCAATTTACTGCGCACCGAAGACGATGGAATCAAGAATTGGCGTCCTCTCCTGGACCGCCTCGCGAAAGAACCACACGTGATCGCCGCCGCACCTGCCATCTACGAACAAGTCTTGATATCTCAAGGACCAAGAGCGCGCGGGGCGGTGTTAAAAGGAATGATTCCTGCATACGAACGGAAAGTCAGCGATTTGCTGAATAGTGTGAAGACGGGATCGGCAGAGGCACTGGAGGAAAGCACGGAATTCGAGATCCAACTTTCAACCTACCCGCAGCGATCCTAATAGGTCGACAGAAAAATCCGCAAATGATACCCACCCTTCTACAACAGCCAGTTCGCCAAGCGATCTTCGTGGTGCGGAAGACCGCGTCGCTGCTATGGCGCCCATCATTCTCGGCAAAGATCTGGCCGACTCCCTCGGCGCGACGGTTGGCTCAGTCGTTCTCGTCACAAGTCCGCAGGGCGAACTCACTCCTTTTGGCTTGGTTCCCAAGTATGTTCGCTTTCGCGTTGCCGGAATCTTCAATTCTGGGTTTTACGATTACGACAGCTCGTGGGCCTTTACTCGTCTCTCTGATACACAGCGGTTATTTGGCATTGGAGACCAAGTCGCCGCGATTCAGTTCAAAATCGACGACATCTACAAAGCAGAACAGGTTGGACAAGAACTCGAGCAGGCTGCCGGCAAAGGCTTCATGACCAGCAATTGGATGGAGCAGAACAAGGCACTCTTCCGCGCCCTGCGCCTGGAACGCCTGGTGACATTCATTACCATCGGCCTGATTGTCCTTGTGGCCGCACTCAATATTCTGATTTCATTGACAATGATGGTAATGGAAAAAACGCGCGACATCGCTGTACTGATGTCGATGGGTACAAAGAAATCGCAAGTGCGGCGCGTGTTTATTTCGCAAGGTTTGTTGATCGGCGTCATCGGCACTGCGATTGGATTGGTCCTGGGATACGCATTTTCCTGGATGGGGGCGCATTATCACCTACTATCGCTGGCGCCAGAAGTCTACTCCATCGACTATGTGCCCTTTGCGCCGAGAATCGCAGACGGCATCTGGATCGCGGTCATAGCGGTGGGAATTTCGCTGGTAGCTACGATTTATCCGTCGTGGTCGGCGGCACGAATCTTGCCGGCTGAAGCGCTACGCTATGAGTGAGCGACCACGTTAAATCCCCGAGTTTTACCTCTTTGTGGCAACCTCATGACCCTATTCTGTCACTGGAATTGCTCATTCCCAAATTAATACTGTTTAGTCCGCGCTAGCTCTCCTCATCGCAGGCAGATCGTTGTAACTATGGTTTCGCTCATCTTCCTGACAGTTTTCCCGAATAGGTGCAGATAGCGTTGGAGATGCACCCGGGGATCAATGTAGGAAACTCTGCAGCTCTCCACGTGTTTTAATGAGACATGCAAGGTGCCTGCTCCTTTGGGACGCGTGCCTTAACTGATGGCTGTTAAAGAGTCCGAAGTCTTGAGACGAGGAGCACTGGTTTTGCATCTAAGTAAACAGGTCATTCTGGCGAGCGAGGGGCTCACGAAGACCTTTCGGTCGGGCGGGACCGAGCTGGTGCTCTTTGAAAATCTATCGTTCCAAGTTGCAAAGGGAGAAATGCTCGCGATTGTCGGTGAATCGGGAGCCGGAAAGAGTACCTTGTTGCACATCCTCGGCGCGCTTGATCGGGCTTCTTCAGGTGACGTATACTTCGCCCACTTGCGGTTGAGTTCGCTCTCTGAAAATGATGCAGCCGAGTTTCGAAACCGCGAAATCGGCTTCGTTTGGCAGTTCCACTACTTGCTGCCGGAGTTTACAGCATTGGAGAATGTGGCTATGCCGCTGCTTTTGCGAGGCACTTCCTGGCAGGATGTTCAAGGAGAGGCTTCGCAATGGTTACGCGAGGTTGGATTGGAACAGCGTTCGCATCATCGCTCCGGCGAACTTTCCGGCGGTGAACAACAGCGGATTGCTTTGGCCCGGGCGCTGATTACGAAGCCGAAGATCTTGCTGGCGGACGAGCCTACCGGGGATCTTGACGGTCGCACAGCCGACTCGGTATTTGAATTGATTTCCCGATTGCATCGCGACTACCAATTAACTTCCTTGATTGCCACCCACAATTATGGTTTCGCTCGTCGCTGCCATCGAGTGATGCGGCTACAGCAAGGCAAGATCGAGGAAGTTGCGCCAGAGACGCTGGTGGGATGAGCCGCGCGAGACTCGGGATAGCACGTTGTGGCAATTGACTTTCGTGTTAGTGGCCGCAATGATGGAGAGGGGGACACAACGTCAGTGCATATCGAATGCAAGAGGTTGCGACGAAACTGAAACTGAGGTGTCTTTAGTAATAGTGTGCTGGTTGAATTTCAGGTAGCTGAGCCGCGATATGCTACATATAGGTTCTAGATGGAAGCGGTGGCAGCCTGATTGCTTAATGTAGTTTGGGCCACGAGTTTCGAGGGGCGCAGGACCGCACGTTGGACCTGAAAGTTCCTGGATACTCGCAGGGGAGAAGGGTTATATGTTTGAACGCTATACAGAAAAAGCAAGGCGGGTTATCTTTTTCGCACGCTACGAAGCCAGCCAGTTTGGGTCTCCCTATATAGAGACGGAGCATCTGCTGCTGGGGCTTCTGCGCGAAGACAAAGCTCTGACCAATCGTTTTTTGCGCTCTCATGCTTCGGTTGAATCCATTCGTAAACAGATCGAAGGTCATACAACGATTCGAGAGAAAGTTTCTACGTCGGTAGATTTGCCGCTGAGCAATGAATGCAAGCGGGTTTTGGCGTATGCCGCGGAAGAAGCGGAACGTCTTTCACATAAACACATTGGTACAGAACATTTGCTGTTAGGTCTGCTGCGCGAAGAAAAATGCTTTGCCGCTGAGATTCTGCACGAGCGCGGATTGCGACTTTCGACCATTCGTGAAGAATTAGCACGCACCAGTCAGGAAAAGGCGCAACCGCAGCGTCAGCGCGAGTCGTCTCTTTTAAGCGAGTTTTCTCGCGATTTGACTCAGGCTGCAATGGATACGCAGCTCGACCCACTGGTCGGACGCGATGGGGAACTGGAGCGCGTGATTCAGATTCTCTGCCGCCGTACCAAGAACAATCCTGTCCTGATCGGCGAGCCGGGTGTTGGTAAGACGGCCATTGTAGAAGGACTAGCGCAACGTATTTCAGATGGCGAAGTTCCGTCATTCCTCGCTGACAAGAGGATTCTAGCTCTCGATCTATCGCTAATCGTCGCCGGAACCAAATACCGCGGCCAATTCGAAGAGCGTTTGAAGACCATCATGAAGGAATTGATGGAATCGCAAAATTCCATCATCTTCATTGACGAACTTCATACTCTCGTCGGGGCGGGATCGGCGGAAGGTTCGCTCGATGCAGCCAATATCTTGAAACCGGCATTGTCTCGTGGAGAGATTCAGTGCATCGGCGCGACGACTCCCGGAGAATATCGCAAGTCGATCGAAAAAGATCGCTCGCTCGAGCGACGTTTCCAGGCCGTAAAGGTTCCGCCGCCGGACGAAGCTAACGCCACCAAAATTCTGTTCGGAATCAAAGACCGGTACGAGAAGTTCCATGCAGTCACTTATACGGATGACTCCATTAACTTCGCCGTATCCCACTCAAACCGTTACATTCCCGACCGCTTCTTGCCAGATAAGGCGATCGACCTCATCGACGAAGCCGGCGCGCGCGTGAAGTTGCGCCAGACTTCGCTGCCTGAGGAAATCACCGAAGTGCAGAAGCGCATTAAGTTCATCGTTCACCGCATGGAGAACGCTATCGCGAACCACGAGTTCGAGAAGGCGCGCTTCTATTCGGACGAGGAACGCAAGGAGCGCGAGAACCTGCGCGCTCTTCGCGAAAAATATCATCTGGATGAATCGGCAACCGGAGTGGTCGGACGCGAGGATATTGAAGATGTAGTCTCGCGCTGGACTGGGGTCCCGGTGACGTCGATTAAAGAAGAAGAGTCGCAGAAGCTGCTTCGTATTGAAGAAGAGCTGCACAAGCGGATCATTTCACAGGACAAGTCAATTCTTGCCCTAGCTCGCGCAATCCGCCGCTCTCGTGCTGGGCTCAAGAGTCCGAACCGTCCAATCGGCTCGTTCTTGTTCTTAGGGCCAACCGGCGTCGGAAAGACTGAAGTGGCGCGTACTCTCGCACAATTTATGTTCGGTAGCGAGAAGTCGCTGGTTCGGTTCGATATGTCCGAATTCATGGAGAAGCATTCCGTCTCGAAGCTGATAGGCTCGCCTCCAGGCTACGTGGGCTACGAGGAAGGTGGACAGCTTACCGAACGTGTAAAGCGAGCGCCGTACTCGGTCGTGCTGCTCGACGAAATCGAGAAGGCGCATCCGGATGTCTTTAATATCCTGTTGCAGGTGTTTGAAGACGGACAGCTGACTGATGGACTCGGCAATACGGTTGACTTCAAGAACACGATCATCATTATGACCTCGAACATCGGCGCACGTCACTTGCAGCGCCGCGAAGGCCTGGGCTTCCAGTCGAGCAAGGAAGACATGATTTCGGAAAAGATCGAGGACTTGGTGAAGAACGAAGTCAAGCGTACGTTCAACCCCGAATTCCTGAACCGTTTGGATGAAATCATTCTGTTCATGGCTCTGACTGAGCCGGATCTGATCCAGATTCTCGAGCTCATGGTGAACCTGCTGAACCAAAACCTGGCGCAGAAGTCGATCACGGTAACTGTGACCGACGAAGCGAAAAAGTGGATACTGAGTCAAACTGCAGGCGACCGCAGCTACGGAGCTCGTCCACTACGCAGGGCTTTGCAGAAGTATATTGAAGACCCATTATCAGAAGCTCTGATTCAGGGAACGATCACCACGCGTCCGGCATTCATTGAAGTGTTCCTGGAAGATAACAAGCTGTTCTATCGTCCGGTGGATTCGGAGAAGACGGAAGGCGTGTTGTTGTACGAAAATTCCTAGCTATTGGCTTTCAACTCTTAGCTTTCAGCCGTCAGCGCAAGCTGGCGGCTTTTTGTTTTTTGGGAGAGACCTACACATGTACTCTGGTTAGAAGTTATTACCGTTGATCCGTGCCACAGCGACTTTGTTGAAAGAACTGCTGGGCATGCGACATTGCATACTCTCTACAATTTCTCCGTGCCCCACCGCACCGCAACTCTTGCCCTCTTGTCGGCAACAGCGCTTCAAGCACCGACCTGAATACACGACTTGCACATATCATGCGCGGGCGCTCAGGAACTGCCGCCATTGTTGACGTAGCTTCCGGGCGAGTACTTGCCACTTACCATATCCAGGTTGCCGCCCGTCGGCTGGCGTGTCCTGGATCTACATTCAAGCTATTCACGCTACTTGCGTTGTTGCAATCCGGCAAGAGTCGCAGGCGTCGGATTCGTTTCTTTGTCAGCGTTACCTCCGCGTGGGTGTGCATGATCTCTCGCGCTCCCATCCGCAAACAGCAGAGTTACACGCTATATCCGCCCCGCGTATTCATGCAGCGATTTCTTCGCGACTTTTGGGGCCGCGCTTAACTCCGTGCGGCATTCACTCACGCGGGATTCGCGGCACGAAGTGGATTGGTTTCGCAGGAGGCTATCGGCTCCATCACCTGGCGCGCAATAACGGGAGCCGCACTTATCGGGCTCGGCCTTTCATATTCTGTCTGGCAGCCTCGAGACAACTGCGATCCGCACAAGTAACATTCTTGGCATTATTGCTCATCACGCACCAAGAGTTCTCCCCCAGTGCTCCTGACAGTCTCGCAGGCTGTTCAGGCGGATGTCACCGGTCACCACGGATGTTTGCTGGCTCTACTTCGGATATTGATATCATTCTGGTCGCTGCTTCTAGTCATCGTCGGAGCGACGTTCTTAGGGGACACAGTAACGGAAGAAATCAGAGCATTGCCGGCATCTAGTTATTTTCAAAATCGGCATCTATCAAATATTTTTCAAAATAAAGATATTGGATGTCGATTTCGTTCTTTGTCGTTCGACGTATAGATAGAGCCGAGGTTCAGCCGGTCAAGACCTGGCGAAATAGGCTCCCAACTCAACGCTCACTTTAAGGAGATCTGACAATGAAATTCATGATGATAGTCAAGCACGCCGAGAATCAAGGCTTTCCGCCCAAGCCGCTGATGGACGCGATTGCGAAGCTCGCCGAAGAAGATGCCAAGTCCGGCAAGATGCTTGGCAGCGGTGGACTCAAAGGGACTGATTCAGGCGCTCGCGTCCGCCTTTCTGGTGGGCAGGTTAACGTGATCGATGGCCCATTCACCGAGGCCAAAGAGGTTGTCGGTGGATACGCGCAGTTTGAGCTGGCTTCGAAACAAGAGGCGATCGAAGGAGCGGTCCGCTTCATGGAACTTCACAAGAAACACTGGCCAGGCTGGGAGGGCGAAACCGAGATTCGCGAGATGTATGGCCCCGACGACTTCCCTTGCGCGCCAAAGTAGTTCAGTCAGGCGTAGCTGATGCAAAGCAGCGATCCTCTTGGCTTTTGCTCGGGATCGCGGCAGCGGGCTCAGACTCTGGCTTGCTCTGCGTAAAGGGCATGCAGACAAATTATCAAACGAGTCCGCTAGACGCCTCAACTTGCACTGACTGATTAAAGATGATGTGATCGGTAGCTGGCATGGCTACCGATATACATCTGACGATCGATGCAGTTTGGAGAATCGAATCACCCAGGCTTATCGCCGGACTGACGCGGATTGTGCGCGATGTCGGCGTTGCCGAAGACCTCGCGCAGGATGCTCTCGTCGCAGCGCTTGAGCAGTGGCCGAAGTCAGGCGTCCCCGATAACCCGGGGGCGTGGCTTATGGCTTCTGCCAAGCATCGCGCGATTGATCACTTCCGCCGCAACACGCGGCTGGAGCGCAAACACGAGGAACTTGGTCGCGATGTCCAGGTTAAAGAGATGGAAGTACCGGATCTCAATGCGGCTCTCGATGATCATGTTGGCGACGACCTTCTGCGGCTGGTCTTTATCTCTTGCCATCCGGTGCTTTCGACCGAGTCGCGGACAGCGCTCACGCTTCGCCTGCTTGGCGGCCTGACGACCGAAGAGATCGCGCGTGCGTTTCTTGTTCCGGAGCCGACGATCGCGCAAAGAATCGTCCGCGCCAAGCGCACTCTCTCCGATAAGCATGTGCCGTTTGAACTCCCTCTCAAGGCGGCGCTGGCTGAGCGTCTCGCGTCAGTGCTCGAAGTTATCTATCTAATTTTCAATGAGGGATACTCGGCCACCGCGGGCGATGACTGGCTACGGCCTACGCTCTGCGAAGATGCGCTGCGGCTCGGACGTATTCTGGCGGAGCTTGCGCCGACTGAGCCAGAGGTGCACGGTTTGGTTGCATTGATGGAAATTCAAGCGTCACGAGCACGGGCGCGCGTGGGACCTTCGGGAGAGCCGGTCTTACTGTTCGATCAGAACCGTGCGCACTGGGATCAGCTGCTCATTCGCCGCGGTCTCACGGCGCTTGATCGTGCAGAAAAACTTTGTGCAGAAAAACTCGGTGGCGCAAAGCTAGGTGCAAAGGCTTTGGACACGGCAGCGCTTCGCGCAGAAAAAAATGCGCTGGGTCCGTATGCAGTTCAGGCTGCGATTGCGGCGTGTCACGCGCGAGCCCGTACTCCGGAGGAAACTGATTGGCCGCGCATTGTCTGCCTTGTACGAGCGCCTTGCCCAACTTAGACCGTCGCCGGTCGTGGAGCTGAATCGCGCAGTCGCGGTGGGAATGGCCTTCGGTCCGGCAGCGGGTTTGGAGATTGTGGATGCACTGGCGGCTGGAGGGTTACTCGAGAACTATCATTTGTTGCCCAGCGTGCGTGGCGACCTGCTGGTAAAACTCGACCGTTTAGAAGAGGCGCGTGCAGAATTTGAGCGGGCAGCGGCACTCACGAGGAATGTACGCGAACGCGAGTTGCTGCTGGAGCGGGCACGGGAATGCATAAGGCCAAACTGAGAGGCTGGAATTGTAGCTTTGACTGTGTGGCGCAGCGCCATCGCCCGCGTAAAATGCCAATCTGATATTTCCATTTCAGGACAACAACTCTGCAGATGTTCATCCGTCATTGAAAACCAATCTTATATTTGCGAATCTGAAAAGCAAAACAACAGCGGCGGGCGAGGGCGCCCGCCCCACACAGGCTTCGCATGTTCGTTCCTCCGCCAAAATACGAATACCATCAAAGATTGCCTCACTATCAGAAGGCCGATGCTCCTCTTTTTGTAACCTTTCGAACGCTAGGCACTTTCATTCTCCCCGACAAAGCTCGTGATCGAATGCTTGGAACACTGCTTGTACGATGATGAATGCAAGATACATCTCAATGTGGCTGTCATCATGCCGAATCACGTTCATCTGTTGCTTTCTGCTCTTCGAGATGAAAATGGCTGGCCTTTTCCTCTGATGGAAATCCTTCAGAGTTTGAAAAGTTCTTCCGCTCATCGCATTGACGAGCTTCTGCGTAGATCTGGTCCGGTATGGCAGGAGGAATCGTTCGATGATGTCTTGCGGTCTAACGAAAGCCTGAAGCAAAAGCTGGAGTACATCCGCCAGAATCCAGTCAGAGCAGGACTAGCAGAAAGGCCAGAATACCATCCGTGGCTCTGGATCCAATCTGCCTGATCGTTGTGTGATTTTGATCGAGTGGCGCGGGCGCCCTCCCCCGCGAAAAATGCTTGAATCAACGAATAAGCTCAGCACCGTCCGCCGTTTTCTCCCATTCGACTTGCCGTATCGGCCCTACAAAGAACACCCATGCCCACGCTCCCAGCATCGCAACTCCAGCTGTAATCGCGAATGCCCAGAAGAACTCTCCCGTGCGATCCACAATAAATCCTGTGAGTGCCGGGGCTACCACTCCAGAAATGTTTCCAAAGAAATTTTGGAATCCCGTCCAGCGGCCCGCAGCTTGAGGTCCAGCCAGTGTCTGCGTAATCCCCCACATGCAGGACGAACATGCTCCGAACGATGCCATCGCCATTACCAGCATCACTACAGACAGTACGGGCCCGCTGACTACGCAGCCCACCAAAAAAGCAGCGGCGCAGGTCATACCAACTCCCATAAAAGTCTTACGTACGCGCGTCGGAGTCGCACCAGCGACAATCCAGCGGTCAGAAATCCAACCGCTTAGAGTCGCCGCCGCCGCTGCCGTCAGATATGACGTTCCCGCAATTCTCGCCATCTGATCCATGGAAAAATGCCGTCCGCGCACCAGATAAAAAGGCAGCCACGTGATCAGAAAGTACGCCATATAGTTTGTGCAGAAAAGACCGACGCACGTACCCCAAGCCGAGCGTTGCCGTAAAATTTCGAGGAGGCCCGGCTTGGCCACAAGGGTCGTCATGACCTGATCTGACGCCGCGTGCACTGCACTGACCGTTTGCTCGCGCGGCCGCCATTGCAGCCACGGCACCAGCCAAAGCAGACTTGCCACTCCAAGGACAATGAAAAATGATCGCCACCCGTACCGCGCCATCAGCATTCCGCCCAGGAGCATTCCAAATCCCGGTCCGAGAGTGTTACCGGCGACGATCACCGAATTTGCGAAGCCTCTGTGCTCCTCCGAGAAATACCGCGCCAGAATTTTGGAATAAGAAGGATAGGCGACGGATTCGCCAATTCCGAGAATGAAGCGCACGGCCAGCAGGAGCGCGAATCCGTGAACTACTCCGGTGACAGCGGTGGCTGTTGACCAGAGAAAAAATCCACCGGCCATTACCCAGCCGACATCGAAACGATCCACCAGCCATCCTGAGACGAGCTGAAAGCTGGCATACGTCCAGAAAAAAGAGGAGAGCAGAATTCCCAATCGCGATGCGGAGAGCCCAAGCTCGTCCTTCAAAAGCGGGGCCGCGATGGAGAGATTACCGCGATCGATGTAATTGATAAAAACGGAAACCGCTAACAGCGCCAGAATGCGAGCGAGTGCCGGCGAGAGGCGCTGAGGTTTGATGTGCGCAGTGGACGTGGCCAGCAAAGCCCGCCCATTCTCGTCGTTTCATCCGAATGTTTGCAAGCGGAATGGTGAAGCGCAACTTATGTGATTACGTCCGCCGATGCATAAAACTTAGGAAGCGATATTGCAGAGATCTTGAACCCGTCTTAATTGCTCTTCGCCGCTGCCTTCGCGAACTCCGCCGGCAGCGGATTATCTGGTCTCTCTTCATCCCACAATATGCTCAGCACCCACCAACGTTTGCCATCGTTAAACATTTGAATGCTGTTGATGCCCCGCTGGAACGGCTTTGCCCTTGGGACGTGGCGAGATTCGTAACTGCTGAAGACCTGCGTTACATTTCCAAAAGTTTGCGTACGGTTCACGATGGCGTTTTCATAGAATGGCTCTTTTTTGAAAATGTCACCGGCCATGGTCACAAAATCATCCACGCTCAGCAGATTCACGACTACGTTGCCATCCGGGGCTTTCATGGTCTGAGTAAAGCGGGCTTGTGGAACAAATAAGGAACGAAAGCGGTTCCAGTCGCGATCCCCAGCAGGCCCGGAGATGACGTCATAAATCGCATGCAGCAGCGCGTCCATAGACTTAACATCGTCAGTCCTTGGAGCGGGAACCTGCGAAGCCAAATCAGGTGCCGCCGGCGCACTCGCCACCGCTTGTCCCTTAGCGCCAGAAGCTGGATTAGCTTGCGTCGAATTCTGGGCTGAACTCTGAACAACCACAGCAACTGCAAGAAGTAAAACAATCGCCAGATGTTTCAAAGCTCCTCCTAACCCGTGTGGGGCGGACACTCTTGTCCATCGCCTTTGATCCTGGTGTGCTTATGTCCTCACGATTTACGGCGTGCTAACAACCGGCAATTCGATGAAACTCGCTTCCCCGGCCGTGTGGTAAATGCGTTGTGTCGCCTTACGATAATCCCCCGGCTTCGCCCAGAAAATATTCGGCACAAAAGTCTGCGGATTCCGGTCATACAGCGGGAACCAGCTCGACTGAATCTGCACCATGATTCGATGTCCCGGGCAGAAACACGTGGTTCGCCGTGGGCAATGCAAAGTGGTAGAGCAGCGGCTTGTCGGCTGCTAGGGCTTTCGGGGTCTCGAGGCTCTCACGATATCGTCCGCGGAAAATGTCAGCTGACACCATCAGTTGATAACCGCCCATCTCCGCCTGTCCCGCCACTTCGTCGGGATAGACATCGATCACCTTAACTACCCAATCCGAATCCGTGCCGCTCGTCGAAGCGATCAGATTCGCAATCGGCTGTCCGCTAATCTTCATCGGAGCTTTCAACACATCAGAAGTGAACGCCACGACATCCGGACGCCCCGACTCCTCGCGCTGATCATCCACCAGCCAATCCGCCCAAGTATAGCCAGTGCCATACCCAACCGGCTGAATCGGCCGCGCGCGAAACGGCACAGGCTTCGCCGGATCAGAAACATATTCATCGAACGCCGCATCCCCAGCTTTTCGGAGCCGCAAAATCAAGCTTCAATCCAGCCTCTAGATAAAGAGGCGTCGACTTGACAGCACACCCGCTCGCGCATCCCGCAGGCCAAGCCGGAAGCCGCTCCCAAGTATTCGTTCCTGTTTCAAAAGCACTCACCGTCGGAACGTCAGCCTTCGGCGCGCCATCCTTCAAATACTGATCAAGAAAAGGACCAAGAATATGCAGCCGGAAATAGCGCGCCGGTATCGCTGTCGAATTTCAAAGCTCCAAGCGAGCTGCGCGTCTCCAATCTCCTGCCCGTGATGCCACGGCCCCATCACCAGAAAAACTTTGTCATTATTCGTGTCTTTCGGCTTGATGCGCCTTATACACTGCAATCGCGCCGTAAATATCTTCCTGATCCCACAGACTATCCACCAGCATCACCGGAACTTTCAACGGCTGCTCAGCCAGAATCTTATCCATGGCCTGCTGCTGCCAAAAAGCGTCGTAGCTGGGATGCTCCAAAATCTTCCGCCAGAATCCCATCTGGTCCAGCCCGCGCCGCCGCCCAAGTTCGCCCGCCGATCCCGCCTGCATGAACATGTCGTAGTCGTCGTAATTGCTCGACCACCACTTAGCCTCATTCTTGCGCGTAGCCGTCCTGCTCATAGATGTACGGCATGTTCTGCTGGCGGAAGGCGCCGTTGTGAAACCAGTCATCGCCCATCCAGCCATCGACCATGGGATTCATCGGCACCGAAACCTTCAGCGCCGGATGCGGATTCACCAGCGCCATCAACGGCAGAAATCCGTCATAAGAAATTCCGAGAATGCCAACCTTGCCGTTGCTCTCCGGAAGATTTTTCACCAGCCAATCGATGGTGTCATAAGTGTCGGTCGCATGATCGACAGGCGTAGGATTCAGCGGCCCATGCAGCGGCCGGTTCATCACATAGTCGCCCTCCGAACCGTACTTGCCGCGCACATCCTGAATCACGCGAATGTAGCCGCCTCCCACAATCACCTCAGTCGCATTGTCATAGCCCCACAGGCTCGGACGCGAGATGAATGCTCGAAACTCCATCAGCATTCCCGCCCCGTGCATCGTGCGTGGTAAGAACATCGGCGTTATAGGGAGTGCGCGTAAGCAGGATCGGCGCATTCTTCGCGCCCTTCGGCACCAGAATCACCGTGTGCAGCTTGACCCCATCGCGCATGGGAATCATCTCCACGCGGCGCGTGTAGTCAAAGCTATCGGTTGATTGGTTCACCATCGCCGGACTCTCACTCGGCAGCGCGGGATATTGCGGTGTCGCAGTCTGTGCGCCCAACATTGAAGAGAACAACAGCGTGCCAACAAAAAACGATAATAAGCTCAAAGAAAAAATCCGGTTACGCGATCGGTTCATGAAGAATCCTCAGTGGCAGAGTAGCGGGATATTCTAGCACCTTGATTGCGTGGGCTCGTGGGAGAAACGACAGAGTGCGGGGCGTTGAGTCAGGCACATTGAACGGCTGCCATAGACGCGAGAAGTCCTGCCGGAGATAACGGGCCGCGCAATTCTTAAAATTGGGACAACCGCGAAAATCTAGGCTCTTCCATGCTCGGGGAATTTTTCACTGGCTCGCCGGACTTCTTCGACGTTTCCATCTTTCCCGACTAGCACCACGGTAGCTAGGTTAATAAATAATCCGTGCTCCACCACTCCGGGCATGTCATTGAGCTTTCGTGCTAAGGACGGCGGGTCGGGAATTTGGCCGAAGAGGCAATCGAGGATGTGATGGCCTTCGTCGGTCACAAAGGGATTTCCGTAGGCATACTGGCGTAACTTTACGGTCGCGCCTAATTTGGCAATGCTCTTTGCTAATAGAGGCTGAGCGAACGGTATGACTTCCACAGGTAGAGGGAATTTGCCGAGCACCGGAACCTGCTTGCTGGAATCGGCGATAACCACGAATTGCCGCGAAGCTGATGCGATTATCTTTTCCCGTAAGAGGGCCCCGCCGCCGCCCTTGATCAGGTTCAACTGAGGATCAAATTCATCACAACCGTCGATATCGACGTCGATCTGCCTGGCGTTGTCCTGTGCGACTTCATCCAGAGTGGTGAGAGGAATTCCAAGACTCTCAGCCAGTTCTCTGGTATGAACCGACGTTGGAACCCCAATAATCTTAAGGCCAGCTTTGACTTGCTCTCCTAGAAAACGCACTGCATAGACGGCCGTCGACCCAGTACCGAGCCCTACAATGTTGCCATCATGGACGAACCGCAGACTGGCGCGTGCTGCAGCTTGTTTTTCCAAATCATTTGCCATAGGAGTGGGGACTGGACCTTTGCCGAGATCTTAATCCTCGCAAATCTCTATCTTTTGTTTCTCACTTATCTTTGCGAACTGTGCGCGGCACGATTTTTGTCTTTCCTAAAGGCATGCAGAATGATGGCACTACTAACAGCGAAGCTCCCCACCGCGCCTAGCGCAACTAGTTGAGTCACTTGCGAACTTAAACCCAGCCGCTGTGAAAACAGAGCCACCATAGCCAAAGAGATACCAAGAGCGTTCAACCACGTAGGAGGGTGAACGGCTTCAGAATGCTCACGATTTCGGAGCCAAAGCTGGAGTAACACGGCAGCCGCTCCGATCGCCGCAATGATCACAATAGCCAGCGGACTGAAGAATGCACTGCGTCTGGTATAGATCACGACCAGAGCGAGGGCTCCGCAAAGTAATCCAGAGGCGATTACAGTAAGGCGGCGTGGCTTAGGATTCAGCTGAGACATTCAATCCGTAGCGCCTGATTTCGACTCCTCGGCGCGAAGACACATTGTAGACGAATTGGCTTTAATCTGGCTGCACACCGCCCGCGACCCATTCGGCCTCGCGATGACCACCATGACTGACAGCATAGAGTACGAGTTCGACGCGGCTCGAAATCCCCAATTTGTCGAAGATCCGGAAGAGATACTTCTTCACCGTGTGTTCGCTCAGGTTCAATTCGCGAGCCACTTCACGATTACTAAGTCCGTCAGCAACCAGGGCGACCACCTGTTCTTCCCGGGGAGTCAATAACTTCAATCCCTGCGCATTTACCATTCGCAGCGAAGGAACCTGGGCCAGACCTTCGAGTAGATAGAGCAATTGCTCGTTGTTGACCCACACCTGTCCCTGATAAACACTGAGGATGCACTTGCAAAGCAGACGAAACGGATAAGCCGAGAAGCAAAAGAGTCCTTTGGCTCCGGAGCGAAAGGCGCTCACGACCAGCTCACGGTTATATGCGTCGAGCAATAGAATTTTCGGAATATCCGGATGCGCGAGGTGAATGCGGCGCATAATCGTCATATCCTGCCACCCTCCACTGGTACGTTCGGCATTTAAGACAACGACTTGGACGGGCGCTGATGCAACTGTGTTGAGGATTGTGTCTGCCTCCATTCCGCACGAATTTACACGAAATTCTGGGCGGCGCCGCAGCGCATTCACCAGCAATTGGCATTGCATTTGGTTTGAATCGGCAATGAGAACACTTATGCTACTCGACGGATCGACATTTCTTGTTTCCATAGGATTCGGCCAGTAACGAGAGCAATTAGTGGATGCGTCGAATAGTAAGCGCCGAATTGAAAAACTTCTGTGACATATCGGGGGAGGAAAGATACTCGCAGATGTGGAAAACTCGCGGAAAGCAAATATGCACGAGGGAAATTGTTCCAATCCCGGACTCTGCTCGGCACGTTGGAGCGACAATAGCGGAAGAGTCCCGAAATCTGTCCTTCAGCAGCCGTACTCGTTTCCTGTTAAGCCCACTTTCATCTAGGGGACCAAAGTGGACTCGCAAAGGACTCACCGTTGCCGACTAATCCATACAAGAAATTGCCTTTTGTGAGCCTATTATGGCGCACCCACTCTATTCGAACTTAGTTCCCGGGTGCAAAACAATTATTCCTCTTGCCTACCTTCGTGGACCGCACTTCCCATGTCTTGTTAGCCGGCGAGGTGTCAGTTATTTTCCGGACTGGCTGACGCGCTCAGAACAGAGCGCACCCGCAATGAAAACAATCCTCACCATTGTGTTTTCGATTTTTGTTCTTGGCTCTTGCATGACGCAGCAGGGGCTAGTCGTGGCCGTCGCTCAGGAGCGGGACTTGAGGGGAGTCACAGAACCTCTGAGCACGACGCGATCCACGAAATCCGGAACGGCGGGCGGTGTTTTGGATCGAAATAATTCGAGTCCATCTCTGACGGGAGAACGCCACCCGCAGTACCGGTTGTGTAAGAGCGATGTTGTCATGATCAGTTTCGGGTTTGCGTCCGAGTTCGATCAGACCGTCACTGTTCAGCCGGACGGGTTTATCGAGCTAAGGGCTTCGCAGGATATTTATGCGGAAGGTTCTACGGTGTCCGAGCTCCGGGAGGCAGTTCGTGAAGCTTACGCCTCGATATTGCATGATCCGGAAGTGACCATCACGCTGAAAGATTTCGATAAGCCCTCCTTTATTGCGTCCGGGCAAGTTGCGCACCCAGGAAAATTCGAGTTGCGTTCTGACACAACCGTGACCGAAGCTGTGGCGATTGCGGGAGGCTTTACGGAACAAGCCAAGCATTCTCAAGTGGTTCTGTTTCGCCGGGTCTCTGACCAGATGGTTGAGTCGCGCGTGCTCGACATCAAATCTCTGCTGCGCTCAAGAAATCTAAGCGAGGACGTGCACCTGAAACCTGGGGACTTAATATTTGTGCCGCAGAATCGTATTTCTAAGATTCGCAAATATTTACCGGTATCGAATCTTAGTGCCTACATGAGTCCGTCACAATTTTAGAGCAATAGCCTACAGCAAGTCGTCACGATTGGGATTACTTAAGCCATCGGAAATAGCATGTCAGAAGAACTCAGAATCGTTCCGAGATTAACGCGGACGCCTTCTCCCACGTTGCGAGATATGTTTGCCGTCTTGTTTCGGCAGAAAAGGCTGGCGACAATTTCTTTTTTTGCAATCCTCTCCGCAATTCTGCTTTGGGGGCTGCTATTCCCTAATTATCAATCGGAGATGAAGATTTTGGTTCGCCGAAGCCGGACGGACCCGGTTATCACAGCCACTCCCAGCCAGTCGCAACAGTTCGAACGCGACCAGATCACCGAAGAAGAACTGAATTCAGAGGCTGAGTTGCTGCGCAGCCAAGACATTCTTGGTCAAGTTGTGCAAGATTCTGGATTAAGTGATGACACGTGGTTTTCGGAACTACGTGGCGACAATAGCGAAAAAAGAATTGCCAGAGCGATACGCGGCTCGCCAAACAACTGGAAGTGGAACCGGTTCGCAAAGCGACAATCATTGAGGTCAGCTACTCGTCGTCAGATCCCACGAAATCAGCGAGGGTGCTGCGCTGCTTAGCCAAGGTCTACCTTGAGAGGCATCTCCAAACGCGGCGGCCTTCGGGTGAACTTAGCTTTTTCGACGAACAAATGACTGAAGCAAAACGTGGGTTGGAACAATCGGAATTGAAATTGGCGAACTTCTCAGAGGAACAGGGCATAGCTTCCGGATCCCTGGAGCGCGACTTGACTGTGCAAAAATTAAGCGAAGCAGAATCCACCAGTCAACAAGTTCGCTTATCCATTGCCGAAATAATGCAGCGTATCGAAATGCTGAATTCGAAGTTAGCGATTTTGCCAGAGAATGCAACAAGGCAAGTCAAGAGTTCTGATAATCCTGAGCTATTGGGGAAAGCTGAAGTCCAAACTACTGGAATTAGACCTCAAACACACTGAGCTGCTGACTAAATTCGAGCCTACCTACCGGCTGGTCCAGGGAAGTAGATAAGCAAATTGAACAGACCAAGGCGGCAATTACGGCGCAAGATATGGCTCCGATTCTTGAAAAAACTATTGAACCGGACCCCAATCACGAGTGGGCACAAACAGAACTGGTGAAGGCTGGCGTGGAGTTGAGCGCGCTCCGCGCCCGTGCTCAAGCTGGAGATCTCCTCGTTCAAAGTTATCGAACCGCAACCCTCAGACTGAACAGTCGCGCCATCGAACAAGAATCATTGTTGCGCGACGCGAAGACAGCGGAAGAGAAATATCTTCTGTACACAAATAAACGCGAGGAAGCGAGAATCGGAGACGCTCTCGATGCAGGAGGCATTCTTAATGTCGTCCTTTCGGAGCAACCCACGATTCCGGCGCTTCCCGCGTCGTCCGAGTTCACTTTCGGAGTAATCGGGCTCATCCTGGCCACGGCTTCGAGTACTGGGCTAACTTTTGCGGCGGATTATCTGGATCCAGGCTTTCGAACTCCGGACGAAGTGATCGCATATTTGGGTACGCCAGTACTTGCTTCTCTGCCCGGCAAGCCATCATCCGATTTGTCGGGGAGACAACAGTGAATACGTTTGCGAATTTGCTTCAACCCACGGTAGAAGAGGAAGTCTTTGAACCTTCCTCGAGAGTGCCGGAGATAACCGTTGAGAGCAATTGTTTAGCTTGGGATCCGGTGCGCTTTGCAGAGACGCAAATTCGATCTCTAGTACGGCGAGTATTTTCTCCTGGTTGGCCTAAACCCTCGCGACAAGTTGCTTTTAGCGCGGTAGATCAGCAAACCGATATTACGGAAATCTGCGAAGCAATCTCATGGGAGCTTTCGTCACAAGTATCCGGAAGCGTTTGTCTGGCGGCAGCCAACGGTGGGTGTTTTGCTTCCACGGCCCTTGTTAACGAGCATGGATTTGACGTCCCGCACCTTCAGCCCTTTAGGGGGTCGGCGCGGCAATTATCAACCAATCTTTGGGCGATCTCTGAAGCAATTGACCATCGCATTCCTCAATCTGTGATGTCAGCACCGCTCGCTCGCACCCGCATCAACGACCTGCGGCTTCAGTTTGACTACACGATATTGAATTGTCCTTCTGCTGCACAGCACAGTGAGGCTGCCCTACTAGGGCAGTTTTGTGACGGTATAGTTCTCGTTCTCGATGCGGACTGCACACGCCGTGCGGCTGCCCGAAAAGCTCAGGAGGCATTCCATGCTTCCAATGCGCGCATTCTTGGGACGATTTTGATGGGACGAAGATTCCCAATTCCTGAAAGGCTTTATAGAAAATTGTGAATCACTGAACCCGAAATCTGCAAGCAAACTTAAACTTTCAACTGTTCAGACCCTAAATAAAATGAGCGCCTCTGCATCCAGCAAACTCGACGCGACCAGATTGAGGAATCTTCCGCTGAATGTAGCGTCGAAGAAGCCATCCGCTAGCATTGGTTTTCCGCGGGGCGAACGTGGCCAAACAGCGAGACTCTTTTGGCTGAAGATACCATCCGCTTAAATCCGGTGAACCGTCGTCTCGCTGTCTGGAAAAACGTAGCTGAGCTCTTGCTGCCCGGACCTTTCATATACGAACACCGATTGGCCTTTGTCAAAGGTATGTTGGGGGATTGTTTTTTGGTCACATTGAACATCACTGCACTTGTTTGTTTGCGAACGGTTGGATTTTCAGAACGCAGTTGGACGGCAACGCGAAGTAACATGCAGCTTCTTCATTCTCAAGACCTCGGACTGATTATGCTTTACGCGGCATTCTTGGTTTTGCTCGGGTACTCAGAACGGTTGTACGACGATGTGAATTCAGCATTCGTGGCGTCAACGAGTGAAGCTGGGCAAAGTCATAACCTGGTCTGCGGTTTTGTCTCGCCTTTGCTCTTACATTTTCTGGAGGGAGACCGAAACTGGCAGCGTGTATAGTCACCTCGATCCCGCTTAACTATCTGACCATGATCGGATGGCGGAGGTGGAGATCGCAGGCTGCATTGCGCAGGCCAGCTGCTCGCTGCAATCAGCGAAACATTCTAATTGTCGGTGCTGGTGAAATCGGCCGGCGAGTAGCCGCTCAGATTAGCGAGCAACGAGTCGCTGGCATAGCTGTGATTGGATTTCTGGATGACATTAGTCCGGTCGGCGCGGAGATACGCGGTCGAGTTCGCGATCTCCATCGCGTATCAATCGCAGAATTTGTCGATGAGGTTGTAATTGCATTACCGAACAGCCCTGGCGTGGCCAGACGCGCAATCGAAGATGCACGAATCCTCGGGTTGGATATCAAGTTAGTTCCGGATCTTTTTGGTTTCGCTTCGAGATCACAATCGACAGGGCGGTGTGCAGTCCCTATTTTTACATTGGACGAGAAACCCATCCCGGAACTCGGCCACTTTTTTAAACGAATCATCGATATTCTGCTCTCCACGAGCGGGATCCTTGCAACGCTCCCCTTGCTTGCCGTAGTTTCAGCGGCCGTCAAACTTGATTCTGCCGGTCCAATCCTTTATCGGGCACCCAGAGTGGGCAAGAAAGGCAATCACTTTGATTGTTTCAAGTTCCGCACCATGATCGCAGACGCGGATCGGTCTAAGCCACAATTACGGCTTTTGAACCAGCGATGTGGCGCGTTCTTCAAGTTGGCTGATGATCCGCGAGTAACCAGGATCGGGCGATTCTTGCGCCGCTACAGTCTCGACGAATTGCCTCAGCTTTGGAATGTGTTACGCGGCGAGATGAGCTTAGTTGGACCGAGACCCCATCCTCTCGATGATTTCGAGCATTACCAGCCGGAGGATCTAAAGCGGCTGCGGGTCACACCGGGCATCACAGGGCTTTGGCAGGTCACG
Organism: Terriglobia bacterium; assembly: GCA_963791575.1. Classification (GTDB taxonomy): domain Bacteria; phylum Acidobacteriota; class Terriglobia; order Terriglobales; family Acidobacteriaceae; genus JAOAPG01. The sequence continues at coordinate 585,776 of CAWBSY010000011.1, read as the reverse complement.
GCACGCCGCGATCCTTCATTTCAGCGCAACATCGCGCTCGATTTGGAATACATCCGGAAATGGAATTTGTGGATGGACTTGAAAATACTTTGCAAAACGGTTTCCACGGTGCTCCAAGGCAGCGGCGCTTAGACAAGTGAATTAGACATTCGAGAGACATCCCGGTTAAACATGGATTCCATTCTACGAACACCGGCGCGATTGCGTTTCAGAGAAGGCGCGGAGCTGACAGCCATTACGGCGCTGCGTCCGCTGCACGCTTTAATTGCGGCCCCTGATGTATGTTTTCTACTAACGCTCGGGGTAATGCTCTTCCGTCCGCCGGATCTGCAATTTTACTCTCTCGATCGAATTGCTTTTCTGCTCCTTCTCTTTGTCGTGATGCTTCGGGTGTTCCTATTAGGGCACCCAATCAAGATACTCGGCCCAGTCACGTGGCCAATGCTGGGATTACTCTCGCTGGCTCTCTACGGGCTTTTGATGCAACCCTACGATCCATCAAACTGGAGTCTGTTTGCGGCTAAATGGGTTGTACCCTTTGCGCTTTATCACCTTGCAGGATTCGTCTTCGACAATACGGCATCTTTAAAACTGTTCGAACTATTCGCGTTATTGGTGCTGGCTTATCTTTCTCTTATCGCGATTTTCTTTTTAATTGATGCCAAGTTTCTGATATTCCCCCGCTACATATTGGACGAAAGCCTCGGGATTCACGTTGATCGAGCACGTGGGCCGTTCTTACAGGCGGTCGCCAATGGAGTGACCTTAAATTTACTTGGATTAATCGCGCTGGACTGTTTTCGTCGGAGGCGTTTGCGTGGATTACCGGCCTTGCTCTTTCTGATTGCATTTCCATTGGCTATATTGGCGACGAAAACTCGTGCTGTTTGGATCTCTTGCGCCTTCTCCACACTGGTTCTGCTTCTACTTACCCGCAGCTCCCGCGTGCGGCGAGCCTGTCTCGGGTTGGCGTTGATCGGCGCGGTTGCGATTTTGTTTGTCATGGCGGGCGATACTGATACATCGATGAACGATCGTTTGCAAGAGCGCGGCCCAGTAGAGTTTCGCATGGAAATGTACCGGGTCGGATGGGAAATGTTTCTCGAAAAGCCGTTGCTGGGCTGGAGAGCGGGCACGATCCAAGAAGAAGTGGGAAAGAGAATTAGCGACTTCCATCCCGAGATCTTCTTGTTTCACAACACGTACCTGGAAATTGCCGTGGAACATGGATCACTGGGCCTGGTTCTATATTTTTGGCTGTTTTTCGATCTCTTTCGGCTTGGTCGAACTCGCCCCCCTTCCTCCGAGCTATCCACGAATAGCTTCCTTGATGCAGAGTTTCGTTCGGTGTGGCCTTTGCTCGTCGGAGTGTATCTGCTCAATGCGAGCCTGGTGGTGATGAACTACCAGTTTGTAAACGGCTTGCTTTTTACTATTGCAGGAATACTTGCGTTTCAAAATCGCCAAGCCAGAGATTGCACCGAATCCGTAGCTATTTGAATAGTTCTATTTTCGATGCATGCGCAACCGCACAACATGATTTTTCAGTTTTTCGATGAGAGTCGCCTACATATCGAACCAATTCCCCTCTTCCGTTGAACCTTATGTCATGGATGAAATCCAGGAGCTTCGACTGAATGGAGTGGAAATAATTCCGTGTAGCGCTCGTCGATACACTCGTGGTCAGGGACCGTTAAGGGCGTTCGAAGATGAGCCTCTTTATCTACAGCCGCTTCATGTTGGTTTACTTCTGCGCGCTATAGGCCGGTGCTTTCGCAACTTCCGCGTTTTGAGCGATTTTTTCGCTCGGGCGCTCATTCACGGTCGCGAGCCAATGACACGGCGAATACGCGCCTTGTTTCACACTTTGCTCGGCGCTTATTACGCACTGTTGCTCGAAAAACGCGGCGTAGACCACATTCATGTGCACCATGGCTATTTTTCCTCCTGGATAGCGATGGTTGCGGCCCGCCTCTTAGGAATAAGTTTCAGCATGACGTTACACGGATCTGACCTCCTGGTTCACCGTGCTTATCTAGATGTGAAGTTGAAGCACTGTAAGTTTTGTCTAACCGTGTCGGAGTTCAACCGACGTCATATTTTTGCGCACTATCCTGAGGTTCAGGTGTCTAAGATCATCGTCCAACATATGGGCGTTGATGACTTCGCGGAGAGGAATTCAAGCCCTGATGTTGAACGAAGGAACGGATCTCTCAGCATACTAGCGGTCGGCCGCCTCCATCCCGTAAAAGACCATGCGTTTCTGCTGCGGGCTTGCCACGAACTCAGGAAACGGAATATTCGTTTTATTTGCACGATCGCTGGCGAAGGGCCGGAGCGAATGGCCCTTCAACGAATGATCGTCGAGCTGAAGTTGGAAAAAGAGGTGCGACTGCTCGGTCATCTTTCACGAGAGCCCCTTGGCATCTTATACGCTCAATCGAATTTGGTTGTCCTTACCAGTCGCAGCGAGGGAATTCCGCTCGCGCTGATGGAAGCTATGTCACATAGAAAAATCGTACTAGCGCCAGCCATCACTGGAATTCCTGAATTAGTGATCGATGGCAAGACTGGATTCTTGTATCGTCCCGGATCATTGGAGCACTTCGTGGAGCGAGTGCAATGCATTTCTAATGCGCACGCTAGCTTGGAACCTGTACGCGACGCGGCACGACGGCATGTTTTGGAACACTTCAATCGCAAAAAGAACTTAGCCAAATTCAGCCAACTTTTTATTGAGCGAATCATAACTGCTGCTGAACCCTTAAATTATGAGAATCCTCTATTGCAACAAGTACAACTTTCCGTTCAGCGGCACTGAGGCGTACCTGTTTGAACTCATGGAGATGATGCGAGCACGCGGTCATGAGGTCGCGCTTTTTTCCATGGCTGGAATGAGAGGGGAACCGAATCCATACGATCAACATTTAGTTCCGAACATCGACTTCAAGGCCGAAAAGAAAAATCTATTTGAGCATGTTGTACAGGCGGGCCATGCAATCTATTCGACCGAAGCCCGCAGCAAGCTTCGAGGCATGATCGCAGATTTCAAGCCAGACATTGCCCATGTCCGAAATATTTATCACCATCTTTCACCGTCGATTTTTTGGGAACTGAAGTCGCAGGGTATCCCCGTCGTCTATCACTTAAATGATTTTAAGTTGCTTTGTCCTACTTACAACATGGTCTCCCATGGAAAAGCATGCGACAAATGTAAGAATGGGAAGTTCTGGCATGTTGTAAATGAAGGTTGCTATCAGGGGCCGAGAGGCTCTACTGCTCGTGCTGGCGGCGGAAGCATATCTTCATAAATGGCTCCGGACATACGAAACCTGCATCGACTGTTTTCTCGCTCCCGAGTGAATTTGTGCGGCACAAACTGATTGAAAATCGCTGGGATCCAGAGCGGATAAAAGTCCTTCCACATTTTCAGAAAGTGTCTCTGCAGATCACCGGCCCCGGCTAGCATTCCCCAATTCTTTACTTCGGAAGGCTCTCGCCGGAAAAGGGTATCGAGGATCTTCTGCGAGCCATGGAACAACTTCCAAATGTTCGGCTACGAATTGCTGGTGAAGGCCCCCAGCGCATAGATCTGGAAGCGCTAAAAGACAAATTGCTACTTCAAAATGTGGAGTTTATCGGCCAGATTACCGGACGCACTTTGGAGAACGAGATCGTGGCGTCACAATTTACGGTGTTGCCTTCCCGTGCTTATGAGACGCTGGGAAAAACTATCCTTGAGTCTTACGCGCTGGGCCGTGCTGTCGTAGCTTCGGATCTCGGTTCCCGCCGTGAACTGGTGCACGAGGGCAAGACCGGATTGTTGCATGAACCTGGAGACATTAACGATCTCGCGGAAAAATTATCGTTGTTAAGTCATCAGCCAGAACTCGCCTCAACTATGGGCGCGGCGGGACGCGATTTAGTGGAGAAGCATCACAGGCCAGAAGATCACTACGAGCGCATGCTGGAAATTTATGAGCAGTTGATCCTTCAGAAAAAGAGTCTGGTTCATTCTGCGGCGATGCCGTTAAAGGAACGCTCCTTACGAGTGGCCTTCATTGGCGGACGTGGCGTCGGTTCCAAGTACAGCGGTATTGAAAGCTACTATGAAGAAGCCGGGGAACAACTGGTGGATCTGGGACATGAGGTCACGGTGTATTGCCGAACATATTTCACAGCCAAGATGACAAGGCATAAGGGTATGCGCGTCATCCGGCTACCGACCATCCGCACTAAGCACATGGAAACAGCAGTGCATACGCTGTTGAGCACTCTCCACGCAAGTTTCAGCGACTTTGATATTGTTCATTTTCATGCATTAGGGCCCGCCCTATTCTCATTTATTCCACGCTTATTCGGTAAGAAGACTATCGTTACCGTCCAAGGCCTTGATGGGCAGCGTATGAAATGGGGCAAACTCGCAAAGAGTGTGCTTGGTATGGGAGAGCGTGCCGCAATTAGTTTTCCAGACGCAACCATGGTTGCCTCTAGAACTCTCCGCCAACACTATCGATCGACTTATGGAGTCGAGACGACGTTTGTGCCAAACGGCACCTATATTCGAGAGCGGCTTCCTCCCCAATATCTGCCGAAATGGGGATTGGAAAAAGATAAGTACATTCTTTACTTGGGAAGGTTTTCGCGCGAAAAAAACTGTCAGCTTCTCGTCGACGCCTACAAGCGTCTAGATACTCCGGTGAAGCTGGTGCTTGCCGGAGGTTCAAGCTACTCCGATTCGTATGCGGAAAAATTGCGCAAGCATGAGAGCAGTAGCATCATTTTCCTTGATTGGCTCTCGGGTGAAGCGCTCGATGAATTACTCACTAACGCAATGCTGTTCGTCTTGCCTTCTGAGGTCGAAGGGCTTTCGCTCGCACTACTGGACGCTATGGGTGCTGGAGTTTGCGTTCTGGCGAGTGACATCCCAGAGAACACAGAAGTAGTTGAGGGCGCGGGATATACATTTCGGAGTGGCGATCTAAACGATCTGCAACGAATGGTGCAGCGGCTTATTCTCCATCCGAAGCTTCGGAAAGCGGCGTCACGTGCCGCTCGATTGCGGATACAAGAAAATTATCTGTGGCCCAAAGTTGCTCAGCAAATTGAAGACGTATATCGAAGCGTGACTGGAAAATCGACGGCGGGAAAATTCAAGAAATCCGTAAACACGGAACCCAAAGAGTTCAAAGACGCCGCTTAGCCCATCTCAGGCCTGAGCTGCGGCATGGGTGATTGGCTCCAGTTGAGCCGTAAAGTGCCGCAAAAATGGCGCTTCATACGTTAGTTTGAATCCAGAGATACTTTCGCGCTTTCTCCAAACTTCCAGGATTATTTCAACCACATAATCGATATGACTTTGCGTATAGACCCTTCGCGGGATCGCTAAGCGGACAAGGTCCATCTTGGCTGCTGCTCCAAACATCAGGCCACCGATCTCCACGGAGCGAATTCCGCCTTCTAGGTAAAGCTCGGCGGCTAACGCGACTCCTGGAAACTGATCTTCCGGAATCTGCGGTAGAAAGGCGCGCGCGTCCAGGTAAATTGCGTGTCCGCCGGGTGGTTGCACAATCGGAACTCCTTGTTCCGCAATGTGATTTCCGAGATAGGCTGTCGAAGCAATCCGATATCGCAAGATAATCTTCTTCCAACGCTTCCTGGATTCCAACGGCAATCGCTTCCAGATCGCGCCCCGCGAGACCACCATAGGTCGGATAGCCTTCGGTGAGGATCAGCAGATCTTTTTCCTGCCGCGCAAGCAGATCGTCATTGGTACAGAGAAATCCGCCGATGTTCGCCATACCGTCTTTCTTGGCCGACATGGTGCAGCCGTCGCCATAAGAAAACATCTCCTGAGCAATCTGCTTGGGCGTTCTTGAGTCGTATCCTCTCTCGCGAAGCTTTATGAAGTAAGCATTCTCCGCAAAGCGGCATGCGTCGAAGTAGAGCGGGATTTGATGCCGTTTGCATACAGCGCTCACTTGCCGAACGTTTTCCATCGAAACCGGTTGGCCGCCGCCGGAGTTGTTGGTGACGGTGAGCATCACAAGCGGGATGCGCTCTCGGCCCGACTCGCGAGATTAAATCCTCCAGAGCATTTACGTCCATATTGCCCTTGAAGGGATGATGCAGGTTAGGCTGTTTGCCTTCGGGGATGACGAGATCGACCGCCTCCGCGCCCACAAATTCCACATTCGCACGGGTAGTATCGAAATGCGTGTTGTTCGGAATCACGTCACCTTTTTTGGCCATTACACTAAATAGAATGCGCTCGGCAGCACGTCCCTGATGCGTGGGGATTACATGTTGATAGCCAAAAATATCTTGCACCGAATTTCGGAAGCGATCGAAACTCTTGCTTCCGGCATAGCTTTCGTCGCCTTCCATAATGGCGCCCCACTGATAGGTGGACATTGCGCCAGTTCCAGAATCGGTGAGCAAATCAATCAGTACGTCTGACGCAGGGAAGCAGGAAGAGATTATAGTGCGCAGTCCGTCAATAGCTGCTCACGTTCCGAACGCGTGCGTCCAGCGAATAGGCTCAATACTCTTTATGCGGAATGGCTCGATGATTGTCTTTACCATGAAGATGTTTATTTCAGCATCAGGATCTATATGCAGGTCATAGATGCGCGACTCATCGCATCTGTAGTGTCTTTTCGCTTTCAGGCGCGTAACTCATGGCCGCGGTACGCTCGAGTTTATCCCACGCAAAGCGTCCACCCTGGAACGCGCGCTTCACCGTTCTGAACAGCACGACGGCAAATAGCTGACGGTAGGCAAACCGTTGCAACCACACCTGGCTTAACAACCAGACGTCTTCAGGAGATTCAGGTTGACGTCGTTCCAGCGCAAACGCAATCGCGGATGTAATGAAATCTATGACCAGAAAAACAGCAAAGAAAATCACCAAACGCAAGAAGCTAGCCGGATCGGTGGAGTCGGGATGAAACCACTTCTGCACCAGATACCACAGAGCTCCGACCACAAACATAATGTCGATGAGTGGCGACACCAGCGGCAGCAGAATTTGGAAAATCACGATGTTCGGCAACGCCATCCAACCCTAATACCCCTTTGCGCGCAAAGACGGCGCGATGCTTCCAGACTGCCTGCAAAATGCCGAAGGACCAGCGAAAACGCTGACGCATTAATCCGTTGGCATTGATCGGAGCCTCGGTGTAGGCGAGTGCGGTGTCTTCATATTCCACCCGATAACCGCGCCGCAACAAAGCCATCGTGAGATCTGCATCTTCGGCCACTGTATCCGTGTGGTAACCACCCGCTTCTCGCACGGCGGATGTTCGCCAGGCGCCGATCGCACCTGGTACGACGCTAACTGCCCCAAGCGTGTTCAAAGCGCGACGCTCAAAATTCTGACTGGTGATGTACTCCAGCGCCTGCCATCGGGTCCATAGGTTCACGCGGTTTCCAACCTTGGCATTGCCAGCCACTGCACCGACTTTCGGATTCAAGAAATGGGGAACCAAACGCGAGATGGCTGTCGGAGCTATGACCGTATCCGCATCGATGCCGACGAAAATTTCTTCGTCCTGCAAATATTGCAAACCGAGGTTCAGACGCATCAGCTTTCCCCGAATTAGGTTTAGTCAAGATGGTGACGATGCCCGAAGATTCCTCCGCGGCGAACTTCGCGTGCGCGACTTCCAGAGTCCTGTCCGAAGATCCATCATCAATGACGATCACGCGCATATTCGGATAGTCGCAAGCGAGCACAGACCTGACTGTTCGTTCAATGACTTTTTCCTCGTTATAAGCGGGAACTAAAACAGCAACGGATGGGTAATACGAGTGCGGGTCGCCGAATTCGAGCGTAGGAGACTTTTCGGCAGCGATCATATATCGCAGAGACGCCAACGAACACCAGTCGTCCTGTCATAAGGACGTCGCCCAGAAAGAAGATAACAGTTATGAATTGATGGCCCGCGTAAAATAGCCAAAAACCTATCCAAGTCAGAGTGGCCGCCCAGCGTTCATTCGCGGGAATAGGAGGCATCACCTCTGCTCTGGTCTTACCGAGCAACTGGTAAACCGGAACAATTGTCAGGCCTTTGGCTCGCGCCCCCTCGATGATCTTGGGAAGGGCTAGAACTGTTTGCCGACGATCTCCTCCGCCATCGTGCATGAGAATGATATTGCCGCAACGAGTATCGTTCGGAGCGCAAGGAGGTAAGTGTGCGAGCACGTCCGATGCGATCTCGTCGGCAGTGCGGCGCGGTGTATCTCGCCAATCATTGGGGTCCACTTTGTCGCCAACTGTGATATACCCCATGGCTTGAGAAAATTCCAGCGGGCGAACCTGGTCTTCGGTATCTGGCTCGGCATCGATGGAATATGGCGGGCGAAAGAAGAGCGTTCTTATTCCTAACCGGCTGGCGAACAGCCGCTCAGTCAAGTTGACCTCGAGCTTCATGTAACGGCCGGAAAGATTGCTGATATCAGGGTGCGTGAAAGTATGATTTCCGATGCTGTGGCCTTCGCGGTAGATGCGCGCAGCCAAACCGGAAAACTTGTCGGCCTGAATCCCTATTAGAAAGAATGTGGCCGTCGCCTTTTCCTGCTTGAGTATGTCCAGGATTTTGGGAGTCCATTCAGGGTCGGGTCCATCGTCAAATGTGAGCGCTACCTCATTTGGACTGTGGCCGTACCGGGCCACCCGATAGGGCTCAGGTAAAGAATTGAAATTCTCGTCGGTAATCAGCCCGCTGGTGGAATCGAGTTGAATGGTGCGCTGCCCATTTGCCGGGCTGGTCTCGATATGTAAGATCTCGCCGTCACCATTCATGTCCACATCTTGGCCGGGAGGGACGTCTTTCAATTTCGACGGCGCAGCCGGATCGCCGGGCACATCCCACACGGGCCACAGAGAGCGGTCTTCAGCGCCCAGTCTCCACAGCGCAAATGTCCTTATGCCTAAGGTCTGCGCAGCCCGCATTTGATTAAGCGCCGTCACAGCATCAAGAAACCAAATATCGTGCTGGACATTCTGCTCATCCATGTAGCTGACATGCGGATTCATGCTGTCGCCGTCAAAATCTACATCCTCTTCGGAATCGCGCGCAGTCAGCCAGGCATCTTGAACCGATTGATTCTTATCCTTCTCACCTGGAGGCAACTTCCCGTGCTTCGGTTCTCTGAACCCAGTCGTATCCAAAATTGGCAATGGCGCAGATGAGCTTGTCTTTGGGAATCTCCTTTCGGACGCAATTTCAAATTGTCGACGAACCAATCCTGTGAGGCTACCGGGCCCGGAGTTCCACCTCCATAGTGCTCGTCATAATTCATCAAGACCACGCCGTCGGAAGCTGCGGCCACAGCGGCATAATTCCATTCGTCATTGTGACTGGGCACGCTGACGTAAAGCTTCATGCCTTTGGCATGGAGTTGTGTGGAAAGTTCGTTGAGCAGAGAGAGAAAACCTGCCTGTCCTTTTTTCGGGAAGGCCTCGAAATCTACCATCAAGCCGCGGTACTTGTCGGCGTCAAGAAAATTGTCGACCTGATCGAGGAAACCGGTCACGCGCATCCGGGTCATTCAGAAATGCGGATATGTCGATCCAGTCGGCGCCATCGAAGTTGTTGACCAAGGGAAAAACTTCCATCCCTGTATCTTCCGACTTGAGAAAAGGCATGACCTTATCGTCCACCTCACGGACGTCGCGCCCTCTGCACGATGATCAAAAAATTTGTTGGTTTGCTGGTCTACGCCTTGCAGGCGGCCATCAGGCGTCAGAACGTGCAACCACTCGGGATAGAGCAAATCGATTTGACGAGCGTACTCGCGCAATGACGAAAAACTGGCCGCGTCCCATGGAACATAGAAGGCCGCGCGTATTCCTTCCTCAGCATTGAGTTCCACCTGGGATGGAGCTCCCGTCGATTTTCGGTGCCCCCGATGAGCGGCCAGTAATTTTCGGTGTTCTTTGGCCTTCTCTTTTTCAGTCTCCTTCAGCGCATGATAGGGGCGCTTTTGGAACGGCAGAAATAATTCCGGCAGGGGTTCGCTGCGTAAAGCGGTGTAAATGAAAAACGCGACCACCAGCATCAAGGTGACGCCAGCAATGTCGAAAAGTCTACGGAGGCGTCTCCAGCGAGCTTGCAACGGATCGTAAAAAACGGGATTCGCCATGAAAAATAAGCCACTTACATCCTAAGCCGTGGAAACATAGCGGTCAAACCGAGACCCGTTTCACGGCGGTTCCCACGGGTTAGTTGCTGATAAGTGTAAAGATAAGTCAAAACACGATATATTCGCTCTCTTGCGCGACCTGGTGCGCCAACATTTCCGATTTTTTCTGCTCACAGCACTCGCTGGCGTTGCGCTGCGGCTGTTTTTCATCTTTCGCTACCCCGGGGTTACAACTGATTCCTTCATTTACGGTGACATTGCGAAAAATTGGCTCTTGCACGGCATTTATGGAGTAGGCGCGCCGAATGATATCTCCGCAACCTACATACGATTGCCTGGCTATCCGGCGTTTCTCGGCCTTATATTCGCGATCTTTGGCATGGAGCATTACCGGGCCGTGCTCTTCGTGCAGATGTTCGTGGACATCGGAACATGTTTTCTAATAGCCAATATCGCGCAACGCCTAATTTCTCGGCGAGCTGCGAAAGCCGCTTTCTTCCTAGCTGCGGTTTGCCCTTTTCTCGCTGAGTACGCAGCTGCGGCGCTTACGGAGACACTGGAGATTTTCTTTACAGTCCTTGCCCTGGATTTGGCGATTGCAGGGTTAGAAGATCTGGATCGCGGACGACTCGCGCCGTGGGTAGGTTGTGGGCTGTCAGTGGGAGCGGCAATCCTCTTGCGTCCCGATGGTGGCTTGCTGCTGGCTTCTATTGGGATCTATTTGGTATGGCTTTTAGTTCGTCGAATCCGCAAGGGGCAACCGTATATTCACGTCTTACGTGCGGGATTGATCCTTGCCGCGGTTTCAGTCGCGCCGCTTGTGCCCTGGACCTTGCGCAATCTGCACACCATGCATCGCTTCGAGCCTCTCGCGCCACGCTATGCCAATGAAGAAGACGAATTCGTTCCCATGGGATTTAATCGTTGGGTCAAGACGTGGATGGCCGATTATGCCTCAGTAGAGGAAATCTATTGGCCGGTACCGGGAGATACGATCGACGCGGCCAAACTCCCAGGACGGGCTTTTGATTCGGCAGAACAACGGGAGCAAACTGAACAGCTGATTGCGGATTACGATCAGGCTTTGCACGTCGCTCCTGATCTCGACGCGCGATTTTCTACATTAGCAGCTGATCGCATTCGCTCGCATCCATTTCGTTATTACGTATATTTGCCAGCACTGCGCGTTGCAGATATGTGGCTGCGTCCTCGGACGGAGCTTCTTCCGTCGGACCCGCGATGGTGGGAATTCAATGACGATCCGATGGGATCGGTGTGGGCGGTCAGCCTTGGAATTGTCAACCTTGTCTATGTTGCCGCCGCTCTCGCGGGATTGATCCGAACTCGATTCGTGCCTCATCTGATGCTGCTTTTCACGTTTGTGATACTGCGATCTGTATTCTTGGGCACGCTTGAAAATCCCGAGCCGCGATACACACTGGAAATGTATCCAGTGGTGATTGTGCTTGCCGCAGTATTCCTGGAGGGGGTGCGGCCATCGCGTGAATGACCTCAGGTCACCTTTGCATTCTTCACTTCTAATAACCGAAATTTATCCGACGCATTTCGGAAATCATTGCAGAAATTACTTGTAAGTTGCGCACGAGTAATTGCAGAATGCTTGCCTGTAAAGCCTCTCGGGTGAATTGAGACGGCCAGTCACATTCCGGGAACATAGTTGAAAAGGGGCCCTTATGAAACGCTTCCGGCACGCGCTAACTCTTATTTCTTCGATCTTCTTCTTGGTTTGGGCAGTGACAGCGATCTTTTGTTTGCGGTCTGGCGCGGCTGAAACAACAGCGACGATCTCGGGAGCAGTTAAGGACTCGAGCGGCGCAGCAATCGCAAAGGCGCCCATTACACTTACCAACACTGCAACAAACATCTCTAAGACTGTACAGTCCGGCGATGATGGCGCTTACCTTTTTACCCTCGTGCCTATAGGAACATACCGTTTAAGCGTGGAGCAGCCTGGTTTCCGCAAGTACCTTCGCGAAGGAATTGTATTGAATGTAAACCAGAACGCCAAGCTGGACATAGCGCTACAAGTAGGTGCGACCACTGAAGTGGTGAATGTCACCGGCGATGTAACGCAGGTTGACACAGTTAGCGCGACACTCGGAAATGTGGAGACGCAACGGCGGATCGAGAGCCTCCCTTTGGTCGAACGAGATACTTTTCAACTCGGCTTACTGCAAGCAGGCGTTTTTCCTCCAGATGATGACGATGGTAGTGGAAATCCATTCTCGATGAGTGGTCAGCGCTCCGAGTCGGTGAGCTTTCTTATTAGATGGCACCGACAACAATGATTTTCTGGGTAACAATGCTGTTGTCGATCCTAACCCCGATGCAGTCGCAGAATTCAAGATCCTCACCAACAACTACACGGCTGAATTTGGGCGCACATCGGGCGGGATTGTGAACCAGGTCATCAAATCAGGAACCAATCGCTATCATGGTGACGTTTTTGAATTTTTCCGCAATGAGGCCTTGAACGCGCGGAACTATCTCCTGCCAACTGTAACTCCGTTCAAACGAAACACGTTTGGAGGAACACTGGGCGGACCCATCGTCAAAGATAAAACTTTCTTTTTTATTTCATATCAGGGTGTGCGCAAACATGAAGGCCAAATCGCCCCGATATTACAGGTTTTGAGCCCGGCTGAACGCACTGGGAACGAATTGTTGGATCCAAATGCGCACCCATCTCGCCTTGTGCCAATCCTGGACCCGGGATCCCTTTTCGAATCCGGGCAGCTATTCGATCCAATGTCCGGGGCAACTTTCACGTGTTCTGATCTTTCAGTGGTTACACGGCAAACGCCATACGCAATAATCAAGTCCCAGTTAATTCAGTAATCCAAAACTACATTAACAAGTACCTGCCCTTGCCGAATCAACCAGGCAACAATTTCGTGTCCTCACCAGTTGCCGTATTAAATGACGATCAAGGAATTGTGCGAATTGATCATCATTTTGGTCAAAACGATACTATTTACGGATCCTATGTCATCGACGACTTTCAGGCAGAACTATCCTTTTCAAATCGTGAATGGAGCAACGACTGGAGGGAACGTTCCCCTTGGCTCTGGATTCGACAATCCATTCCGCACCCAATTCGGATCTTTCTCATGGCTGCACAATTTCAACCCGCAAATTGTGAATGAGTTCATCTTTGGATCGAATCGCAGCGCAAGCCTAAATTCAGTACCTCACGACACCACTGCGCCATCGGCTCTCGGGTTTACCAATGTAAATCCGGATGATCCAGCTGGTGCCGCGCCACCGGTGCTCCAGACCTCAAGCTTCAACCTCGGACCAAGTCCGCAAGGTCCTACCAAGATTCATGACGTGACTTTCCATTGTCAGGACAGTGTTTCTCTATCAATAATGGGCAGCATGACATTAAATTTGGTGCTGATATAAGGAGGATTCGGAACAATTTCAATTTCGATTTCGACAACAATGGAGTCATTTGATTTTGGAGGTCTCGCACAATTTCACAGGCAATTACCTGGCGGACTTTGTAGGGGGATTTTTATGACAACTATTCAGCAATTTTCGAAAGCTGATTACGGTATTCGCACAACCTCCTGGCACTTCTTTGGACAGGATGCGTGGAAAGTTCGGCCCAGATTCACTCTGAATTTGGTATGCGCTACGAATACAACACCCCTCTTCAAGATCCCCACTAACGAAATTCTGGGATTCTTCCCTGGTCAAGCAATCCACGAAGTTTCCTGGTGCACCCAAGGGCATCCTCTATCCCAGGTGACCCCGGAACACCCAATCGTTCCTTGACTTATCCAGATCGGAATAATTTTGCACCGCGATTTGGTTTTGCCTGGGACATGCTGGGCAATGCGAAGCTGGTTATGAGGGGCGGATTTGGAATTTTCTATGACATTGAAGATGGCGCCTTGAATTTACAGTTTGGAGGTGAGGCTCCGTTCGGATCCGTGACTGACATTACCCCCGCGACCTACGGCAATGTTCCAGCCGGGGTGAATCCGTTTGCAGATCCTTACAATGCATTCGGTCAGTCCAATCCATTTCCCACTGGCGGGAAAGTGGGATCGACTTTCCCAACTTCCGGTCCTGCCATTTCGCTTCGCCTATGTTGCTGATCCCCACTTCCGGACGCCCTACTCCGGAAAATTAAACTTATGGATTGCAGTATCAAGTCGCGAAAGACACATTATCGAAGCAGATTATGTGGGAAGTCTCTCGCGAAAATCAATCGTGTCCGCTGATGTTAATCCGCCTCTTCCCAGTTATCATGCAACAGCATTGGCAAATGCCGGCTTCACCTTTCCCGATTGCGCACGAGCCCTTGCAGGCTGTAGCGATCCGACCAACCCAAACGACGTCAACTCATTTCCCACTCAGGCTCGCACAGCTTATCACCGACCTTAGCGCCGGATCTTCCTACAGTAATCAATTTCAACTCACCGTAGACAAACGATTCAGCCATGGATTCAATATCCGCGGTGCTTATACGCTGGCCAAAACTATCGATACGCAATCAGGGTTTCGCTACAACACGTTCGCTATTTACTGACCCGTTTAATTTTGCATTTGATCGGGGACTCGCAAATTTCGACGTGACTCATCGTGCTAGTTATTAGCGGAGTTTGGGATCTTCCACTGGATCGGCCATTTCGTGACGGAAATGGCATTATTGCGAAGATCACCGAAGGTTGGGAAGCAAGCGGCATCGCCAGTTTTCAAAGCGGGAACGCCGTTCACTATTTTTTCAAACTCTAATTCCAGTCAGGAAACTACCTTTTTTGACCGGGCAGATCTGATTGGGAAACGCAAATCTTTGATCACGCGTTCAACCCGAGAATCTTCGTAGTGTTGACTCGACAACCAATAACTGTCTCGGTCAGCAACACCCGCTCCCGCATCTAACTTCTATTTCGATCCCACGGCGTACGATTGCACTAACGTGCCAACTTTCACTTTCGGAAATTCTGGAAGGAATTCCTTACGCGGACCAGGACAGCAATAATTTTGATCTCACGATCGGGAGAACATTTAAATTTGGAGAGTCCAAATCCGTCGAATTCCGCTCCGAATTCTTCAATGCGTTCAACCATGCTCAGTTTATGAATCCAGATCATAATGGCGGGAGCGGCAACTTTTGGCCAAATTACACAGGCGAGGGATCCACGCATTATCCAGTTCGCTTTGAAATTTTATTACTGAGCAGATATTGTAAGAGGCGAGTTTCACTATTCAGATTTGCCTGGAATATCTCGATGTAGACAGCCTACTCAGTGGTCGAGATCAGTGGCGAATCTGTCATTCTGAAACGGGTTCGCACGTGTTCTGAAATTAGCTGAATGGCTTCACGATTGGTTACTGGGTCGGCTTGCGCCAAGTATCTCATCGCCTCAACCAGCTGGCGCTGGCCGTCTACGTATCGCGGATCGGGATCACGCTCACGCCTTTTGCGAGCGACAATGTTGGGAGGAACGGGAATCGTGAATACTCTGGCCATAAAAACTTAACCCTGATCTCGCAAATTGTTTCACGGACTCTTTTCCACCCTGTGCCCCGAGCAGCAAAGTCCCGAGAGTGCAGTATACCGCTGGGCTGCGGCTTTTTCAGCCCTAAACTTCGAAATCTAACCCACTAATCGGACATCCTGGTCCACTAATGAGACACAACCTGCGTTTTTCCAATGGTTTTTAACTTAAAAACAGACTCAGGAATTTTGGCATTCAACTTGATCTCCGAGTACTTTGCGAGGCGATAGTCGCCTTGTCCGGTAAAAAGCTGCTGTTGGACCGATACTCCGCGAGCCAAATCGATCCACAAAACTATGTGATCGAACATGTTACGAACTTTCTCAGCTTTGGGTACAAGATTGAGTCTTACAGCTCCTCCGACGTCTTGATCGGGACCGAGGTAGGACACGTCAAAGGATTTGAGCATCCCATGCCCGGAGCCGCCGAAACCGAGTACTAAAAAGCTCTCGACCGCTTCTCTATTGTTGCCTGTATTGTATTCGTCAACCTGATTACTCACGCTCGGTTGGTAAACCTGGACTTTTCCATCTGTAAACAGTACGTACTTAATCAGCGGCTTGCCGTTGGAACTTGTAATGTTCGCAGCCATTTCGATTTGATTACCGGATCGTCTGAAGTAAATCTTTCCAGTTTGTTTATCCGTTTCATCGACGACTTTCGTGTATTGGTCCCATTCAAAATTGGCTTCGGCGCTGCGGAAAGTCGCTGCGGTGGCGTCCATCCGACTGAGCACCTTCTCGAGTTCAGCATTCGGTTGTGGGCTGGAGTCAGCTTGCTGTGCTTTGGCCGACGAGGACGGCAGGGCGAGCTGTGCTCCCCAAGCTGAAGCAACTGCGCTTAAGACGAGCAGTGAAGAGGCGCAAGATATTCGTAGGCTTTTCATTTAGTCTCTACGCACCCAGACTTTATAACTCAATACGCGCCCGAAACGGTCATGTACTAACTCATATCTTTGGATGCGGACCTCGCCTGATATAGGCTCGATGACTCGCAGCAAGTCCTCGCGCACCCCTCCGTCGTCATGACCGGTTACCACCGACCCTTCGACCTGGTAAATCAAGCCACCATCTCCGTCCGGAGTAACCACTACTTCCGTTGGATGCGGCCGGTGCGGAACAGGCTTGTCTTTGAAATTGATCCAGTAAGGCGAGAAGAAAACGAAGATTAAAATCAGTGTGACCATAATGTCATACTGAATCGTTCCCCGTTCGTAAGACCACAGAATGTAGTCGCGAATTGTGCGCCAGATTCCGGACATTGGCACGGAGGGCGCGCCCGCATTCGTCGTAGTTAGCTCAGCCCTGCTCAAAGTCTAGAGTGTACTCCGCGTCTTGGCAATGTAGACTATGCAACACATATCAGGCAATAGAAGATCCGGGCAAGAGAGATCCCGCGAAGCGTACGGTTTGTGAATCAGACAGTCGCCAGGACTGTTTGATTTTAGAGTTCTAATTTAGAACTTTTTTGGCGTAATTCGGTCCACTCCCATATAAGGTCGTAGGACTTCAGGGATCAATACGCTCCCGTCGTGACTGCTGATAATTCTCTACGATCGCCAGCCACGTGCGCCCCACAGCTAAAGCACTTCCGTTTAACGTGTGGACAAATTCTGTTTTCCCTTTCCCTTCGCGGCGATACCGGATATTCGCTCGCCGTCGCCTGAAATGATTCGAAGTTGGAGCACGACGAAATTTCGCGGAAGAGCTGCTGTCCCGGCAACCACACTTCGATGTCATAGGTTTTCGCCGCAGAGAAACCCATATCAGCGGTACACAAAGACATCACCCGATAGTGCAGGCCGAGTTTTTGCAGCACAGTTTCCGCATTACTCGTAAGCTTCTCGAGCTGATCGTAAGAATCTTCCGGACGCGAAAATTTGACTAGTTCGACTTTCTGGAATTGATGCTGGCGGATGATGCCGCGCACGTCTTTTCCATAAGACCCCGCTTCACTACGAAAGCATGGCGTGTAGGCGGTAAGGGATACGGGCAGACGCGAGGCATCCAATATTTCATCGCGATAAATATTTGTGACTGGAACCTCGGCCGTTGGAATCAGCCACAAGTCTTTATCGCCGTGTGGGACGCGAAATAAGTCAGAAGCGAATTTCGGAAGCTGGCCGGTCCCATACATCGAATCCGAGTTCACCAAATATGGCGGCAGGACTTCGGTGTATCCCTGCTCGCGAGTGTGCAGATCGAGCATGAAGTTTGCCAGCGCTCGTTCGAGCCGCGCTCCCATGTCCCAGTACAACGCAAAGCGTCCACCGGTGATCTTCACAGCGCGTTCGAGGTCGAGAATGCCCAACTGCTCTCCGATTTCCCAATGGGGCTTGGGAGTGAAATCGAAAGCGGGTGGAGCGCCCCAGCGGCGGACTTCCACATTGTCTTCAGCGCTGTTACCGACAGGAACACTCTCGTGCGGAATGTTCGGAAGGCCTACCAGAACTTTCTGCATGCGGCCGTCGTATTCTTCGGCCGCCTTCTCCAGTTCCTGAATCTGTTCGCGAAAGTTCTTAGTCTCGGCGAGAAGCTCGCTGGCATCCTCGCCGGCTTTCTTCTTTTTCGCAATTTCTTCTGAGATCTTGTTACGATGCGCTTTTAAAGTCTCAGCCGCCGCGATGGCTTGGCGCCTTTGGGCATCAACTTGGGGGAAATCTTTCAGAACCTGCGAGGGATCGATGCCGCGCTGACGAAGCTTCTCTTCGACAAATGGCAGGTGGTCACGGACGAAATTGAGATCAAGCATGGAAGAACTATTACTGTATCAAAAAGGTGCAGGTTGCCGTATTTGCGGCCCTACCCTGTAAACTAACCTCGAATGACATCCCCCAGACAGATCATTCCCATGTCACTCGAGTTTCCTGCTGTTGGCAAAAGTTTTCCTTTGAACTTCTTGCTGTGAAAGGTACCTGCTAATGGTCCCCGCGTCGGAGGGGCGGCGCGCCGATCTGAGCGTTAGCATTGGCGCGGTTCAGCTCAAGAATCCGGTGATTGCGGCCAGTGGGACGTTCGGCTACGGCGTGGAATTTGAAGACATTGTGCACCTTAACCGGCTCGGTGGATTCGTGGTCAAAGGACTATCAAGAGAGCCGATGGCAGGCAATCCGCCACCCCGTCTTTATGAAACTGCAGCAGGAATGCTCAATGCTATCGGATTGCAGAACATCGGCGCCCGTGCCTTCGTCGATGAGAAATTGCCGAAGCTGCGGGAGATAAAAGATGCCGTCGTACTTGCTAATGTTTTCGGCTACACCCGCGAAGATTATGAACGCACCATTCAAATTTTGAATGAAGGTGAGGGCATTGCCGCCTACGAGTTGAATGTTTCCTGCCCAAATACCTCGCATGGAGGAATTCAGTTCGGCAGTGATCCGCGTTCTCTTGACGAGGTGGTGACCACTGCACGGCGCACATCGCAGCGCCCGCTTATCGTGAAGCTTTCTCCGAATGTGACCAGCATCGCGCAAATGGCGCGAGTCGCTCAGGATGCAGGGGCCGACGCGATTTCTCTGGTAAACACTTTTGTCGCAATGGCGATCGATACTGAAACCCGCAAGCCGCGCATTGCGAATATTACCGCGGGACTCTCGGGACCCGCCATCAAGCCGATTGCTTTGCGCATGGTCTACGACGCGTCGAAAGCAGTCAAAATTCCGATCATTGGTATGGGCGGAATCTCAACCGCTGCCGACATCATCGAATTTATGCTAGCTGGGGCTACGGCGGTGCAAATTGGCACTGCAAGCTACTGGGACCCGAGAGCGACAGAGAAGATCGTCGAAGAACTCGCAGTGTGGTGCACGGAACATCAGGTTGAGCGGTTAAGTGATCTAACTGGTGGAATGGTAATGGAGTGATTCTTCGACGACAACGCTCCATGTCACTTTTGATCACATTCCGCATCCAAATTAAAGCAATCGGATTATGGGAGATGTGCATATGGCCAAGGCAACTTTTGCGGCTGGGTGTTTCTGGGGAGTCGAAGCAACGTTCCGCCAACTGCTGGGTGTTAGCTCAACCCGCGTGGGATATACCGGAGGCAGTACTTCTAATCCTACCTACAAAGACGTTTGCACTGATCGTACGGGGCACGCCGAGGCGGTCGAGGTTGAATACGATCCTGCAACGCTTTCATACGAGAAATTATTAGAGATTTTCTGGGAAAATCACGATCCGACTCAGCTCAACCGACAAGGTCCGGACTATGGTTCGCAGTACCGCTCGGGAATTTTCTTTCACACTCCAGAGCAGGAGGCTGAAGCGAAAGCGTCGAAAGAAAAGCTTGAACAAGCCCATCGCTATAACAGGCCAATTGTTACGCAGATCATTCCTGCAACCACGTTTTTTGAAGCAGAAGATTACCACCAGCAGTACTTAGAGAAGCGCGGACTCGCAAGCTGCCACATCAAGTAAGACAACTAGGGTTTATAACTATTAGACTTGCGGTTGCATCATACTCAAAGTGACTAGGTCGCCACATAAACTGATCGCGCTGGTCCTGGCAGCCACCTTTCTGTTTCTAGCTAGCCAGTCCTTATTGTCAATTCCCGTCAGTGCACAAACCGTGCCTGGCGGCTGTCACAGGCACAGTCAACGTCCGGCAGTTCCTTCCTCGGATAGTAATAAATCAGACAATCACCGTTGCTGTATCTCAGCTCACAATACCGCGTTTCTGGTTACTTCCCTGCCGGATCCGCCCACTACCTGCAATTCGCCGACTGCGTTACTCGCAGAGCCGCTTGTAGCGATAGATTCAGGTGAGCCACAAAGCGGTCCTCAAACTTCTTCCGGACCTCCCGCCAACGGCGTGCCTCTGCGCGTCTAGAGCAACTCAAATTCCTAAAACTTTGCTTCTTTAGACCGTGGACATCGGCGGTCAGAGATTGCGTTTCCATTTAGGTTGAGCTTTGCAAACTAGAGGACCGAGACGTGCGAACAATTTTGTTATCTTTCGCCATTTCATTTTTCAGCATTGCAATTGCCGTGCTGGGTGTCGCACCTTCCGCGGCACAGAATGCTCATCAAGACATGAACATGTCGGATCACACCGCAAGCCAGCAAATGGAAGACATGCCAGGAATGAATGAAGAACAAAGCATGGGCAAAAACATGGCCATGAAGTCCGATTCGCTTATTCAACTGATTGAGGAGCATGCCACTGCCGGAACTGATGCGGAACCGAATTCGACTCCCTTCGAAATGCTCATGACTACGAAGGGCAAATGGACACTGATGTTTCACGGCGAGGCTTTTCTCAATGAGATACAGCAGACCGGTCCGCGCGGAGCTGGCAAGCTATTCTCGACAAATTGGTTCATGCCAATGGCTCAACGTAAGCTGGGCAATGGCACACTTACTTTGAGAACCATGCTGAGTTTTGAGCCCGCGACGGTATCGCAGCGACGCTATCCGGAGCTATTTCAACAGGGAGAAACCGCTTTCGGCAAACCGATAGTCGATGGGCAACACCCGCATGATTTTTTCATGGAACTCGCGGCCCTCTATGATTACAAATTTACCGAGAACACTCTGCTTTCTTTCTATGCAGCTCCCATGGGCGATCCAGCGATGGGGCCGATTGCCTACCCGCATCGGGCATCTGCTTCCGAAGATCCAATAGCACCGCTCGGACATCATCTTCAAGACTCGACTCACATCGCTGACGACGTAATTACAGTGGGCATCACGCACCACAACTTAAGATTAGAAGCCTCGGGTTTTCATGGCCGCGAACCCGACGAATTTCGCTGGAACATCGACTCCGGCAAGATCGATTCCTGGTCGACACGGATTACCGTAAATCCACTCCAGAACTGGAGCTTCCAATATTCCATTGGCCAATTACACAGTCCGGAGGCGCTTAGTCCGCAAGTTGACATTCGTCGTATGACCGCATCGCTGATGTACAACCGTCCTCTCCGCAATGGGAACTGGGCTTCGATGCTGCTTTGGGGCCGCAATCAGAGCCTGCTGGACGGGAATGTCGGCAACGGCTATTTGTTGGAATCTACGCTGCAGTTTATGAAGAAGAACTATGCCTGGACGCGAATCGAAAATGTTGATCGGACAAATGAACTGTTGCTGGGAGAAAACACGGAACCAGCTGGATTCACAGAGCGATACTTTACGCGAGTGCAAGCCTACACAGCAGGTTACGATCGGGAGATAGGACACATTCCCCATTTATCAACGGCAATTGGCGGGCAACTAACTTGGTATGGAGTTCCGGCGGATCTGCGGCCGACATACGGTTCGCATCCGGTAGGAGTCGTGCTGTTCCTTCGATTGCGGACCCATTAATTCAGAATGGTTTGATACTAGTTCTACGAGCCGGTAATCTTCAGCCGCAGTTCTTCCGGCAAACGCTCCCGAATTTCCTGCGGCAATCGGTCATGCACATGACGTGCGCCGATTTTAGCCGCATCCACTACCGCCATGGGTGCGGGAGTAGCCACCGCTACGATGAGCCAAATCAGCGCCGATAATGCGAACCCCGCGAGCGCCGCCAGTTCCAGCCAAAAAGCATGACGCGGCCCGAAGTGCCGAATCACGCCGAAAGCAAGCAGGAAAAGACCCGCGGAAACCGATGCCAGCGTGATCAAACTAATATCAATAATGCGATGTAGGCGCTGCCGCGAACGGCAATGCTCGCATCCCGCGAAATGCTCCTCGTAGTCGCCGCGCATCTCGACCGCCAGGCCGGAAATGTCATAGCGCCAGCCAGCCAGGATCTTACCTACGATTGGATCTACGCATTGACTCATTGCAGGGAACTCATATTGAGTTTAATTCTTCGTAGACTGCTTGGGCCTATAGTTGAATGGCTTGGGCCGCTGACGTCTGACCGGCCAACATTACACGATTACGCAACAACGTTTGCCGTGAGCCCAAAGCCCTTTCCGCCGCTCCCCGAGCCAGTTCGGGATGATTGTTGTGTTCGGAGAGGTGTGCCAACACTACATAGGATGCACTGCCATCATAATTGTGCGCAAAAAATTCGGCGAGGGCGTCGTTCGACAGGTGTCCCACCCGGCTCATCACCCTTTGCTTGACTGACCATGGATATGGCCCGACCCGCAACATTTCGAGGTCGTGATTCGACTCAATCACCAGCACGTCGCAATTACGCAGTTGATCGCACACGCTAGCCGGCATGTATCCCAGATCAGTGGCAACTGCGACTTTGACGCCTTCTGTCCGAAAAGTAAATCCGACGGGATCAACCGCGTCGTGCGGGATAGTAAATGGCGTAATTGCAATGTCGCCGATTTGAAAACTCCTGCCTGAAGAAAAAACCTCAAGCTTCGCAAGCCGAGGACATTCTCCATCGGCATCACGCAAAGACCTAGCCCAGGCGTGGTGAGTCGCGCCGGTCATAAACACCGGGATGTTCAACTTCTTGGCCAGCACCAGCAATCCGTAAACGTGATCGGAATGTTCGTGGTGATCACAATCGCGTCGAGTGATTGGGGATCGTGTCCCGCAGCTTTTATGCGTTTGAAAGTTTCGCGGCATGAGATTCCGGCATCCACGAGAATTCGTGTGCTCGAACTCTGCACCATCGTGCTATTTCCCCGGCTGCCGCTGGCCAGCACCGAGACAGAGACTCCCATGAACGCAGCATACAGGCTGGAGCTGTGGAAGAGGGAGTAACTTTCTGATTAGCCGAGACCTCCGCGCTAGATCAGTTGGGAGTTGGTCCCATTTAGATCAAGAATAGTTAATACTTGTAAAATCCTCGGCCGCTTTTCCTTCCCAGCCAGCCCGGCATCCACCATTTTGATCAGCAAGGGACAAGGCCTGTATTTGGGATCGCCAACTCCGTCCAGAAGCACTCGCATAATATCGAGGCAGATATCGAGCCCGATGAAATCGGCAAGCGTCAGTGGGCCCATCGGGTGTGCCATGCCCAGCTTGAATACTTCATCCACTGCTTCGGGTGTAGCGACGCCTTCCATTACCGTATACATAGCTTCATTCAAAAGCGGCATCAGCACGCGATTGGAAACGAACCCGGGAGCATCGTTGACCTCGACAGGAGTTTTCTCCACCTTGCCCGCCAAGTCTCGAATGATCTCGAAACTTTCGTTCGACGTTGCCAGGCCGCGAATTATCTCGACTAATTTCATTACAGGCACAGGGTTGAAGAAGTGCATGCCAATGACTTTGTCGGGACGCTTGGTTAAAGCTCCAAGCTTAGTTATGGAGATAGAAGATGTGTTCGATGCGAGAATAACTTCCGGGCGGCAAATGCCGTCGAGGTCGCGAAATATCTCCGCCTTAATCTCAAATTTTTCGGTAGCGGCTTCGACGACGAGATCGCAGGCAGCAAGCTTAGATCGATCGGTCACCAGCTGTATTCGCTCGAGCGTGGCCGCCTTAGCGTCAGAACTGATCTTGTTTTTAGCCACCTCACGATCGAGATTCTTCCCGATAGTTTCCAGGCCGCGATCCAGGAATCGTTGTTCGATATCGCACAAAGCCACCTGATATCCGCCGCGGGCAAAAACATGGGCGATGCCATTTCCCATGGTCCCCGCACCGATAACGCCTACTCGCTCAATTTCCATAAATTGCTCTCCTGGAACCCTTTGTTCCGCCACAACAGCTCGGCGGAAACTCCAAAGTCTAACACTGGAAAGCCTTGGTACAAGCGACCGATCGGATCGAGTTTACCGGTCTAAGGGCTGTTATCGAACTCCTTAGAAAACCGCAACTTTTTGTCCGAGGAAGACTTTCTATAGGTAGCAGTGACTGACGAAAGTCCGCTCTGCTGGGAGGTGACTATGTTTAATCTAATCATGTTCGACCAAAGTACTCTGAGAAGAATACGTCTGACAGCTCTAAGCCTGGCAATAGTGATTGGCGCCAGCGGGTTGGCGCTTGCGCAAGACTGGCATTATAACGATCATGATCGCGATGATGATTGGCGTTACAACGACCATGATCGCGACGACTATCGTTATGATCGTGACGATGACCGCCGCGGGATTGATGTCGCGCGTGATATCGGCTTTCATGACGGAACTTACATGGCGCGGCAAGACATGTACCGAAGAAAACCAGAAAACCCGTATCCACGGGGCAAGTATGAACATGCAGACCACGGCTACCGCCACGAATACGGAGATAAATATTCTTACGAAACGGAATACGCCCGCGCTTATCGGGCAGGCTACGAAAGAGCTTATCGCTAGGCGTTGAGAATGTTGTCCGGCTGGGTGCGGAGTTGAGGAGGGACGGCTACTCCCGTTCGAGTGTCTCCTCAACTGCCACCTTGCCACCTTTTTCTACGTTAATGACTTTTTGAGCGGACTTATATCCGGAGAGAGTTATGTCGACAACATACGTCCCCGGATTGAGATAAAACTCGACAGGCGACGTCTTATCAATCATCCGATTGTTAATGGCAATCTGGGCGCCTTTCGGCTGGGTCTTTACGCTGACCGTACCCATACCCGCGACGTCCGAACCACCGAATAGTTTTTTAAACTTGCCGCCAATTCGTATATCGTCAGTTGTGCCAAGGGCCCTCAGAGCAGGCGTCATATGGATGGTTTGACCCGGCTGCAGATTCGCCGTGGTGGTCTCATCCAGATATCCCTGCTTTCTGAAGAGAAATGTGTGATTGCCGGGCTTCTCGACTGCAAGTTGCACGGGGGTAACCCGGCCTGTATCTTTTCCATCCATCAACACTGACGCGCCTGCGGGAGTGCTTGCGACGGAGACCATTGCCGTGAGTTGCGCGAGCTGAACCACGAGAAAGAACTTGCTGCCAGAAGTTACATCAACACTTCGTGTCTCCGGCGCGTATCCTGCCTTGCTCACGATGACAGTATGTTGACCTGGCGCGAGTCCCGCCATGTTGTACGGAGTGATCCATCCCGGATCGTTCAGGCCGTCCACCGTAACCTGCGCGCCTTGAGGGGTCGTGTTAACAGTTAATTGCCCAGGAATAACAGCCGCCGCAACGGGAGCTGGCGAGGCCTTCGATTTCTTTTTAGCGATCTTATATTTTGGCTGTACCGCAACGGCTGACGGGTCATCGGTCGTTATGGGTGGTGCAGCGTCCACTGTCTCTGCCGATTGTGCTAGGCGGCGTGGTTTGCGAAGTCTCGGACTGAGTGGCACCGGTTTGCACAGACGAGGCTTTAGCAGAGGACTGTGCTGGCGCCCCATCGTCATCCGAATTTTCCGAATGGATATGATAGGCGATACCAGCCACAACCAGCAGTATCACTGCTATGGCACCGGCAATGGCATAGCCAAAAAGTTTAGGCGGAGTTTTCTTGATTTCTGCGACCGCTTTCTTAGCGACTTCTTTCGCTTGAACCTTAGGCTTTTCCTCTTGCGAAGAGGTACGAAATACGGCCGCATGAATTGGATCCGGAGCTGATGGTTCACTGACAGGAGCAGGCGGCGGAGGTGGCGCGATATAGACTTCTTTCAACGGAGGCAGTTCGCTGATTTCAGAAAAACTCTGCGATTGCTTCCCAGAGTCTTTGCGGGTTTCGTCCATCAACGGATCGACCGCTATGTGAGGCGCCTTCACTTCCGGCTCATCCGTCACAGCCGCCGACATGATGGGCGGTGGCCCCTGTAGCACACTCTCAACCGAGTGTGCGCTAATAGACGTGAAACCCGCCGAGGCACTCTGTCCAGCCGCTGCTGCCGCAGCCTTCGGCATTGGCATTCTCCTGGGCGCGACCGCTTCGATCTGCGGTACTTCGCTATTTTGCTCGATGACAGCCAACGAGGTCGTAGGTAGAGGAGTCACCTTGTTCTTTGGCGTTTGATTCGGCTTGGGAGAATTTGAAGTCTTTTCGGGAGTGTTCTTGCACTGCTCCAAATCGAGTATCAGTTCTTGGGCGGATTGGTATCGCTGTTCAGGCGCCTTTGATAGCGCCTTCATAATGACTTCACTCAGTGCAAGGTTAGCTTTTGGGTTGATGTGCCGCGGAGGCGCCGGCGTCGATTCCAGAATAGCCTGTCGAACTTGATCGGCATCTTCTCCGTCGAATGCCTTTCGTTCCGTAATCATCTCGTAGAGAATCGCACCCACGCTGAAGAGATTGGATCGAGCATCGAGCGGATCGCCATGCAATTGTTCGGGCGACATGTAGTACAGCGTGTCTGGCGCTTTTCCGGAAGCCTGCGCGGACAGGGCACCCATGGAGGAGACGCCGAAAGCCAGCATCTTAACTACACCGTCCCACTGCACCATGATCTTCGCCGGCTCCAGCGTGTAATGCACGACTTGGTGACCGCGAGCATGGTCGAGACCTTGACAGATCTGACGGGCGATATCGAGTAGATCCCAAATCGAAAAGCCCTCTTTGCGGGCCATAGTGGTAGCAATGCTATTGCCCTGAACATATTCCATCGAGGCGCAAAATTGGCCCTCGATTTCCCCGGCTCCATACAACAGCGCGACGTTATGACTGTTGAGAGCCTTCGAGCACTCTGCCTCTTCGAGAATTTGTTTTACGAGTAGAGGCGCTTGTTCGCCCAGTAAATCCAGTTTGAGAGTTTTCAGGGCTACCGTCTGGCCACTATCCACATCGGTTGCTTTATAAACAGCCCCGGCAGCGGAATGGGAAATTTCACTTACTATTTCGAACCGACCTATTCTGTTGGACATTTCTTTCCTCGCCTCGCATGGGCAACACTCGTCTCTGGTGAGAACGGTAACGTCTTTAAAAAGGCGGCAGCTCTCAAATGGGGAGGGCAGCGAGACTTAGGATAATCGGGAGTACGTGCGGAAGAGAGTTACGAAAGTACTCAGGCTTTCAGTTTGATTCGGACTGTAAAGGAAAATTGTGCAACCAGTTCTGCAGCAGAGAGCGGACCTTCCCGCCTTCTAATCGACGGCGCACAGCGTCCATTACAGTGACGTGCGCCCGCTCACTTTTTCCTCGGAATCCGACCCAGTAAGGTACATGAAGCTCTCCCGGAACTGCTTGCGCCTTAATTCGCAGATTCCGAATGCGAAAAAAACCTGAGCTGAACAGGATTCGTTGAACTTTAACAAGGATCAGTTCGTTGGCTTCCGTATCGTTCAAAGATGATGGGACACAATTGCGGGTTTCATGGCAGAGCACTTCATGATCGCTAGGTAGCATTGAAAATCCATAAGGATTTAGCGATCCGGTCACCATATCCAAACCTAATGTATATCGATTGCATTTACCCTGATTGAAAACCGTCACTTCGAAGAGACGAAATGGAATATAAAGTCCTGCGACTGAGCACAGCGGTCCAAAAGCAGCATAACGAAACTGGCTCAGCAAGCCCGCTCCCGTAAATTGCCGGACGGCTTGCTCTATCGTGACATTCGGTTTCAAGCTTCGGATTTCCGCCATATGACTGTGATCCAACCCGCTACCGGAAATAAACCCATAACCCAATTACAGTAGCTACTAACGCCAGGCTTAATAGGATATTGATCTTGCGCTCTAACGCAGTCTCGGCGGCTGGCTTGAAATGAAGAGCATCGGGGGTGACTGGAATCAAATCCATCTTTTCGCCTACGGTTGCGAAGGTCAGACCTGCAAGTTTCTTGCGCTCGGGGGCGGGCGTGAGCAAACTCACGACAATGAGCACCAATGAGCAGATCACAAACATCGCGATCGCATAATGCAGGAAATTAAAGTCGATCAGACTGCGCACGAACGGATTCTCGAACTGTCCTCCAGCCGCCTTCATTCTATCGACGATCTCCAATACAAAACGCCCCGCGCCTAATACGAAACCAGTGAGGAGTGAGCTTATTGCCCCTTGCGCATTCAGTCTTGGCCATAAAATTCCCAGCACAAAACAGGCGGCAATCGGAGGGCTAATGTAAGCCTGCACGCTTTGCAGGTAAATGTAGAGCTGGCTGCTGATCAAGTGAATAAATGGAACCCACAACAGTCCCAGTACGACCATGAATCCGGTGGCCACCCGTCCCACGTTTACCAGCTTCGATTCACTGGCAGCGGGGTTGATCTTCTTATAAAAGTCCAGCGTGACCAGAGTCGAAGCTGAATTAAAGACTGAACTCATCGCGCCCATCACGGCTGCCAGAAGCGCCGCGAGCACCAAACCTACGAGCCCGGTAGGAAGCAAATTCAGATATCAACGTGGGATAAGCGATATCGCCGTTAAGTACTTCGCCATTGGGGCCGAATTTAAAGAGATCACGAAATAGCGCAAGAGCGATAATCCCCGGCAATACCAGCATGAACACTGGAAGAATTTTTAGAAATCCGGCAAAAATCGTGCCTGCCTTAGCGTGCCCTTCATCCCTGGCCGAGAGGACACGCTGCACAATGACTTGATCGGTACACCAATACCAAATCCCCAGGATAGGAGCGCCGAAAAAAATGCCCGTCCATGGAAAAGCGGCATCCGTCGGCGGTCTTATCATGTGGAAATAGCTGGCGGGAACCGCCGCACGAAGGCCGGCGAACCCTCCGACACGATGGAGCCCGATGAATGTCAACACCACGGCACCTGCAATCAGGATCATGGTCTGAACCGTGTCCGTATAGATAACCGCCGCCAACCCGCCCGCGATCGTGTACACACCGGTGGCAATTACCAGGATGATCGCCGTCTTCCAAAGACTCCAGCCAGCAACGCGCTCAAGGACAACGCTCGCTGCATAAAGCTGTACAGAGATTTTGGTGAAGATGTAGGCAATGATAGAAATGCTGGCAAGATAAATGGCACAGGAGCGGCTGAAGCGGCGCTCTAGAAATTCGGGCATTGTGAAAACATTGCTGCGAAGATAAAAGGGGACAAAGACCCAGCCCAAGATTAAAAGAATCAGGCACGCCCACCATTCGAAGTGTCCGACCGCCAGACCAGAACTGGCTCCCGATCCCGACAAGCCGATAAAGTGTTCCGTAGAAATATTAGAGACGAACAGGGACGCCCCAATGGCGAACCAACCAACGTTGCGGCTGGCTAAAAAATAGTCTGTTGAGGTACGTCCGCGGCGGGCGAAGTAGAAACCGATACAGAAAATAAGCAGGAAATAAACGCCAATAATTGCAATGTCAATCGTGGAGAGGGCTCGGTGGGTAACATGAATCGTACTTGGGGACATAATCCTCCCGGCGATAGATCGCCTCGCGGCAATTCGGAAAGTGTACGCGGAGCCCCACGTCCCGAAAAATATCGAGTTTGGAATTTATCTTAACGGACGCGCATCTCGCAATGAGAAAGCGAGTAAGGATGTAAGATCGCGAAGTCCAACTCGTTCTTGAGCTTCTCAGATGACGGCGATAGCGTCGGCTGTATTCCTCATAAAATGACAATTGTCATGACGGTGCGGTGACGTTTTGTACTGGCAGACTTCTCATTCTTTGCCTGAGCATGTATCAGCTCAGCAGCCGTCTGCGGCTTAACCGTTAGGAGCGTCAAGAATGTTGCGAATTAACGTGAACGGTCCGTTGTCGAGCCGAGCTATATCGTCTATGCTTAATACCTTCCCAGGAGATCTACCTACTCGGGCTCGTGTCTTCCGTATCTCCTTCGGAGGTAATCTATGACCCTCACCCGTTTCGTTAGCAAGAACGCATTCCGCAACAAGCGTCGCAGTATCCTCACGGTTCTAAGCGTCGGCTTCTCGCTGTTGCTCCTCACTCTCATGATGACGTTATGGCGAAGCTTTTATATGGACAACGGCAGCGCTGAGTCCGCGCAGAGACTGGTCGTGCGCCACAAGGTTTCGCTTACGTTTAATCTGCCTGGATATTATCGGGAGAAAATCCGCAGCATCCCTGGAGTAGCGGCCGTGGTCCCGGTCTCCTGGTTCGGAGGACTCTACAAAGACGACAAACCAGAGAATTTTTTCGCTCAGTTTGCAACTGATCCAGAGGAATTCTTCAAAGTTTATCGCGATATAGACATGCCGTCCGAGCAGCTTGCAGCTTGGCAGCATGACCGTCAAGGGGTAATCGTAGACAGTACCCTCGCCAAGAAGTACGGCTGGAAATTGGGAGATCGCATCGTGCTGAAGGGCACAATTTATCCCGTGGATCTTGAACTTTATATTCGAGGCATTTTCAGTTCAGTCCCAGACAATCAATCTGTCTATTTCCACACAAAGTATTTAGAGGAATCGGTGGCTTTCTTTAAGGGAAGAGCGGGCACCTTCGGAATTCTCGCGGCCTCCGCTCAGGACGTGAGCAAAGTTGCGACTGCGGTCGATGACTTGTTTCACAATTCGCCACAGCCAACGAAGGCAGAAAGCGAGAAAGCATTCGGGCTGGAATTCGTGGCAATGCTAGGCAACGTGAAGCTGTTCATCTTGAGCATCTGTTCGGCGGTTGTGTTTGCCACTCTGCTGGTTTCGGCAAATACAATGGCGATGTCGATTCGCGAACGCACCCGGGAAGTTGCTGTGCTGAAGACATTAGGATTCACGCGGCAAACCATCTTAAACCTTTTTGTCGGAGAGGCCGTAACGTTGTCTCTGGTGGGCGGACTTCTAGGCGCTCTCGGTGCCTATGTTCTCATTTATCTCTTTTCGCACTCGCCGCAAGCAGCTGGATTTTTCGCCATCATGAAGGTCACACCAGCGACCATGACCGTGGCAATGGCGGTGGCTGCGGCAGTGGGATTCCTGAGCGCGGTGGTGCCTTCCTACCACGCTTCGCAGGTGAATATTGTGGAAGGACTTCGGCATATCGGGTGAGCTAGTCAAGAACAAGGCCATCATGACTTTGATCGGGTTTGTAGGGAAGAACACGTTTCGCAACAAGCGCCGCAGCATTCTAACGGTGCTGAGCATCAGTTTTTCTCTGCTGCTGCTCACGGTGATGATGACGATCTGGCACGCGTTTTATCTCGACCCGGGGGCACCGGAATCTGCCAAGAGGGTGATTACTCGACATCGTGTCTCTCTTACTTTTTTTCTGCCCTCCTATTACCGGGAAAAGATTCGCGGCCTTCCCGGAGTGGTTGAAGTGGTGCCGATGGCTTTTTTCGGTGGTAAGTACAAAGACGACCGAGCTGAAAATTCGTTCGCTCAGTTCGCTACGGACACTGGCCAATATCTGACGGTGGCTTCGGACAAACAAGTTCCGCCGGACCAGGTGCTGGCATGGCAACGAGACCGCACCGGAGCATTAGTGGATGCTGAACTCGGTAAGAAATTCGGCTGGAAGATCGGCGACAAGATTCCTCTGGAAGGCACATTCTTTCCCACGAATCTTGAGCTTACTGTGCGGGCCATCTACACAATGCAGCCTTCGCCTAAGACGATTTATTTCCATACCGAGTATTTGGAAGAGGCCGTTCCGTTTTTCAAAGGCAAGGTTGGATTCTTTGATACGCGAGTCGCGTCCGCAGATGATGTGCCCAGGGTTTCTGCGGCAATAGACGAGCTGTTTCGCAATTCGCCCGCGCCGACCAAAACAGAAAGTGAGCACGCTTTTCGCCTCTCGTTTGTCGCCATGCTGGGTAATGTGAAAGCCTTCATTCTTAGTATCTGCGGAGCGGTCGTATTCGCGATTTTGCTGGTCTCGGCAAATACTATGGCAATGTCGATCCGTAGCCGTACTCGCGAGGTTGCCGTGCTGAAGACGATAGGATTTCCTCGCCAGCACATATTGTTTTTGTTCGTCGGCGAATCAATTGCGCTGGCATTGGTAGGTGGAGTGTTGGGGACAATGGCAGCGGCAGCATTAGTTCAATCCGTTGCGCACTCTCCTGCAGCAATCGGAATTCCGAATGGTTTTGCCGTAACCGCACCCACAATGATTTTGGCTTTGTCAGTGGCGGTCTCGGTTGGCTTGCTCAGCGCTTCTTTGCCCGCTTACAATGCTTCGCGAATCAATATAGTTGAGGGACTGCGCCACATCGGTTGATCTGAAAGTTCAAAATTATGGCCATACCGATTAGTTATAACATCCGAAATCTAAAGCTACGTAAAGGTCTGACCATCATGACCGCGCTGGGCATTGCGCTCACTGTCACGACAGCAATTTTCTTGATGGCGCTCCTGGCGGGACTGGATCGCGCTTTTGTCTCCAGCGGCAATCCGACCAATGTGCTGGTTTTGCGCAAAGGATCCCAAGCCGAATTGTCCGGCGGCTTTGATGCCGCATTGTTTCCGACCCTTAAAGTTTTGCCCGGGATCGCAAAAGATAAGCACGGCGAACCGATGGCTTCCGGTGAGTGGGTTGTCGTGATTGTGCTGCCCAGGAAAGATGGCACAGGCGAAGTCAACGTCACCGTTCGCGGCATGATGCCGGACGGACTTGAGCTTCGTCCCAAAGCGAAGCTCTCTGAAGGGCGGTGGTTTACTCCGGGCCAGCGCGAAGTTGTGGTGAGTGAATCGATCCAAAAACGTTTTGCTCATGCCAATGTCGGCGATCAATTGCAATTCGGCAAAGGTCCATGGAAGGTGGTCGGCATATTCGACGCAGGCGGCTCGGCTTATGAGTCGGAAATCTGGGGCGACGTCAACCAGATGGCGTCCGATTTTGATCGCCAGGGCGGATTCGCTTCCGCATATTTGCGGGCGACTGATCCGGTGAGCGCCGACGCCCTTAAACACCGGGTGAGCGATGATCAGCGGCTCAAGCTCGAAGGCATGCTGGAGACTGACTATTACGCTAAGCAAACGAGTTCTGGGGCTCCGATTAAATATATCGGATGGGTTGTCGCCATCATTATGGCGATAGGGTCCAGCTTTGCCGCCATGAACACGATGTATGCGGCAGTTGCCTATAGATCACGCGAGATTGCTACTTTACGGGTGATCGGATTTTCGCGGCCGAGCATTCTGACTTCGTTTGTGTTCGAATCCGTGCTGCTGTCGTTGCTCGGCGCTGTCGTCGGAATTATGTTGATGCTGCCCTTCAACGGAATGACTACCGGAACGTCTAATGCTGTGACGTTTAGCGAGGTAGTATTCAGCTTGCGAATGACTCCGCGCGTACTGGAAGTGGCGGTGATCTTTGCCATAATTATGGGTTTAGTTGGCGGAATTGCCCCAGCCTGGCAAGCTGCAAGACGAGACATTCTCGCAGCATTGAGAGACTGATTTATTGGGAACTAATGACTACCGAAATACGTTTGAATATTAGAAACAACATTTATGGCAATTGACACGAAACACGAAGAGTTGCAGGGTCTCCGTATCGACCGATCTGCGCAGGCTGCTGAACCCGCATCGTGGGCTCGACGCTTCATCGTTATCGGTATCGCCGTGGTGGTTTTGCTAGGGCTGGGGACTCTGGCTTATCGGCTGCTTGCTGCCGATGTCCCCGAGGTCAGCGTGGCCCGCGCCGCAGCAGAGAGCAGCGATGCGGGTGGAATCGTGCTTTCGGCTACCGGATACATCGTTCCTCATCACAAGATCAATGTGAATACGAAAGTTACAGGACGCGTGAAGTGGATTGGAGTAGAGAAGGGCGACAAAGTCAAAGAAGGACAAATCCTGGTACGGCTCGAAGATGATGAATTTCGTGCTCAGTATGAACAAGCCAAAGGCTCAGCAGACAGTGCTCGCGCTTATTTGGAGGAATTGAAAAACGGCTCGCGCCCGGAGGAAGTTCAGCAAGCGCAACACAATCTCGATGAAGCGCAAGCAACGCTGGTAAACGACAAAATCACTCTGGACCGCACGCGCGAACTCGTGAACGGAGGCGTGCTGGCGAAGCAAGCTCTAGACGATGCAACTGCAAAATTCGACTCCGACCAACAGCGCGTGAACTCGCTGGAGAAAGCATCTCGGCTCGTGACAATTGGTCCCCGACGAGAGGAACTCGCACGAGCCGACGGAAGCCTCAAACAATCCCAAGGATTGGCGGATTATGCCAAGTCGCAACTGGATGCCACCGTAATTCGCGCTCCAGTCAGCGGCACGATTCTTGAACGCACTGCTGAAAAAGGCGAACTAATTACTTCTCAATTCGCCAGTTCCGCCGAGGGTGGCCCCCAAGGTTCCGTAGTCGCGCTTGCCGACTTAAAGGACATCCAAGTCGAACTGGACATAGCCCAGGACGACTTCGCCAAACTTGGACCCAATCAGAAGGGTATTGTTACTGTCGATGCTTTTCCGGATCGCAAATACGATGGAGTGATCGCGCAGATTTCGCCGGAAGCTAACCGTCAAAAGGCTACGGTTCAAGTCAAAGTGCAGATCACTAATCCGGACGAATATCTGCGTCCGGAGATGAATGCAACCGTCAAGTTCCTGGCGAACGAAACCAAGTCGGCGACCTCTCAGCCATCTGGAGTCGTGGTGCCAACTGCGGCGGTTCGCGACCAGGATGGCAAGAAAGTAGTATTTATTGCGTTCAATGAAAAAGCATTGCGCCGGGACGTGCAAGTCGTTTCTCAGCGCAGCGGCGGCCTGCTAGTGCAGGGATTGGTCGGCGGTGAGAGCGTTATCACCGCAGGGCCTCCCAATCTAAAAGAAGGCGACAAAATCAAAATTAAAGGACAGTCATGAGCACTGCTATTGCTGCAAATAAAGTCGCAACAGGAACCAAAGTCGTCATGGCTCGCAACGTCAGCAAAATTTTCCGCCGCGACGCTTTTGAAGTCAAGGCTCTTGACGATGTTTCGATCGAGATCGCGTCAGGAGAATTTCTCGCGCTGATGGGGCCCTCCGGTTCCGGCAAGACCACATTGCTGAATATGATTGCGGCCATTGATCGCCCAACCAAGGGTGAGTTGCTGGTCTTAGGGCAGAATATTTTCAGCTTCAGCGACTCCCAGTCCGCCCACTGGCGCAATGAGCATATCGGCTACATCTTCCAGACGTTCAATCTGATCCCCGTCCTCACAGCATTTGAAAATGTGGAATTACCGCTACTGCTTACAAAACTGAACGGACAGCAACGGCGCGACCACGTCATGACAGCCTTGAAACTTGTAGGACTCGAAGACCGGGTTCATCATTTGCCAAAACAGCTTTCCGGAGGACAAGAACAACGGGTAGCCATTGCGCGAGCAATCGTGAGCGACCCAACATTGCTGCTCGCCGACGAGCCTACCGGAGATCTGGACAGCCATTCCGCCACCGAAGTACTGGAGATTTTGAAGCGATTAAATGAAGACTTTCACAAGACCATTGTGATGGTCACTCACGATCCGCATGCGGCTTCTTATGCCCATGTGACGCGGCATCTGGATAAGGGAATCCTGCTGCCTGCTTGACAAAACCCGTTCACCTGCATAGAGTTCGGACAATCGCTTAATTCGAGCAATTTTCCCTAAAGGTGCCCAGGTATGAAAAACGTTTACGAGGTTTTGAGACAGAAAGAACTCGAACTCGCAAAGCTTGAAAAAGAAGTGGAGGCGCTGCGAGTCGCGGCCCCTTTGCTCTCAGACGATAAAGATTCCGGGGCTGAGACGGCCAGCAACAAGCCGACATTAGCCAGCTCTCCGTCTCAACAACCGATTCGGATTCCGCAGCCCGCAATCACCACGCCCCCGCCGCAACAAGCGCGAGCCTCGGGTTGGGAAGACAGCGCCAAGCGCTGGCCATAAAGCAGTTCAACAGATGCCTGTTTTTGGTTTTGATTTAGCCTGAAGGGTATTCAGTTCGACGAATAGAAGAATGCTTCGTTTCTCAGTAGGGCTTCCAAGCCTTCAATGATTCGACCTGCATCCGACTTAGCGACCGCCCCCCGAATACCTGCGTTCCGCGCTTCCTCTACAAGCTGGCGAGAAAGGTGCATCGTGAACATAAGGATCGGAACATTAGGAACCACTTTTCCGATTTCCCGGGCGGCCTGAAGTCCATCCATGCCCGGCATAAGGAAATCAAGCACGATCAGATCGGGAGCGAGTTCCTGAACTTTCTGGACTGCTTCTCGCCCATTCGGAGCCTCTCCGCAAACCTTCCAGTCAGGATGCTGTTGCAGCATATCCCGCAGACGTTGGCGGACCAACGGACTATCGTCGACAATAAGAATGCGAGTTGCCAATCTGCCTGCTCCAGTCCACTGCCTCAAGTCCAATTTCGGACGACCAAACGGTGTTCATTTACGTCACTAAACGTCTGTCACGCAACGTGACAATGCTAGCACCCCGGTTCTGCTTCCGCACATAAAAAGCACTGTATGCTTTCTTAGCCCATACAGATATCAGTCTAAATTCTTCTTCGTCAACCCTCCTCGGCAGGACACCCTATTCTTGGCCTATTTCTCATGTAGATAGGCGGGGCTATTACCCCTGAGATCCGAATGCATACCGAGATTACTGTGCCAAATTCTGCAATTTCCCTCATCGCACCAGGATGCATTACCCGGCAATCATCTTGCCGAGAATCTCTTTTAGCAACTTTCCGCAGACCGTGGCCGTGAGCCCTGAGACATCTTGTTTTGGGTTGTACTCCACCAGATCAGCGCCAACGATCAGGCCGGAAATTGCGTGCAGATGCGAAATGGCCTCTCGCACCGACATTCCTCCTGGCTCGCGATGTGAAATCCCGGGGGCAAACGCTGGATCAAGCACATCGACATCGAACGAAATATAGACGGAACCAGTGAGTTTGAGCCGTTCCATCGCGGGTAAGTCGCGCATTTCAATTACTTCGACACCAAAACGCGCAGCCTGCGCTCTTTGATGCGCGTTGTTAGTACGAATTCCCAGCTGAATCAGTCGCTTGGCGCAGCCTTCCTCCATGATTCGGGCGAAGGGACAGGCGTGAGAGTACTTGTTGCCCTCGAATTCGTCATACAGATCCCCATGTGCGTCGAAATGCACGATGGTGAGATCCGGAATACGTTTGGCGAAGACGCGCACGATGGGATACGTAATCGAGTGGTCACCGCCTAGGCTGACGGGCCGCTGCCCCTTATCCAACAATCCCTCTATACATTTCTCAATTAGTTCGAAAGCCAAATGATTGTCGGAAATCTGCAAATCACCCGCATCGGAAAAGGCTCCCGGGATACCGAGATCTACTCCTGTTTCCGTCCACGTGTTCCAAGCCTCGCAATGGAAGGCATCACGAATTAGAGGCGGTGCACCGGCCGCACCTCGCAAGTAGGAAGACTGCGCGTCAAAAGGAATTCCGATGAGAGTAGGAGTCCCCTTACCTTCGATCAACTTACCGATCATGCATCGCTCCCGTGTTAAATGCTCGTTTCGAAAAAAACGCCGGTACTCGTTCACAATCGGGATTCGCTAGTAACAGTTACTGTGGAATCCTGCACACAACTGCCGTCATCCTTTATCCTATAGGCATTCTTATGACTACCCGACAAAGTAAGACTAACGGCGCATCAGCCGCCACCGCACTCATAGAACAACCGAACTCCGAACGCGAACGTGTGCTTAATGTTTTTCGAGACTGGGGCTACCTAGAAGCAGATCTTGACCCGCTCGGTTTTCTATCGCCAGATCCGTATTCCGAGTTGCAGATCAACGGCGAGTTCGCTGAGGAAGCACGCCGTTTCTACTGCGGAACCATGGGAGCTGAGTTCATGCACATCAGCGACCCCGAAAGGCGCCGCTGGATCCAGGAACACATGGAGGCTCCACAAGCTGCGGTCGACCAGAAACGCGCCCTCGATCAACTTATTCGTGCGGATCTGTTCGAGCAGGTGCTGCAGCAACGGTACCTGGGCAGCAAGCGCTTTTCACTGGAAGGTGTCACAGCGCTCATTCCACTTGTAGATGAGATTCTCGACGGGGCCGGGCAGCATGGCGCAGTAGAGCTGCTGATGGGTATGAGTCATCGAGGCCGTCTGAACGTCATCACTCACATTGCGAAGCGGGCTCCGGAAGAAGTCTTCGCGGGATTCGAAGACGTCGATCCTCGCAGCGTGCTTGGCGGTGGAGACGTGAAGTATCACATGGGGGCGACTGGCGAATACGTAACCAAGTCTGGAGCCAAGATTCACATCCACATGGTCTCCAATCCCAGTCACCTCGAAGCTGTGGATCCGGTTGCACTTGGACGCGCCCGCGCAAAACAAGACCGTGACGGAGACAATGGTTCGCAAAAGTTCCTCCCATTGCTCGTTCATGGCGATGGCGCATTTGCAGGGCAGGGAATTTTTGCCGAAGTATTGAATTACGCCGATTTGCCGGGTTACACGGTGGGCGGCACGATTCACGTCATCGTCAACAACCTGATCGGATTTACGACCGTTCCCCGCGAGTTGCATTCCTCGCGTTTCGCGGCACAGATTGCGCGGCGACAGAATATTCCTATCTTCCACGTAAATGGCGAAGATGTTGATGCCGTGATTCGGGTAGGCCGCTTAGCTCTCGAATACCGCTACAAGTTCCATAGCGATGTGGTGGTGGACTTGATTGGTTATCGCCGTCACGGGCACAGCGAAGTGGACGACCCGACCATCACTCAACCTTTACTTTATAAAGCAATCAAAGAACATGCCCCGCTTTGGGAGATTTATGCCAGCGACATTGGCGCTGAAGATGCTGCCGCGCAAGCGCAGTTGATCAAGAATGAATTTGAGGCCGCGCAAAAAAAAGCTGGTTCGATCACAAAAAAACCGCTGCTTCGGGATTTACCTCAGTACTGGAAGAATTTCGTGGGCGGACGTTATAAACCTGAATACCAGATCAGCACGGGATTACCTGCGGCAGAACTTCGGGAAATTACGGAGCAGCTGACTACTTATCCAGACAAATTTCACATCCATCCGAAAGTCAAAAAACTTTTAGAACAGCGGGCGGAAATGGCCACAGCAAAACGACCCGTTGATTACGGCATGGCCGAAGCGCTCGCCTTCGGAAGCCTTGTGAAAGCAGGAGTTCCGGTGCGACTGACTGGGCAAGACAGCCGGCGCGGTACTTTCAATCAGCGTCATTCCGTTCTTCTCGATATAGAGAATGAGCAAGAATATGTTCCCTTGAAGCACATCTCCCCTGATCAAGCCCCGTGTGAGATCTACAATTCCACTCTTTCTGAAGCTGGAGTACTTGGCTTCGAGTACGGATACAGCCGCGATTATCCTGAGGCACTCGTGCTTTGGGAAGCGCAATTTGGCGATTTCGTAAATGTAGCGCAGGCAGTTATAGATCAGTTCATCGCTGCCGGCGAGGCCAAATGGAGTCTATTGTCAGGCGTTGTAATGTTATTGCCGCATGGTTATGAAGGGCAGGGACCGGAGCATTCCAGTGCGCGTATCGAACGTTTTCTCCAACTCGCGGCCGCTGACAACATGCAAATCTGTCAGCCCTCGAATGCGGCACAATACTTTCATCTTCTCCGGCGGCAGGCGTTGCGTAAGTGGCGAAAGCCGCTCGTAGTGTTTACGCCCAAGAGTATGCTGCGCCATCCCGACGCATCTTCCCCAATAGAGGATTTTTCAGCCGAGCGTTTTCAGAGAGTTCTTCCTGACACTGAAGTTCAAAATGCAAGCCGCATCCTGCTTTGCACTGGGAAAATCGGTCATGAACTGCGCAACGAGCGAAAGAAAAGAAAAGATACTTCGACTGCAATCGTTTTCGCCGAGCAGCTCTATCCCTTTCCCGAACCTGAATTGATAGCCGAACTCGAAAAACATCCAGCAGCAAACGAAATTGTGTGGGTGCAGGAAGAACCTGCGAATATGGGAGCAATGAATTTTATGCTCCCACGCTTGCGCCACATTGCGGGGGATCGCTCCGTACTCTCGGTGAAGCGCTCAGCGAGCCCAAGTCCGGCGACGGGTTCGGCAAAGGCTCATGAAGTTGAGCAGAAGACTTTGTTGACGCTGGCCTTTGCCCGCTGAGAAAATATTTTGTTGAACCTCCTATTTTTCAGCAGATAACTGCTTGGACTTTATAATCGCAGAATGAAGAACGTAGTCCATGCCGCATGTCCGCACGATTGTCCCGATGCCTGCGGTGTTCTGATTACGGTCGAAGATGGACGAGCCACAAAGATTCAGGGAGATCCTGCTCATCCCGTCACGCGTGGTTTCCTGTGTGCCAAAGTTGCGAAGTATCTCGACCGGGTCTATTCCCCGGATCGCGTGCTGTATCCCGATGCGGCGAGTAACGTCAAAGGGGCCTAAAGCCGCTGGCGATCGGCGGCACACAGGCCTTCGAACGCATCACCTGGGACGAGGCTCTCGATGAGATTACCGACCGTTTCAAAAAGATCGCTGCCGAATTTGGCAGCGAGTCGATTCTGCCGTACTCCTATGGCGGCACATTAGCGACCCTTAATGGCGGTTCGATGGACCGTCGCTTTTTTCATCGGCTAGGAGCTTCGCAACTGGAACGAAATATTTGTTCCGCCGCCGGAGAGGCTGGGCTCAAGTCCGTTATCGGAGCAAAGTGGGGAACGGAGCCCGAACAGTTCAGCCATTCGCGCTACATCATTGCCTGGGCTTCAAATATTCACGGCAACAACGTCCATCTGTGGCCTTTCATTTCCGAGGCAAGGCGCAAGGGTGCGAAGCTGGTGGTCATCGATCCTTACCGCACCCGCACAGCGGCTTGTGCCGACTGGTATTTACCGATTAATCCTGGAACCGATGCAGCACTCGCTCTCGGGATGATGCACGTCATCATCAATGAGAACTTGCATGACGCTGAATATGTCAAAAGCTACACCCTAGGTTTTGATGAGTTGAGAAGAAAAGTTCAGGAGTACCCGCCCGAACGAGTCGCACAGTGGACGGGAATTGCGATCTCAGACATCGTTAAGCTGGCTCGCGAATACGCAACTAGCCGCCCTGCGGTGATTAGGGTTAATTACGGAGTGCAGCGCTCCGAAAACGGCGGAACGGCCACTCGCGTAATTGCCATGCTGCCTTGCATCACGGGTTCGTGGAGAGAAGTTGGCGGAGGCCTGCAGCTCTCGACCAGCGGAGCTTTCGAATTGAACAGTGCCGCGCTGAAGCGCACGGATCTCATGAGTGCGACACTGGGTCGTCCGGCTCGCAGTATAAACATGGTCGAACTCGGTAAGGCTCTGAACGAATTGAATGATCCTCCGGTCAAAGCCATGTTTGTTTACAACTCGAATCCCGCAGCCGTTTGCCCAAACCACAATGAAGTGATTCGCGGCCTGCGAAGGCCAGATTTGTTCACCGTGGTCCATGAGCAGTTTTTCACCGACACGACGGATTACGCAGACATTGTTTTGCCAGCGACCACATTTTTTGAGCACAAGGATTTGCAAGCCTCGTACGGCCACTATTATTTACAAATGTCGGATCAGGCTATTGAGCCAGTTGGCGAGAGCAGATCGAATGTAGATGTTTTCCGGGCACTCGCAGAGCACATGGGATTTGAAGACGAATGCTTCCGAGACTCCGTTGACGACATGGTGGACCAGGCGCTTACCTCGTCCAACCCGTGGCTGGCAGGGATTGACCGACC
This sequence comes from Terriglobia bacterium, assembly GCA_963791575.1. Taxonomy (GTDB): domain Bacteria; phylum Acidobacteriota; class Terriglobia; order Terriglobales; family Acidobacteriaceae; genus JAOAPG01. The sequence goes on along the minus strand of CAWBSY010000011.1, from coordinate 543,787 downwards.
GACGCTGGAAAAAGACGGGCACATACGGTTGAACTTTGCTGCGACTGGATCGGACGCCGACAAGCAATTGCCAATTGCGCGCACCGCAACCGATGGAAGCTTCTTCCTTCCTTTCGCTTTCGGAAACTTCCAAACCCGGAGCGGCAAAGCCGAACTCCACAATGAATCGCTCATAGCCGAAGGTCTTGACCCGGTTGCGAGTTTTGTTCCGCCGACCGAGTCACGCCATGGGGCGAATTCAAAGACATTTCCCCTTGAGCTGCTGGCGCGCAAGGCCGACAATTTTCTCAATTCAACATTTTCGAATTTGCCGTCAGTTCAGCAGATGGAGGAATCCGGGCTGTTAGAGATGAGTCCGCAAGATGCGAAGCATCGGACAAATAATCGACGGCGACTTAGTGCGCGTGTTCAATGGCCGGGGAGAAATCGTTTTGAAAGCGCGAGTGGATGGAAACGTGCAGCCCGGTGTCGTCTCCGCACACCTTCATTGGGCGAAGCTTAGTCGCGACAATGTAAATATTAACGTCCTCACATCGGAAAAACTTACGGACATGGGCAACTCCGCGACGTTTTATTCCGTCTTGGTTGAGGTAGGGCTTTTCCGGCCAGCCTGCTAACGCGAAAACAAGATAAGTCGATTGGCTCAGTTTTGGACGGTATCCACTGCTCTACCGTATAATTGCGGTTTTCCATAATCCAGCAATCTGAGGTCGTAGCGATTCATCGCTTTCATCAGGACAACCCTGTCCGAAGCAAGGACAGCCCGCAGTCATACCCGGTTTGGCTCTCCGGTCTCGCTTTTTCTTTTGTAAAGACGCCGTTTCTCGCACGCCGTTTCAGCATCTTGCTTAGCTTGGTCGTAATCTTGTGTTCGCTAGGCGTGGGGCAGCAGGAGCTGGTCACGGAGATTCAGATTCATGGCAATCGCCGCATACCCGCAGATACAATTCGCGCCCGTATTTTCACTCGAGCTGGCGACGTATACGATGAGGCGGCGATCCAACGCGATTTCAATTCTCTGTGGAACACCGGGTACTTTGAAGACATTCGCGTTGAGCGCGAGCAAACGCCAAAGGGATGGCGTTTGCATATTTATGTCAAGGAACGTCCAACTATCCGCGAGATTGATTATGTTGGCCTGAATGCAGTCTCAAAGAGCGATGTCCTCGACCGGTTCAAGGAAGCCAAAGTCGGGCTTTCTCCCGAAAGCCAATACGATCCGACAAAAGTAAAAAAGGCTGAAGTCACCATCAAAGGGCTGCTTGCCGAACATGGCAGACAATTTGCCACGATTCGCACCGAGGTTCGTCCAATTCCTCCCGCAGCAGTTAGTTTGACTTTTGTGATTAAGGAAGGCCCAAAAGTTAAAGTCGGGAAGATTATTTTTCAGGGGAACAAAAACGTCCCCAGCCGCATTCTGCGCAGTGCCATGAAGAACTTGAAACCAATTGGCGTTCCGCATTCCATCTTCCTCGAAAATCTGCTCGCCAAGACCTACGACGCGACCAAACTCGATGAAGACACCGAACGGGTACGGTCCGAATACCAGAATCGCGGCTACTTCAAAGTGCTGGTGCAAGATCCCAAGACCAACATCCATGACACCGGGCATGCTGGCTTTCATATTCCTCTGCTGCAGAGCGGTCCCGGAAAAGCGGTCGATATCACTATTCCGATTGAAGAGGGCGATCGCTACAACTTGGGAGGAATCACATTCAAGAATAATAAGGCGATCAGCAACGTCAAAGCCTTACGATCACTGTTTCCGATCAAAGACGGCGATATCTTCAGCCGCGAGAAAGTCGCCAAGGGCTTGGAGTCGCTCCGCAAAGCCTACGGCCAGTACGGATACATCAATTTCACATCGATTCCGAATACCACGTTCGACGAACAAAAGAAACTTGTGTTCCTCGACATCGACGTGGACGAAGGGAAGCAATTCTTTGTGCGGCGTATCGAGTTCTCCGGCAACACAACAACGCGTGACAAAGTTATACGCCGCGAAATCGCGCTCGAAGAGGGTCAGGTTTACAACCAGCAATTGTGGGAACTCAGTCTGCAGCGTTTAAATCAGCTGGGATATTTCGATCAGCTCAAGCCGGATGATCCCAACGTAACCGATCGTCATCTCGACGAAAAAGAAGGCACCGTCGACTTGACGCTCAAGGTCAAAGAGAAGGGAAAGAACAGCATAGGGCTAACCGGCGGCGTCAGCGGACTTGAAGGAGCTTTCATCGGCCTGAGCTATAGCACGAATAACTTCCTCGGGCTGGGTGAGACTCTAACCGTGCAGGCGCAAATCGGAAACTTGCAGCGCAATTTGATGTTCGGCTTTACCGAGCCTTATCTTTGGGATCGTCCCTTGCAATTCGGCTTCACCGTCTACGGACGAAAATATACCTACGATCAAGCGCGACAGTCTGCGATCTTGACTGGTCAACAACTAGCTCTCACGAATGCCGAATTGCAGCAGCTCCAGAACTACACGCAATCGAGCAAAGGCTTCACTACCTCATTGAACTACCCGCTACACCGCTCCTTCAAGCGCGTCGGCATCAGTTATTCCTACGATGTTTCCTCCCTGGTGGCATTGACCACCGCGGCCAAATCGCTGTTTAACTACCTGGCATTTAGCGGAGTCAGCGGGCCCAGTGCTTTGAATGGAATCGTAACCAGCAAGATTATTCCCAGCTACTCGAAGAACACGCTGGATTCTGCCAACTTCCCACATGCTGGCACCAGCACATATTTCGCAGCGGAGATTTCCGGATTAGGTGGTACGGTGAGGACGATTCGTCCGGTCTTTGAATACAAACACTTCAAAGCTGTACAAAATCATAGGAACACGATTGGGTATCGGCTGCAGGCATCGTTTATGAGTGGCTACGGCGGCTTAGTCGCACCCCCATTCCAACGCTTCTATATGGGAGGCGAAAACGATATTAGAGGGTTCGACATTCGCTCCATCTCTCCCGTAGCTTTTCTGCCAAGCGCCATATCCGTCCCACTAAGGAATCCTGATGGCTCGGTGGTGCCCAAAGATCCTGGCAACCCGCTGAGAGGAAGTTACACAATCCCGGTTCCCTCCGATCAAATCGTATTTCCTGGTGGCGATGCCAGCGTGGTCGCCAACTTGGAATATCGATATACCATCGCAGGTCCAGTCGCGCTGGTACCTTTCATGGATATCGGCATTGATCCAGTGTTGAGGCAATCGCAACTGCTCATCAATACTACTCAATTCAATGCTATTAACAGCCAAGTCTATGGCTGTCCCGTGCTCGATCCCATCAGTTTTACTTGCCAGGGCGGTGTGACGCCCGGTTCCTCAAGTTCGTTTCCTAAGTTTTCCCAGCAGCTCCAAGTGTTGGGAAGCACCAATTGGAAGCCCCGCATGTCGACAGGACTCGAATTGCAGATGTTTTTGCCTGTGGTCAATGCGCCTTTCCGCATTTACTACGCTTACAATCCAATGCGGCTCGATGAGATTGCGGGATCGCCGATTGCGATCACACGAAGTATGTTCCCTGTCGGTGCCGCTGGCGATTATACGTATCAACTTACGCGCAATACTTACTCGCCACATTATCTATTGCGAGAACCGCGCAAGACATTTCGCTTCACCGTCGCCACCACGTTCTAATGCCATGCGGGATGACGTCGATGGCCGCAGTTTGACGCCTGAGGGAAGCTGCACTTATAATGAAACGAAATACACCCTAAAAGTGCATTCTGTCCGGGGTGATCAGCACGCTCCAGCTTTGCGGAAAGTACGAGTTGGCGTGCCTTGTTGCTGGCGATGTCGCACGACTGGCTGACCAAAAGAGTGCGGCCTGCATTCGCAGTAAAAGATCTGATCAATACCCGACCAATTTCCAAGGAGTTTATCAACACATGACAAGTAAGCTCGTGCGATTTTTAATGGCTTCAGCGTTCGCTTTCTCGATTACGATGCTGGCCCAAACTGACGGCACTGCTTCTGCCGCTCTGCCTTCAGCCCCCAGCTCCGCCAGCGCTCCTGTCGCCACCGGATCTGGAAGTAAGATCGGAACCATCAACATTGAACAAGCCATCTTTGCCAGCAATGAAGGGCAGCGCGATTTCGAGACGCTAAGCAAGAAGCTGGAGCCGAAACAGACCGAGCTGAAGGGACAGAATGATGAAATTGAGAGCTTGAAGAAGCAGCTCAACACCCAAGGCGACAAGCTGAACGATGAATCCCGTGGCAACTTAGTAAAGCAAATTGAACAGAAGCAGAAGTCCCTGGAACGCTCCGCTCAAGACGCACGCGAAGATGCACAGAACCAGCAGAACGAGATCGCGCAAAAAATTCTGCAAAAGATGGCGCCGCTCATCGTGAAGTATGCTGGCGACAACGGCTTTGGTTTGATTTTCGATACGTCCAACCCGTGGCCTAACGGTCCAGTGCTGTGGGCAGGTCCGACTCTCGACATTACCAAGACGATTGTCGATTCCTATAACACCCAATCGGGGGTTGCTGCTCCAGCGCGTCCGGCAGGCACAACGGCCAGACCGAGCGGTACAACTGGAACCCGGCCAACGACGCCCGGCGCTACTAAGCCAGCCGGAACTACTACACCTAAGTAAGCGAGACACCGGAAGCACAAAGAAGTTCCCGAAAGCCGCGTTTCGACGCGGCTTTTATTTTTCTCTCTGACCAGAAAGTTCAGGTCAATATAAGTCGGCGGCGGTGTCCATAAGGGATAGCAGTCGTTATCTCAGGAGGACACAATGTTCGCCGACTCTTTTTGCGACACAAATTGGGACAATCAATCACACCGCGGCTGGACGACGTTGCTCTCGTTTGGATTGCAAGCCATTGCGGTCACTGGTCTATTGGCTTTACCACTTTTGTACACGCAAGGCCTTCCCTCATTAATTTCACCGCCTCGGTTGTTAGTACCAATGACCTTGCCAAGGGCGCCACGAATAGAAACAATCGGGGATACGGCCCGATTTGTAACTATTGTGCTCGGTCACCCGCTGTTCACGCCTAGACATATCCCCAACGTAATTCCGCAATCAGCAGCTTTCGATTTGCAACCACCGAGTTTAAATACAGCACTTTCCGGCCAGAGTGGAACTGGCAATCCAGGTGAAGGTATTTTCGGCTCAACTGGAGATTCGCTTCCCGTTGCCATATTGCACCCACCGATCTCGACTCACCATCTCCTGATATCGCACATGATGGAAGGCAATCTCATCCGCCGTGTCGAGCCCGCCTATCCTGCGCATCGCAAGGCAGGCTCGCATTCAAGGGCATCGTTTTGCTGCGAGCGACGATCAGCAAGGATGGCATTATCGAAAATTTGCAGTTGCTCAGCGGACATCCCATGCTCGCCCAGGCGGCAATCGAAGCCGTGCGTCAGTGGCGATACCGTCCCTATTATCTGAATGGCGATCCTGTGGAAGTCGAAACTCAGGTGACGGTAAAGTTCATGCTCTCGGGGAGCTAGCGTGGGAGTAGCCCTGCGGTAACGTGGAGACTCGAGAAGCTGCATCTATAATCAGGTATCTAGAGTTGAAGTAGAAGTAATTCAAGCAGATTAAACAAAAGTGGCGACCATCGAAATCGCGAAGCGTGCGGCTACACGTCCGACTTGGGCCGAGGTTTCTCTCGCGAACTTACGGCACAATTTTGGAGTCGTGCAGCGACACGTAAAGAGCGGCGTCACCATTTGTGCCGTCGTCAAAGCGGATGCTTATGGTCATGGCGCGGTCGAGTGCGCGTTGGCACTGGAAGAAGAAGGAGCACGCTGGCTGGGAGTGACCTCGCTCGATGAAGCTATTCCGCTGCGTGAAGCCGGCATTCGCGCACGTATCCTTTTGATGACGGGATTCTGGCGAGGCGAAGAAGAAGACATCGTACGGCTGGGCCTCACGCCTACGGTCTGGGAAGTCGGTCAAATCGAACTGCTGGAACGGGCGGCAACGCGGCTGGGAATATCGAGGCATTCCATCCATTTGAAAATCGACACGGGGATGGGGCGACTCGGAGTTGCGGTCGAAGATCTTACTGGCGTGTGGTCGGCTTTGAAGTCCGCCTCGCATCTTTTTCTCGAAGGTCTGTCCACTCATTTAGCTTCGTCGGAAATTCTGGATGCGATATCGGTGCAGGAGCAGTTGGCAGCATTCCAGGAAGTCCGGCAAAAATTACGAATAGAAGGATTTGACCCGCCTCTTATCCATGCAGCGAATACGGGCGCAGTGATCTCTCGTCCAGAAGCTCTGTACAACATGGTTCGCCCTGGGATCGCGCTCTACGGATACCATTTACCTTTCGAGCGCGCGGGCCGGGAAGTAAGCGGTAGCGGATTACGGCTAGCGGTAAAACCGGTTTTAACTTGGAAAACGCGAATTCTTGCTTTGCGTGAAGCTCGGGCTAATCAGCCACTGGGCTACGGCGGAATTTACGTTACGAAAGCGCCCGCCCGAATTGCTGTATTGCCTGTTGGATATGCTGACGGCTTTAATCGTCATCTGTCAGAGCATGGACGCGTGATCGTGCGCGAACACTACGCACCAATCGTGGGGCGCATCTCCATGGATTTAACTCTAGTCGACGTTACCGGGTTGCCAGGTGTTTCTGTAGGAGACGAAGCCGTGCTGCTGGGATCGTCGGACGGCTTGAGCGTAGATGCGAGAGAGCATGCGGCCCTTGCCGACACGGTAGTATATGAAATTCTCTGCGGGATTTCGAAGCGCGTACCCAGGAGGCATAGTTGATTGCAGCTACCTAGTGTTCCGGTTTCCCTGTGTTCCCACGGTTTCCACATACTTCCGAAGAACCGCATTAATCGTGGTCTGGTATCCCTTGCCACTTTTGCGAAAAAAAGCCAGTACGTCAGGATCAAGACGTAAAGTAATCTGCTTCTTCGGTCCCGGCCAGAGTATGGCACGTGCGAAGAAATCCGTCCCCTGCTTTGGAATGTCGGAATAGTCGATGTCCTCATCCCGGAGAGAATCAATTCGCTTCCAATCCGTCCCGGAGCGCTTTTTCGTATTCTTTCCGCTCTTCATGGTCTGCCTTTCTCAATGAGATGATGCGAATGACATCGGGCGAGGGCTGAGAGAACGCTACAAAGGCGAAACGACCCCGAATCATCCCAACTCCGATCCATCGCTCCTCGCCATAGTCCTCCCTCGTGTCGGGCCGAGCCAGAAGGGAGCCGCGGAACATCTCTTCCGCGTCGGCGAAATGGAACCCGTGTTTTCGAATGTTGGCGCGGTTCTTGCCTTCATCCCATTCAAAGTTCATTCTTATTGTAACTCCAAATGTAGCTACACTCAAAAAATCTATATTTTCGACTGCGTCTCGTTTAACAATCAGAATCTGTCATTTAGAGACTAAATTGCGGTGACACCTGTCACACGCACGGGAATCGCAAAACAGAAGTGATGGACTGGGATAAAATCTAACAACTCAATGCTCGATACTTGCTCTTTGCTGTTTGCGCCTAATCTGCTGGCTTATCCTTTGTTATCCTGAATACGATGTCTTCTCGCTATTCACGGTGGATGTATGACTGGGAAACCCGCCTCACCTCGGTGGACAACAACCGGGTGGTCCGTCCGCTGGAATGGGGACTCGAGTGGGCGCAGCAATGGCCCTGCCGCAACGGCCATCCGCCGGGATATAAGCCCGATGATCCTGAAACGTTTCTGCGTGAGTACAATCGACGCATCGTCGCTTCGAGCGACGAATTTTATTCCTATGAGGTGCCTACGGATTTCCGCTTAGAGACTCGCGAAGTCCAAGTTTTCAGCACCCGCGCAGTGCCGGATCCGAAACTCGAACAAAAAGTCCGCGGAACGCACGCGGAATTCTTGCGCTTCACCTCTCCTGTGCGAACTCCTTACCCGGAAAATGATTTGGTAAATGCCCGCTGGTTTCCGGCGAAAGGAAACCGCGCCGTCGTGCTGTTGCCGCACTGGAACTCCGACGCTATTTCCTACGCTGGGCTCTGCCGCTTGTTGAACTGGCTGGGAATCGCGGTGTTGCGTCTCAGCATGCCCTATCACGATATTCGCAGGCCTGCGGAAATTAGCCGTGCGGACTATGCAGTTTCAGCGAACATTGGGCGCACGCTGGACGCGACCCGCCAGGGCGTGATCGATATTCGTGCTTGCCTGGATTGGCTTGAGCAGCAGAACTATACCCAGCTCGGAATATTAGGTACGAGCCTTGGCTCCTGCTACGCGTTTCTTGCGGCAGCACATGATCCGCGCATTCGCGTTGCCGCGTTCAATCATGCCTCAACTTATTTCGCTGACGTAGTCTGGCATGGACAATCGACGCGGCATATTCGCCAGGGGCTTGAAGCCGAAATCGATGAGGAGCGCCTGCGAAAACTCTGGAGCGCGATCAGTCCCATGTCGTACTTCAAACAGTTTGCGCGATGGCCGAAGAAGTCGCTGATCATCTATGCGAACTATGATCTGACTTTTTTGCCGGAGTTTTCCCGGAACACGGTCGCAGAGTTCGCAAAGCACAAGTTGGACCATAAAGTTGCAGTGCTCCCCTGCGGCCATTACACCACCGGAGAAACGCCCTACAAATATATGGACGCATGGCATCTGGGCAGATTTTTTCGCACCGCGTTTGAAGATACTCCTTCTCGGTCCATCGCTGCCGTGAAGTCATGAACACTCCTGAACAATTCGACACCGAAGAGCACCACAGAGACGGCTTCCTTATCAGCACGGACCGCGCTCGTCTTAACCTCGATGTGATCCACGGTTTTCTTACCAATTGCTATTGGTGCAAGGGTATTCCTCGTGAAATTGTTGCTCGTTCGATCGAGCATTCACTATGTTTCGGAGTTTACGATAAGGACGCCCAAGTCGGCTTCGCTCGGGTGATCTCTGATTTTGCGACTTATGCCTACATCGGCGATGTGTTCGTTCTGGAAAGTCATCGCGGGCGCGGACTCTCAAAGTGGCTGATGGAATGTATTCTGCAGCATCCGCAGCTTCAAGGTTTACGCCGTTGGAGTCTGGTTACCGGTGACGCCCACGGCCTGTACTCGCAATTCGGATTCACGCCTCTACAAGCCCCCGAGCGCTGGATGGAAATTCATCAACCGGACGTGTACGCTAAAGTTCCCTGAAGAGTGCTCCTATGAAAAATACTCCCATGTCGCGGTCTCTGCACGAATCTGATCCCGAAATTGCCATTGCCATTGATGACGAAGCCCGCCGCCAGCACGAAGGCCTCGAGCTCATCGCCTCGGAGAACTTCGTCAGCGAAGCCGTGCTCGAAGCTGCGGGTTCTGTCTTCACCAATAAGTATGCTGAGGGATATCCCGGCAAGCGCTACTACGGTGGATGCGAATTTGCCGATGTCGTCGAGAACCTCGCACGCGACCGGGCAAAGAAGCTTTTCGGAGCAGAGCACGCCAACGTGCAGCCCCACGCAGGGTCGCAGGCCAATATGGAGGCGTATGCTGCGGTGATTCAGCCGGGCGACACGATTCTAGGCCTGAACCTGGCACACGGCGGACACCTTACCCATGGCTTTCATCTGAATTTCTCCGGCAAGACTTACAGAGTCGTTCCTTATGGTGTCACCAAGGAAACCGAAACAATCGACTACGACGATCTCGAAAAGCTTGCCGAGAAAGAACACCCCAAGCTAATCATTGGCGGAGGCAGTGCCTATCCTCGCATCATCGACTTCGCTCGCATGCGCCAGATCGCAGACAAAGTCGGCGCGCTCTTTCTGGTGGACATGGCCCACTTTGCTGGGCTCGTGGCCGGCGGCGTGCATCCTTCGCCTGTACCTCACGCGCACATCGTGACTTCGACGACGCACAAAACTCTGCGCGGCCCAAGGGCGGGCATGATCCTCTCGAAGCAAGAATTTGCTGCCGCCATCGACAAAGTTGTTTTCCCAGGCATGCAGGGTGGTCCGCTGATGCACATCATCGCGGCCAAGGCGGTCTGCTTTCAGGAAGCCATGCAGCCCAGCTTTCGCGACTATGCCAAACAAATCGTTGCCAATGCCAAGGTACTGGCGGAGACCCTCGCGGCAGAAGGATTCCGCATCATCTCCGGAGGCACCGACACTCACCTGATGCTGGTCGATGTCTTTTCTAAAGGAATGCTGGGCAACGAAGCGGAGAAAGCGTTAGGCGAAGCAGGCATCACGGTGAACAAAAATGCGATTCCGTTTGACACAAATCCTCCAATGAAGCCGAGTGGAATCCGCATCGGGACCCCAGCCCTCACGACGCGTGGCATGAAGGAAACCGAGATGCGGCAGGTCGGTCAATGGATCTCCGAGGTCCTGCATCATCAAACCGATTCAGGAGTACTCAGTAAAGTGCGCAAGCAGGTGCTGGGATTGGCCGAAGCATTCCCGCTCTACGCCGAGCGCCGGGCGAGAGCACAAGCCGAGGTAAGAGCATAGGGCCAGAGTGCGGGTGCAACTGATTCGCTAACGGAGACTCACTACAAAAAGATCTCCGCGACAATTTCCTTGCCCGAGGTTTTGCCAGATCTGCAAACCATCCGTGACCTGACTACCCATATTCCGGGGCGTCCCAAACAACCACGAAGGTGTTGAGCCCAGTATCGACGAGGCTGCCGAGCCATCGTTGGCGTTGCCATTAATAGAAATGCTGCCAGTTTCCCCTGGAATGTGCCCAAGACACGTGCGAAAAGAAAAAACGGCATCATTCCGTGAAGGCCACTTGGACGGAGTCAACACCGCCGCTCGTCCAAATCCTGCACCTGTTTGTCTTGCCTTTTGACTTTTCTCCTGTACGGCTCTGTCTTCTGTGATTAAATCTTTTTGGTGAAGATCGCGATCGATATCCGCCGTATGACCGACTTCGGCGTGGGTACTTACACCCGCAACGTAGTACGTGCACTGGGACGGTTAGATCATCAGAACGAATATGTTCTGATTGGTTCTCTGGAGAAGGTGTCCGAAATCGGCTTTCTGCCGCCAAACTTCCAGACCGTGGCCCTCGACGAAAACTGACACCACGGTAAAGGGATTTTTCGAATGCCGCGCGATTCTGCGGCGCCTCAAGTGCGACCTGGTTCATATCCCACACTTATTTTCGTTGCCACGAGCCTTGCCTTGCCGTTATGTAATGACGGTGCACGATTTGCTGGAGCATATGTACCGCGCCCACGAGGGCTCGGGGGTGATGCGTTCTCTGCACTTTCAGCTTACTCGCCGCGTGCTGAAGGGAGCGGCACGTATTCTCGCAGTCTCTAAGTTCACGAAAACTGAAATCGAAAAGCTATTCGGTATTCCCTCCTGCCGGATCGACGTAGTGCACAATGCCATCGATCCCCGTTTTCTGCACGGTCACGCCAATGATGCCGACCGTCAATTCCTTACGCAACGCTATCAGATCACCTATCCATTTCTGCTTTATGCAGGAAGAATCAGCCCGCACAAGAATTTGGTTCGCATTATCGAGGCCTTCTCTGCACTGAAAGCTGAGCTCGACAAACAAGAGAAGTTCCCCGATCTGAAGCTCATCATTATTGGCGACGAACTCTCCAAGCATCCCGACCTGCGCCGCACCGTCATTCGTGGAGGCGTGCAAAACGATGTGCGCTTTCTGGGATTCGTCCCTATTGAAGTGCTGCGAATTTTTTACGATGCAGCGAAGATCTTCATTTTCCCCTCGCTCTACGAAGGATTCGGCTTGCCGCCGCTCGAAGCCATGGCGCACGGGACTCCGGTGCTTACGTCAAACACGACTTCCATCCCAGAGGTCGTCGGCAATGCGGCCGTGCTGGTGAATGCAGAAAATGTTTTTGAAATCATGCGCGCCATGCTGCGGGTACTGCTCGATCAGCCGTTAAGGGACAGGCTGAAGGCGAGAGGATACGAGCAGGCAAAGAAGTTTTCCTGGGACGAATCCGCAAGCAAGATTCTGGAAGTGTATGAGGAAGTGGGACACAAGCGAAAGAGTTGGTCGCTAGGTAAAGCGGATACCGCGAAGACAGCGGTTAACTCTTAGCCGGATTGCGCGGAAGCGAGCGCGGTCTTGTTGTATCCGCATTGTTCTGTGACAAGAGCTTCGCTGATTATTCGCTAGACGTAAGCAGTATTGACGAAGTCGGGAACTGGGCACAATATCGGAGGCGTTGTTTCCGATTGACCACTGTTTATGACGAACTCGGGGGAGGGCGTCAAAACAGCGATTCCAGCCCCATTTGGGAAGTGAGGCGTTAATCCAAAAAAGGCCACATCGGTTGATGTGGCCTTTTTTGCCTGTGCAAGTCAATGGCATAGATGCTAAGGACGAACCTACACTTAGCATCGGCATCCCACCCGAAGGGTCCAAGAAAGTGAGGGGCTCCTCCCCCAGAATTGCCCTTCTACTTCGGGTGGGTTGTGCTTTGGCTCGTAGTTCGGTTAGCGTCCAACGGGAGTTGGCAGGCTTCTTGGAAACCGGGAACAACGTTTGCAGTGACGAGGTTCGAGCCCGATTAGGGGCAATCGCACCTAACTTATTTGAATAGATCGGCAGCTGGACCTGTAAGCCGAATTCTGTCCGCCGGATTGCTCCAGCGGGACGGTCATTCCTCTGGGCCACGCATTACTGCGGGGCTCAAGCGACCTACCCGGAGGTTTGACGCGCCGAGCCGGCACGTTCCTGGAAGCGAAGCCGCAGAAATTCCTCCCTATTTGGTCTTGCTCCGTGTGGGGTTTGCCATGCCCGCCGCATTACTGCGACGGCGGTGCGCTCTTACCGCACCTTTTCACCCTTACCCTGGCGTTGCCGCCAGGGCGGTATATTCTCTGTGGCACTTTCCGTCAACCGGGCTTGAACCCGGCCTCCCGGACGTTATCCGGCACACTGCTCTGCGGAGTTCGGACTTTCCTCCCTCATTCCTTGACGAAATGAGAGCGACCGTCCGGTCCAGCTGCCAACAGAACCATTATATGGGATGAAGCAAGACGTCGCTGGCCTTTGGTCGCCGGTCGTTCGCACTTACCCTTGAGATTACGTCATCCCGAAGATCCGGCGCACTTCAGCCGGGCGAGGGACATCTCGCGCGAAGCTCCGACACACCGCCCTTTGCTAGACTGAATCCTGCTCTCACCTGTCGCTAATGATTCATCTCCTCTCCAACATCATCGAGATCATCGCCGTCCTCGGCACTACCTGCAGCATCGCCTATTACCTCATCTGTCTTTGGAGCGCTGCAAGCTTCCTGCGTGAACAGGATGCGGCACACAACAGTCCACCAACCCCTCCCGTCTCAATTCTCAAGCCGCTCAAAGGCACCGATCCTGGGATGTATGAAAGCCTCCGCAGCCATTGCCTGCAAAACTATCCGGAGTATGAAATCATCTTCGGCGTCAGCGATCCAGATGATCCGGCGATCGAACTCGTAAGCCGCCTGAAAGGCGAATTTCCCGAACAAACAGTTCGCCTTATTCAGTGCGAAAAAATTCTGGGTACAAACGTCAAGGTCAGCAATCTTGCGCAAATGCTGCCCGAAGCTGGCCATGATTTTCTTGTAGTAAACGACAGCGACATTCGCGTCGAACCGGATTACCTCAAACAAGTTGTTCCTCCACTCGTGGATCCCGAGATTGGATTAGTAACTTGCCTCTATCGAGGAGTTGCAAGCCCGACACTCGGTTCTCGGCTGGAGTCTCTCGGAATCAGTACCGATTTTGCTCCCGGTGTACTCACGGCGCGCAGCCTCGAAAGCATCCGATTCGGACTCGGTTCGACACTAGCTTTCCGCCGTAGCGACCTGGCGAAAATCGGCGGCTTCGAAGCACTGGTCGACTATCTTGCCGATGATTACCAGATCGGCAGCCGTATTGCCGCTCTTGATCTCGAAGTGAAGTTGTCAGAGACAGTAGTTGAAACGTATCTTCCTGCCTATGACCTTCGCGGATTCATCGCACATCAGCTGCGCTGGGGACGCACCATCCGCGATTCAAGGCCTTGGGGATATGTCGGCCTGCTATTCACCTTCGGATTACCCTGGGCATTACTAGCCTTGATTGCATCCCAAGGCGCAATCTGGTCATGGGCATTGTTAGGCGCAACCGGAATTAGTACGCTTGTGTATGGCACTGGTTGTTGGAAGAGGAGCTTTGCAGGATCGACAAGTGACGCGCTGGATGTGGTTAATCCCGCTACGAGATTGATTGGCTGCATTAGTGTGGCTGGCAAGCTTCGTCGGACACACCATAGATTGGCGCGGCGAAAAGTTCCTTGAAAGATGGGAAGCTAAAGCGAACCAAAACATTTCCCTAATTCAGTGCGGCGAACTCCGTTGGCTTCCTGTAGAGGCTTGAAATCTGGATCGGCAGTCTTCCAGATATCGAGTAATTGCTGGTAGCTGCGCGTCGCTGCGGCCTTATCAAAATGCAATTGGGCGCGGGCTGTTCCGAGCAGGCAGAGACTATAATCAGGGCCTTGCCCTGTACCACTCGCGGCCTCTTCCAATGCCAGTCCTCGATAACGAATTCCAGGCTGGAAGTCATTGACCGCTTGCTGCCATTTTCCGGCTTGCAAAGATGCGAGTCCCAAAAGCTGAGGAATCTTGGAGGCAAGAGCATAAGAGGAAGCTGGCGTCAACAATTCCGCGACTTGGCCGGGATGATGTTGCACTATAGCAATCGCAGCTTTGATTTCCGGCAGATAAACATCGTTCATTAATGCGTTCTGGGGCTCCGCTTTAGCCAGGCGCTCGGCCTCCTGCAAAGCCGGACCAGTCTCGTCGCAAAACGCCAGCGCGAGAGCGGCATCTGGCACCGTGGCTATCGAATGATCGAGCGTCAGAGCGCGATGTGCGGTTTCTCGTGCGGTAGCGCAGTTCGAAATCAGCGAATCGTGAACCGCTTTGAGCGCGTACATGCTTCCGGCCAGAATCCGGCAGGTGCAATTGAAGCGCACGATCCCCTGCCTGCGTCCATTGTTGGTCAGCCGTTCGCATCCGGCCAGCGAAGTAGTTGATATTTCCAGCCCATGCTTCTAACCCAAAACCGTCTGCGCGGCCCGCCGCCCATTGCACTTGCTTCTCCCAATCCGGACGGCCCCTGAGAAAGTCGCGGATCATCATATTTCCGTGATACAAGATGTCATCGTCGCCACCCTGCTCGCGGGCTTCCTTTGTGTACTTCTCGGCCTCATCCAACCGGTCGAGTTGAAGCAATATGCTCGCGGAATTACTCGCAGCGACATTGTCCCATTTTGCGATTTCCCAAGTCTTCTCGAAGTCTAGTGCAGCCTCTTCAGGGTCCCCCAGGTTCGAATACACAATTGCCATGTTGTTCCAGGCAGCCGCGTCCCGCGGATAAGTGGCCACGTAAAGCTTGTATGCTTCCAGCGCCTTGGGAAGATCGTATTCTAAATTTGCGTAGAGCGATTCAATGTACATGCGCTCGCGTTCGGTCACGCGTTCACGCAGATCATAAGCTTTCTTCATGTACCCCAGGGTTTTAACAGCCGCGCCTTGCCCCGAATACACCGCGCCCAAGCGCGCATAAGCCATGGCGAAATTTCGATCCAGTCGAACCGCTTCTTCGTAAAAAGATGCAGCTTCAGGTAAATCGCGGCCCATACGGTGCTGGTCTTCTCCCAACGAGAACGCATGGAAGGCCTGTAACGACGCCGTGGTCACGTTGGTGTAGGGAGTTGATAGCTTTTGAATCGACGCCAGAGATTCGCCCAAACGAGCCCGCATCGCAGTTGCCGCGCTGGAAACGGCGGCTAGCACTCCGGCCTTATCAGCCGCAGTAATCTGTTCGCGTCCGAAGACGTCGCTGGTGGCGCAGTTCACTGCATTAATGGAAATGACATATGAGGAGCCCATCGGGGAGATGGTTCCATTGAGAAAAGCCTTCACGCCGAGGCGCTGACCAATCTGCTGCGCCAACTCGGGGGTGATTCTCTGATCTTTGGGTTGTCCCAGATATTGCAAATTACTATGCAGCTCCGCGTCGCTGACCAGTTGGATGAGAGGCGACTGCTCAAGTTGGATCGCAATCCTCCTTCAAATTGAATGAAAACTTGACCCCCGGTTTGATTCGTAAAATCCGCGAGAATGAGCTGGTCTTTGTCGGTAAGCTGGAGCGCATGTGAGCTGCGCCAGTAACGATAACCAGCAACTCCCACCCCAACGACAATTACAATCACAGCTATCCATGTTTGCCATCGACTTCAAAGCGATTTAGCTCCGGAACCCGGCGCAGCGCGCCCAGGAATCGTCGCTGATACCGCGACAGCGCTTGCTCGCCCTGAATCAGCTATCGACTGCGGCACATTACGAGAAGATTCATAGGAAGCCAAGCCTGCTGAGGCAGAGCTATGCTGAACTTCCCCGCGCAAGATTTCTTCTCCCGAGCCCCTCTTCCTGCTTTCCAAATCTCGTTTTAGCCGCAGCAATTCCGACTTGATGTCTGAGGCGTGCTGGTAGCGCAGTTCGCGCTCTTTCTCCAGCGCACGATTAATGATGTCTTCTAACTTCAATGGCAGATTGGGATTCAAACGCACCGGAGTCACAGGCGTCCGATTCATGATGCCATCGAAAATCACCCCGGAAGTTTCTCCATGAAACGGTAACGCGCCAGTCGCCATTTCATAGAGCACGACTCCAAAAGAAAACAAGTCCGTCCGCGCATCGAGCGCCTTACCTCGAACCTGTTCGGGAGACATGTAAGCGACGGTGCCCAGAGCCGAACCAGGACTGGTCAGGTGTTCACGGCTGACCCCGGCGGTTAAATCGTCCGCCCCCACGCCAGACGAAGCTCTCCCCGCCTCCACTTTCGCCAGTCCGAAATCGAGAATTTTGGCGTGCGCGCGATCCGTGATAAAGATATTCGCGGGCTTGATATCACGATGCACGATGCCCTTGGAATGCGCTGCTTCAAGCGCATCGGCAATATCAATTGCAATCGTCATCAGCAAATCGAGTTCGAGTGGGCGATCGCCGATCAAATGCTTCAGCGTCTGACCATCCAGATACTCCATTACGATGAAAGCTCGACCGTTTTCCTCCCCGATGTCGTAGATGGTGCAAATGTTCGGATGATTAAGACTGGAAGCGGCCTGCGCCTCGCGACGGAATCGGCTCAACAGGTGCTGATCGGCCATGACATCGCCGGGAAGAAACTTGAGGGCCACAAACCGGCCCAGTCGCGTATCTTCGGCTTTGTAAACCACTCCCATGCCGCCGCCACCGAGTTTTTCAATCACTCGGTAATGCGAAATGGACGTGCCAATGATTTCGTCGTCGTTTGAGGAAATCTGATTGCTCGTAGAGACCTGCCTTTGTAACGTCCAGTGCCGGAATTGCGGTGAGCCATCTTAGGTTGCAGCAACGAAGAAAGTCAACGCGGGCGAAACTGGTAAGCGCCTGTTTCAAAGGAACGGCCTCGGAACTTATTTCTTAAGGTCCGCCGTCCAGTTCGTGACCAGCACCAGCGGTGTAGAGAGGCTTCCTGGGTATGTGGCGAAGACAAAATGCTGGCCATCTGGCGCAACGTCGTATGGGGTTCCAATTGGGTTGACGTAGTTAACTTGGAACAGCGTCCGCACTGGATAGAATTCGAATTCTTCGCTCTTTGGATTTACCGCGGCAACGTGCAGCAAACTATCGATGCCGGCGTAGTATATCTCCTTGCCGTCTGCCCGCCATGCTGGAAATGTCCCTCCAGCCTGCGAAATCTGCCATCGGCCAGCGCCGCTCGGGAAGTGCGTGACATAAACTTCCTCTCGCCCTGACTCGGTACAACTGTAAGCCAGCCAGCGTGCGTCGGGAGAAAGGCGGAATTGAACGATCCTCGACTGTTGAGTCTCGGGTTGGACTATGGGGAATGGCTTCTTGTCGCCCGTCGTGGGCATCGCCCACACGCCAGCCACTGGACCGTTCTGCTCCATGTGGACGAGGTAGCGGCCATCCGACGATAACTGTGGCATTGTCAATGTTCGCGATTGCGCCAAAGGATCGCCCTCCATCAGGACTTCTTCTTGGCCACCGCCGTTGGCGAGACGCGCGCGGATCGAGGTGCCCGAAACCAGTGTCGTGCCGTTCTGCCTTACATAGATCACCCGCTGTCCGTCCGCTGACCAGGACGGCATGAGGTACGTGGCTCCCCCAAATGTAAGACGTGTGCGCGTTCCACGAACCAGGTCGAACACCCAGATATCGGCTTGCGGATCTCCTACCGATGTTGCCAGCCGTTTGCCATCTGGAGAAAGCTGGCCACTGCCTTTATAGAATGCTCGTTCCGCCACTTGCCGCACCGTCTTCCCGGTGTGATCAAGCCAGAGAAGATCCGTTCCCAGTATTTTCGATCCCGGTTCGTAGATTAGGAGACCCTTCTGACTCGCCGCAAATGTCGTGTGCCACGTGCCCGAATCGTATTCCACCATGTTGGCCACCAGCACAGGATCACCGGATACAACGCCAGTTGTCGGATCGAATTTCTGCGCCAGTAATTCCGACTGAAGATGGTAAAGCAGATAACCTGAAGCATATTGCGCATCGGAATCCGCAGCGAGCACGTGCTTGTATGTCCCATCCTCAAGTGATCCGAAATAGATGCCTTGTTCCGATCCGCCTGAGTGATTGGTCGCAAAAAACAAAAAGTGCTTTCCATCAGGCAGGAACCTGGGCCAGCGATGGGTTGTGTGCTTGCCTGCTTCAAACTTAGTCAGGCGTACCGGAGTTCCGCCGGAAGCATTGATGCGCCACAAAGTATCGCGATAGTCGGGCTCGTAGACGATGACATTGTCCTGATTCCATGAGCCTCCTCGAGGATTGGTCGTTTCGGCAAGATCAGTAACCGGCCCGCCGGCTGCGGGAATTTTCTTCAAGTGGCCGTCGGCAAAGAAGCCAATAAATTTCCCGTCCGCCGACCAGAAAGGGAAGGAAGCGCCGGTAGTACCTTCCAGTTTCTTTGCGGCCAATTCACCAAGAGATTGCACCCATATAGAATCTGGATCTTTTTGCGTACGAGCACAGAAAGCGATGGCCGTGCCGTCAGCTGTGATTATCGGCGGACCCGATAAGTCACCAGTAAAATCGAAGCCTGCTTCTGCGGGTGGAGGCAAGTAGGAGCGCACGGTTCGCGCCGGCTCTCCTTGCCGCAAGATCGACCAGGAAAGAACCGCCAGCAATCCTATGATTACCGCAGCCCAAAGCAGACGCTCACGCAGTCGGCGGCGCGGAGCAACCAATGGGAAGGGACTAACGCCCGAGCTGCCGCTTCCAATCCAGCGCAACTCCCGCGCGATGTCGGCTGCGCTTTGCCAGCGCGAGTCCGGCTCCTTCGCTAGACAGTCGAGGACCACATGATCAAGGCCAATCGGTGCCATTGGCTGAATTTTCGAAATCGGCTCCGGATCTTTTTCCAGGATGGCCGAGGCGACCGAGATCTGGCTCTTGCCTTCAAACGCGTGCTTACCTGTCAACATCTCGTAGAGCACGGCGCCGAAGCTGAAGATATCGCTGCGCGCATCCGCTTCTTGTCCTTGCAGCACCTCGGGCGCCATGTACTGGAACGTGCCGACGATAGTTCCTTGCTGGGTGAGCTTTCCCGGCGATGCACTTAGAGCCGAGAAATTCATGGTCGGCGTAGATGGCGTCAGCTGTCCTTTATCGCTGACGGCGCGAGCACCAAGCATTGCCGCAGTCGGTTTCGCCAACCCAAAATCGAGCAGCTTGGCTCCCGATGCGGTAAGCATGATATTTCCCGGCTTGAGGTCACGGTGCACAATGCCGGCCCGATGCGCTTTTTCCAGAGCGTCGCAAATCTGCTCGCCGCACTCGAGCGCCTGTTTTATAGGCAATGGACCTTTCTGCAGCCGCGTTTCCAGAGTCTCGCCCTGCACATACTCCATGACCAGGTAATTGATTCCGTCCTGGCTGCCCACATCGTGCAGCACGCAAATGTGCGGATGATTTAAAGAGGAGATCGAACGAGCTTCACGCTCGAAGCGCTGTTTTGCTTCGGGATTATCGGAAAGGTGTGAAGGCAGAATTTTGATCGCGACGGTCCGGTCAAGTCGCGTGTCCTTTGCGCGATACACTTCTCCCATGCCACCAGCACCGAGCGGTGAGACGATTTCGTAGGGGCCGAGTTTCGTGCCAGCGGTGAGGGTCATTCGCGTGTGCGCGCAATTATAGTCTTACACAGCACACTGCCGCGATTCTCAGTCGGATCGTTATCGCGGCGTGTTACGCCGAAGGTCAATCACTTCAAGCCATCGACAACATAAAGATCAGAAAGGATGCGCCCGACCGAGTATGCATACGACTTACCGTCGGCGCTGAATCTCAGGCTAGGAATGCTTTGCACGCCGGCCGGATCGGCGGGAACGATGTCTTTCCAGGGCTCGCTGTGTCCGGTGGCGAGATCAATCCGAGTTACATGGACAGGTACAGAGCGCGTACGCATCAGCACGCTCTTGCCATCGGCCAAAAATCCGACGACGCGCTGATTAGGATCTGGAGTAATGATTAGCCTCTCCGGTTGTCCCCCGGCAATGGGGTAAAGCCAACGCTGACGGTCCGCATCCATAGCCAACAAAAACTTTCCGTCAGGGGTAACAAAGCTTCCGTAGGTGTTCTCGGGTGTGAGCGTTCGGGGGGAACCACCTTGAATGTCGACAAGATAACTGCGACGGGGATGGCCAGACTCTGCAGCGGAGAACACGAATGACTTACTGTCTGGCAACCAATCACCCAAAAGGTGGTCGTCCTTGTTGTCTGTGAGCTGCCGGGGCTCGCCAACGCCGGTTGGCAAAAGCATTAGCTTCGGAGGAGCTCCGACCTCAGCCACAACCCACCGGCCATCGGGAGAAAGAGTGCCGTGGGCGCCGTCGCCGAGCCGGACAGCGGGCGAGCCATCGGTCTTACGCAGAAAGATACTGTAGTTTGAGCCAACAGCTTCGCCGGTCTCGGAAAAAATAATGGTCTTGCCGTCCGCAGACATGTCCCCAAGCAGAGACCAGTCGAACCAGGAGAGGCTGCGTTCGCGAGTCTCGCCGGGCGGGAGCGCGGACATACTGACGCGAGCTTTATCGGCAGTTAACAGAACAAGACCGGTCCGACTGATATCGTGGATGGTCAGACCGCCAGGCGAGCGATAGATGAGACGCTCCTTGCCAGACAGGTCCAGCGCATAAATCGCGCGTGCGGATCCGCCGGGAATCGCGGAGAACCAGACTTCATTGCCATTCGAGCTCCAGGCGAGTCCCTCGACACTCGAGTAGAACGACGAGCTGGCTTTCCGAGTTCCATGCGCGTCGATGATGACGACGCGGCCATCGTCGCCGCCTACCACATGATCGGCTATGGCCAAGAAATCTCCGCGCGGAGAAAAGCGCACATTGCCGACCCAGCCGTGCGGCGCATAAATCACATTTCCTGGCGGAAATTCCAAGTCAGTAATTGCGTTCGTACTCGAACGAATGACCGCTAGAGACTGGCCATCGGGTGTCCAATCGGCCCAAAGGACATTATCGAGTACCTCACGCGGCGCTCCACCAGCGAGTGGAACCCGCGCCAGAGTGCCCGCCTGTCCAAAAGCAATGACATCCACGGGATGCAGAGAGATCGCCATCTCGCCTTTCGAAGAGATGGAAAGAATCTGGGCGGACGGCAGGCCGACCGAGCGCGAGTCAGAACTATCGAAACGGGTCGAGAAAATCTCTTGCGGCTGTCCCTTCCCAGGCTGCACCATAGATAATACTTTCGCCGTCCGGCGCGAAGCGGGCGTCCCAGATGGTGCCGTTGCGAAAGGTGATTTCATGGAAAGTAGGATTGGCTAGGGCTCCGCGGCGAGCGAAATGATAAATGGCAGCCCAAGAAGCCAGTAAGAACAAGCTTCCGAGCGCAGGCAGGAGCCAACGACTGGCAACTCGTTCTTCCGGCAAAGCTCGGAGCCCGCCGCGGCTGGAGCTCGAGATATCCGTGAGGGCTTCTAGATTGAAGCCCACATCTCGTGCAGAGTGAAAGCGCTCGGCCGGATTTTTCTCCAGGCAGTGGCGGACAATGCGTTCGAGCGCGGGCGAAACATTGCGGTTGGTTTCGGTGAGCTCGGGCGGATCTTCTTTGAGAATTGCGCTCATCGTCTCGGCGGCAGAATCCCCATGGAAAGCGCGCTTGCCGGAAAGCATTTCGTAGAGAATGGCGCCGAAAGCGAAAATGTCAGAGCGTGATCCGCAGGTTTGCCGCGAACCTGCTCGGGCGACATGTAACCCACCGTGCCCATGACAATGCCGGCGTCGGTACCGACTTGCTGCGTTGGCGCATCTCCGGATGTGTCGGCTTCGGAACGGATGAGCTTGGCCAGTCCGAAATCGAGAATCTTAGCGCGTCCATCTTTAGTGATGAAAATGTTCTCGGGCTTCAGGTCGCGATGGACAATGTTTTTCTCGTGAGCTGCGGCCAAACCGCTAACGATCTGCTGCGCATACTCGATAGCTTTACGCGAAGATAGTGGACCATTCCGCAGGCGATCGCGCAGCGTCTCGCCTTCCAGCAGTTCGGAGACTACGTACGGCGCGCCATGGGCGTCCCCGATGTCATGGATCGAAAGAATGTTGGGATGGTTCAGGGCGGCAGCGGCGCGGGATTCCTGCGCAAAACGCTGCAAGCGGTCCGGATCGGTGGAAAAAGACGTGGGCAGAATCTTGATCGCAACATCGCGGTTGAGCCGTGCGTCTCGTGCGCGATACACCTCTCCCATACCGCCAGCACCGAGCAGCGATCCAATTTCATAAGGTCCGAGTTTCGTGCCTGCGGTGAGAGCCATTCGTGCGCCATTATAGCGCGGAGGCACACGCCACCGAAGCCCCGGAAACTCATCTCCGGCTAGCTTTTAGTTTTGCCGAATATGTTCCTTCAAAAATTGGACCAACTCGTCTAATGTGCGACCGACAAGGTTCTCCCCGCAAGCTGAAGCCGTCCAGCACGACCAACAGTAACTTAAGAATTAAGACGAAGAGATGAAGAAGTGATAGTGTCCGCGATATTCTCCGAAGCTGTTATACCAAAGCAACAACTCCTTGGTGTTTTCGTATTGTTCTTGACTTTATTGTTCTTAACTTGATGCTAGCTCAAGAATGTACCTAGAGCAGGTTACCGGGAAAATATTGCGCGCCTCTACCTCAGGGTGCAAGTTTGAAACAGCCTCTTTCTACGGAGTTCTCTGTATTTTCCGGGAAAAACTTCAGGAGGAGTGACGTTCGGGAGATTGGGGCGGGATAAACTCTGCGCTGTTAAAACACACAAACGAAACGCCAATGTTCCTCATTTGATAAATCGGCATAGGTTAGGAGATTTTGGCAGGGATCTTGCTAAATAGCTTCGGAGCACAATATCTCTCGGAGGATTCCATGGACAAACGGACACGCTCTTCGTGGTTGCTGGTTTCGCTGGCGCTACTCTTCTCCTTGATCTTGTCAGGTCATCTCGACGCGCAGCAATCGGATCAGAATCCCAGCCAGCCGACGCCACAAGCCCAACAGCCAGGGCAGATGCCAAATCAACCTGGACAAGCGGCACCCGATTCTCAGACCCAATCATCCCAGACGGGAAGCCAGACGTTTACAGGTACCATCGCGAAGGCGGGCAATGTATATGTACTACAAGACGCCAGCGGCAACTCGTACACTATCGATCATCAGGAACTCGCACAGAAATATGAAGGCAAACAGGTTCGCATCAAAGGTACGCTCGACCCTGACGGCAAGACGATCCATGTGCAATAAGTCCTACGAAAGCTAATTTTGGCTCCCGGGGAGATGCGCAACAGCTCGTGATTGCTGTTCTACGCTCTTCCCAAGTATGTGCTTCAGAGTGCTAAGCGAGGTGTACAGTTTGAGGTAGGGGGATGCCTGAATGTTTGAAGGCGCCATAATAGTGGCAACGCTGTTGTGACTCCAGGCCCAGCCACTACTTTTTCCCCGTAAGTCGCGCCTTGATAGTTCGCCTCTTCTTCTGGACGGAAGTGGAATGCCCATGAGCACGTGCGTGCGCCATTTGTCTGGGTCAGCGTCCAAGTAACGGTCGTTTTTCAGTCCTCCCGTCCGAAGCATTCCATCTATAGGAGAGACGCTCGTTGGGCTCGATGACCAGTATCTCGCAGTCGGTCACGCCGTTCCAATGTGGCATGGACTTGATGCAGAAGTTGAATCGATGGCCCCACGACCGGTTGGAAGTTGTGAAAACGGAAAGTCTCGCAAGTGCAGGATTTAAATGGTAGGCACGAGGAGACTCGAACTCCTGACCTCTACCGTGTCAAGGTAGCGCTCTAACCAACTGAGCTACGCGCCTACGTCGTCTCTTTCATTGTACCGGGCCGGCTATTTCCCGGCAATCCACTGGGACTTTTCTTCATTATGCTTTCGCGCCAATAGGGAACACTCCGGGTAGTGGTGCAGTCTGAATTCAAACTGCACCACTACCACACTCGTTACGGTTGCAAACTCTCCCGCTCACAGCGACAATCAACTTGTGCCAAATTCTCAAGAGGACAATACGTACGCGAAAAGCAATCGGCCCCAACGCCTTCCTTTTGAGCCGGGCACCATGGTTGTTACAACTTTAGGAACCCCTCGCGAGAAATTCTGGGGTGTCATTCTCGTGCTTTCTCCCACTGGACTAAGTCTCTGCGGCGTTGAGCTTGCGTCCTTCGACGATTTGATTTCCCTCATTCAGCAGAACGAACCGTTTTCCCCGGCGGTGGTCTTTTTTCCCATGCACCGCATCGAACGCGTCGAACTCGATCTGCCCGATGGCAACATCCCATCACTCTCCCAACGTTTCGCCAACAAAACTAAATTGGATGCCGCAGTCGTTCTTACCAGGCACAGCCAGCTCACTCCCGCGGAACTGGCCAGCAGTTCTGAGAACCGCCAATGAAATTCTCGCAACTGCTCAGCGCTCCCAACCAGCTCACGCTGTTGCGAATGATGTTTCTTCCGTTCATCGTAATCAATTTAGTTGAGGGCCATTATTTCTGGGCGCTTCTACTCTTTGTATTCGCGGGCCTCAGCGATGGTCTTGACGGGCTCCTGGCTCGTACGCTCAAGCAACAGACCACACTCGGTCAGTATCTCGACCCGATCGCCGACAAGCTTCTGCTCAGCACTGTCTTCTTAGTGCTGTCCATCATGCGAAAAATTCCCTGGAAGTTTACCGTGCTGGTTTTCAGCCGCGATATTTCGATTCTCGCCGCAAGCGCGGTGCTCTTCGCCATCGCTGGACTAAGAGATTTCCGTCCCAGCATCTTTGGCAAAGCGAACACCTTCGCCCAAGTTGCCGCCGTCTTCTTTGTAATGCTTTTGGAAGTTCATCACACCCGCTGGGTATGGATTGCGCGCTTAACTTTTCTTCGCGCAACGTTTGCGTTCACCATCATTTCTGCAGTGCATTACGTCATCCTCGTGGGACACCGGTTACGCTCTCATGCTCCAGCCCCATCCACTGCTGCCCGATCCGCGAGTGAAACCATTTGACCCTCTTTCTTTATTCCCCCTAGAATGAATGATTCTGCTCGCAAGCAGGCTCATCATTTTCGCTCTGCAAATTTAGTTCTTAATTCTTAACTTTGGAGCTTGGCCTCTAATCATGGCGGTACGCCTTTACAACACTCTGTCCGGGCTGGTGGAAGAGTTTGCGCCGCTCCGGGACAACGAAGTCCGCATGTACGCCTGCGGGCCCACCGTCTACGACTACGGACACATCGGAAATTTCCGTACCTTCGTCGCTATCGATGTCCTGCGCCGCTTTCTTCGGCAGAGTGGATACCGTTTGCAACATGTCATGAACATCACCGATGTGGATGACAAAATCATCCGCAACTCCGCCCGTGATGGCGTTAGCGTCAAGGAATACACCGCGAAATACGAAAGGGCGTTTCTTGAGGATGCCGCCGCCCTCAATATCGAAGAGCCGCAGTTGGTGCACGCCACTGATCACATTCCTGAGATGGCCGAATCGATTGCCGTACTTCAGGAAAAAGGTTTCGCTTACCGTACTGAGGATGGCTCGTATTATTTTCGGATCGCGAAATTTCCCGCCTACGGCAAACTTTCCAAGAGAGATTTCGCAGGAATGCAAGACGGGGCGCGTATCGATGTTGATGAATACGAAAAAGATAACGCACGCGATTTCGCTCTATGGAAAGCTCCGAAGCCAGGCGAGGCATCGTGGGATAGCGTGATCGGGCCAGGCCGCCCTGGGTGGCACATCGAATGCTCCGTAATGTCGATGGAGGAATTGGGCGAGACTTTCGATCTTCACGCCGGCGGCGAAGATTTAATTTTCCCCCACCATGAAAATGAGATCGCACAGTCGGAAGCGCTCACTGGCAAGACGTTTGCCCATTTCTGGTTTCATGCCCGCTTTCTACTCGTCGAGGGCGAGAAGATGTCGAAGAGCCAGGGAAATTTTTTCACTCTGCGGGATCTTGTACTCAAGGGGTACAAGCCCTCTTCGATTCGTCTCTTGCTGGCCTCGGTCCCTTACCGCAATCAACTCAACTTCACTTGGGACGGATTGCAGCAGGCCGCGGCTTCCGTGGATCGCCTCCGCAACTTTCGATTACGTCTGACAGCCGGTCAGTTTCCCGAGGGCAGCGGAGAAATTATGGCCCGTCTCGCACAAGAGACCAGGGACCGGCTGCGTGCAGGGCTCGAAGATGATCTCAATACGGCGCAAGCGCAAGCCGCGATCTTCGATATGGTGCGCACCGCGAACGCCGCCATAGATGCAGGTCAGATTAAGAACGGCGATGTTCAGCCTCTGCTCGACGCGTTAAAACAATTCGATGAAATCTTTGCCGTATTGAAAGACGACGACGGGCCAAAGATGAAAAGCATTCTTGAATGGGCGAAAAGTGAAGGTCGAGAAGATATCAGCCCGGAATTATTGGACGCAGTCGCGGCACATCAACTTTCCGATGCTGATGTCGAAAAGAAAATCGCTGAAATGGAAGCTGCCCGCAAATCGAAAAATTTCTCCGCTTCTGATGCAATTCGCGCGGAGCTAACCAGCGCAGGCATTATCGTTGAAATCACAAAAGACGGAGTGCGCTGGCGCAGAAAATAGATTCTTGTCCAATGCATGGACGGGCGTCCCCGCCCGTCCATGCCGAGCGCCAGCTCGGCTAGTTCGTAGCCTGTGCTACGAAACCTTCTGCCCTACCGCAGCGCACATCCTTCAAACGCCGCATCCAGTGCAGCTCTCCCCGTCCGCGAGCATACCTGCTGGTTCCACTGCTTCTTCAAATCTTTTGCATGTGGAATGACGATCGCCTTGCTCCCACTCTTCTGCAAGCTGGTGCGCGAACCGAGCTGTGGAGTTGCGACTTGCAGAATCGGTGTCTGTGGAATTAACGAAGCAAAGCTGGTGACTGTGGTGAGAATGAGATTTACTCCCGCCGCTAATCTTGCAGCCAGTGTCGGATCGGCAACGTGTGCTGCTTGCAGAAGCGCAGGAAGGTTCTGGCTGATTTCGCTCACGACCTTGTTGATCTCTTGCAGCGTACCCGTGTTCGGACTGGCATTGTACTGGTTGTAAAGCGTTTGCAGAAGATTCAGATCCTTGCTCGCTTCCGTCGAGATATTCTGGATAGCCGCCGCATCGCCAGCACCCAGTTGATTGCCAGATTGCAGGGTAGTAACCAGACTGCCAATGTTGAGAGCCATTTGCACCAGCACCGGTAAATCGGCGAGAGCAACGCTGATCCATTGCGCACTGCATCCAGTGGCGAGCAGTGAAATTGAAAGTACAATCGCAAGCACAACTTTGACTTGTGACTTCGGTGAATTCATCATGACGTTTCTTCTCCTTTAATTTTTGGACCTTTCGTTCCCGTATGACCTTTGCTTTCCCGTACTACAATTGAACTTGCTTTAGCTAAAAGCTGATAGCTGAGAGCCGAAAGCTCGCAATGAAATCCTTCGACGAATACCTCCTCGACGCTGAACAGGCACACGGACACCTTTGCGCCGGACAAGTGCTCGGCGTGCGCATGGCAATGCTTGGCCTTCAGCAACTCGGGATCGAAGATCCCAGCGCCAAAGACCGCAAGCGTCTTGTAACTTTTGTTGAAATTGACCGCTGCGCCACCGATGCTGTGGCCGTCGTCACCGGCTGCCGTCTCGGCAAGCGCGCTCTAAAATTCCGCGACTGGGGAAAAATGGCGGCCACTTTCGTGGACGTCCATAACGACAAAGCCATCCGCATCGCAGCCAAAGAATCATCCAAGGCGCTGGCGCGCCGGATGCATCCTGAACTTGAAAACAAAAACCAGCAGCAGATGCTGGCCTATCGAGAAATGAAAGACGAAGACCTATTTACCCAGCAATGGGTAAAGGTCGAACTGCCCGCCGGAAGAGTTCCCCGGATACAAAGGCGAACGAATTGTGTGTGAATCCTGCGCCGAAGGAATAAATTTCCACCGCGAAGTAGTTATTGAAGGGAAAACTTTCTGCCAAGCCTGTGCAGATCAAAGCAATCGCTACTACAAACTGCTGTAACCACCATGCTCACGTAGCGACAGCCGCCATGAGCCTGCCCTGAGCGTAGTCGAAGGGGCTGTCCAATCGTTTTCTACCCTGTGTTCCTCTGTGTCCGCTGTGGTTCAAGCCCAGCGCCTAGCGCCTGCCTTCTCATACTCATGCGCCACTCTCAAGATTGTCGCTTCGTCGAAATGCTTTCCTAATATCTGCAATCCTATTGGCAGCTTGTCTTTCGTCTCTCCGCAAGGCACCGATATACCTGGGATTCCCGCTATATTCGCCGTCACCGTATAGATATCGGCAAGGTACATTGCCAGCGGATCATCCACTTTGTCGCCTAACTTGAATGCTGCGGTCGGGCTCGTCGGCGTCACGATCGCATCTACTTTTTTGAATGCTTCATCGAAGTCCCGCGTCAACAACGCTCGTACTTTTTGTGCCTTCAAGTAATAGGCGTCGTAATAGCCAGCGCTCAATGCATACGTCCCAAGCATGATGCGGCGCTTCACTTCAGGTCCAAATCCCTGATCGCGAGTGCGTCGATACATTTGCGAGAGATTGCGAACCTCAGGGGCACGATATCCGTAGCGAACTCCATCGAAGCGAGCCAAGTTCGACGATGCTTCCGCAGTTGCGATGATGTAATAAGTCGGAATCGCGTATTCCGTATTAGGCAAAGAAACTTCCACGATCTCGCAACCAAGGCTTGCAATTTTCTGAATAGCCGCTTCCACCGATTTCCGAACTTCTGGGTCAAGTCCTTCGCCGAGATACTCTTTCGCGACGCCGATCTTCAACCCGCGCACTGGCTTTTCAAGTTCCGCAACGTAATCAGGAACAGGAACTTCTGCCGAAGTCGAGTCCATCGGATCGCGCCCGGCAATCGTTCGCAGCACTGTCGCTGCGTCTTTCACCGTCTTGCCGAACGGGCCGATGTGATCGAGTGACGAGGCAAACGCGATCAATCCATAACGCGACACTCGTCCGTAAGTCGGCTTAAGTCCAACCACTCCGCAGAATGATGCGGGCTGCCTGATCGAGCCTCCTGTGTCTGATCCGAGCGTAACTACTGCTGTATCAGCAGCAACTGCCGCCGCCGATCCTCCAGACGAACCACCAGGTACGCGGCTCAAGTCGCGCGGATTGTGCACCGGCTTCCATGCTGAATTCTCGTTTGACGAGCCCATTGCAAACTCATCGCAATTCAATTTGCCGAGCACGACTGCGCCAGCTGCTTCCATGCGTGCGACGGCTGTGCAGTCGTACGGCGGAACATAATTGCCAAGAATTTTCGAACCAGCGGTCGTGCGAACGCCGCGTGTGACTAAAACGTCTTTGATTCCAACGGGAACGCCGCCAAGCGGAGGCAGCTTCTCGCCTCTCGCAGCGAGAGCATCGATTTCAGCGGCTTTGCTAAAAGCACGCTCTTTGGAAAGAGTGAGATAAGCCCCGATCTGCGGATCGTCTTTCTCGATCTTCGAATAAAAAGCCTCAGCTAATGCGACCGCAGTGGTCTTGCGATCCTGCACCGCATTGCGGGCTGCGTCAATTGTGAGTGAATTTAAATCCATGTCGTTGGTCGTGGCCTACGGTCGTTGGCGCTTTGTGTTGGCCAAAGACCGACGACCAACGACGAAAGGCTTCTTGTTATCTTTCAATCACCTTCGGGACTCTGAAGAATGTTCCATCTGCATCCGGTGCATTCGCCAGCGCTTCTTCATGCGGCAACGATTTTCGTAATCCTTCGAGGATATCTTCGCGGCTCGCATAGGCGAAGCGTTCGCTTCCTTGCTTCGACTGATCGACTCCGTAACGATCCGATACCTGCGCCATCGGCTCGACGTTTGACGTATCGAGCTCATTCAGGCGATCGATGTATCCGAGAATCGAGTTCAAGTCGCGCAACATGCGCGTGCGTTCTTCTTCCGTCAATTCGAGGTTGCCGAGGTCGGCGACGTAAGCTACATCTTTTTCAGTAACTTTCATGTGTTTCGCTGAAACAGGATTTTTGATTTTAGCATTCCTGAATCTTGAACACTCGAATCAGGGTTGATGGTGGTTCGACAGAAAGTGCTTGCAGGAAGCTGATGTTTTAGCTCTATATCCAGCATAGCAGTTTGGATAGGGAAATTGCGCCACACTTTCGATGATTATTTTGGCAAGAATATACTTGACTCGCCCAACCCTCGGGGTGGACGATGAGTCAGGTATCGGCGGGGGTGCGCGATGAGTTATCTCCCTCCAGAGGATGTGTGGTTCTTGATGCATCATTCCGATGATCCAACTCGCATTTCATCTGCTGTGACGTGCTACTGCGATGATAGCGGTAGCCATGAAGAGGCTGCTATCGCCGTGGTCGGCGGTATGTTAATGAACAAGCCTAGCTTTCTGGACTTCGATGCGAACTGGAAAGACATTCTCCACGAGTTCCGCATAGACGGCCTTCATATGAAGGATTTTGTGCGACCCTATGGCAAGCATGTAACCATGAAACGTGAGATGAAGATTGCTTTATTCACTTCTGCCGTCAAGGCCATCCTTACGCATCGAATCTACACGTTTTCAGTGTCAGTCCCTCAGGCCGACTACAAAGCATTGCTCTCGAAAAAGGTGTACAGAGAGATCATGGGAGCTTACACGATGGCTTTCTTCGCCACGATAGTTATGAATGTAGTGATCGCAACCGCTACAGGTTATAAGAATCGAATCGCCTATCTCGTGGATAAAGGCTCGGATCACCATCATGAACAAATGAATGCGGCCCACACTGTAGTTTTGCAGTGGGAAAAACATAAAGCCTTAGAATCAAGGGTTGGATCATTAACAGCTGACCTTGATGACAATGTCACCGCGCTACAAGCAGCAGATATTGTTGCGTGGTCCTACCACCGGAAGAAGGAATCGACATTAGAGGGTGAATTTATTCCGTTGCTTGATATTTTTAAAGATGAAATGAAGGTTGGTGGGGCGAAGTATCCTCATCTTCCGCTGGACATATCATTTGAAGGGCTCAAGCTATTTGCCGATGGAATCAATGCTTGGATTGCTGAAAATGGAGATATGCCAAAGTCGTTCGCCGAAACAGCGCTGTACCCTCCAAGAAGGATTACGCCATGAATGATGCCGAGAAATTCGATACTGTCGTGCGCAAGTTGCTGTCAGTCTCGCACGAAGAAATTAAGAAGCGCGATAAGGAATGGAGACGCAAGCGGGCGCAAGGAAAGCGGGCTAAGACTTCGCCCGCTTCCCGCGTTTCCCGCGTAAAGGGTTAGTGAATGGTCGTTGTTTGTCCGTTCTTTCCGGTGAGTTCGGCAAAGGTTAGCCGTTTACCAACGATCTGAGTTACAGCTAGATCGAAGCGTTGTGCATCGTTCATGTTCTTGCGGTTGTTATAGCGAAACATCTGCTCATCAAGGTATCGAAACAAATGGAACGGTTCGACGCTAACGTAAGTACCATTCAATCCGCGCTTGAGGCAGCTCCAAAAGTTCTCAATTCCGTTGGTGTGCACTCGCCCGTCAACGTAGTGCTCAAGATGGTTGATGATCGAATGAACGTAATCTTCATGGATTCCGAAGTAGCCAACATGCTCGTCAGTGATGACGTTTGCGCCGGGAAGAATATTCTCGCGCACAACCTGCTCACAGATGGGGCGTTTGCGGTTCGGAATGACTTGCGCCTTAACTTTCCCGTCGCGTTCCAGCATTCCCATGACGATAGTCTTCGCCCAATTTCCTTCGCGGACTTTCAATTTGAGTCTTTTGTTCTTGTGCATGTTCCGCGCTTTGCCACCGATGAAAGTTTCGTCAACTTCAACTTCTCCGCCATTGGTTCCGAGTTTGCTTCCAAAGAATTCATCCTGCAATGCGAGACGAATACGATGCAGCATGAACCATGCGGACTTCTGAGTAACGCGCAAGTCGCGTGCTATCTCGTAACTGCTGACTCCGTTCTTGCAATTGGTCAACATCCAAGTTGCGGTAAGCCATTTGTCCAAGCTGATAGGGCTGTCCTCGTAGATGGTTCCAACCTTGACAGAGAACTCGCGCTTGGCATGATGAGTGGAGCACTTCCAAGTGCGACGTTTGGCGTTATAGCTGACCTTCTGCGATCCGCAATTCGGGCAGATGACACCGTTCGGCCATCGGCGGACAGCCAGATAGTCGATGCAGTTATTGAGGTCAGAGAAGTAGACAATCGCTTCTTGGAGGCTTTGTGGTTCGAAACTCTTGGTGCGTTCCATGAGTAAGAATGTACCTGAAATGAACGGGCGAGTCAAGTATATTATTACCATTATTTTCGTTTTAGATTCAGCTACTTGACTCAAAAAAGAGCTGCCAGGGGGCTTGACAAGATTTTTCCTGAAATGAGAATTCGACGTCTTTAGACCCTTGCCAGCGGAAATTCGTGGCGTACAAATTCCATTGCCGCTTCTTTCGATTGCAAGTGTCCGTCGAGCTGACCATCTTCAACGGCGGAAAGAATCTCTTTGAAGCGCGGTCCAGGCTCGTAACCTTCGGCAATCAAATCATTTCCCGTGATTAGTGGATCGGGGCTCATGTCCGCGGGCGGAGTTGCTGCCATCCTCTCGCGCGTGAAGTTGTAGAGAGCTAAATTGTTATGACTCGATTGACAATCGAGGCGATGCAACTCCAAATGCTCATCGAAGCGCGGCATGCGCACGAATCTCTTGAATGTCGAGTCTTTCATACGTTCGACATCGCCGAAGCGCATGTGATTGCCCACAAGTGCAAGAATCTGCTCGGTCTCTGTATTCGAAAATCGTAATCGCCGCAGGATCGCCTCTGCCATTTTGACTCCAACATCGACGTGGTTATCAAAACGAATGCGATCAGGAGCGACACGAAAAGTTGGAGGCTTCCCCACATCGTGCAACAACGCACCCCATGCGAGTGTCGTGGTAGTGGGATGCGGCAACTGTTCCAGCAAAAGCAGTGTATGAACGAAAACGTCTCCCTCAGGATGATATTGCGGAGGCTGCTCAACTCCTTTCATCGCTTCCACTTCGGGCAACAATTCGTGCAGCAATCCAGTTTCATCGAGCAGAAGAAACGCATCTCGCGCGTGGCCTTCGGTCAGCATCTTTGTAAGTTCGTCTCGCACCCGCTCGCGTGATACCTGATGAATTTGCGGAGCTAGCTTCTGAATGGCTTTCAAAGTTGCTGGGTCAATCACGTATCCGAAGCGCGCAGCAAAGCGTACGGCCCGCAGCATTCGCAGCTTGTCTTCGCTGAAACGAAGTTCGGGATCGCCAATGGCTCGAATGATTCCGGATTCGAGATCTTTGCGTCCTTCAACGAAATCGAGAACTTGGTTGGATAGGGGATCAAGCAGCAGGCCATTAATGGTGAAGTCGCGTCGTTGGACATCTTCGCGTGGATCTTTGGTAAAGAGAACCTCGTCGGGATGGCGCCCGTCGGAATATCCAACATCGCTACGAAAGGTAGCGACTTCGACAGAGAGGGATTTTGTCTGATACGGGGTTGAGCGAACAGAAGATTCCTTGTTGGATAGTTCCGCTCCGGAATCACCGTGAGAGAGAGAGTCAGGACGAGCTAATAGCAGGTCCCTCGACTCGCCCTCGTTGCTTGAAGCAACTCGGGCTTCGCTCGGGATGACAAGGTTTTGTTTACGTTCATTACTTGCTTGTCCAATAGGAGTTGGAACCAGAACAACCCCGAATTGCGCGCCCACGGCATATGTCTCGGGGAAAATTCGCATCACTTGATCAGGAGTTGCGTCGGTGGTGACGTCATAGTCGGCGGGCTCGCGGCCAAGCAGCAAGTCACGCACGCATCCCCCGCAAAGATAGGCTTGATGGCCGTGCTCACGCAGAATGCGGATGATCGAAATGGCGAAGTCTTTTAACATTCACGTAAAATCCAAGCCTGGCGGTAGCAATCGGACACGAGTTTCGATATCCTCCTCCGATCGACTTCTGTTGCAAGAGGAGACTTGGTTGACAGGGTTTCGCATTCGGCAAACAGTTCGCTAGCCATTTCGATGATTTTCTCCATCGGATGTTTGCCAGTTCTGACCTCGATAAGCAAATCACGCTCGGGCCGTGGCAAGGTAATCTGGCCTTCAGCGAGGAGTTCCTTGCATTCGTAAAGAAGCCGAATTGTGTGCATCGCCGCCTTCACGTCGTATCCAAGCTTTTCTTCAATCTCTGGA
This sequence comes from Terriglobia bacterium, assembly GCA_963791575.1. GTDB lineage: Bacteria > Acidobacteriota > Terriglobia > Terriglobales > Acidobacteriaceae > JAOAPG01. The sequence continues at coordinate 509,093 of CAWBSY010000011.1, read as the reverse complement.
CGCTGGCCTTTTTTACCGTGCCCTTTCTGCCCGGTCATGCGTTTGAGTTGGTCATCGGCGAATCCGATAAACTGTCTGGCACAGGTTTGCGCCAGAAAAACATCTTTGCTAAGCAGAATTTGTTGCCACACCTCGTTCTTAATGAGATTCGCTGCAAAAAGAAAATGCAAGGCTGTCGGATTTCCCTTGCATGCCAATGCTGCCCATCTCTTAAGTGAATAAAGCGTAACGTCTATGTCGTTAGGGCCGTTTCGCCGGTCATCTCCGGCAGTGGACCAGACAAAGTGCGGCAAAGATTCCAAGCCAAGCGCGATCTCGGGCGGTTCAATGTAGATGCCATAGATATCGATATCATCAGTGCCAAGGACCTTGGCTCCGTGAAGTTCTGATCCGCCGACGAAGATGTGAATGAGACGGTCCGTATAAAGAAAACCTGAAGCCTCGATGTCTTGAAGAATATCGGTCATAACCAAAGAGTAGTGCGGTTTGCAAAAAAGCTAACGATACTCCTGTTCTCTCTATAACTTTGCTAAAGATACTTTCAGCCGTTTTTGTATCTTTAACATCCCCGTCCCTATGCTGTTGTACTTCCACGTGAAGCTCTGATCCGACCAAGAAGCTACTTACGCTTTCCCACACAAATATCTTACAAACTTGTGACGGCCAGTTGACAACCCCTCATATCCCTCCGCCGTAGCCTGCAAGTACTGTGGATCAAAGCAAAGGCCGGATCACAGAATTTTCTTACGAAATTGGAGCGGCGAATATGAAAAGCGAAGACACCCCCTCTACAGCTCTACTTGAAACAAGTCCATACATCGACAAAAACAAAAACAGACTCTACAAAGTGATCGCAACCGGCGTTCATTCCTGAAAGGCGTTGGCATGGCCGGCATCGCCGTCTCAGCCGGTGCGCTACTGGGAACCGAAAGCGCAGCACAGATTGCGCAAAGCAAAGGCAAACTCAGCGCCGGGGACGCAGCAATCCTGCAATTCTTGTCGGCTGCAGAAATTATTGAAAGCGATCTGTGGCTGCAATATACCGAACTTGGAGGGATCCAGGACGCCGAAGAGCAAGGCGTGAACGGCGGCAGCCCTGCTTACCAGAAAGCGCTGGCTATTCTCGATGGCGACATGGCGCAATATATTCATGACAATACGGATGATGAGCTAAGTCATGAACAGTTCATCAATGCTTATCTGGTCTCGCGAGGTGCGAGTCCGGTCAATCTTGATGTGTTCCGCACTCTGCCCAGCAGCAAGGCCACTGGAGCAAAGCAACTCGGGCGCCTCACGAATCTGATGAGTCTGACTGTGGATACGAGCTTCTGGACGCGGTACCGCAGCAGCACGCAAAATCCGGATATCGCCCATGCGACTTTTCCCCAGGCAGTCACGATCGTGAATCGAACTGCTATTCCTCGAACTGACGACGATCTACTCGGCCCCGCGACGGTCGCGCCTTTCGACGTTCCCTGACCATCTGAAAGCAATTGCATTCACCGCGGGATTTCACTTCTGCGCGATTGAACAGGGTGGAACCAGCTTGTATCCGCAACTAGCGCAGAGAGTAAACGATGTGGAAGCGTTGCGAGTGGTCCTGAGCATCGGCCCGACTGAAGCGATGCATTTCCAGACCTGGCAAGACAAGGCAGGCAATACCGTGCCTTTGACCGATGTCGATCCAGTTACCGGGTCTTCTGTAACTTTTCCTGACTTGACCGCCGATATCCCCCAGCCTGAGTCGTTGCAGTCGAACCTGATCATGCCCGAACCCTGTCCGTTCCTGAGTACGAAATTCCCAGCCTGCTCGATTGTTCGGCCGACGAAACAATCGGGGCAGCAATGGGAGTGGTGAAATTCCTTACTGCTAGCGGTCTTTTTGCTGGACAGTCACCGCAGTTCTTTCAATTCATCCGCGATTTGGCGAGAGCAGCGGATGCGGCCCAACGCGGATTTTAAGTCGAGCACTTTCAAACAACTCGTCTCATGGCGGGCGCTGGAGCAGAACCTGGTTGCAGCGCCTGCTTTTTTATCTGCTGAAAATTTACAAGACAAATTCAGGAGTGTTTTATGTTTGAAGGATTGTTTCAACCCATGCATCTATTAGTCGTTTTCGGAATTGCATTGCTGGTATTTGGACCGAAGAAATTGCCGGAACTGGGGAAGGGAATTGGAGACGGCATTCGGGGATTCAAATCCGCGATGAAAGCGGATGAGAAACCGGCGGACACGACTATCAACCCGGGGCAACAAAGCTAATCCCATATTTCGGTCCAAGCTCAATCTATTCTCAATGCAATCAGGGCATGACCGTTTTCCGCACGTGCACTGGCGCGTTAAACTTAGACTCGTGCCTGACATCAACATTCTCGGCATTGAGACTTCCTGCGATGAAACGGCCGCGGCCGTAGTTCGCTCGGGCGAGGAGATCGTCTCCAATGTCGTCTTCTCGCAGATCGCTATGCATCAGCCTTATGGTGGCGTTGTTCCGGAGCTCGCCTCACGCGAGCACTTGCGGGCGATTGTGCCTGTGGTTCGCAAAGCTTTATCGGACGCGGGCCACACTTATCGATCGGTGGACGCTTTGGCGGTCACGCAGGGACCCGGCCTCGCAGGCGCGCTTATGGTTGGGATTAGCTATGCCAAGGCTTTGGCTTTCGCTCTCGAGAAGCCGCTGATCTCTGTCAATCACATCGAAGGTCACATCCATGCGGTTCTATTGGAGGAACGACGCAAGGGCAATCACGAACTGCGGTTTCCGATACTCGGCTCTGGTAGTTTCAGGCGGACACACGCACCTTTATCTTGCTGAGCAGCGGGAGGGGCGTTGGTCCTACGAGAATATCGGCCATACGCGCGACGACGCGGCGGGAGAGGCATTCGATAAAGTTGCCAAGCTGCTGGCATTGGGATATCCGGGCGGCCCGATCATCGATCAGCTTTCAAAACATGGCGACGCTAGAGCCGTAAAATTCTCGCTGCCACATCTGAAAAATCGTGATCGGAAAGATACCGGTCGCAGTCAGTTCGACCGATCGTCCGCGTTTTGATTTTTCTTACAGCGGGATCAAGACCGCAGTGCTGCGTTACGTCGAAACGCATGGTATGCAAGCCAGCATTGATGAGCGACGAAAAGCGCTCGGCGAAATTCAGAAACCTCGCTTGGAAGATTATCTGTCACTTTGTGATCGGACAGTGCTCGATCTAGTGGCGTCTTTTCAACGGACGATGGTCGAGGATCTTATTATTAAGACCCTGGCCGCGGCGCGTGAGTATAACGTTGAAACCTTATTCGTGAGCGGAGGAGTTGCGGCGAATAGCGAACTGAGGCGAGAGTTCGAACAAGAAGCAGCCAAGGAAGGATTACCCGCGTACTTCCCGTCGCGTCCGCTCTCAACCGACAATGCGGCGATGATTGCGGCGGCAGCGTATCCGAAATTTCGTTGTAAAGATTTCGCTGAGGCAGGTTTCTCGGCGGAGGCGGGAATGGTGTTGAGATGAAAGCTAACAGCTAACAGCTTTTAGCTCTTAGCTCCCGCACCTTTTCCCTTTGCGGCAGGTATTCCCAAGGTGACGTCGATCGCCTTGCCTAACTGTTCTTCAATATCAATATCTTTAAAAATGATGACGTTCGCGCGCTTCTCATGTTTGTCAAAGCCGCTGTGCTTTCCGGCGACAATGACGACGGGAATGTTCGCGGTGTCCGGATTTTCTTTGAGAGCAGTGATCAGCTGGCTGCCACCCATCTTGGGCATTTGCATATCGGTGATGATGATGTCCGGCCGCTTACGCTGTAGAGCTTCGAGAGCCTCGTGACCATTGGCTGCCGATTCCACCGCGAAGCCCCGTTCTTCGAGGAATCGACATACGGTGTGACGAATCAGCATGGAATCGTCCACTACCAGCGCAACGAGAGGCATTGAATTCTCCGGGGAAATTTGCGGACAGGCCCTGTTGTTAGCAGTGACGATAGCAAGGGGACAGCCAGTTCACAACCGGAAAGGCATTTGCGGAAGTTACCTTTGTCACTGCGGAGTGCCCGATGGTGTCACGAAGATTAGGACTTACAAAGTCTTTATATTCAGGGAAGTGCGGGAAGGCACTCAGGATTCATTCTGCAACTTAGTCTCTTCGATGGCCATGTCCTTGAACTCACTAGACTCGAATACCTCGCGGCATTCCAGGCACTCTACGTATTCAGAATCTTCGTCGCGGGCCACAATTTGCACACGTGGGTGTTTGCAAGGCGGCTTATTCGCGCGCGATTCTTCGCTTCTTGCGCTCTGGGCACTCGTATCTGGAGTTCGTGTCGGCGGGATGGGCGTCATAGGTCCGGAATACTGATTCTTGCCCGAGAGGGCTGGAAGTGATTTTCGCCGGAATTTTGCCGTATTTTAGCGTGCCTATAGAGGATGTCAAGTGCTCATTCATTAAAATTCTACGGTTGAGGAGCGATTACCCAACGTTTCGAGTGGCAATCGCTACTAACGACCTCTAAACCGCTCGAATACAGCGCGTTACAGCTCACCCGGCGATTTCCACCATTTGACGTAAAGGGTTGTGTTTTTGCGGGCTTATCTCTAGAATACTTATATCCGACCGAAACAGTCGTATTTCAATGCTGAAGCTGACCAAAAAGGCGGACTACGGGCTCATGGCCATGAAACATATGGCCGAGCATCCGCAGCCGGGAGCCTGGAGCACCAAAGATCTTGCTGAGGCATACCGGATACCGCAGGAGCTACTGGCAAAGATTCTTCAACGGCTGGTCAAGGCCGGACTGCTGAAGTCTCAGCACGGTACGAATGGCGGATATGTTCTGGCTCGCGATCCGGCGGCGATTACGGCGTTTGAAGTAATTCGCGCTATTGACGGACCGCTCTTCATTACTTCTTGCGTAACAGTGCGAGGAAATTGCGTGCAGCACGAACACTGCACCATTAAAGAGCCGATGCGGAAGGTGAACCAAAGCATCGAAGACGTTTTGCGGCGCATCACTATCTCAGAAATGGCGGAAGACGCCGATGAAGTCGCGGAGCCGAAGAAATCGCCGGAGTTGGTGACGATCCGATAAGTTGGTTTTGATCGATGCTTGCGAGAGTTTTGATTTTCAATTTTGTTTTTCGACGAAGAGGTAGTTAAGAATTTTAGGAGAGCAACATATGAGCACGGACGTACAAACACTCCCCCTGAACGGCACTAACGGTGGAAGCCGAGAACAGCACAGCGATCAGCAGATCTCCGCGAACGGAATTAAGCTTCCGATTTACATGGATAACCATGCTACGACTGCGATGGATCCACGGGTGCTTCAAGAGATGCTCCCCTACTTCACGGAGAAATTTGGAAACTCGGCCAGCCGTAATCATCCTTTCGGATGGGTTGCCGAAGAGGGTGTCGAGACAGCGCGTGAGCGGATTGCGAAGCTGATTGGCGCAACCACTAAGGAAATTATTTTTACTTCAGGCGCGACCGAAAGCGACAACCTGGCAATCAAAGGCGTTGCCGAGATGTACCGGGAAAAGGGCAATCACATCATTACGGCTGTGACCGAGCACAAGGCGGTGCTCGATACCTGCAAGCGGCTGGAGAAGTATGGTTATCGCGTTACCTATCTTCCGGTGCAGAAAGATGGGCTGGTTGATCTTGATGATCTGAAGCGCGCGATTGATGACAAGACGATTCTTGTCACGATCATGGCGGCCAATAATGAGATTGGCGTGCTGCAGCCGGTCGCGGAAATTGGAAAGATCTGTCGCGAACGTGGCGTGATCTTCCACACTGATGCGACGCAGGCCGTTGGTAAGGTTCCGGTTGATGTGAACAAGCAGAACATCGACATTCTCTCGATCTCGGCTCACAAGATGTATGGACCAAAGGGAGTCGGCGCGCTCTATGTTCGGCGCAAGAATCCTCGCGTGCAGATTTCCGCGATCATCGATGGTGGCGGGCATGAGCGTGGTATGCGTTCTGGAACATTGAACGTTCCGGGAATTGTTGGTCTGGGTAAAGCTTGCCAGTTGGCTATGGAAGAGATGCCGGAAGAAACTCGGAAACTTACTGGATTGCGAGATCGCTTGCGCGACAAGATCATGGGCCGTCTGGATGAAGTTTTCATCAACGGATCGTGGGAGCATCGGCTGCCTGGGAATTTGAACATCAGCTTCGCATATGTCGAGGGCGAGTCACTGCTGATGGGCATCAATGACATTGCAGTTTCCAGCGGTTCAGCGTGCACCTCTGCGACGCTTGAGCCATCTTATGTATTGAAGGCTTTAGGTACAGGCGACGATTTGGCACACAGTTCGATACGCTTCGGAATAGGACGCTTCAATACGGAAGCAGAAGTGGATTATGTGGCGGATCGAGTCGTTGAGACTGTGTCGCGCCTGCGTGAACTTTCGCCGCTGTATGAAATGGCGAAAGAAGGCGTGGATTTGAAGTCGGTGAAGTGGGCTGCAGAAGCGCACTAAAAAGCAGGCGTTAGGCATCAGGCATTAGGCTTTAGGGAATTCAGATTCGAATATCGGTTTTTAGATTAGGAGAGGGACAAAATGGCATATAGCGATAAGGTTCTCGATCATTATTCCAATCCGCGTAACGTTGGTTCGCTCGACAAGAGCAGCGCCGAAGTTGGCACTGGACTGGTAGGCGCTCCGGAGTGCGGAGACGTGATGAAGTTGCAGATCAAGGTCAATCCGCAAACCAACGTGATTGAAGATGCGAAGTTTAAGACGTTCGGCTGCGGGTCGGCGATTGCCTCGTCTTCACTCGCTACCGAATGGGTGAAGGGCAAGACCGTGGAAGAAGCGCTGCAGATCAAGAATACGGAGATTGTTAAGGAGCTCGCGCTTCCTCCGGTGAAGATTCACTGCTCAGTGCTGGCGGAAGACGCTATTCGCGCGGCAATTCACGACTGGAAAAAGAAGCAGGTTGGCGCTGCCAGCGGAAGTCGCGGCTCAGTAGCAGGCTTTAGGCGTCAGGCTCTGGGCTATCCAGGGTGAAGTTCTCGGCGCGAGCTGGCCTTTGAGCTGCAAGCAAATCACAAACTATGACGACTGTTACACAAGAAGCGACGAAAGCGGCTGTGCCAGCACCTGGTTCAGCCTCGGGTACTGCGCCATCGTCTGCCCCTGCGAAGGGTATTCAGGTAAGCGATAAAGCTCTGGCGAAAATTCGTACGGCTATCCTGAAAGAAAATATCTCGCCCGAGCAGGGTGGATTACGGCTGGGAGTGCAGGGCGGGGGATGCTCCGGATTAAGCTATAACATTCGTTTTGATACGCAGCCTCGCGAACGGGACCGGATATTCCAGTTCGGAGACGTGCGCGTGTTTGTGGATCCGAAATCGTTCATCTACCTGCACGGAATGATTTTGGATTATCAAGAGACGCTGATGCAGCAAGGTTTTGTCTTTGTGAATCCAAATGCCTCGAAGTCGTGCGGATGCGGCACGTCATTCTCGGGCTGACTTGGATCGTGCAGCGCAGGCGCCCTCGTCCGAGTGGTGAATGCCAATCACAGGCACGCTCGCGATCCGGCGTGAAAATCTTTCCAGTGATTGTGAAGCGTACTAGTTCGCGTGCGCCGGCACACGCGTTATGAAAGCTATGCCAACAGAAACATCCAACCCGATCCCATTAACTGGACAGGCGGCAACCAGCACGTGCTGGTCGTGTGGAGAGATGCGCGCTGCCCATTATTGCAAGTCGTGCGGCAAGGTCCAGCCTCCGATTCCGGTAGATTATTTTTCTTTTTTCGGATTGCCGAGGAAGTTGAATGTCGATGTCGCGCTTCTCCAGCGCGAGTTCTACGAACTCAGCCGGAAGTTGCATCCCGACCTCAACGCGCGGGCCGACAGCCGCGAGCAAGAGTGGAGCCTGGAACAGAGCTCAAAACTCAATGATGCGTACCGCACATTGAAAGATCCCATCAAGCGTACCGAATATGTGTTGCGGCTCGAAGGCGTGGAACTCGAGGAGCAATCCAAAAACGCCACGGAGCAGGCGCGTGCCGCCGGCCAGGTTAAGAAGCAGGTTGTTCCTCCCGATCTTCTCGAGGAAGTTTTCGAGCTGAATATGCAGCTCGAAGAGCTTCGCATGAACAAGAAGATGGGCGAGGATGATCCCTCGCTGGTAAAGGATCTTCAAACCCATAAAGCAGAATTCGAGAAAAAGTTCGAAGCACTTTCGCAGGAACTAAAGGGATATTGGAACGAGTGGGACAAAGCGATCGACGATAGCAGCGAAGAGCGCCAAGAAAACGTGCGCGACAAAATGGTAGACCTGCTGAACCGGCGCAGCTACATAAGAAATCTAGTAAGAGATGTGAACGAAGCGCTTGAGAGTTGAGTGACTGAATCACTGATGGCAACGGAACGCATTATCGGCATTGATCTTGGGACCACGAACTCCCTCGTGGCCTTCATGCAAGGGGACACTCCTGTTGTAATTCCCGGCGAAGATGGGCTCAACCTTGTACCTTCGGTTGTGGCAATTGATGATAAGGGTCGAACTATTGTCGGCAGCGCGGCGCGAAAATATCTGATCGAGACGCCGGAACGGTCCGTGTATTCAATCAAACGTCTCATGGGGCGCGGTGTTGACGACATCCAGGAAGAATTAAAGCTCTTCCCTTTTCAATTGGCCGAAGATCTGGAACCGGGAGAAGTGCTTCGCATCAAGCTCGGGGAGAAGACTTTCACCCCTCCCGAAATTTCGGCATTTATTCTTCGTCAACTGAAACGCAATGCCGAACGATTCTTTGGGGAGCCAGTCACGAAGGCCGTTATCACGGTTCCTGCGTATTTCAATGATGCCCAAAGACAGGCCACAAAAGACGCGGGCCGCATCGCCGGACTCGAAGTTTTGCGTCTGGTGAATGAACCCACCGCGGCTTCGCTAGCTTACGGCCTCGACAAGAAGCAGAACGGCATCGTCGCTGTTTATGACCTCGGCGGCGGAACATTTGATATTTCCATTCTCAAGCTGCACGACGGGATCTTTGAAGTTATTGCGACCAACGGCGACACACACCTTGGCGGCGATGACATCGACAATCTTCTGATTGCTATCGCAATTGATGACATCCGCGGAGATTTGGGGCTGGACGTTTCGCGAAATGGCGAAGCCGTAGCCACGATTCGCAAAGCGGTGATCGACGCCAAAATTGTGCTGTCGTCGCAGTCGTCTACAAAGCTCGATATAGAACTGCTCGGCGGCAAGCGTTATCAGCGGGAGATCACGCGAGAACAGTTCGAGGAGCTGATTCAGCCGGTGATTGATCGCACCGTGGCCCCTTCTAAACAGGCCCTAAAAGACGCTGGATTGAAACCTGAACAAATTGATGAAGTGGTCTTGGTCGGAGGCTCCACGCGCATTCCAAAGGTTCGCGAGTTGGTTGAACAAATATTTCAGCGCGCGCCGCACACCGATTTGAATCCTGATGAAGTTGTTGCGCTCGGAGCGGCGGTGCAGGCCAACATTCTTTCCGGCGGCTCGGAAGCCACGCAGGACATGCTACTGCTCGACGTAACGCCGCTGTCTTTGGGAATCGAAGTCGCGGGCGGCGTAACCGACAAAATCATTCTTGCGCAATTCAACCATTCCGGCTTCGGCGACACAGCATTACACGACCCAAGTTGACGGACAGACGAATGTCGCGATTCACGTGTTGCAGGGCGAGCGTGAACTGGCCAAGGATTGTCGTTCGCTCGCTCGTTTCGATCTAAAGGGAGTTCCCCCGATGACGGCGGGCATGCCGCGGATCGAGGTGAAATTCATTATCGATGCGAATGGCATTCTCCATGTTTCGGCTCGCGAGCAGCGCAGCGGCAAAGAAGCGGAGATCGAAGTACAACCGAGTTATGGATTGACCGACGAACAGGTCGAAGGCATGATCCTCGATTCCTTCGACAACGCTGAAGAAGATTTCCGTCAACGTCAAATTGTCGAAGCGCGCAATGAGGCAGAAACGATCCTTACTGCGCTGGAAAAAGGCAAAAACAGTCCGGCGTGGGATCAGCTTACTAGCGATGAGAAGCAGCAGATCGCGATCAAGTGCAAGCGCTAAATGAAGTTAAAGGACAAGACGATTATCAAGCGATCCGGAAGGCCATCGACGCACTGAATCAAGGCACAACACGCCTCGCCGAACTTATGATGGACAGCGCTGTCACGACCGCTTTGAAAGGTCAGTCGATGGATCAAACGGATTTAGGCGAAGGGCCGAACAGCGCGCATCCGGTTGCGAGAGCAGAATTTAAATAAGGCAGGCTTTTAGTTCAGGCTGCAGGCGTTAGGCTTCGGGCTTCAGGAAAACCTGCAAAGAAGAATCACAGGAGCGATCATGGCAGAAGAGACTAAAGGAAGCGGAACCGCGACGATGGAGACAGGCGAGAACACAGTTGAGGTCACGTTCCTTCCCGACGGAAAAACCGTCCAGTTTGAAAATGGCAAGCTGCCTTACAAGGATCACGGCAAAGAACAATCGCTCCTCGATGTGGCGTTGAACAATGGAATCCGGCTCGATCACGCTTGTGGCGGAAATTGCGCTTGCACTACTTGCCATATTTGGGTGAAGGAAGGCGCGGAGAATCTCTCCGAAATGGATGACGATGAAGCCGATCGGCTCGACATGGCGGCGGATCTCCAGTTAAACTCGCGGCTAGGTTGCCAGGCGGTCATAACCAAGCCTGGAAGAGTCGTAGTGGAAGTTCCCGCGTGGAATCGTAATTACGTTTCAGAAGAACACTAAAGAGCAGGCTGCAGGCTTTAGGCTTCGGGCGCCAGGCTCTAGGATGTGAGTCAGCGGCAAGCCGCGAATTAGCTTTAAACATTTCGCGAATCGAAAAAAGCGCGATTTTCTCTGGATGGCGTTACAATGGTGGACCTTGCGCTTGAGGCAAGCGCGGATTGATACCTGACGCCTAATGCCTGAAGCCTAGCGCCTGTTTTGAGGAGCACTCATGCCGAAAGATTTGACATGGAGTGATGCAGAGGACATTGGAATTCTTCTCTCCGAAAAACATCCGGAGATCAATCCGCTCGATATCCGTTTCACCGATCTACACAACTACGTTACAGCTCTGTCCGAATTCAAGGACGATCCCAAGAAGTCCAACGAGGGCAAGCTGGAAGCCATCCAGATGGCTTGGCACGAAGAGTTTCTGGACCGCACACAGGGTTAGAGACTAGCTCATTTTTGTCAGGACCGGCAAGACAGGCACTCTCGCCGTCTTAATACTTTGCCTATGCTTAATTTGGCAGCTCAGTTTTCGGAATGCTTAATCCAATCAACTGCCCGATGGGGTACTCTTCTGAGGTAAGTGGAAAATCGGGAGTGGCGTTGGCAATCGTGAACACGTCTCCCGTGACGGTTCCACGAACTACCAAATTTTGATCGTCAACTGCAATCACCCGGTAGCTCTCGTTCCGGTAATTCTCTTTAACGTTCGGAGTAGATTTCGCAGTTTCGCTCATGTCTTGTTCGATGCCGTTTGTGCATAGGAAGATTCCAATGCAGTAGGTATCTCGCGAACTAAGCCGATGTGCATACGGTGATTAATGTATGTTCTCGCAATATGCCGAACCAGAATAAGCCCTACCGCAGCGGCGCAAACATCACGCACGTGGGACTAAATACATGAAGCACCTGCCCGGTTGGAGTCATGTGCCCAGTTTTGCGGTCAACGTGGAAAATAACGACATTGTTGGACCCCTGGTTCGCCGCCGCGAGCCATTCCCCTGTGGGATCAAGCGCGAAGGAGCGCGGCATTTTTCCTTGTGTCGGATCGAATTCCACATTCTTCAAAGTTCCGTTTTTGCGGTCGATGGCAAAGACCGCGATGCTGTCATCGCCGCGGTTCGATCCATAAAGGAATTTGCCGGCAGGATCGATCTGGATCTCGGCGGTCGTGTTTGTGCCCTTAAAATCTTTCGGAAGAGTGGTCACGCTTTGCAACTCCCTCAATTCTCCGCGCTTCGCGTGATAGGAATACGACACGATTGTGTTCTGTAATTCGTCGATCACATAAACAAATTTTCCGTTCGGACTGAAAGTTAAATGACGCGTACCCGCGCCAGCTGCGGATTTCACGATGTGCGGCTGTCCCAAAGTTCCGTGCTGTGAGTCAAAGGGATAAATCACTAACTGATCAATGCCGAGATCGGCGACGATGGCGAAGCGATTATCCGGCGACAATACAACCTCGTGCGGATGCGGTCCGGCTTGCCGCTCTCGATCCACGCTCGATCCCTGATGCTGCACGAATGCCGTGGAGTCGCCAAGTTTGCCGTCCTGCAACACCGGGAAAACGGCAACACTGCCGGAATCGTAGTTCGCGACCAGAGCATACTTGCCGCTACGATCCAGTGTGATGAACGTAGCACCAGCGCCGCGAGAGGGCACTTCGTTCAAAAGCGACAGCTTGCCGGTTGCGGGATCAATGGCAAAGGCGCTCACCGAGCCGGTAGGTTGCCCCTGGTAGGTATCAGTCTCATTGACCGCGTATAAGAACCGCCCGCTAGGATCGGTAGTGAGAAACGATGGCTGCACGGATTCTGCCGCGAGCCCCAAATCGCTGGCTTGACCAGTAGCCGAATCGAAGCGATAAGCATAGATGCCCTTGCTGCCATGGTCAGTGTATGTGCCTACGTAAACCAGATATTTGGCCGCCGGCGTTTCCGCGGAAGCAGGCATCACGAGCGAAGTTAATAAGAAAAGAAAAATGACAAAAGAGAAGGATACAGCACGAACTTTTCGCATGCATTCCATCATGCCTGCAACATCGCGATTTGCCAACTCGAGCTAGCGGTAGAAATTAGTCTTCGTCTTTCAGAAGAATATTTGGGAGACTTTTATCGTTCAAGATCCAGCCGACTCCAGAGCGATCGCATCGACCCCGTGAGCGCTGAGAGTTTTGCCCTTGACCACGATTCCCGGAATGCCTAACTGATTCAGTGCGCCGTCCGGCAGCGGAATGCCATTCTTGGCGGTGAGAACTAAATAAACTTTGCCGCCATCGTCCGCAATAAAAACAATCGGAGACCCGGCAGCCACACAAAACTTTGCGCAAAAGGCATGGTCATAGGCGTGATCGCCGGTGCTGAGATAACAATTGGCATCCGTGAGTTCGCCTCGAAGACTCACGTCTTTGCCTTGCACAATCGTTCCAGCGAGCAAATCAATATTTCCCTGCTTGGCCATGGCTTGAGCTTTACTCAACTCCCCAACCATGGTTTTCACTTTGGCAAACGGCATATCGTTCATGCCATTTCTGTCGCCATACTGGAATGCGAGTAGCGCAAAAACCAACACGCACAGGGCAGACTGAGTTCCTTTTCTGCCCCACGCCGTTATTACTTTCATTGCGGATTCATTTCCCTGTGTAGCTGACCCGCCAAATCGAATTCGATCCGTCGTCGGTCACCAGCAGCGATCCGTCTGGCGCAACGGTAACAGCTACTGGCCGTCCCCAGACACTGCGATTATCCACCACAAAGCCGGTCAAGAAGTCTTCGTACTCGCCGCTGGCGTGTCCTGTCTGATGAAGTGGCACGCGAATCAATTCGTAGCCCGCGCGCACTGATCTGTTCCATGAACCGTGCTCTGACGCGAAAATATCGCCCTCATACTCTGCGGGAAATTGGCTGCCTTCATAAAACGTAAATCCCAGTGAAGCGTTATGGGCTTGCAGCAACACATCTGGAACGATAGTTTTGTCCTTCAGTTCAGGATGCTTCCCTTTGTGCCGTGGATCTTGATTGCTGCCCATATACCACCACGGCCATCCGTAAAATCCACCATCCTGTACGTGCGTGATGTAATCCGGCACCAGATTGTCACCGAGCCCGTCCCGTTCGTTAACCGAACACCACAGTTCTCCAGTCTTTGGATTGATCCCCAAGCCCGCCGCCCGCATTGCGAATTCCGCTTGCGTAAACTCGCATCTCCGAACCGTCGGGATTAAACTCCAGAATGTCAGCCCGATTTTTTTCTGCCGGAGTCGTATCAGGATCATCCACGTTCGAAGCCGATCCAACACTCACAAACATCTTTTTGCCATCCGGCGAAAATTGAATGTCGCGCGTCCAGTGACCTCCTCCGGTAGGCAAATCTGCAAGGTGTTCTGGCGAACCGCTAGCCTTCAAGTCCCCACTTCTTATAAGGAAAGCGGACGATCGAATCGGTATTGCCGATATAAATCCATTGCGGATTTGGGCCCGGAGGATAGAACGCGATTCCGTAAGGGCGATTCAGTCCAGTGGCAAAGACCTGTACCTGCTCAGGCTTGCCATCGCTCGTGATTCCGCGAAAGACTTTAATATCGCCGTTGTCGCTTTCCGCCAGGAAGAAATCGCCATTCGGAGCCGTGCGAATCATCCGTGGATTGTCCAATGCGCTCGCATACAACTCAACTTTGAAACCAGTAGGCGCTTTGGGCCAGGCATTCTGCGGACGCGCAACCGTCTCGGGGCCGTTATTTGCCGAGTCAGTCGAATATGGTTTTGGTAAATTTGCAACCGTGATCTTCCTTACAGTCCCTGGCGCTTCGACGCGGAAATCGGTGAAAGGAGCTTGAGGTAGCGGCCGATTGGTTTTGACAGGAGCTTCTGACCGTGCGGATGTTTCCGCCGTCGACTTGGCTGGAACGCTGCCAAGGTGTTTCACAAAAGTGACAAGCTGCCATCGTTGATTTGCTGGCAAGCTGGCCCAAGAAGGCATGCCGTTGTCGACGTCGCCCTTGGTTATGTACCAGAACACCTCTCCATCGGTCGCGGCTTGGGCAGGACCTTTAACGAGGGATGGTACATTGCCCGTGCCTTGCGCACTCTGTCCATGGCAAGAGGCACAGTGGCTGGCGAAGAGCTTTTGTCCGGCGCTCGCGGCAGCTTCTTTACCTGCGAGTGGATTTTGTACTTTGACGGAGGACCCTGGCGCATTATGAAAATGCGCATCTTGCCCATAGAGGGGAGAAGCCATAAATACGGCAGCCATTAGAAGTTTGGAAATGAAAATTGTCGCGTGAGTTTCAGAACGCAAAGATTCCTCCTCAAACTGAATGTCTATGATTCGATTTAGCAAAACTTGGTTACATTGTTTTTTTGCGAAGCGGCAAAGATTCATTCCGATCAGGTCAATTTCGCGGAATGAGACTGAACGTATTCCTGCGCCAGGCGGACTACTTCCTTTTCACCTGAATAAGACAATTTGAGTTCAGCACCTTCCAGCGGAATCCAGGTAGCCTGCTTCACCTCGATCCGCATCGCATCTTCGATTTCATCGATGCACCCTGATTCATATTTCAAAAGAAAAAAGCTGACAATTTTGAAGACTCGCTGCTTATCTCCCCAGGAACGCACGTATACATATTTTATGTCGCGAAGTTTCGCGACCGGAACAGCCGTTAGCCCAGTCTCTTCGCGGACTTCCCGGACCGCCGTCTCCTCCGATTTCTCTCCCGCATCGACTATCCCTTTCGGTAGAGCGAGTAACACTTTTTGTGACTTTTTTTTGCCGGTCGTGGCCGAGGCATCTGCCGAAGCCTCCTTTTGCGGCTCAATTACCGCTATTTCCCAGCCATCTTTCGCTCGCCGCACCACCACGCCGCCCGCCGAGATTTCTCGAATCATGACTCCAAATTATCAGGATTAAGGTACTTAGCCGTTTCCAGGCGCAACAAACTTGTGAAAAAGCTGTATTTTTCCGGAGGTAACATCCTACTAACCCCACCGATATAACCCTCCAGAAACCGCTGGCATCTAAGTTGCTGGGTAGTAAAGTAGCTTGCTTGGCTCAAGTGGTAGGGATCAAGTGAGGTCCCCGTGAAGAGTCTGGAAAAGATCGTTCGCTCCGTACAGGCCTTTGGGCGCGAGCTCTCAGGGCAAGGCTCATTAGCAACCCGTCATAAGGATCTAGCCCTGGGCATCGCGTTAGGCGGAGGCTTTGCCCGCGGCATAGCGCACATTGGCGTTCTGAAAGTTCTCGAACAAGAAAACATTCCTATTCGCTTCGTAGCTGGCACCAGCGTGGGCGCCCTCATCGGAGCCGCTTATTGCAGTGGTGTATCTGCAGAGGAGCTAGAGAACGTCGCTACCCGAGTTCGCTTCAAAACATTTGCTCGTTGGACAATCTCGCGAATGGGATTCGCCGACAATCAGCGTATGGTCAGTTTCCTGAATACTGTTCTTAAGGTAAAGACTTTTGAGGAATTGCGTATTCCTCTCGCAGTTGCTGCCACCGATTTTTCCACGGGCGATGGCGTAGTCTTTCGCTCAGGTCCGCTGATTGATCCCGTACGCGCAAGTTGCGCCTATCCAGGAATGTTTTTACCTGTCAAAATTAATGGGCGGTTGCTAGTGGATGGCATGCTCGCACATGCGGTTCCCACTCGTCCCCTTCGCGACATGGGTGCCGAGCGAGTGCTCGGCGTCCACTTGGTCGGACACTGGACAAACAAAGACGGCCCGCGTCATCTTTTCGACGTAATCGGACAATGCTTTTCAATAGCACAAGAAATGAACTGTGGCGTCTGGAAGCAGGCAGCCGATCTGGTGATCGAACCCGATGTGAACGGATATAAATACGACGACTTTGAACACTCCGCCGAACTGGTGAAAGCCGGAGAGGCGACGATGAGAGCCGCGCTGCCGGAAATCAAAAAGTGGCTGCAACCGGAGCCATCCCATGTACGAGAGAAGAAACCCCGAACGCAAATCGCCCAGCCCGCCACAATGACAGCCGACTGAGGTCCACGCGAAACCGTTTAAGACTTGTGAATCGGGCCGATCTTCCGCGGACAGTTATTTAGTCTGCGGAATTTTCTCCAAAGTTCCGGGCGAGGATAGACAGCGGAACTTGAGATCTTCCGGTATCCGCCGTCAGTGCGTCGAAATTATTTCTACCAAATCCTCACACGCTCCGGCGGAGCGAGATAGAGTTTTTCGCCGGCTTCAACGCTGAACGCCTCATACCATCCATCGATATTCCGCACCGTGGCTGCACGATACTCAGCCGGAGCATGCGGATCAGTCATCACCTGCTGCCTAAGGGCGGCTTCTCGCGTTTTCGATCCCCAGTTCTGACCGAACGCTATGAAGAATTGCTGATCGCCCGAGAATCCGTCCTGCGCGGGCGCGGTCTGACCTGCCAGCGACGCATGGTAACCATCATATGCAGCCGCTATCCCAGCCACGTCTGCGATGTTTTCCCCGAGCGTCTGCCTGCCATTTACTGAAATATCAGGAAACGGCTTGTAGGTGTCGTATTGTGCAGCGAGTTTCGCCGTCGCAGCTTCGAAGTGCGTCAAGTCCGCAGGTTTCCACCAATCACGTACCCGGCCCTTCGAATCGAACGTGCTGCCTTCGGTGTCAAAGGTGTGACTGATTTCGTGCCCGATGACGGAGCCAATCGCGCCATAATTCGCGGCAGCCGGAGCCTGCGGATCAAAAAATGGCGGTTGAAGAACAGCAGCTGGAAAGTTGAGCGCGTTTTGCAGTGGTAGGTTCACCGCGTTCACGGTCTGCGGAGTCATGGACCATTCGTGGCGGTCGATCTGAGTGCCGAGGCGCGCAACTTCGCGGTGATATTCAAAAAGATCTCCGCGCCACATATTGCCAAAAATGTCGCCCGGCTTCACCTCATAGGCCGAGTAGTCGCGCCACGTTTCGGGATATCCCACCCCTACGTACAGAGTGCTGAGTTTTGCCTGGGCTTCAGCTTTCGTAGCCGGGTCCATCCACGATAACGCCTCAATGCGCTTTCGAAATGCTGCGATGATGTTAGCCACCATCGCCTGAGCTTCAGCTTTGGCTTGCGGCGAGAAATAACGTTGCGCGTAGATTTTTCCAATGTCGTCCCCGAGTAATGCGTTGACGACAAACACGCCCCGCTGCCAACGCGGACGCTGCTCCGGAGTGCCAGAAAGTATTTTGCCGAAAAAAGCAAAGCGCTCATCGGCCAGAGCCTTTGGCAGCACTCCCGCGTGCGCTTCAATCAAATGGAATGCGAGCCAGTCTTTCCACGTGTCCAGCGAAGTCGATGCCACCAGAGCGGATTCGCCGGTGAAAGCAGTAGGTTGCCAGATAATGAAACTCGCCTGCTTGCTGAGTCCAGCGCCGTGGAAGTATTCCGTCCAGTCGAGGCCAGGCGCTTTGGCGGCAAAGTCGGACTGCTTCCAGGTGTTATTGGCTTTGTGGATGTCTTCGTTCTCGGCCAAGCTGAGATGTTTTTCGGCAATCGCATGTTCGAGTTCAAAAATGCGTGCAGCGCGAGTATCTGTGTCGTTGAATCCCGCCAGCTTAAGCATGGCTGAGATGTGCGCCTGATACTGCGTGCGGATCTCACGCATCCGATCATTATCGGCAACGTAGTACTCGCGATCCGGAAGTTGCAGCCCACCTTGCAGCAAGTAGGCGGCATAGTGCTCAGAGTCGTTGAAGCCCGGCGCGACCCACAATCCAAAAAGATTGGCAGTATGGAAGTTCGTATTGTTGAGGGCATCGACGTCCGCACGCAAGCTCTCCCCCAGAGCGTGCGCCAGTTCACGCTTGTCATGGATCGCCGCAATAGCGTCGAGGTGCTGACGCAGTGGCGCGAGCCCGTTAGCTTCGATTCCGGCTTCGTCCATGTAGGAGTTGTAAAGGTCGGCAATCTTGCGCGAACTGGAACCTGCGGGACCACCGGCTTTGGCGGCCTCTTCAATCAGGACGGCGGTACGCTTATTACTCAAGTCGGCCAGCATGGTAAAGACGCCTACGCCGCCGCGATCCGCAGGGATTACGGTGCGCTTGATCCATTCGCCGTTGGCATAGTGATAGAAATCATCTCCCGGCTTGACCGAACGATCGATGTTGGCGACGGCGATGCCATGCGTGTCTTGCTTAGACGAATCGGGCGTAACCGTATTTTGTGCGGCAGTATCCGGCTTCGTGGTGTCCTGAGCTTGGACGGCAAGTAGGGAAAGAACAATCACGGTGCAAGCGAGACTTGCAGATCGAACGAAAGAACACTTAGGAAAATTAAACATAGACTTCACGAATTCGACTCCAAAAACGGCAGGCACACGCCCACTTTGTTTAGACGGACAATAAGAAAAGAGGGTAGCATGACAGAAACAATCCTTTACCGAGCGCTGGCAGGCATTCCTTCTTCGACGCTGGCTTCCCGCAAAAACTTTGCGGCCTCTTCAGGGGGCGTCGGATTGATATAAAATCCCGTTCCCCACTCGAAACCTGCGGTCTTGGTCAACTTCGGCATGAATTCTATATGCCAATGATAGTGATCGTTGACTGGATCCTGCGTCGGTGAGCTATGAATTACCAGGTTGTAAGGCGCATTGTCGAGCACGCGGTCGGCTTTCATTAGAAGCGTCTTGAGCGCCTTAGCGAGATTTTCAAAAAGACTCGGAGAAGAGTTTTCAAATGCGGATTCATGCTGCTTGGGCAAAATCCAAGTCTCAAAAGGGAAGCGTGGTGCATAGGGGGCTAGCGTCAGGAAATGCTCGTTTTCCGCAACGACTCGAACCCTGGCTTCTGTTTCCTGGCGAATGATATCGCAAAAAACGCAACGCTCCTTGTAAGCGTAGTAGTTCTTAGCCCCTTCAATCTCCTCGACTGCATAAATCGGAAGAATGGGCAGCGCTATCAGTTGTGAATGCGAATGCTCAAGGGAAGCGCCGGCGGCTTCGCCGTGATTCTTGAAAGCGAGAATGTACTTGAAGCGGCGATCTTTCTTCAGATCAAGAATGCGATCGCGGAAGGTCCAGAGCACATCTTCGATTCGCTTTGGAGGCAAACTGGCGAGAGTGGCAGCATGGTCCGGAGTCTCAATGATGACCTCATGCGCTCCGATGCCATTCATTTTGTCGAACATGCCTTCGGCTTGCCGATTTAGATTTCCTTCAATGCCGAGAGCGGGGAACTTGTTGGGCACAACACGCACTGTCCAACCCGGAGTATCTCGTTGAGGAGAAGGACCGCCATTTGGATTTGGCCGATAGGCTTGGATCTCGGGCGGAGTCTTGCTTTCGTTTCCATAACAAAAAGGACAAAAGCCACCCTTGATCTTTATCCCTTCGCGAAAAAAGTCGGTTGGACGTTTGGCGCGATCCGTGGAAATAATAACCCATCGTCCTACGATCGGATCTTTTCTAAGCTCGGGCAAAAACGAGGTACCTCGCTATTCATGGTCTCGCAATCGAATTGTCGTACAGCCAAGTCTTTAAGCTTTATTTACGCGACGGGAAAGGCACTCTGGAACAACTCAAACAGAGGCTGGCTGGACTGCCCATAATACACGGTGACCACATCGAAGCGCCACTGGCACGTGAATGACAGGTGCCGAAGATATTCTTGCGCAACCGAGGCAAGCGCACGCTGTTTGTCGCGATCGACTGCGGCTTCGGCTGGTTTCACATCTCGTGTTGTTCGCGTCTTTACTTCGATGAAACAGAGCACATCTTTCTGCCAGCCGATGAGATCAATTTCCCCTCGTCGAAGTGGCGAGCGGAAGTTGCGGGCCACCATTACGTAACCCTTGCGGCGCAAATAGAAGTAGGCATCTTCCTCACCACGTTTTCCGGTTCGCAAGTGACCGGCGGTGCTTTTTGCCGGAAGAAGCTTACGTACGAGCCAGTCGAGCGTGCGGAGGATTGTATGAGTGAGTCGGCCGGAGAACACAGGGAGAGTCTAGGCAGAACCGCAGCTATTTAATGTGACACCTATCACAATCTGAATTGCAAAAATGTTTCTTGTACTCTGGATTGTTTGCGCAATGCGTCTATGCTATCGTTCCAGCGCGATATGTCGAACTCTAGAACCGTCACCGCTTTGGCATGTATGTTCTTTTATCCACTTTTTTCTGCTCTGCAGCTCTTAGCCGCCGACGCCTCCAAAATCGATCCGCACCAGCTGCTTGCGAAAATTCCTAAGGTAGTGGACATTCAGGCACCCGGTAACAGCCCTTTTTTATTACTCGCTCGTGTTCATCTACAACAAGGTGCCAAATCCGTCGACGGAGTGTACGCACTAGCCTGGGCCGCTCCCGACCGATTTCGACGTGTAATGAAGTTCCCGAATTTCACAGAGACCGAGGTGGTAGTCGGCGATAAGATTTACCGAAAACGAAGTGTACAATCGATACCATTTTTGGTATGGCAGTTCGACACAATGATGCAGTTTTTCCATCGCATGAAATTGGATAACCCTGCTATTAAGAGATTCGATGATGCAAGCATAAAAATCAAGAAAGTCGAATCTAAGCAAACGAATGGGGTTACAGTGATTTGTATAACTACAGACCTTGGACGAGTTGGAATAGGTAAATTGTGCGCAGATTCCTCAACTTACACTCCCATAACTCTGGAAACGGGCTATGACGCTCGCGATATCAGTGCTGCCTTGGAACATTATGAATTTTCAGATTACCAGTCTTTTCAAGGGAAACTTTTTCCTCGAGCATTCAGCTTTCGATCCTTCAACTCGCAGATCATTGAGGTTCATATTGAAAAACTGATTGCCGCACAGACTTTCGATGCTAATGAATTTACTCCACCTACGGAGGCAGAAACTTTTCCATTCTGTGACGCACCGGATAGTAATGGTACTTTAATGCCCTCTTTTGGAAATGTCATTTTAGGGCCAGGGTTTAAGGATTTTGCGATTGCAATGTATTTCAAAGTAAGCGACAAAGGTGGGGTTCAAAACGCCGAAGTGATAAACAGCGACGATCCGCTTAGAAATAGGGAAGTTCTTAAATCACTTATTGGAACGCACTTCCCAACTCAAAGCTGCGCAGGAGTGCCAATCCCCTACGAGACTGTTATTCAAATGGTCTCAGGCCATTGAAACAGTGATGGGAATCGAAAATGCTCATAAATCATCTGTGCTTCAACAATCCACATCTTTGAGTAGATAGTTAGCTCAAGAAGCTACGATATAGCCACTCGATGTCCCCAGAAGTTCACCATAACAACTCCTAGTAACGCTATCGCCCCGCCGACCAGGGAAAGCACTCGCGGCACTTCTCCCAGCCATATCCACGCGATGCCAATGGCGAGTACCGGCGTTAGATACAGGGATGACGTGGTGCCTCCCGCCGAACCATGAGACATGACATAGGCCCATGCCACGTAGGCAAAGGCGGCAGGGAATACTCCAAGGTAGATCACAGAGATGGTGCTACTTGTCGTTGCTCTGTGCAGAGCCGCTAGCAGGCCTCTCCCGAAGGGGATCATCAACAACGTTCCCAGCCATATGGAATAAGCCGTGAATTCGAGTGCGCTGTATCTCTCTAAAAAGTGTTTTTGCAGAATCATGTAGGACGCGGAAGCCAATGCTGCTGCAAGAATAACGAGTGCCTGCCGGGAAAGATGGATGCCGCCCTCTTCACCGGTAGCAATCAGTGCAACCCCTGCGAAGCTGATAAAGACTCCAACCCAACCGAAAGCGGTTAGGCGCTCATGAAGCAAAATTGTCGCTAATATTGCAGTCCAAATGGGGGTCGATGCGATGAGCAGGCTGGCTGCACCCGCAGTCACGCGGATCTCGCCATAGTTGAGCGCAATATTGTAGAACGTAATGCCAACGGCTCCAGCAAGAAAAATCCCGGGAACGTCGCGCAGTGCTAGTCGGCGGAAATGAACAGTTGTCGCGTATGCCGCAAGCGCGAGCGAGGCAATCAGAAATCGCAAGAGGGCCAATTGAGAAGGCGAATATCCTCGAAGTCCCGCCCGAATTCCGGCGTAAGCGGAAGACCACAATAGCAGTGTGGCCGCCAGCGCAAGCAAAGCCCGAGTTGGATACGGAGTCTTCATTTATTCGATACGAGGACAGCAACAAAGAGAGGCTACTTGGAATGCAGTTGGGCAGGTCACGTGAGCCTTGCGGCTATTCGCTTATTTCTTGTCCTACGCGAATCGTCCCCTCAGTCAAGATTTGCGCTCTCAAACCGCCCCGATGACACAGGCCCTTAATGAGTGGTCGGCCAGTGAGCGCTTCTAAATGGCTGCATGGCTCACATAAGCGGATTCCGCGAATCCTTACTTCGCCGATTTTGAATTCTTTCCCTACAAGATGATTCAGCGCCACGCCTCGCGTGACCACATTTCGACGATTCTCCGTCTGCGACAATTTCACCTTGTATTCGCGATCGAGCGCCTCAAGAGCTTCTGCCTCGATAAGCGTTAGTTCGAAGTCCGGCAGTGGCTTGAAAAAAGTTCCCTGCTGCCGGGCGTAGCGATCGCCTTCGAGACCAACTCCTGGGATGGCTTGGACCATATCGACGGCCTGCATAGGAGCCTTCGCAGCGGGCGCGATATGAATCGATTCCACGTTTCCGGTCCACATGAATTCCTCCCCAGAAGAAAAGACGGGCAAGGCGCCCGCCTCTTCATCGAACTATCCATTACTTACGCGCCCTTGGCAACGATAGAAATGCATTCGTCAAGAACATCGACGGCTACATCTGCTTCGTCTTTTGTGACCACCAGTGCTGGCGAGATGCGAACCGTGCTCGGACCGCAACCCAAAAACAGGACGCCGCGTTCGAACGCCAGTTCAACGATGCGATCACGCTCGGCTGCCGCATATTCCTGAGTCTGCTGATCCTTGACGATCTCAACGCCGATCATCAGCCCTCGACCGCGTACGTCTCCGACGATCTTGTGTTTCTTCGGCCAATCCGACATGCGCTTCAACATGTGTGAGCCAACTTCGGTCGAATTTCGTAACAGATTTTCCTTCTCGATCACATCGAGTGTCGCGAGCGCCGCCGCGATGCAAATCGGATTACCTCCGAAGGTCGAAGCGTGTGAACCGGGGACCCAGTCCATGATTTCAGCCTTACTGATGGTCACTCCCAGAGGCATTCCGGAAGCGATTCCCTTGGCGCTGCAAACAATATCCGGCTGCACACCCGTGTGCTCGATTGCCCACCACTTGCCGGTGCGACCCATACCGCTCTGCACTTCGTCCGCGACCAGCAGAATTCCGTGCTTGTCGCAAATGCGGCGGAGCTCCTGCATGAAGATTGTTGGAGCGATGACGTATCCACCTTCTCCCTGCACTGGCTCGACGAAAATCGCCGCCACTTCTTCCGGTGCGAGTATGGTCTTGAACAATTTTTCTTCAATGAAGCGAGCGCAACCTAGTGCGAAAGCTTCAGGATCCTGCGGACCGCCGGAGCAACCGCGATAGACATCCGGATACCGGATGTGCGTGACTCCTGGAACCAAAGGAGCGAAACGCCGCTTCTGTTGCGGCTTTGAGGCAGTCAGGGAGAGGGCACCCATGGTACGTCCATGGAATGCTCCGAAAAATGCGATTACGTTCTGACGCTTGGTGTGATAGCGCGCCAATTTCAACGCACACTCAACCGCTTCCGCACCGGAATTGCCGTAGTAGAACTTATGTGGACCGGGCATAGGAGCATTCTTCGAAAGCCGCTCGGCCAATGTGACCAGGCTTTCATAATAGAAATCCGTGCCCGACATGTGAATCAACTCGCCCGCTTGCTTCTGAATTGCAGCAACGACATCGGGATGGCAATGCCCGGTAGAGGTCACGGCAATGCCCGCAGAGAAATCGAAGAACTCGTTTCCATCAACATCAGTTACAACGATTCCACGTCCGTGCTTAGCAACTAGCGGATACGAGCGGGTATAAGACGGCGAAACGTATTTGTCATCGCCATCGATGATGCGTTTGGCATTGGGGCCGGGCAGAGCGGTAATAATCTTGGGTCCGACTAATGTTTTGGTCGACATGGAATCCTCCGAGAAGCGGTCTTTGGCCGATGGCCATTGGTCGTTGGCAACTGTCGTTAAACCGACAGACACGTAAGTCAGCAGACTTGGGAGGATTGAAACTAGTCGCTACCGAACAAGCTGGGACGTACTTGCGAAGGCAACACTGCCAGATGACGGCGCGGGCACACGAGGGAGTGTAGCCAGCACGCGGGCAGGTGCGAATTGGGATTCTGGAGGTACATTGGTACTCATCCTGAGTACATTATACCGTCCGGCTATCGATAGCGTAACCCCCTGTTTTCCGAATGCTTGCTGCTCTTTAGGGACACCATATCAACCACGCAGCTTCTGAAATGTTGCGCGTACTCGAAGTACCCTGCGAAAGGCGTCGCCGAACGTAAAGCCCCAACTCTCATTGTGATCGTGAATCGTCTTCTCGTTTATCTTCGTCCTATATGCTTTACCTTCTACTTTCGTTATGTCCTTAACCCGTCCCCCATCTCGATGGAGTGTCATTCTTGCTTTTGGGCTGGTTTATTTATTCTGGGGCTCGACCTATCTCGGCATTGACATTGCCATTCAGAGTATTCCTCCTGCACTGATGTGTGGGATTCGGTTCTCTATCGCTGGCATTGTCTTGCTGGCTTATTGCTACCTTCGAAGGCAGAACATCCGGTATAGCGCGCAGCAACTTGCACAGCTGGCAATCGTGGGAATTCTGCTGCTTATGGGAGGCAATCTAACTCTCGCTTACGCAGAAGAGTACGTGCCCTCAGGACTGGCAGCCTTGCTGGTCGCAGTAACTCCACTTTGGTTACTTGTGTTAGACGCTCTTCTGCTCGGCACACATCGAATCTCGCGGCGAGGATTGGTTGGCCTGGCCTTGGGAATTGCCGGGAGCGCGATCCTAATATGGCCGTCGCTCGTACAAACTGGCACCATGGGACGAAAAGAATTCTGGTTTTCGCTGGCGTTATTGGGAGGCTCGTTCAGTTGGGCTCTGGGATCAGTGCTCTCCAAGCGCTGGCAGTCAGGACCGCCGTCCTTCAGCGCTACCGCTTGGCAAATGATCTTTGCGGGAGCCGCAAACTTAACGTTGGCATTGTTCTCGCGCGATTTCTCGCACGTGGTCTGGACGCCGAAGGGGATCGGCGCTGTCGCATACCTCATAGTTTGCGGATCATGGATTGGCTACACCGCATATATATGGCTGCTTGGGCACGTGCCCACAGCCAAGGTTTCTACCTACGCCTATGTGAATCCCGTAGTTGCTGTTTTTCTGGGATGGTTGGTATTGCACGAACGAATCGACCGCTACATTCTCGCGGGTAGCGCCATCATCGTTACGGCGGTCGTGCTGGTTACCAGTGCCAAAATGAAGCGGAAATCGGAGCCCAAGATTTCGGAATTGACAGCCAAGGCAACCAGCTAACGAACAATGTTAGTTTAGAACTAGAGATCGGCGAGGCAGAATGCCCGCATCGCTAATCGCGGGGCTTAATCTCATCAACTTACTCCGACAGATTGGAATGGATGAATGGCTAACTGCATAGCTTGTGGGCGGCAACTACCCGCATTCTCATTTGGAACGCGGAGCGATGTCTGCCCGGAGTGCCGCCGCACGGCCGTGGACGTCCCAAACAGTTGGTCATCCGCAACCAATCCAGCTCCGCCGCCTCAAGTGCGCACAACCTCTCGTCGTTTGCCACTCGTGACATCGATCATCGTGGGAATGAATGTTGCCGTATTTGTGGCAATGGTGTTGTCGGGAGTTTCACCGGCGGAACCAACGGTCGCGCAATTGCTCAGGTGGGGTGCAAATTATGCTCCTCTCACCTTACAGGGCCAGCCATGGCGGCTATTGACCGCCAACTATGTTCACATCGGAATTATTCACATTGCACTCAACATGTGGTGCCTTTGGAATCTTGGGTTCTTGGCTGAACGTATTTTTGGCGGCTGGACCTATTTTTTGATCTATACCATCTGCGGCATCGCGGGCAGTTTGGCCAGTACCCTGGTCAGTATCTGGCTGCATCCCCATGTTGTCGGAGCTGGTGCTTCGGGGGCGATTTTCGGGCTAGCTGGAGCATTAATCGCAGCTTTATATCTTGGAAAACTGCCGATTCCAAAAGAGGCTCTTCGCGGCACTATGAAGAGCCTGCTCACGTTTGCTGCATACAATTTATTTTTTGGAGGAGTCGTTCGCGGCATCGATAACTCCGCTCACATCGGTGGCCTTGTCGCAGGCCTGATCGTCGGAGCTGGCTTGGCTCGGCATTTGATGAGTCCACCTGATGTGAAAGAGAACTGGACTCGTGGAGTATTTCTTGCGTCCGCCATAGTGTTACTCGTCGCCTATGTGCTTTTGAAGCGCACAGTCTCTTGAAAATTGGCTATTCAGTGTCGCTCCCATCTTCATCTTCTTGAGCGAGGACATCCGCAGTGTTTCCTCGGACGGCATAAGTAAATTTCTGGTCTTTGTCTTTATCGTCATCGTCATGATCTTTGTCTCGATTCTGGCGCCTGGCAATAGTGAAGGTCACACGCGCAGGTTGACGTTGCCATCCGGCCAGGCACTCGGATTTGCCGAGATCGTCTCCGCCATTTTCCCGAAGAGCTTTTTTAAGAATGGGCTTGCGGTGGCCTAGTTGTTCCACCACGGCGTAGAGCTTCTTGCCGTCTCCCGAAATGCCGCAGTATGCGCCATAGTCCCGATACCAACTGACGACAGATCTATCAAGATCGAAGCCCGGTAACGCGAATTGTGAGACATGCCCTGAGACGCGATCTACCAGCAGCCATTCTCCCAGCTGCCATTTCCAGCGTGGCACCGTACCAATCTCGTCAGGAAGTGCATCGTTGAGGCGAAAAGCTCGTCGCACCACGAACAACCGGTCGGTCACGTCATGAGGCATGCCTAAAACAAATTCCTTGATCCGGCCATCGACATAAAGAGGTCGAACTTTCATGTCACTCGGCTTATCATCGTCTCGACCCGTCATGTACCTGACCGTTGCCCATTTACCAAAGGTAATTACGTGCGGCTTGTACGCTGCTCTGGCCTCGCCTGTGAGAAAAAAGACCGAGATAAAAATTGCGATTATGCGGAGATGCAAGAAAATGCGCACGATGCATCGTAAGCACCGTGGAATGATGCGAACAAGGGCGGACGACACACATTCACTCACAGAGTTCCAAGGTGGGAAGCGAGTTTGTCCCGACTCTGCTCCGGTGCTGGTCACATCAACTACCAATATCCATTACAATTCACTGAGCGCGATCGCTTCATGTACTTATGGATGATGTTTCCAACAGAATTCGGACAACTCTTTCTTCTTCTTCACGCCCTCGTTCCTATCACGCAATGAGCGAACTACTGCCGCGGCGTCGCGCCGCTCGAATACTGGTCGTAGACGACAACCCGGAAATCGTCATGGTTATGCGTGAACTGCTGGCCAGCGATGGCTACGATGTCCTCGCCGTTCAGGATGCGGCGCAGGCTGAAGCGGAAATTCAGCGCCAGGCTCCTGACCTGATTCTTTCCGACGTTATGATGCCGGGTAAATCAGGATATGAATTCTGCCGGGAAATGAAAGACAATCCCGCGACTCGACTTATTCCATTTGTTCTGATCACCGGGCTTACCGACCGCGAGGATCGTCTGCGCGGAATCGAAGCGGGTGCCGACGATTTCCTCAACAAGCCTATTTTCGCGGAAGAGCTCTTTGCACGCGTGAAGTCGTTGCTCAAAATAAAAGAGTTTACCGATGAATTGGAAACGGCTGAATCAGTCCTATGTACGCTGGGTTTGAGCGTCGAAAGTCGCGACCCCTATACCGAAGGACACTGCGAACGGCTCGCGGAAAATGCGACCCGCCTTGGCAGGCATCTCGGTCTCGAAGAAGACAGCATTGTGGCGTTGCGACGTGGCGGGTACTTGCATGATTTGGGTAAGATCGCCGTGCCGGACGAAATCCTCAAAAAAGGAACGAATTTGACTCCGGAAGAATGGGTCATCATGAAGCAGCATCCCGTTACCGGAGAAAACATCTGCCGCCCACTCAAATCTTTGCATTTAGTTCTGCCAATCATCCGCCATCATCATGAGCATTCAGACGGCAGCGGCTATCCAGACGGCTTGCGAAAGGGCGAAATTCCACTCCTGCCTCGAGTTTTACAGGTGGTAGACATTTACGATGCCTTGCGCACGGCTCGGCCCTATAAGAGCGCCTTGTCGCACCAGCAGGCCGCCGCAACTATGCGTCAGGAAGCTCGCTCGGGTCTCTGGGACCAGGAGCTGGTAACGGAATTCTTTTCCATGTTGGAGAAGCAGCAGCGCGTAGCCTAACCCCTCGCTTTCCGCGCTCAAATGCCTACATTCTGTCAGTGCACAGCGGCGCCGGTTGAGGATTTATGCATCTAAATTAGGTGTTGCCGTATTATTCACTTTGTAAGACACTGTATCGTCGTTTTTGACCGATATTTTGGACCCTCTTACCTACAGCATCATTCTGCCTGCCTACAACGAAGGTGTCCGGATTGCCGGCACGCTGGAGAAAATCCTCGCCTACTCGAAGAAACGGGGATGGGATGCGGAAGTCCTGGTGGTAAACGACGGATCAACCGACAACACTTGCGAGATCGTCCGCAGCTATGCGGCCGGTAATCCGACACTGCGTCTTATCAACAATCCCAGGCAATCGGGGCAAAGGATATAGCGTGCGCAACGGCATGGTGCGGGCGCACGGAGATATTCTTTTATTTAGTGATGCGGATCTGTCCTCGCCGATCGAGGAAGCAGACAAGCTATTTGCCGCGATCGAGGACGGCGCCGATATCGCCATTGGTTCACGTTGGCTGAAGCCTGAATTGCAAGCCCAAAGGCAGCCCTTGCTGCGTCAAATACTGGGACGCATTTTTAATCTGGCACTAAGAATCATTTTAGGATTGAATTTTAAGGACACGCAGTGCGGGTTTAAAGCTTTTTCCCGGCGCGCAGCAGAAGCTATTTTCCCTCTACAGCAGATTGAACGATGGGGGTTTGATCCCGAAATATTGTACTTGGCGAAAAAATTCGGGTTTGTTATCCGGGAAGTTCCCGTAATCTGGTCCCATCGTGAAGGAACGCGCATCAATCCGTTGCGCGACGGTATGCGTATGTTTGCGGAAGTGTTAAGAATTCGGCGAAATGCTCTTCGGGGAAAATACGCAGCCGCACAGGTGCAACCCCATAGGTTATAGAGCTGCGGCTCGAGCTCTCGCCAGCGCTTGCATTTTTACACCTAGATTTTTATCAAACACCAACGTCATTCTCTTCGAGCACGTATCGCACAACCAGAAAAACTCGATCCGTCGCATCGGCTTCTTCACACCTGCTTCAGATCCAAAACCTGATTTGCGGGATTCGCCGGACTCAACTTCGACGCGAAATAACTTCCCCACGCGAAGGTATCAGGAATATTTCGGAGCAGTCGGGATTGGCGCACTTGGAAACCATGAAACATCCCAAAATGAATGGAAGACTTGCGCAAATTTGAGTCTACTCCTTTGGTCGGCATGCGATCTACTCTGGGAACAAGTTCACGTTGAAATAGGAGTTCTTGAAAAAACCGATTCAGGATTTCGTCTTGGCCTGGGCATGCTGCTCGATGGCGTCGACAATCATGCGGCCCATTTCTCGAGTGCTGAGACTGGACTGTCCGGCTTTCGCTAAATCGCGGGTGCGATGACCAGCTGTCAAAGCTTCGTCCACTGCCGATTCAACAGATGCAGCTTCAGCTTCCAGATTGAACGAGTGCCGCAGTAGCATAGCGGCGGAGAGGATAGCGCCGAGCGGATTCGCAATGCCCTTCCCAGCAATATCCGGAGCAGATCCATGCACCGGTTCGTACAGGCCAATTTCCCCGCCAATGCTGGCCGAACCAAGCATTCCGAGCGAACCCACCACTGCGCCTGCCTGATCAGAGAGAATATCTCCGAACATGTTCTCGGTAAGGATTACGTCGAAATCAGCTGGCCGTGAGACTAGAGCCATTGCCGCAGAATCAACATACATGTGAGACAGAGCGACATCGGAATATTCGCGTGAAACGCGAGTCACAACATCACGCCAGAGGCGAGAGCAATCCAGAACATTGGCTTTGTCCACAGAGGTGACTTTGTGGCGCCGTGATCGAGCCAATCCGAACGCCACGTGAGCTATGCGCTCGATCTCTGGCTCACCATAACTCATTGTGTCAACCGCGGACCGCTTCCCGGGCTCTCCATTTATCGAACGCGGCTGGCCGAAGTAGAGTCCTCCGAGGAGTTCACGGACGATCAACACATTGGTTCCCCGAACGACTTCGGGACGTAGCGGCGATGAGTCTTCGAGCGATGAAAAGCAAATGGCCGGCCGTAAATTGGCATAGACTCCCAACGCTTGCCGCAACCGCAGCAGACCTCGCTCGGGACGGAGGTTGCTGGGATAACTATCGAATGCCGGTCCGCCAACAGCGCCCAAGAGAACTGCATTCGACGCCAGACAAGCCTGCAGCGTGTCGCTCGGAAGTGGATCGTTGCTACTCACCAGAGCCGCTCCGCCGACATCTTTCTTCGTGAGCTGAAGCTGGTGGCCGTAGATATCGGCCACACTTTCGAGTACGTGAATGGCCTCGTCCGTGACTTCGGGGCCAACACCATCGCCGGGGAGAACCGCTAATTTCAGGAGCATGGAAATTTATTGTCGCAGAAAACCGCGTACGCGTATTTCATCCGGAGGCAAAACGATCCTCGGAACAGAACATGCTGGGTTAGCATTGTTCCGGACTACTTTAGAGCTTATGTATTAAACGCCCCAGAGATAATCTTCCTGCTCACGAGCATGTTCAGCGCTCGGATGCAAAGGCAGACTAGCCGCGCTGAAGTCGGCTGGCAGAGCGGCAGGGAAGGGTTTCTCGAAAGTTGGCTCTCCCGTTCCTGCCGCAGCTGCGGCTGCGTGTGCCGCCGGAACTTGCGCAGGTCCGTGAGTCTCGCGAATGAGAGTCAATAGGTGATGATCGTCGACGTGCTTAACCTCATCTGCCAACACCACGAAGCGGCGATAGATTTCATCAAGTTCCACGACGATCAAACTTATATCCCAGCTGCTCACAACGGAGCCCGAGAGCGTGACGTCCGGAATGTTTTCCCAGCACCAACTTTGAATCAGGAACCCCAACCGACTGCGGCGTCATGATTTCATAAGTCAGCCGGTTCTTCAGCATTCCATCCTGGTGAATCCCTGCCTCATGGGCAAACGCATTACGTCCAATGATCGCTTTATTCGGTTGCACCGGCACACCGGTAATTTCGCCCAGCAGTTGGCTGATCGGAAAAAGCTCCTCGCTTACCACTCCAGTGTCGTAGGCAAATTTGTCGGGGCGAACGCGAAGCGCCATGACGATTTCTTCCAGAGACGCATTACCAGCTCGCTCACCGATTCCATTAATTGTGCACTCGACTTGGCGGGCTCCAGCAGCAATGGCAGCCAGTGTGTTGGCAACAGCAAGTCCGAGATCGTTATGACAATGCGCAGAAATTGTCGCTTTTTCGATGCCTCGCACCCTCTGACGAATATTGGAGATGAGTTCACCGAACTCGGCAGGCACGCTGTATCCCACTGTGTCAGGAATATTGACGGTTGTTGCGCCAGCCTCAATGACCGCTTCTAGAATTTGATACAAGAACTCCGGTTCGGTACGGGTCGCGTCTTCGGGAGAAAATTCCACGTCCTGGCAGAGCGATTTCGCCAGACGAACTGAATCGCACGCCTGTTCCAGGCACTGCTGGCGAGAAATGCGCAGCTTGTACTGCAAATGAATATCGGACGTCGCAAGAACGATATGAATCCGCGGACGAACGGCATTCGCCAGAGCCTGCCATGCGCGCTGAACATCATGTTTCGAAGCGCGCGCCAAGGCAGCTATCACCGGGCGCTGAACTGTTGCAGACACTGCTTGAACGGCCGCAAAATCACCATCCGAAGCTATAGGAAATCCGGCCTCGATGACATCTACGCCCAAGTGGTCGAGCTGTTTCGCTAAACGAAGCTTCTCCTGCACGTTCATGCTGCAACCGGGTGACTGCTCTCCATCGCGTAGGGTGGTGTCAAAAATCGTAATCCGCTGTGAGTCCATTCGAGGCTGCTCCTTCAATCGGTAGTCCCTATACTACGTAGACGAACGAATAAAGCAAAGCTTATAATAATGCAATTATTATTAGTCGCAGCTAATAGGTTAAGCATTTCTAATAGCATGTGAAGTTCCACGAAAGAACGTCTATGGATCTCGGCCAACTCGAGGTTTTTCTCACCGTAGCTCGCGAGGGACGTTTTTCCCGTGCGGCGGACAAATTACACCGCACCCAGTCCGCAATTAGTCAATCAATTCGCAAGTTAGAAGACGACATCGGCGAGGTGTTGTTTGATCGTTCATCGCGGGATGGTTCACTCACCGACGCCGGCCGCGTGCTCGAAGAGTACGCCGAGAGGCTGCTCAATCTGCGGGAGAACGCACATGAGGCGTTGATCGAGCTGCGAGAGTTACACAAGGGCAAACTTGCTATTGCAGCTAACGAATTTACCGCGCTTTATTTGTTGCCGGTGCTTGCAGAGTTTCGACGCCTGCATCCCATGATCCGCATCACGGTTCATCGTTCGCTCGGAAGTCACATTCCGGATGACGTTTTACGACATACCTCCGAGCTGGGGGTTCTTACTTACGATCCCAAAGAGCCGCAGCTCTCTTCTACTGTCGTGTATTTGGATGAATTGACCTTCGTCGTCCCACCTACCCATCCGTTGGCGAATGAGTCACAAATAAGCATTCGGCAATTGGGAGCAGAATCTTTTGTCGCTCATACCGTCTCGTCCCCATATCGTGAAAAGGTGATCCAGGCGTTTCAACGCCACAAGACGCCGCTTCACATGGATATCGAATTACCCACCTTGCAAGCCATTAAACGGTTTGTAGCGATGGGGAATGGCGTGGCTTTTCTGCCGGAGATCAGTGTGGAAGATGAAATTGCGCGTGGTGAACTAGTGCGAATTCCGGTTCGCGAATTACGCCTGCATCGCAAATTGCGGCTAATTCACCGCAAGTCCGCCGGAGTATCCCACGCCGCCCGTGCATTCCTCAAGGTGGCCGAGGCAATTGCGGTTGAGCGTGGCGGCGGGTACTGTTTCCAACGCGAACGTTAGGTGCCTACCCTGCTGCAATTTCCCAAAGGGACTCAACTCCATATAAAATGACAGGTTGGCCACCATATCTGCCGGAGCATCAGGCCCACCGCCTTCCGTCAGCAGCCGCAATTAAGGAGATTGATTCAGCAATGTCTATTCCTGCGACCCAGCTTCGTCCGGGCATGATTATTAAACACAACAATGATTTGCATTCGGTATTCAGCGTCGAGCACCGTACGCCCGGCAATCTCCGTGCCTTCATCCAGGCCAAGCTGCGAAACTTGCGTACCGGCGCCATGTTCGAGCACCGCTTCCGATCTCCTGATCCCATTGAGAAGGTCAATGTTGATGAAACCGACATGGAATTCCTCTATGCCGATGGCGACAGTTACTATTTCATGGACACGACCAATTTCGAGCAGACACACTTGACCCGCGAGATTTTAGGCGATGCCGTCGATTATCTAATTCCTAATCTCCAGATCAGAGTGGAATTTTTCGACGGCAAGGCTGTCGGTATCGAGTTGCCGCAGACCGTTGAATTGACAGTGGTTGAAACCGAGCCCGGACTCAAGAGCGCGACAGCGTCCAGCGTAACCAAGCCCGCGAAAACCGAGACCGGACTTGTAGTTCAGGTTCCGCCGTTCATTAACGAAGGCGAAAAAATTCGTGTGGATACCTCGGAAGGCGCGTACTTGTCACGCGCTTGAGACGGCTAGTTTGTCCAGTTAAGCTCTAATCTGTGGCTTCGAAACCTTCGACTTGAATTCTCGATAGAGATCCGTTGTTGATTTGGACATGACGTCAACTGGTAAGAAGACAGTAGCCCGCCGTTTCCTGGTTCGCGGACGCGTGCAGGGTGTGGGCTTTCGCTGGTTTGTGGAACGCGAAGCGCACATTCTGGGCATAGCCGGATGGGTGCGCAACAATTCCGACTCCACTGTCGAAGTACTGGCGATGGGGACGCCTGAACAACTCAGCGGGTTGCGGTCGCGGCTGCAACAAGGTCCGCGAGCGGCTCGCGTCGATGACGTCGAAGAGTCGGATGCAAAGCCGGTTTCCGGCCTGACTACCTTCCGCATTGAGGGAGCCTGGTGATCGTTCGAATTCGAGTTGACTTAATTGCGGTGAATGAAATGGAGTCAAAAGGAAAACTTTGAAACCAAACCCATCCAAGAACGGTACGAACTGCGAACCGCTTAAGAAGCTCATTCGCGAAGTCGCCGACTTTCCCAAACCCGGGATTCTGTTCTATGACATCACGACCTTGCTCAAAGACAAGGTTGGGCTGGCGACACTCATTGACGCGCTTGCCGAGCATTACATCGGCAAAGATATTGATTTGGTTCTGGGCATGGAAGCCCGGGGATTCATCTTCGGGCCAGCACTGGCTTACCGCTTGAATGCCGGATTTGTTCCGGTCCGCAAGCCGGGCAAACTTCCCGCGGCAACTGCGAAATACGATTACGCTCTTGAATATGGCACCAATACTCTCGAGATCCACAAGGATGCGATTCAACCCGGGCAAAGAATAATAATCGCTGATGATCTTCTGGCAACTGGCGGCACCGCTGAAGCCACGACGAAGCTGGCCGACTCCCTAGGTGCAGAGATTGCTGGCTTGGCCTTCGTTGTAGAACTAGATTTTTTGAAGGGACGAGAAAAATTGCAAGGATACGACGTGTTTTCGCTACTGCACTACGATAAATAATCCAAGTGCAAGATATTCATCGGGAAGCTGCAGAGATAAGGCGAACCTAGGCCCAACGGGCGCAGAGCATCCGCCGACCGACGAGCGTTACTCTTTATTTGACCATTCGCTCAATCGCGATACCCAGCAACGTCCAGCCTCCCGCACTCACTCCAAGGAGGGTTACAAGCCCGAGTACCTTGTTCCACCGGATATGGTGCTTCGGTGAAATGTGCTCGTCAGATGTAGCGCGTGCCTCGCTCTGAGGCCAAGGTAGGCGCTGAGGAACTCCAGACACGAGGGGGAAGCGTGTGAGTTCTGTATACATATTTATTGTATGGGCAACTGCTTTGCCGTTTCTCCTTTTAGGGGATAGAGGTTTAACGTCAATCAGATGCAGCTATTTCAAAGAACGTGAGCTCACTCGGGGCATAGAAAAAGTTCCCAACAAAACTCGGGAACCCCTCATTTCTTCCTAGAGTGGCTACCTTAGCGATCCTGCAGTGATTCCTGTACTGTTTTTATTGTTGTGGAGCATAATAGCCCCGTCGAGCCCGAACTTGTACATCTTTTTTTAGGGCGGTGATCTCGATCGGGCGATAGCGCCCATCGGCATCGAAATCCGCAGGATGGTAGGAAACAATGTACTGGCTACGCAACTCGTCCTCGATGGCCGCGAACGAGTTTTTGATTTCCTTCATTTTGAAAGGAAAAAATGCGCGACCTCCGGTTGCATCGGCGAGTTGTTGGAGTACTTTATCGCCGCGTAAGATCAAGCCGCTATCGTCAGTCGAAATGGCA
The DNA here is from genome assembly GCA_963791575.1 of Terriglobia bacterium. GTDB lineage: Bacteria > Acidobacteriota > Terriglobia > Terriglobales > Acidobacteriaceae > JAOAPG01. Next base: position 472,652 of record CAWBSY010000011.1, on the reverse strand, counting down.
TAAATGATTACTTGCGCGCGCTGTGCCATTTCAATCGCTTGCGCGCGGCTCACATCGCTTTGGTTATCCTCGCCATCGCTAACTAGAATGATTGCACGACGAACAGGACGCTCGTCCTCTGCTTTAATTAATGTGTCGTGACAAGCTTTATAGACCGCATCATAGAGCGCCGTCCCACCGCCGTCTTGTAGATGATGGACACCGGTCGCCAGCAGGGCCACGTTATCCGTAAATCCCTGTGTAACCTGGCTGCGCGTGTTAAATCCCATGACAAAAGCCTTGTCATAATTTGCGCGCACAGTATGTTGTAAAAAGCTGACTGCGGCTTCCTGCTCGAAATCAAAGCGGGCATGCACTGAGCCGCTGGTGTCGATCAATAATCCGAGTTCGAGCGGAAGATTAGTCTGACTGCCAAAATTCACCACCGATTGCGGAGGCTTGTGGTCATCGCGAATGGCAAAGTCATCTTTGTTCAAATCGCGGACAAATTTGCCATGCTTATCTGTCGCAGTGAAGAGAACCGTAACCTCATCTACGCGCTTAGTGATCGTAGTGACAGGCTGATCGGCAGCGGATGTTGAATCGGAACTGGTCGACGAAACGGAAGCGGTATTAGGCGGTATGAACGAATTCGATTGGGCTTGCAGGGGAACTACCGAGATCGCCAGCATCGCTAAAACCTGGCAAAACGCGGATTGTATGTAGTTCATTCCCCACTTATCCAAAATTTTCACCCTTAAGCTACTGCCGCTCAATAATCTACGGCTTTCTAACCTAGTTAGATGCACGTCGTGGGCCGAAGACCCGAGGGGAGAGCTTTCGCTTTACCGACTGTAGGAGCAGACATCACTGTATGCCAAGTTACAAAGGGAGCACACGTTTGGTCATAGCCCATTGATTTAGAGTGATGTTTCTAGTGTCATGGAAGGTCGCGAAATCATACGACGGTACGATTCTACAGACATGAAGAATAAATCTGTATCTCCAATTCGCTGCCCCTGGCCAAGTAATGAATTATCGATTCGCTATCACGACGATGAATGGGGAGTGCCCATTCACGACGATCGCAAGTTGTTTGAGTTCCTCATTCTTGAAGGAGCTCAAGCCGGCTTGAGCTGGGATACGGTCCTCAAGAAACGCGAGAATTATCGTGCGGCCTTCGATGGTTTCGATGCGAAAAAAATCTCACGCTATGATCGGCGCAAGATAGCAAGCCTGCTGAAGAACGACGGAATTATCCGCAATCGCCTGAAGATAGCGTCCACCGTGAAAAACGCCAAAGCATTCCTCGAAATCCAGCGCGAGTTTGGATCATTTGATCGCTACGTCTGGAACTTGGTCGACGGCTGTCCTGTGCCAGACCGCAAATCTCGCCATCAGGTGCCAGCCAGTACTCCGACGTCTGATGCCCTGAGCAAGGATTTGAAGAAGAGAGGCTTCACGTTTGTCGGCACCACAATTTGCTACGCCTTCATGCAGGCAGTCGGGATGGTAAATGATCACGCCCCAACTTGCTTCCGCTATTCGGCCATCAAGTCTGCTAGTAGAAGTCCCGCAAAAGCCCGCCCGATTGAACTCCGGAGGAAAGCTAGTTCTGGTTAATAGCCAAGACTGATCTCACTACGAACTAATCCCGAATTTTGCTGAGTAGCGACCGACAACGGGGTGCAGGCAACTCAAACCTCAGTCCGCTATCTCAAAGAATTTGGTCGTCCCACAATCTTGTTTGAGATATCCCGCGATGAAAAGACTGGCGTACGTGATGTTGTTGTTGAATCTGTTCTGGATCCGCAGTTCTGCGCAGGAGATGCCACGCTACTCGCCGGCGACCCGAGATCCTGGAGCCAACAGCCATGCGTTAAAGACTCGGCAAGTGTGTCTGGAAAGCGACAACGGAAAGACGACATTTGCGGACAATGGCGGAAAGAGGTACGAGGCGATCAGCGATCGTGTATCTCTCCCCGCTTACGTAGGGCAAAATGTGAAGATTACCGGATACGTAGTTAACCCGGAGGATCCGTCGAATCCTGAGATGAGCAACAACGCCGCGGGCGCCAAAAGCGCAACCCCAGCTTTCTACGTTTCCGAGATCGAGAAGGTAGCCGATACGTGCTACCCCACCCAGTGATTGGATGAAGGGCGCTTTTCGGATCCCAGCAAAACTCGCTGTCTACTTACTGCACGGTTGATCCCTCGCCTCTCGAGCTGCTTCACCCAAAGACCGCGAGTTGACTCCTGCTACCGGCTGCCAAATCACCACTGTGTTCCGGCGAGCGCGATCTGCCTCCTGCTCGGGAGTTTCAGGCTTCTTCTCTACGAAAGGATCGAACATTTCGGCATACGGAGGGCGCTTACTCTCCGCTGTTTTTGCACTGGATGTTTGTTGCGGCTGAGAGGATAACGCCCAAACTGCGATCAACGCTAGATGAACCATGATTTCTCCTGGGCCGTGTTTTCTGAACATTCAAGGAAAACTGGCCACCCTCCTCAGGGCAACTTGACGACCACGCAGATCTCCCGAAGTGATTGCAAATAACCCAAGTTACCTATATGTAGTTACCGTGGAAAGAGCAACGAAATGCACATCCGGAGGAAATTTCGTCTCCGGCTGATTAACTTTTGGCCAGCAGATCGTTAATTTCGAGTCAACGCCATTATTGGGTGGGCATCAGGGAAACTGAGCGGAGCGCCAAGATGAGCGACTCGGAAATTAAGAAGCCCGGCGCTCCGATATGGGGAATCTAACGCGTCTTCGAAGCCGCTGAGCGTGTTCTTTGAGAAGCGCCCTCAGATCTCGCATAATCGCTTCCATCCTTCGCCGGTCGGTGACGGTTATGGCATCAGCACACAACGTCCGAATTTTGTCGTCGAGCCGTAGCATCTCATAGTTAGAGTTTCACCTTCAGGCAGTTCGGTCGATACTCTGTTCCCTGTACAGTCGTACTAAGGGAAGCAAAAGTTAAACCTCGCAGGTAGGATTGAAGCGTGTTCTTGCCTTAGCTTTTTTGTCTTCGTTCAAAAGCTAATTCAGCTCTTTGGAATAGTTTGAGGAATTTGGTACGACTCGGGCGGTAACGGTCTTTTTGATATGGAGGCGCGGGTGAGAATCGAACTCACGCGTAAAGGTTTTGCAGACCTCTCCCTTACCACTTGGGTACCGCGCCCTGAAAGCTAACTTAGCGTGATGCGCATGAAAAGTCCATCGTAGGCCATCCGCCCCTGTGTGGGGACCAATAAAAAACGCCACCCAAGGCGGCCTTTGAAGAACTTGGAGCGGGAGACGGGGGTCGAACCCGCGACATCGACCTTGGCAAGGTCGCGCTCTACCACTGAGCTACTCCCGCTTGACACACTGATTATAAACAACCCACAACTTCGCGGCAAACCTCATTGCTTCAGCCCTAAAGCTTGAGCCTCAAGCCTGATTTTAAGTTTTTGCGCCGGTCCACTGCGGGTCTTTCTCAGGCGGAACTATTTCGCCGTCCCGCATGTGGATGATGCGATTACCATAGGCCGCTGCCTCGGGATTGTGCGTGATCATGAGCACGGTTTGTCCAAGTTCACGATTCGAATGACGCAACATATTCAGCACAATCTCTGAGTTCTTTGAATCCAGATTGCCAGTGGGCTCGTCGGCGAGCACAATAGCCGGCTTGTTTATCAGTGCCCTGGCCAGTGCAACGCGTTGCTGTTCGCCGCCAGAAAGTTCCGACGGGCGGTGGGGAAGACGCTTTTCCAGTCCCAACAGACCAACGATTTTGTTGAAATAAGCAGTATCGCGGCTGCCATTCTCTCCGGCGATGTCGAGAGCGATCTCAATATTGGACCGTGCGTTGAGCGTAGGGAGCAAATTGAATTTCTGGAATACGAACCCGATCTTGCGCTTGCGCATGCGAGTTCGTTCCGCGTCGGAGAGTTTAGCGAAATCGGATCCGTCAATGATCACGTGACCTGAGTCGGGGTGCGTAAGACCACCTAAGAGATAAAACAGAGTCGATTTGCCGCTGCCCGAAGGGCCTACGACGCTGACAAAATCTCCCTTTTCTACGCTGAAGGAAACGCCTCGCAACGCGGGCACTTCAATCTTGCCAACGTGATAGGTTTTTGTGAGTTCAACCGCTTCGATAAAGGCAGCCATCTAAACTATCGATCTTACACGAATGTTTGAGACGCTGGCTCTTGGCCGGTTCGATCTCAAGCTGCGCTGGGACGCGGAGAAGACGAGTGCGATGAAGCGGCTGCCGCTTGCGCGTGAGCGCGCTTGGGACCACGTTTTCTGATGAGTAAGATACGGATTCGTTCCAGTAGTTCGACGGGAGCGTACATGCCTTTTGGAAGAAAGACATCGGCGCGCGTGTCCCGATCACAGAGTCTCACCTTACCCGAAAGCAGAATGGCCGGGGTCTCAGGGGAAAAAGCTTTCACCTCTTCAATCAGTTTATTGCCATCAAGGTCGGGCATGATCAAGTCAGTGAGTACCAGATCTACGCCGCCCAGTTTGAACCGCTCCAGCGCTTCGATGCCGGTTGTAAAGGTAAGCACGCGATAGCCGCGAGTTTCCAGCAGGACCTTGCGGATGGAGAGAGATTGTTCATTATCATCAACGCAGAGAATGGTTCGTTTCGGCTTCATTCTTCTTTCCGAGTTGGATCTTCCCATCGCACGATGCGGAGGTTCCAACCTTAGTAGCAGGGCTTAATTTTTTGTATTCGAGAACTGCAGAGCGAAGTGAATCCTAAAGGGCTGAGGCCCGCGTGTAAAGTATCGTCGATGCCAATGGGAGAATTGGCCTATTGAAAAAATTCGGCGCGTGTGCGTGCCGCGATTTTTCGCGGCATTTCATCTCTGTGTGGCTAAAAAAATACTTCGCCGCGAAGAACCTCGACCACATTTCCACCGACGCGCACATTGACGACTCTGTCACCCTTGCGGCTCGCGCGCACAAAAATTCGGCTGGGTCGCTTCATCTCAAGACCTTGTTCGATTAAAACGCGTTCATCGCTCTGAGCCACGCCATTAGCCACCATCCAGGCACTGGCGCATCCTGCTGCGGAACCAGTTGCCGGATCTTCGCCGCTATAAAACAGCATGCGAGCGTGCAGCCGCGCTGACTCGTCGACAGTCTCTCGCGAAACAAAATAAAAAAATTTTCCGCCCGCACGGTTTAAGTATTCCGCAGACTGATTGAAGTTAATCTGCAAACGCTTCATCGCTTCCAATCCGCGCAGTGGAACTACGGTGAACGGCACGCCGGTCGATACTGTTTGAATGGGCAGCGAAGCATCAAGATCTTCAATTGGGATGCCCGTGGCACGTGCCACACTTTCGCGATCGTGTACAGTTCCAAACGTCGGATCGATCTGCGTCATCTCGCCGAAGAGCGGTTCTTCTGCACGTTCTTCGAAACGCACCGGAACTTTGCCGACGTTCAATTCGAGGGCAACTTCCGCCGCGCCGATCGAACCTCGCAAAAAGAATGCAGTGCCGAGTGTAGGATGCCCAGCAAACGGCAGTTCTTCCTGCACGGTAAAGATACGCACGCGTACTCCGTGCTCGCGCTCAATTTTGGCATCGCGCGGCAAGACAAACGTAGTCTCCGAAAGGTTCATTTCGCGGGCTATGGTCTGCATTTGTTCATCGCTGAGGCCACGAGCGTCTGGTAAGACGGCAAGCTGGTTGCCCTCAAACGGACGCGACGTAAAAACGTCGAGCTGGGTAAATGGAAAGCGACGAGATTCTTTTGTCATGTGGTTAGCAATTCGTTTCGTCAGGCTACACATCATAGATGTGTTCCAGATCGACGAGAACCAAGAATTCTTCTTCCGGGCTGGGCGCACTCTCTATGAGCAGTTTTAAAGAACCGCAAAGGCATTTCACTTGCATGCTGGCCGTTGACGCCACCGCGCGCCACCGCGTATCCTGTTTCCATGCGCATCAGTTCCATGCCCGTCGCCCTGTGTTGTTGTATACGGGCGCCGGGGTGTGGGTAGCGCAGTAAGTTTTCCGATACCCACCCGGCACAGATCGGGTGGGTTTTGTTTTTTGTCAGCTACTCACCCGACGCATGGCGGGGTTTGACTAACTCCTGGGATCTCCCGGGAGCATTATTGAATTCACGAGGAGAGAAAAACGATGAGCACCGCGACTTTAACCGAAACGCCCCGGATTCCCAGGATCAACGATACCGCTCCCGATTTCACAGCCGAAACCACGCAAGGCACCATCAACTTCCATGAATGGATTGGCGATGGTTGGGCGATTTTGTTTTCGCATCCCAAGGACTTCACGCCAGTGTGCACCACCGAGCTCGGCTACATGGCGAAGCTGCAGCCGGAATTTGCCAAACGAAATACAAAAATTATCGGACTCAGCGTTGATCCGGTGAGCAATCATGCCAAGTGGGCGGCCGATATCGAAGAAACGCAAGGCGCCAAAGTGAACTATCCAATGATCGGCGATCCGGAACTCAAAGTCGCCAAGGCGTACGGGATGTTACCCGCCGAGAGCGGCAACACTTCCGAAGGCCGGACGGCGGCCGACAATGCGACAGTGCGTACAGTATTTATCGTTGGTCCCGACAAGAAGATTAAACTGCAGATCAGCTATCCCATGACCACTGGCCGCAACTTTGACGAGATCCTGCGAGTGATCGATTCGATGCAGCTTACCGCCAAGCATAAAGTCGCGACGCCCGGTGAACTGGAAACAGGGTGACGATGTGATTATCGTGCCCGCAGTTTCGAACGAGGAAGCGCAACAGAAATACCCTGAGGGCTTCAAGACGATCAAGCCATATTTGCGAACAGTAAAACAGCCGAAGTAGTTGGAGTTTGGGATTAGGGATTGATTTTGCAAATCCTCTCCCGGGATCCGCCGCATTCACGGTCGAAAAGACCGACCGAAGCGAGTGATAAGGATCTCGGGAGCAGGCGCCAGAATTAACAATGACATGGGTGTCATCGGACGTTCCTGAAATCCGACCGAGTCCACGGCTGCTTATTTGGTAGTATTTGGCCTGCTACACTTTCGCTCAGTCAGCGGCATGTTTATCGCCGATTGCAGCATTGAAAGGGCCTGTAGCTCAACGGTTAGAGCAGCAGACTCATAATCTGTTGGTTGTAGGTTCAAATCCTACCGGGCCCACCAGAACCGCTATTCGATCCCACCTTAACATTTTAATTATCTGATATCGACCTGAGCCTTAAGACTCTGAACCGAATTACAGAGTAGCTCAGCAGAGATGCTGAATGAAAAAGGGACTCTCACCTCAGAGACATCACGTAATACTTTCCAGTGCGCGAAGCAAAATCTCCGTACCTGAAGTTCACTGCTGAACCTAGGGAGTCTACTGGATTCCTCTTCACTCCATCCGAACCTACACTCCATTAGTTAGCTGTATGCCGATGATGATTGAAATGGAGGCTTCCAAGATCATGAAATCCAAGGCCACAATATTTTCGCTGGTCCTCTTGGCGGGAACCTGGGTAGTTGCCCAAGACACTACCGCAGCGCCAGGCAGCACATCTCAAAGTAGTACAACACAGAGCACTACGTCACAGAGCAGCACAACTCAAAACAGTGCGAGTCCAAACAGCGCAACGCCGGGCAGCACACCTCAGTCGGACACATCAGCAGCCGGACAAACCAGTACGAGCCAGAGCGGAACCGGCGCGACTACTCTGACCGGCTGTCTTTCCGGTTCTCCTTCGGCTGGCAATTTCACCCTCACTGATCAGACCGGGACTGTCTATAACTTGAAAGGCGGAAACGACAGTCTCCGCATGTTGGTTGGAAGCAAAGTGCAGGTGACGGGTCAGCCCGCGGGTAGCACCACCGCAGGATCAAATCCTTCAGACCAAAGCGCTTCCGGCGGCATGAGTGGAAGCAGTTCCAGTACTGCTGCGAACGGAGCGACAACTAGCGCGACGTCCAACAGTGCAGGCGGAAATTCGTTCCAAGTAGCCAGCGCATCCAAAGTTGCTGATAGCTGCATGGGGGCAAGTACCACTCCGAGCAGCACAGGCCCTACGTCTTCACTAATGAATAACAACGTAGAAGTTGCGGCACTTGCGCCCTTTGAAATGCAGGCGGGTGGCGGTGCCGGAGGAGCGGGCGGCGGAGCCGGTGCTGGATCAGCCGGAGCCGCGGGAGCAGGTACCGCAGGTTCAGCCGGGGCATCGAGCGGACAAGCGGGCACTGCGGCACCGGGATCGGCAGCTCCGGGAGCGAGCCAGGGAACAGCACAAACTCCGGGAACGACTCAGACACCTGGAACAACAAATCCGGGATCAACGCCGGGTACCTCGCCAAGTTCGAATCCCAACATGACGCCGAATCCTGGAGGTTCAACAGCGTCCCCAACTCCTGGAACCGCCGCACCAACGCCAGGAACAGCTTCGCCTGACGCCCGGAGCAACGACACCGGGCTCGACAACGAATCCCGGCGCAACCACGCCAGGAACCACAACTCCGGGAACTACGACTCCCGGAACGACAACGCCTCAGACGACAACTCCTGAGACCACTAATCCTGGAACTTCGTCTCCCTCGGGTGGCGGAACAACGCCGCCTCAATCGCTCTAAAAATCAAACTTGCTCTTTCTCCTTGAAGCAAAGCCCACCTACCAGTGGGCTTTGCTATTTGAGCGATGCTCAAGTCCGCTCCGGATATCGCCGAGCTACTGATGTGAGATAATTTTTAGAGGAACTATCGCGAGGAATAATGCCCGAGCACAGAGTTTTCTGCGTCAAGCTGAATAAAGAGGCCCCCGGACTCGACGAGCCACCTTTCGATACCGAGCTGGGCAAAAAAGTCTACGACAACGTCTCGCAAGAGGCGTGGAACGGTTGGACCGAGTTTTGCAAAATGCTGCTGAACGAATATCGCTTGAACCCCGCTCGGCGCGAAGATCAGGAAGTGATTGTGAAGCAAATGGAGCAGTATTTTTTCGGCGCTGGATCAGCTTTGCCAGAACAGTACGTCCCGCCATCTTCGAAGTAGCCCGCACGCCACATTGGTTCTGATGTGCTGCTAACATGCGCTACTGATTACCAGCTTGTTACCTGCCCTGCTTTTTGTGCATCTTTCATCACCTTTTAACATTGCTCAACTACAAATGTAGGTATGGATTCGGCGCACTATGACACGCTGATCCTCTCGGACGTGCATTTAGGCGCGGAGACCAGTCGCGCCCGCGACGCCACGAATGTCCTTCGCGAGAATAGCTTTCGCCGGCTGATCCTCTTAGGCGATATCTTTGCCGACCTTAACTTCGGACGTCTGACAAAAGAGCACTGGAAGTTTCTAGGCTTCATCCGTAAGCTTTCCAACCCGAAACGGAATATCGAAGTCGTCTGGGTAGAAGGGAATCACGACCAGGGACTAACCGATGTCATGTCACATTTGGTTGGTGTGAAGGTCTATCAGGAATATGCCTGGGAGTATGCTGGATTGCGGCATCTCGCAATTCATGGTCATCAATTCGACGGTTTCGCGGTAAATAGTCTGAAGCTTAGCCATCTCGGAACCTTGCTTTATCTCCAACTGCAAAAGCTTGATTTCAAAGGCAAGCCCGTCGCTCGTTTGATTGACCGCCTGAATACGCGATGGCTTCGTATGTCGGCGAAAGTGGCATCCGGCGCACTGAGTCATGCTCGCATGAATGACGCGAACCGCATCTTCTGCGGTCACACACACGAAGCCATGCATCAGCAGCAAGAAGGATATTCACTACTACAACTCAGGAGGCTGGGTCGATTCCAAGCCCGCCTATCTCACGATTGGCGAAGAAGGAGTGCACATTCATGAATACCGCGAGCGATCTGACGATCGTGATTCCAGCGAAGAACGAGGCGAAATTAATTCCGGGTTTGCTGAACTCTCTGGCGAACCAGGACTACTCGAAGATGCGGAATACGAGGGTATTAGTAGCTGACGCGAACTCAACCGATGGTACACGCGAAATTGTAGAAAGCTTTAGCGATCGCCTGAATGTCGGTGTCATCGGTGGGGGCTTGCCCTCGATCGGGCGCAATGCCGGAGCCGCCTTGGCGGACACGCCATATGTGCTTTTCCTCGATGCTGATATCGAGCTTGCATCAAATTCGCTGATTCGAAATGCCATTGAACTAGCTAAAAATAAACATCTTCAATGCGTGACGACTAACATCATTTGCCGGGACGGAACATTCGTCGATCGCTTAACCTACTGGATCAATGACATGTTCCAGTATCTCTCTTATCTGCATCGTCCTTTCAGTACCGGAATGTTTATGTTGTTCGAAAAGCAGAGGTTCGATGAACTCGCAGGGTTCAATCCGCAGATTCAATTCGCCGAAGACTATGCGCTCAGCAAGCAAGTGAAACGCTCAAAATTCCGCATCGTTCGCGGCGGTGTCTACACCACCAATCGACGACTAGAGAAGATGGGGCACTGGCGCGTAGCAGGACTTTTCTTTTCGACTGCCTTCAATTCCTGGAATAAGAAGCACTTCTTGCGCGATCACGGATATTGGAAAGCTTAGGGCAGCTCTTAGCTTCAAAAGTGAATTACCAATCCCGTGGAGAATCGGAAGCTGTTCTGTGTTCCGCTGAAAAAGCGCGTTTGCAGATCGTCTCCTTGAAAACGCCATCCGATTCCGTGAATAAGCCGGTAGTCAATGCCCCCGCCGTAAGCGGCACCGAATGATGTAGACGAATCGGAAAACCCGCTTGCGCTTTCACTCACATGCGAAACCCCAAATAACGCGTGTGCGAAAGGTGTGAAGCGTCCGACAGGCACGGACACCTGCGGTCCAAACAAAACGTTGTGCAGGGAGGCATGAGTACGAAAAGCACTACAAGGATTTCCGATCGGAGAAGTGCATCTAGTATTCACGAAAGAATCTCCCGAGCCATAAAGCCCGCTGAAATCAGCAACAATTCCAACCCAGGGAAGAAGTTTTCCTTCCAGTGAACCATTCCATCCATTCAGGTTACGATGCGTCCCTGAGCCGAGGTTGGCGCTATCGTACGAGTACCCGATGAAGATGTTTCCGCTCGTGGGTACTTGAGCGTATCCCACGATGACAAACAGCAAGACCGTGATCGCAACTACCGCAACTCTGCGCAAGCGTTCCTCCCAAGATTTTCATTTAAGTTGACTGGTTATTGGATGCAACGTGAGAACCCATGGAAGCCGGGAAAGTTTCGTGCGATCTAATTTTTCAGGCTTCAATACTTTACCGTTCCACACACCTAGGCTGCGGGAATTGACAATCTCTGCGGAGGTCGCGCGTTTCATGCCCTCAGCTTTGTCGTTCTCATCGAGCGTGCATTACCATGACTCACAATGATCAATCGCTTTCGCCACTGGTTTCGCGATCCGGTTTTCTTGTTAGCTCTTAGCGCATGCCTGGGCGCGTTCGTGGTTCAGTCGGGCGAACTGGGCACCGCCGACACCATGCATCGCCTGCAAACGGCGCACTCCTTTTGGACATCCGAGCCTCCGGTATTTCCCAATGAATATCCGGAATTCGGCGTACACGGCCGTGGCGGAAAACTTTACGACTGGTACGGCATCGGCCAACCCCTGCTCATGTTGCCGACGGACATTGTGGGAACGTTCATCGGTAAGTCGTCGATTTTCGATAGATACGATGGCACTGATCCCACGGTGCGCAATATCGTCGTCAGTTACAGCACCAATATTTTAGTGACGCTCCTGACGGCCCTGGTTTGCTTCCGTTTTCTCCAAATGTTGCATTTCACCGTACGGCAGTCGGTAGCGGGTGTGCTGGCGCTGCTGTTCTGCACGACCCACCTGCACTATACGCAGAACATGATGGAGAACAACTACATCATGCTGCTCACGCTCATCGGATTCACATTCCAATACGAATGGTTGCGAACTGGAAATAAACGTTCGCTGCTAATCGGTTCGGCAGCCTTGGGACTCAACCTGCTAACTCGATTGACAACGGGACTGGACATAATCGCGGCAGGAATATTTCTCCTGCTTGTGATGTGGTTCGAGCGGGAAGGGCAACGCGCCATCTGGGATCGTTTTCTTTCGTATGCGAAGACTGCTCTTCCCGTCTACATATTTTTCTTTCTGATCGACCGTCTCTATCAGTTCTACCGCTTCGGAACATGGTTCGATACCTATGTTCACTACTTCACCATTGAACATCGACTGCAGGATCCGACGCTGCCGCCAAAATATCCGTTCGAAACTCCATTTCACGTGGGCTTTCTCGGTCCGCTTTTAACGCCGGAAAAATCCATCTTCCTTTTCGATCCTCTAATTATTCTCACCATTCTTGTGACTGTCTTCGCTTGGAAGCGATTTCTTCCCGAAGTGAAAGCGTACGTACTGGCAGCTCTCCTATTGCTTTTGGGATACATCAGCTTTTACGCGAGATACACCGTATGGAGCGGTGATTTTGCTTGGGGAGATCGCTACGTTTCAACGGCGGTGGAATTCGTCGCGTTCATTTCTGTTCCGCTGTTATTGCGTTATCGTGCGCAGCTTGGAAAATTTATTTGGGGCTTGGGATTAGGATTAATCGCGATCAGCGCAGTGATCCAGATAGCATCCCTCGCGTTCTGGTTGCCGCTGGAAATTTATCAGATGGAAACATTCGGTCATCCCACATGGGTGATTGCTCTACGGTTCAAGAACATTCTGGCGTTCGCGCTGGGAAAAATGGAGGCATGGGGACTCAACACGGAAGCGATGACTCAGGATTCGTGGGACTACATCCACATCACAACCTGGAATTTCCTACCCTTCGTCCTCCGAAGAGTGGGCCAAGCCCCTCAATGGATTGTAAGAGCCTCGTTCACCATCTGGATCGCCAGCTTGGCCGCGCTGGCCTGGATATTGTCGAGACTGCGAGGGATACTCAGCGGACGGGAGTTCGACACTTCCAATCCCGAAAGACCGTAGCCAGTCTTACGCTCGCTTCACAAATCGCAACGAAACCGAATTCATGCAATAGCGGAGCCCTGTAGGCTGTGGGCCATCATCGAACACATGACCCAGATGTGCGTCACATTGCTTGCAGGAAACTGCGTCCCTAACCATGCCATAACTAAGATCTCTTCCGGAGCGAACATTTTCTTCCGCGATTGGTTGCCAGAAACTAGGCCACCCCGTCCCTGATTCGAACTTGGTTTCCGAACTGAACAGGGCATTATCACAGCAAATACAACGGAAGAGTCCTTTGTCGTGCAAGATCCCAGTATTTCCCGCTGAAAGCCCTCTCAGTGCCCGCATTGCGTGTGACTTCGAATTCGTCCGCCGAGAGTTGCTTGCGCCATTCTTGTTCGCTCTTCACCACTTTAGCTACTTTAATTTTCTGCAGGCGCTTCCCGTCGTCGGAGAACTGCACAATCGTCACTTCTCCGGGAGTCCCCGTCGACGCCGCGGCCGTCATCAAATGCGGCTTCTTCAGCATCCACAAGAAGTACCCGGCAAGCGCCGATGCTCCAGTCGCGAGAAACGCCCGGCGTTGCAGCCTGCCTCCCAGCACATCCTGATCTTCATTTGATTCAAACATAAAATCCCTTAACTACTTTTCCGTGTACAGCTCGGGAAATTCCTTCCGCAGGTTCCCTACCTTTGGCGCATCATTCACCACGATATACATGTTAGTCGGATGATTGGTCGCATAATTCTGATGGTAAGCCTCAGCCGGATAAAACGCTTTCAAGGGAACAACCTGAGTCACGATACGATTACGAAAAACTTTGGAATTATCGAGTTGCGCAATATAAGCATCTGCAATTCTCTTCTGATCATCGCTGCCATAGAAAATCACCGAGCGGTACTGTGTACCTTCGTCCGGCCCCTGCCGGTTCAATTCCGTCGGATCGTGCGCGACTGAGAAGAACACCCGCAGCAACTCGCCATAGGTAACTTGCGATGGATCATAGACAACTCTGACTGACTCGGCATGACCGGTGCGGCCTGTGCTGACGGTTTCATATTCTGCCGTCTTGGCTTCTCCGCCGGAGTATCCGGAAGTGGCGCTGACAACGCCCTTCACATGTTGAAAAACAGCCTGTATGCCCCAAAAACATCCTCCGGCAAATACAGCCGATTCTTGGCCGGATGCCTTTGCCACCGGAGCATCTACAGCAGGGCTCGGAACGGGATTCCTGCCGGAGCTAAAAGCAGCTATACCTGCAAGCAAGACTACCGTTACAACGATTAGCGAGGACCATCTGGACATTGAGAACCTCCGCACTTCCCAATCTTAGTACGTATTGAATGAGACTGCGGATGCGCCAAAAAGTTTCAAATCGTTCACCGCCCTTGCCTTCTCCGCCCGAAGACATTACTGTGGACAATTCTCAGTAGATCACGGTTTCAGGAGATCCCGGTTGAACTTTCGCGTGGCTTTCTTTCTGGTCCCATTCCTACTTCTTCCGCTCACATCCCCGGCGCAAATTGACGACACGACCAAGCAGCTTTCTCACGACATCTTCAAGCAACTGATCGAGATCAATACCACGGATTCGATTGGCAATGTCACCACAGCGTCCGAGGCTATGGCCCAGCGGTTCCGAGACGCAGGCTTCCCCGAGAGCGACATGCAAATCCTCGGCCCGAATGATCGCAAGAAAAACCTGGTGCTTCGCTATCACGGCACCGGCAAGCACAAACCTATTTTGCTGATCGGTCATCTCGATGTTGTCGAAGCCCATCGTGAAGACTGGACCACCGATCCATTTCAGTTCGTCGAGAAAGACGGTTACTTTTACGGACGCGGCACGCAGGACATGAAGAGCGACGACGCAATTTTCGTCACCGATTTAATCCGCCTGAAAAAAGAGGGATACCAGCCCGATCGCGACATCATCCTCGCTCTGACGGCTGACGAAGAGGGTGGGAAATCAAACGGTGTTGATTGGCTGATTAAGAATCATCGCGATCTTATCGATGCCGACTTCGTGCTGAACAGCGATGGCGGCGGCGTGACCACAAATCATGGCAAAGTGGAGAACATTTCCGTTGATGCCACTGAAAAGTTGTATGCGGACTATCAGCTTACAGTCACGAATCCCGGCGGTCACAGCTCCATTCCTACCCCTGACAATGCGATCTATCATTTGGCAGAGGCACTCACGCGCCTGGAGCACTACGAATTTCCGTTCGAGTTAAACAACGTGACCCGCGCCTATTACGAACGCATGTCCACCGTCGAAGCCGGACAGCGTGCCGCAGATATGAAAGCGATTCTTAACAATCCTCCCGATCAGGCAGCCATTACTCGCCTTTCGCAAGACGCTATAGATCATTCAACTTTGCGGACAACTTGCGTGGCGACGCGCCTGGACGCGGGTCATGCCAACAACGCTCTGCCGCAGCGAGCGCAGGCAAACGTAAATTGTCGAATCATCCCTGGCCATTCCTCGGAAGAGGTGCGGCAAGACTTGATAAAAATTTTCGCTGACCCCAAGGTGATTGTCCGTTACGTAGGCGCAATCGGAGAGGTCACAGATAATGGACTAAGCAAGCAGTCGTATCCGCCGCCAGCGTTGCGCGCAGATGTTTTCGGACCTCTCGAGAAAATTGCGCAAGCCATGTGGCCCGGAGCGCCGGTCATTCCGACAATGGCGACGGGGGCCTCGGACGGCGTGTACACCAATGCAGCGGGATTACCAACGTATGGAATATCCGGAATCGCAATTGATCGTGACGATGTTCGCGCCCATGGCAAGGACGAAAGGTTGGGCGTCGATTCATACTACACGGGAGTAGATTTCTATTATCGTTACCTGAAGGCGATCACCTCGCAGCCTTAGATTGAGTAAAACGTAGAGGTGAATGTCTAACATTGTGGCCTCGGTCTGGAATTCTGAGACCTTGCCTGCTTATAATGCAATCGCTACGCGTACAATTTTTTTGAAACCAATAATCCGTTTTGAGGGATCTCATGAATGTAAATTCGCTTCCCGGTTCTCGCAGTCGCAGAAATTTCCTGGCCGCCACAGGTGGTTTACTTGCCGCGGCATCACTGACAGGCGAGTACAGCTGCGCTTGGCCAAAGTGAAACAGATGATTCTGGTTCGAAGCCGGTCCCGAAGAATATAGCGCGCAAAATTCCTATCGGTGTTTTCGATCCGGTCTTCGATAAGCTCTCTCTCGACGACATGATTGAAAAAATTTCCGGCATGGGTATCGAAGCTGTCGAAATCGGTACAGGCGGATATCCTGGGACGGCGCACTGTCCGGTGAAAGAATTGCTCGAAGATCCCGCCAAGCTCCGCGGGTGGAAAAAGAAATTTGAGGATCGCAACATCCAGGTCGCAACCCTAAGTTGCCATGGAAATCCAGTCCATCCGGATAGCAAGATCGCTCAGCGGGATGCGGAGAGTTTTCGACGCACCGTTCTGCTTGCCGAGAAACTAGAAGTGAAAGTGATCGTCGGCTTCTCCGGATGCCCCGGCGGCAGTCCGACCGACACTCAACCCAATTGGGTCACTTATCGCTGGCCACCCGAATTTGCTGAGGTGCAAGATTGGCAGTGGAAAGAAAAAGTAATTCCGTACTGGAAAGAAGCAGCCAAGTTTGCTCGCGAGCACGGCATACACAAACTAGCATTTGAGATGCATCCAAATTTTGTGGTCTACAACCCGCGTACGCTGCTCAAACTCCGCGAAGCAGTCGGGGAAGAAATCGGCGCGAACTGCGATTTGAGCCACCTCTTCTGGCAAGGATGCGATCCGGTTGAAGTGATTCACCTCCTCGGCAAGCAGGGCGCCCTCTATCACGCTCACATGAAGGACACCGTCATGTTCAAGAAGAACGTCGACAGGTACGGTGTCTTGAACTTTGCCTTCGACACCAGCGAGCTTCCGGAGGCATCGGAAACATTCCGTTCGGTCGGCTATGGTCACAGCGCGAATACGTGGAAGGAAATTCTGCGTGCGTACATGGAAGTGGGGTACCAGGGAATTCTCAGCATCGAAAACGAAGACCCGATCCTTCCCGGTGAAGTAGGCGTCGAACGCGCTGTTTACGTGTTGAAAAACGTTCGCAACGAACTGCTCGGAACGGTTTAACGGATCATAAGAACGAAATCATCTTTGGAGACTGAATGCCCCAAGTAATACGCTCTCCCAAGCTCTACGATGTCTGCATCATTGGTTCCGGTGCCGCTGGCGGCACCGCTGCAAAAGTGCTCACCGAAGGCGGCCTCAATGTTGTCATGCTCGAAGCAGGCCCGTCACTGAATCCAGAGAAAGATTATAAAGAGCACGTCTGGCCTTACGAGCTCCCACATCGCGGAGTGGGCGTGGGCGGCAAGCACAGGAACGAGCTTAACGACGAATTTCTCGCGCCCAATGGTTTCTGGGATATCGAAGGCGAACCCTACACCTCCGCTCCCGGATCGCGTTTTCGCTGGTTCCGTTCCCGAATCGTAGGCGGCCGTACTAATCACTGGGGGAGAATTGCATTACGCTACGCGCCCGTAGATTTCAAATCGCGCTCGACTGATGGCATGGGCGATGATTGGCCGCTGTCCTACGAAGACGTTGCTCCTTACTACGACAAAGTTGAGTCTTACATTGGGGTTTTCGGTACCAAAGAAAATATCGCCAGTGCTCCCGATGGAGTATTTCTGCCGCCGCCGGTCCCGCGTTGTACCGAGACCATCGTAAAAAAAGCTTGCGACAAGCTGAACGTGACATGTATCCCCTCGCGTTTGGCGATTCTGACGAAGCCACTCAACGGGCGTCCAGCATGCCATTACTGCGCGCAATGTGGACGAGGTTGCATCAGCGCGTCGAACTTCAGCTCAAGTCAGGTGATGCTGCCGAAAGCGCAAGCAACTGGACGCTTCACCCTGATCACGAATGCGATGGCCCGCGAAGTTGTCGTCAACAACGATGGCAAAGCTCAAGCAGTTGTTTATATCGACAAGATCACGCGATCCGAAAAACAGGTTCATGCCAAGTCATTCATGCTGGCAGCGAGCGCATGCGAATCGGCTCGGCTCCTGCTTAATTCAAAATCCAAATTGTTTCCAGATGGTCTGGCGAATTCGTCCGGTGTTGTCGGCCGCTATCTTACCGATACCGTCGGCAGTGCCGCAGGAGGATATTTCCCGCAGCTGGAAAAAATGCCGGCGCACAATCACGATGGCGTCGGCGGCATGCACATGTATATGCCATGGTGGAAATTCAATCGTAAGAATGATTTTCTGCGTGGCTATCACATCGAATTTGGCGGCGGACGCTCCATGCCCGGCGTAGGCGACTTCGAAGATATCTGTGACTCCGTCGAGGGCTACGGTTCCACTCTGAAGCAACGATGCCGCAAGTCGTACGGCGCTTACATCGGCTTCGATGGCCGCGGCGAGATGATTCCCAACGAGAACAGTTATTGCGAACTCGATCCCAACACCGTCGATCAATGGGGCATTCCGGTCTTGCGCTTCAATTGGAAGTGGAGCGATAACGAAATCAAGATGGCGAAAGATATGCAGGAGACCTTCCGTGCCATCGTCGAGGAAGCAGGTGGTGTATTTCAAAGTAAAGCCAGGCCGGACGGTGAGCGTCCCTACGGAATCGCCGATGGTGGCGTGATCATCCACGAAATCGGAACCGCGAGAATGGGAAACAACCCCAAGACTTCGGTGCTCAATCAGTATTGCCAGGCACACGACGTAAAGAATCTTTTTATGACGGATGGTGCGTCCTTCGTCACCAATCCCGACAAAAATCCGACGCTCACGATCATGGCGCTTTCGTGGCGAGCGTCAGACTACCTGATGGATCAGGCGAAGCAAGGCAGTCTGTAATCTCCACTATGGCGCTTGAGAAACTGTCAGCGAAAGAGCAAGAGACGGTGCGACACTGCATCAGAGCGATTGCTGATGGACAGTATATTGAAGACCCAGAATTTAAGACACGACTAGGAATTGACCGATTGACTCTACGGAGACTGCTCGGGGAGTGGCCCCATCTCGATGATAGTAAGAGCAACTCTGACGTATTTTTGGCGATCAACAATTGTCTAAATGAAGTTTGTTACGGCGTTGATATTCCGCCCGAAGACTGGGGGAATTGGTTTAATGAAACACAGGACGAAGTGAGACAAACGTACCGTGATTGGGCCTATCTACAAGGGCTCTCGCATACTGGTATTGCCTAGGCAAACGGAGAATCCATGTCATCGCAGGATCTTTTAAGAAAAGACATTTCGCGTCGCGACATTCTGAAAACTCTCGGCATGGGAGCGATGGCTGGCTCGGTTCTGAGCACTATCCCCGCCCAAGCCGCTGAATTTGCCCATCACATGATCTCGGCAGAAAAAGCCGCCTCTCCGGCGGCAGCTTATGCTCCAAAATTTCTGCGGCCCCAGCAATACAAAACACTTCAAGCTCTTTGCCAAGCCATTATTCCATCCGACGCCGATTCCGGAGGAGCCATCGAAGCGGGAGCACCAGAGTTCATCGATCTCCTTAGCAGCGAGAACCCCGAATATCAATTGAAGCTGGGTGGCGGCTTGATGTGGCTGGACGAGACGTGTACCGACCGCTACGGTAAGGCGTACTTAGAGATTGATCCGTCGCAGCAGAAAGAAATCCTGGATCTGATCGCATATCGCAAGAATGCGCTAACAGATCCGAGGCTCAGCCAGGGGATAGATTTCTTTTCCTTTGTGCGAAGCATGACAGCGGACGCCTTCTTCACGAGTGAAATCGGAATCAAATACCTGGGCTACATCGGAAATACGTATTTGACAGAGTTCAAAGGCTGCCCGCCGGTACCGGAAGTAAGCTAATGATTATGGATTTTGGGTGGCGCAGCGCTTCAGCGCTGCGATAAATGCGTCCCGTTTATTGTGGGCTTTAGCCTCCGAGGTCAAGCTCCAAACGGATTCTCCAGCGACGGACTTTGCGGCGTGAACAACTCTGCTCCATTTTCTGTGATGTGCATATCATCTTCGAGACGAATTCCAAACTCGCCTTGAATATAAATTCCTGGCTCATCGCTGAAGGTCATGTTCGCCTTCATCGGCAGAGTATTTCCCCGGACCAGATACGACCATTCATGCATATCCATTCCTATTCCATGACCAACTCTGTGAGCGAAGAATTTGTAATCCGGACCATATCCAGCGTCAGTAATCACTTTGCGAGCCGCCGCATCTACGGCCTGACATTCAACTCCGGGCTTCGCAGCTTTCAATGCAGCGCTCTGGGCACGATGCACGATGTCGAATACCTTTTTCATTTTGTCGGACGCCTTGCCTAAAACAAATGTCCGCGTGATATCGGAGTTGTAGCCTTCCACCTTACAGCCATCGTCGATCATGATGATCGCGCCCTCGCGAATCACTTGCGGTTTGTTAGAGCCATGAGGAGATGCTGTTGCCTCTCCGGTTTGCACGTCGGCTTCTCCGGGGAATCCTAGTCGCGAGTATGCTATCGCGATCAGGTCTTCGATCTGGTTCTGCGTCATGCCTGGTTTCAGGGATTTGTACACGGCTTCGTAAGCGGTGAGCGTGACCTTGGCCGCGAGCCGCATCAATGCAATTTCGTGATCGCTCTTGATCATCCGGCATCCGGAAGTTACCGGAGTTGCGGAGACGAGTTTCACTTGCGCCGCAGCCTTCCCAATCTGATCAGCAAAAACAAAACGGACGGTCTCTTCCAGACCAAGAGTCCCAGCCGAAATTCCGCGGTCCTTTAAACCTTGCGAAAGGCGTTCATAAGGGTTTTCATCTTCCTGCCAGACTCGAACATCGGCCTGCTTGGCATCACCGAATTTTGCGATCTGTTCCCGTGCTCGATCTTCTTCAAAAGCCGGACATACGTAAAACGCTGCACCCTGCGCTGGTAGCACCATTGCGAACAGCCGTTCGCTGCCCCACCAACTTATCCCAGTGAAATAGTCTAGAGATGTTCCATCGGCGAGAAGAATCGCGTCGAGATGGTTGGCGGTCATTAATCGTCGAGCCTGTTCTTGACGAGCGATTCTTTCCTGACCTGTGATTGGCTTGGCTTGGTCCTTCATCGACTTCAATCCCGCGACGGCAGGAGGGAGTGGCGGGCACTTCCGTTCAGTGTCGGCGAGGGCAGGCAAACCAGCGACGAGTGTTCCAGCACCAAGACTGCCAAGTTGTAAGAAGCGGCGTCTTGATGTCATTTATTCTCCAGAGTCATAGCGCAACATTATAGTGTCTCGTTACCGCCAGCAGGGCGTTGCTCCAAAACAAAAAAGCGGAGAGCAATCGCTCCCCGCAATATTCAGAAATGAAATCGACTCAGGTTTTACTTTTGCGTGAAAGGCAACCCAGGCAGTGTCTCCGTGTGTTCGAGCTGCACCGCCTTGAGTTGATTCGGATCAAGTCCCAGAGCCTTCACAATGGTTGGAGCAATCTGCCGCGTCTCCACCTGATCATTGAACGTTGAGGGTTTGTATTTCGGATTCGATACGATCAGTAAGACATTGCGGTCATCGTTAGCAAAGCCACCATGTTCCGCAACTTTTTTAGTTCCGCCCGTGTAAACGACTCCAACATTAGGAGCAACAATGATGTCCGGAGTGCGCGGGTCGCTCAGCGGATCATTGAATATGAGGTCCAGTGAAGGGCCAGCAAAAATCTCTCCACCGCCAATGATGTTTTCGTTGGCTTCGAGTAACGCGACATCGGCAGCAGTCTGTGTTTGATCGGCAAGCCAGATCAAGGAAACGTCATCCTCAAGGGCTTGAACGACAGGGAAACCAGGCCCGACTCCGCTAGGGGAAAGAACCTGGGAAGGCGACTGATCGGAAGGATTATCAGCAGGAATGCGCAGCACGCGGTTAGGATCGATCGCCGACTGGCCATGCTTTGCCGAGATGATGATCAAAGTCGAATCGAACAGACCTTGATTCTTGAGTTCACTTACAAACTGTCCGATCGATTTATCGACAAATTGAATTTCCTTGAGCAGAGAATCACTCGGCGTTCCCAGAGCGTCGGTATATCCACCCGTAAGACTGAGTGATTTTTCAACCAACTTTTGGCCGACGCTCACCGCCTGGAAGTTCATACCGAACACGTTCGGTACAGGCGCGGTCGCGCTTCCGTCATGTGTTTTTCCGTCGATCCAGTTCAGAACCGCTTGAACTTTTAACCTGTCATAGCACTGAATGTTCTGGAAGCTGTCAGTCCACGCGTTGGATTTCGTGGCAGCGCCTGGATCGGGCAGCGGGCTGCAACCTGAAACTGTAGGCAGAGCCACGGGAATGGAATTAATTTCCGGAGCATAGAAATCATCAACTCCGTCGCCGCTCGGTCCCTTGGTCAGTTCATAAGACTGATGTTTGTCCGACCATGCGGTGTAGCCGCCGGCGTTCTTCACCACATTGAAGATCGTGTTCACACGAATCCAGTTGTGCGGATAGACCGGAGCGCAGCCGTTCCTGGGATCGCGGGGCAAATAATCAGGATTAATCCCACCACCCGCGTCGAGTTTCAAATAATTGATGTCGATCTCTTCATCCAATCCCACCTGAGTGCCTACGACGCTTGGGCAAAGATTTCTTCCGCCGGGTATGCCGTAGGGAGTTGTCTTTGCTGGCGGTGAGAGCGACCGATCATAACTGACGTCATAAAAAGCGCCAGTAGAGCGCGGGGTTGCGCCCGTTACCAAAGCGGTCAAGCCAGGAAATGAATCGGATGGCTTCGAAGTAAGAGCCTGCTGGTAATGCACGCCGGTGGAAGAGAGGGTAGAAATATTGGGGCAATAGGTTTGGTTGCCGGAGTCAGGAACTCCTTTTTGGCAATTAATGAAGTCGAGGGCGTGCATGCCATCGACGCTGATGAGTAATACATGTTGAATCTTACTGCTGATTTGCGCGTTAAGGATTGGCGTGGCGATCGTCGCCAATAAAAAAGCGCCCACAAAGGCGCTCAGTTTTATTCTGTTCACGAATCGTGACATCGACTTCCTCCTGCGGAAATTACTCCAGAATGGAGCCTAGCGAGTTCAAACTAACCATTGAATGAAAAGTTCGTGAACAGTTCGTTAAAAGAGGCAACTTCCCTGTGGATTGCCGTGTAAATTAATGTGTGTTTAACAAAACGGCTGCGAAGAGAGCGGAGTAGAAGAACAAAATGGAATCGGGTTTCCAATGCGCGGGCTGCGGAGAGTGGAACCAGACCAGCGTCGATACGTCTGCTGGTAGAAGTCAGACATACGTCGAAGATTGTCAGGTTTGCTGCAAGCCGAACGTGTTGCATGTGTCTTATGATTCGGAAGCAGATGAGTTTATGATTGCGGCAGAGCTGGAATGACCTGAGGTACAAATGACTCCGAGGTGAATACGATGGCGATGGGCTACAGCACTCCCGGACGTATGGTGCTTCACACCATGGTGACCACGCAGTTCGAGCTTGATGGTTTCAAAGTCGTGCGGACTCTCGGCGTAGTTCGCGGCATTGTTGTGCGATCCCGCTCAATTTTCGGAACGATTGGTGCCAGCCTGCAAACCATTCTCGGCGGCAACATCACTCTTCTGACAAATTTATGCGAGAAGACTCGCGCTGAAGCATTCGATCTGATGCTGCAGCACGCCGCTGAACTCGGAGGGAATGCGGTGGTAGGCGCCCGCTATGATGCCACGGAAATCATGCAGGGAGTCACAGAAGTCTTGGCGTACGGAACGGCAGTACTTGTCGAGCCAACGAAATAATCTGAGTGGTATACAGATCCTGCAATATGCAAATCCTATTCGTGTTTCCACCCGGAACGTTCCGATAGCTTCACATCAACCACAAGGCATCCACATCTACGATCACCTGTGTCCGCGGAATCTTCTGTTGCGACGCATAGACGAGCATCGATCTAAGCAGTGCATTCAGCTTCTCACGGCTGGGAGACTTCAACACAAAATGATAGCGGTAATCCCGCTTCAAACGCACAATGGGCGCGGCCGCCGGGCCGAGTACACGAATCCCTTCATGACGAGTCTTCTCAAACCAGCGCCCCAATATGCCCGACCACTGCATCGCTTCATCGAGCTTGTCGCTGCGGATCAAGACATTTGCCAGTGCGCTGTACGGCGGATAATGCATCCAGCTGCGGAAGCGCAATTCTTTGTCGTAGAAACCGGCGAAGTCATGCTGCGCCGCATATTGCACCGCATAGTGATCGGGAAAATAAGTTTGCAGAACTACTTTCCCGGGAGAGTTCCCGCGTCCGGCGCGTCCCGCTACTTGTGTCAGCAACTGAAACGTTCGCTCCGCGGCGCGAAAGTCCGGCATTCCCAGCGCCATGTCGGCCCCAACCACTCCCACCAAAGTGACGCCATGAATGTCATGTCCCTTCGCGATCATCTGCGTGCCAACCAACATATCGAGTTCGCCTTCATTCAAAGCATTGAGCGCACGCTCGAAATCCTCATGGCCCTTCACGGTGTCGCGATCAAGCCGGCCAATACGCGCTTGTGGAAACATGCCGTGTAGCAACTCTTCCAGCTTTTCAGACCCTGTCCCCAGAAAATAGACGTACTCGCTACCGCAATGGATGCAAGTCTTTGGCACAGCAGCTGTGTATCCGCAATAGTGACACTCCATGCGCTGTTCGCGCTTGTGGTGAGTCAAAGCAACCGCGCAATTCTTGCACTCAAGTTTCTTGCCGCATGTTCGGCACAACACTACGGGAGAATAGCCGCGCCGATTGAGCAGCACCATCACCTGCTCTTTGCGTTCGAGCCGTTCCTTGATCTCTGCAGCGAGCTTGCGCGAAATTACCTGCTCGTTTCCCGTCTCTTGAAACTCCTGCCGCATGTCGATGATTTCGACTTCGGGCAGCGGCCGCTGCTCCACGCGATCCGGCAATTGCAGCAGCTCATACTTATTTTTCGTTGCGTTGTAGTACGACTCGAGCGACGGCGTTGCCGATCCCAACACCACTGCGGCATTCGCCATCTTGGCTCGAACCACAGCAACGTCGCGCGCGTGGTAGCGAGGCATTTCTTCCTGCTTGTATGACGAGTCCTGCTCCTCATCCACAATAAGCAGCGCTAGATCCTGCACTGGAGCAAACACAGCGGAGCGCGTGCCCACTACCATTCGCGCTTCACTGCGCTTGATTCGGTGCCACTGCTCGGCGCGCTCCTGATCGGAAAGTGCGGAATGCAGGATGGCAACTTCGTCCCCAAAGACTTGGTGCAAGTCGGCAGCTACCGCTGGCGTGAGCCCGATCTCAGGTACGAGCAGAATTGCAGATCGGCCCGCTTCAAGTACAGAGCGCATCGCCGCCAGGTACACAGCGGTCTTACCCGACCCAGTGATTCCATGCAGCAACATCCCTGCGAATTTTCCCGTCCTAACTCTTTCTTGAATTCGTTCCAAAGCGTTCTGCTGCGCTGAATTGAACTGAAAATTCAGCGGCGAAGGCCTAGTCTTGATTTTGGACCTCACGAGATCGGCGGGTTCTTCAATAATGTCTACCAGCCCTCGCTTCGATAGAGTTGAAAGGGTGCTTCGAGGCACTTCGATTCCGGAAAGTGTTTCGACAGGAACTCGTCCACCAGCAGCGGCAAGAGTATCGATCAGTATTTGCTGATTAGCGTTCAATTTACCTTCAACCGACTTGAGCACCGCTACTTTAATTACTCGACTTGCATCGCGTGCGCCCGATACATCTTCCCTTGCAATCCATTTCTTTCGAACCATTCCAGCGAGCACGGATTTCGAAACGTGGGTTGCGGCCCGCAAACTTTCTTCGCGCGTGGACTCGCGCTGTGAAAGGTGATCCAGAACGCGAATTTCAGAGAGATGTTCTTCCGGAGTCTTACGAGAGCGGGCCGATGATCCTGTCGTGCCTGCGTTGTATAGCGCGGTGTGACCTTCTTCTGTGATTTGATATGTAATGGTGCGTTTGAACTCGGCGTTCAGCGGTAACATGGTGCGAAATACCTCGCCCAATGGAGCAAGGTAATAGTCGCCAATCCATTGTCCCAGGTGAATGAGTTGCTTATCGAGCAGGGGCGCGAGATCAAGTACCTGCAGAATGTCTTTAGTCTTGACGTTGGGAAGACGATCGTGCAACTCAGTGACAACGCCCGACAAACGCTGCTGGCGAAAGGGTACAAGCACCCGTCCCCCCACGACGGGTATCAAGCCCACAGGGATACGGTAGGTGAATACCATGTCCAGTGGTACGGGAAGAGCTACGTCACAAAATTCGGGCATGCGCTTAGGAAATCCTAACAGGTGTGCCGATTGCTCCGAATGTTCCCACGGGAACATTTTGTACTTGCCAACTTGTATGTACGCTTGTATACCTATGTCTATAAATGAAACAATCTAAAAGAGTTCCCTCGAGAAGCACGAAGAGCCGTAAAAGCGGCGGCCGCAAACCCGTAGGCAAGAAGATTGCCAGTCTTCGAGCTTCCGCTGACGACAAGATGCCCGATGAGAAATTGGCGCAATGGTACAGACCAATCAAGAAGCCGGTCACGTTGCGTCTAGATGCCGACGTCTTGGCCTGGTTCAAGACCGAGGGACGTGGTTATCAGACCAGGATCAATCGCGCGCTACGAACCGTGATGCGGAGCGAGAAGAGAGAATCGGAGAGGTGAGGCAAAGGAGTTTCAGAATTCAATTCTGACGCGAGTTAATAAAGATCGGCTAGCCGCGAGTGGAATCTAAACTTGGTGGGTTAGAGCCGTTTATAGTGGCGTGTTTTTTCTTCAATGTGACTGCATTACTAAAACCGCCCAGGAATATTGCCGTGATTTCGACGGTCCGGAGATAGCCACATGGATAAGCGTACTTGGTTGTGGTTTCTGGGCTTGTTCGGTGGAACTTCTGCTCTCCTGCTTGGTCTGAATAGCTGCGGGGGCAGCTCAACACATGGCGGCGGAGGCGGTGGTGGTGGCACTGGGCAAGTCCAGCATGTCGTGGTTATTTTCCAGGAGAACCGTAGCACCGATAACCTGTTTCAAGATCCCGTTTTGATTTCCAGAGGAGCGGATATCGCGCAAAGTGGCCTAAATTCCCAAGGCCAGACGATTCCGATTACACCCGGGCCACTAGCTGCCGTTTACGATCTGGGACATTCGCATGACGCTTTTGTAGTCACCTACGATAATGGGAAGATGGACGGCGCCGACAAAGTCGCCGTAACCTGCGAGATTGGTGTACCAAATTGCCCCCCATCCAACCCTGCATACGCCTCCGTGAACCCGTCCGAGGTGGCTCCTTATTTTCAGATGGCAGAGAAATACACCTTTGCCGATCGTATGTTTCAGACTAATCAAGGTCCCAGCTTTCCTGCACATCAATTCATAATTTCCGGCACTTCAGCACCGGCGGCTGGCAGTACCCTGTTCGCGGCAGAAAATCCTGGTGACTACGTCCATGCGGACAACAATACCGGATGTATCGCTCCGCAAGGCGAAACCGTTCGTCTGATTGATCCAGCGGGCGATGAATCTCAAACGATGTATCCTTGCTTTGATCATCCCACGCTGCAAGACTCACTCGATGCCAAGGGAATCAGCTGGCGTTACTACACACCTTCGGCGGGATCGATATGGACTGGACCGAATGCGATTCAGCATCTATGCGTTCCCGACCCAACTGCCACCACGTGCACAGGCGCCGATTGGGTCAATGGCGTCGTTCTGAACGAAAAATCGGTATTAACGGATATCGCAAATGGTCAACTCGCGGGGGTAACGTGGGTCATACCATCTGGACAGGAGTCAGATCACCCGGCGCGTACCGATGGCTCCGGCCCATCGTGGGTGGCTTCTATCGTGAATGCGATTGGGAATAGCGCCTTCTGGCCGAACACTGTAATCTTCATAACCTGGGATGACTGGGGCGGCTGGTACGATCACGTTCCGCCTCCGAAAATTATCAACTCTTATGAATACGGTTTCCGCGTTCCGCTGATTGTGGTGTCGCCTTATGCCAAGCAAGCTTACATTTCGCACGCGACCCATGACTTTGGCAGTATCCTGAAATTCATTGAAGAGCAATTCAACTTGCCTTCTCTGGGTTATGCCGACGCCCAAGCGGATGACCTAGCCGATTGTTTTGATTTCACGCAGAAGCCGATTCCATTTCAGACGATTCCCGCGCCACTCAACGCAGCACATTTCATCAATGACAAAAGGGTTTCAACTGATCCGGATGATGATTGAAGAGCGTTCCGCGGGAGTTGAACCTCCACGCTGGTTTAGGTCCAGGTGTTGCAGAAATCAGAGGGCGAAATTGGACTTGGGAATTTCTTTGGCTTGATCAGTCTCTTGGACGGGAATAACAGCGATCACTGCCGTGCCCTGACTATCGGATCGAATTTCAAACTCTCCCCCGAGCTGGCGAACCCTTTCCTGCATTCCCTGAATACCCACACCGGGTCTTACCTGGTGTGGTGAGTCCGGGAAGCCGCTTCCCTTGTCGCTAATCTCAAGCCTGACCTGCCCAGGGTCGCGGCTTATTCGGATCATGGCGCTCGAACTTCCCGAGTGGCGATGAATATTGGTCAGAGATTCTTGTACGATCCGGAATATCGCCGTCTCCAGTTCGCGAGACAACCTGCCCAAATGCGGTGCCAGTTGCAAATCCACGGGTATACTGCTGCGCTCTGCAAATCCTTGCACAAACCACCGCAAGGCTGACTCCAATCCAATTTCGTCCAACAGGGGAGGATGCAGCAGGTATGACATGGTGCGAAGATCTTTCAAGATGGTGCGCGTTAGCTCGAGGCAATCGCCCACCATTTTCACCGCCTTTGGTCCCCACTTCTCAGCCTCACCTTGCATCATCGAGAGATTCATTGCCAACGCTGCAAGGATCTGGCCCGAGCCGTCGTGCAATTCTCGAGCGATGAGGCGTCTTTCTTCGTCCCGCATCCGTAACAACCGCCCGGAGAGCGCCCTGAGGTTCTCTTGTGCGATTCCAAGCTCGGCGGTGCGTTCTTTGACTCGGCTCTCCAGTTTGTCATGGGCTTGCTGTAATGCCTCGTCGCGCTCTTGAATTTGCAAGAGCATTTCATTGAAAGCTTCGATCAATGTCGACACTTCATCATGACTGCCAGTAGCGGACGCTCGAACGGAGTAGTTTTTTTCGCGAGACACCATTCGGGCAGTCTCGGCCAGACTCATCACTGGGTCGGAAATAATTCCCTGGAAAGTGCGCGATACCAGAAGCGCAGCAAGCAATGAAATCAGCAAAACCCCAAAGATGATCAGAACATAACTCTTCAACCGAGTCGTCATCGACATCAAATCAGAGCGGATGAACACCGTCCCGATGCGTTTGCTCTGAAACGTAATGGAATGGATGACAGAGACTTGATCACGGTCAAACCAGTGAGCTCTTTCCTGACTCTCAGCGACTTGTGGCAGTGGCAAGGTTTCACCACCATGCGCGCGCCAATATCCCGCAAACGGACGTCCCTCGGAGTCGTAAATCTCGGCATAGAAAATGTGGGGCGAGGCTTGCAGAGCCGCGAGTGTGTTTTCAGCTGATTGCGGGTCGTTGAACACCAAAGCGGAAACCGTGTTAGCTCCGATGATCTGAGACTGAATGCTCAAATTTCGAACGATGTTTACACGAAACGTATATAGGTCATACGTAAAGAAAGCCATGCACGCCAAGAGGAGCGCCACTGCGCTCACGAGCAAGTTCATCGCCGTGAGTTTTCCCGCTATTGAAGAGTCACGAAATTTAAAAATTCCACTCATACGCCCAAATTACTGACTAGTTTTCACGTTCACCGCTACTTTAAGCAGCTCTGAGCTCAAGGTCAGGCCCACACGTTCGGTAGCAGTACGATTCACTTCGAAACGCACTTTGCTATCGTGCATGAGGAATTGGATCATTCCTCCTCGATTTAAAAAATGCGGCATATCGCTGACCGTCAAGATCGGTAATTTTTGGAGTGCTGCCAGAATGACACTGACGTGTTCCTCCTCGGAAGCCGCGACGAAGAGCACCCTGCACTCTTCAGAATCTTGGGTTTTGGAGATTTGCCGGATGACGACGCCCTGCCCGTTTATAGTCTGGCCGGAAAGGCTGTCGAGAGCCGTTCCAAACGGGTTCTCACCCAATATGCAGATGTTGAACGGGTCGTGTTTCGACTCGCCTGCCCGCGCGGGCCATTGGACGAACTTGCCAAATTCATATAGGTAAGCAGCTTTGACTTGATGATCGGTGCGCTTCGCTGTTTGTCCCGAAAGGCCCGGAGCAGCGAGGAGCGCGGACACGGCAACTAGTACTGCCGTTCGGAAACGCGGGGATAGGACCTGCTTGCGCGCGATATGTAAACAGGCATGACTCGGAGCTCTCCATTGCCGGGTTGTGCCCGCCATGTCCTTCGGGGTGCCTGTCATAGGATGGATCCTGAATTGCTTCGTCCAGATTGTTTATCCGTAGTCGCTCCTCATTAGTCCAGGAATCCAATCGGAGGCAGGATTATCTCCGATATTGAACATCATACGGCTGAAAAGGATATCGTCCCACAAAGTGAGCAATAAATGGTCGCCATGCGAACTGGAGGAATCTCGCTGTTTCTAGAGCTGGAGGATTCGGGTTGGAGGAGCGCTGTGTAAAAGGGCTGGTACCTGAGAGGGTTGAGCTTAGAACTCCGGAGCAGAGTCTGCCGGCTCATGAATCTGCTTAGTGTAGTCTTCCGCGGTTGTTTGATAACAGGGAAGCGGTCTGCGCCGTCTGCGTGGATCGACTTCCGGAGAATCTGTCGAGTATTCCCAGTTGAGCTTGGGACGGTTCTTGTCGAGCGACGCCATCTGCGCCAGAGTCTCGTCGCAATCTGGATTCCTCGTCGCACGAAGTTCATGAACCGTGGAATAGTCCAAGCCGCTTTCAGAGAGCCGCGGCTGGTACGGCAGGAAGCCGTAGACAAGCTTTACAAGCCGCGCTTCTCCGCGTTCAATCTCCAGCGCAGCAATAAAAACTTCCTGGTTTGAATAGACCGAAGATCGCGGATAGGATTCAGCTAAAGCGATCAAACGGACGCGCAATTGTTCCTTCTTCGCGTCCTGCCAACGAAGTTCTCCTTTTGCAGTTTGAAACCCACACAGACTGAATATCGCTAGTAGTAAAGCGACACGCGGCCTATGAAGAATCTTGACATTTGTGAGCTGCATCTGTGACCCATGACCGTAGGCTTTGATGAGTTCAGCCTAGGTTCGCGGCGGCAAATTAGATGATTCCGGATACCCAAACTAGGATGCAATCGGCGTAAAAGAGGTTCGCACACTAGGGCAGGCGCGGACCTTCTAATAGGCAAAGGATACGCGTAGATTCTGCTTTTTCAGTTATTTAACTGCCGCTTAATAATTTGTGACATTTCTTCTAGATATATTACGCTCCGGCCCTTCGAATCACTATGGGGCTCCCACTTTTCCGCGAATCACGACAATGGATGCCGCAGGCAAATCATACGTTCCGTCTCTAGGTGCGGTTTGATTCGCATGCAAGATAGGGCCGTCCGGGTCGGCTGTGCCTTTTGTGTTTGCCACAACTGAAAGTTCACCGGCGTGCTCAGCGTGCGCTTCAAAGCGAGTATCGGCTGGATGCCACTGATATTGATCCTTGCCGAAGATCGAGACGTCGACCTTGCCAACAAAGGAAGTTGTTGCACGATCTACGTCATTGTGAAACGAGATGCGGGCGCGATGAGCATTTTGCTGATCTCGGTTCACAATCATCAAGGACCACTGACCGTCTGGACGCTTCAAGGCGTAAGTCGTAACCAAGGCGTGACCGGCGCCGTCATCAATGTCACTTTTGGCGGGGAATGCCTGATTCTCTGCTGCACCCGGCTGTACCCAGTCGAAGTTGATAAGTTGGGAAGCGAAAAACTGCGCGAGTGGCTGCTGAATTTGATAATTCGCATCCACTGTATAGGTACCGAAGGTTCCGGGAGAATCGTTACAACCGTGTTCCATTTGCAAAGGCAAATAGTGGAAAAAATAAACTCCGTTTCCGCCGGCGTTCAAAAAAGAACCGATGTAGTCGGCAAGCCAGAGTCCGGAGAAAATATCCATGTAGGTTTCGCTTGCAGAGGAAGACAGATTCGACTCGGTGATGAGCATGGGCATGTTTGCCGGTACGCCATCTTCCCGCCAGGTCTGCATGATATTGCTCACTAGCTGCGGCTCGTCGTAGAGACTTCCCCAAGGAATTCTGCAAGGGTCGTAAGGATAATGCTCGAAGGAGAAGAACGCGAGATCGTTCATGCGTCCATGTTGTTTCAAGTAATCAAGGAAACGGCCTAACCATGAGACTTTGCCATTCGCATCCGGCCAGACTTCGATGTCACGATTCACTCCCTGGAAGGATGGACCACCCAACTTCAAAGTAGGATCAACGTGGTGAAGCGCCGTTGCCCACTGAAGATAGAGTGTCGCATAATCTTCTGGCAGCATGTATTGGCCGTCGGCCTCTTCGCCCATCTCAACGTAGGAGATTGGGTAGTTCCGTTTTTTCAGATAAGTAATTTCGGCAACAGCATTTTCTGGTGTCTCATAGATCAGGGCAACGGGCACCATGGCAGGCAATCCGCGAGTTACACCAGAGGTGAAAAAGAGATCGAATCCCACCTGCGCCTGCTTGGTCGAACCGAGGTCGGAAGGCTCATGCCAGGGATCGACTGATGAGCAGTAAGTAGTGGTCTGCTCCTGATCGGGTGTGTGCCGGATAATATCGTGGAACTTGCCGTCGGCGGTTGTTGTTCCCAAATAAAGTTCGCCGATCGCGTATCCGACGCAGTTTCTTGGATCGGATTTTGTGGCAGCCGACGCATTGGCATCGCACGCGTTCGAAGACTCCGTCATGAGAATGCGAATGTAGCGAACCGGGATCGGCGCACTAGTCAGATGAATCGGTTTCGACTCCACCTTTTCCATTCTCGACCGAACCGTGCGGAAAAGTTTCCCACACTCCGCGGGTAGGTAGATGGATCGGATCTTCTCCCGTCCAATACTGGATTGAGTAGTGAGTGGCGTATGGGGCAGCCCAACCTATGCGAATGCTGTCCACCTGCTGAACTTGTGCGAGGTCAAGAAGCACCCATTGCGCATGAAGCGAATCGCTTTCTCCTGTGAAACGCTGCGCGAGATATGGATTGCTTTTCCAGTAGCTGTTTACGTCTCCATCTGTCAGGCGCGAGTAACCAGCGTTTCCCGTCCCATCGTTCCGCGTAAATCCCCGATGCGGCAAGGAGTATCCATAGGAATATCGAATAGGTTGGGCAAGATCTGATGAGCCGGTGAAATAGCCTTTTCCGCTTGAATCGCTCCAACTCCCTTGCGGGTTCCAGTGCCAGGCTTCGACCGCAAGCTCGGTGTTCTGGCGATACGTGACCGTCTGCCATCCGGAAGCGAGGGCTTTACCTAAGTTCGGCTCGATCAAGTCTTGGTCGATTGCGACCGCCGGAATCCGATCTACACCCGCACCCAATGTTTGGTTAGGGATAAAGTGATTGGTTGAGTGCGCGGGTGTCGCATCGACGAGAATCGTCTGGGCTTTGCATGGAAGCAGTGGCAAGGCGGCCAGCAACACAATCAGAATGGTTAATCTCTTCAAATCCGACTCCGGGACTTTAGATTTTGGGACGATGACGTTACGCATGCGCGTCAAAAAACAGTCGCAAGCATCGAAGCTGGATTCTAACTTAAACGATTTAATAAAGGAAAACTTTCATTCCGTAAAACTGTTGCGCCCCCAAAAAGACCTAGCCAAAACCTGCAGCGTGCTTTGCAAACTTCCGTAACTTTTATAGCTCCTGAATGCGTAGTAGCGTTTCAAGCGCAAGCATTCCAATTCTCGGTCCTAAGGATGGAAGATGCATCGCGCTCTCTACGTTCTTTTGTTGCTTTGCACATCGTCCTCGCAGTTTGCATATTGCGGGACTTCCAAATCGTCGGATAACAAGACCTCATCGGCTGTGAACACCATGCCGGTCACTACCACATCAGCCGTGGCACGTTACTCCTTCGAAAAAGGCATGGATGCTTTTCTAAATGCACACATAGCTGAATCGCTTGACGATTGGAGATCTGCGGCAAAAGAAGATCCGAACTTTGCCCTCGCCCATGCATGGATAGCTTTTAATACCGGAATTCCTACCGAAGAGAACGAAGAACGGACTCGGGCCAAATCTTTAGCTGAGAACGTCACTCCAGGCGAGCGACTCATGATCCGCTGGATTGTTGGCGTGAAGGAGAATGACTACATAACTGGGATCGCAGCCATGAACGACATGGTTGCGATGTTTCCCAAAGACAAGCGTGTTCTCTATCTGGCCGGAAATTGGTTGTTATTGCAGGAGAGCTATGAACCTACAGTCAGGTTCATGCAGCGTGTACTGGCAATGGACGATAACTACCCCCCGGCGCTGAATGACTTGGGTTATGGATATTCCGGTCTCGCAAACTCTGACAAAGCGATAGCGGCTATGGAGCGTTACGTTAAAGCGCTACCGTCCGATCCCAACCCACAGGATTCTTACGGAGAAATCCTTCGTCAGGCAGGCCGCTTCAATGCTTCGCTGGATCACTATCGGGCAGCGCTGAAGATGGATCCTAAATACTTCACTTCGCACGCTGGCTTGGGCGATACCTACGCGCTCATGGGCGATGAACCTGCAGCCCGCCTCGAGTATGCTCTCGCAATTCAGATCGCCCCCGGTGAAGATGATCGAATGACCTACACCCTGCAGTCGGCAACCACATGGGTTCGTGAGAAGAAATATGTAGACGCTGATAAAGCCTTTACTGAGGCGGCTGAACAGGCCCATGTAAAGGGATTACACCTGCATGAAGCATCCGCCCGACGCATGATGGCGATGTATCAAGAGGACGACAACTTAGCTCTCAAGTATCTGGAAGCAGCGGAAGCTGATTTGACGCATCAAGAAGGAATCTCGCTGTCGGATCGCGAGGAAGAAAGAGCACAGATTCTGCTTTGCCGCACCATGCGAGCCGATCATGCGAAAGATTCCGATCTCGCACAGAAGTCTTTTGGCCAACTTGAGGTTATGGCAAACAACAGCCGCAGCCGGATCATCCAGCGGTCTTACCATGCTGCTGCCGGAGGCATTGAGTTATCAAAGGGAAACTACGCCGCTGCGATCCAGCATCTGGAAGAAAATCCCGACGATCCCTTATCGCTTGAGCTGCTCGCGAAAGCGTATCAAGGGGCCGGTCGCGCTCAGGACGCACAGGTGGTGGGCAACAAACTTAAAGCTTTCAACTTGGCCACAATAGAACAAGCTTTAATACAGCTTCCAGCGGAAGGTACAAAATCCCCGGAGAAGAATTTCATAAGAGGATCGTGGCGACCGAAGCATAGTCAATTGTAAGTAAGCCAGTTTGAGGCGAATTATGAATTACCGTCAACTATTAGCAACAGCCTTATCGCTCTGCTCGGTCGTGTTGTTCTTGAACTGCGCCCAAGCTAAAGATGCGGCCATTGTGGTCGGAAAGATCTCCGTCGCAAATGGTTTGCACTCGGCCGATCTAGCAAAAGCAATCAAGGGATCAAACCATAAGATGGCCGACGGAAAGACTCTGGTAATCGTTACAAAGCCAGCCAAAACAACCGAGACTCGAATCTTTGGAGAGAAGTGTTTGGGACAAAACGCGAGTCAACTTTCAGCCCTGATTTCTTCCCAACCCACAGTTTTCAGAATCGTCGATAGCGATGAGGAAGTAATCAAAGCTGTGAATTCCATACCGGGATCGCTGGGAGTAGTTGACGTCTACTCGATCAACAGCTCAGTAACGGTGCTCAAAATAGACAATAAATCTCCGCTTGAGCCCGGCTATCTTCTTCACGGTAACTAAAGAATTCTAAAATCAACGCACGGGCGGCTGATTCTTGCCGCACTAACTCATTCCTGCACTTCGTCGCTAACAACTTGGAAATTCGTCAGCTGTGCTCGTCCGAATGACGTTGTAATCGCACAGTCAGTTGCGTCGCGTCCGGTCGCCATTAACACGCGTCCGATGCGCGGAATGTTATGCCTGGCGTCGCAAGTCCACCATCGGTCTTCCAAGTAAACTTCGAACCAGGCGCTGAAGTCCATCGGACAGGGGGCCAAGACTATCCTGATGTCCCCAAGATACCCAGTTGCATAACGTGCAGGGATGTTGAGGGCGCGGCAGAAGGTAATGGCGAGATGCTGGAAGTCGCGGCAAACTCCCACGCGCTCGGTATAGACGCCCAGAGCGGTGCGTGTTGGATTAGCAAAGTGGTAGCCGAACGTTACCTTGTTATGCACCCAAGTGCAGACAGCTTGAACACGCTGCCATCCTTTCGGAATACCCCCAAAAAGCTCCGAGGCTGTGTTCGACAAAAGGTCCACCTCGCAATACCGGCTGTTCATCAGATAGGGCAGAACGTTCACAGGCAGATGTTCGATGGGAATCTCTCGCGCATTCAGACCTTGCGCGTCCGGTTCTCCTGTATCTTCAATGAGGGTGGAATTGTGAAATCGGATTTTGCCAGGCGGAGCCACTAAACGGCAAGCATGATTGCCAAAGCTATCTTCGTAATTCTCAATATTCACACCGGGATAGGTGCGTAGTTCGTCAGGCTCGCGCAAATCTTTTTTACGGGATGGGTGTACGTTCAGAAGGGTCACGATCGGTACGTCAGAGGATGTGTCAAATTCAAGGTCGTAACCTAGGCGAATCAACATAGATTTCAGGGTGCCTTTTGCGAAGTAGCTACTTGCGTACGTGAGATGCCGAAACTATCATGCCTTCTGGCTAATCCTCTCACATTCTTTTTTGCTGCGACGAATCATAAATTCACCCTGAGCAATCGGTGTATCATGCGGTAGCTTCACACTTTTGTTTCGACCTTTTATCCCACTTTTATCGAGGACCTGAGTGACATATTGTCTGGGCATTATGACGCAGGAAGGTCTGGTATTGGCGTCCGATTCGCGGACCAATGCCGGCTTTGATCAGGTTAACGTCTGTCGCAAAATGTATCGCTTCGTTCAGCCCGGCGAGCGTGTGTTCGTGATTTTGACGAGTGGAAGCCTATCGATAAGCCAGTCCGTCATCACTTTGCTGCGAGACGATTTCGATTCCGGCCAAGGTCTTGCCCAGGCGAACTCGCTTTACGATGCTGCACGTATTGTCGGGGATTGCGTGCGCCGCATCTCCGATATCGACCGCGCCTCCCTCGAACGCGACTCCTTCAGCTTTAATGTTCACTTGCTGCTGGGGGGACAGGTGCGGGGTCAAGACCCGAACCTTTATTTGATTTATCCCCAGGGAAACCCACTGGCGGCAACTGAGGATTCCTTGTACCTGCAATTGGGGGAATGTAAATATGGACGGCCAATTCTCGATCGCGGCATCCAGGCCACAACCTCGCTCGAGGTCGCGGCAAAGTATGCGTTGCTTTCTCTCGATGCCACCATGCGCTCCAATGTCACCGTCGGTCCTCCTTTCGATTTGTTGTTGTACAAGAAAGACAGCCTGGAAGTGACCCGATACCGCCGCGTTTTTGCCGGCGATCGGGACCTCAACCTGATCCACTCCAGCTGGGAGCAATCCCTCCGCCGGGCGGTTGAGCAATTGCCCGACATTGAATTCCAACCTTCAAGCAACGGGAATTCAATGGAAAGCGTCAGACAAGCCGGGCAATCCAGCGACTAGGCTCGGTTGATCCGTTCCGCGGTTTCATCAATACCGCGCATCGCTATTCCCGATCACCAATCTCCGTCCGATGAGCTATTCTGGCGGGGACTGGAAGCGTACCGGCAACCATGATTATTGAGACCGATGCGTCCGATCGCAGCGCTGAGGAAGCATTCCGCAGGTACGAACTCAACGGTGCCTACGACGAAATGTTTCGCACCGTCGATCATCCTCGTAAACAATATCGACAACTCTACACTCAACTGCTAAGCCTGGGAGCAGGCGAGCTGCGGCGCAGTAAACACGAAGCCGACCAGTCGTTTTTCAATCAAGGTATTACTTTTACTGTTTACGGAAGCGAAAAGGGCACGGAGCGGATTTTTCCCCATGACCTTTTGCCCAGAATTATCACGGCGGCGGAATGGGAAACTATTGAGCGTGGGTTGACTCAACGCATAACGGCGCTGAATTTGTTTTTGAAAGATGTCTATCACGAGGGCAAGATCCTTGAAGATGGCGTAGTCCCGGGAAGCATCGTTTACACCTGTAAACACTATCGCCGTGAGATGCGCGGAATTAAGGTGCCTCGTGACGTTTATGTAACCGTGGTCGGGACAGATCTGATCCGTAACCCCGAAGGGAATTTCGTAGTTCTTGAGGACAATCTGCGTGTCCCCAGCGGCGTTTCTTATATGCTCACCAGCCGCAGAGTGATGAAGCAGATATTCCCTGCTCTGTTCCGAAAATGCCGGGTGCGGCCGATTGAGCAATACAGCCAAGCATTACTTTCTACATTGCGATCTCTGGCTCCCGAAGGCCGTTCCGAACCGACGGTGGTTTTGCTGACTCCGGGCGCCTACAACTCTGCGTACTTTGAGCATACTTACTTGGCGCGGCAAATGGGTATTGAGCTTGTCGAAGGCCGAGATTTACTGGTTCACGACAATATCGTTTACATGCGAACGACTTTCGGTTTGCAGCGTGTCGACGTAATTTATCGCCGAATTGATGATGATTATCTCGATCCGCTCGTCTTCGAAGGTGATTCCGCGCTCGGTGCTGTGGGTCTCTTTAACGCCTATCGCGCAGGGAATATAGCCTTTGCCAATGCATTGGGCACGGGCGTTGCAGACGACAAAGCGATATATTCCTACGTGCCGAAAATCATCCGCTATTATCTCGACCAGGATCCGATTCTCGAAAATGTAGAAACACTATTGATGTCCGACCCAGCACAACGCGATCACGTCTGCCAGAAACTGGATCAGTACGTCGTGAAGGCCGTTGGTGAATCCGGTGGCTATGGCATGCTGATAGGCCCACACAGCACCGAGCAACAGCGCGCAGAATTTCGGGATAGAATTCTCGCCGAGCCGCGAAACTACATCGCACAACCGACCATCCATCTTTCGACTGCTCCATGTTTCGTCGATGGAACGATTGAGCCCCGCCATGTTGATCTTCGCCCGTATGTTCTCTATGGCGAAAACATCACGATTGTTCCAGGAGGGCTCACGCGAGTAGCGTTGCGGAAAGGATCGCTGGTGGTGAATTCCTCTCAAGGCGGCGGTTCGAAAGATACCTGGGTCTTGCAAAATTGATTTTTGCAGAACAAAAGTCTCGCCTCGATTTAGATTTTCAGAATGAAGATTTGCAGAATTGAGTGAACGACTTTCATGCTTTCACGCGTAGCCGACAGCCTTTACTGGATGAGCCGCTATTTCGAAAGGGCTGACAATGGTTCGCGCGTGCTGGAAGCCACTTATGGATTGATTCTAAATCCCGCGAAATTCTCCACTGAAGAGCGCTGGTTCCGTGCCGTCTCCTCGCTTGCGCCCGGAGTCGCTTCCGCTAACGTCGATCCGCAACGTGCTCTGTACTTGCTAGTGGCTGATCCTGAAGGCGCTTTCTCGATCATGAAATGCATTAGCGTAGCTCGCGAAAATGCCCGTCAGGTGCGTGAGGAAATCAGCTCTGAGATGTGGGAGCACTTAAACCGCCTCTTCCATGAGGTCACGGGCGCGAATCTTCAAGTCGATGATGACGCCGCAGCCATGCGGCTGGTCAGTCTGGTTCGCGAAGGGTCTTATCGGTTTCATGGAATCACGGACACCACGATGAATCACGGGGAAGGGTGGCACTTCATCCAGTTAGGTAAATATATCGAAAGGGCTTGCAATCTTTCTATTCTGCTCGACGCTTATTTTTCCATTGAAAAGCATGCGGATGATCTGGATTGGGTGGGATTATTAACCAGCTGCGCCGCATTTGAAGCTTACTGTAAGGCGTGCACTGCTGAACTGAAACCGGAACGCATAGCCGAATTCATCTTATTGCAACCTGAGTTTCCGTACTCAGTACGCTATTCACTGGATCGAATGCACCAGGCACTGACTTCGATCAGTAATCTTTCGTTGAGCCGCAGAACAGGAAAAATCGACAGATTGGTTGGTCGTTTACGATCGGCTGTGGCCTATGTCCAGATCGGAGAAGTCATTCGAGGAGATTTGCACAAGTATCTTGCCGGAATTATCGAGCAGTGCCGCGATCTGCATGCGGCAGTTCACGAAGTGTATATCGAATATCCGATTGAGGTCGCTTTCGAAACCTAAATGTTCTACGCTATCCGACATTTCACGCGCTACCGCTACAGCCGCTTCGTCTGGCAAAGCATGATGGAAGTTCGCATGCACCCTAGAAGCGAGGGCAATCAGCGTTGCTTCATTTTCCAATTGTCCGTCAATCCGAGAGCACGCATTTTTTCCTATACCGATACTCGCGGCAATCTTGTGCATCATTTCGACTTGCCCGCCCGCCATCGCCAGCTCACGATCATCTCCGACGCATTGGTAAATATCGACGCTCAGCAATCAATTCCCGAGACGATGGAATACGGAGTTTGGAATGAGCTGGAACAACTGATTGAGCAGAAAGATTACTGGGACATGCTGATGCCGAGTCACTTTGCGCGTCCGTCGCCAGAACTCGAGGAACTGGCTAAGGAGCTCGGCGTAGTCGAGCGAGACGGCCGCAGTCCCCTGGCGTTTCTTCGCGATCTTGCTGGCGGGGTGTATCGCAGCTTTTCGTATGTTAAGAAGAGCACTGCGGTAAATTCGCCGATCGAGCATGCTCTTCATTCTAGGCAAGGTGTGTGCCAGGACTTTGCTCACATCATGATTACTCTCGTTCGCCAAGCTCAAATCCCCTGCCGGTACGTGAGCGGATATCTTTACCACAGCGCGGAAAATGCGGACCGCTCTGCCGATGGCGCCACTCATGCGTGGGTAGAAGCTCTTCTTCCAGGTCTCGGCTGGGTTGGTTTCGATCCGACGAATAATCTTCTCGTAGGCGAGCGACATATTCGCACCGCTGTTGGCCGGGACTACGCGGACGTTCCCCCCACAATGGGGACCATGAAAGGAAAATCTGACACAGAGCTGCAAGTACGAGTGCGGGTAACGCCGTCGCAAGCCGTACTTCCTCCCGACGAAGAGTTTGCGGCGGACGAAGAATGGTCTCAGTTTCTGGAAGAAGACCAGCAATCACAGGTGATCCACGCTCAACAACAACAATGAAGATTCGAAGTCGGCAGCAAAACTCTTCGTAGCATAACTGTCCGTTTGTTCCCACTTACCGATCTGATTAGTTCAACTCCGCAAATTCACAAACTGCTATCGTAGAATGCGCCGCGGCACTTAGCCACGAAAATAGCAGGAATGCATCTTCTACATTTGGCGACAATTCTAATCTGGACGGTTTCTCTCATCAGCATCCTCTTAATGCTGGTGAGACCCCGCGGAATTGCCGAAGTGTACTGGGCAGGCGGAGGGGCACTAGTCCTTATCGTGAGTGGATTGATTTCCCTACGTGCAGCTGGCCAAGCTGTTCGTGCCGGATTCGATGTTTATCTTTTCTTAACAGGAATGATGATCCTCGCGGAACTGGCGCGAGAAGAAGGCGTCTTCGATTGGGTGGCGGATGTTGCAGCCCAGCATGCGAACGGCTCGCCGTCGCGATTATTTCTGTTGATCTACGTTGCTGGGACAATTGTTACCGCGTTGCTCTCCAACGACGCAACCGCAGTAGTGCTCACGCCCGCTGTACTGGCCGTTGTTCGGCGCGCAAAGGTCGAGCCGAAACCTTATCTTTTTGCCTGCGCTTTGATTGCAAATGCAGCCAGCTTTGTCTTTCCAATCTCGAATCCTGCCAACCTCGTTGTCTTCGACGAGCACATGCCCGTACTTGGACAGTGGTTGCGGATTTTTCTTGTCCCCTCGATTGTGTCCAGTCGTGATCACATTCGTGTGCCTCCGCCTCGTGTCGCGAAGAGATCTGGATGGAGCGATCGCAGAGAGCGCAGAGCGTGTGACGCTATCTGCGGAAGGAAAGCTCGCTTTGCTCGGATTACTGATCGCTGCATCCGCGCTAATCACCGCCTCTGCTCTCGGATTGCCGCTGGGCGCACCGACATGCGGAGCCGCTATTTTCGCAATGATCGTGGTTGCTTGGCGAGACCATAAAGTTCCGTTACGAGTAATTCGCGGAGTGTCGTGGGCAGTCTTGCCACTGGTAGCAGGACTCTTCGTGATTGTGGAGGCGCTGCAGGATGCAGGCATGCTGCGTTTAGCAGTTTCTGGACTTACAGCATTGGCTCATACATCTGATCGGACCGCCGTACTTGCTGCAGGATCCACAGTAGCGGTTCTGTCTAATGCGATGAACAATCTTCCCATAGGTCTCATCAGCGGCGCCGCATTGCAGCACACGCATCAGTCAGGTCTAATTTCTCACGCGGTCTTAATCGGCGTTGATCTTGGCCCAAATCTCT
Source organism: Terriglobia bacterium (assembly GCA_963791575.1). Lineage (GTDB taxonomy): Bacteria > Acidobacteriota > Terriglobia > Terriglobales > Acidobacteriaceae > JAOAPG01. The sequence continues at coordinate 430,191 of CAWBSY010000011.1, read as the reverse complement.
CAGTAACGGGATCTCTGGCAACAATTCTTTGGTTGATCGCACTTCGTCGAGAAAAAGTGGAAGTTACGGCGTGGGAGTTCCTCAAGGTTGGGCTGATCGCAATGCCCATCGCCCTGCTAGCCAGCTTACTGGTTTTGACAAATTGACCACTTCATTGCTGGGGCTGCGAATAGTGCGTAAGAAAGGGATTTTAGTAGGCGCACTAAGCACTTATAGTTTTCTAATCCACCGGTTCATATACCAGCAAGGCCGCTGGTTCTTGCTCAGTTGCCGAAGCGGCCACGTAATAGCGGTTTAACTCCGGTGACCAGAACGACGTACCGGCACCTGCGCGCGTTGGTATCTTTCCGATGATTTCGTAATGATCAGCATCCTTTTGCTGATAGACATATACAGAACCAACTGGCAAATCTCTTCCACCGGAAACGTACACCCGCTTGTGCGCTGCGTCGAAGTAGACGCCGTCCATACCCTCTGGCGTCGGTAGATGAGCGACCTCTTTGCCCGACTTCGAATCCATGGCAATCATTTCAGCGGGAGTGCGAGTTCCAATAAACAACCGAGAGGTGGATTCATCAAACGCGGCGTCGCCGGGGCGCCGGCTTGTTACGGGCCAAGTGGACAAAATCTCTCGCTTATTGGTGTCGATTACCTGAAGTTTGTTTGCGATGGAAACGAAAACAAATAGCGTTTTTCCAGCTTTGTCTAACAAGAGCTCGGAGGGATGAGCTACGACCTTGATGTCACCCACGATCTTGTCTTTCAGAGCATCGATGATCCCGATTTCACCGTAGTCTTTTCCTGCGTCCTTGCCACCATAGCCGACATAAACAAGTTTCGATTTCGGTTCATAGACCACGCGGTTCGGCCCCGCATCAAGGTGAGTCGAATCGAGAAGTTCGAGCGTGTCGCCGCGAAATATGCGGAGCATCCCGTCATCTCCGCTTGCCAAGAACAGCTTATTCAATTCCGGAACGAACAACGCTCCCTGCGGTTTCTTGAATCCGGGAATGCTGCGCACCCACTTGCCAGCTTCCAGATCCAAGACCTCAAACGTGCCGTTTTCCAAGCCTGCAACGAACAGGCGCTTCCCTTTGACGTCCACATCCATGTGGTCAAGACGGCCTTTGACATTTGGCAAGAGGATTGTTTGAACGAGCCGCAGCGGCTGCTTCGCATTTTCTTGCGAGTGCGCGGTTCCAGTGCAGCAGATTAGAACAGCAATGGCGACGATCCAAACGCAGGAAAGTTTGTTCATAGCCTCTCCTAGTCTTCGGGCGCGTAAACCCATAAGGCGGCTCCTTCTTTCGAACTTGCTGGGACAGCCAAATAGAGCCGGTCTCGTTTCTCATACCACAAGCCTGTACGTGCGCCGATTGTGGTCGGAATTTTTGCCAGCGCCTGATAATGATCTGCGTCCGTTTGCTGGATGACGCTGAGAAAGCCCTCTCCGCCGGGAACATAAATACGTTTGCGTCCGGTATCGTAGTACACATCGTCTGCGTCGTTGACGCACGGGACGCTCGCAACCATCGCGCCGGTTTCCGTGTCGATTGCTACGAGCCGCGCAGGCTTCCGCGTCACTATAAAGATTCGACCATCAGCTTCATCCAGTGCCATTGGGTAGTTAGACTTCACTCCTTTCAATGGCCAATCTGTAACCTTATGTGTATTCCGATCAATCAGCACAACTTTCGCTTTGGTAGCGATATTGGCGTAAATCACTGGTTTGGAAGTAGCGATCTGAAAAGATTCAGGGTGGGCATCGAGTTTGGCGACATCCTCTAAGCGCTTTCCACTTACGGCATCCAGCACGGCAATACCACCACCTTCGTCTCCACCGAAAGCCACATAGACTTTCTTTTCTGCGGGATCATATCGGACATTGTCGGCGTCCTCTCCCATGTCCACCGAATTCAGGAGCTTGAAGGAGTCTCCGTCATAAATTCTGAGCTTTCCATCTGTGCCATTCGCGACGAAGAGCTTGTTGAGTTCGCCCACGTACACTACACCTTGAGGATCGGCTGCGCCGGTGATGCTGTGTATGTCGCGACCTGCGAACGTGTCTACGACTTCGACCGTGTTATTTCCGAGAGCGGCGCCAATGACTCGTTTGCGCTTTGCATCGAATGTGAAATGGTCTATTCGACCTCCGACGTTGGGTAAGGGAATTTGTTGGACGAGAAGTAAGGGCGTCCGGTCAGGCGTGCTGGGCTGGTCTTGTGCAAAGGAAATCAATCCGAGAATCAATATCGCTACACAAAACGCTGCTAATTTTTTCATGTTCCGCTCCTTCTTCAAGAACGCAGATTTGCACCATGCATTACGCTGCACAAAACTATAGCCTCTCAAGCTTAATGTCGAATGAAAGGGGACTTAATTCTTGTTAATGGCGAACGGCTTCCAGTGAGGACGGTTTGGTGAGAAGAGGTGCTTAAATCCAGTATTGTGAACGCTGGATCAATAACCATCGACTTCTATTGCAGCCTTGGCAAAGGCCTGCGGAGCCTCTGGAGGCACATCGTGACCGATGTCCTGAGGGGTCTACCAAGCAGGAGAAGTTTTTGGCTTTTAACCCGCGTGTTTACTCCGGCGCTACTTCATGAACAGGGACGAGCTGTGTAATCCTGTCGAAACAGTCTCCTGGAGATGTTCCGCTCCAGACGACCGTGCGACCCTGTCAAATGTTGAGCTCACAACATCAAACGTTTTAACGTAAGGGGCGCTATCCAAGAGTCTTCCCAAAATCTCCAAGACTTCTGGGTAACCGTTTGTGTTGTAGGCATCCGCATTCACTCGGTGATCCCAAAAGCTGATTACTGCGACTTCTTCACTGTCGGGGACCGCTAGGATAATCATATCTAAGAAACCTTCTTGCTTTCGCAGCCATGGAAGGATTTCACACTCAATCACGTGCTTAAATTCCGGAAGTGAGTTCGGCTTTAGCAGAGCCGCGACCTTACGGACAAACATGACAACCTCACTGGTGCGCTGGCTCCCTTCCCGTGCGATGGATCCAGCTTGCACAACAATACGCCTATTCGGTAGTGGGTTTCAGCAGCCAAACGTTACATTTAAAGAAGCCGCTTTTTCGTGATGTACTCGGGTGGTTTCACGATCCGTGGGCAGATCAGGTCGGGTTCAAAAGCAACGGATGAGTGTGTCCGTAAGGCTGCGAATGATCTGCGATTTATTGGTCGGGACGGGCAGATTTGAACTGCCGACCCCTCGCACCCCAAGCGAGTGCTCTACCAGGCTGAGCCACGTCCCGACAAAAGGAATGATCGCAGCGGAAGCTTTACCGCGAAGCGATTAGGGTTAACTCGAGAATTTTACACTACCAGTGACTTTTCCGGACCTTCTTTTCCGGAAGTTCTGCCGAAATCCGTAACCTCTACCGAAACTTCTTGTCTTTCTTATTCTTTCTTTCGGTTTTTCTTGTCTTTCTCGACTTCGGTTTAGAACTCTGCCGATGCGCTGGCTTTGGCGGCGAGGGATCAAGAACCGCGAATTCGACTTTCTTTTCTACGGGATCGATGCGGACGACCAGCACGCGAATACGTTGCCCCATGCTGTAGATCTTGTGGCTGCGCTGGCCAATGATCTCGCGGGTATTTTCATGGTAGGTGTAATGGTCGTCAGTCAAGCTATTGAGAGGGACAAGGCCCTCGACGAATAAATCAGTGAGCTCCACGAAAAAGCCAAATTTGGTGACGCTGATGATCAACCCGTCGAAGTCTTCTCCAACGTGCTGCTCCATGAATTTAGCTTTTTTCCATTCCATCAATTCGCGTTCCGCTTCGGCGGCGCGACGCTCAGCACGACTTGATTCGTCGGCAATGTCGTGCAGTTCTTGAAGCGGAACCGGCTCCCGAACTTCTGCATGTCCGTCGACCTGTGAAGAATGATCGCGGCGCTTAGACCAAGGTGTCGCACCCGCGTCTTTATGGCTGGTCTTCGGCGAGGTCGAACTCGAAAGAGGGAATACGCCGATGGGCACTTCTCCTTCCCAGCGTTCTGGCGATTCGCGTACTACGTCTCTCAAAATCCTGTGCACGATCAGATCGGGATACCGACGAATCGGCGATGTGAAGTGCGTGTAGTGCGTCGCCGCTAAGGCGAAGTGACCAAGATTTTCCTCGGAATACCGCGCCTGCTTCAGGGAGCGCAACATCAGGAACGAAAGAATTCTTTCTTCCGGCTTGCCCGCAATCTTCTCTGTCAGTTTCTGATACATGCGCGGGGTAATGTGAACTTCCTTCGGAATCTCCATCTGCTTGGGACGTTTGCCGGTTCCGTAGCTGGCGCGGCGCTCAGATTTGAACTGGACCCGCTGAATCGGTAATGGGCCAACCCCCAATGAATAGCCAAACGTAGCCGCGATCACTTCAAAGTCATAGACGCGCTTCGCATCCGGCTTCTCGTGAACACGGTGAAGGGAGGCCACCTTCTTGCCGTCCAAATATTGCGCGACGCATTCGTTCGCGCAGAGCATGAATTCTTCAATCAGTCGGTGAGCCATATTGCGCTCAGAACGAGTGATGCTCTTCATGAGTCCGAATTCATCGAATTCAATTACCGGTTCTGGCAAATCGAAATCGATGGAACCGCGTCTCTCCCTTTTGCGATTCAGTATCAACGCGAGATCACGCATCAATTCGAATGACTGCGTCAGACTGGCGTACCGCGTTCGCATTGCCGAATCACCTTCCAGCACGGCATTGACATTTGTGTAAGTCATTCTTTCCGCGGATCTGATCACGCCTTCGCAGAGCTCATAACGGACAACGTCACCCTGGTGATCAATCTCCATAGTGCAAGACATCACTAGCCGATCGACCTTTGGACGCAAGCTGCAAATGTCGGTCGAGAGTTCCAAAGGCAGCATCGGAACGGCGCGATCCGGAAAATAAACGCTGTTGCCGCGAAGACGGGCTTCTTGGTCTAGAGCTGAATCCGGTGTTACGAATTGCGAGACATCCGCGATGTGAACCTGGAGTTCGAAATTTCCGTTTGCCAGTTGTTGAACCAGGACTGCGTCATCGAAGTCGCGAGCCGTCTCCCCATCTATGGTTACGATTGGGAGGTGCCGGAAATCGCGGCGTTTAGAAAGTTCAGTTGCAGGAATGATGGGCTCAGCTTGCTGGGCCTCTTCGAGCGCTTCCGCGGGGAAGCGATGTGGAAGATGAAACTTGCGGATGATCATCTCCACATCGACGCCGAAGTCGTCCTGGTAGCCGAGAATTTCGACTACACGTCCGCGGGGATTCTGGGTACCAGAAGGCCAATCGGTGATTTCGACATCGACCACAACATTTTCTAAATCCTTCCATTCCGAGAGGCGTCCGGCTTCCGCTCCGAGTACGCGGTGAACGTTCTTTTTTGTCTTTCGATTCGGATTGCCATCTTCGGAACCACCGCTGCTTCCCGTGAGATCGCCAGGCTTGCGGTGCTCGTCTGGATATTCCATCCCCGGCGGAATAATAATTTCGTGCGAGATTTTCTGGTCAATAGGCCTGACGTAATTTTGCCGGGATCCACGGTGGAAAATTCCAACGACAGTAGTATGTGCGCGCACGACCGGGCGAACAATGCGACCTTCCGCACGACCGTCGGGCCGGATTGTGCCGACCTCAACCAACACGCGGTCGCCATGCATGGCTGAACCGATGGCGTGTGGGGGAACGAAAATGTCTCCAGATAACCGGCTCCTGAGGCGCTCATCAAGTGAACTTGCGTCAGGAATCACAAACCCGAAACCATCGCGATGCATGGTGAGCCTTCCCACCACCATGTTCTTCCCCGCAGCAGTATGTGGAATGGCGTATCGGTTTGTGTCAACTTTGACCAGCTGCCCTGAACCTACAAGCCTTTGAAGCGCGGCCAAGAATTCATTGCGTGTCTCGCCTTTTATTCCGAGCTCGCGAACGAGTTGCTTGTAGCCAGCGCTGTGGTTCGGCTGGCGCTCGATTTTTTTGAGGATTGAGGAATCGGAGAGCTTGTCGGAGACCATAGGTCAGGCCACCATTTAAACCATACCACGGCGGCAGAGTCTCACGGTTTGGTAGCGCCGCACCCTTTATCACTTACAACTACTCAGTAAGAACTCCCCTTTAGACGGAAAGAATTACAAAACCCGCTCTGGATCAGCCGGGAAATCTAATTCCCATACGGGCAGGTTAAGACGACAACTCCAGCAACTCTGCAATTTCCACAACACGAAGGGCTTTTACGGGAGTAGAATTCAGTTTGGTCACCGAAATGCGGGTTAGACCCAAACTCCATCATTAAAAAGGAAAGGATTTTTGCCCATGTGGAAACCCACTAATCAACCAACGACGACACCCGCCAGGCCGAATGAACCGGAGCGCCCATCGACGTTTACCCCTACACCTTCCGCGGTAACGGAGACACCTTCGTCCGCTCCAGCTGCCCCGGCGCGTCCCGTTTCTACCAGTACTGCAGATCAGGCCACGATCGGAAAGTCGCTGGTGATTAAGGGCGAAGTGACCGGATCAGAGTCGCTTTATATTGACGGTCGAGTCGAGGGTTCTATCAACCTCGCTGGCAATCGTGTGACAGTGGGCCGCAATGGCGTAGTTTCGGCTAACATCAATGCCCGTGAAATCGTTGTCCTGGGAAAAGTTCGCGGCAACCTTACCGCTAGCGACCGCGTAGACATCCGGAGCGACGGTTCTTTGACTGGCGATGTTGTAGCCGCTCGAATTTCCATTGAAGATGGCGCGTTCTTCAAAGGCGGCATTGATATCCGCAAGGCCGGCCAGAAGGTGAACGGCGAGGACGCAAAAGCCGCGTCATCATCCGTGACGACAGAAGCCGCTGCTGCGAGAGCCTAACGTTTGATATAGGCGGGCCTCCGCCCGGTGATCTACCCGGAGGCCTGCATTGTTCTTTCTCCTCCTATTCTCCTCCGCAGATATCAGGGAAGTTCTAACCTCAAATACACACTTTCGGCTTACAACCAGAGCAGGCTCTCTGCATCCAACCCGAATGAATAATTGGACGAATAATTATTCAAGAAAAGAGTTCCGTCTTGGCTATAGCAAACATCCCGCTTGGGAAAGCATCGACGCCTGCAGCGACTTATCTTGTCCATGCGGGTGAAAGAACCGATCCCACCGGTAACGCTATTCGGAACGTAATTTTGCTTTCACTGCCCGATGACGAATTCCAGTTCATCAGGCCACACCTCGAGGCCGTAGATCTTCCCCAATACCAAATCCTCCACGAACCTGGAGAGAGACTCGATTATGGATACTTCATCAATGATGGAATGACGTCGCTCGTTGTCATCACAAAGGACGGTCGAAGCGTCGAGGTTGGAATCGTTGGCAGGGAAGGAATGGTGGGAATGCCTCTCATCGTGGGCATGCAGCGGGGCCTGTGGCGCGGAATTATGCAAATCGCGGGAAGCGGAGTCCGCTTGCGCTCTGAAATTCTGGAAGAGATTTTATTGGTATCCCCGAATTTGCGTTTGGAACTCAATCGCTACGCATTGCTTCACGGATTGCAAGTCGCTCAAATCGCCGCCTGCAACCGCTTGCATGAAATTGAGCAACGACTGGCTCGCTGGCTATTGATGTGCCAGGATCGGGTTGATTCACAAATGCTCAATCTAACCCATGAGTTTCTTGCTCAAATGCTGGGAACGGGTCGGCCTAGCGTGACCTTGGCAACCGGCATATTGGAACGGGCGGGGATGATCCAAAATTTCCGCGGTACAGTGAAAATAATTAATCGCAAGCAGCTGGAAGACTCTGCATGCGAGTGTTACGGAGTCATTCAAAATTTCAATGGCGGTCTCGGCCTCCGATAGTTACTACTCCTTTCTTTTCAGTTCGCTGTCGAACAGACAATCACTTCCATCGCACTTAGGCTACGTTCACCTTCTCGTTAATATCAGGGCGTGCAGTTTGCAAGGAAAACTGCTTGGAACGTATTAATAAAACTCAAAGCTCGCGAAATAAACTTTCTGGGTCTTCACAGCTCACGAAGCGAACCGATCTCGATGGCCGACCAGTTAAGAACGTTGTTCTTATTTCGGTTCCGTCTGATGAGTATGCCTTGCTTCGTCCTCACCTGGAGCATGTGGAGTTGCCGCAACAGCTCATCTTGCAGGAGACTGGCCAACGCATCGACTTCGCCTATTTCCTAAATGAAGGGTTGGCCTCACTCGTTGTGCTGACCAGAGACGGCAGAAGCGTGGAAGTTGCAATCGTTGGAAAAGAGGGCATGATTGGAACCCCGCTCGCGGTCGGATTGAGGCAGGGGCCATACCGTGCCATTACTCAAATATCCGGGCAAGCACTCCGAATAAAATCGGCTGCGTTGGAAGAAATACTCCAGTCGGCTCCAGAACTGCGATTGGTCTTGAACCGCTACGTCTTGATCCAGGGATTGCAGATTGCTCAGATTGCTGCCTGCAATCGGCTACACGAAATCGAGCAGCGATTGGCACGCTGGCTCTTAATGTGTCAGGATCGCATTGACTCCGATCTGCTTCCTATCACGCACGAATTCCTAGCGCAAATGCTAGGTACGGGACGTCCAAGCGTCAGCCTTGCTGCTGGAATTCTTCAACGTGCCGGACTTATTGAAAATCTGCGAGGCACGGTAAAGATACTGAATCGTACTGAGCTTGAAGAGTCGGCCTGCGAATGCTATCGCGCTATACAACATTTCAATGGTGGTCTTGGCATACGTTAGGCCATCGGTCTCTACGGCTCGCTTCCTCTGTTCAACTCCTCCGTTTGAATCTCTAACACACGCGCGGGAGTTGTAGGTTTTCGCCGACGCAAGTCGCCCGGCAACTCCGAGCGAGTGATCCATAATCCAGCTGCAACTGCCGCTGCCCAGGTAATCGTGAGCAAGCCAAGTGCTTGAAGATCGGCCCTCTTGCTATTGTTGACGAGCACATGCTTGGCAACCTCATAAGCGAGAATTCCCGCCAGTGACCGCGGTAATTGCAGCCTTCCCAATTTCATTCCATCTGAGTTGTCCTGTGGCCACTAGCTTGCGTTGGCGAAGAAGGATTGCCATTGCCAAGCAGTTTGCCATGATGCCTATGTCCGATGCGACCGCAAGGCCTTCCGCTGAATAGAGATGGAAAAGCGCGGAATAAATCGGAAGCGATCCCAGCGTAATCAGCGTACTCGCAACCATCGGAGTTAAGGTATTTCCCGTCGCATAAAAGGCGCGGGCATATAAGGCCTGCGCTGACCAGAAGGGCAGCGAAAGTGAGAATAAGAAAAAGTAAACTGCAGTTTGCTGGCTATCGGAGAAAGTGAAGTGCCCTCGTCGGTAAAGTAAATCGATTAATGGCAGGGATGCTGCCATCATCCAACTGGTAAAAAGAAGAGCTGCGGCGATGACCCGGTAAACGGAGCCATTCACAGAGTCCGTGAATTCTTGCGTGCGCTTTTCACCGAACAGGCGGGCAAAGAATGGAAGGGAAGCTTGTCCAGTCGCTTGACCCAAGATTGCAATCGGAACCGTAAATAGACGTTTGGCATAATTCAGGCGAGTAATCACTCCAACACCACTGGATGCAAAGTGGCGAAGAATCCAATCGTCAGCGGTGACTAGTGATACTCCCAGCATTAAAGGAATTGTGACCCGGACCCACTCGCGAAATGCTTTGTTATGGATGTCGAACGAAAAGCTGTACCCCGTGCCAACGCGTGCAGCGCCAATTGCATTTACCAGAAAAGGCCCAACGAAGCTGCCGATCAGCGCGCCATAGGCCAGAGAGGAAATGCCAAGCGGGCGTGAAAGAAAGATTCCGCCAAGAATGATAAATGCATTGTAGATAAGCGGTCCGAACGCAGGAAAGAGGAACAAACGCCGCGAGAGCAATACAGCAGAGACGACGCCGCCAACATAGAAAAATACCTGCGCTGGCAAGAGAATGCGAGTCAAATGAATGCACAGCTTCAGTTGTTCCGGATTAAAGCCGTTGAACCACCAGCGGCAAATCTCAGGAGCGAATATCTCTGCAATGACGATCCCGACGAGGAGAACTGTCGTCATCACGGTGATGATGACGGAAAAAGTCTTTTGTGCCTCTTCTTCTTTTTTCTCGGCAAGAAATCGCGTGTAGATAGAGATGAAAGTGATAGAGACTGTCCCACCCGCAAGTATGTAATTCAGGAAATCGGGAATGGTGAACCCGGCATTGTAGGCATCCGTAAGAGCCCCGGCGCCGAATGCCCAAGCGATATACATCTCGCGAACATAGCCAATCACCCGCGAAAGCATTACAGCCGACATCAACAACAGAGTTGCGGAGAATGCAGTGTGCTGATGAGATGGCCGAAACAGTCGCAACGCGCGTGTCGTAAAACTCGCGTGACTCACTTCAGGAACATTCGGAGAATTCGGCATCCAGGGCCGATTCTACACGTTGACAGAGAAGTAAACCGATATGGGAGATGATTCCTCTGCGGACTTCGATGCGGTCGTCATACGCTTCTATTTTTGTCATCGTGTTGGCACAGGCTTTGACAGCTCCCTGCCACGCATCCGATAATTCGTCCCGTGCCGGATTCCTTAACTGCCGTTCCTCAACGCCCCGCTTTGCTGCGGCGTTCATTCCACAAAACGTTTCCTTTGGCGGTGCGCGGCGAAAGCGTCTATCTATGGGATGAAAATGGCAAAAAGTATCTGGATTTCTCCGGCTCCGCGGCGGTGAATTTCATCGGCCACGGAGTCCCCGAAATTCCCGCCGCGATGGCGGAGCAAGCCAAGCGAGTCGAGTTTGTTCATACCAGCCAATTTACAACTCCCATCGCGGAGGCGTATGCACAGGAGCTTCTCGACTTCGCAGGCGAGCACTTTAGCGGAGGCGCGGTTTATTTTACCTGTGGCGGCTCCGAGTCCGTCGAGACCGCTCTGAAGCTTGCCCGGCAATACCAGGTTGAGATCGGCGAAAGTGGGCGCCACCAAATACTTAGCCGAACGCAGAGCTATCACGGCTCGACGTTGGGAGCTCTTTCAGTTTCCGGAAATAAACGACGCCGCGAAATTTATCTGCCAATGGTGCGAGAGTTCGCACACATTGGAATCCCTTACTGCTACAGATGTAGTTACGATTGCACAGACGGTTGCCGGAACTGTGGTCAGGAATATGCGGCAGAGTTGGACGCAGCCATCACGGCCAACCATGGCGAAGTAGCTGGATTCATATTTGAACCCGTAAGCGGCGCGACTCTTGGAGCCGTGACGCCACCGCCCGGGTATCTGAAAAGCATTACTGAAATCTGCAAAAAGCACGGCATCTTGCTGATCGCCGATGAGGTGATGACGGGGATGGGTCGCACCGGAAAGAACTTTGCGGTCCAGCATTGGGGAATAGAGCCGGACATCCTGGTCACGGCAAAAGGTCTTTCGAGCGGCTACGTACCCCTCGGTGCCGTGATCATGACAAAGAAAGTTGTGGACGCAATTGCCGAGGGGAGCGGTTCATTTCTGCACGGGTTCACCTATAACTCCCATCCGATTTCACTGGCGGCCGGCCAGGCTGTGCTTTGCCGAATCCGTGAGCAAAAGTTGGTTCAAGCAGCAGATTCTGCCAAATCCAATTCGCCTGCTGAATACCTAGGGACAGCCCTCAACCGCCTTCGGGATCGAAAGACTGTCGGGGATGTGCGGGGAATCGGACTATTGTGGGCCGTAGAATTTGTCGCCGACAAGCAGACGAAGCAGCCTTTTTCTTCAGCATTGAATTTCTCGGGACAAGTGGGACAAGCGGCATTAAAGCGCCGGCTCCTTGTTTATCCCATGCAGGGGTGTGCCGACGGCACTGCCGGAGATCACATTCTGATTGCGCCACCAGCCGTCATCACTTCGGACCAAATTGACTGGGCGGTCGAGCAGCTAGGCGATGCAATTGATGAATCCGCTGCTCAAACCGGATGATCGGCAGCGATTCTACATTCCTCTCCGAAATCACCTGCCTCCGGCAAGACACCGGTTTTCAATGACATAGCTGTTCATGGCTGGTTCATCCGCAATTGATTCGGTGTGCATTGCTAATTCCGGCCTTGTAGCGCAACTTCCTGACAGAAACCGGAGGTTGCACTTGGAAAACTCATGGACTGATTTTTGTGAACAGGTAAACCCCAACGTACTCAGCCAAAAAAAGCTGTACTCGTTTCGTGACGCGACCCGATTTCAGCACAGCTTTCTGGCGAATGCCGAGAAGAGAGTTCTTAGCTCGATCGCACGCGAGATCCCAGAGTCAATCAACTCGGACCACCTCACTGCATTGGGATTCGCTGGGCAAATCGCAGCGGGAGCCTGTTACGCCCTTTCACGGTGGAATCGCTGGTGGCTGATTGCCGTGGTAGCTTGCCTCGCTGTCAACTGGCTGGGCGACAGTCTGGACGGCACAGTCGCTCGCATTCGGCAGAAACAACGCCCCCGCTATGGATTTTACGTAGACCACATGATCGACAGCATCGGCGCGCTCGCACTAATGGCCGGACTGGCGCTCTCGGGATACATGCACCCCTACATAGCAATCGGGCTTCTGCTCAGCTTTCTTTTGCTGTCGATCCAGTCCTATCTCGCTACCTACACACTTGGCGAATTCCAACTTTCGTTTTGGAGTTTTGGTCCGACAGAATTGCGTCTCCTGTTGTCGATCGGCAACCTTGCCCTTCTGCGATGGCCGACTGTCTTCAAGGCGCACTATCGTCTATTCGATATAGGCGGAGTAATCGGGCTGCTAGGCATGACGGCTATCCTAATCTTTTTCGTGGGCCGAAATACTTATCGCTTGTATCTGGACGAGCGCATCCCATGACCAGGGAAATCCGCTCCAGAGTGGCAATCCGCTGGCTGAAATTTAATACAGTCGGCGGAATTGGGATCGTGCTCCAGTTGATTGTGCTTGCGGTCCTGAAAACCGCATTGCACATGAACTATCTAGCCGCAACGGCGTGTGCAGTGGAATTAACCGTTCTTCACAACTACATCTGGCATGAGAAGTTTACCTGGGTTGATCGTGCAAGCGGAACGCGATTCAGCCGCGTCTTGAAGTTCAACATTACAAACGGACTGATTTCGCTGGTAGGAAATGTTGTATTGATGCGTCTCTTCGTAGGCTCGATCGGAATGCAATATCTCGCGGCAAACGCAATTACCATCGGCGTCTGTTCAATCGCAAATTTCGTAGTAAGCGACAGACTTGTTTTTAAAAGCAATACTTAATCCTGAGTCTCAGGCCAGCGTGCAACTATGCCCGTCATGCAGAGGTAAGCTGCGGCACGGCCGGCTCGAGGCCAACTGCCCGCAACGACTGAATCGCCGCTTGTCTTCCCATGCGGACACAATCCGGAACGCCGATGCCACTGTAAGCGTTCCCGGCAAGCGCGAGCCCGGGGAGTTGCTGCCGCAGACTTGCAATCCGCTCTACGCGATCCAGATGGCCAACGTTGTATTGAGCCATGGCATTCTTCCATTTGTGGACGCGCGTAAAAACAGGATCGGCACATATACCGAGGGTGTCTTGGAGCTCTTGTCGAACAAGGCAAACGATCTGATCTTCCGCCATTTCGAGTACCGCTTCATCCCCTGTGCCACCAAGAAAGCACCGCAGAAGTGCGCGATCTTCGGGAACGCGATTATTGAATTTGTTGTGGACGAAAGTGACAGCGAGAACTCGTTTGCCCTCGGTTCGAGGTACAAGGAACCCGAATCCAAGCGGCAACTGCGAGCGCACAATTTGACCATATGCAAGATTCACAATGACGGATGAACTGTAGTGGATGCTGGCGAGTTCAGCGGAAAGCTCGTCATGCAGTCCTCGCAAAAGTGCTGCCGCATTCCCCGCCGGAGTGGCGACGATCACTGCATCAAAATGCTCCGAACGATCTCTCGCTGAAATTAACCAGCTACTATCCTTGGCTTGAAGAGACTGGACCGTTGTCTCCGTGCGAATCGACGCAGGCGACAGTCGCCTCGCCACCGCATCGACAATCTGCTGCATGCCGCCTTTTATCGTAGTAAATAACGGTTTGGCCGAGTTCGACGGCGTGCTGCCATTGATTCTTCGCGCCGCCAACATGCCGCGTCCCAAACTTCCGTATTCTTCTTCCATTTTTGCAAATCGAGGCAGAACCGCACGAACACCGAGCTCATTTGCGGCGCCGCCATATACTCCAGCTAGCAGGGGATCGGCAATTCGCTCGACCACCTCTCGCCCGTAGTGACGCTCAATCAGCGATGCTACTGATTCATCAGCAAGCCCTGTCGCTCTCTTTGGCTGAAACCATTCGCGAGCCATCCTTATTTTCGTGGAGAAAGAAAACAGCGGAGATAAGACTGTCGGAACAATTTTCGTTGGTACCATGAACATCAGTCCGTCGGGAAGTGGTACCAATCTGCCCTTAACCAAGATGTAGGTCTTTCGCCCAGCATCATTGGAACCGATAAGCTGCTCGCCCAACCCGAGCTCGCGGCAGAGATCGCTAGCCCACGGTTTCTCACTAAGAAACGAGTCAGGACCGCCCTCGATCATGCATCCTTCTATGCGTTCGGTTCGTAGAACGCCCCCAAGACGTGAGCTGGACTCGAACAACGTGTATTCGAGGGGCATCCCCGCGCCCTTGTGCTGTTCCAGCAGGAAGGCCGCTGAAAGGCCGGAAATCCCGCCGCCAATGATGGCGATACGTTTCATGACTTAATTGCTGGACAAGCGTGAACGAGCTATATCGGCCAGCGCCGCCGTCAGAATAGGCGATCCGTTCAAAGATTCTGCCCGAAATAAAACCATGTTTTCTGACTCAGCAAATTTCTTAAATGCAATATCGATGTCGTACAGCACCTCGACGTGATCGCAAAGAAATCCAATAGGTTGAACGAAAACGGAGTGATGTCCTTTTGCCTTGAGGCCGAGAATGGTTTCTTCCACTGTCGGACCGAGCCAGGCGCCGCCCGACATACCCTGGCTTTGGAACGCAAAAGTCCAATCATCTTCTGTTAATGATACTGCCTGAGCGACCAGCGCCGCGGTCTGCTTGGCTTGCATCTCGTACGGATCGCCATCGGAAATAGTTCGCTGCGGAACGCTGTGCGCGGTAAAAATAACCGGCACTCTGGATCCCATTTCACGAGACGCGGCGGTCCATCCGGAAAGCAGCTTTTCGGCAAACGCCTTGATCAGCAAAGGATGGTCGTGCCATGCCTCGACGAAATCCACTTCACAGGAAGTCTCGACCGCATAGCTCTTGATCGCGTCATTAAGGACGTTGCGATAGAGACCTACGCTCGTTCGTGAGTTCTGAGGAGCGAGACAAATCGCCACCACACGCTCGACTCCGGCTTCTGCCATCGACTTTACTGCGTCGGCGATAAATGGTTTCCAATTTCGCATGCCTATATACACGGGCAATCCCAATTCTCGCGACAAGAGATCGCCTTGCTCTCGTGTCCAGCAGGTAAGGGGCGACCGGCCAATCAAGCCGTACCGATGTCTCACTTCTTCAATGACTTGCTCGGGAAGCGGGCGTCCTCCCGTGACCTCTAGCAAAAACTCGGGACTTCCTCGACCGAGTCGGGACTGCCATGCGCGAGAAGGAGAACTGCCGTGCTGCTCGGGCTAGCCAAGTGACTGCTCCATTAAAGAACGGTAGCGGATCTCGCCGAGAATTCCTGAACGAACTGGGCAAGAGCTTTCACGTTTTCGACCGGAGTCTCCGGAAGGATGCCGTGACCTAAATTAAAAATATGTCCAGGCTGTCCGCCAGCACGGCTCAAAATATCCTCTGCCCGCGACTGGATTTCTTTCCATCCTGCGAAAAGCAGTACCGGATCAAGATTCCCTTGCACCGCCGAACTGTGGCCCACTCTACGCCAACCCTCGTCGAGCGGAATCCGCCAGTCCAGCCCAATCACTTCTGCCCCGGTCTCCGCCATCGAAGCAAGCAGAGTCGAGCTGTCCGTACCAAAATAGATGATTGGAGCGCCGGTTCGTTGTAGTGCTTTAACCAGTTCCGTCGTGCGCGGCAGAACGTATCGCCTGTAATCATCAACGCTCAAACAACCGACCCAACTGTCAAAAATCTGAATAACGTCAGCACCGGCGCGTACCTGTTCAGCAGCGTACTGTGATGCGACTTCGACCAGCTTCCGCATGAGCTCATCCCACGCGGCGGGAGACGAATACATCATCTTCTTAGTGTAAATATAGTTGCGGGAACCGCCGCCTTCGATCATGTAACTGGCCAAGGTAAACGGCGCACCGCAAAAGCCGATCACCGGCAATCTCGTCCCAAAATGTTTACAAACGAGGCGTATGGCCTGGGAGACATATCCGAGATCGGCGGCTCGATCGGTACGCAGACGAGCGATGTCTTGCGCACTCTCGGACCGGCTTTTCGATCACTGGCCCTTCGCCGGCTTGGAAATGAAAAGGTAAGCCCATCACCTCGAATGGCAACAAGAGATCCGCGAAGATAATTGCCGCATCGACTCCCAGGAACTCGGCGGCAGTAATGGTGACTTCCGCTGCAATTTCAGGCTTTTTGCAAATTTCGATCAATGAATATTGCTTACGCACCGCGCGATACTCAGGCATGTAGCGGCCAGCCTGGCGCATGAACCATACGGGAGTACGGTCAACCGGGAGCGACTTGCAGGCCTTAACGAAGCGTGATTCGGGAGCGGACATGAACCATTTAATGTAGCACTTTCGGCTCATCGCCACTGTTGAGAGGTGAAGCCGGCACCTGCACTTTCGAGTTAGCGGGCACCAAAAGAGTACCGCCAACGTACTCAGGATTTTTCTTATGATTGACTTTCACAATCTGTACTGGAGGTTTTCAATGGCAGCGAGTCAAGTTGTGCTTTATTTCGACAAGCAAGAGGATGCGTTACTGTTTACTCTGGCTGCCAGTTCGGTAATTGCAGCAGAAGAACCGGCGGGCAGGAATCAGGCATTAGCCAAGATCGCGGAGGAAATTCGCAAGGCCAGCCGCATCACTACGGAGAAGGTTCTCTATTCGTCAACCATCGCGCGTCGAGAAGTCACAACATTGGCTGAGAACTGCGCTTAGCTGCGCCCTATTCGCGGCTCTTCGCCACAGTCTTACTTCGGGGAATCGAATCTATACCCAATACCGCGAACAGTCTTCAGGTAGGAAGGGTTTTCGGCATCAACCTCAATTTTCTCGCGCAGACGCCGCACGTACACATCCACCGAACGTGGCGTAACAAAAGATCCTTCTGACCAGACCGCATCGAGTAATTGATCGCGAGTGAAAACGCGTCCCGTGTGGCGGGCGAAATAATCTAGCAACCGGAACTCACGGGTGGTCGTCGGCATCGCCCGGCCGCCAACTTTCAGAATCATCGAAGAACTATCAATTTCTATTTCCCCTAGGTTCAGGACCTCTGGCTGCACTGATTCGCGTGAACGGCGAAGCACGGCGCGTACTCTAGCCACCAGCTCTCGTGGACTAAATGGCTTGGTTATGTAGTCGTCACCACCGAGTTCGAGTCCCTTGACGCGGTCGGATTCCCCGCTTTTCGCGGTCAGAAAGATAATGTGCGCGCCGGATAAAGGTTTTGTTTGTCGAAGGTGTCGACAAAGCTCAAGGCCGTCGCTGCCCGGAATCATGATGTCCAGCAAGAACAGAGACGGCAGTTCTTTCATTGCCTGTTCAATTACTCCGGACGAACTTGGGAACCAGTGAGTCGCATAACCGGCGCTGTCCAGATGGAAACAGATCAAGCGGGCAATGTCTGCTTCATCTTCGACAACAAAAATAAGAGGCTTTCCGGCCCAGGTCTCGGCCGGAGGCTGCCCCACGTTGACTCTAACTGGATTGTTTGTGGATGAAGACACGATTGCTATGGAGTTTGAGCAGATCGTGTTTCAGGATTGTTGCAGAGATATTAAACGTTGATGAATTCGCTAAGTCTTAGAGCTTTCCCGGAACGCCGGAGCGGCATCTCTTAGTCAGACCACGCCTTCGGTTTGCGATCCCACCGATGACTCTTCAGCTTCTGAAGCAACTCTGCATCAAGCGCCCCTGCATCGCTCATCGCAATATTCTGGCGGACATGATCGGTATCTCTCATACCCACAATCGTCGTGCTAACGACCGAATTGGAAAGTATAAAGCGCAAAGCCATTTCGGGGAGGCTCATTGATTTGGGCAAAGCACCTTTCAACTTCTCGACCCGTGGAATCGTTTGAGAAAGATTTTCTGGGCCAAAATATTTCGAACGCCAATCGCTTTCCGGGAACTTCGTATCCAGTGTCATCTTTCCGCCCAGGCTCCCTTCATCGAGCGGCACGCGCGCGATGACACCTATGTCCAACTTCTCGCAGAGTGGGAAAAAGCGCATCTTCGGGAGACTGATCGAAGATGTTGTAGATCACCTGCACCGCATCGACGAGTCCTGTCTTAATCGCTTTAATACC
Source organism: Terriglobia bacterium (assembly GCA_963791575.1). GTDB lineage: Bacteria > Acidobacteriota > Terriglobia > Terriglobales > Acidobacteriaceae > JAOAPG01. Next base: position 411,740 of record CAWBSY010000011.1, on the reverse strand, counting down.
GTTCTCGGGCTGCCAGCGATTCAAGCTTAAGCCGAAAAATTTTATGATTCCATCGCTCTTCAATTTCTCCACCGTCTTGCGGAATTCCGGATCGTCGGTCCAAGCATCGTCCCACACATGCAATTGCAGAAGGTCAATAGAATCGACACCAAGTTGCTTCCGAATCAGATCGGCGTATTTAAAAACGTGATCTGCTGGGAACACGTCCGTGTATTTATCCTCGGATGATCCCGGCCACCTGTCGTTCTTAGGTGGAATTTTCGAAGCAGCATACAAACGTTTGCCTGCATTCTTAGCAAGTATCTGACCGAGAAGTCCGTCACTCTTACCCTCACCGTACGCCCAGGCAGTATCAAAAAAATTACAGCCGAGGTCGACTGCAACTGCAGCGCTTGCAGAGAAGTTTGATCATCGGAACCGCTCCATCCACTCATACCCCACAGCCCATGAGCCATATCGCTCACCTGAAAACTAGTACGTCCCAACTTTCGGTAATTCATCAGTTCTCCGTTCAGTCCCGGCACTCTCGTGCGGCAAGATTTAGATTCTAACCGCTGCTTGGGAAAAATACCTGCCTTCAGAAATTCACACGAAAGGGAGCGGCTCTGAGAATATTACGTTCGGACCTATATGGCTCAGCTTCAGTGGATCTTTGCGCGAAGAGCCTCGATGTGTTGCTCGGCTTCGGTGAAATTCGGATCCAGTTGCAATGCCGCGCTGTATGCATTCAAGGCTGCCGGTAGTTGCTCTAGATCTTCCAATGTGCGACCAAGCCAGAAATCTGCGATGGACATTGGCGAGATCTGTGCCGCGCGGGAGAAGTCTGCCAGAGCCGCGGCCATATCCTGCTGCCCGTATTCGACCATGCCACGCCCGAGGAGGCTATTTTGCTTGTCAGGATTGATTCGTAGAGCAGCCGTAAATTGCTCAAACGCCTCCCGCGGCCGATTAAGTTGCATTAGTACAAAACCAAGATTGCTGTGGGACTGTGCCGCCTCTGTCGCATCTACGCCGTAGCTCAATGCCAGTTCATACTCACGTTTCGCCTGATCTAATTTATTGTGCTGTTGCAGCAGAACGGCCATGTTGTAATGCGCGGTGGAAAGCTGAGGCATAAATTCTAGTGCCGCTTCGAAGTGGGGCAGAGCAAGATCCGGTTTCCCCATTTCGGCTAAAGCCTCGCCAAGGTTATCCTCGGCAATCGCATTCCGATTTGTAACCTGGATTGCATGTGAAAACAGGGTGTAACTGTTACGCCAGTAGTGGATTTGAAGATACGAAACGGACGCGTAGCTGGCCAGCAACCCCAAAATGATTGCGGTGCTAATAAACTTTGATGGCATAAAAGGGCTGGAAAACTCGGCAACTCCCCAAACTGCCAGGATGAAGAGCCCGACAAAAGGAAGATACGCATAGCGATCAGCCATGCCCTGCCTGCCCACTTGGAAGATTCCAGTCATGGGTATCATTGCAACCAGATACCACAACCATCCCATAAGCAGATATCGACGCTTCCGATAGAACCAAGTCAGGACTGTAACGAGGACAATTAGCAGTGCCGCTGCCAATATTTTCCCAATTGCGAGAGAGTTTTCAGGGTGTGGATAGAATACTGCGAGATGAGCCGGCCAAAAACCTTTAACGATGTAGACAATGTAGGAATAAATAGCGTTGTTTATGCGTAGTCCCAGCGGCAATAACTCCGTGCTGCCGAGCGCTCCGCCGCTGCGCTGGGCATAGAGCGTGATCCATGCGCTGCCAACAGCCATCGTGAACAGAGGGAGTTTTTCAGCGACCAATTGGAGAAATGTCCGACGGTTCGTCTGCGCTTCCGGTACCCCAGACCGTAGTGGCCAGTAATCCCATACGAGCAACAGAAAAGGAAACGTGATGACCATCGGTTTGGCCGCGAGTGCCAGTGCGAAAAATAAAACGACAACTAGATAGCGTCCAAACCTCCTATTTCGCACGTACGATTCATATGCCAGCAATGCCAGCAACATAAAGAGCATGGATAGCAGGGATTTCCGCTCTGCAACCCACGCCACGCATTCCACATTCATCGGATGAACGGCGAACAGTCCCGCGGCTACTGCGCTTCGCTGCATGTACCCGGTCGCTTTGTAGAGGACCAGAAACAGCACCAAAACGTTAAGCGCCTGCAATAGAATATTGACCAGATGATGTGCACGGGGATTCAATCCGAAGAATTGCACGTCCGCCATGTGAGAAATCCAGGTCAACGGATGCCAGTTGGCTTCTGTTGTGGCGGTGAGAGCCCAGGAAATGTTACTCCATGAAAGACCATGCAGAACGTGAGCGTTTGCTGTCACGTAAGCAGGATCGTCGTAATTAACGAAGCCATTGCCCAAAGCTGACAGGTACAAGATCACGGTTCCCGCGAACAAGACGAGTGACAGCAGCAGTGCGGAAGAGGACTTGGCCGCTCCCGAGGCGGGATATCCGTAGACACCGTGTCACTAGAGCAGCCTGTGATTTTGGTAAGACCCATGAACTGTGTTCTTGATGTCGGAAAAATCCGCTTTATCGTAACTCAATGGCAGCATCCTAAATGATTACTGTGGTTTGCAACCGTCCCCAGAACTTACTCGAAGGGTGTACAGGGAGTCGACTTAATGTGCTTCCTTCAGCGACTCGATACTAAGCGTCCCATGCTCCCGATGCGGTGCCGACTGCTGCCAACTGATGTCCTGCCATGCTATCCTCGCCACTAGTGGTCGGAATCCTGGAGAGTTGGCCGAGTGGTTGATGGCACCGGTCTTGAAAACCGGCATACCTTAACGGGTATCGGGGGTTCGAATCCCTCACTCTCCGCCAGATCTTATTATCAAGGGGATACACTCTCCCAAATTCTCCCCAAGCGTCCGATTGTAACTTGTAGATCTTTCCCTGGTGACACAAGTTCTCTGCTCGTAATGCGCCCTGCATCCGGCTCATACTGCGAGGTTGGTACGAGTTGATAGGCGCACGTATGTTCCTTTCCTAACTTTGCAGTTCCATCCAATCCAAATATTTGCTTCACACAGTTCAGCCGTTAGTGTACGATCCAGCCAATTTTTGCTGACTTGGATTCTGGCACAGGACGGAAAAGAGACCGTCGATGGAGGAATATGGGCACTGCGCAAAATCAGACGGAAGATACAACTGCAGGGCGGCAAAGCTTCAATATGCCACTGGTAATCGCTGCGTCATCGGTCGGGACAACGATCGAATGGTATGACTTCTATATTTATGGGAGTCTGGCGGTATTCTTCTCAACCCTGTTTTTTCCAAAAGGAAATCCCACTACAGCTTTCCTCGCCAGCCTCGCTACCTTCGGCGCAGGTTTTGCGGTGCGACCTTTTGGCGCGATAGTCTTCGGCCGCGTGGGCGACCTTGTTGGGAGAAAATACGCTTTTGTCGTCACCTTGACTGTAATGGGCCTTTCGACGTTCTTTGTAGGACTGCTCCCAACGTACGAAAAGGTGGGAGTGCTCGCGCCAATTTTGCTCGTACTATTGAGGTTGCTACAAGGTCTCGCACTCGGTGGCGAATACGGAGGAGCAGCTACTTATGTCGCGGAACACTCTCCCGATCACAAACGGGGCTACTACACCGGCTACATTCAGGCTACGGCAACTCTGGGACTATTGGTGGCGCTTGCCGTCATTCTGACCATTCGCCAATATCTGGGAGAAGCCAATTTCAAGGCATATGGGTGGCGGATCCCATTTCTGCTTTCTGCGGTGCTGCTTAGCATTTCGCTTTACATCCGGGTTCGCCTCAAAGAATCACCCTTATTCCAGAAACTCAAAGACCAGGGAAAGTCTTCTACTCAGCCACTAACAGATAGTTTGGGTAGTGGAAGAAACTGGAAAATGATGATGCTGGCGCTTTTCGGTGCGACGGCGGGACAGGCAGTAGTTTGGTATACGGGCCAGTTTTATTCGTTGTTTTTTCTGCAATCCATCTGCAAAGTAAACTATGTAACTGCTTACAAGGTGGTGGGCTTTTCGCTCCTAATTGCCACTCCATTTTTCATAATTTTCGGAGCACTCTCCGACCGTGTAGGGCGAAAGATCATCATTATGACCGGATGCCTGATCGCCGCGCTTACCTATATTCCAATTTATGAAGGACTGAAGACCTACTCCAACCCCGTGAATTTCGGCATGCTGCTTTTGCTGGTGACGATTCAAGTACTTTACGTGACGATGGTTTATGGGCCAATTGCAGCCTTTCTGGTTGAATATTTTCCTGCCAAGATTCGTTACACTTCGATGTCTCTGCCTTATCACCTGGGAAATGGCGAGTTCGGAGGCTGGACTCCGTTTATTGCGACCGCCATTGTGGCGTGGGCCAGTACCAGCGATAATCCGTGGGTTCGGGCTCACGCGATCTATATGGGCCTGGTTTGGCCGATCAGTGTTGCACTCATGACGTTTGTAATTGGCTCTCTTTTCATCAAGGAGACCAAAACCGTAAAGATATGGGACGAGGTCGGGGGCCAATAGCGACTCGAATTCAGTATCACAATTGCAATGCTGCCGCTGCCTTAGCCCGTTCCACAATCAGCAATTTGGGTTTCCCACAATAGTTTGGATCCCATATTGGACTGCTCTCTTCGTCAACTCTGAAATCAGAGCCTTCCGTGTGAGCTGATTAACCTGATATTCAACGTACATTCATCAGTTGTTAACAATCAGCCGTTAGCATCGGCAAAATTGAAGAAATTATTTGGACTTTTTTGGCTATCCAAGTATGGAGTGCCGCCATCTACTATCTTCTAATTTCATCCGTGGGGGAGAGATATGAAGCAAGCTTTTTCTTTGGTGCTGTCGTGTGCGCTCGCAACCGGCGCGTTCGCTGCGCCTGCGCCGCAAGCTACGACTAGCGACACCAAAAGCACCACCAAAAGCACTACTACTACCACCACAACCAAGCAGCGCAAAGCCGCTACACCTACAGTCTCTAAGCAAATCCAGGAGCTAAAAGACGAAATGAATAGGGCGATGGCCGCTCAGCAACAGCAGATCTTATTGTTGCAACAGCAAATCCAGACTCGCGATCAGGCGCTGCAACAGATGCAGCAACGCCTCGACCAAAGCCAGACCACAGCGACCGAAGCTGCGGGAAAAGCCGATTCAGTTTCCACCCAGGTGGGAACTCAGCAACAGCAGGTGGTTGAGCTCAAGAACGACGTCTCCGATATCAAGCAGAACTCCACCAACACCGCGTTGAGTTTGCAGGAGACTCAAAAGAACATCACCGACGCCCTAGAGAGTCCCTTAGCGTTGCACTATAAAGGAATCACAATTACGCCGGTCGGATTCCTCGCTGCTGAAACCGTTTGGCGTCAACATGCCCTCGGGTCCGACATCAATACTCCCTTCAATTCAATTCCATTTGCTGGCGCTCCACAAAACAATCTTTCAGAATTCTTCGGTTCGGGCAGACAGTCACGTATTGGGATGCTCGCTGAAGGCAAACTCAAGAATGCCAAGCTGACGGGCTATTTTGAGGCTGATTTCTTGTCGGCAGGCGTAACCTCGAACAATAACGAGAGCAATAGCTACACATTGCGGCAACGGCAAGCGTGGGGACAGGCCGCGCTTCACGATGGTTTCACCTTTACTGGTGGCCAAATGTGGAGCTTAGTTACCGAGACTAAAAGGGGCGTCGATAATCGCACCGAAGCGTTGCCCATGACGATCGATCCTCAGTACAACATCGGTTTCAGTTGGGCTCGTCAGTACGGATTCCGCGTCTCCAAGGATTTTGGCGACAAGTTCTGGTTGGCAGCGTCCGTAGAAAATCCGCAAGCTACCCTTACTGCGCACGGAAACGCGAATAACTTCTTGCTGGGATCGGCCGGCACGAGCGGCGGCCTTTACAACCCAAGTGCCACTTATTCGTTTAATCCGTCTCCTGATTTCATCTTCAAGGCAGTCGGGCAGCCCTCCAAATGGAGTCACTTCGAAGCTTTCGGTATCATTAGCGATTTCCGTGATCGGATCTATCCTTGTGCCGGAATCGCCGCCACCTCAACTTGCTTGGGAATCACCGGGCCCTCGGCTGCGGGGGTTACAAACAACTCAACTACTGGTTGGGGTGCGGGTGCCAATGCTCGCGTCTCATTGCTGAATAAGCATTTGGATGCGGGAATTCATTTCCTGACCGGCGAAGGGATCGGTCGATACGGCACTGTGGGCCTTGCCGATACCACGGTTCGTCCAAACGGAACCCTTGCCCTAATCAAGAGCAACCAGGCACTCGCAACCTTGGAGGCTCACGCCAACAAAATTGATATATACGCCAATGTGGGCGGTGAGTATGCGGGCCGCAGGTCGTTTTTTAATCCCTCTGGTACGGCAGAAGGGTACGGCTCACCCTTATTCAAGAACTCTGGTTGCTTTACCGAACTGCCTCCTGGCACTCCTACGGCGGGGCAATTCCCGGTTTCATCGAGCGGGTTTACTCCCACCAATCCCGCCAACTGTACCGGCGATACCCGTAACGAACTTGAGGGTACGATCGGATTTTGGTATCGCTTCTACAAGGGGCCAAAAGGTACGATTCAATGGGGACCGCAGTATTCTTACATTCTCCGTAACACTTGGGCCGGAGTGCCAGGACCTAGCACCACTGGCGAGCCTTCTCCGCATGAGAATATGGTCTTAACTTCGTTCCGTTACTACTTACCCTAAATTATTGAAGATGCAGGAGCCAGGGTGGAATCCTCCATCCTGGCTTTTGTAGTCTGAACAATGTCCTTCGTTTTCCAATACTTAGCAGTCGAGCTATTCTGTAGTAACTTCTGCATCTAACCAAACTGGGTAGTTCTCAGGTTCCAGTGATATCATCGCTGAAAGATCTAATTAGATGTTGGCCTCAACCAATTACAAAACGGGAACGCGCCAAGTAGGTTCATGGGGCGCGGTTCTTATTTTGGTTGCGGTTTGTTCCCTTACGATTAGCCTCGCCACCCGGTACAACGATTGCGCAAGTACCCTCAGCATTAGCGTTAAGCACGTCACCATTCATTCATCTGCTCAGAAGCGACAACACTTAGACAAAGATGCCGCACGATGGGTTACGCCTGTCGAGCGTTTTGCAATTTTGGAAGTGTCGACTTTTTATCCGCGATTCGCTCCCAGCGGACCTCCTGTCCATGCTCTTCTATTAGACCAAAGTCTCTACAATCGGCCTCCGCCATCTCCTGCGTCTCTCTCCTAGTCGGTTTCGCACTTACAAGTTATTAACCGAAGCCCGGTTTCGACCGGCAGTATCCGCGTTGCTTAGTCATTGGCGGAACGGATTCGTTACAGCGTTGTGAAGTGGATTTAGGACGTCCATGTTGTAAGCACGATTACACGTGGACACCACCGCTTTGCGTCGCTGCTCGAGTCGGATCTCAATGGAGCAGATCATGAAATATATATTGATGGTGTGCGCCTTCCTGTTTGTCGGCCTTATTCCAAGGCTTAATGCGTCCAAAGTTCAGGATCAAACACATAACTACCAGCAGGGGACAATCCTGAGCGTCGAAAAACACGAAGTTCATTCTCCTGAATACAGTGGTGGCAGCAATCCATCCGATGCACCTCTGACGTCCACATTCTATGCGTATGAAGTTTCAGTCCGAGCGGATTGCGGAACGTACGTGACTCGCTACGAGTCGCCTACCGATTATTTGCCATCGGAGTTTGCTAGTGGTCACCCTATTCAGGTGCGCGTAACGGAACACTTCGCCTACTTTAACTTTCCCATTAATCAGGAGATGAAGATGGCAATTACGCATCGACAAATCGATCGGGCAGGAACCTGCGCCGTAATGACGACGCAACGTTAATTCCGAAATTGCGCTCGGCTGCCCGAGCCTGCCGAAGCTCGGGCGCCAGCGTCTCTTATGAAGATGAAACGGACAAACCAATGAATCGAAAACGCAAGTACATTACCGTCTCTGGAATCGCTTTAGCGGTTTTTGTAGCTCTATTCTTTCGTTTCGCCGGAAAGAGGGCTCGAGCCGAACCAAGCGAAGAATCCTCGATCACGCCGGTGGCGGTTGCCCTGGTAAAGAGTGCCCCCATCTCGAACAAAGTAACCCTTTCGGGAGAGTTCGTTCCTTTCCAAGAGGTGGATGTACATGCCAAGGTTTCGGGCTACATCCGGAAAATTAATGTAGACGTTGGCGATCATGTCAAAGAGGGACAGGTGCTCGCGGTACTTGAAATTCCAGAGTTGAACGCCCAAGTGCAAGGCGCTGTAGCAGCAGTTCGTCGCAGTGAAGACGCGGTGCAGCGGGCCAAAAGCGACCTGAACCGCGCTGAATCGCTGCATGCTGCGACTCACCTTGACTACACGCGCCTCAAACAGGCATCGGAGGCTCGCCCCGGACTAATCGCGGAACAAGAGCTAGACGATGCTCAGGCGAAGGACAAGGAAGGGGAGGCCCAGATCTCGGCCGATGAAGCTGCATTCTCCGAAGCTCAAAATCAACAAGCAGTCGCCGCTGCTGAACAGAAGCAGTTTAGCGCGATGAGCGACTACACACGAATAGTTGCGCCGTTCAATGGAGTGATTACCCGTCGCAATGTGGACACAGGCGCATTGGTTCAGGCCGGCACTGGTTCCAGTACACAAGGCGTTCCCGTCGTGAGCGTGGCGCAAACCGATCTATTCCGGCTCACTTTGCCTGTTCCCGAGTCGGCTGTGCCTTCTATTCACCTAGGTACAACTGTCACCGTGCACGTTGGAGCCTTAGGCCGCGACTTTGAGGGCAAGGTGGCTCGCTTTTCCGACGCTGTAAGCCAGGAAACCCGCACCATGCATACCGAAGTCGACGTGCGTAATAAAGACGGTTCTATCGTTCAGGGTATGTATGCCGAAGTTGTTCTCAATTTGACCAAAAATACCAATGCTTTAGTAGTTCCAATCCAAGCGGTCATTCGAAACGGATCTAAGGCAACGGTTCTTGTTGTGAACTCACAAGACCGTATTGAGCAGCGCGAAGTGCAGCTAGGAACAGAGGGATCAAACACTGTGCAGGTTCTTTCCGGCCTGAGCGCAAATGACAAGGTAGTGATTGGATCGCCCAGCGAGTTCCAACCTGGACAGCAGGTTGCTCCCAGGATGACCGCCGAAAATAACGAGGCCCAGTTCTAATGTCCGGATTTTCCATTCGTAATCCTTTTTTCATCATCGTTGCCTGTCTTATGGTGGCGATTGTGGGAGTCGTCTCTCTGGCGCGAATGCCAGTCGATCTATTCCCACCGATAAATATTCCCGTAGTCGTAGTGGCGACGTTCTATTCAGGAATGCCGCCCCAGCAAATCGAAACCGATATCACTGATCCGTTTGAACGGTTCTTCACGCTTGGAAGCGGGATTGACCACATTGAATCACGATCATTGCCTGGCGTAAGTCTCATCAAGATTTACTTTCAGCCGGGAACTAACGCCGACTCTGACCTCAGCGCGATCTCCAATCTGGCCATGGCCGATCTTCGGCGTCTGCCTCCAGGAACGCTGCCTCCCGTGGTGTTAAAGTTCGACGCCTCTAGCTTGCCGGTGTGTTTGATTACGCTAAAAGGACAAGGGCTTAATCAGACGCAGCTTCACGATCTCGGTCAGTACAACGTACGTAATCAAATCGCCAGCGTACCGGGTGCTTCGGTACCTCAGCCCTTTGGCGGTCAGTATCGACAGATTCAGGTGTACGTGGATCCCCTCAAACTCGACGCCCATGAACTCTCCGTGATGGACGTCGTACGCACCATAAACGACAGCAACCTGATCCTGCCAGCCGGAGACGTGAAGATCGGCCCTTACGACTACAACCTATATACCAATAGCCAAGCTCCTCATATTCAGGACATCAACGAGATGCCCATCAAAAGCGTGGGAGCGGCTTCCGTGCTTGTGCAGGATGTAGGCAAAGCGATGGACAGCCATGCAATTCAAACCAACATCGTGCGAGTGGATGGTCAGCGGTCTGTATATTTGCCAATTCTGAAGCAGGGCGGCGACACAAACACTATCGCCGTCGTAAGCGGCATCAAAAAGGCGATCGGCAACCTGGTAGATATCCCTAAGCAGCTGGTTTCGAAGGTGGTATTCGACCAGTCGGTCTTCGTGAAAGTTGCAATTGAAAACCTCCTGCACGAAGGCGCTATTGGGTTAGTACTTACGGGCTTAATGATTCTCCTGTTCCTCGGCAGTTTTCGAGCCACGGCTGCCGTATTTCTTTCCATCCCGCTTTCCGCCCTAGCCGCTTTCCTCGCGCTCAGCGTTGCTGGCGGAACCGTGAACACCATGGTGCTTGGTGGATTGGCTCTGGCGTTCTCTCGATTGATCGACAACTCTGTCGTTGTGCTGGAAAACATTTTCCGGCATCTGGAGATGGGCGAGTCGCCAGAGGTGGCCGCCGAGAAAGGCGGACAGGAAGTCGCGCTGGCGGTATTGGCCGCCACTCTGACCACCGCCATCGTGTTTTTTCCGGTGATTTTCCTTTACGGCGTCAGCCGCTTTCTGTTCATTGCACTCGCGACCGCCGTTGTGCTTTCGTTGCTCGCATCCTACTTCGTCGCAATGACTGTGGTTCCGGTGTTCTGCGCCAAACTAATGGCCAAGCACCAAGCCGACGAAGAGGTTGGAGAAGGCTCCATAGGCGCGCGGTTCGCCATAATTACAAAGCGTTTCAACTTTTACTTCGACAAGCTCCTCGGAAAATATGATCGGACGTTGAACACTGCCCTGCTAAAGCCATTGGGAACAGCGGTCGGTCTTCTGGGCGTATCCTTGCTCTCCCTTTCTCTCTATCCGTTTCTCGGAGTCGCATTTTTCCCTCGCACTGATGCCGGACAATTCGTGATCAATGTGAAAGCGCCGTCAGGTACGCGAGTTGAACTTACAGAAAATTATGTAAAGCAGGTGGAGGATATTGTTCGTCAGGAAGTACCAAAAAATGAGCTTCAAATGATTGTTTCTAACATCGGTATCACGCCAGACTTTTCAGCCATCTATACCTCGAACTCTGCGCCTGACACCGCATTCGTGCAGGTAAGCCTCAAGGAAGATCACAAGATTGGCAGCTACCAATATATGGATCGAGTGCGTGACCGCCTGAAACGTGAAATGCCGGAACTCAACACATACTTCCAGTCGGGTGGTTTGGTGGACTCTGTATTGAACATGGGGAAGCCCGCCCCGATAGACGTGCAGGTGAGTGGCAGCAACCTTGAGCAGGCATATGCGACAGCTGCTCAGATCGCTGGACAAGCAAAGAAGTTATCCACGGTTAGCGACGTGCTGATTCCCCAGGATATCGACTATCCGTCGTTGTTCCTGGACATTGATCGGCAGAAGGCGAGCCTCCTGGGTCTCTCTCAAAAAGAAATTGTAGACAACGTGATTACCGCGCTGACTTCGAACGGAATGATCGCTCCCGATTATTGGATTGACCCCAAAAGCGGGAATCCCTACCTGCTGACAGTGCAGTATCCAGAAGACCAGATCAAGACGTTTACCGATCTAAAACAGATCCCAATTCGCGGTCCTCAACAAAAAAAACCCACCTATCTGGATACCGTAGTGAAACTGAGGACCGCGCCTTCTCCCACCGAAGTGGATCATTACCAGTTGTTCCGCGTGATCGACGTGTACGTATCTCCAAAGGCTGAGGCTCTGGGTGGAGTTGCCACTCAAATCAACAAGATCATAGCGAACACTAAGCTGCCAGAGGGTGTCCGTGTCAATCTGCGCGGCTCCGTCCAGAGCATGCAGTCGTCATTCAAAAGTTTCGGCATAGGACTCATCCTCGCGACGGTGCTGGTTTATCTGGTGCTGGTTGCGCAATTCGCGTCGTTCCTCGATCCTTTCATCATTTTGTTTGCAGTTCCGCCGGGTTTGGCTGGAGTTCTCCTTTTCCTGCTCGTCACTGGAACAACTTTGAACGTCATGTCGCTCATGGGCGTTGTGATGATGGTAGGTATTGTGGTCTCAAACAGCATTTTGATCGTGGAGTTTACCCGCAGCCTCCGCAAAGAAGGTAAGCCGCTGAAAGAAGCGCTGGCCCTCGCATCTCGGCTCCGTTTACGTCCCATCTTGATGACTTCATTGGCAACGCTGCTCGGCCTCATTCCAATGGCTATGAAGCTCGGCACGGGTTCTGAAGCTTACGCTCCCCTGGCTCGCTCGATTATCGGAGGATTGCTGGTATCGGTGGTGGTCACCGTGTATCTGGTTCCGGCAGCGTACTTCTGGTTCCATCGCAAAGAAGAAGAAGCAGAGCCACAGGAGCTGCCGGCATGAAGCTAATAATCACACTCCTCATATACGCATTGTCGCTGCCAAGCTGGAGTTTGGCGCAACAGAATTCTGCGGGTAATGCTGGAGATCCGAACTTACGGGTCTCGACAGATCAGCAAAATATGCCTAATGCACCGATGCCTCAGAAGCCACAGAGTAGCACTGCTACGCTACCAGCTGCCTGCAGGCGGGATTACCTTATCGCTAAAAGATGCGCAAGAGATCGCGCTAAAAAACAATCCAACCATCTCAGTAGCGCGTCTAAACGCACTCGCTTCGAGGCAGGTAACGCGGGAAGTACGCTCAAACCTATGGCCTACTGCAACTGTCGATCTCACGGCAGTGGACGCCAATCCAGGCAGCCGCATCACGGCAGGTGCGCTCAATAATCCAGTCATTTACCAACGCGCGGCGGCAGGCACGACAGTCAGTCAATTGATCACCGACTTTGGACATACTACGAATCTGGTAGCCAGCGCCAACCTGTCAGCGAAGGCGGAAGAACAAGACGCAATTGCTACCAAAGAACAGATTCTTCTTGCCGTCGATCAAGCCTTTTACTCTGCGCTGCAAGCACGCGATGTCTTGACTGTTGCACAACAAACTGTCAATGCGCGTCAAACAGTAGCCGATCAAATACAGGCATCTGTTTAATAGCAAGCTCAAGTCTCAACTGGACCTCAGCTTCGCCAATGTCAATTTGGCGCAAGCCAAGCTTCTTTTCCTCGACGCTCAAAATAACGAGAACGCATCTCTGGCCACTCTGTCTATGGTGCTCGGATATTCCAACATCCAGACTTTCAAGCTGGTGGAGGACACGACTTCCATAACCCAGCCTCCCGCGAATGTAGACGATCTGATCTCGCAGGCATTTGCGACCAGACCTGAGATGTTATCGCTTAGTTTTCAGTATGAATCGGCACAGAAGTTCCAAAGCGCACAACGAGACTCACTCTTCCCGACGATCCGGGCTATCGGAGCTGTGGGAGACACTCCCGTGCGTAACCCGCTAATTTCCAGTTGGTATGGTGCCGTCGGCGTGAACGTTGACATCCCGGTGTTCAACGGCTTTCTCTACACCGCTCGCGCACGCGAAGCAGCGCTCAGAGAGCAGGCCACACAGGAACGCGCAGCCGAACTGCGAAATACGATTGCACGCGATGTGCGTACGAGTTGGCTAAACGCGAACACCGCTTATCAGCGAGTGGACGTTACGCAGCAATTACTAAATCAAGCGAATCTGGCGCTCGATCTTGCCCAGACACGCTACAACCTCGGACTGAGTTCAATCGTTGAATTGAGCCAGGCACAATTGCAGCAGACTCAAGCGCAGATCAGCAATGCGCAAGCGGGCTATGATTACCGTCTGGCACTAGCGGTGTTGCGGTACGAGACGATAGGAATTTAAAGCAGCGCGGACAGACCTGGTATTTTCGATTTCGCGATTACGTCGACCGGGCGAATCTACTTGGCGTGCTTGGCTATGATCTTTTCGCGAATCTTGTCGTAGGTCGCTTGTGGGATGATCTTTTTCCGCACCAGATCCGTCTTCATTCGATAGGGACGACCATCGATAATCTTTTGCGCGTAAGCGTCTCCGATTCCCGGCAGCGCATCGAGTTGATCTTTGGTGGCAGTGTTTATGTCCAGGAGGGAGGCTTTAGCAGATGCTGACGACTTTGCCGTCGCGGAAGGTGCGCCACTAGAAGTGGAAATGGTCTGAGTTCTGCCACTCTGGGTTAAGAGTGCCAGAGTAAAAATCGCAACCAGGATGCGAGTCGTGAAATTCTTGAGCATTCTTCCTCCTAGATAAAATCTCTCAGGCATAAATGCCGCGTTGTCGAATCGTGTAAGCTACGCGATCGATTGCCAGCATATAAGCTGCTACCCGGTTGTGGACGCTGTGATCTTCAGCAAAACGAACCACATCGTCAAAAGCTGTGACCATGATGTGTTCGAGTTGTTCGTTCACCACGGATTCTTTCCAGAAATAGCCTTGGCGATCCTGCACCCACTCGAAGTAAGACGTGGTGACGCCGCCCGCGTTGCACAGAATATCTGGAATTATGAATACTTTGTTTTCGGCCAGAATTTCGTCGGCGGCCGCAGTCGTAGGGCCATTGGCGCCTTCAGCGAGAATCTTGCATTTGATCCGGTCCGCATTGCGACTGGTGATTTGGTTTTCAGTCGCTGCAGGAATTAGAATCTCGCACTCGGTCAGGAACAGCTCGTTAGGATCCGCTGCCTCAGCTTCGGGAAATCCTTTAAGGGTTCCATTTTTTTGCCGGTATTCAGTGACCTTCTGAACATCAATTCCGTTCTTGTTATACAAACTGCCCGTCACTTCGATGATACCGATGACTTTGTATCCTGCTTGATGCATGAGCAGCGCGGCGTTGGAGCCGACATTTCCGAATCCCTGCACGATTACTCTGCAGGTTTCGCGCGGGATGCCCAGTTTCTTAATGGCTTCGTCGCAAACCACCATGATGCCGCGGCCTGTCGCTTCACGGCGTCCTCGCGAACCCCCGATGTTGATCGGCTTGCCAGTCACGACCGCAGTAACAGTCTGACGCACATGCATGGAGTATGTATCCATGATCCATGCCATGGTTTGCTCGTTTGTATTGATGTCAGGGGCAGGAACATCTTTTTCTGGTCCGATGAATTCAATCAGTTCGGCGGTGTAGCGCCGAGTCATGCGCTCCAACTCGCCCATTGACATTTTATGGGGATCACAAATGACGCCGCCCTTCGCCCCGCCAAATGGGATGTTCACCACCGCGCACTTCCAAGTCATCCAACTCGCCAGTGCCCTTACTTCATCAAGGGTTACGTCGGGCGAGTAGCGAATGCCGCCTTTTCCTGGACCTCGCGCTATCGAGTGCTGCACGCGGAATCCAGTGAAAACCTCCAGAGTCCCATTGTCCATTGCTACCGGAATATGCACGATAATTTCGCGATTGGGATAGCGCAGAACCTTTCTGATGCCTTCGTCCAAATGCAACTTCTCGGCGGCCATGTCGAATCGGGCGGCTTGCGCCTCCCAAGGATTAATTTCCTGCTCGAGAGAAATCGTCTTTGGCGCGATGGTATCGGCTAGGCTCATAAAGTTCTCCAAAAATGGCGTTGGATATCAGAAGTTTCGATTATATCAATCTGATATTCGGATGCCGCGCCGGGCTGCGAGGATTTTCAGCGGTTAGGGGCAAACTGACTAATGATAAGCACGGCGTGGCCTCTAGGCAAGGAAGGAGTGCGATGCGAGGTTTCTGTTCTTTCGAGTTCAGATGAGAGCTTCACAGAACAATTTCCATTCCTTCCGCTGCTGCTCTCACTCTGGCGAAATGATTACGAGCTTCTTTCACCACGGTATCAATGCACGAGTCATCATGCTCAGGGTCGTGATGATAGAGCACTAACTCTTTCGCCCCACTTTCCATGACGACTTTAACTGCTTCCCGCCAATGACTGTGTCCCCAGCCTCGTCTACGAGCCTCGTATTCTTCCGGCAGATATTGCGCGTCATAAATGAGTACATCCGCGCCTTCCGCTAACTTTCTTACATTAGTGTCAAATACGGGGTTGCCAGGCTCGTTGTCGGTGGCGTAAACGAAGATGCCTTCCTTGGTTTCCAAACGAAAACCCAGACATCCCTGAGGATGGTTAAGCCATTTGGTCTCCAGCGTCAGGTCGTCGATTTGTATCCGGCCTTCCTCCAAATTATAGAAATCACGCCGAGCCTTCATGTCTCTTAAGCCAACAGGGAAATAAGGAGGCGCCATCTGCTCCTGCATGACACGCTGGATGGTGCTGGTGCGGTTTGAAGAATGAAAAGCAAAGCGATTGTCAGGACCATCATAGAGAGGGGCAAAAAAAGGCATTCCCTGGATATGGTCCCAGTGAAAATGAGATACAAAAACGTGGGCAAACATTGGTTTGCGTTCAAATTCGCGGCGGAGTTGGTTGCCGAGCACGCGGAATCCGGTACCACAATCGAAGATGTAGATCTTCTCCCCGACGCGCACTTCTACGCAGGAAGTATTCCCTCCATAGCGCATGTTCTCCGGCTGGGGAGCCGGCGTAGATCCGCGAACTCCCCAAAATTTTATTCGCAATGTGCCTCCGCACGGGGCAGTGGGACAATGAAACATCTTCTATTGTGCTGTGGAATCCGTCAATTCATTCGCTGGTTACCATGAAAAACGCTCTCGCTTACGTTCCCCTATAATGCTGCTTCACGGCATGATCCGCCCTGATTACAAAGAATTCGCACGTCTCGCGCAGAACGCCACGCTGGTCCCTGTTGTTAAGTCGGTCACCGCCGATCTACTTACGCCAGTGTCGGCGTTTCTCGCCATCGCGGAAAAAGAACCAAATGCGTTTCTGCTTGAGTCGATCGAGCGCGGGGAACAGATTGGCCGCTACACGTTTCTTGGTGCGCGCCCTTATATGACAGTGCGGGCGCGGGGACAAGAGATCTCGCTGCAACGCGGGAAGCGGATCGAAAAACAGAAGGGCAGCGTTCTCCAGCTTGTAAAATAGCTGTTGCGAACTCATCGGCCCGCGACCATTCCAGGGCTGCCTCCGTTTACTGCGGGAGCTGTCGGATACTTCGCATACGACAGTGTGCGCCAACTGGAAAAAATCGGAGAACGTGCAAACGATGATCTTGCGCTTCCCGATTGTGAGCTGATGTTCTTCGACCGGCTGCTGGCATTCGATCATTTGCGCCATCAGATCCATATCGTTGCTAATGCCGATGTTTCGGACGAAAGTCCCAAGAAGCTTACGAACGCGCGCTGGCAGATATTGCGTCTTGGAGAAACAGCTGGCCAGCGGACTTCGGGCCGCGAGTTGGCAGAGAGCCTCTTCTGAAAACGGCGGACATAGCAAAGACAAGCTGAAAATTCAATGCAGGAACCAGTCACGCGAAATTTCTGAAGTCCGTGGAGCGCGCGAAAGAATACATCGCCGCCGGAGACATCTTTCAGGTTGTGCTGTCGCAGCGGCTGGATTTCATTCCTGACATTGCTCCCTTCGACATCTATCGCGCACTGCGACAGTGAATCCATCACCCTATTTGTATTTTCTTGAGAATGGACGACACGCAGATCTAGGGTCGTCTCCGGAGATGCTGGTGCGAGTGACCGGGAAGCAAGTTGGAATACCGCCCGATCGCCGGAACGCATCCGCGCGGACGTGACGAATGCGGAAGACCTGCGGATCGAAGAGCGAGATGCGCACCGACGAAAAAGAACGCGCCGAGCACGTCATGCTGGTTGACCTCGGCCGCAACGATCTTGGCCGGGTCAGCGAGTACGGCTCGGTCAAAGTGAAAGATCTGATGTACGTGGAGCGCTACTCGCACGTAATGCATCTGGTCTCAGCGCTCGAAGGCACGCTGCGTGAAGGACCTCGACGCCATCGATGCGTTTGCCGCATGTTTCCCGGCAGGCACCTTGAGCGGAGCGCCGAAAGTTCGAGCCATGCAGATCATCGAAGAATTCGAACCGGTGCGGCGCGGCATCTATGGAGGATCGGTGCTGTACGCCGATTTTGCGGGAAATCTTGATTCCTGCATCGGTATCCGCACCATGCTGATGCAAGGCAAGCACGCCTACCTGCAAGCAGGAGCCGGAATCGTCGCCGATTCTAATCCGGAGAGCGAGTTTCAAGAATGCATGAATAAAGCACGAGCCGTGCTCAGGGCGGTGGAAATGGCAAGAGGCTAAGTGTGTAGCCCTCCCTGTGCTTAAAGTGCCGCGTTCTACTAGTTCTTCGTTACTACCTGTGTCACGTGGCCCGTGCTTGTGGCGAAGTTCGCGTCTCCGGCATACGTAGCTCGAATCGCGTGGCTGCCAACGAGAAGTGAGGACGTGCTGAAGGTTGCCACTCCTCCGCTAAGTGTTCCAGTTCCGATCGCGTTTGTTCCGTTGCTAAAAATGACGCTCTCGCCATCGGACGGAGTCCCGAAGGTCGAACTCACATTCGCAGTGAAAGTGACGCCTTGACCGACTTTCGACGGGGTGCCTGAAGTCAATAGGGTCGTGATGGTCTTGGCAGGCAGCTTTCTGACTATTTGACGCACTGCAATTGAAGTGCTTCCCTGGTCGTTGGAATCTCCCGCATAGACCGCTGTAATAGTGTGGGAACCGCTGATCGAATAAGTAATCGAGTAAACCGCTTGGGCATTTGTCAATGCAACTGTGGCGATTGTCTTCGTGCCATCTTTGAATGTGACAGAACCGGTCGGAGTTCCCGAGGATGCTTTCACGACCGCGGTGAATGTCACAGTTTGCGTGACGTATGCGGGATTGAGGCTCGATGTCAGGGTAGTGGTAGTCGCAGACACTTGAGCTAGAGATCCAAAGGCGCTTACCGATGTTTGGCTGCCCAAATAAACATGGCCATTTGCAACAATTGGCGCGGTAAATTTGACCGGACCCTGAAGAGCGTCCCGTCCATTCGGCGCCTGGGTGCTGTTATAGAGCATGTTTCCGAGATTCGTGGCGTCATAGGCATACAGAGCCTGTGCGCCATTGCCGTTATCGACCAACCACACTATGCCGTTCGAATTCCCATTGGCGGAGATGACGGGCGCTGCCGTTGGAAAAGAAAATGTTTTGGTGCTCTGCGAAGTAGGAGAGGTAGAAAGAACGCCGCTGTTATTTGCGTTGAAAGAAAAAGCTTTGAGGTGATCAGGGTTGCCGCCGTCGCTACCGCCGCCCCAATAGACAGATTGCTTCCAATAGGCTGGCGAACCCCATACTCCCGTTGTAGCTCCAGGGATCTCCTGCACGATCTGAGTATCGATGTTGCTGCAACTCGAACAGAACTTGCCCATATTGTCGCGGTCTACGAGATAGATCTTGCCTTCTTTACCCATCTGGACGAGCAAGTGCTGATGCGGCGAGCCTTGCGGAAGATCGGGAAGGAGCAGCAGACCTCCTGAGCCAAGGTCGGCGTCGGCATCGCTCAAGCTCTGCTGGTTCCAAGGTGTAAACCAGTCGAGAATGGTGAAGGCACCATTCGCAGGCGGGCTAAGTTTGACGATGCTGTCGCCGAAGTCCCCTCCGGTTAATCCGTCATATGTGCCATTTCCGGTAGCGAAGAACAGATTCCCATTAGCGTCAGCGGCTACGCCGTCCCCAGACATCCAAACCCCGGCAAGTCCGCCATTGGGCGAGCCATTGAATACGGCTTCTTGCGTTAATGTATCGGTCGGCTGCACTCCCGCTTTGTAGGACATCACCCAGCCATGATAAGGCGTGTTGTCGCAATGCGACGCCCAAGCGATGACCACATGGCCATTCTCCAGCAGCAACCCGGGACGGTTGTGATTTCTTAGCGGATCAAATGTCTGGCCGTTCACAGTGGCCGAAATGACGATTGGACCGCCGAATTTTTCTGCATGAGTAACGATGTCAATAGCATGAAGGCGTTGAAAGAAAACGCCAGTTTCTTTAGTCTTAGCCACCAAATATATTGTTCCGGTGCTCTGGTCGATGACGGGAGTGCTGGTGATTCCGATCTCAGGGACGAGGTCTCCGCACGAGACGTCACTACTGGTCACGGTTGTATTGTTAGGTGGATTAATAAAACTCTGCTGCCAAAGGACATTTCCATTATCCGCATCAAGTGCATACAACTGATCGTGTTCCGTCGCGACGAATAAGACATTGTGCGTTCCGCCCGCAATGTTCTGGACGTTCGCTAGATACAGAGGCTGGGCATAAACGTAACCCTGAACCGGGACAGTGAAGAGTTTGCCGAATTGGGTGCTATTCACGTTGGCGGGAGTAAGGAAGGTTTCCTGCGTGTTCTGGCCGGTCCGAGCATTGTCATTGTGATAGGTGGTGACATTGACCTGGGCTCGGACCGTCGCCAAAGCAGTGGACAGTAAAATCGCAATAGCCAACACAGATCGCTTCATGCTTCCCTCGGGTCGATTGTTTACTGCGAATGTCTGACGGCGAATTCCTCAAACGGCTTACTGATAGCGGGTTTCGGGGGGAACCTCACCATAAAGGTGAGAAGAAGGAATGTCAAGTGAATGGATTGGGATTGCGGTGGAGGGTGCCGGACTCAGGTAAATCCCTGCTTCTCCGTTAGTTACCGGGGAGATAGTTACCGGGGAGAGTTACTCATGATGGAAAGCGCAAGAGGGCACCAGACGCAGTGCTACAATTTCCTTGAGATTGGAATCGTCTTTGTACGCACGAACGATTCAGTTGGGCGTTCTATAAGTGGGCTTACATGCGGACTAAAATGAATTTCGTTATTAAGCGTGGTTTTGTTTCGCTGTTTCTTTTGGGTCTTCTCACGCCAATCGCAGTCTTCGCCGACCAGCATCCTACGGTTAAAAAGCACCATAAAGTAGTGAAAAAAACAACAAATCAAATCCAAGCAGCAGCGCCCCAACCTTCCGTCCCCTCAGGACCTCTGCAGGCGCTTCCGCTCGATCAAATCCCTTCCACCGCTCCCCAAGTGGACTATAAGAACAGCCAACTCACTATCGTTTCCCGCAACTCCACACTCGGAGATATTTTGCGCGCTGTTCATACGCAGACTGGCGCGGGCATAGAGATGCCATCCAATTCCACCGAAAGGGTTGTGGGATATTTTGGTCCTGGTCCCGCCCGCGATGTTTTGGCCTCTCTGCTGAATGGATCGCATTTCAACTATGTGCTGCTTGGTGCCCCAGGGAATTCGAGTGTGCTGGATCGCGTGATCCTGATCACTAAATCTGGTCCGGATGACGTCGCGCCTGCGGTTCAGGCGAATGCAGCCGGCCAACCAGGATTTCCGCAACCGGGAGTGGGTGCGCCAGGAGTGCCCCAGGATGCAGATCCTGCGGCGGATGCGGCTGAGGATGCGCAGGACGAAACAGACGATTCGTCAGGGGCTACTCCGCCCGAGGATGCTTCGCAGCAGCAACCGGCGACGCCGCCCCAGTTGAAGAGTCCGGAACAATTGTTACAAGAATTGCAGCGGCAGCAAATGATTCAACAGCAACAACAGCAGGGTGGAACGCCGCAAGGTTTTCCGGGACGCCAACCGGCGCCTTTTCAGCAAAATCCGGAGCAGTAGCCTGGAGTTCAATCGAGCTTCTGATCTAGCTAAGATGTTGGAAAGGCAGCTGTTGTTAATCGCCGCTTGCGTGATTTTGACTGGCCACTAGCACAAGTTTTGGGGCAGTACGCTGCTGAGATTGTCCAAAAGCGTGAAGAAGGCCGATTACCGCGCCATAAGCGAGCGTAACTCCCAGGGAAATCACGGAAACTGCCGTAAACGACATCACAAAAACCACCAGCAAGGTACTCAAGATCGGCTCAATTCCCCGCAAATTGCCGCAGCTGCAACTTCGGATGCTTTGTTTCTCAGCGCATCACTTGGATGCGCCGCCAGCCTCACTGTACCCGCGTTGACGCTTGCCGCTGTTAACAACTAAGATACGTGAGTAGAACTGCGTACTCCCACTCTCAAGCATTTCTGTGGACCCGTCCACGTTACGGAAGGGCAATACTCTCAGATTTATGGCCATTACGAAGATCTCGGTGCGCGGGGCGCGCCAGCATAATCTCAAAAATATCGATGTCGAGATCCCCCGTAATAGCCTGACGGTAATCACCGGATTGAGCGGCTCGGGAAAGTCTTCGCTGGCTTTCGACACCATTTATGCGGAAGGGCAGCGCCGCTATGTCGAGACCCTTTCTGCCTACGCACGGCAATTTCTGGATCAGATGGAGCGTCCTGATGTGGACGCGATTGATGGCCTGAGCCCGTCCATCTCTATCGAGCAGAAGACCACTAGCCGCAGTCCGCGTTCGACCGTCGGAACGATCACCGAAATTTACGATTACCTGCGGCTGCTTTACGCCTCGATTGGCATTCCCCATTGCCCCAATTGCGGACGCGCCATTACCCGTCAGTCTGCGGAGCAGATTGTGCAGCGCGTGATGTCGCTTACGCCGGAAGACCGCGTCATGCTATTGGCTCCGATTGTTCGCGGGCGCAAAGGTGAGTTCAAGAAAGAGATGGAGAAGCTGGTTCAGCACGGTTTCACGCGAGCCCGCGTTGATGGCGAGATCGTGAGCCTCGAAGATGATCTCAAGCTCGATAAGCGCAAGAATCACACCATCGAAGTAGTGATCGATCGTTTGCTGGTCAAGCCAGGCATTGAGCATCGGTTGGAACAATCTGTTTCTCTTGCTATGAAGCTCGCGGGAGGGTTGGTCCAAGTAGCAGTGGTGGGTGGTGATGAGCAGCTTTATTCCGCGCGCTTGGCTTGTCCGGACTGCGGCATCGATGTGCCGCAAATGGAGCCGCGGTCATTTTCATTCAACAGCGCGTATGGTGCTTGCCCGGAATGTCACGGACTTGGGTAGCCGCTACGACTTTGATCCGGCGAAGGTGATCGTCGATTGGTCTAAGCCTCTGCTGGATGGCGGACTTGGGCCCGGATCCAGTTCGGGAAATCTGCAGAACATGATTCAGATTGCCGGCGCGCGGATACAGTCTGGATCTGAATGTGCCCTTTGAAAAATTGTCGGAGAAAATTCAGAACCTGCTGCTTTACGGAGACGCGGGAGAAGAGCAGGACTGGATTTCAGGGCGTGATCGGTTATCTCAAGCAAATGCTGGAAGACGGGCTCTGAGAATTATCGCGAGTGGCTGATGGATTATATGTCCGCGACGAAGTGCCCGGTATGTCATGGCAAACGGCTGCGTCCGGAAAGCCTTGGCCGTGAAGGTGAACGGGATGTCGATTGCCGATTTCACTGCGCTGCCGGTGTCGCGCTCGGTGGAGGCAGCAGGAAAATCAAGCTCAACGGACGCGAGGAACTCATTGCGGGCCGCATAGTGCATGAAATTGCTGAGCGGCTGCAATTCCTGAACGGCGTCGGGCTGGGATACATCTCGCTGAGCCGTTCGGCGGCGACACTTTCAGGGCGGCGAAGGCCAGCGCATCCGATTGGCGACGCAAATCGGATCAAAACTGCGCGGCGTTTTGTATGTGCTGGATGAGCCGTCCATCGGACTGCATCATCGCGACAACACCGGCTGCTTAACGCGCTGGAAGACGTTGCGTGATCTGGGAAATACGGTGCTGGTAGTGGAGCACGATGAAGAGACCATCCGCCGAGCCGACTATGTGATCGACCTTGGTCCAGGCGCTGGACGTCATGGCGGAGAAGTAGTCGCGCAGCGGCACTCCGCAACAAATCATGGACGCGCCGCGATTCGCTGACCGGGCAGTACATCTCCGGCCGAACAGCAGATCACAAATGCGCTTCACGCGGCGGTCGCCGAACGGGAAAGCGATCAGATTCTGGGCGCACGCGAGAACAATCTGAAGAGCGTCGATGTGACATTTCCCGCTCGGCGTGATGACGGTGGTGACTGGCGTTTCGGGCTCGGGCAAATCGACGCTGGTGAACGACATTCTGTATCGCGCGCTGGCTAAGAAGCTTTATGGTTCGCGGGAAGAACCCGGAGCGCACAAGTCGATTTCGGCGGAACGGAGTTTATCGACAAAGTCATTCGCATCGACCAGTCGCCGATTGGCCGCACTCCGCGCTCGAATCCCGCGACCTATACGGGAGTGTTTGCGCAAATTCGCGATCTCTACGCCATGCTGCCGGAATCGCGAGAGCGGGGCTACAAGGCAGGACGCTTTTCGTTCAATGTTCCAGGAGGACGGTGCGAGGCATGCCAGGGCGAAGGACAGCGGCGAATCGAGATGAACTTCCTGCCCGATGTTTACGTGCTCTGCGAAGTGTGTGGCGGCAAACGCTACAACCACGAGACGCTGGCAGTGAAATATAAAGGGTGCTCGATTGCGGATTTGCTGGAGATGCCGATTGCCGACGCGCTTGCCGATTCTCGAGAACATTCCGCAGATGAGCAGAAGCTGCAAACTCTGGTGGATGTCGGACTGGGGTACGTTCATCTTGGGACAGTCAGCGGTTACGCTTTCCGGCGGCGAAGCACAACGCATCAAGCTGGCGCGTGAATTGAGCAAGCGGCAGACCGGCAAGACTCTTTACCTGCTTGACGAGCCGACGACTGGATTGCACTTCGATGATGTGAAGCAAGTTGCTGGATGTGCTGCATCGGCTGACGGACTTGGGCAATACGCATCATCATCATCGAACACAATCTGGATGTGATCCGCAATGCCGACTGGATTCTCGACCTCGGACCGGAGGGCGGCGAAGAGGGCGGCAGAGTCGTAGCGCACGGAACGCCAGAGCAGGTGGCGCGCAATAAGAAGTCGTATACGGGACAGGCGCTGGCGCAGTACTTTGGCGGGAGAGCTCCAGGGAAAGCCTCAATCGCGTAGCGGAAGTTCTCGGCCGCGAATCGTGCCCGCTCATGAGTTGTGAAAAATCTAGAGAGCGAGGCACTCTCTGCAAGCGTTTTCCTTTTCGTGTAGATTCGCAAGAACAGCTTGAATGCTGCGCTCATCGTGTCCTCGCCTCAAAATTCGTGGCATGAACCGGGTATGCCTCCGACTCCGGAGGTGTCCAATCCTCTTTCAGCGACACCGGCTGAGTATCCCTTATGGAATGGATGGGATGTTCTCGGCATTTGCGGTGCTAACATTTTTCTCATTTTTATTTTTTCCGTTGCTGGTGATTCTCACTGCCCACAAGTTTTCTTATCGTGGGCTGAGTGGAATGCGGTTTTGCAGAAGCCTCCATTGGCGCTGTTCGCGGAGTTCTCGCTTATCTGGTCTTGTTTTTCTACATGGTGATTCTGATCGAGGCCGTAAGTACCACGAACGCTTCTTTAAGGCGATCCGCTGGAACTGGCCGGGAGGAACACGGCTGGCCCTCTTGGGACTAGGAGTCGTGCTTCTGATTGGGCTGCAAGTCATCGCACACTTCCTGCCGATTCCGAAAAGTGTGCCGATGGATCAATTTTTCAAACGCCGCTGGACGCTTATCTCACCTCGATTTTTGCCATCAGTCTGGGGCCGTTCATGGAAGAATTATTTTTTCGCGGATTTCTTTATCCCGTGTTGGCCAGAAGACTCGGAGTTACAGTTGCGATTTTGCTGACAGGGGTAGCGTTTGCTGCGATACACGGGGTGCAGTTGGGATTTGCCTGGAGCGCGGTGCTCATTATTTTTCTGGTCGGGGATTACCTTAACTGCAGTCCGCGCCATGACAGGGTCGGTGGCATGCGTAGCTTCCTGATGCATGTTCCTATAACTTAACTTTGACGATTTTGACATTTATTGGTACAGCCGGTTTCGCCACATGGAGAGGCTGAATCAATAACATATCGGGCTTCAGGCGTCAGGCCCTGGGCTTCAGGAAATACTCTCCATGATGTTATCTTAGATTTTCCATGTCTTCTGCGCGCGCTCGTCAGGAACTGCTGCGTTGCTGGCTTCCAAATCTTTTCGGTTGGGCCAATTCAAACTTTCGTCCGGCGGCACCAGCGACTATTACATCGATTGCCGCATCACTACACTGGACGCGCGGGCTCGCAGCTTACTGGCAAAGTGTTTCTGGAGGAGATCCGCGAACGTGCATGGAATCCCGAGGCTATTGGCGGGTTGACCATGGGCGCCGATCCGATCGTGGTTTCAATCTCGGTATCACTAGCGGCGAACTGCACGGATTCCTGGTACGTAAAGCGGAGAAGCAGCATGGAACCGGGCAGAGCATTGAAGGCTTTCG
The DNA here is from genome assembly GCA_963791575.1 of Terriglobia bacterium. Taxonomy (GTDB): domain Bacteria; phylum Acidobacteriota; class Terriglobia; order Terriglobales; family Acidobacteriaceae; genus JAOAPG01. The sequence goes on along the minus strand of CAWBSY010000011.1, from coordinate 385,735 downwards.
AAAAAAAGCCGCACGGGTCGTGATTGTCGACGATGTTTGCACCACCGGGAGCATCGACAGTCCAGGCGATTGAAGCAGCGCGCGAGTTCGGATTCGAGGTAGTGGGCGTGATGTGCCTGGTCGAGCGGGAGGAAGCAGGTGGGCGTCCTAGCGTTGAGAAGGCGGCGGCTCCGGCACCTTTTATTTCCATCTTTACGGCGAATGATGTGCGGAAAGAACATGTGACAGGATGACGAGACGTCTCCGGGAATTCCGCTGCTGCGCGGCCAAGCGGCGATGCGAGATTTGCTGGCAAGACGGCCGTGGTTCATTACCCAACGAAATCGCCGTTCGGAACACAAGGCATAAACGACTTAGGTTTTTCACTACGACCAGACGAACCAAACGACGACCCTATGATTCAAACTCTTGAATGGACTGACTCCGGCGTACGCTTCATCGATCAAACCAAGCTGCCGACGGAAGAAATCTACGTTACGTGCAGAACTGCCGACCAGGTGGCGGACGCCATCCGCGACATGGTTGTGCGCGGCGCGCCGGCGATAGGCGTTGCTGCGGCAATGGGAATTGCTCTCGGCGTTAAGAACTCAAAGGCTGAGACGACTGCGGAACTGAAGCCTGAGTTTGACCGGGTTTGCTGATGTGATTGGGAATACCCGTCCTACGGCCGTGAATTTGTTCTGGGCGATCCGCCGGATGCGCGACAAATTCGAGTTGCTGCGAGTGCGTCCTCTGCCGCAGCTCAAGCAAGCTTTGATTGAAGAAGCGCAACGCATGCACGCGGAGGATATCGCGGCAAATCAGGCAATGGGACAATTTGGCGCGACTCTCATGCCCGCAAGCGGAGGCGTGCTGACTCACTGCAATGCCGGCGCGCTGGCCACGTGCGGATATGGAACCGCGCTGGGCGTGATTCGTGCGGCGGTTGAACAAGGGAAGAAGATTCACGTTTATGCCGACGAGACTCGTCCGTTTCTGCAAGGTTCACGCCTGACCGCGTGGGAGTTGATGAAGGATGGCATTCCCACGACCGTCATCTCCGACAACATGGCCGGAGCGATGATGAGCCAGGGCAAGATCGGAGCAATTGTGGTGGGGGCTGATCGAATTGCGGCGAACGGCGACGTTGCCAACAAGATAGGCACCTATACCGTTGCGGTCCTGGCCAAGGAACACAACATTCCTTTCTATGTTGCCGCGCCTCTTTCGACAATCGACTTCGAGACAACGGACGGCAGCAAGATTCCGATTGAGCAACGCAACTCGCGTGAGGTGACGCATTTTGCTGGCAAGCAAGTCACGCCCGAAGGAGTATCGATTGAAAATCCGGCGTTCGACGTTACGCCGTCCAAATATGTGACTGCGATTGTGACGGAAAAGGGAATAGCGCGGGCTCCGTATTTGGAATCTCTGCAGCGGCTTGCCGACCAAATGGTGAAAGTTGGAAGCTAGTTTGTATTCTGTACGGCAATCCCACAATAAATTTGAGAGTGGCGGCAAGCAGATCGGACTCGACTGCTTTCTGCCGGAGGGAAACGGCCAGAAGTTTCCGGCTGTCCTCGGCCTGCACGGTTCAGGCGGTGGTCACGCTTCGATGGCCGAGCCCGCAAGCATGCTCGCGGAGCATGGATTCGCAGTGTATGTGGTGCACTACTTCGATCGCACGGGCACGGCTTGGGCCAAGGATCGAGCCGAGATTCTTCGCAATTCTCCGTTCTGGATGAAAACCGTATGGGATTCGGTTAGCTTGGTGGCCCGGGAACCAAACGTCGATCCGGAGCGCATTGGGTTTCTAGGATTTTCTCTCGGAGCTTATCTCGCGCTAGCGAGTGCGGCAATCGATTCAAGAATCAAAGCTGTTGTGGAGTTTTTCGGCGGATTACCCAAGGAAGTAAAGCCATTTACCCGCCGGCTGCCTCCCGTGCTCATCTTGCACGGCGAGCTGGACGAGACCGTTCCAGCCAGTGAAGCCTACGATTTGCAGAAGTTTCTGGAGAAAAAGAACGTCCCCCACGAAATAAAAATGTACGCTGGCGTTGGGCACGGCTTCAGTGGAGAAATCTGGCGGGATGCGGGCTTGCGGAGTCTCGCGTTCTTGCAGAAACATTTAGCGGGATAAAACCGAGATTCCCACCACAAATATTTGTCAGGGAACTTCTTCGCAGCAAATTTCGTAGAATCTCACTAGACAACATTCGGAGGCTTTACCGTGATCGCTTTCCTCCTCTGGTGCATCCTCTTTTTCGTTTGCTGGCCAGTTGCTCTGCTCGCCCTGATTGCTTATCCGCTAGTGTGGGTCATGCTTTTGCCGTTCCGCATTTTGGGGATCGCGGTTCACGGAGTGCTCGCTATCGTTCTTGCTGCGATACTTCTCCCAGCGCGCCTCTTGGCCGCTCCATTCCGAATATAGATAAGCTGGAAAAAGAAGACGCCGACTCGATAAATACATAGCGAGCCGGCGTCGTTTATTGATTATGACTATTGTGGAGGCGCTGTCTTGTCTTCTACTTTCTGCGCACCTCTCTGAGTTTTGTGGGCAGCTTTATCGGTACCTTTGGCGGCAGCGTGCGTTCCCTTCTTTGCAGTTTTCTTGGTTGCGCTGCCGGTCTTCTTGGCTGCATGCTTGGTAGATCTGCCAGCGTCTTTCATATCACTCTTCGCACTGTTATCGGGTGCTTGAGTATCTGACTGCGCATAGCCGAGCCCTGCCAACGAAACCAGCAGCAGGGCAAGGCAAAACATCCTTGCGAATTTCATGAGGTCTCCATCCTTAAATCGAATAATCAAACTGTGGCGCCGCGGCCAGTTAACAAATTGACCACGAGTACCACCAATGCGACGACCAACAGCAGGTGGATCAAGCCTCCGGCAACATGAAAACTGAAGCCTAAAAGCCACAAGATCAGCAATAGTACGAAAACTGTCCAGAGCATAGCGCCTCCTAGTTAACTTTTGCAGGTTACGTTGTGAGCTGAATGCAAACCATCGGGTGCATTCTGTAGAACTCGATGGAATGTAGGTGAATGACAAAGTTGCTGTGCTGTATGTCTTCAGACTAGTTTCGATACGATACTAGTCTGGAAGTTTTCGCGATCAAACTTTCTCATGATTTCGCTGGTTATCTTCGGACAAGCGAATTTGATCCAACTCTGTAACTGGCGATTCGAGAACTGCCCCTGTTAACATCGCTTTTGATGCCTTCGCGCAAATCTCGAAAGTCTTCTGAAAAGATCAAACACAAGAAAGGGACTTCTTCCGTAAAGACCACGCCATCCGACGTTCGCAATCCAGGCGATCTAGTCATAATTACCGGCATGAGCGGGTCGGGGAAAGCCTCCGTCCTTAAGTCGTTCGAAGATCTGGGTTATTACTGCGTAGATAATTTGCCTGTTGGTTTAATCCCGCGTTTTGCCGAACTCGTAGGGCAGTCTTCGGAGATCGAGCGCACGGCATTAGTTGTTGATGTGCGCGAAGGTGCGCAACTCGATGAACTTCCGGCAATCATAAAATCCGTCAAGCGCATGTTGCCGACGAAGATGATCTTTCTCGAGGCAGATGATGCGATCCTGCTTCGCCGATTCAGTGAGACTCGACGTCCTCACCCTCTCGGCACTCACGCTCCAGTGAAGACTTCCCTTACCAACGAACGACGGCAGCTTAGAAAGATACGCGCTTTGGCCGACGTTGTGATCGATACCTCCAAGTTCAACGTGCACGAACTGCGGTCTCACATCATCGAGAGCTTCCAAAAGAAAAAGGAGGCCGGGAAGAATATTCTGGTGTCCTGCGTGAGCTTCGGGTTTAAACATGGCGTGCCGGAAGATGCTGACTTGATGTTTGATGTTCGCTTTTTACCGAATCCCCATTTTGTACCCGAGTTCCGTCCTCTTACCGGGCGTGATCCTAAGGTGGCGAAGTATATCCGGTCTTTTCCTCAAACGCAGGAATTCATCGACCGCATTTCAGCCTTGCTGGTTTATTTACTGCCCCATTACATTCGGGAAGGCAAAAGTTACTTGACGATTGCCTTCGGATGCACGGGGGGGCAGCATCGCTCGGTAATGATTTCGGAAGATGTGAGCAAACACTTGCGTAAGGCCGGCTATCGCGTGAAAGTGGTACACCGCGACAGTCCGAAGTAGAATAAGAGCTTGCAACAGACGCAAAGCCCACTAGTAACGACCCCGCGTCTCGGGAGCCTCCCATGCGGCAGTTGACGCGCCTTATCCGGTACGTTGCTCCCTATTGGTGGCAGTTGATTGCATCAGTTTTATTGATGGCCATGGTCGGGCTGCTTGACGCATTTCGCGTTCTGCTGATCGGCCCCATTCTGGATCGAGTTCTGAATCCCTCTACTGGATCAGAAAATATTCAGCTATTCACATTCCCACATAGCGGGCGGGCGGTTTATCTACAACAGTTCATCCCTTCGAACCTCAGCCACAATGCATGGACAATCGTTGCCTTCGCATTTGTTGCTTCGACAGTTTTGAAGGGAATTTTCGATTACGCCGGAACATACCTCGTGAACTATGCCGGCTACGGAATGATCACGGATCTGCGTAATCATTTGTACGATTCCGTGTTGCGGCGCTCAGCCGCATTTTTTCAGAAGCATACGACGGGCACCCTGGTTTCGACCATCGTTAACGACATCGAACGGGTGCAGTACGCGATGTCGAGCGTGCTGGCGGAGTTCTTGCAGCAATTCTTTACGTTTTTGTTCACGGCTGTTGTGGTTGTTTTGCTGGGAAGAAAAATGGCATGGCTGCTGTTGCTATTCGTGCCTTTTATCATCTTTTCGGCAGGAAAAATTGGCCGTCGTGTGCGGCACACAACACGGAAAGGGCAAGACAAACTCGCCGACATCCAAAACATTCTGCATGAGACGATCACGGGAAATCGCATCGTCAAAGCTTTCAGCATGGAGTCCTGGGAGATCGCGCGCTTTCGCAAGGCGGCGCAGCGACTGTTCCGCGCTAACCTGCGCTCGGTAGCGGCTTCAGCTGTGAGTTCGCCATTGATGGATATTTTCGGGGCCATCGCGATCAGCCTTCTATTGCTGCTCGGGCGCAATCAGATCGCGCATAGCGTCTTCACGCCGGGCATCTTTGTTGCCTTCATTGTGGCGGTGTTCAAGCTTTACGATCCAGTCAGAAAGTTTGCGCTCTTCAACAACAATTTCCAACAGGCCCTCGGCGCCTCGTCTGAAATCTTTAAATTCATGGACACGGAAGATGAAGTTCGAGAGAAGCCCGGCGCCAAGCCGATTCCAGCCTTCTCCCGCAATATCCGTTTCGAGGATGTCTGTTTTTCCTATGAAGTGAACGAAGAAGGTTCCCGCGAGATTCTGCACGACATCAACCTGGAAGTGAATGCCGGGGAAATCCTGGCCTTGGTCGGCTCAAGTGGCGCAGGAAAAAGCACGCTGGTTCACCTGATCCCGCGATTCTTCGACGTAACGGCAGGGCGGATTTTGATCGATGGCCGCGACGTGCGCGACACAACATTAGCGTCGCTGCGTTCCCAAATCGGAATAGTCACTCAGGAAACAGTTCTCTTCAATGACACATTGCGTAATAACATTGCCTATGGCCAGCCGCGCGTTTCACAAAAAGATGTGGAAGCGGCAGCCCGAGCGGCACTCGCTCATGATTTCATTACGGAGTTGCCGGCGGGCTATGAGACAGTAATCGGTGAACGCGGCGTGCGGCTTTCAGGCGGTGAACGCCAGCGCATTGCTATCGCACGGGCTTTGCTGAAGAATGCGCCGATTTTGATTCTTGATGAAGCCACGTCTGCACTCGATAGCGAGTCGGAGGCGCTGGTGCAATCGGCGCTGCAGAACCTGATGACTGGCCGTACGGTGCTGGTGATCGCGCATCGGTTATCGACAGTGCGCCGCGCCGATCGCATTGTGGTGATCGAGAATGGGACTATTGTAGATATTGGTATGCACGATGAATTAATGAAGAAGCTAGGGACGTACCGCCGGCTCTATGATTTGCAATTCGCGGATGCTGAGCCCGGCAAGTCAAATGTATCTTCAGTAAGCCAAGTAGTGGGCCAATAAATGCCAATTCGTTCCATGACTGCATTTGCTCAAGCTAAGGGCCAGGTTGCACTTCAGCAGGCGGAAGCTGCTCCACACAACGGGTTCCAGCAAAGCGCATTGCAGAACAATGCTCCCACAGGCAACAACCATGTGAGTTTTACGTTGTCGTTGAAATCGGTGAATCATCGCTTTCTCGATTTACATTTCCGCATGCCTTCCGGCAGTGATTCGCTTGAGATGAAGTTGCGGCGGCTGCTAAAAGAAAAGCTGGCGCGCGGTCACGTGGAACTAACACTCAGCATGGAGCGTGGAGGCAACGAAAACTATTCGTTGAATCGGCAAATTGCGGGCGGTTACATTCAGGCATTTCGTTCGGCAGCGGCCGAGTTTGGACTTAACGAGCAGCCTGATCTGAATGTAATTTTTCGCATGCCCGGAGCTCTCGACACCTCAACGCTCCCGGTGAATGGAGAACTCGAACCAGCGGTTCTCGCCAGAGTCGATGAGGTCCTGACCAAACTCAACCAAATGCGCGAGGAGGAAGGGTCTTCGATCGAGCACGAGCTGCGCGAACGCATGGAGCACATTCAGCAAGCCAGTGATGGAGTGAAGAAATTTCGCGGCGCGGTGCTTCGAACCTATGCAGAGAAGTTAAAGACCCGTATGCAAGAGCTGCTTGGAACACAAGTCGACCCAGAACGCATTCTGCAGGAAGCTGCCTTGCTGGTTGATCGGAGTGAGATTCAGGAAGAGCTGGTTCGTCTCGACACTCACGTAAAGCATTTTCTCAGTATGCTGGACGAGGGTGGCGAAGTCGGGAAAAAACTCGACTTCCTGCTGCAAGAAATGAACCGCGAAGCCAACACACTGCTCTCCAAGACTTCCGGACTGGCGGGTGAAGCGCTGAAAATCACGGAGATGGGACTGGCGATGAAGGCAGAAATCGAAAAAGCGCGTGAACAGGTGCAGAACATCGAATGAGCACCGTCTATATCATCTCTGCGCCCTCCGGTTCAGGAAAATCCACGCTGGTGAATGAAGTTCGCCGGATTGTTCCAGGGCTGGAATTTTCCATTTCTTACACCACTCGCAAGCCACGAGGCAGTGAGCAGAACGGACGCGAATATTTCTTCATTTCGCGAGACGAATTCAAGGACATGATTGCTCGAGATGAATTCCTTGAATACGCCGAGGTTTTTGAAAACTATTACGGCACCGCGCGTCGCTTTCTGCGCGAAGCCGAGCAAGAAGGATTGGACCTGCTGCTCGACATCGATGTTCAGGGCGCTGAACAAATCAAACGTAAAATTCCAGAAGCGGTCAGTATTTTCATCTTGCCCCCCGATCGCAAGACTTTAGAGGAAAGACTCCGCAATCGCAGCTTGGACGAGGAAGAGGTAATCCAGCGCCGGTTGGTCACGGCCACTCGTGAGATTGAGAATTACGCGAAATACGACTATATTTTGGTGAACGACCGCCTGGAAGAATCTGTTGCGGCGTTGAAGTCGATTCTGCTGGTGGAACGGCTGCAATGCGCAGGAACGCAACAGAGCGTTAAGGACACCGAAACGTTGGTCCGGGCCGAAAGCTGCCGTCTTGAGAAAGTACGAGAACGGCTGCAACCGATCCTGGCTTCGTTCGCGCCCGTAACAGCTCCCGGTGGGCGTTAGTATAGGGGAGAAAGTACAGGGGAGATAACGATGAAGTTGATAGATGGATTTGATAGCAACTATCGGTACATCCTGGTTGCAGCGCGACGTGCGCGGCAGCTTCAGGGTGGGGCCCCTCCGGTCATCGACACCCATTCACGAAAGCCTTGCCGGATTGCGCAAGATGAAATCAGGGCGGGAAAAGTGAAATGGGTTATCCCAGAATTTGCCAAGTCTCCCGCTGAGGTTGCCAGTGACTTGCTCGACACGGCGATCGGCGTGGACTAGCTGATTGTGGATTGCAAGTGTTTGATTGTGTAGTGAAGCGAAACCAATGTACCTCCCCAGGTTTCGTTCAACGATCAAAATGTAGCGATCGGCAATCTAATAATAGTTAGGATTTCTCTCCATGAAAGTGGCGCTGGGCGTCAGCGGCGGAGTTGCGGCCTACAAAGCCGCTGAGATTGTCCGCCTGTTGCAAGATCGCGGCATTCGCGTTCAGGTCATCATGACCAAAGCCGCGCAGGAATTCATCAAACCTCTCACCTTTGCAGCTCTTTCCGGTGAAAAAGTCATTACGGATTTATTCACCGAAGGCGGTGATGCTCCGGCTAACATCGACTCTGCCATCGAACACATCGCAGTTGCGCAATCGATCGACGCGCTTCTTATCGTACCAGCCAGCGCTGACGTTCTGGCCAAATTTGCCCAAGGTATCGCCAGCGATTTCCTGACGACCCTTTATCTTGCAACTACTGCGCCCGTGGTGGTGGCTCCAGCCATGAATGTGAATATGTGGAACCATCCGGCTACGCAGACGAATACGGAGATCCTAAGAAAGCGCGGAGTAAAAATTGTCGAACCAGGTACAGGATACCTGGCTTGTGGAATGACCGGAGCCGGTCGTCTCGCGGAGAACGAAGCAATTGTTGCCGCGACGCTCGAAGCTCTGGGTGCTTCGCAGGACTTGAGCGGCGAAACGGTGCTGATTACGGCAGGCCCGACGCGGGAGAAAATCGATCCGGTACGCTATTTGACCAACCGATCCAGCGGACGTATGGGATATGCCTTGGCCGAAGCGGCGATAAGGCGCGGCGCCCGAGTGTTGTTGGTTAGTGGACCAGTCGCGATTACGCCCCCAGCAGCAGCCGAGTTGACGCGTGTGGAATCCGCAGACGAAATGCGAGAGGCGGCGCTCAAGCTATTGCCTGAGGCGACCATCGTAATTAAGACGGCGGCGGTTTCTGACTATCGTCCGAAGGTCAACGGCTTCGCAAAAACTGAAGCGCAGTGGTCCGATGAGCTTGGAGCTTGAACCTACGACTGACATTCTGGCGGAACTAGCCGGACGTAAGCAGGGGCAAATCATAATTGGCTTTGCCGCCGAAACCGAGAACACCTTGGAGAATGCGCGCAAGAAGCTGGTTTCAAAATCACTCGATGCCATAGTGGTCAATGATGTATCGCGCGAAGGAGTCGGGTTTGATTCCGATCGCAACGCCGTTACCATCATTACCGAGCACGAAGTGGTAGAAGTGCCTGAAAACACTAAGTGGGAAGTTGCCCAGCGAGTGTTGGATCAAGTTGTACGGCTGCGAAGTAATAGGAACCTGTCGTTAAAAATCAGTCGGTAGCTCACTCAACGAGACTTGGCTTGGCAGCATCATCCCATCATCATCTATACTCAGTTTGTGTTGCGGTTCTGGACCATTATCTGTTCGGTAGTGGCTCTCACCGGCCCTGCTCTCGCGCAAAATTATGAAGCCAAGGTATTCGCGGACCAGAAGGGGAAGGTCCACATTACTTTGGCGGATGGCCATCGTTATGTAATTCGCGGCGAAAAAGCGCAAGTCAGCATCGATCAAGTGAGGACCGCGCCCGACGGAAAAACAATTGGCTGGCTGGTCGATTATTCCAACACAGGCGAACCGTCTCCCGAAGCCGGAACACTGGTGATTGTTCGAAGTGGACATGTAATTCGCCGCTTTGAGACGAATCAAATATTTTGGGGCTGGTCATTCTATGACCAGGGGAAGCAAGTTACCTATCACAGTGGGCCGAATCACGGTGACTTCGCCGAGCACAGTGAATTACACGATATCGAAAGCGGACACTTGGTTGCTCAGTGGGATCATGATCCAAGCGACGCGAACGATACCAAGATGCCCTCTTGGGCAGCTGCTCTGGATCGAAAATGAATTGGATTGTACATGTTTTGTAAGCCAGCTCACGCCTTCTGCAACTTAATTTTGGTAATTTAATTAATGAAGGTGGTGCCGCCCCAACAAATTGGAACGCTACAATGGCGGAGTTTGGGTAGCGCAGCGTTTCAACGCTGCGATAACATCGTAAAAAGCCAATAGTGGCGTTAGCGCCGAGGTATTTTGAATTTGCCAACCACCCTCAATCCAGACCTCAAACGCGCACTCGCCGACCGCATCCGCTACTACAACGATCTCGGGATCTACGACTTCTATCGCCGGGAGGGAACTCGATCATCAACGATTGTCGAAGAAGTGGCGGTCGCTCGAAGTCACTAACTCCTGGGATTGAACGACGAAGAAAGAGAGTCCATGCCTAGACCCAAATCTGCGGCTGCCGCATCGCCTGCGGAACAAGTTGTCTCAATCACTCCCAAGCCCGAGTCGGGCATTCAAGATCCCGTCCAGGCATTGCGCGTAATCCGCGAAGACATCGGCGACTGCACGCGCTGCAAGCTCTCCCAGCAAGGACGCAAGCAGATCGTCTTCGGCGTGGGGAACCCCAAAGCAGACTTAATGTTCATCGGAGAAGCTCCTGGAGCAGACGAAGACATCAAAGGCGAGCCCTTCGTAGGCCGCGCCGGCCAGTTGCTTACGAACATGATCAAAGCGATGGGAGTCACGCGCGAAGATGTTTATATTGCGAACATCATCAAGTGCCGCCCTCCGGGAAATCGACAGCCGGAGCGCGATGAATGCGAGACCTGCTCGCCGTTTCTGATGCGGCAAATCGAAGTAATCAAACCCAAAGCAATCGTGGCGCTAGGAGCGGTCGCGGCAAAAACACTGCTCGCGGTGAGTGCTCCCATGTCGGAACTGCGCGGACGCTGGTTCGACTTCAAAGGCACCAAGCTGGCGGTGACCTACCATCCGGCGTTCTTGTTGCGTGATCCGCGCCAGAAAAAAGAAGCGTGGAAAGATTTGCAGATGGTGATGCGAGAATTGGGTATGCCTTTCCGGCTAAGAATGTTGAATAAAAGAACTGTTATGGGAATTTTCGCATTTTAAGGAATTGCGTCGGACAAATCGTCAATTTCTGACGCATTTCTAATTGTCTCCTTTTTAATTCTTTTTTGCTCCTCTCCGTGTCCCTGTGCGCCTCTGTGGTGATTATGCTCTTTTCTGTCTAGCCACTTCATACAACACAATGCTCGCCGCTACCCCTGCATTCAAGGACTCCACAGTCGGCGAGTGCGGAATTGCCACTACTTCATCCATCTCTGCAATCAATTCTCGCGGTACTCCTGCTCCTTCGCTGCCGACAAAAATCGCAAGCTTTCCGGAAAGATTTGCCTCGGGCAGCGGCTTACTCTTGTGAGAAGACGTTGCTATGAGTCGGATTCCTTTCGCTCGGAGCTGGTCCAGAGCGTCCTCCAGCTTTGCCCTGGCGATCGGAAGCCGGAACACTGAGCCCGCCGATGCGCGAATGACCTTCGAGTTAAAGGGGCTCACCGTTCCTTCCCCGAGGAGCACGCCACCCGCTCCGAAAGCTTCCGCCGACCGAAGAATTGTGCCTAAATTTCCTGGATCCTGTACTCCGGCAATGGCCAACAACGGCCCGGCATCAGACTTTGCAAGCACATCTTCGATTGAGAACTCCTTGCACCGAACTAATGCCGCAACTCCCTGCGGAGTCTCACTTGGAACCGCGCTGGCGAAAAGCTTATCCGGCAGAAGAAGCGTCTCGACATGAGCGGCCATTTGTGGCAGCAACCGTTCGGCTTTATTCGCCGCTGATTTACGGAAGAATAGTGCCCGAAATTTGAGCCCACTTCGGATAGCCTCTTCGAGGATCCGAATTCCTTCAATTGCGCAGTATCCGTCCTGCGTAAGATCACCGTCGGCAAACGCGCGCCGAAGCTCTTTCACCAAAGCGTTATGGTGTCCTTCAACGGGACGCAATCTGCTGCGATCGACCGAACTTGATTTCTTCATCAATAGTTCATCACCAGTCTGTGTGCCCAGAATCATACTGATTCCTGGCTTATTCTGCAAGGTCTCCCTGGAAAGTCTTTTGGGTCTTGTCACAAACAATCGCTTCCACGAATTCCATCGAGATCATCGCAAGCAGCACTTATCTCATACGCTGGTTCCAATTCGATAGCGATGTACGCTGAAGGTCCTTCATTGCGGTCTTCTCTAACAATGGAAAGCCCAAAGATCGCGCTTTGATGATTGAATCCTAGCATCTGAAAGTCTTCGACATCTCGAAACCTCACCTGACCAGTGTGTGATGGCGAAGCATTCAATAACATTCCGAGTTTGTCTGATTGCTAATCTCCCAAACGTGAATTTTCAAATTCAAGAGAGGAAAGTCGTAAACATGTTGCTCAACATCTATGTGTCTGCGCAAGAAATGGAATTCCAGTACTTCGGCGTCGTGGAACGACGGCCAATAGCCAGAAATATTCGTAAGCTTCTCGCTGTCCATAATTAGCGCTTCTATGTTTTGCATAAGGAGCATCGCGGGAAAGTATTTAAAATCTCCTCTCGGTATGAGAAGATCCACCACAAAAATAGTAACGAGCCGCTGTTCCTGGCCGTTGGAGGCAAAGTTCGACAACGGGAAGGTCGGCATTGAGGCCTTCATCGGTGAATCTGATGTCACAATTTCCTGAAACGTGGCGATCGCGCGCGGATGTCCGTTTTCTTCGATTGTGAAATCCGATTGCTTCAGTCCGGTGAGATGCTTACCCTTCTTGCCGGTAACAACCACGGGAACCGTAACCAGCTCCGTCCGTGATGAAAACGTCACATCGCTTGATTGTACGGCTTGATTCACCGAGGAGGTTGTCTGCTGGCCTGAACTAGCCAATGCAATGAAGGTCACGGCAAGAGTACCGATATTGTGCCGAATAAAAGGACCGGCTGTCATCAGCGAGGCTCCTTTGGAGTAGCGACGCAGTATACCCTGTATTTTTGAATTAATGTCGGATGTGATCGGGTGGTGTTGCTGTTGCGGTTTCGTTCGGCTTCCAACTGCTCTCCGTGGTATGTTAAGTTTCGTCTTTTCAGACCAACACAGATCAAGTATGGAAGGAATCCCGTAGTGCGCGTGGAAATTGTCAAAATTAATAGTCAGACCCCCGAAGCTTCGCTCATCCGATATGCCGCCGACCAGATTCGCTCCGGCGAAGTTCTAGGTATGCCGACGGACACGTTCTACGGCCTAGCGGCTGACCCGTTCAACTTGCGCGCAGTAGATCGTGTATACGAGATCAAGTCACGCTCCCGCCACAAACCGCTGTCTCTTCTGATCGAAAGCGTAGAGCAGGCTGAAGAATTGGCGCGCCCGCTTCCCGAAGAGTTTGAGGCTCTCGCACGCAAATTTTGGCCCGGGCCCCTGACCCTGATCGTGCGCGCTTCCTCGAGGCTCCCACTGAAAGTTACCGCCAACACCGGCAATGTCGCGCTACGAATTCCCAGCTCCGCAATTCCTCTTGCCGTGGTTCAAGCAGCCGGTATTCCTATCACCGCAACCTCCGCGAATCTCAGCGGAGAGTCCGAGTGTACGACCGCAGAAGCCGTGCGCGATCAGCTGCAAAATCGTATTGCCATTATCGTCGACGGCGGTACTTCGCCGCGCGAGGTGGCCTCCACGATTATCGATTTAACTGACGAAGAAGCTCGCTGGAAGATTATGCGTGAAGGCGCGATTCCAACCCACGAGATCTCGGAATTCTTCGCCCAGGGATGACAGAGCCACCAATCAAACGCAGTCCACGAAGCCATTGGCCTTTGTGGTTGATGGCGTTTGTCGTCGCTGCCGTGGCCACCTGCATCATCTTCATCAGTCGAGAGATCGTCCAAGAATCGACCAAGCAAGAGACTCCATCTGCCGATGCTATTGTCGTTTTCGGGGCAGCCGAGTATGCCGGACGCCCGTCGCCAGTATTGCGGGCCCGCCTTGATCATGCCTTCGAACTATTTCGACTCGGCGTTGCCCCGGTTGTAATTACCACCGGAGGCGCGGCAGCAGACCCCCGCTATAGTGAAGGCGGCGTCGGCCACGACTACCTCATGCATCGCGGAATTCCCGAAGCAAGCTTGATCGCGGAAACGCAAGGCTCGGACACGGCCCAATCCGCCGAGCGTGTTGGCATCATCATGCGCGCAAACCACATGCGAACCAGCATAGCCGTCAGCGATGCCTATCATGTTTTTCGGATTCGCAAGCTACTCGAGCATCAAGGCGTGCAAGTATATGTGGCACCGCGACCAGATTCGATTCCACATTCAATGTGGACGCGAGGCATAGCGTTGCTGCGGGAAAGCGCCAGCTACATGCTGTGGAAGATGCACATTCCCGCGTGAGCTCTATCGCCTGTCACGACGCTCCCGCTTTGATCTGCGTAATCTTGCCAGCACAACTGGCAATGACCGGTTCCCTCCACTAGCGGCTCCATCACTTCAAGCGCTGCTTGGCCGGGGATTTTCCAAGATCACCATCTTGCGAAACTATCGCCTTCTCCTTTTCTGCAATTCCTGTGCTTCCCCTGTGGATATCCGGCCCGTATTTCACTGATTGCACCAGACTTGTGTAATTGACCCCATGACCTCCCACGCGTAGATTCGTTCCACACTCCAGCCGCAACAAGTCTTAGCCGAGAAGGGCAATTCGCCAAATTGTGGAAAAGCAGGCATAAACCACGCATCTTTGCCGTTAATTGCTTGAGATACAATATGTAGGGTTACCCTATTGACAGGCCCCATATACGGGCGTACTGTTTGACATCCCAGCACGAAAACTGCTCTCGGAATGAGAATTCCCGGGTTCATAGTTCTAGGGCAGGCGAGGAGCTCCCATGGTCGATCTATCCGAGTTGGTGAACGAATCTTTAGCGAGACATGGGGTTCAAACCAGCCTCGACCATCGCCGTCTCCAGTGGTCGAAGTGGTTTCGCTGCGAATCCAGTTTTAGCGTCTTGCTTGCTCCCAGCAAGCCGGGAATTTTTGCATTAGGCGAAGAAATCATCGCAGCCGGACAGGTTGCGGCAACCGGCGGCAAGCGCATGCTGGCTCTGTTTCGCATCTCGGAATCCGACGATCTGGGTATGGCGTTAGGGCGCCTCTTCCTCCCCGGAAGCCCCGAACGCGAGCGTCTCGCCGCCAAACGGTGTTACGCGCGCTACGCCATAATTGAAGATGAGGCTCAGCGGGCCTCGGCCAACGCAGCCCTGCAGTTATGGATGGCATCGTCGTCCCAGGCCTTTGCCGGAGACGACTTGCAGGCCTCGGACGGCAGTCCGCCACAGCTTCCGTTAGGTTTCTAGGTCATCTAATCTAGTAGGTTAGTGGCGTACTTTTATATGCGCTGACAACTGCGAACCGGGAACTGACAAACTGCTCTAGATTGATACGGAAACGGGCAGAGCGGATCGCGGATCACCAGTCCCCGTAGGGGCGGAACATCTTAACCCCGGACGTAAGTCCGGGGTAGAAGCGCAAGCAAGACCACGCGCCCGAAGGGCGCCTGTTGTAGATCGCCTGGTTAGATTTGGAGAGCGGTTTATTTCAATCGTAAGGACGGTATGTATCGTGTCAATGTCTGAAACTATCAAAGGAGCCTCAACCGCCGCCGAGAAGACCGCTGCCACCAGCGTGCCCCCCGGAACCGCCGCCACCCCGAACGCCACCTCAACTTCTAACTCCGTCAAGAAGGCCCCTGGCCTGACCTTCCGCCGCTTTTTTACTAAGCCGGGCGTCTCGCCATACGACGAAATCGAATGGGAACTCCGCCTCGCTCAGATCACCGATGCCAAGGGCAACGTGATCTTCGAGCAGAAGGACGTCGAGACTCCCAAAGATTGGTCGATGACCGCGACCAACATCGTGGCCAGCAAATATCTGCACGGAACCGTCGGCACGCCTGAGCGCGAAAGCGGTGTGCGTGCGCTGGTCACCCGCGTCGCCGAAACCATTCGCGATTGGGGATTCTCGCAGGGCTACTTCAAGACCGCTGAAGACAGCGCGACCTTTCACGACGAGCTCGCCCACATCCTCGTCCGCCAGTACGCGGCCTTCAACTCGCCCGTCTGGTTCAACGTAGGATGCGATCGCATCGAGCCCAATTCTGACGCCCAGAACTGGCACTGGAATCCAGTCGCCGGTCGCGTCGAATTCGGCGTTACCGGATACAAGACGCCGCAATGCTCGGCCTGCTTCATCAATTCGGTGAAGGATTCGCTCGATTCGATTCTGACCTTGGCGAAGACCGAAGGCATGCTCTTCAAGTGGGGATCAGGCACGGGAACCAATCTCTCCTCGCTGCGCTCTTCGACCGAAGGCCTAAGCGGAGGCGGAACCGCCAGCGGTCCGCTCAGCTTCATGAAAGGCTTCGACGCCTTCGCCGGAGTAATCAAGTCCGGAGGCAAGACGCGCCGCGCCGCGAAGATGGTCATCCTCAACGTCGAGCATCCTGACATCATCGACTTCATCGAGTGCAAGAGCAAAGAAGAAGCCAAGGCCCACGCGCTGGTCGAAGCCGGATACGACGGATCTTCGCCAGATTCCGAAGCATATTCGTCGATCTTCTTCCAGAACGCCAACAACTCCGTGCGCGTGACCGACGACTTCATGTACGCCGTGATGCGCGACACCGATTTCTCGACGCGCGCCATTCGCGACGGACGTCCGATGCAGACCTTCAAAGCGAAAGACCTGCTCTACAAAATCTCCGAAGCAACCTGGCGTTGCGGCGATCCCGGCATGCAGTACGACACCACCGTCAATCGCTGGCACACCTCGAAGAACACCGATCGCATCAACGCATCGAATCCGTGCTGCGAGTACATGTTCCTCGACGATTCAGCCTGCAATCTTGGCGAGCCTGAACCTATTGAAGTTCGCTCCCAACGGGACATTCGACGTGGAAGCCTATCGCCACGCAGTAGACATTCTGATCACGGCGCAAGAAATTCTCGTCGACAACGCCGGATATCCAACAGAAATCATCGGCAAGAATTCGCACGACTATCGTCCGCTGGGACTAGGCTACGCAAACCTCGGAGCGCTGTTGATGGCAGCAGGCTTGCCCTACGACTCCGACGCCGGAAGCGACTACGCAGCCTGCGTAACAGCAATCATGTGCGGAGAATCCTATCTGCAATCCTCAAAGATCGCAGAGTCTTGCCCAGCCTTGGTCCCAGCAACCGAGCCAACACAGAAGGGCTTGGCCGAAACAAATCTAGGATCAAACGTAATGCCCGGAGGAGCCTGCCCCGGCTGGTACATAAACCGCGAGCCATTCCTCGACGTAATCCGCATGCACCGCGCCTCAGTCAACAACATAAACAAAACCAACGTCCCAACGCCGTTGTTCGAAGCCTCAAAAAACACCTGGGACGAAGCCCTTGCCCACGGCGAAAAGTATGGCTACCGCAATTGCCAAGTAACAGTGCTCGCGCCAACAGGAACAATAGGCTTCATGATGGATTGCGACACAACCGGCGTTGAGCCGGATCTTGCTCTGGTTAAGTACAAGAAGCTTGTTGGCGGCGGGATGATTAAGATTGTTAATCAGACTGTTCCTACTGCTCTGTTCAAACTCGGCTACACGCACGAGGCCACCGACAAGATTGTTACTTACATCGATGCTACTGGCACCATCGAAGGGGCTCCGGATATCAAGGACGCTCATCTCGCTGTGTTCGATTGCTCTTTCAAGCCGGCTAAGGGGACACGGTCCATCCACTACATGGGACACCTCAAGATGATGGCGGCTACTCAGCCTTTCATCTCCGGCGCGATTTCCAAGACTGTGAACCTGCCGAACAATGCCTCGGTCGAAGACATCATGGAGGCTTATCTTCAGGCGTGGAAGCTGGGGATTAAAGCTGTCGCGGTTTATCGCGATGGATGCAAGCAGTCGCAACCGCTCAGCGCCGCCGGCAGCTCGACGGCTCTCTCGAAAAAAGAAGATGCGGGAATCGCGCGAGCAGCGGCCGCTACACGCGAAGAAGAAAATCCCAACGGGCCTCCGCGGGCGGTTCGCCACAAACTTCAGGAAGAGCGCGCCTCGATCACGCACAAGTTCAACGTGGGCGGACACGAGGGCTACCTCACCGTCGGACTTTATCCCGATGGCAGCCCCGGCGAACTTTTCATCACCATGGCGAAAGAAGGATCGACGGTCTCGGGCCTCATGGACAGCTTTGCCTGCGCCGTGTCGATTGCCATGCAGCATGGCGTGCCTCTGAAACTTTTGTGCGAGAAGTTCGCGCACACTCGCTTCGAGCCCAGCGGCTGGACCAGCACTGCCGAGATCGGCTTCGCCAAGTCGATCATGGACTACATCTTCCGCTGGCTGCAGTTGCGCTTCTTAACCGGACAGCAGCAGATGCTGTTTGAGAATCTGCGAATCCGTTCGGGAGCGCAGACGCAGCCGAGCCTTGGCGATTTGGGCGATGCGTCCGATCGTTCCTCTGGTCCTGACGCCCGAAGCCTGGAGCCTAGAGCCGGTTCTCTGCATGCGGCCGACGCTCTTCGCGACATCGTCGATATGGGCGACGCGCCCAGCTGCAGCTTCTGCGGATCGATCATGACCAGAAACGGAAGCTGCTACCGCTGCATGAGTTGCGGCAGCACGAGCGGCTGCAGCTAGTATTTGAACGTCGATGTAGAGACGGGCGTCCTCGCCCGTCTTTCTTTAAGTTGTCATCCTGAGTGAGGTGCCTTTGTTCTTGCCGACCGAAGGGACCTGGGCCGAACTTATCTTGGCGACGTGAGCCGCTGAGATCGAACTTAAATTAAATAGAACGTACTGTGAGGGGGTCACGGCTACGCCGTGGCCTCTTTATTTGATGGGGTCTGAATGGTCGATTCAACAAACGACGACACCGAGAGGCCTAAGAAGAGTTTTAGGGTGCTTAGTCTGGACGGCGGAGGTATGCGAGGCTTGTACACCGCGACCTATCTGTCGTGCCTCCTTGAAGGATTCGCGAAGAAGCGCAAAGTACCAGAGTTAGATCTGGGCGGCTCGTTTGATTTGATGGTTGGTACTAGCACGGGTGCAATCATTGCTTGTGCCATAGCTAATCGTATTTCTCTCGGGACGGTTGCTCGCTTTTATAAGGATTTTGGGAAGGATATATTTCGACATTCCTTACCAAGCAATATCCCTGAAGTTCTCTGGGACATTGCGCGTCGAGCGTCTTGGCTGGAAACCGGTGACATCTCACTCCGCTCTTCTTTGCAGAGTGTATTGGGGACTGTAACGCTTGGCGAGTTGTATGCAGTTCGTGGAATTGCGCTTGCGATACCTGCAGTTGAAATGGAACATCACAGCCCTATCGTTTTCAAGACTCCACATCTTGCGGACTCGATGCATCGAGACGATGGATATAGTCTTGTTGACGTTTGCTTAGCGTCGAGCGCAGCTCCCATCTACCGTTCTCTCGCTGCTGTCGACAATCCAGATTCCTCTGATACATTCCGCGTATTTGCAGACGGCGGCCTCTGGGCAAATAATCCGGTCCTCGTCGGATTCATAGATGCGCTTAGGATGACGAAACCCGGTGATCGGATCGAAATCTACTGCTTAGGAACCTGTCCCCGTCCCGCTGGTGAAATGGTCGCAAGGGACAAAGTTCATCGGGGACTCAAAGACTGGAAATTCGGTGGAGGTGTGGCAACCCTAGGTATAGATGTTCAGGAATCGGCTTACGACCATATGGCAAGAATGTTGGGAAGACATGTTGAGCGTGAATGTAGTGTAGTTCGTTTTCCGCGCGAACAAGTGCCAGCCCAACTCCAGCCCTACTTGGATCTCGATGACACGTCAGCCGAGGCGGAACGAGCGCTGGTCGCGCAGGCGAAGAGAGACGTGGAAATGACCAACAGTCACTGCAGTGACCCTGCAAATAGCGATGGCCAGTTAGTGAACAAACTTTTTATGCAAATGTCAGTTTTGGAGGTGTAAAGGTGATCGACTGCTCTGAAGATATGCTTTCTTTTCACAATGACGAAGTAACGTTACCGCAAACCGAGCGTACGAAGATGGGTGATCGGCGAGATGCAAACCGCAAGAGAATGAAGAATGGACTGGAAGATCAGAAGAAGCCGAGTCCTATCGAATTCTGCACGCAGGGTTCATACGCTATGAAGACAATGGTGCAACACCCTGACAACGACTATGACATCGACGATGGCATTTACTTTGAGAAAACCGAGCTTGTAGGTGCACGAGGTGCTGAGATGTCTTCGCTTGATACACGTCAGATGGTACGCGACGCGGTCGATGATGGCAGTTTTAAGACGAAGCCCGTAGTCCTGCTCAATTGTGTTCGAGTTCAATACGATGGGGGTTACCGCGTCGACATTCCGGTCTATCGTCGTGTCATGAAGAAAAATTTCTTTGCTGACGAAGTATTTTATGAACTAGCCAGCACCGACTGGAAACGTTCTGATGCGCGAGACGTGACAGCTTGGTTCAAGAAAGAAAACAGGCAAAAAAGCCCGGACGAGGAAAACGGACGCCAGCTGCGACGATTGTGTCGTCTTCTCAAGAAATTTACTCAAAGCCGCCCAAGTTGGCGCGACTGCATTGCCAGTGGATTCATGATTACCAAACTTGCAAGTGAGTGCTGCAAGGTCGATGCCAACAGGGAGGACTTAGCGCTCCACAACACAATCCGCGCCATCCGGGATCGACTGAACCTGAGTTTGATCGTCAAACATCCTGTCACCCCAGACGACACAATCACTAAGGGTGAAGAAGATCCCAAAGCGAAGTCTCTGCGTGACAGGTTATCGGATGCTCTCAAGTGGTTGGAGCCGACATTGAATAATTCCTGTACTCGTAAAGATGCGCTGAAGTGTTGGGACAAGGTATTCAACACGACCTACTTCAGTGATCTCGAAAAGGTGACTGACGACGGAGGTTCCGGCGGAAATGCCCTCGCGGCGGGACTAGTTAAATCGTTCGAGGAAACTTCCCAAAATGCGGTACGAAAAGGCGGCGGCGGAACCTATGCCTGAAGGCGTGGTGCTAGATGGCATCCGCACTGAGTCGATTGCCGCTCTGAGTTCGTACATTGAAGGTCTGCCCGGCGCTAGGGAATTACTATTCTCTCGAGTTAAAGCCTACACGGAGCGCGATTTTATTGTCGGCTGGTGCGTTCCCATAGCATTCGAAGATCGTGTTCGTGATTTTCACGTGCTCGTCTCGCCTGGCTTTCCATTCTTGCCACCCAGGATCGCTCTTGTCGACAAGCCAGATTTCTTGGCTTGGCCACACGTGGAAAAGGATGGCGTCCTTTGCCTACTACCAAATAATTCGTCCATCTCTTCGCTCGCCCCTGTTAGCGTCTTTCAAAATCTCCTCAGTCGCGCCGTCAGCCTTGTCACCGATTGTTTAGCGGGCATCAATGCGGTCGACTTCGAGGCCGAATTTAAGACGTACTGGCACTACGAAATTGACAAGTTCAGTAGCCAGTGTCGCAGTCTGGTTTCCTTGGACAAGCGAAACCGGCTTGTAAGCCTGTGGAAAGGGCAGCAATTTGACATAATCGCCGACGATGAAAGATCAATCCAGAGTTGGCTAGCACATCGATATCCGAAGCAGGAGCCCTATAAGCCGACACAGCGGCGGGCTGGCCTGTTTTGGCTTGCCCGTGCTCTCCGGCCCCAAGAGTACCCAAAGACTGCCCACGATTTGCAGGTGATTGCGACTGCCGCGGATGCGATGGCGACAATCGCCGAGCTCGTGGACGAGAGCGCGAGTGATATTCGAGTTATTCTTGCCGCACCGACGGTTAACGGTCCTGTCCTCGCCGGCGTCTCAGTCCCAAATCCGAAAGGGAAAGACGTGATGGGTCGGAAGACTGATCCTTTAACGCGGGGCTTTCGCAGGGGACGTGTACCGCGGAATGAGCTCGCAAGGCGCTTTCTGAGTTCGAGTGCCCGTGTATCGCGGTTTGATGTAGCCAGGATCGATCACGATTGGATTCACGGGCGTGGGCGCGACAAGCGGCAGGCAATTCTTAAGGACATGTCGGTAGTGATTCTTGGTTGCGGGTCTATTGGCTCTGCCGTTGCCGTAAGTCTAGCCAAATCTGGTGTCGGCAAGCTAACACTGGTAGACAACGAAGTTTTGGAATGGCCAAATATAAGCAGACACTCGCTCGGCGCGTCTTCCGTAAGCCTCAACAAGGCGATGGCACTCTCCCGAGATTTACAGGTCAATTATCCCCATCTGGAAATTATCGGCAAAGCGATTTCCATCAATGAAGCGGTTCGAGCCATTCCGGATTTTCTGAGCAGCTGCAATTTAGTGATCAGCTTGACAGCGAACTGGGGGATGGATCAGATGTTAAGCGGTTGGCATCGGGGTAAAGACTCACGTCCCAAGCTCATTTATGGATGGACAGAGGCGCACGCAAGCGCTGGTCATGCTGTCTTCACAGGCGAAAACTCCTGCATCGAATGTGGATGCGGTCCAACCGGCGTTCCGCACTTTTCACTTACAGAGTGGCCCGAGGACCAAGATCTCCAGGAACCCGCATGTGGTGCGGCGTTTCAACCATATGGTGGTGTTGAGGTTTCGAGTACGGTCACGCTCATCGCTGGGCTTGTCCTCGATTCTCTTCTGAACGGGCACAGCTACCCCGTTCATAGATTTTGGGCCGGATCAAAATCATCGCTGTTCGCTTCTGGAGGGCACTGGACTCCTTCCTGGGAAGCCCACCCCGAGTTTCGGGATTTCGGAAGCCTTATGGTAGAGCAACCGTGGCCGCCACAGGTCCGATGTGTAAATTGTGGTGTGATCGGTGATTGAGATTCCCCTTGGAACTTCTGGACAAGCTTTAGTAATCGCTACCTCTGTCTTGGAACACTTCAAAGCGCATCGCCAAAAGAGGCATTGGCACCGCGAAGCGGGAGGACAGTTGTTCGCGGTCGTTTCACCGCTCGAGCTCTATGTTTGTGATGTTACGGGACCGCGCCCTAGCGACCGGCGAACCCGCTATGGATATAAGCCGGATCGCAAAGCCGAGCAACTCGAAATACAGGAACGTCATACTCGAGCTCTCGAGTACGTAGGGGACTGGCATACGCATCCGGAAGCAACACCACATCCATCACCGACGGACTACGCCAGCATGTCCGATTGCTTCAAGAAATCTAAGCACTTTCTCAACGCATTCCTCTTGGTTATTGTTGGTAACGGTCCACTGCCGAAGTCCTTACATCTCTCTTTACACGACCAACATGGCTGCTTAGAGAAGCTGGAATCGCCTGGCGTGGCACCCTGCGGGGCGGATTCTTAAAACTTTCACAATTGGAAGAGCGGCCCTTAAAGGGCCGCGTTTTGTTTGCGGGAGATTTACGCGGCGCTGAAGCGTCCGCTCTTGCACGGTTGCGCTCGGGAGGGCAAGGGGCGAAAGCAGGCAGAATGGCGGACGGGCGAGGACGCCCGTCACTCCATCGAGATATCTGGGAGAGAAACTACGGTTAGGATGAAGGAAAGGCAAAAGCCGCGGACGAGGGCGTCCGCCAGGATGACAGTGAGAAGAGGCCCGCGTTTGTTCACGTGGAGATTCACGCAATAGCTAAGCGCCGTTCTTCTACTGGAATATTTTAATAAAACAACTTCTTACAACTTAAGCAGGTTCACATCGCGTTGCGCCTCGGCCAAGCGACTGCGCAAGACGGGGTAATTTTCTTCAGAGAACGCTTCATTCAAGCGGTCGAACCGCGGCTGTAGAAGGTCCGCAAGCTCCAGCAATGCCTTGGACGGATCGGAGCCATAATAACCGTCATATCTCGATCGTGGCGACACTTCTCCAGTAGCAGCGGCGAGAGCAACATCTACATTTTCCCAAACGCCATTTCCCATCGCCGGACCAAAATTGACGCGAAGTTCGTGATCCCGGCCATCGTTGAAAATTCGAATGTCAACATTCGCTGCCCTGATTGTGATCTCCGCGCTTCCAAAGTGGCGATACTTTACATTTGAAGTAATTTGAATGGCATACCGTTCAAACAGAAACGACAAACCACGGCGGACCTGAAGCTCGAATTTCTTATCGGGCTTGTTGGGAACGTATACGGTTCCTCTAGGACGACGGCGTGGAAGAATCTTCAAGATTAGAACAATGGTGCCATCCAAAATATCCAGCAGTTGTCGAACTATCCAGTTATGCCGCGGCCGAGGTGATGATCCCCTGTTGAACATCTTAGGGTTTATCGTACGCTACTTGGTGTGTGGCCCTTTCAGGGCCGCGTGGTTGAGCGCATGCATTGGCGGCACGACTAAAGTCGGTGCCTGGATACGAATCATTGAGTAGGAGTGTTTGGACGGGATAGGGGTCCTTCGACTTGCGAACGTTCACTTTGTGAATGTTCGGCTGCGCTCAGGATGACAACATAAAAACTAAAGCCACGGGCGAGGGCGTCCGCGCTACGCAGGCCGCGTTTGTTTGTGGGGAGATTTACGCGGCGCTGAAGCGTCCACTCTTCGACGGTTGTGCTCAGGAGAACAAGGCAAAAGCAAAGGCGGCGGACAGGAGTGTCCGCCCTACACGAGTACAAAGGTCCCGGCTGTGCTCGGGAAAGTGGGTTGCAGACGTTCACTTTGTGAACGTCTGACTGCGCTCAGGAGGACAGGGCGAGAGGAGGCAGTATCGCGGACGGGCGAGGACGCCCGTCACTCCATCGAGATATCGGGGAGAGAGTCTGGTTAAGAGGGGAAATCCCGATTTGGGAAAAGGCTTGTCAAGCCCTCTGGAGAGGCTGATTTGCGATAAGTCGATGATTCGAATCCGAATATAAAGTTGGAGAGTGTGGCGCAATTTGGGTAGTGAAAGTGTCATACTGGAAGTACAGTCGTTGGTCGGTAGTCGTTCGCCATTGGCCGTCCTGGTCAAGGGTAAAAATTAAGTGAAAAATTAAGATCTAATTTGGAAGCGTGCCGGGCGCGCGATTTATGGTCTCGCAAAGAACGCGAGACATCGCGCGGCACGCCCAGGGCTCCTTCGGCTACGCTCAGGATTTCGGCAGCGGGCTCTGACGCCCGCTAAGCGCCTCAACTTCGGCGACGAGAAGCATGTCGCCTCAGAATGACAATAATTGGGTAGATTGAAATCAGAGAAGCGGTCCTTCGGGGCCGCTTTTTGTTTTGGGGAACTTTTTGTTCGGTCGCCGGCCTAAAGCCTGACGCCTGCCTTATGGAGTTAGAGAGATGAAGAAAAAAATTCGGGGAAGTTTTTTGAAGCGGTGCAAGGAACGGGGAGAGTGGGCGGAGCTATGTTTTATGGCGCGGGCGGCGGAGTTGGGGCTGAGAGTGTCCAAACCATATGGGGAGTCGGCGGGCTACGATGTGGGAGTCGAGCGCAAGGGGAAGGTGCTGCGGGTGCAGGTGAAGTCGACAATTTATAAGCGGCGCGGCGAGTGCTACAGCTTGAATGTGATGGGACCGAAGCGGCAGCGGTATCCGCGGGGCGTGCTGGATTTTTTTGCGGTGTATCTGATTCCGATTGATCGGTGGTACATCATCCCGTATGAGGTAATGGGGGAGACGAATTGCACGCTGCATTTTACGCCGGGCAGCAAGCGGGAGAAATATCGGGCGTATGGCGAGGCGTGGCAGTTGCTGATGGGGGAGAAGAAGTAGATGGCACGATGCTCAAAGGAGAATGTTTGGACGGGGTAGGGGTCCTTCGACTTGCGAACGTTCACTTTGTGAGCGTTCGACTGCGCTCAGGATGACAAAGGAAGAGGGCGGCGTTTGGTTGCGCGGGAAATCGTGAGTCGTCTGGGGCTGACGCGCATCTTTCGTTAGTGAAGTTAGCCGCATGGAGTTATCCCAAACGGAGTTATTTCGAAATCATGAGTCAGGTGCCGATCTGGTTTGAACGCAAGTTTGAGTTTTCTTTTCCGGTGGAGCTGCATCCGAATCTATCCGCACGTTTGCGCGGCACTCCGGCCAGACTTGAAGAAGCGCTTCGCGGCCGTACTCGGGAAATTTTGATCAGGAAGGCGCAAGAAAAGTGGTCGGCGCAGGAACACGCCGGGCACTTGGTTGACCTCGAACCGCTGTGGCTGGCGCGAGTGGAAGATTATGTGGCGGGCAGCGGCGAACTCAGCGTGACAGACTTGCAGAATCGGAAAACCGATCAAGCTAATTACAACGCGCGTCCGCTGGAACAGATTCTGAGTGAGTTCCGCGCTGCGAGAGAGAGATTGCTAAAGCGCGTGGGCGAACTGGATGCATCACTGTTTGCTCGAGCCATTCTGCATCCGCGTTTGAAGACGCCGATGCGTCTCGTAGACCATTTGTATTTTGTCGCCGAACACGACGATCATCATCTCGCGCGAATATGGGAGCTGGTCAACGCCATCCAGTAGGGCGATTGCCTCGAAAACGTCTGTCGGCAAATTCGCATCCTAAACTCTGGGAACGAAATTCTGCTACTCGGGAGGCGCCACAATGGCTATTGATCCAGTCTGCAACATGGAAGTCGACGAGACAGATACGAAGTTTAATTCGCAGTACGGAAGCCGGACGTATTACTTCTGCTCAGAAGAGTGCAAGGACACATTCGACAACAAGCCTGAGCAGTATGCGGCCAGCGCCGCGTAGTTGAGTCGTCACTGAACTATCGACTTATCGCGGCAGCGGTTCGGGCAGGTTCGCTAGTGCGTATCCCAGGACTGCCAGCGCTGCCGCATTCTCCCGCAACTCTTGCGGAACGATCTTATCCAGGGTGTCGGCTGCGGTGTGGTGGTAGTTGAAGTAGATACGGCCGTCCTGCATCACGCCAAAAGTGGGCACTCCCGCATTGCCCAGCGGCTCGATATCGGATCCCGGAGTGAAGGTTGTGGTCTTGATGACGTTTGCACCGAATGGTCTCAGGATGTTCTGAACGGGTTCGAGAAGAGGCAGCGCTTTCTCGTTGACCTTGGCTTCGAAGCCCAAGGGATGAGAGGCACCGGAGTCGCTTTCGATAGCGGCAACGTGATTCGCAAATTCCGCTGCGTGCGCCTTGGCGTAGGCACGATTGCCGCTGCCGCCGTTTTCCTCGTCCATCCAGGCAATCACGCGAATGGTTCGCTTGGGATGCAGATGGAGTTGCTGAATCAGCTGCGCGGTTTCCATGGCCACGACCACGCCGGCAGCATCGTCGATGGCTCCGGTTCCGAGGTCCCAGGAATCGAGATGTCCGGAGACGATGACCACCTGCTCGGGATGCTCGGATCCTTTTATATCCGCGACTACGTTGTGGCTGAGTACGGGCGCTCCGGTTTCGCCGGTCAGCGTGAGATGGATGCGAACCTTACCCTGCGCGGCGAGATGCGCGATGAGGTCAGCGTCTTCGGCGGTGACGGCTCCGGCGGGAATGCCGGCCTGAACGCTGTAGCCGGTATGAGGAATGCGATAGTCGGCGTTGCCCACAGATCGAACTAAGGATGCAACCGCGCCGAGTGCAGCGGCAGCTTTCGCTCCTCTGCTGCGATAGGCTACGGCTTCGCCGTAGGCTTCGAAGGCGAATCCGCCAGCGGCTTTGCGCTTGTCGTAAGGCACGTTGAACAGGACAACTTTGCCCGCGACTTTTTCGCGTCCGAGAGCGTTTAGTTCATCGAAGTTGTTTACGACGATTACTTCGGCGGTAAGACCGGGTAAAGAAGTGGGCGTGTTGCCTCCGAGGGCAGTGAGGACGATCTTCTGCGTTGTTCCGGTGACATGTCCGGGATACTCGACGAGCTCGGCGGTTTCGAGACCACGAGTCCAGCGCGGGACCTGGACATCTTCGAGATGAACGTCGAGTCCGAGTTTGCGGAGTTCGTCGGCAACATAATTTACGGCGGCTTCGGCTTGGGCGCGAACCTTCAGGACGCGGTCCGATGTTCTCGGTGAGGTGAGCGACTTGCTGCCAGGCATAGTCGTCGGAGAGTGCGGCATCACGCAAGGCGGCGAGGTCATTTTTCAGTTGAGGCGAGTAAGCAGCATCGCCTGGGTTGGCCGGGTTTTCGGCATCATACGCGGATTTTGGAGGTGGTTGCTGTTGAGAGCTGGCAAGAGTCGTTGCGATGAAGATCAAAGATACGGACAGAGCGAGTTGAAGCCGCATTGCCACCTCGTGTGAGTAGAACCGCAATTGCGGAGAATACCGGAAGTGACCGGGCGGTGTAAACTGGCTTTCATGACACCGAATCGCTTAGACGGACTCCTAAGCAGTCAGATATAGAAGGACGAATTTTACCCATTCCCAAAGGAGTTCTTATCGTGCACAATATCAACTCGAAATGCGATTCTTCCAATTTTCACGTACTCGCAAACAATGCCGAAAACTACGCTGGCAGAAACCCGGATTAATGTGGTTCCAGCGAGATCCGCTGAGCAGGCTGAAGAACTACTTAGGCTCGGCGTATGACAGGCTGAGCAGTGGCCCCTCTGTAGCCAACAGATCGTCGATTCTGTGCAACATTCCAGCACTCCGTAAATTCGCCAGATCTTACGGCTAGCTTGGCTCAAAAGAAAAAGCGGCTCCATTTCTGGAGCCACCGATTCAAAAGAGGCTGTAGGCTGGATTTTCGGAAAGATTCGGTATGGCACCGTTCCCTCGGGCGGAACGGCTCATTGTGAGAGGTCGAGAACAATGGAAGGGTGAATCTTCATTGCGGCCTCTTTTCTTACCATGATGAAGAAGCACTTGTCCGGCCAAAGGTACAGCTGGTGGGGGCTCGCCAGAGAACAATGTAAGTCCGTGAAGCGTAGGGGGTTATGGTTTGTTGAGTTTGTATAAAGACAGGCGAAGGCGCTCACGGTGTGAACAATCCTGCACATTGATTGCAGGGCAGGGTGCCGCGTCGAGCCTTTTAATAAAGGAGTTAGCCCGGAGCAGAAAATGCCGTATCCGCTTGGGATGCTTGCCAATCGGGACAGCTATTGATTTTCGAGTGTGACTTTCAGGGGTGCGCGAAGCCGGGCGGCGAATTGTTGAACGTAATTCTCCCAGTCTTTTTCTTCGGGAAAATCTCCGCTCTTGCTCCAGCCTGCGCCGAAATAATATTCAAATGGCTTGCCGATCTTTGCCGGCGCAATGGCCAGTAGGTTCGCAACCGGGGGCAGGCCTTCGTTACTTGGCGTGGCGAGATCAGTTTGCGTCAGCTTGGGCAGCGAGGCGCTTTCGGTCACGAATTCCTCAACCTTGTTGGGCAGCACAACCGCACATCCTATGTTTCCACGATCTCGGTCCGCGGGCTGCCAATAACTCACCCAACTCTCTTCCTGGTTCTTGGCGAACACACCGTTACCGGGGCGTTGCGCAATGCCGACCCCAATTTCGAATGGGGAGGTTTGATCGCCGGTGAACACGCTTTCGGCGCGGCTCATGTTAGATCCGGCGTCGATGCTGATGCGTTTGGTTTCGGAGATCTTTCCTTTCCCGTCTTCCCAGGCGTCGTAAGTCAGCTCGAATTCGGAGCGGATCGGTCCGGTGGCAATGATGCGGGCGTCGCGGTAATTGCTGGATACGTAAAATTTATGACGGTCCCAAATGCCGAGTCCTCCACAACCCCGGCTCCGTCCGACCCGATAATCGTCTAATCCTTCGCCGTGGTCGTTGTGATAGTCGCGGTTCTCGTACCACTTGTTGATCACGAGCGCACGCGTGCTCTTGATCCACACATCCACGCCACTACTCTCGGTATGCTCGGCTGGAATTAGATCCTGGTGATACATGCGATGTGCGATGCGGTCGCTCTCCCATGCCATATCGCGGTAGCGCTCGATGATTTGCCGGGCGTACGTTTTCACAATCGGCTGCGGCATTGCAGTCAGAGCGGAAGCGTCGAAGATGTAGTAAGTCCGCGACTCTCCCTGGCGCGAGATCGACTTGGAAAAGGAATGTGTCCGGCGCTTTCCCTGATTGGCTGGCGTAAATCTGCGAATCGAGAATGCGGGATTTGAGGCCATCCATCACGGCGAGATTCGTCGAACGCAGCCCGCGATGGGCGAATCGAGAAAGGCTCAATTCCACCGTTTCGCAATGACGGTACAAACTGGCCGGATTGGTCACCCGGATCGCCACAGGCTTTGCATTTTCAGGCTCTGTCTTTTCAAACAATGCCATGCGGTACAACTCGCTGCCCGCCAGTAGAAACGCGCCGACGCCATAGACCTCGGTGGAATCCGCTGGAAACATTTTCGGGTCGGAACCGATGGGCTGAACGTGCGTCAATTTGCCATCCGCATCCACGCATTCGACAAGGGCAGCCCAGGCTTTGCGAATCGCAGGCTTAAATTTTTCGCTGTCGAGCAAACCTTGATTCACGCCCCAAGCCAGCGCGTAGGCGTAAAATCCAGAGCCGCTTGCCTCCTTGAGCGGATAATCGTCCGGATCGAGCAAGCTCGAACGCCACAGACCATCGGGTTGCTGGTACGTCAGAATCGTCTCCGCCATTTCCCGGAACAAGTGCTCGAAACGCGCGCGGCTCGGATGGTTTGCCGGAAGCAACTGCAACATGCGGACTAGTCCGGCCATGACCCAGCCGTTGCCGCGGCTCCAGAAGATTTTCTTGCCGTTGGCTTCGCGCCGGCCGAAATAGGTGCTGTCGCGGAAGTAGAGATGTTCGCTGGGATCGTAAAGATAATCCGTCGTGCGCCACCAATTCTTCACGGCAAAATCGAGGTAGCGCTCATCGCCAGTTGCGGCGAAAAGCTGCATCCAGACGGGCGGAGCCATAAACAGCGAATCGCACCAGGACCATAGTTCGGAAGCCTGATCGTAATGCTGATGGAAATCCAGGCTTTGAATTTTCGAAGGTGCGGAGAGAATGGCATCGAGCCGCGCTCGCAATGGCGCAATCATTTTCGGGTCGCGGTAAAGGAAATATAGACCTGCGTACGCTTGGCCGACTGCCAAATCGTCGGCATGGTACATGCGTGGTCCGGGTTGCCAGCTGTTGGCTTCACCCATCGCGAGCAGCGCGTCACGATATTTCGGGTTGCCGGAGATGCCGGCCAGCGCGACCATTCCTGCGTCTCCCGCTCCTTGTGTCCATTCCGTTGCGGGGTGCGCAGAAGGATGCGCGAGCTGCCAATCCGCCACGCGCTCCATCATTGAAAGAACATCCGCTGGCGTGAGCCGCTGGTTTGGAGAGTCTGCGGCGGCGGCTGGCAATGCGATGGCGAAACTCAGGAAGCCGAGCAAAAAAACGGAGCAGCGACAAGAACTGAATAGAAGAGTCTTCATCTTTAATGAGGCGTATACGGAGGTGCTCCATGTGGAACGCGCTCCGCCTAGCAGCATACTTCAGAATGCAGAAATTTTCGAAGTCCCCGAAGTCGCCTGGAAGATCCTCGCTGCACCCCCGATCTTTCGAACTGCTATCGAACCCAGAAGAGGCTTCCACTTGCGGAGGTTGCAGGTTACGCTGAGCGCAGCTAAATTAGGTGCGAGAGTTGGAGCTGCACATGAAAAGGCCCGTTGCGGTGGAATCTGCCTCTGCATTCATCGACGCCAGGATCAAGGAACTTGGGGACTGGCGCGGGAAGACGCTCGCGAAAGTGCGCGCAATCATACACGAGGCAGACCCTGAGATCGTCGAAGAGTGGAAGTGGGTCAAGGCGACATCGCCGGGGACTCCGGTCTTTTCCCACGGCGGCATCGTCTGCACGGGAGAGACGTACAAGAATGTCGTCAAGATGACATTTGCCAAGGGAGCTGCGTTGAAGGACCCTTCCGGTCTATTCAACTCCAGCCTCGAGGGGAATGTCAGGCGCGCCATCGACATCCATGAAGGCGACAAGGTCGATGAGGCGGCCTTGAAGGATCTCATCCGCGCTGCAGTGGCGCTCAATCTTAAGGGCCAGAGCAAGACGAAGAACAAGCCGAAGCCCAAGCGAAAATCCCCACTCTAAATTTCGCAAAGAACGTGAACTCGATTGGCCAGCCAGTGCCGGAGTTGCCGGTCGCTGATGTCGAACGCGCACAACAGCATTACAGAGATGCACTCGGCTTTGAGATTGGATGGCTTTACCCAGGCAAAGAGATTGGGGCCGTGTCGCGCGGTGACGTGGCGATATTCTTTCGGAAAAGGGAGCCGCCGTTCGAACCTGCCGTTCACTGGGTGTTCGCCGAAGATATCGATGCGTCGTACCAGGAGCTGAAGTCGTTAGATGCGAACATCGTGGATCCTCTGGAAAGAAAGCCTTGGGGGTTACGGCAGTTCACCGTAAAGGATCTGGACGGGAACCTCTTTTATTTCCACCATGACTAACCAAATGTCGCATGACAGGCGGCTGGAGCGATCCAGTCCTTCACTTTCAAATTAGGACACTACCTAGTACGGAAGTTAATCGCGTCGTCCGCGACTCCCGTTAGGTCTCAATTTCTGAGTGGAAAAGGATGGCACTCTGATCGTCTTAGGGCGATAATTTGTCCCATGTCTACAGCTCTCAATCAAGTACGCGACAAAGTTCACGCAGTTGAAGTGGCTTTAAGAGATGCGGGAACTGAACCGGCTATAGTCTCGCCGAGAGCCAAAGCCGCAGGCACTCAGCTAGCACATCAGGCAATCATTGATTGTCTCAAGTCGATTCTCGAGGCTTTGGAGGATATAGAAAATCGTTCACTGAACGCCTGATAAGACCGGTGCCTGTACCGTAGGGAGACCGGGTAGAAGACGGAAAGCGGGGGCTTTTCTCGCTTGAGCTACGGACAGTTCTAGCTGTCTTGCCAGTGATGCTCCGAAGATTTGGACTCACCTTTGTCATCGATTACTGTGATCACCAATTTGTGTTCCATCCCGGGCGCGGCATCTCCGATTCCTGAGAACTTCATCTGCCAGTCCACGCAACCGGACTCTGCTGGTTGCTCCCAGATCGTTGAGTCATCAAGGCGAACCTTCACGATTGCGATAGTCTCACCTTTTTCTGCGTCCAGATGAATATCGATGTCGTTGCCTGCGAACGCCCGCTGAGGGACCACGGTGAATTTCAATGAACACCTTATTATTTTGTACGGTGAATGGTGGGCGCTGTAGGATTCGAACCTACGACTTCCACCGTGTGAAGGTGACACTCTACCGCTGAGTTAAGCGCCCAACCTGTTGATTATACATACGACGCTCATCCACGAAAATCCTAAGCCCCCATATTAGCTTCCATTGAAAGCGAGAAGTGTTTCCAGCTCGTAGGCGGGATGAAATTTATCATGGAAAGCGATCTTGGGGAATCCCAAGGCTGCGAAATTATTCCGCTTGGCGAGGGACATGGCAATGCTTATCGCACAGTTGCCAGCATTTCGAGTGCTATCGAGGCGGGGCTGCAGAATCCAGACGCTCACCGTTGAAGGCAACCACCTGTTCCCGTATCCTGCAGATATGCTCATGGGCGCGGCTGCAAAACCCTCTTAATGCGTAGATTGCAGGTCTGTCTGTGTCCCAGGTGAATTTAAAAAGGCGACTTTCCCGGCAAGGCGAACATTTGGCAAGGCTAGAGCTGGGGAAGTGGTCTTCTCTGTTGTTTTAGGTCTGCAAGGAAACCGTAAATACAGAAGACGAAGAACGGCATTGCAACCGCGCAGAGGGCAATGAGAATCGCTGTGAGCACCATGACATCGCCGGAGGTGAAACAACACCTCTAGAGATATGCTAGGCGCAACCCTTTGCTGGTTCCACCTCTGGTCCGGTCATCGTAGATTATTGAAGAGAGACTCTGGGATCAGTTCCATCGTTGGGCGGTGGTGGTAAAAAATGAGCCGCTATTAGGCCGAGCAGAACCATCCACATCACGT
The DNA here is from genome assembly GCA_963791575.1 of Terriglobia bacterium. GTDB lineage: Bacteria > Acidobacteriota > Terriglobia > Terriglobales > Acidobacteriaceae > JAOAPG01. The sequence continues at coordinate 352,032 of CAWBSY010000011.1, read as the reverse complement.
TGCCTCTCGCATTGCGGTCATCTATCAACAGGCTGTGGAAAGGCGCGAACAGAAAGAACGCGAACGTACCACCAGCGATTAGCGTACCCAAAGCAGCCGCCAGTGATCCGAATTTCAGCGCAATGAAAACAATCACCGACAAAAACATAATAGGTACTATCGCTTTAATAGAACTGTGACGAGACAGTGCCGTGATCATGCTTGATGCAAATACGCAGAGGGAGATTCCGAGAGGGACTCTGAGCACCGAAGGAATAGTTTTAAGCATTGTCTGTCTACTACAGGACAATTCTATAAAAAATTCAGAGCACACTCGACTGTTTTCCGTGTAGTCCACCTCAGAGGTGAGGATTCTTGTTCCGGTACATGCATCCATCTTGCGGGTGAATACGCGCAGGTATGGCTAGGGACGAGTAATTCTCAGCACTGTTACTGAAAGAAAAAGCCGCCCAGCCTTGGAGTAGGGAGGAGGGCGGCTTTTCGCTTGCAGGGGCTTGCTACTGGAAGTTAGAGATGCGCGTCCAGTAGGTTCGGTTTATAGCTTCCTTTGAAACTTTGAACCATCCTTCCGGCAGTTTTCACTAAGTTAGCTGCCTCAGACTCCTGAATGGACTCTGAGGCGAGCGTTAGTTCGAGAACGTTACTTGGTGATGTGAGCGATCCAGTTGCCGAAATGTCCCTGGGCATCAAAGCACTGTCCTGCAAAGGTAGTTCCGTCGGCTGAGATGCTGTCGGCGGTGTATAGAGTCATGCCGACCGGAATTCTTGCACCCGATTGCCGCAACATCTTGGCGACTCGTACCATGCCACCCCCAGCTGTCCAAACGAAAGCGTCGATACCGTGGCCAAACGGATCGCCGCTCCAGCCGACGACAGTTCCATCATCAGAGATGGCATTCGCAGAGCTTTGCTCAAAACGTCCATGCCGGATGGTTCCGAGCGAGGTAAAACCGTGGCTATCTGAGTAAAGGAAAGCGATCCCGTTATTTTGCACGTCGTAGTACTGCCCAACTATGTTTTTGCCATTGCTGGTCACTGCTGTGGCTTCGCCGAGAGTTTTAGAACCTAGAAACAGGTCATGTTTTCCGTTGAGCCATCGTACCGGGCGGCGAGGGCCGGTTACATCCTCCCAGAAACCGACGATTGTCGCGGAGTTAGCCGAGATCGCTGAAGCGCGGCTGCTATGGGTGCCTGCAGGATGCCCGAGCGAAACGTTGCCTGTAGCTTCAGTCCATGCAAAGGCCTCGGCGTCTTGGCAATTCCATGCGAGTCCGACAGCTACAGTTCCATTTGCGTTCAAGCTATAGCCGCTTCCCCAGCTATTGCCGATGGCAGTGCATCCATTCGAGGGGTGGCCGAGGTCAGTGAGTCCCGATGATTTCCAGATGGCTGGACGGCTGTAACCATCGCTTCCGATATATCCGCTGATTATGGCAGAGCCATCACGCGAGATTCCGATCGAAGAGGAAAAGTAATCGCCTGGGCCGAGGTCCTGAAAGCCAGAGGTTGCCGTCCAGCGAAAGATTTCGCCGCCATAGTTTGCGGCCATGACCTCGCCATTGCCGGAGAGAGCAAAATTCGACCACGTGTTGGTGATGGGATCCTGAACGATTTGGAAGGTCGCAGTGGACGCACTGGCCGACAAGCAGAGCGCAAAACATAGGCACACGAGACCTGAGATACGAAGGCAGCTGTTCATTTGTTAGGGGTCCTTTGGTGGAGAGTGGGAGATCGAAATAAAAGCTCTTAAGTATACACACCAGGACAACAGAACGCTCGACGCCTTTAATCCTGAAATTGGGGGGCAAAACTATGGCGAAGGAGAACGACGACTAGCAAATTGCACTTCGTAAATCTACGAACTGGTGGCTTTGAACAATTTCACGAGATTGTTGACATCTGCCGTGCTCGCGTCGCCGATCACGAAGTAACGAAGTCCGTCTTGGCTCCATGTTTCCATGTTGAATGGCAGGTTCTTTGGGGAAAGAGAATTCTTGTCCAAACTGGCTGGCAATGTCTTCTCCTGGAACACGAACACCGAAATGTGATGTTTCCGTATGTCATAAATAAGATGCGCGCCCGGCGTTTGATCAAGATAGGTCATGCGGCCGCCAAGCAGAGAGAACTCGGAGTTCTGGAGTTCCGGCAAATTAAACGCGAAGGGAATTTTTCCCTGGAACCAGGGCTTCACTGTGTGCCGATCGGTGGAGATCACATCTACTGGCGATGAGCTTGCCAGCGTCGCAACGTGCAAGTCCGCAATCTCGCTGAAAACCTGTTGTCGATAAGCCAAGTCTTTGCTGGACCGGTTTCCCAGATAAGACGAAGTCAATGCCCCGACAATAAGAATGAGGGCTGCGGCTGCCGCGAACATCCATCCGAAACGGAAACTGCGCTGCCGTTTAGGAGCGATACTCTGCTGCATTCGTTTGCGGAACTCAGCACTTGGAGTGTAGCGTTTACCCGCGATTTGAATCGCGCGCTTCATCTGTACGCGCGTGACGGCATCGGCGGAGCAAGACGGGCAGCTACGCACATGAGCATCGAAGGTGCGCATCTCCTCCTCTGGAATCTCATTGTCGAGGTAGGTGTCGAGTTTTGACTTCCAAGACTCACAAACCATGGTTCGTCCCCTTTGCAATCGCGACCGTTGGTGTTCCTGCTTGCGGCTGTGGTCGCAGGCGATCGCGTAGTGTTTTTCTCGCACGCGATAATCGCGACATCACTGTGCCAATAGGAACAGAAAGCGTCTCCGAAATTTCCTGATACGACATCTCCTCCACTTCACATAAGAGGAGAATCTCTCGGAAATAAACAGGCAGCTCATCAATCGCGTTCTGCAGCCGCTCGCTGTTTGTGCGCTCAAACAGCAGTGTTTCTGGCGTGTCGTGCTCAACCGCAAGTTCAGGTCCGTCCTCCTCGGGATCGAGCGGTACAGTCATGGTCGCTTTCAGCCCGGTACGAGAGGTCAAAAACGTATTACGTAAGATGCGATACATCCATGCCCGAAAATTAGTCCCTAACTGAAAGGACGAGAACCCTTTCAAAGCCTTGGCGTAGGTTTCCTGAACCAGGTCTTCGGCTTCTTCGCGATTGTGCGTCAGCCAGTGAGCGAAGTTGTACAACTGATCAAAGAGCGGCATAGCCAGTTCTTCGAACGAGTCGAGTTGAAGGTCCGCTCCTGACACGCCCACATAGTAGAACATCGGAGCCGTTGATTTATTCCCTTTCAAGAACAATTTGTCCGGCAACTCCATATTTTTCATGCTTAGGTGGAATAAAAGATCAGGAGGTTGGTTGAAGTGAGTTGGACGCATTCGGAGCCGAGGAGTGGATGAACATGCATCCTTTTGATTTGAAGACAGTATTGTTTGCCAAGCACGCACAACATGTGGTGCTGATCCACTTTCCAATCGCGCTGTTCATTTCAGCAGTGGCATTCGACCTCATTGCGCAATGGACGAAGCGCCCTGGCCTCATTGACGCCGCCTATTACAACCTGCTGGTAGCAGCGATTTCGACGGTGCCGGTTCTCGCGACGGGCATTCTCGCATGGCAGTTCCAACTCGAGGGCCAGAAACTGAAGGGAATTCTATTGCTGCACATTGTCCTTGCGTGCGTCTCAAGCGTGCTGATCTGGGCAGTGTGGTGGGTGCATTTTCGCGCTCGACGGCGGATCGTATTGTTGCCGAGCTATCGCTTTGCGCTGGAATTGATCGGAGTCGGTATCGTCGCCTTAACCGGGCATTTGGGTGGTTTTCTAAGTGGGGTCAACGGACCGGCTTAAGCACGCCGAAACTTGCTGGGATCCAATTAACGTGAGATGGATCCGGGGCGCTCACAAGTTAATGGGTAGTCTTGATGGGTGTCTTGGGATCCCGCTCCAAAGCCCAGGTAGATGTAGTGGACTGCATCTCCTGCGCGGATTGTCGAGCGTTGCTCGACTGGACAGCCGAGGGCGGCTGTCCCTACGTGAGACTTGGGAGTGCCGCCGAAATCTCCCAATTTTTGACTGTGGGTCGCCTCCTTCGGAATATTCAATTATCGTGGAGCTATTCTGCGTGTGGAGAAGGCTCCGCCAGCCATACAGTAAACACTGTAGAGTCAGCGCTGAGCGTTACATGGTAAGAATCACATCAAGGTGGTTCTCTGGCCTCCATCCGCAATACGTTCGCCATAGTACGTACGCCGTCGAAGTATGCCTTTTTAGGGATGCCTGAATCTGGCGCGCAACGGAGGTTCCACTCCCGAACATTTCTGATCCGTTGAACATCATTCACGACGCCAAACAGGTGCACATTAACGTAGCATCAAGACGAGATAGACTTTAGAGCTACAGGCTTGCATGCTCCCTTTCAGGAGACGCTATGAAGAGAAGTAATAACAAACCCGTAACCGAAAGCGCGAGCGGTCGGGCCGAATCGAACTCGCCAAATAATGGGCACACCATGGTCGCCGAGCAAGTGCCGGTCGGCCTGAGTTCCATACTGGCGAGCCTGCAAACTATGCGCGACGGCGATTTCTCGGTGCGGCTCCCGGGTTCCTGGACAGGACTCGAAGGCAAAATAGCAGATACCTTTAATGAGATCGTTGCCGCCAATCAGCAGATGGCGCAGGAATTAAAGCGCGTCGGCCAGGTGGTTGGTAAACAAGGGAGAACCCGCGAGCGAACGCGGTTTCACGAGTCGCGAGGCTCGTGGGGCGAGATGGAAGGTTCCGTGAACACGCTGGTTGACGATCTACTCCGGCCTACGACGGAAGTGACTCGGGCCATTGCAGCTGTGGCGCAGGGCAACCTCACACAAACGGTGAGATTGGATGTGGACGGTCGGCCTTTGGAAGGAGAGTTCCTCCGTTCCGCTGAAATCGTTAACACCATGATTCAGCAGCTCGGAGTTTTCACCGCCGAGGTAACACGTGTTGCGCGGGAAGTTGGTACGGACGGAAAACTAGGTGGACAGGCGCAAGTGCCGGGTGTGGCCGGTACGTGGAAAGATCTTACTGACTCCGTCAATTCAATGGCTAGCAACTTGACAGGACAGGTCCGCAACATTGCCGAAGTAGCAACTGCCGTGGCGAGCGGCGATCTTTCCCGCAAGATTACCGTCGATGTGCGCGGCGAAATTCTCCAGCTCAAAGAAGCTATCAACACGATGGTCGACCAACTACGGTCGTTCGCGTCAGAAGTAACGCGTGTGGCGCGTGAAGTCGGAACCGATGGCAAACTCGGCGGTCAGGCGGTAGTACCCGGCGTCGCTGGTACGTGGAAGGATCTGACTGACTCGGTGAATGCCATGGCCGGAAACCTTACGGCGCAGGTGCGAAATATTGCTGAAGTAACAACAGCTGTGGCCCGTGGCGATTTGTCGCGCAAAATCACGGTGGACGTGAAGGGTGAAATTCTCGAACTTAAAGACACCATTAACACCATGGTGGATCAACTGAACGCGTTCGCCGGTGAAGTAACGCGTGTGGCGCGCGAAGTCGGTACGGAAGGAAAGCTGGGCGGTCAGGCGCAAGTGCCCGGTGTGGGAGGAACCTGGAAGGATCTTACCGACAACGTGAACTTCATGGCCAGCAACTTGACTGGCCAGGTTCGAAACATTGCCGAAGTGGCAACAGCCATCGCGAGTGGCGATCTTTCCCGCAAAATCACGGTCGATGTGCGCGGCGAAATCCTGCAGCTCAAAGAAACTCTTAACACGATGGTCGATCAGCTGAACCGGTTCGCCGGCGAAGTAACGCGTGTGGCTCGCGAAGTAGGAACCGAAGGTCGATTGGGCGGTCAGGCTAACGTGCCCGGAGTCGCAGGTACGTGGAAGGATCTGACTGACTCAGTTAACTCAATGGCCGGGAACTTAACCGGCCAGGTGCGTAACATCGCTGAAGTAACCACGGCTGTGGCTCGCGGCGACTTGTCCCGCAAGATTACGGTGGACGTGAAAGGCGAAATTCTTGAACTGAAAAACACCATCAACACGATGGTCGATCAGCTGAATGGGTTCGCGGGCGAAGTTACCCGCGTGGCCCGCGAAGTGGGTACGGAAGGTAAGCTAGGCGGCCAGGCGCAGGTGCCCGGAGTCGCTGGAACCTGGAAGGATCTCACCGACAACGTGAACTTCATGGCCAGCAACCTGACTGGCCAGGTCCGAAACATCGCTGAAGTCGCGACTGCTGTGGCCCGCGGCGACTTGTCCCGCAAGATCACGGTGGACGTGAAGGGCGAAATTCTCGAGCTGAAAGACACGATCAACACGATGGTGGATCAGTTGAGATCGTTCGCTTCTGAAGTCACCCGCGTGGCCCGCGAAGTAGGTACTGACGGAAAGCTGGGCGGACAGGCGCAGGTGCCCGGTGTCGGCGGCACGTGGAAAGATCTTACCGACTCAGTCAACTCGATGGCCAGTAACCTGACTGGTCAGGTGCGAAACATTGCCGAAGTATCGACGGCTATCGCTACCGGCAACCTCTCAAAGAAGATCACGGTAAACGTGAGCGGCGAGATTCTACTGCTCAAAGAAACCATCAACACCATGGTGGATCAGCTCAACGCGTTCGCTGGAGAAGTGACCCGCGTGGCCCGCGAAGTGGGTACCGAAGGCAGATTGGGCGGACAGGCCAACGTGCCTGGTGTTGCGGGTACGTGGAAGGATCTTACGGACTCGGTTAACTCCATGGCCGGAAACCTTACTGGCCAGGTGCGTAACATCGCTGAAGTCACGACGGCAGTGGCTCGTGGCGATTTGTCCCGCAAGATCACGGTGGACGTTAAAGGCGAAATTCTCGAGCTGAAAAACACCATCAATACGATGGTCGATCAGCTCAATGCTTTCGCAGGAGAAGTTACGCGTGTTGCCCGCGAAGTCGGTACCGACGGCAAACTCGGAGGCCAAGCCGAAGTGCCGGGAGTCGGCGGCACCTGGAAGGATCTCACCGACAACGTCAACTTCATGGCCAGCAACTTAACTGGCCAGGTGCGAACATTGCTGAAGTCGCAACCGCCATCGCGACCGGCGATCTTGTCCAAGAAGATCACGGTAGACGTGCGCGGCGAGATTTTGCAGCTGAAAGAAACGCTGAACACGATGGTCGAACAGCTGCGCTCGTTTGCCGCCGAAGTAACGCGCGTGGCGCGCGAAGTCGGTAGCGAAGGCCGGCTTGGCGGACAAGCCAACGTTCCCGGAGTTGCGGGTACGTGGAAGGATCTTACTGACTCAGTAAACGCCATGGCCGGAAACCTGACCGGCCAGGTGCGTAACATCGCTGAAGTCACCACGGCTGTGGCTCGCGGCGATTTATCACGCAAAATCACGGTCGACGTGAAAGGCGAAATTCTCGAGCTGAAGAACACCATCAACACGATGGTCGATCAGCTCAACGCGTTCGCGGCTGAAGTAACGCGCGTGGCGCGTGAAGTCGGAACCGACGGTAAGCTTGGAGGTCAGGCGAAGGTTCCGGGTGTGGCTGGAACGTGGAAGGATCTTACCGATAACGTGAACGTCATGGCTGCCAACCTGACGGAACAGGTACGCGGTATCGTGAAAGTTGTAACCGCGGTTGCCAATGGAGAGCTTACCCAGAAACTCACCGTCAATGCGAAGGGTGAAGTGGCGGCGCTGGCTGACACCATCAATAACATGACTGACACACTGGCCACTTTTGCTGATCAGGTTACGACCGTGGCACGCGAAGTGGGCGTCGAAGGCCGATTGGGAGGACAGGCGAATGTACCCGGCGCTGCTGGTACGTGGAAGGATCTCACGGGTAACGTCAACTTGCTCGCCGACAACTTAACGAACCAAGTGCGCGCAATCGCTGAGGTCGCCACTGCTGTTACGAAGGGTGACTTGACGCGTTCGATTCAGGTTGAAGCCAGCGGCGAAGTTGCGGATCTCAAAGACAACTTGAATACCATGATCGACAACCTGCGGTTGACGACGGACCGCAACACCGAGCAAGACTGGCTGAAGACGAATCTTGCGCGCTTTACTGGCATGTTGCAAGGGCAGCGCGACCTGACCACAGTAGGGCGGATGATGCTCTCCGAGTTGGTTCCCCTCGTTAATGCTCAACAGGGCGTGATTTATCAGATGGAAGGCGAGGAAGAAGCGGGGATGGTATTGCTCTCGGCCTTTGCTTCCGACGGACAGGGTGGACATCTTCGACGGCTCAGGTTGGGAGAAGGTTTGATCGGCCAGTGCGCCGTGGAAAAGAATCGCATGTTGATCAGCGATCTGCCCGAGCATACTGTACCAATCCGTTCCGGATTGTTTGAAGCTGTGCCACGCAATGTCATAGTTCTGCCCGTGCTTTTCGAAGATCGAGTGAAGGCCGTCATCGAGCTGGCTTCCCTCGGTACCTTCACTGCCTCGCATCTTGCTTTCCTTGAGCAACTAACGGCCAGTATCGGAATTGTGCTGAATAGCATTGAAGCAACGATGCAGACGGAAGGTCTGCTGAAACAATCCCAGCAATTGGCGACCGAGCTTCAGACGCAACAAAAAGAATTGCAGCAGACGAATGAACAGCTTGCGCAAAAAGCTCAACAACTTGCCGAACAGAACGTTGAAGTAGAACGCAAAAACCAGGAAATCGAACAGGCTCGACGCGCGCTTGAGGAGAAGGCGAAAGAACTAGCTTTGACTTCCAAGTACAAGTCCGAGTTCCTGGCGAACATGTCTCACGAACTGCGTACGCCGCTCAACAGCATTCTGGTGCTGGGCCAACAACTCAGTGATAATCCCGAGAGCAACTTGACCCCGAAGCAGGTTGAGTTTGCCCGCACTATTCACGGCGCTGGAACGGATCTTCTAAACCTGATCAGCGATATTCTGGATCTATCGAAAATCGAATCGGGCACGGTTTCGGTCGATGCGGAAGAAGTTTTCTTTGCCAGTCTGCTCGATATGATCGCGCGACCATTCCGCCATGAGGCAGAGAATCGCCGCCTTAGTTTCGAAGTCAATACCGATCCGCACCTTAATCGCAGTCTGGTTACTGACTCGAAACGTCTACAGCAGGTGCTTAAGAACTTGCTCTCCAATGCTTTCAAATTCACCGAACATGGTGGAGTACGCCTGTCGGTTTCATCCGCCACAAGTGGGTGGAGCGGTGATCATCCCATACTTCAGGGAGCAGCGTCGGTGATCGCCTTTGAAGTTTCCGATACAGGTATTGGCATCCCGCCGGAAAAGCAGCGGATTATCTTTGAGGCGTTCCAACAGGCGGATGCCGGGACCAGCCGCAAATACGGCGGAACTGGACTCGGTCTGGCGATCAGCCGCGAGTTGGCCAGCTTGCTTGGCGGAGAAATACAACTGCGCAGCACGCCTGAAAAGGGAAGTACGTTCACTCTTTATCTGCCTCAGACGTATGTGGGTCCATCAACGACTGGCGGCGGGATACGCGATAACAAAGCTTCATCGCCTCTCCAGTTAGCGAGTGTGAATGTAACGGAGATTCCTACCGAGCGAATTGTTGATGATCGCGAAAATCTTCAGCCAGACGATTCCATATTGCTGATCGTGGAGGATGATCCGCACTATGCGCGCGTCCTGTGCGATTTATCGCGCGACAAAGGTTTCAAGGTTCTTGTCGCCCTGCGTGGAGCAGAGGCGCTTTCGTTAGCACGCGAATTCCAACCGACGGCCATCTCGCTCGACGTTTTCCTTCCAGACATGCTGGGCTGGACTGTACTTAACCATTTGAAACAAGATCCGACGACACGGCACATTCCGGTCCAAATGCTGACCTTAGATGAAGATCGGCATCATGGATTAGTGCGTGGCGCGTTTGCATTCGTGACCAAGCCCACTACGCCCGAAAGTCTGGGAGCGGCATTGACTCGCATAAAAGAATTCGCGAAGCCTCGCTGCAAACGATTGCTGGTTGTGGAAGACAACGTCGCGGAGCAGTTGAGTATTCAGGCGCTGTTGGATTATGACGATATTGAAGTTACAGTAGCAGCGACGGGAGCTGAGGCGATCAGGGTAGCAAGAGAGAATCCGTTCGATTGCGTTGTGCTCGATTTAAGTCTTCCCGATATGTCCGGTTTCGAGGTTCTGGAGCGCTTTGGAGAGGATTCTTCTCTGAGCGATTTGCCGGTTGTCGTGTTTACCGGGAAAGAGTTGTCGCTCGAAGAAGATACTCGTCTCCATACGTTGGCGCGCAGTGTTGTGGTTAAAGGGGTCGAGTCGCCGGAACGTTTGCTGGATGAGACGGCACTCTTCTTGCATCGGGTGGTGGCTGATCTTCCGGCCGAGAAGCAGAGAATGCTTGACCGGTTGCACCGTTCCGATGACGCTTTGGTCGGCAAAAAGGTGTTGGTAGTAGATGACGACGTCCGAAACATTTTTGCCCTGAGCAGCGTGCTTGAACGTCGCGGCATGACGGTGCTGACGGCCGGAACGGGACGCGAGGCTATCGAGATGCTCGACTCGACTCCCGAGGTCGCGATCGTGTTGATGGATATCATGATGCCTGAGATGGATGGGTACGAGACCATGCAAGTGATTCGACAAAATTCTTCATGGCGACGCCTTCCGATTATTGCTTTAACAGCGAAAGCGATGAAAGGGGATCGCGAAAAGTGCCTCGAAGCGGGAGCGTCCGAATACCTGGCGAAACCCGTCAATACTGATCAATTGCTTTCGGCACTGCGGATGTGGTTGCATCGATGAAGGCGTACCATGAGGCTTTGGAAAGGCGATGAGCGTGCACGAAAAAGCTAACATTCTTATGGTGGACGATCAGCCTGCCAAGTTGCTGACTTATGAAGTCATGCTGGCCGAACTTGGGGAGAATTTGATTCATGCCAACTCCGGGGCGGAAGCCTTGGAACTGCTGCTGAAAACTGACATTGCAGTCGTGCTTATGGATGTCAGTATGCCTGATATCGATGGTTTTGAACTGGCGGAGATAATTCGCCAGCATCCCCGGTTTCAGAAGACCGCGATTATTTTCATTTCTGCCGTACACTTGACCGATCTGGACCGCCTCAGAGGATATCAACGTGGTGCGGTCGATTACATCTCCGTGCCCGTCATTCCAGAACTCTTGCGGGCGAAAGTCAGTATTTTTGCGGAACTGCACCGCAAAACCCAGCAACTGGAAAATCTGAACCGCGAACTGCGGCAGCTATCCAGCCGTCTGATCGTGACGCAGGATGAAGAACGACGTCGTATCGCCCGCGATCTGCATGACGGGTTGGGTCAGGAGCTGGCTGCGGCCAAAATGATATTGGATGGAATTGTGCACGCGCGTTCGACTCAATCAAAGGAGCAAGCCGCCGGTGAGGCGAGTGAAATTCTGGTACGTGTCATTCAGCAGGTGCGGAGCATGTCTCATCTCCTGCATCCGCCTTTGCTTGATGAAGTAGGGCTGCTCTCAGCCGTCCGCTGGTACTTGGAAGGCTTCACCAAACGCAGTGGAATCGAGACCGCGCTCGATTGTCAGCCCAAAAGTTTCCCGCGACTTTCGCCACAACTGGAGACCGCAATATTCCGAATCATTCAAGAGGGTCTCACCAATGTTTTCCGGCATTCGGGAGCGACTAAGGCTTGTGTGACTCTGCTCCAGGAATCCGAGAAGCTAATGCTTGTAATCAGAGACGATGGAAGAGGCGTCGGAGAAAAGGTCGTATTACTGCGCCCTGGAAGTATTGGCGTCGGTATGGGCGGCATGAGGGAACGGGCGAGGGAATTCGATGGCGAATTGCGCGTGGCGAATGCTAACCCAGGCACGCTTGTCGAGATCACGATACCGTTTACTGCGCCCTTGAAGACAGCCGCAAACAGTGGAGTGGAAAATCGAGCCACAGTTTCGGAAAGAGAAACGAGTAGTGTTACTGAAAGCTGAGCAGGGCCGAAATCGAGAGTAGGGAAATTGTCCTTTTCCGCGCTATTTTTCTGAGCACCTAAGGACTTTCCCGGTCCGCGTTAAATGTCGCCGAGATTCAAACGCAATCCAGTTAATTTTCCATCACGGCCAAAGATGGCAGGTGTTGCAAGTTGTTGGTGCCTGATTCTTCTGATGACAGCTTAGGCAGCTGAACATAGTCGTCGTGCTGGTTACCTCAGCCATATGATCCATCTGTGCCACTTCACCGTGGCACGCTTCACACTTTCTTTCCAGCTTCCAGATGCTTACGGTGAGTCCAGTGCAAACCCGGCGTTAGCACGTAAATTCGAACCCACGGGATTGGCTGTTTGGAACTCGCGAATTCGGCGAGTTTTTTTATGAGCAGGCTTATCTTTTGCGATGACGCGATGGCATCCCATGCAAGTGCTTGTTGGAGGGAACGTCATCAATACGCCGGGTGGGGGATTCGTGTGGCAGTATTCGCAAGTAACGCCTTGATCGGAATGAAGCTTGTGGCTGAAGGGAACTGGCTGCACTGGGGGCTGCGGCGACGAGGGATTATTCGGTACTTCTTGCCGAGCAGATTGCAGCTTAGCGGCATCTTCGGATTGAAGACGTGCGGGACCAAGGAGCAGTATCACCGCAATAATTGCGGTGAGCATGTTCTTTCTTTGTCGTCTGCTTCTTGGGTTTCCTTGGCCCACAAACGCACCTGTATTTATTATTTTTCTAGTTGAGATTTTCGCTCGGAAGCAGTTTTCACGTTTAATTTTTCTTCCCTACAACTTGCTCGATGCTTGTTCCGAAGTCTTTGAGCATTACGGTTGCAGCGTTTCTTCCCGGCGCGCCAGTTACAGATCCGCCGGGAAACGTGGTCGCTCCGGTCTGATACAAGCCTGGAATCGGCATTCGATGTTGCGCCCATCCAGGCACCGGACGCATGTTGCCAGACTGTGATGGTCCCCATGCACCCGCATGACAGCTTCCATGCCAATTGTGAGGATTCATTCGCTCGAGATCCAGCGGACTGTCCACTACGCGAGCCAATATTTTGTCGTCGGTCAAATTCGGAGAGAAACGCTGCAGATAACGCAAACTGGCATCCGCAACCTGATCTTTGATTGCGTCCCAGTGCTGCGGACCTTCTTTCAAATCGTAAGGCTGATAGCCGATGATCTTCACGGTGTGCATGCCCTGGGGTGCTCGCGTGGGATCAACGATGGTGCAACAAATGACGTGCAGCGGAGGGTCGTCAACATTAACTGCGCCTCGAGCATAGTCGTATCCGAAGCGTAGTGCACGTTCGGGAGAGGGCATAAGCCCGGAATGCACCGGACTCAAAGTGCCGCCTTCAACTGCATATTTCGGCGGTTCTGTAGTGGCATAGTTGGTGGCAATCATGGAACACTCGGCTTGCCACGTGTCGACGCCATCGACGAAGTCTTGCGTCCACAATTCGCGTGGCGCCATGTCGATGAGCTGCTTGATATGGATGGTCGACAGCACTGCTTTCTGTGCGTGGTACGAGCTGCCGTCTTCGCATTCCACACCGGTACACTTGCCGGATTCGATGATAAGCCGCACAATCGGCTTGTTTGGGAGAACCACTCCACCATGGGCTTCGATGTAGCGGGCCAGCGCTTCAGATAATTGCCCCGAACCTCCCTTGGGAAGGGGACGGCTCCACCGTTGTTGATTAAATGATGAGTAGGCACTGCGGCCAGTGACTGGGTGATCCGGCGGCTGATTGCCCCAGGGACTGGCTAGCATGAATGCCCGGCAGTGGTCGTCCTCGAAATTGTCCCGGATGATTTGCCAAGCGGACATGGCAAGACGCCGCTGCCAAAGCTTGCCTTTGGGATGTTCGGCCAGCCGGTCGTTTAGCGGTTTGCCGAATCCAATAGGCGAGAAAGTCGTGGCTTCCAGGAACGGCTTCACGGACTCATACTCAGTCAACATGCGCCGGTATGCTGCACCGTCTTTTTTCGAAAACTTCGCAAACTCAGAGCAGGTCCGGTCAACATCGCGCCATTGCGTTAAATAGGTGCCGTCCGGAAAAGGCATGTGGAAGACCGGATCGGGCTGAATGTATTCCAGTCCGTAATCTCCCAACTTGAGTTCATCTTCACGTATGAGTGGATTATCGAATAACGCGGTGTGCGCCGAAGAGCAAGTATCGTGCATGAAAACCCTTCAATGTAAGTTGCGCTGTTTTACGCCACCGCCAAGAATCGGTCGTCCCTCAAGTACTAATGCAGCGAAACCCAGCCTTGGCTAAATAAGCGGTCGTGATCAGACTATTGTGTCCGGCCCCGGCAACCACTATGTCGAAGCGATCGGCTCACATCGGACTCGAAGCCTGTTGCCCTAGTCCGAAGGTCTTCAATGCCATTGGAGTCAGAGCTGCTCCTTTGACGAAACCGCGCCGCGTCATCGCTGTCATAGGCCGTCCTGGAATCGCAACAATACTACTGGACTGTGGTCTGTTGGCTGAAGGCCATAATCCATTTGCCGTCTCGCTTGATCCATACGCGAGTTACGTGAATTGCCTTGCCGGTGGCGCGTTGATGTTCGGCTTTCATGACGACTGTGTCTCCGAAATCAAACATCTTGGCGGATACCAAGGGAACGGGCGCTGAGGGAGATGCGTTCTGTTTCTGTTTATCGAGGATCGCCATTCGGTCACTCTTCGTCATAACGTGATCGTTGTTGTTATTGACCAACATGAACTCATCAGCGACGTGAGGAGCCCATCCTTGAGCTTCGTGGTTCGTCACTGCGGTCTCGAGCTCTTGCCATGAGGAGATGATCTCCCGCTCGGCGTCATTCTTGGGAGTGTAGGGGAGGGTCTTGCACGGATTTTCACAATCGCGCGAATCATTCTTTGGAGGTGCCGCCTGTTCTGCTAAGGTGGTTTCCTGATAGGCAAGTAACTTCCATACCGATTTTTCATTCACCCAAATGCGCACTGCGTGAATTCTGCCATGAGAAGCCGTCACGACAGCGACGGTCCCGTACGTGTGCTCTCTGAGATCTTCGTTCGCCTCGTCCTCATTAGAAGCTGAAGCAGATAGATCACTAAGGAATTGCGCTCTCGTCCGGGTTTTTCCCTGGGAGTCTGTCCAAGTGAAATCGCTGTCCAGGACGGTTTCGGCACGCGCTTTATTGCGGTTCTCCAAAGTTTGACTAAATGCTTGATCAGCTTGCAAGAGCGCCTTGTTCGCTATGACGTCCGATTCACTGGCGTGCGCGGCGAAGGATGCCATCGATGTAGCCAGAAAGACTGCAACTGCGACAATTATCCGTTTCATGAAATTTCCTCGAACAGGGAGGTACAAGAGCTCCAGATATACGAACCAAATTAATCGAGCATGTACGAAACCGATTCCAAACTTCTAGATAATCGCCACTAAAGAAACGAGGTTTATCAACTCGCGCCAGCCGCATGCTCAATGACCGTCTGCTGGCTATAGACCAACTGCCAGCGGCCGTCGCGCTTCACCCAGATACGCATAGCTTGATAAGGGTCGCCGCCCTTTGTCGGCTGTTGCTGGTCCGTCATAACTGCGGTATCTCCGAATAGCCAAACATTCATTGTTCCGGCGATGACCGTGCCTATGTCAGTGACAGTATTGCCTTGGGCCTGCTTCTTGATTATTGCTACGCGATCCGCTTTGGTCAGGGGATTGCCGTCTTCTTTAACGTTGAAAACAAATTCGTCTGCAACGTGAGACGCCCAACCGTCCGCGTCACGATGGTTGACCGCATCCTCAAGTGCTTCCCATGAAGCGACCACAGCTTGAGCCTCAGGCTGAGGGAGCGTTCATACGGAATGCTCTTGCATGGATTTTCGCAGGATGTTCCGACCGGCACAGTAGCTTGCGTCGTCGCTGTTTTGCCGACGACCATTGTTTCCTGCTGCAGCAGAACTTTCCAGCCAGATGTCTCTTTCACCCATACCCGTACAAAACGAATCTTGTCGGAGGAACTTTGAGCGGTTCCCGTGATATAGACGACATTCCCGTAATCGTGCGCTTTGCCTTCATTGACTGGCGTTATGGCGGCCATCTTCTCTAATAGGTGAGTTCTGTTCCAGGTTTCCCCCGTTCTGTTTGTCCAGCTGAAGTTCTCACCCAGGAACGCGCCAGTTGCGGCCTTGTCTCCTTTGGAGGTGGCCTGGACGAACGCGTGATCTACCACTGAAATGTCGGGGCCAGCGGCTTCGGCCGGAAAAGGAAGCGAGAGAGTTCCTACGAAAATGCTGACTATAGCGCCGAGTCTAACAATTATTTTGCTTGAGGAGTTTGTCATTTGTTCCGCTTTAATCCCGGGTGTTGCAGTCGTATGGTCAGACCTCTATACCACATCGAGACCATCCCTTGTCAACAACAATGTCGAAAATCCCGAGATTTTGGCCGTATACTGCCGATTACAATTAACTTGATTAATTTAGTAGAGTTTTTTATCTTGACAGTGGGCTCCGTGTGATGGTACAGCTGTCAGACCGTAATTTGCGTTATTCAAGGGGGTTTTATGATTACTCGGACAAAAACGATTTTGAACACAGTTTTTCGGTGGGCCAGCCTCATTGTCGGAATATGTCTGTTGTGCGTCCCCGGAGTCGCGCAAAATTCGACCGGCCGTATCCTCGGGAGCGTTACCGACCAGAGCGGTGCCGCCCTGAGCGGCGCCACTATATCAATCACGGATCTCGCGAGAGGAACGACCAGAACCTTGACGACGGATGGATCCGGCGAATACGCTGCCCCCGATCTGGTCCCCGGAGCTTATAAGGTTCGCGCCGAAGCCAAAGGATTCAAGAGTGTGGAGCGACCGAATATTGAGATCGAAGTCGCCAAGGACGCTCGCATCGATTTTTCCCTTCAAACCGGCGACGTAGCGGAAACGGTCACAGTAACCGACGCAGTACCACTAGTCGAAGCGACGAATGACGTTTTGGGCGGAACTCTTAGCAATAGGCAGATCAATGATCTCCCCCTGAACGGTCGTGATTTTCAGAACCTCGTCGTTTTGCAACCGGGCGTTATGCGCTACCCGGGTGGAGGATACGAAACCACCAGCTCGAACGGAGTTCGTCCCGAAGATAACAACTACATAGTCGATGGCATCGACAACAACGAACCGTTTGGTGCCCAAAGCGTAATCAATGGCACTGGAACGGGTGGTGACTCGGCAACAGTATTGCCGATCGATGCGATTCAGCAATTTAACGTCGAAGAAAATCCTCCAGCAGAATACGGCTGGAAGCCAGGAGCCATTGTTAACGTAGGTCTCAAGTCTGGGACGAACGGATTGCACGGAACGGCTTACGATTTCGAACGCAATAGCGTTTTCGACGCCAGAAATTATTTCGATACCAAACCTAACCCTCAGACCCCGCTTCGGCTTCATCAGTTCGGAGCTACTGTCGGTGGGCCAATCATTAAGGACAAGCTTTTCTTCTTCGCTGGTTATGAGGGCGTGCGTTATCTGGTGGGCAATTCAAACCTAGTAACTAGTCCGGCGACGGTCTCGCTCGGCGGAGATCCAACCAACAGCGTTCCCGATGCCATCGCCGCGCTGCAAGCTAAGAACGTTGCCATCAGCCCGCTGAGTCTGACGGTTGCAGGCTGCACGCTGGGGCCGCCAGTTACATGCTCAGGAAAATTGCTGCCGCTGAATAATGGAACCAACCCTGCCGGGCCGACGGCTGTTAATTCGGGTTTTCCGAATACTGCCCGCGGCGACAATGGATTGGCAAAGATCGATTACCACATTAGTCCGAAGCACACTCTAAGCGGCATGTATTTCATTGGAGATGATTTGGAGAACTTGCAAGACGCTCCCGTTCTTCAATCCGTCTGGGAATCCGTTGGAGCAACTCGAGCAGAAGTGCTGGGTGGAAGCTGGATTTGGACGCCGGGTTCTCACTGGGTAAATGAGGCCAGAGTTGGTTTCAATCATTTCCGCTACAGCAGTCTAACGGCGGACAATACTGTGAATCCGACCGCATACGGAATCAACACCGGTGTCACCAATCCTCGAGATTTCGGAATGCCAGCAATCCTGATCAATGGCTTCTTGCAGGAAGGCGGCAACGTTGGATGGCCGCGATATCAAACACCGGATCAGTCTCTTCAGTTTCTTGACAATGTGTCGTTCACTCATGGCAAGCATGTCATCAAGTTTGGCGGGGAAGCCCGCCGCGGCTGGGCAACTTCGATCAAAGATCGCTACGGCAAGGGTCGAATTCAGTTTAAAAAGAACAAAGGTCTCGCGGTTACACGCCGCTCGGAGTCATTCTTCGCAGGAGATCCAGCTGCTGGTCGCATCTTCGTCGGCAATTCAGAGCGTCATCCCAGTGCGGAATGGTATTCCGCTTTTGTGCAGGACGATTGGCGCGTGACACAGCGATTGACCATGAACTACGGTCTGCGCTACGAATTGCCTACGGTGATCAAGGAACAAGACAACCTGTTCGGGAACTTCGATCCGAATGTTGGGATTGTGCAGGTTGGTAAACAAATCAGCGGTCCTTATGCCGGTAATCACAAGAACTTTGCTCCGCGCTTAGGTTTGGCTTGGGATGTGAATGGCAAGGGAACAGACTGTGGTCCGGGCGGGAGCTGGCATCATTTACGAGATGATCGGCTTCAACGCATTTTTGGCACAACAGGGTGTCAATAATGCTTCCACCAGCGGCATCAATGTCATCCCGACTGCAAGCAGCACTGGCGTCACTCCGGGCGGTGGCAATATTGTGGCTGGCGCGGTAAATCTTGGAGGAAGCAGTCTCAATTGGAGTCCGGCCGGTCCAGTCTTCCCGACCAGCAGCAATACGCTCAATTGCAATCCGAATGTCAGTACCATGATCGGCGGACAGCTGACGCCGGGAACACCTTGCGACATTCTTGCTGTTAACCGGCATCTCAAAACGCCTTATGTCAGCAGCTGGAATTTGAACATCCAGCATTCGTTTACAAACAATCTTGGTGTTGCAAGTTGGTTATGTTGGCAATGAAGGGACAAAGCTTCTCAGCATTTACGACATGAATCAAAACGTGCCGGCGCTTGATACACGCTGGGGATGAACAATCCGGCCGCCCATTCAATACAAAGTATCCGTTTCTCCACGTAATCAACTATCTGTCGAATGCTTACACCTCGAACTACAACGGCTTGCAGTCGACACTAACTATACGAACATCTCATGGGTTGTCGTTTGTCGGCGGGTACACCTACGCTCATGCACTCGATTATCTGTCTGACAATCGCGGTATCAATGCCGAGAATGCATACAATCTGCGCAGTGAATATGGGGCGAGCGACTTCGATATTCGTCATCGCTTTACTTTCACCACGAGCTATGTTGTTCCCGGAAGAAAATCGTGGGGACAGATGCTTGAGGGCTGGCAACTCAATTCCATCCTGACTCTGCAGACTGGACAACCCTGGAATGTGGCAGACACTGGAAACGACATTAGCCTAACTGGAGAAAGCAGTGATCGCTGGAATTTCTACGGCAATCCTGCTGACTTCACTTCTGGTTCAACACCAACCCCTTACTTTCTTAGCGGCACGCCAGACTCTACGCGATCCTCTCGGGCCGACGGATCCCGCCTATGCAATCAATAACGCGGGTTGCGCGGCTCACGCACAGCTGAGCCAATTGTCCAGCTACGGCTGCTATGCAAAGGGAAATTCCGTTATGACCCCGCCCGCACAAGGAACATTCGGAAATATGCGCCGCAACATGTTCCGCGACGGCGGGTTCCGCAACTGGGATTTTCAGTCTCCAAGAATTGGAAATTTGGAGAGGGGCTTACCGCGCAGCTCCGCGGAGAGTTCTTCAACGTTCTGAATCATCCGAATTTTGCTAATCCGGCTGGCGCAAACGTTGCATACGGATTCAACGATCCTTCAGTGCCAGGCTCGTTCGGTTGCGGATGCGCCACTCCTGACGTTGCGGCTGCCAATCCTGTCGTAGGATCGGGTGGTCCGCGTGCCATTCAACTTGGCTTGAAGCTTCTGTTCTAGCTATCTACAACCCGGTAAAAGACAGAGGGTCGAACAAATGTTCGGCCCTTTTGTTTTTTAGAAATGAATGAGCGTCTTAGGCAGAAACCGATGAGAGTGAATCTAAGCGCCGCATCCCATATGCCGATGCGGAATACTGAAAGCGGGTCTCGAGTTACTCATCGAGGACGGGATTCCTAAGCGTGCCCACGCCCTCGACGGTAACCTCTATGACGTCGCCCGCCAGCACCGGCCCAACCCCCTCAGGTGTGCCGGTGGCAATAAGATCGCCGGGCAACAGCGTCATAAAATCAGCGATGTAGCGGATAATGGCGTCCAGGCTAAAGATGAAGTCGCGCGTGTTGCCATCCTGCCGGACCTCGCCATTCACTCTTGTCTCTACGCGCACGCCAGCCCATGGATTAATTTCATCCGTAACGATTGGCCCAACTGGGCAGAACGTGTCAAAACCCTTTCCCCTTGTCCACTGCGGGTCTTTTCTTTGTAAGTCACGGGCAGTGAAATCATTTACGGCTGTGTATCCGAGAATGTAAGGCCGAACGTCTTCGTCGGCAGCAAGCTTATGGCAATGCCGCCCGATGATGACTCCGAGTTCCCCTTCATAATCCGTGTGCTGAGAAACTTTCGGCCGGATAATGTTCTTTCCCGGAGCAATGATTGAGGAAGGCGGCTTGAGAAAAATCAAGGGCTCTTTGGGAGCTTCGTTCCCCATCTCGGCGGCGTGAGCGCGATAGTTCCGGCCGACACAGACAATCTTCGAGGGATGTACCGGAGCAAAAATTGCCGCTTCCTCGATTGAGATCGGATTCATTCGCTTTGAAATGATGTTCTCTATTCGCTCACTATTTTCAGGACGGTCGCTCAAAAGCGTTGTGATTGTATCGTGGCCAGCAACGGATTCAATGAGCCCGTATTCGGGCTTTCCGTGGAGTTGGAAGTGGCAATATCTCATAAGGTTCTATTCAGTACGTACAAATCTAGAGTGCGAAGGTCGCTATATCAACGCTCCGCACTCTTTGACGGGGGTAGGGCAACTTTTGAAAAAATCTCTTCTAAGACAGTTAGGCGCTTTGGTAGAGCTTAGTCATTACGAACTCGCGATGTCCCAGCGCCTCGGCGCAAGTCAGTCTGCCATTGCACGTACGAATCATAATGTCGATCAAACGATCCCCTGCTTCATCGAGAGTCATCTCGCGTCGCAGGATGCCCGAGACATCAAGGTCAACGTGCTCAGCCATCGTGCGCGCCGTCTTGGGATTAGCGGTGAGCTTGATTACTGGCTCAATCGGATTTCCGATAATGTTGCCTTGTCCGGTTGGGAACAAATGCACCACGAATCCTGCAGCGGCCTGTAGGGTGACGCATTCGGCGGCAGCGGACGAAGTGTCCATGTAGTAAAGCCCGGCCCCTTTGGCTGGCGCCTCTGCTGGTTTTAATACATCGATAAACTTCGTCTTACGTCCAATTTTCTGCAGATTGCCGAAAGCTTTTTCTTCAATCGTCGTTAGACCGCCGGCGATGTTTCCCTTCGTCGGTTGCGACTCCGAGAGATCATTTGTCTTGTAGCGATCAATGACCTCTTGATAGTCCTTGAATACCTTCCAGAACTTATCGGCAACTTCTTTGTTGGCGGCCCGGCTCGCGCACACCACTTCAGCACCCGTAAGTTCAGAGGTTTCGCCGAAGCAGGTGGTCGCGCCGAGCGGATCTAGCTTATCAATCAAATTTCCAACGGTTGGGCAGGAAGCGAGTCCTGAAGTGGTGTCGCTCTCGCCGCATTTCGTTGAGATGAAGAGCTCTTGGATTGCGCACTCTTCGCGCTGCTTCTCTGATGCCCATTGGACAAATTCTTGCGCCTTGCGAGAGGCCGCCGCAATGGTCGAGATATCACCATTGCCTTCGATGGAAAACCCAACCACTGGCTTGCCGGTTTTCGCGATGCCATCTACGATTCGACCGGTCCAACCGGGCTCAATACCGATAACCACGCAAGCCGCCACATTCGGATTCGAGCCTGTGCCGATCAGTGTGCGAAATAAAAGCTCAAGGTCTTCGCCGAATTGCAAACGACCATAAGCGTGCGGGAGGGCCATCGTCCCCTTGATATTGTTTGCGACGGCTTCTGCGGCCGCATTGGAAAGATCGTCCAGCGGAAGAATGACAACATGATTGCGAATACCGATCCGCCCGTTTTCGCGCCGATAGCCGAAAAACTTCTGCGATCCCATCCCTACCACCTTTTCGTTTTCATATTGTGAGTGTGAACGTGACGGCCTTGGCCGATATTAGCTACAGTGCGGCCCACGTCATGTCCGTACTTCAGGACAGTTGCGTCGGCCTTTGTGTCTTTCAGCGCGATCTTGTGTCCGAGCGGCACTGCATCCAGAGACTTAAGAATGATGGTTTCATCCGTTTCCATGATCCAGCCTGTAAGTTCTTTTCCAGGCTGCACGTCTTCCACGACGACCACACCAACCGTGTCGGCTTTATCGTGGACAATAAAATGCGTAGGCATTCGTTTCCTCACCTGAGCTAGAGAATTGTTTTTTAGAAATAAATTTGTAGTTCGTGCGCGATCACTTTGCAGATTCTTTGTCGATAACGATCAAACGCATTACTTCTGCATTCGCTCGGTTGACTTCATCTCTTATAAATTTCTCCGCAAGATCCCCGTCTCGATTCTTAATGGCTGTCACCATGGCTCGCAACCCGCTGATGCTTTCTTCCCAACGATGATCGGCGCGTCGTGGGTGGCTTAATCCAAGTGCCCGCCAACGCCAAATGCGGGTATGCAGCATTGCGATCATCGAAGACAGCGTTTCGCTTTGTGCACCATCGAACAGAACATCGTAGAAACGGTTCTTGGTTTCCAGGATGAGTTCCGGATTGCCGCTTTGATAGGCATCGTCGGTTCGGTCCAGCGCGCGCTCGAGCTCTTCCACTTGGGAGTTGCTGGCGTTCTTCACAAACAATCGCGCCGCTAAGCCCTCAAGCACGGCCCGAATTGAATAAAGATCTGTGGCCTCGGAGGCGGTCAGTTCCCGTACGATCGGCCCCTTATTGGGGAGAATAGCAACCAGTCCCTCAGTTTCAAGCTGACGTAGCGCCTCACGAATCACTGTGCGAGAGACGCCGAGCATTTCGATGAGTTCGCGCTCGACGAGCCTGGAACCGGGCGCAGAACGGCCTGAGATAATCGATTGGCGCAGTTCATCCAGCACCTGCCGCCGTAGTGGCGCGGCAGCCTTTTTGATTGTTGCGAACGCTGCGCCCAAAGATGTTGTTTGTATTTCTTGCTCTATCATGCCGTATTATGGTAATACCGTACTATCGAATTTAAATATATGCAAGCTCAACATATCAATTTTTTGAAATCGGAGTGACTTAATGCAAAAGGTGCCGGTGAAGGTCGGAATCGTAGGGCTGGGACGCTGGGCCAAGGTGTTGACGCGCGCTGCCGCGAAGTCTGATCAGTTAAAGATAGTTGCGGGATATAGCCGCTCAGAAGAAAAACGCGCGGCTTTTGCCACCGAACTTGGAGTTCCCGCTGCATCCAGCATGGCTGAAATGCTCGCCAACCCAGAAATTCAGGGGGTGATTCTTACCGTTCCCAACGAGCAGCACTTGCCGGTTGCCGCCGAAGTAGCCAAGGCGGGCAAGCACGTTTATACGGAGAAGCCAATCGCCAGCACACTCGAAGAAGGACTCCAGATTGAAGCTCTCCAGCGGACTTACGGAATAACCGTCACCGTAGGTCACAGCGCCCGCTTGATGGCAGGCATGAGAAAGAT
The DNA here is from genome assembly GCA_963791575.1 of Terriglobia bacterium. GTDB lineage: Bacteria > Acidobacteriota > Terriglobia > Terriglobales > Acidobacteriaceae > JAOAPG01. Next base: position 328,345 of record CAWBSY010000011.1, on the reverse strand, counting down.
CCGTGAAGCGATCGAAAGTGGAGAGCTGGGTAAAGTGGCATTCATCGAAGCGAACTTTTCCAACGAGCGCGCTTTAGAACTTACGCCGAAGACTTGGCGTTGGTATAAAGACAAAGCGCCGGGCGGTCCGCTTTCGCAACTCGCAATTCACATGTTCGATGTCGTTCACTATCTCGGCGGCGATATGGTCGAAGCGAGTTCGATGGCTTCCAAACTCTCTCCTGTGGGAGCCGAAGTCGATGACCAGTCGATGACCTTGATCAAATTCGCCGACGGCAAACTCGGCTACGTGGGATCCTGCTGGACATCCCCCGGCATCTTTGCGGTGCGGGTGTTCGGTTCTAAGGGACTGATGCACTACGAAATTGACTTCGGCACATGGGACACGCCTGACAAGCTGCATGACAAGTCGGTCCTTTATATTCAGCGCGGCAAAGATGGATACGCCAGCCGCGAGCAGTTGACGATTCCTCCGAGCGACATGTTCCGCACGGAACTGGAAATGTTTGCCGAGAGCTGCAGAACAGGGAAGCCTGGCGAACTCAGCGCACACAATGGCAATGTTGCGGTGGCGGTTGTGTATGCGGCTCTGCGCTCGATTCAGCAAGGCGGACAATCGGTGCGAATTGCCGACGTGATGGACGAAGCGCGCGCCAAAGTTGGCGAAGGGAGCGCTCAGCTTGTCTAGTCGCTACTTCATCGAATTGACGCAGCCAGAGATTGCCGCTCAGTTCAAGAAGCATCCGCTGGTCATCTTCCCTGCGGGAAGCGTCGAGCAGCATGGTCCGCATCTGCCGACAGGCACCGATATCTTCGCTGCCAATGTAATCAGTCACGCAGTGGCCGAGCACATGGACGGACTCGTATTACCCGGCGGTCCGCTGGGCGTTACGCCAATGCACATGCCGTATGAAGGGACGATTACTCTTAGCCCTGACACTTACATGCGGTTGGTCACCGAAACCTGCGCGTCGACCGCGAAACACGGTGCGAAGTATCTACTTATTTTGAATTGGCACGAGGGCAATATCGCTCCGCTTGCGATTGCGGCTGAGGCCCTCCATCGCGAATTCGGCATGACAGTGTGCACGGTGCAAGCCTGCTACGTCGCTGCCGAGATGTTCGGACCACAATGCAACGGGCTGACCCATGGCGGTGAGATCGAGGCTTTGGCAGTACTGGCGCATCGCCCTGATCTAGTGCACCTCGATCGCATCGGCAATTCGTCAGACCGCGAACACGGGAGCAAGATGGACAAGCTGCGGCGCACGCGCGCCTATCAACCAGTCTTGACCGACATACGTAATATTGCATCAACCGGCTGGTACGGAAGCCCGCAAAACGCGACGAAGGCCAAGGGTCAAGACATGATTGAAGCGATCGCAAAGGCGATTGCGAAAGAGTCTCGGGAAATCTTCCAGCAGCTCGATGGCGTCAAAGGTGGGGTAGCGGAAGTTGCCGGATTAAGCCCGAGATAACGGATGACGCGTGTTTTCACACAGTCGCAAGCGAAGAAACTCGGGCTCCCCGGCCGCAATTCGCTCGAAATGGTTTCTGGCGAGACCGGCGCAAAGTCCGTCACGCTGCGGCTGGTAGAAATTCCAGTGCCTCATCCGGAGGAAACGCCTCGCGAACCGCACATGCATCGCGACTGCGAAGAATGCATCTTTGTTCTCTCGGGGCAAGGCACCACCCATGCTGATAGCGGCGAGTACCCACTTAAAGCCGGGGACGCAATCCTTATTTCCGCGGGCGAAAGGCACGTGACACGAAACACTGGAGCCGAACCTTTGGTACTGCTCTGTTTTTTCCCGCTCGCTGATATCACCGCAGGAATGCAAGAGAATTCTTCGTCTACCAAGGCCAAACAAAATTCATGACCGTTGATGTGTTGTGTTTGCGTCCGAAGACCGACTTTGAGCGCGCCGAGGCACTCCCACCCTCGTCTCTGAACATCGCGTACCGAGCGCCGAACGACACCGATGTGGCTGAGCTTATGCGTCAGGCACGAGCTCTTGTGATTCCAGCTGTTGGACCTAAGCTGGCACCGTCGCTATTTGAAGGAAGCACGATTCGATTTGTGCAAGTAACCGGCGCTGGGCTTGATCGGCTCGATGAATCTGTTTTGAAGCGCACTGGCATTGCTGTCTCCAATGTTCCCGGCGGAAGCAACAGTGCAGTCGCCGAATATGCGGTAACCACCGCCTCGTTGCTCCTGCGTCGACTTGTGTGGGCGGACGATGAGATCCGTAAAGGCAACTACGCCGAATTTCGCAGTCGCATGCTCAGAGACAATCTCGCCGGACTCGACAACCTGCTTGTCGGTGTCATCGGCTTGGGCACAATCGGATTGGCGGTTGCCGAAGCATTTCACAGGATGGGCTGCCGCATTTGCTACTACGACCCGGCACCCCACTGTCCGAATCTAGCCGGGGCTCTCGGTGCACAATCCGTTTCTCTAGATGAGCTACTCAAGTCAGCCGACGTAGTAACCTTGCATTTGCCACTTCTGCCCGCGACTCAAGGACTCATCGGCTCTCGTGAACTTGCGCAAATGAAACCAGGCGCGATTCTGATTCAAGCGTCGCGCGGCGGCATTGTGGACGAAGCAGCTCTTGCGGAAGATCTGCAATCCGGACATTTGGGAGGTGCAGCGGTTGACGTCTATTCGACCGAACCTCCTTCACCAGACAATCCGCTGCTTGCGCTGCAGGGCGAAGCTGCGCGGCGGCTTATTTTGACTCCGCATATTGCCGGTGTTACTCGGCAGTCGGCTGCGTTTCTGTTTCGTTCTGCCTGGCAAAATATCGAGCGTGTACTCATTGCGAAAGAGCCGCCACTAAATCGTGTCTACTAAACCAGCAACACAAGAGCTACGCAAGGACGTCACGCGGCAACGCCGGCCCTGGTACACCGTTCTCTACACACAGGTAGTTCTGGCAATTGTTCTGGGCATATTTGTTGGACATTTTTTCCCGGCTACCGGTATCGCCCTGAAACCGCTCGGCGACAGCTTTGTAGCGCTCATCAAAATGATGATCGCGCCCGTGATCTTTTGCACCGTCGTCCAGGGCATCGGATCCATTGGAGACATGAAGAAGATCGGCCGCGTCGGCATCAAGGCGCTGGTTTACTTTGAAATTGTTTCCACCTTCGCTCTGATCGCCGGAATGTTGATTGCCCATCTGCTGCAACCTGGCAAGGGACTCAATATCAATCCCGCAACACTCGATCCCAAAGCAATCTCGAGCTATGTGAGCCACGTTCAAGACGTGGGATTTGTGGCAAGATTGCAAGCCATCATCCCCGAGACATTCGTTGACGCATTTGTCCACGGTGATGTTCTGCAAGTTCTGCTCATAGCAGTTCTTTCCGGCTTTGCGATATCGCGCATGGGGGAATTGGGCATTCGAGTAGCGCGAATGATCGGCGTTGCAGGAAAAGTATTTTTCGGAATTATTCGAATCATCGTGAGAGCGGCACCGATCGGCGCTTTCGGCGCAATGGCGTTTACGGTCGGCCGCTATCGTGTGACTTCGTTGGCAAATCTCGCCAAGCTTATCGGTACGTTCTATCTCACGAGCGCAATTTTCATCGTGCTCGTGCTCGGCATAATCGCGTACTTGGCAGGATTTTCAATTTTTCGTTTTATCGCCTATATAAAAGACGAGCTTCTCATCGTGCTAGGCACGAGTTCGTCAGAGACCGTTCTGCCCGACATGATGACCAAGCTGGAGCGCTTGGGTGCATCCCGCTCGGTTGTCGGGCTAGTTTTTCCTACCGGGTACAGTTTCAACACCGATGGCACGAACATCTACATGACTTTAGCTGTGATCTTTCTGGCGCAAGCGACCAATACGCATTTGAGTCTCGGCCAGGAACTCGGCATGTTGCTGTTTGCGATGGTTGCGTCCAAAGGTGCTTCGGGCGTGACCGGCACTGGATTTGTCACGCTGGCCGCGACGCTAACAGCAGTCCCAAATATTCCGATCCAGGCGCTTGCCCTTCTGCTCGGAATCGACAAATTCATGAGCGAGTGTCGCGCATTGACTAACGTTGTGGGGAATGGCGTCGCAACAATCGTAGTGAGCCGCTGGGAAGGTGAGCTGGACCCAGCAAAGCTGCGCGATGCAATGAAACACCCGTCCTTGCCTTCTTTAGACGTGACAGAATAATGCATGCCTGTTGAGCGCCTACCCCACCCCAATTTTCTATACGGCACTGCATGGAAAGAAGACCGCACTCCCGCGCTCACCGAGCTCGCACTCCGGATGGGTTTTCGGGGTATCGACACCGCGAATCAACGGCGACATTATTATGAAGCGGGAGTCGGGGCGGGACTCGCCGCTGCCTATCGCGACGGAATAATAACCCGCGAAGATGTTTTCCTTCAGACGAAGTTTACTTATCAACCGGGTCAGGATCATCGTCTGCCTTACGACCCTACCGCCGCACTTTCCGTTCAGGTCGCTCAGTCAATGGCCAGTTCGCTCGAACATCTCGGAACGGACTATATCGATAGCTTTGTGTTGCACGGGCCTTCTTCTGGATACGGCTGGACCGAGGCTGATGCCGAGGTTTGGGAGGCCATGATCAAGGAGCGAGATGCTGGACGCACGCGCCTGCTTGGTGTGAGCAATGTCTCTCTCCATCACCTTGAGCAGGTGGCGGCTACGCATAACGAGACTCCTGCGTTTGTACAAAATCGCTGTTATGCCCGACTTGGCTGGGATCGGGATGTCCGGTTGTTCTGTAGGGAGCGAAACATTATCTATCAGGGTTTCTCTCTTCTCACTGCGAACGTTGAAGTACTTCGGCATCCACTGGTCATGAGTCTCTCCGCACAATTGAATGTCACACCAGCCCAAGTTGTGTTCGCATTTGCCCGCTCAATTGGAATGCTGCCGCTCACGGGAACGTCCGATGTCGAACACATGACACAAGACTTGGCCAGCACAAACCTGGACCTCCCGCCGGATGCGGCGCGCTGGTATTGAGTCTCTGGCAGGCTGACGTGGCTGCATCTCAACACCGCATGCCCCAAGGGTCCACCACACTCTCAAACCAAGCGTAACAATGCAATTGTGATGTTCGTTTGTAGCTGTAAAGTTTTGCATCATAGGCAAGAACCTATCCACAATTGTAAAAATTGACGAAAACGGAAGAGAATTGGTTTACAAGTACGCTTACCTTGGCGTATTTTGTTAGAGCTCGTTGTACTCAAGTCTCAGGCTATGTAGGGGAATTCAAATGACAATTAGAAAGCCTTTTAAGGCATTGCTGATGGTTCTCGCAATGTCAGTAGTAACAAGTATCAGTTTCGCGCAAAATAACCAAGCATCCGGAGATCTTTCGAATGCTCGCCCAAGATTCATCACAGTTGCTCCTCATGGCCACTCTAATGTGAAGAACGGTGCGGGGATCCCCGGCATCGATTCGCTCATCAATTTCAACGGACACTACACAACCCCGGGAGTTGGGCCAACCGGAAAAAAGACAAATTTCTGGTACTACAATATGGTAGGGAAAGTGCCCCAAAACGGCGGCACGACTTACGTCAATGCTCCTGTGGTTCCAGTTTCTCTCGACTTGTTGGATTCCAACGGAAACGTTGCACTACATTACAGTGTGAAGCCGTTCATAGTTCCCACATTGTATTCGCCAGTATTCCAAAATTCGACTTATACCAGCAGCGACGTGCCAACTCAGATCAGTGATGCTGTCCAGCGTGCAGAGTTTTATAACACCATGAAGCCAAACTGGCATACTTTACTGAACCCCGCCCTGAAAACTGAACGGACCATGTCGATTCCTGCGGGATTTTACCAGTACAAGCTGAAGTCGAACGGAACATGCTGCGAGTTCGTGCTGATTGACATCAATGAGTTCAGCAACTTGCTCTTTCCAACCGTACCCACGGATACGACCACGCCAGTGGGCGCAGCCGAGAACGCGGGTGACATTACCACGAAGGACATTTCGACGTTCCTGTTTCCCAACACTTATTTGTACTTCAACGGCGACCCCAACAATTGCTGCGTGCTTGGTTTCCACTCATACGACTTTGAACCGGGGGATGCCAATAACGGCAACAAGGAAAAACGCTACGTCCTGAATTATTCCAGCTGGATCAGCCCCGGACTTTTTGGCGCGGGCTTTGAAGACGTGACCGCTCTCAGTCATGAGGTATCTGAGACTTACAACGATCCTTTCGTCGCCAGCGATAACCTCCATAACATTACTCCATGGTGGTTGTCGCCCAATGGAAACTGCCAGGATGACTTGGAAGTTGGCGACGTGATTGAAGGATTGCCTCAGGCCACTTTCCCAGTCACGATGAATGGAAGGACATACCATCCGCAGAACGAAGCGCTTTTGCAATGGTTCGAATTCCAATCACCGTCGAGTGCCCTCGGCGGCGCCTACAGCTATCCTAACCAGAACACGCTGACCGCTCTGTCTCCTGTAGAAGGCGTGAACTGCCAATAGATTGATTTTCAAATAAGTAAAAAGGACACCATATTTGGTGTCCTTTTTTTTCGGTTGGTGGATCGTGCTAATGCAGAAGAAATCAGAAGGAGAACAATACCTGCAAGTCGATACGACGGTTGGCTGAAGACGTATTGAAGGGGCCACTTGCCAGAGCTGTCGATGTTCCCGCAAAAGGAGAGTCCACATTTCCTATCGGAGATGCGAGATTGACATGATTAAAAAGGTTGCGAGCCGACACGCTGAACGTCAGATTGTATTGCCGATTCGTTCCCGCTCCGCCCAATGGATTGCCGCCGGCAGCCCCACTGAGTCCGCGGCCGGCTAGTCCGCCGCCCGGAGGTCCGCCTCGCCCCCCGCCCGGAAATCCTCCTCTTCCTCCGCCATCGCCGCCGCCGGAACTCCTCTCCGTCTTTTTGCCCAGACCGATAGTCTTGCTGAGTCTCAGGTTTATCGTTGCTTGACCAGGCCCTCTTTCGGAATTGATGGGGATCGGTTGTCCAGCTGTATGGGCGGTGTTGAATGTCCCCAGCGGAGTGCACACATCGGAACCCTGGATCGACCGTGAGGAGCACGTAGTTCCAGAAACCAAATATGGCCGGTCGTTAAATATAGAATCGCCATTTACGTCTTCGCCCTCGGTTATATCGTACGGCTGACCCGATTGCACGATAATGAACGGATTGAGCCGGAAGGAGTGGGGCAATGTAATCGAGCCCAGCACGAATAAGCGATGACGCACATCAAAGGATGCGGGACCATAATCCGCCATCGGATTGTACTGATTCGAAACGAAACTGGGAGTGCTGCCTGCTCCATGGACGTCACTGTTGGCATAGCTCAGCGTGTAAAAGCCGAACAACGATAGCTTCGGCCCCATGTTCCAGCGGAGGTTCGTGATCAATTGGTTCTGACGGAAAACTCCCTCCCGAATCGTACTGATAGATATTCTCTGCGGTTCCGTTTGGCCTGGGCCAACCTGGAGTAAATGGCGCATTGCTGTTACGAATAAAGAATTGATGCTCACCGCGAGAATTAAGATAAGTGACGGCAAGAGTAGAACTCTTTGTGAGTTGCCGTTCTAGACTCGCCGCACCCTGCATGATGTAAGGCGCTCGCAAGTTGGGAGCGATCTGATAGATCGTCGGAGAGGCGCTTGGCAGTGAACTTACAGATGGGATCTGAGGATAAAAATTAGGATTAGTGACAATGAATTGCTGCTGATTGACGCCGTTCAACTGTTCGGCCTGTAGCACCAGCTCCGACGACGAAACGATCGTAGAAAATGCCATAGCCAGCGCGCAAAACAGTTTTAGCAGCTGTCTTCTTCCCGCCGCCTATGCCCCATGCAACGCTCACTCTCGGGGCGAAATCACCGTGATCATGAATATCGTTCTGAGTTTCGAAACGCAGGCCATAGCTGAGAGTGATGTTGGGGCGAACCTTCCAATCGTCCTCTGCATACAGCCCAGCATCCACTTCCGAAATGTTTGTCAGCGGCTTACCTGCGGTAATAGCGAACTGACTCGGAATTTGTGCCTGAAATGCGGCGAATGAAGGAAATGTGAATGTCCCATTGAAATTCGAGTTCGTATAGTTGGATTCGGTCAGAGCTCTTAGTCTTCCGCCAAACTTCACATAATGATTTCCGTGCACCAGCGAAGTGTAGTTCTGCAACTCATAGTGGTTCTGGGTGTCGGTGCTCAGTCCTTCCGAGTTTCCGCCGTTAGTGAACGCACCGAGAACTCTAATCGTGGGCTGGGAGCTTAGCGGCGTCTGGTCATTGATGTCGCGTTCGAACTGAAATCTCGTCTCGTTTACGATGTTAGGACTCACGATATGTGTGTCACTTACTTGCAAGGTGTGCTCGGTGTCGCTCGAGTTATAAGCCTGCGAGGGCAGGGAGAATTGCCCTATTCCCTGATTGGTGCGGTCGTCCTTGAAAAATTGGTAGCGAGCGGTAAGAGTATCGTTTTTGCCGAGCTGAAAATCGAACCGGGGACTTAGATTTGTTCTCGTTCTGGAGGTTGGGAACGACTGGTTGATTTTTAAGCCGCTGGTAGGATCGATGGCGCTGATAGCCGCAACATCGCTAATATCCCGCCTTTGAGCATCGAAGAAGAAAGAAGCCTTCTTAGTAATGGGCCCGCCTACATTACCGTCGAAAATTTCGGTGTGGTAGCTGGGCTCTCCTGAGAGAAACGGGTTTGGAGAATTGAAGGCAGAGTCATTGCCATTAATTGAGATTTGGCCGTGATACTTTTCGGTTCCTGGCTTCGTGAAAATCTCAATACGGCCATACCCCAATTTGTCGTATTGAGCCGAGAAAGGATTCTGGTTGATACGAATTTCCCGGATTGCGGACTTGGGCGGGATCTGGCCACCGGTAAACCCGTCGATATAAATTTCTCCGCCGTTCGGACCAGCCGAAGGACCAGCTAGCGCTTGCAACTCCGACTGCAATTCATCGGGGTCGTCCGACAGAGCGTCGAGATCCTTGCCTTTGATGATCAGAGAACTGGCATTGTTTTCAGGATTTACATCCACCGTTGTGTTCTGATCCTGAACCTCAACCTTTTCTTGCTGGACGATTATGCCAAGTGCGACGTCAAATTGCTGAACCTGTCCTGCTGTAATGGTTACATTCGGTTCCGCGGCGCTGGCGAAGCCTTTTGCCTTAGCATTCACGGTGTAGGTGCCATTTGCGAGGCCCTTGATCTCGTACTCTCCTTGCGCATTGCTGACTGTACTCTTTGCCGCGCCGCTGGAATGTGTTGCGGTCACCGTCGCCTGAGGAATCACGGCACCAGACGGATCGGTAACTTTCCCGCGCAGCGTGCCGGATGGAGTTTGCGCGAAAGAATGCGCCGCAAAGATTAACCACAGCGAAATCTGCAACGGCAGAAGTACGATGATTCGGAATGCACGTACTTCCTGTGATCGATCTTTCATTCACTCTCCCTGAAGATAAATGATCTAACTGGGTCGCCACTGGGGCGAGAATTTGCACTACGGCGTGCCAGCATCCATGCCGGACGATCCCAAATTCCACGGCGACAAAATGGAAGCGGCACGACCAGCGGGGGATGCAGAAAGAATCGCGTCCACTCCCGTCAATAATGTGATGATCGTGGGATCTGTGCTCGCAGTTCCTTCAGTAGCCACAATCATCACGGTGTCGCCTTTATTTAGATCACTCAGCTTCACGATCGGCATGCGGTTGAGCATCTGCTGAAAGTCCGGCGGGCCGGAATGAGTTTCTCCGCCAGGCTGCGACTCTCCTCCACCAAAGCTTCTCGGCCGTCCGGCGTTGTCGCGAGGCGGAGGTCCCGCGCTCGCTGGAGGCCCGCCGTTAGCCGAAGCGCCTTCGGAATCACCTTCAGAAGCGCCACCTTTCAACCGCCTCGCTAACCGTTGGGCTACAAAAGGCGGTAGCTTCCGAAGTTGCGAATCTCCGCTAAGTTTTACCGTGATCGGCTTCTTATTCAGTAAATCTGTAACTCTGATTGTATTTTTAACAACGTCAGCGGAATCGATTGTTCCCGCAATACTGCGAAACGAACCCGAAACGATTTCCTCGGCAGCTAGTTCGGTTCCATCGGCATTCCGCGTACCGCGTGCACGAAGCTGATCTCCTGCTTTGATCTGGTCGAGCGTGCCAGGCTTCGCGTCGTCGAACTTGACCGAATCCGGGGCGTATCTTCGCACGATAGTCGTCTTTGAAGTTTGAATCGCGATGGTTTTCGAGCCAGAGAAAGATGTCAGGGAGATAGTAATTTTTCCTGTGCCAGGGTCAGCGGATTTAAGATCCACTGACTGAACCAATCCGCCAACCCCGCGCTTTTGCCAATCTTCGCGATCATGCTGTTGTTTCTGAGCAAGATCTGTACGACTGACGATGATGGCCGAAGAAGCCAGCACCGATTTGCCATCATCGGAGTTTGCTCCGCGCACCAGCATCCGGTCGCCGGCTTGTAAATCCTGCGGCTTTATCGCAGTTGCACCGCTAAGATCTTTCTGGCCCGGAGCAGTACGCAGGAGGCGAGTCGAATCCTGCAACAAGATGGTGATTTCGGATCCGGAGTCGGTTGTAAGAATGACCGAATTGCCATTGACCGACTTGATGACACCGACCGGTCTCACCGTGGAACTTGATGGAGCGGTTTGTTGGGGCTGCCAAAGATTCGCGAAACTTACCGAGACAAGAAGAATGCTGACGAGAATGGGCCAAAGTGACGGAGTAACCGTAGCAAAAGCCTTCCCTGCGATAATTTGTCTTCTGAGAGTCACGAGTTTGTAAGCTATGAGGGATAGACTTCTAGCCGAATACCATAGGGTCCATCTAAGACATTCGATCATGCCTTGGTCACCACTCCGAGTAAATTATTGTTAAATCACTGTAAAGTTCTGTGGAATGGAATTATTTCAGACTACTTGGCGGCATAAAATTCTTCAAACTTCCAGATATTTGGAGTTACTCATTGAAGTACCACGGAATGTTGATGACGGTGATTCGCTGATTACCTTTGAAATAGAGCAATGCCTTCAACGCGGAAGATCGATTGTTATGGAGTAATAAATAGTACCAGCGCCTCTCAACCAGTTCAGGAATGAGGACGGCGATGTGTTCATCGGGCTTTTCCTTTTCCAGATTCAACGCATACTCCACAATTGGTTTCACCACAAAACGATAAGGCGACTTGAGGATCACCAGTTCGGGAACCGGAAGATTTGCTTTTCGGGCTGGTGATGCCACTAATCTTTCCCAGTTGTTTTGCAGCTCCGCCGTTGTCTCGCATTCGATATGAAGAACTCGGATCTCGGGCGAGAGATTCCATGCAAACCGAATCGCTTTTGCGGATATCAGATTCCAGCGTTCGATGGGAATCAATGCAATAGGTGGGCAGAGGTTTTCAGGATCTACCGGGGAATCGTTCCGCGTCGCTTCTGCCACTCGAACATAGTGCCGGTGGACGCTGCGCATTAGTAAGATCAAGCCAGGAATCAGAACGAGAGTAATCCAGGCACCCTCAGTGAACTTCGTGAGCAAGACGATGAGCGTGGTGATGCCTGTGGCGACTGCTCCCAGTCCATTGATAAACATGCTTTTTCCGGAACCAGGGCCGCGCACTTTCTTCCAATGCATCACCATGCCCGCTTGGGAGAGGGTGAATGCTGTAAACGCTCCAACCGCAAAAAGCGGTATCAAGTGGTCAGTAATTCCGCCGAAAATAATAAGCAGGATTCCGGCCAAAATTGCCAGAGCGTAGATGCCTTGCACGAAAACCAGAGCGACGTCCCCGCAACGTGAGGCTATAAGGCAAGTAACCGTTGTGGGCAATAGCGCGACATAAACGCGGGAAATCGGCGAATGCAGTATTAGCTGAAAGCGAGAGCACAACTAGAATGGAGGCGATGCTTACGTAATAGTAAGTATGCTTTCCTATAATCGCTCCCAACAGTTGGGATAGGACGCTCTCATAGCCCGGCTGTCCTGGCGGAGTTGCGGCAACTCCGTACGCAGGACAAAGGTAAGCGATCCCGAGCAGCATCACCATCAGAATTGCGATGATGATCGTAAGCGTCAACCGTGCGTATTTCGTGGTGGGCTCTTTGAACGCCATCACTCCGTTGCTTACTGCTTCGACGCCAGTCATGGCCGTGCATCCACTAGAAAACGCTCGCAGCAAGAGCCATGCAGTGATCGCTTCGGTGGCGGACGTGAGTTTCGGAGGAGGAACCACGGGCACCGGATGTCCTCCTGCCGTGATTGCTTTGAAGACACCAATCCCAATCATTCCTAGCAAACAGGCAATGAATAAGTAAGTGGGGATCATAAATAGCCCGCCGGTTTCTCGAATTCCGCGAAGATTTACGATCGTGATAAGGATTAAGATCCCCAGGCAAATACCCAAGGTGTGGTCTTGAAGCGAAGGCACGGCGGAAACGAGTGCGCCCACTCCGGCCGAAATGCCGACTGCCGCAGTCAAAATGTAATCGACCATCAGAGAGGCGGCTGCGAGGAGCCCCGGCCAAACTCCAAGATTTTCAGTTGCCACTGTGTAAGACCCGCCGCCTTGGGGGTAAGCCTCAATTGTTTGCCGGTAAGAAAAGTAAACAATTGCGAGAAGAATAACGATCGCAATACTGATAGGCCGGATATAAATAACGCCGGCCATTCCGAGCGGGATCAAGAGCGTCAGCGCCGCTTCAGGACCGTACGCGGCTGAACTCAGGGCATCAAGTCCAAAAATCGGAACGCCTTCAATAGGACCAATTCGTTCGGCTTTTTCTTCTTCGGTGGCGAGAGGACGTCCAAAAAGTAGGTCAGCGATATTCATTGCGAGCAGATCGTGCGTCTTTGATCAGCGATGGTTTGAATTCCATCGTCGATCTCAGACACTCCGATGCAAAATTACTCGCTCGCGTTTGGAGTAACAAAGATTTGTATGGGGTTAGTCTACGTGCTCGCCTTCTTCCGTGAATCCCAACTCAGGAGGTGGAAGCTTGTCCCCGGGCCGCGCCCAGAAGACATACAACGATGGCAGCAATACGATACTAATAAAGAGCTCGATAATTAAGCCGCCCACGATCACGATAGCGAACGGCCTTTGCGAATCTGATCCAATGTCATGAGACAGAGCCGCCGGCAACAGACCGAGCGTCGCTACAAGCATTGTCATCATGATCGGCCGTAGCCTGAGCGCGGCTCCCTCACGCGCAGCCTCACGAGGACTCATTCCACGAGTGCGGAGCTGATTGATGTACTCCACCATGATTACCCCGATTTCGACGGAGACGCCGATCAATGCCAGAAATCCTAGACCCGACGAAACCGAAAAGTGGGTATGGGTCAGCAGCAAACTTAAAAGGCCACCCAAAGGAGAAAGTGAAACCACTGCCAAAATAAGACCAACCCACTTCCATGAATCGAACGCGGAATACAGGATGAACGACATCAGTAAGAGCGTAATCGGCACAACAATTGCCAGCCGCCGATTTGCGCGCTGCTGACTTTCGTATTCTCCGGTCCAATCGAGATGGTAGCCCTCGGGTAGTGGCACCTTCTGCCGCACCTGCTCAATTGCGTCGCGAACCGTGCTGCCCAAATCGCGTCCCCGCACGCTGTACTTGATTGCGATGTAGCGGGAATTACCTTCGCGATAGATGGTCGACGCCCCATCTTCTAATTTGATTTCACACAATTGTCCGAGGGATACCCGTTCGCCTGAGGACGCGAGAATCCGGATGTTCGCGATCTCCTCGACTGTCTTACGAAACGGTTCCTGATAACGGACTGTCAGGTCATAACGCTGTTCGCCAATTAATATCTGGCTCACAGCTTTTCCACCCACGGCAGTCTCTATCGCATCTTGAACATCGCTGACATTGATTCCGAAACGATCTGCCGCAGCTCGATCCACTACCAGATTAACGTTGGGCTGACCGCGAACCTGGAACGTTCCTAAATCCGCGACGCCTGCAATCTTGCCCATGACGTCCTGAATTGCCTGAGCTTTGGCTTCGAGCGTTTTAAGATTGCTTCCGAAGAGCTTCACCGCGAGCTCGCCTTTTACGCCGCTGATGGCCTCCTCGACATTGTCCGAGATTGGCTGCGAGAAGTTCCAGTCGACACCAGGAAACTCGCTTAGCTCTTTGTCCATAGCGGCAATCAATTGGTCTTTGGTTTTGTATTGATCACGCCATTTCGAGCGAGGGAGAAGGTCAACAAAGAATTCAGTGTTATAGAATCCGCTAGCATCGCTGCCATCATCAGGTCTGCCTAACTGACTCACAACTTGCGTAACTTCGGGAAAACTCGCCAGTTTGCGTCGCACCGCATTCGACAGCGCAAGGCTCGAGGAAGGACCGGTGCTGGGCGCAAGCGTTCCCCGAACCCAGACCGCACCTTCGTCCAGGTGCGGCAGGAATTCCGATCCGACAATGCCGCTGAACGCGATTCCCAACATAATCGCAAGCGCGACAACGCCCAGCCCTAAGGTGAGCTTTAGATGATCGAAGCACCAATCCAGCGTTCGCGTGTAACGCTCCTGCAGGAAGTGAAGAACCGGGTTTTTCCATTCTGTGATTTCATCTTTAAATAGCAGGGTGCAGAGCACCGGTGCAATGAGCAGAGCGAATATCAAAGCGCCTAACAATGCAAATGCCACCGTCCAGGCCATTGGACGGAACAGTCGTCCTTCAACGCGCTGCAATGTGAATATTGGCAGATAGGAAGCAATGATAATGATGCGCGCGAAGAAGACCGGCCTCTGAACTTCATGTGCGGCTGTTGCAACCATTTGCGCAAAAGTCTTTTTGCCACGGCCTAACTCTGAGTGCCGCAGAATGTTCTCGACCATTACAACGGAGCCGTCCACGACCATCCCGAAATCGAGAGCGCCGAGCGAAAGCAAGTTTGCCGGGATGTGACGCAGATCGAGCAGGATGGCAGCAAAAAGAAGAGAGAAGGGAATAGTGATAGTGACAATAAGCGCACTGCGGACATTTCCCAAAAATAAAAACAGAATGAGAGTGACAAGAATCACGCCGTCGGTAAGATTCCGCAGCACGGTATGAGTCGTGTAATGTACGAGATCGCTGCGATCGAGATGAGGAACTAGCTTGACGCCTCTTGGTAAAAGGCCGTTGTTCAGCTGTTTGATTTTTTCATGAAGGGCATCGAGGGTGGTATCGGCTTCAGCTCCTTTGCGAAGCAGAACGATTCCTTCGACTACATCATCGTTATTTACGATAGTGCCATCTTCAGTGCGAATCGTCTTGCCGAGTTGGCCGAGACGCACCTTGGGTGCTTGGGCTACAACGCCCAGATCGCGCACACGCACTGGAGTTCCGCTCACAACTTTGACTACTGTCGCGCCTACATCATCAGTCGTCTGCATCAAGCCAACTGCACGCACGTTTAACGCCTGCTCGCCGCGTTCAATGAATCCTCCGCCGGCGTTCGTATTATTTGCGGCGAGCGCCTGTTCAACCTGACTCAGTGAGAGTCCGTAAGCAACAAGTTTTCGGGGATCAAGCTGCACCTGATATTCGCGTGTCGGCCCGCCAAATGGATTTACATCCACGACGTTCGGAACTGACTTCAGCTGGTTGACAACAAACCAGTCGTTCACAGTCTTCAGCTCCATGACGTCGTACTTCGGGTTATTGCTCTGGAGCGTGTAGAACATGATCTGCCCGGTCGGACTATAGTCTGGCCCGAGCCCCGGATTCACTCCTTGGGGCAAAGTGACTTGCTGGAGACGATCGACTACTTCCGTGCGAGCATTGAACGTAGTGATCTCGTCGTCATAAATGATAGTGATGACGGACAGTCCCGCGAGTGAAGTCGATCGCAGATGCGTCATATGAGCGACGCCATTCAACTGCACTTCGAGGGGAACCGTTATCTGTTGCTCAACCTCCTCCGCTGCGTGTCCCGGCCATTGCGTGATGATCTGCGTATACGTGTCTGCAACGTCGGGATAGGCCTCAATAGGTAAGTTGTGAAAAGATACGATTCCCCACACGAATAACAGTACTGAGAGACTCAGCACCAGAATTCGATTGCGCAGAGCAAAATCGATGAGGTATCGAATCATTTGCCCTGTCCTGCGACAGTCGATGAGAAATCAAGCGCATTCGCCACAACTTCTTGACCGGGACTGACCCCGTCCTGAATTTCTTGCATTCCGTCCGAGGTTTCTCCTGAAGAGTGCACCTCGATGCGGCGGAATTGGTTGGGCCCTTCCTTGCGGAACAGCCAATCCTTATCTTGCAGGCGCATGATGGCCGTGCTTGGGACAACGAGCCGGTCGTATAACTTGCGGGAGCGGAAAGTCGAAACCGTATACATTCCCGGGCGTAAAGAGCCATCTGGATTTGACAGCACGATCCGCACCTTCGCCGAGCGCAAGTTCGGATCAAGCACGCGGGAAATGTCGCTAATCATCCCGTGATAAACCTTGTCACGGTAAGCGTTCAGGCGAATCTCCGCAGGATCTCCGACGTGTACGTCACCGAGATCATTTTCGTAGACGTCCGCGAGCACCCAGACTTGCGATAGATCGGCGATCGTGAATAAGTTTGGACTATTGTCTAAACTCTTCACCCCTTCGGATCCAGCGACGTTTTGTTCAACGATTGTTCCCGAAGTCGGCGCATGCAGTTCAATCAGCGAACTCGGATGAGCGGGATCACCGCCAAGTAGTCGCACATGGTCTGTTGTGTTGCGAACGTCGACTTGTGCCTTTTCTTCGGCATCGTCAGCGACTTCCAAATCTTTGGAAGCGATCGCGCCATGCGAATAGAGCAGCTGTGCTCGATCCAGAGCTTTCTTTGCCAGCCGCTCATCTGCGACGGCCTTCTGGTAATCCGAGAACGCACCCGCCAAATCGGAACTGTAAATCGAAAGCAGTACCTGACCTTTCTTTACATAGTCACCCAACCGTACTTTTAAATCGACAACCCTTCCCGAGCCTTGCGACGTCACATGAATGGTGCGATTCACATCGGGCGTCACCACGCCATTAGCATTCAGTATGTTCGGCAGTTGACGAGTTTCTACTTTCGCCAACTTGAAAACGTCTGGATTGTCCACGGTGTAGACGCCAGGCTCCAACGTTACCTCTGCCTTCGTCGGCGCAGCTTTTGTTTCTTTTGAGCAGGAGGTCGCGGCCAGTATCACCAACAGACATGTGACTAGAGGCGCATAACATCGAATATTCTTGTTTTGCATACCGTTCATGGGATTACCTCCCTGCCTACGGACAGATTCAATTGGGCTGCAGCCGTCAAGTAAGAGCCGACCAAGTTCACGTAATTCAACTGCACGCTGCGGTACTCCGCCTGTGCGTTCAGAAAATCCAGCAATGAGGTCCCGCCGTGTTGATAAGAAAACGAAATCGTGTCGCGCACCCGGACAGACTGCTGCAGATACTTGGCTTTGTAGGGACGAAGCAAAATCAGATCACTTTCGAGCGTGGCGTAGCTGGAATCTACGTCACTCAGCACTGTTGCCTCCGCAGCCTCGCGCAATCTCTCATTGCGCGTGATATCTAGTTGCGTGCGCAACTTCTCTCCCTGGTTTCGATCGAAGACCCGCAGCGGAATGCTGACGCTCACACCAAGCGTATTTACCCCAAACGGATTGTTGTTGGACGAGTTGTGTGTATACCACGCGCTAAAAGTTGGATCAGTTGAGCCGTTCGCAATCGCCAGCTTATGGTCCGTCTGGGCCTTGTCCACTGCTTGCACCGCCGCTTTCAAGTCCGGCCGCGTGTCCAGCGCAATCTTGCGGAACTCGTCACGCGGCATCAGTTGGTCGTTGAAATCGAACAGACCGGTCACGTCAAACTGATCTAAGGGATCTCGGGAATTTAAAAGCGTGAGCAGTTGGATCTTTGCGGTTTCGAGGTTCTCCTCCGCAGCCTGCAGATCCGATTCATACTGGACCCGCTGCAATTCCAGCCGGTCGAGATCAATCTGCGCAATGTCCCCAGCGCTGAATCGATTTCTGCTGATCTCGAGCAGACGGTCATAATAAGCAAGATTGTCTCTTGCGAGCTGGAGCACCGCTTTCGCCTGCAGCGTTGATACAAATGCGCTACGCAAGTTGAAGAGCATAGTTCTTTCAACGTCGGCATGACTCGATTCGGCAATCAGAGTCCCTTTTTTCGCGCTTTCAAGTCGTAACTCCCGTTTGTGCTGTCGTTCGTGCAGATAGCTAATGCTGGGAGACTCAAAGGTGCCCGCAAATGGCCGCCAGATGCCTCTATCGGGAGCGATTTGAGTTCCATCCGCCGAAAGAGTCAACGTTGGGTTTGGGCGCAGGAAAGCGGTAATTTCTTGTGCTTTTGATTCGTCGATATTCAGCTTGTCTGCAAGGAGGTTCGGATTGCTAGCTTCGAACCGTTGCACGATCTTCTCCCACGTCCAAGTCTGCGGGGTCTGCGCCATGGCTTCGCAGCACAACAGGACGAGCAACGCCGAATTTCGCCAAATAGTATTTCGCATGCAGCACTCCACAAGTGCATTACGGAACTGAAAACTGAGACAACACTGAATTTAGATTTTTTCTAGATAGATAAAATTCGCCGCAATCATGGCGGCCAAACAACTGAGTCTGGAAGAAGCTATGCGGAGGGGGGAGCGCGGCCCGAATCAAGACCGATTCGGGTCTGAATACGAGCAACAGATACAAGAGCAGTCGTGAAGCCAACCGCCCGAAATTGTGTATCGAAAAACGAAAGCGGCGTAAACAATGCCGGCGAGCCGCCAATCGCGCTCAGCGTCGAAGCTGAGCTGTCGCCCGCCTGCCTGGAAATATGTTTCGAGCGGTTCGATTCTTCAATCTCTGGACGCATTGCGTGCAGATCGTCCGTGGCCGAAACCACGGGGAACAACAACATCAGCATGCATCCCAACACGAGCACGCAATTCCAATGGGAGAAATGTAGCGACTTCGTGCGACTCGCCTTCTCGCGCTGCCAAAGCCAATAGGCCGGCAGTGCGAGTGAGAGCCAACACAGATTGAGTAATAGTTCCATTCGATGAACGTTAACTATAAGTCACGCGAGATTACCTGAATGCCTGCAAGTTTTGCAAAATAATCCGATCAAGTCAACGTGACGTAGAGACTTGTACGCCTGATGTGCCCAATGCCGCTGGCAGGAAATCTTCCTAATACAGATGTTCCACCAGAGTAGTTGGTTGTAATTAATTACTTTCGTGTTGGCGCGAGGGTAAACCGACAGGCGCTCCAGTGAACAGGAGCGCAAATCGGGTTGCGGAGTAGCCCTGCAGCAGAAGTGACGCATCGAAGGCATTGATGCCAAAGAAAAAGAAAACTAGACAGAGCGAGAAGAAGTCAGACCCGGTGAATAAAGGCGCAGTTCCGGCCGAAGATTTGGCAGAGGCGTTTCCGCCCATCCGTCTTCCGATTCAACCTCCATATCCGCCCGCTGAAGCGAAATCCGTGAGCGAAATCCCCGAGGGAGAAGACTGGTCCTACGAACCCAAGTGGGACGGTTTCCGGTGCCTTGCTTTCAAAAGCGGGAAACAGGTCTTATTGCAATCGAAAGCTGGACAGCCTTTAGGGCGTTATTTTCCCGAGCTGGTGAAAGCACTTGCGGAGCTGCCCGAGAAGCAATTCGTGCTCGACGGAGAAATCGTGATTTATTCCGGCGAACATCTGTCGTTTGACGATCTGCTATTGCGAATTCATCCTGCCGAGTCGCGCATTCGAAAGCTTTCTGCGGAAACACCGGCAACACTGATGTGCTTCGACCTGTTAGTGAATAGCGGGGGTAAATCGCTGGTCGACCTCCCATTCAGAGAGAGACGATCGAAACTCGAAGAGTTTTTTCAGAATATAAAAGGGAATAAAACCGTTCGTCTTTCGTCCGTCTCGACCAGCAAGAAAGAGGCTGAGAAATGGATGCGAGAACTAGGTGTAATCGGATTCGACGGGGTTGTTGCCAAAAAATTGAAAGAGCCCTATCGCTCTGGTGAGCGCACCGCAATGGTCAAGATTAAACGCATTCGCACCGCCGATTGTGTCGTAGGAGGGTTTCGTTATTCGGAGAAAGGCGATGGAATTGGCTCACTTTTGCTGGGACTTTATAACGACGAAGGCTTGCTGGATCACGTGGGATTCAGCTCCAGCTTTAACGCCGAACAGCGTCAGGAACTAAAAGGCGTTGTGGAACCATTGATTTCGCCACCCGGATTTACTGGTCATGCACCCGGAGGACCGAGCCGCTGGAGCACAAAACGTTCCACTGAATGGCAGCCGTTAAAACCAAAGTTAGTCTGTGAAGTCCAGTACGACCATTTTTCAGGAGGACGCTTTCGCCACGGGACAAAATTTCTGCGTTGGCGGCCTGAAAAGAAGCCAGATCAATGTACGTTTGAACAGGTGAGACCTGCTGCGAAAACAAAAGAATCCGCCCGCTAGCCCGAGTGCCTGAGTTTTATTTACGCGACTGGTATCCCCGAAATTCCACCAGGCCAAACAACCTGCTCTGCTTCCAATGCCATCTTCTATCTAGCTTGTGAGACGTTAGCCGAACGTCGATCGTAGTCTGCACTGGTGCTCAACAATGGCAACCTTGACGAGTGAACCCGACAATGGAAGAAAGTCAACTCGAGGCCGCCGGCTAAAATTCGCGA
This sequence comes from Terriglobia bacterium, assembly GCA_963791575.1. GTDB lineage: Bacteria > Acidobacteriota > Terriglobia > Terriglobales > Acidobacteriaceae > JAOAPG01. Next base: position 307,681 of record CAWBSY010000011.1, on the reverse strand, counting down.
TTCTAATAATCTTTATCACCTTGGCGGTGCTGACAGCGGTCGCCCTTCACGAGGCGAAACCAATCCTGAAAAAGCGCGTGGTCGCATTGCTGAGCGAAAAATTTCAGGGAGACGTTCAGCTCGGAGATTTGGAAGTTTCCATTTATCCCAAGGTCCGAGCACATGGTTCCAATTTAAGTGTGCGTTATGGCAATCGTTCTGACGTGCCTCCACTTATCCAGGTTCGCGAATTTACTGGCCAGGCAAGTCTGCTGAGTCTATTCGAAAAGCCCTGGAAGATTGACCAAGTCGAACTTCATGGACTAGTGATTCAGATTCCGCCGAAAGACCCTAATTCGCGCGATAACGCGCAACACGGATATTGGAACCGGATAAAGGACATACCGATCTTGATTCACGAACTCATCGTGGATGATGCGCGACTGGAAATTCTCCCCAAAAGCGCCGCCAAGCCGCCGCACGTTTTCGAAATTCATCGCGTAGTGATGCACTACGTCGGCCTGCATCGCCCGGCATCTTTCAACGCGCAATTAACCAATGCCACGCCTCCCGGTGAAATTGAAACAGCCGGAGATTTTGGACCTTGGAATTCAGACGATCCCGGCGAAACTCATCTAGCGGCCGACTACACTTTCGTCAACGCCAACCTCGGAGTATTCAAAGGAATCAGCGGAACGCTGTCTTCTAAAGGAAAATTTCAGGGAGTCCTTAATCGCATCGAGGTGGAGGGCGAGACGGATACTCCCGATTTCAGCCTCAGAATCGGCGGCCACCCTGTCCCTCTGCATACGGATTTCAGTGCCACTGTGGATGGCCTGAATGGAAATACGCTTCTTCATCCTGTACGTGCGCGATTGCTTAACTCATTTATTACTGCGAATGGCGAAGTTACTAGGAAGGCCGGGATCAAAGGTAGGACGATCAAACTGGATGTCACCGTCAGCCAGGGAAAGATTCAGGACATGCTCCGGTTGGCGGTGAAATCAGACAGGCCGCTAATGACCGGCAACATGAAGCTGCATACTAAGTTCGATTTGCCCCCGGGAGACGAAGACATAATCAAGCGACTCAGGCTAAGCGGAAAATTCGGAGTAGAAAGTGCTCAGTTCACAGATCCGAAGTTGAGCCAGAAAATTCAGACCCTAAGTCGTAAAGGAGAAGGCAAACCGAATGATATGGAAGCAGGCAGCGATGTCTCCCAGTTGAACGGGTTCTTCGGATTGCAAAACGCCGATATCGCTTTCCGGCAACTCACATTTGCAGTTGAAGGGGCAAGCGTACAGCTTCACGGCGGCTATGCGCTCGACGACGAAGCGCTCGATTTCCATGGGCATTTACGCCTGAACGCGAAACTCTCTCAAACCATGACTGGCTTCAAATCATTAATGCTGAAGCCGTTCGACTCGTTCTTTCGCAAAAAAGGCGTTACGGAATTACCCATCAAGATCACGGGAACCCGCGACAAACCGTCCTTCGGGCTCGACTTCCGTCATTAACAACTCTTAGTGTGTGAACGAAAAGTTCAAGCCGGTGGTTAGCGTAAGGTCATTGCGCTTTTTCCCTAGCGGTGGATTAGACACGTAAATATCGCCAAACGCATTCTGCCATCCAAACCGTTTGTTGATTTTCGTCACCGTTCCGAGATTGAAAGCCGCCCGGTACTCGCCAGAGTCGCCATCGTTCAGGCCCGGATAAAAATAGAGCTTCTGGGTCAGTTCCGTTGATTTCCCAAGCTTCTGAGAAAGCTCTTGTCCCAACGTGATCGCCGCAAAGTTGCGCGTGAATGCGGGACTAGGCGCCACTGCTGCGTAACTCTCACGGGTGTAGTTCATGCCCCCAAGAAAATCTAGAACCGTACGATCACTCTTGATTGCGTGCAAACCGAACCCAGCTCCAAACAGCGATCGCAGATTCAAGCCTTGTAACGCGTCGGTATCAAATTCTCCGTTCACATATCCAAAAACCCGCGCATTGAGATTCCGGTCGTAGCGCGCGCCGCTCTGAATCGAATTTGCTGTTACGCCCGAGGTTACTCCGGGAGAATTATTGGTCGCAAATACGCTATTGGCAAACAGTCCGATGTGATCATTCAGCGCCTTACGATCTCCAGTAAAGGCGAGCGCGAAATTTTTGGTTTCGCTATTGCCGGCCGTAAGCGCGAATCCGACATTCGCACCTCCCTCCCACCCTTGAGTGAATCTGGGATGTTGCGATCTTTCGTATGCAGATTGTTCGCCGGCGCTCCGCATATCTATAACGGTTTCCTTCGGAGCCGTTACGGCGCCTTTGTCAGTCGCGACCGTGATCTTGTCATCGGAAGTACTCACCGCTCCCACCGCAGTCTGTCCATTTTTCAAATCCACGTGGAGCGGTTCACTCGACTTGATCTCCTGCACCGCGGGCCATTGCACGGTAACGTCACCAGCGAATTCAGTTTTGATCACCAAAGTCTTGTCGTCCGATTTCACGATGGTACCTGTGAGCCGGTCGCCATTCTTCAGCGTAATCTGATCTGCCAACAAAACAGAGCTGAACGTCAACACAGATATAAAGGCTAACAATCGAACTTTGAACACAGCACTTCCTCCAGTATTTTGTGCATCAACGATCTGAATTGAGGTGAAAACCCGAAGCGACGAAAATGCCGGTTATGAAAAGAAATTCGCTACAACGATAACTTGACGTCCTGATCTTAGCTCTTGATCTCAGAGCCAGCATTGGACGATGACGAAGTAGGTTTCGGCTGTTCTGATCCGCCATTTTTCACGGCATCTTTAAAGCCGCGAATCCCGTCTCCGATCCCTTTGCCCAATTCCGGCAACTTCTTCGGCCCGAACACAAGCAGGGCAATAGCGAAAACCACCAGCAGATGCATCGGTTGAAAAAGGCCTTCAAACATAAAGCTCCTCCGGGAGATAACAGTGTCTCTAACACTACTGAAGCGGTCTGCTCTCGTCAATCGCGCGAATGCCAGGGCGCTCATGGCGGCATAAGTCGATATAAGTGAGTGCGATTACTTCAGTTATCTGGCCCTTGTTACCATTCTCGAATTATGGTGCGGGAATCAAGCTGCCGCGACCTCCGTCAGCTTTAGGAGTTTCTCGTGCGCTGTAAGGGCCTGATCTTCCCTATTATTCTTTTTATTTTTGTTAACTGCTCCGTACTACGCGCATTAGCCGATCATCTCGATACATCTTCGATCGACTGCACGGAGCTCACAGCTTGGACGATTGCTGGAGTATCAAGCTCGCGTATTCAACAACTGAAGCGAGAGCGATCGAGAATATTCGCAAGTAAAGCCTGCCCGCCGAAGCTACTGAAAGCCGCAGATCTAGCCCAGCATAAAGCTTACGAAGCAGCCGAAGGACTGTTGCGAGGTCTGGTTTCCGCCGACCCGCACCGTGCGGCTCTTCACCTTGCACTCGGCTATGTTCGCCAGCAACAAGGCGATTGGGACGAAGCCTTTGACGAATACACCGATTCGAAAGAAGCTGATCCCACCCTGCCCGAAATTCATAATCGGCTCGCGGAAGTGTTCTATCACTCCGACGATGGAGACAATACAATCGCCGAGGCTCGCACCGCGCTTAGCCTCGATCCCAGAAATGCGGAGGCATACCGTTTCTTAGGCCTTGGTCTTTATTCCAACCAAAAATACCAGGCTGCGCTAAACGCATTTCAAAAATCTCTCGACCGTTTGCCTGCCAATGCAGCGGTCTATTACGACATGGGTATCACGCTTCATGATCAGGGCAAACCGGACGCAGCGGTTGCGGCGTATCGAAAGGCGATTTCTCTCAATCCGCAATTCTGGGAAGCTCACAATAATTTAGGAATCGTGTTTCATGATCAGGGAAAATTCAGCGAAGCAATCGTCGAGTATAACGAAGCCGAACGGCTGGCGCCTCAACAGCTAAGCGTCAAAAACAATTTGGCTAATTCGTTTTACGATCGCGGCGATGACGATAAAGCGATTGCCAAGTTTCGCGAACTCTTCCGCCTGAATCCGGAATGGAAAGACGGGCACGAAACTCTCGCCAAAGCACTCCTTGTTAAACGAGATTACACGTCAGCCATCAGCGAATTAAAGCTTGCGATCCTTCACAATCCAACCGACCCGGCACAGCATCGAGTTCTTGGTCAAACGCTGCTGTTAACAAATCATCCGCAGGAAGCGCTGCGTGAACTGCAGATTGCCGTTGGGCTGGATCCAGATTCTGCTTTGCCCCACCACCTTCTTGGAACTGCCTTGTTCGAAACACAGAATCTGGAAGCAGCCGCAAAAGAATTCCAGGAGGCCTTGCGGTTAGAGCCGTCCGCCGACAATCATTATTACCTCGCGGCATGTCTGATGAGCCTGGGCCGAGACAATGATGCGCTTGCGGAACTCGAAAAGGCTACTAGCATGAAGCCGGGGCAGCCTCTATACCGGGCACGTAAAGACGAGCTGCTGAAATTGATGCAATCCAACAACGCCCAGTAAGCAGGCTTTCGTTTTCAGCGGAACAGCTTGAAGGATTGAAAAACTGCGGCAGCCTTACCATTGTGCGGCTAGCCCATGTACCAATGCCGCTTTCGAGATGTACTGTCGTGTGTCGGCAGCCGGGCCGATTCTAACTAGAATAACTTTCACGGACCGAGCAACACGGATTCGCTAGCGTGAAGTTAGGAGTAAATGAATGAGCTCCCCTCAAACCGCTCCAATCGTTTCCAATCCGTCAGCTGTCGTCGCGGCAAACATCCAGGCAAAAGCTACTACGCAAAGTCTGCAGCGCACCGTTGAGTCGACTGCTTCGGTCCCTGATCTTGTTCCCAAGCGCGCAGGCTACGGGCTACCTTGCTCAAAGTGCAAGACTTATTACACGGCCGACCTCGCGACCTGTCCGGTATGCAAATCTGCGGAACGAGTCGCGCCGTTGGCCTTAATCGTTTCGGCCAACTCGGCATCGACCGAGCAGCTTCCCGATCCCGAAGTACTCGAGCAAGAACGTGAACGCTTCCTTCGCGATTTCCAATTGAACGTTGCTGCCGCGAAGCTGGAATCTGAAGCTGCGATTGTGAACTGCAGTAAGGAAGAGAATCACAAAGGCGCTCCTCAGCCCGCGACTCTATGCCAGGGTTGCTACGACCACCTGCAAGAACGCGTAGACGTGCTCGAAGCCGTGCTGCACATGGAGCTTAAAGAGGCTGCGGAAGTGATCTACGACGCCGTATGGTCCGATCCCTCGGATCCCAGCAAAACATATCTCAATGCCGCTTCAGCGCTGCTTTCGGAGTTGCGCAAGCGTTCCGGTATCACGCAGGTCTTCGGCCCGCTACAACCGATGTCCGACTAAGAGTTTTTCTCTCCTTATCTACCGATATCGCAATAGCTTCCATCCCGGAGTCTTGCCCGCCATGGCGATTTCGTCCATTGTCAGTTTCTGCAAATTGTTTTGAATCCTTGTACCAGCTCGGCAAATCTGAATACTAACTCCAAAATGGGTGGATGGCGGCGGGTGCAGTAGCTAACTTTTTCGTGAGCTTTCGTCTAACAAAACTGGATGTGGCGACTGTAGGAATTAGTTAGGCGCCTCCCGTTCGTTAACCAGTGCTGCTGCTGTCTGGCGCATAGTTTGATAATGCAACGCTTTCTTCTCGGGTGCCGCTTGTAGTTGCGTCCACCTTTTCCTTTGATTGAAAATGGCAAGATGATGTTGGGAATGTGAGGACTCATGGCGAAACGGATGATTTTGATGTTGGCCCTGGTTGCAATAGTGGTCGCGGGCCTAGGCTTCACTAAATATCGCCAGATACAAACGGCGGTTCATGCTTCGGCATTCCAACCGCCTCCGGAGGCGGTGACGACTGTCGTCGCCCGGCAGGAGAAGTGGCCGACAACACTGAATGTAATCGGCACGATGCAAGCCGTGCAGGGTGTGACGGTGAGCGCGGACCTTCCGGGTACGGTCGACCGGATTGCCTTCGAATCGGGCAACTCCGTCAAAGCCGGAGACGTGTTGGTCGAGCTTGATACCCGCCAGGAGCGGGCCCAACTGGCCGCTGCCGAAGCCCAGCGCGATTTAGCCATTGTCAATTTCAATCGTACCCAGGAGCTGGTAAAGCAGGGCGTTATCGCACGGTTGGAGTTTGACAATGTCACCGCTCAGCAAAAGTCGACGGAAGCGCAGGTTGGAGAGATCCGCGCGACGATTGCGCGGAAAACTATCCGGGCGCCGTTCACGGGGATTCTGGGCATCCGGCAGGTCAACTTAGGACAGTATCTTTCAGCCGGTGAGGCGATAGTTCCGCTGCAATCTTTGGATCCTATCTACGTGAACTTTGGCGTTCCGCAGGACGCCGCAGCGAAGATACGCGTAGGCAGCACGCTGCGTGTCACAAGTAACGACGCGGCAAACATGGAATTTTCGGGGCGAGTAACAGCGATTGATGCTGTCGAGAGCGAAGCGACCCGGAATATTCAGGTGCAGGCGACACTGGCTAATCCTCGGGGCAGACTGCGTCCCGGGATGTTTGTGCAGGTGGCCGCTGTAACGGGTGCAGATCGACCGGTTATCGCGCTTCCGACGACCGCAATCAACTACGCGCCGTACGGCAACTCGGTTTATGTCGTTTCCGATATGAAGGACCCGAGCGGGAAAACCTATCGCGGAGTTCGGCAGCAGTTTGTAAAACTTGAGGGTTCGCGCGGTGATCAGGTTGCAGTAGTTTCGGGAGTCAATCCCGGCGATGAGGTTGTAAGTTCGGGCGTATTCAAGCTGCGTAACGGCGCAGCCGTCCAGGTCAACAACAAGGTTCAGCCGGAGAACAGTCCGACCCCCAAGCCTGAGGACAGTTAGATGAAATTTACTGATCTCTTTATCAAACGGCCGGTCCTCGCGATCGTCGTAAGTTTGGTGATCTTGATCGCCGGCCTACAATCTATTCGTTCGCTGAGTGTTCGTCAGTATCCCCGCAGCGACATCGCTGTGGTTCAGATCACGACTGTTTACGTAGGCGCCAATGCGGACCTGGTTCGCGGTTTTATAACGACTCCGCTCGAGCGGGTTATTGCGAGCGCTGACGGCATCGACTACATGGAATCGTCCAGCGCTCAGAGTCTCAGCACGATTACCGTGCACCTGAAGCTCAACTATGACACCAATGCGGCGCTCACTCAGATCCAGGCGAAGTTAGCGCAGGTACGCAATGATTTGCCTCCGGAATCGCAGGTCCCGGTCATCGATCTGCAAACCGCAGACAATCAGTTTGCCGCGATGTACATTGGATTTTCGTCCGCCAGTCTTGATCAGAACCAGATCACCGATTATCTGACCCGTGTCGTGCAGCCCAAGCTGAGCGCCGTCAGCGGAGTGCAGCGTGCCGACATTCTCGGCGACCGTACTTTTGCCATGCGCATCTGGCTGAAGCCGGACAAGATGGCGGCGCTCGGCATCTCGCTTCCTCAGTACGCGACGCGCTATCCAAGAACAATTACCTTTCGGCTCTCGGACAGACCAAGGGATCCATGGTGTCGGTTAACCTGATTGCGAACACCGATCTGCGCACGGCGGAAGACTTTCGTCAATTGGTGGTTAAGCAAGATAAGGGAGTGGTCGTCCGCTTAGGCGAAATTGCCGACGTTGTGCTGGGGGCGGAGAACTACGATCAGGACGTTCGCTTCAATGGTGAGACCGCGACGTTCATGGGAATCTGGGTGCTTCCCACTGCCAACTCGCTGGAGGTGATACGGAACGTGCGCGAGGCGCTGCCGGCGATTCAAGCACAGTTGCCTCCAGGAATGAAGATTGGCATTCCCTATGATTCGACAGCGTACATCCAGGACGCCATCAATGAAGTGCTGCACACTCTTACCGAAACGCTAATGATCGTCATCATTGTCATCTTCTTGTTCCTGGGCTCCTTCCGCTCCGTGCTCATTCCGGTAGTGGCGATTCCGATTTCGCTGATTGGCGCTGTTTTCCTGATGCAGGTGGCCGGTTTCACCATCAATCTTCTGACTTTGCTGGCGATCGTGCTCTCCGTCGGTCTGGTAGTGGATGATGCGATCGTGATGGTGGAAAACGTGGAACGGCATCTTCACCTGGGCAAGCCTCCGTTCCGCGCGGCGATTGATGCTGCCCGCGAATTGGTGGGTCCGATCATCGCCATGACCATCACGCTGGCTGCCGTGTACGCGCCTGTCGGCATTCAGGGTGGTCTGACTGGCGCGCTGTTCCGGGAATTTGCTTTTACTCTTGCGGGAGCCGTCATTGTATCGGGCGTAGTGGCCCTGACGTTGTCCCCGATGATGGGTGCTAAGCTGCTGCGCGCAGGAGCCACCGAGAAAGGTTTTTCAGGCTGGGTGAATCGTCGCTTTGAGAGCGTGCGGAAAATCTATTCACGCACACTCTCCGGGACGCTGCAGTACCGGCCGGTGGTTCTTGTTCTCTGGGCGATCGTCGTCTTGCTAATCGTTCCTTTCTACATGTTTTCGCAGCGCGAATTGGCGCCAGCAGAAGATCAGGGAGTAGTTTTCGGAGTTATTCAGTCGTCTGCGAATTCCACCATTGATCAGACGAATTTGTTCACGTCGCAGGTCTATGACGTGTATCACTCGTTTCCTGAAAGCGACAGTATTTTTCAAATCACTTCTCCGAGTGGCGGTTTCGGAGGCATGGTGACCAAGCCCTGGAGCGAGCGGACCAAAACTGCTCAACAACTTCTAGTCGAGTCGGTGGGACCGCTGTCCAAAATTGCAGGCATTCGCGTGATTCCGTTGACTCCGCCTCCGTTGCCCGGCGGCGGAAATTTTCCAGTCGAATTCGTAATTGTCTCGGCGGCTGAGCCGAGGCAACTCAGTGCATTTGCGAACCAGCTCGTGCAGAAGGCATTCGCCAGCGGCCTGTTCATTTACGCCGATACTGATCTGAAGTTCGACCAGCCGCAGGCAGAAGTGGTGTTTGATCGAGACAAACTTCGCTCGCAAGGAGTTGACCTGAGCCAGGCGGGGCAGGATCTTGCCACCATGCTTGGCGCAGATTATGTCAACCGCTTCAGCATTCAGGGGCGAAGTTATAAGGTCATTCCGCAGATTAAGCGCACGGAACGTTTAACTCCTGATCAGCTCTCGCAAATCTACGTCACGGGATCTGACAATAAACTCGTTCCGCTGTCCACCTTTGCGACGCTCAAAACCACGACCGAACCGCGACAGTTGAACAAATTCCAGCAGCTCAATGCAGTCACTATTCAGGGAGTGATTCCGCCGAATGTGCCGCTGGATAAAGCGCTAAAGTTCCTGGAGGATCAAGCCAAACAGATTCTGCCGCAAGGCTTCACCGTAGACTACGCCGGCGAGTCGCGCCAGCTGCGCGTCGAAGGCAGCAAATTTCTTGGCGTCTTCCTGCTGTCGGCGGCCCTGATCTATCTGGTTCTGGCGGCGCAATTCGAGAGTTTCCGCGATCCATTTATTATTCTTGTGGGTTCAGTGCCGCTGGCTCTTTCTGGAGCGCTGATGTTCTCTTTCCTCGGGCTGACGACGCTTAACATCTACAGTCAGGTAGGATTAATTACTCTGGTCGGCTTGGTGTCGAAGAACGGAATTCTGATAGTGGAGTTCGCCAACCACCTCCAGGAAACTGGAAAAAGCAAAATCGCTGCAGTCATCGAAGCTGCTTCGACGCGATTGCGGCCGATCCTGATGACGACGGCAGCCACGGTCGCCGGACACTTTCCACTGGTGCTGGCGAAAGGTCCTGGTGCAGGAGCGCGCAACAGCATCGGTATTATGCTAGTCAGCGGCATGATTATTGGCACGCTTTTTACGCTGTTCGTAGTGCCATCGATTTACGTGTTGGTCGCGAAGACGCATTCGCGTGCAGCTTTCGACGAAGGCACCGACAACGTAATTCCTGAGCGAACAGAAGCTACGGTCTACGCAGATTGATATGCACTCCGCATTCCGAAGTGAGTTGGAGCGGAACACGTCGGACTGTGGATCTTTTGGGTGTTCGACATCCGAGCAGATGGGGAAGTCCGGAACGTTGAAGCGGGAAGTTGGTTAGGCTCGGCGATAATTGGACCTACGTTTTGATGAGGAAATCGTTCTCTCACGCTTCTTGTGAGTAGTGTGGAATGCCGCATGGACAGTGTTCGGGATGCCTATACTTCCGGACTTCTGAATTCATCAATTTTTGATACTGCAGGCTTCACAGAGGTCGCCGAAGGAAAAGAAGTTTTTGGTTGCGTGGACCCGATACGTCCCGAATAGACAATTGCTCTCGATACTGTTCGGAGCGAGTTGATTCATCGCGGTGCATGCGCACCACAGACCAAGCGGATGCCAGCGGTAGTTTCCGAATAGCTGACCATCTGGGAATTCGTCGAATGGCCGTCAAACGCCTAGGAAATACCGAATAAAACCGAACCCAAGGCCCAGCAGGATCAGGGGAATCACCTTCAGTTTGAATCTATGGAGTAGGAGGAGCGACAATATCACCCCGCTCAACGAGATCACATTCAGTTGCTTGAGATCTGCAACTCCTGATGGGAAGATCACCGCTTTCCCTAGAAATAGCGTTAGATCTAAGATGGCGCCGACCACGACAGCGGCGATCAGTTCCAGGACGCCTCCGATCATAGGGTTGTCTTGGGTTCTCTCTACCAGCGGCGCACCCGCAAATACGAAGAAAAAACACGGCAGAAATGTATAGAAGGTCGTCGCCAGCAGACCCAAGGTTCCCATCCACAATGAGCCGTGGAAGTGGTTGTACCCGGCCAGGAACCCGACAAAGGCTACCACTATGATCAGAGGGCCTGGAGTTGTCTCGGCGAGTGCGAAGCCGTCCATCATTTGGAGCCTGGTCAGCCAATGAAGTTTCAACACAGCAACCTTAGCTACATAGGGAATTACCGTATATGAGCCGCCAATGGTCACGAAGGCGGTCTTGGTGAAGAACAGCGCGAGGCCCCGCCAAAAATGGAAGTCCCCAGCAAAGAAGTAGAAGAGCGGCAACGGCAGCAGCCAGAGAAGCAGGACAACCGCAGCCAGCTTCGTCATAGGCCATAAAAGAGGGATAGGTTTTGTCGCGGCCGAACCATGGCGGATGTAATAGCTCTCTTCGTCCTCTTCGGCGCTTGCTTTGCCCGGGCGGTGGAGTACGCCAGGCCGCACCGCCGTCAGGGCGATTCCCAGAGCAATGGCACTGAGCATCATTACGAGCAGCGAGATTTCAAAGAAATACATCGCTGCAAACGTCGCCACTGCAACGGCACCTTGAATCGGTCCGCGCACGCGCCCTTCTGGCAACTCTCTGCAGAGCGACGATCACCAGAGCGATGACAATGGGTTTTAAGCCATTAAACATAGCGGCAATCCAAGGCAGGCTGCCGAATCTGACATAGACCACACTGAGTGCCAGCAGAATAAACATGGAAGGCAGCACAAAAAGTGTTCCGGCAACTATGCCGCCCCGCTTGCCGTGCAGCTTCCACCCGATATAGATCGCAAGCTGCTGTGCTTCAGGTCCGGGAAGGATCATGCAATGGCTCAGCGCATGGAGGAAGCTTCGGTTGCTGATCCACCGCTTCTTCTCGACCAATTCGTCATGCATAATGGCGATGTGAGCGGCTGTACCGCCGAAGCTGATCCATCCCAGCTTGCACCAGAAACGTAGCGCTGCCTTAAAGGAAGGTTGCTGCGGCATATCTTTCATCCCGCGGTATCCCAGGTCCCGATCGCGAGATGTGGGCAAAAGAATCTTCACAATTCTGTAACCTTTGAGACATTATAACATCATAATGATTGGAAAACGAAGGCGTTCGAAGTTCATCTTGACGCTTCGCGCGTTCGACAACGATCAAAAAACAGAGAGGCTTATTGAATATGAACCAGCTTACTCAATCATTGGAACAGGAAGGCAGCAGCCGTTTTGCATTCTTAAGAAGAGGCCTTGCGTTTTTGGCAAGACCTTCGGTCGCGGTTTGGGCGGCTATTCCGCTACGGCTGATTGTTGGCTATGGCTTCATGGAGCACGGCTTCGCAAAACTGTCCAGGGGGCCTGAAGCCTTCGCCGCCATCCTGCATACGATGGGCGTGCCCGCGCCTCATCTCATGGCATGGCTCACCATTCTCACCGAACTCATCGGCGGTCTCGCCGTCCTGCTCGGAGCTTTCGTCCCACTTGTAAGTTTGCCGATGGCTGCGGTTCTCTTCACCGCGATGCTAACTGTCCATCTCCCCTACGGGTTCAGCTCGATCAAGCTGCTGAGTGTGACATCCGGCCGGGCCCAGTTCGGACCGCCGGGCTACGAGCTTGATCTGCTCTATATTGCGTGCCTTGCGGCGCTCGTCTTCGGTGGTTCTGGGCCGATGGCGATCGACCACTATTTCAGGAAGAAATGATAGCCGCGTTCATACGCCGCGCAGGGCATCGGCAGATTTTCAGCGAGAAGTCTTTCGGACAAGGCGTGTGACGAATCGGACGAGATCTCCCCGGTAGTAGAGTGTTTCGTAATCGACAGGACGGCTGCCTGTCGAGTAGGAAGTTCGTTCAATGCGAAAAATCGGGCTCCGTGGTTTCACTTTTAGCGCCTTGGCAACCTCGTCCTCAGCGGGCACTGCGTCCAATTTGTACTCAGCCTCGATCAGCGGAACATCGTACTTGCGTTCAAGGAGCGAAAAAATGGGTTCGACCATCAGATTGTTGGTGATGATCTTCTTGCCGATCTCCAAGGGTAGGTAGGTCTCGTCGAAGGAGAGGGGAACGCCGTCTGCCAGGCGCACGCGACGAATTCTGACGACGCGCTCGCCCCTTGTCAGCGCAAGCTGGCGCGCCACGGTCGCGTTGGCGGTGACAATTTCCTTACCGATTACGCGGGCCGTTGGCTTGCGGCCAAGTACGTGCATATCTTCTACAAATCCGCTCAGCTCTTTAAGGTCCTGCATGATCTTTGGCGCAGCGACGAATGTGCCCTTGCCGCGACGAATCTCGACAAGACCGCGGCTCACAAGATTCTGAACAGCCCGACGGACGGTGATGCGACTGACCCCGAATCGCGCAATGAGGCTGTCTTCGGTCGGCAGTTGGTCGCCGACCTTCAGGTCTCCAGCGATAATCTCGCCAGCGAGGACTGTTTCGACGCGTGCATAGAGAAGAGAGTCGTGCGCCGCTGACATGACGACATTATAACGTCGTATGGGTTCACCTGAACCCATCCTGCGCACATAGCGTCTGAGCCCGGCAAACGGGAAGCCAACGAAGCAAGGCCCGACTTTCCTATTATTAATCCCGTCACGCAAACAGGATCGCTTTGTCGGAATTTGGTTCTGCATATTGAGGAGGACGCGAAAGCTTCTCGATTCCAATACTAGACAGAGGATTGTCAAGGATGGTAGCAGGCTTCCAGAGGTCGCTGGAGGGAAAGAAGTTTTTGGTTGCGGGGGAAGGATTTGAACCTTCGACCTTTGGGTTATGAGCCCAACGAGCTACCAGACTGCTCCACCCCGCGAATTCATCATAACAACCGCTCTACTCAGCGTCAAACGCGGGCTGCACTCGGAAACTCAGTCTTGCGGCAGCCCTAAGGAAACCGTTCTCATTAAACGAACCTGTTATCTTGGAACGTATTGTCCCGCCCATGTTCCAGGGAGGGCCGCAATTTGTAATTTCGCGTTAACGAGGAAATTTGGAAATAGCTACTGTCGACCTACCCAAATTTGAACCTGCCATGTTGGAAGGATCGGTGGTGCGTCTTGAGCCGCTGTCGCGCGCTCACGAACCTTTGCTGTGGGACGTTGCGAAGGATCATTTGGAAGAAATCTTTCAGTGGATCCCATATTCCATGCGGACCCGCGAAGATTTTCATTCATTGATCGACAGGACTTTCGCGGAGCAGCAACGTGGAGAATCACTCGCCTTTGCAACACTCGAAAAAGCTTCTGGGCTCGCGATTGGCAGCACGCGCTTCATGAATATAGATCGTGCCAATCGGCGGGTTGAGATTGGCTCCACCTGGATCTCTCCCCCTTGGCAACGAACCGCAATCAATACAGAAGCAAAATACTTGATGCTGCGACATGCCTTCGAACAATGGAAATGTAATCGGGTGGAGCTAAAAACCGACTCGCTCAACCAGAAATCGCGCAATGCGATTTTACGGATAGGCGCCAAAGAAGAGGGGATTTTCCGCAAGCACATGGTCACTTGGACAGGGCGCATCAGGGATTCGGTTTACTTCAGCATTCTCGATACGGAGTGGTCCGACATAAAAGCGCGGCTCGAAACCAAGCTCGCGCGCTCGGTCAAACAAGAGTAACCCATCAACTCTGAAATCAATTGTCCCAAGACAATCGAGAGGCTATGATGCCCTCGACTGGTGTGCCTGCTCCCACTAATCGTGAATTGCTGGCCAGTGGAGCACTTTTAAGGAGACACGCATGGATTTGGGACAGGGAGCAATACTTTTCTTATACGGAATTGTGCTCTTGTTTGTGGTGGGCACAATCTTGAGCGGGTTCTTTCAGGTGCAAACTGCCGAAGCCGCTGTCATTCAGCGTATGGGCAAGTTTCAGCGCGTCGCGACTGCTGGAATGAACTTCAAACTGCCTTGGCTCGATCAAATCGCTGGGCGCATCGACTTACGCGTGCAGCAGCTTGCTCTTGATGTGGAGACCAAAACTAAAGACAACGTCTTCGTGAAAATCCCGGTCTCGGTGCAATATCACGTTATTCCCGATCACGTTTACGAGGCCTTCTATAAGCTGGCAAATCCCAAGCAGCAGATTTCGTCCTACGTGTTCAATGTCATCCTTGGGCACGTACCCAAGATGATTTTGGACGATGCTTTCCTGCAGCAGTCCGACATTGCAGTTGCCATCAAGGAAGGTTTGGATGATGTGATGAAAACCTACGGATATGCAATCGACCAGGCCCTTGTGACTGATATTGAGCCGGACGAAAAAGTAAAAGCGGCAATGAACGAGATCAATGCGGCGCAACGCGAACAGGTCGCGGCGAGTGCGCGTGGCGAAGCCGAAAAGATTCTGAAGGTGAAGCAGGCCGAAGCTGAAGCCCAGAGTAAAGCTCTCCAAGGTCAGGGTATTGCTAATCAACGGAAAGCCATTATTGAGGGACTCAAGGATTCCGTCGAAGCCTTCTCGAAAGCGGTGGAGGGATCCACGCCTAAAGATGTGATGATGCTGGTACTGGTCACGCAATATCTTGACACCATGAAGGAAATAGGAGCGAACGACAAGAGCAATACGATCCTGATGTCGCACTCTCCGGCGGCGGTCGGAGATTTGTTCCGGCAAATGCAGGATGCAGTGATGATCGGACAGAAAGCGGCAAGCGCGGGTCAGTAATGCTTATGTTCGTTATAGCGAACTCATTGCAGAGCAGACTCGCCGAGCTATGACACTGCTGCGGTATGAATGGAATAGTATTCGATTGATAGAAACCATTCTTCGCCTGGCTAGATCCCTCTAGATCTCTGAGCAGGCCGCTTGAAATATGGCGATGCTATACTCGGAATCCCGCCGTCGAAACCTCAGGCTGGGAGCGAGTTCCGGGTAAACTTTGGAGACCCTTCAACCAGTGAAACGTAGCAATCGCCCCGTATTTGTCATGGGATGTCACCGTTCGGGGACGAACCTGCTCTATGACACGCTACTCTCGTCCGGTGGTTTCGCTGTTTATCGAGGCTTTCTACCCGTCTATAAAGTACTCATTCCAAAGTTTGGAAGATTGGATGATCCAGCCAATCGAAAGCGCATGCTCGAAACCTGGCTCCTCAGCAAAGGATTTCGCCGTTCGGGGCTTGATGCGGCAAAACTCACGCAAAAGGTTTTGGCCGAATGTAAGAATGGCGGCGACTTCATGCGCATCGTAATGGACGAGATCGCGCGCAATCAGAATGTTTCTCGCTGGGCGGTTTACGATGCCGATAACGTTTTGCATGTGCATAGAATCAAGCGAGACATTCCGGAAGCTCTATTTGTTCATATCATTCGTGATGGCCGCGACATAGCTGTGTCTCTAAAAAAGATGGGTGAATTCAGGCCTTTCCCTTGGGATCGACGGCCAGGAGGCCTTCGAGAAACGATCGTTTATTGGGAATGGATGGTGCGAACAGGGCAGAGGCATGGTCGCAAAATACCTCAGGACTATATTGAAGTGCGCTACGAGGAGTTAGTCTCAGACCCGAGGCGAACTCTTGCCAAGTTAGGCGAGTTTCTGGATCAGGACCTTGACTATGATCGAATCCAGAACACGGCTCTGGGTCGCTTGCGCGATTCAAACTCTTCGTTCGTGGACGACCCGCAGCAAACAACCAAGCCGGTCAATCGCTGGAAGGAAAAGTTGTCGAGCCAGGAAGTTGCCGAACTGGAGTCGCTCAGCGGATCTTGTCTGGAAGAAATTGGATATCCGCTAGTCACGCCGCCGCAACAACGACAACCCGGCTTACGAGAGCGCTGGATGAGAACGGCGTATCCGGCATTTCTCAGCGCTAAACTTTGGCTGAAGGTCAACACTCCCATTGGACGTTTCTCCAACATATCTGTGTTGGAACTATCGGACCCGTCTGCCCCCGAAGAGATGTTACTGGATAAATAAATGAGAAAGCCCTTCAACCTTTTCGGCGGAGATTGAGATGGGAGTAATTGGCGGAAATCTCGGCTACAGAATACTGCGCGCTATTTCCCCGAATCAGCCAGGAAGTATGAGCGGAGGCTCATACGCCAGCCGCAGCAAAACTGAGGTCCTGCTCGGTAACCAGGTTTGGAATGAAATTCAAGACCGCACTGTAATTGACTTTGGTTGTGGCGCCGGTACCCAGACGATTGAACTTGCTCAACATGGCGCTCAACATGTTTATGGGATCGATATTCAAGAACGTTGGCTAGCCGTTGCCAGAGAACAAGCGCAAAATGTCGATTGTCGCAACGTAACTTTCTCGCATGAGCCTGCGGGACCGGCCGACGTAATTATTTCCATCGATTCCTTCGAACACTTTGCTGACCCCGCAGCTATATTGAAAACAATGGCTGGGATGCTCCGACCGAACGGATGTGTTTTGGTTTCTTTCGGCCCACCGTGGTATCACCCACTTGGCGGGCATCTTTTTTCCGTTTTTCCATGGGCGCATCTGATCTTTACTGAGCAGGCATTGTGCCGCTGGCGCTCTCATATACGAAATGACGGAGCGCGAAGGTTTCGCGAAGTCGAAGGCGGGTTGAACCAAATGACAATTAAAGCATTTGAACGTTTGGTCCAGGAAAGCCCTTTCCAAATCGAGCGGCTCGAAGCAATCCCCATTCGAGCGACACGCATATTTCACAACCGGTTGACCCGAGAATTCCTGACAGCAGTAATTCGGTGCAAGCTTTCCCTGAAAGGTACTGCCGGGCCTCTATCGGCCTAATCTTTAGGCACCCGATAACTTGGGGGCCGATATTCCGAACCGCAGATTACTTCTGTTCCTAAGAACGGGGTAAAAGAACGGTCTTTTTCAGACTACAATCTAAGAATCTCTGTACCTTTATCGGTTCGACCCATCAGTCGGCGCAGAGAACATCGGCAATTTGAGATCGATATGAGTAGCACCTCGCTAACATCCAGACCGGCGACTTCCAGCAGCGAAGCTCTAGCATATGGAATGCCACGCAAGAAAGAAGTCTTGAGCGGCGCGTTCTTGTGGCTCAGCGCCTTCTACCTGGTTTATTGTTTGCGCCCCGAAGACTGGATCCCGGGGTTGAGGTATATCCCGCTCGCTAAAATTACTGGCATTGCCGCGATGCTCGGGTTTATTGTCAGCCTGGGCAAGGCCAAGCGAGGTCTTCGCGACCTACCGAGAGAAGCGATTTACCTGTTTGCGATTATGGCGCTCTTGGTGCCTTCGGCTCTTCTTTCTCCGGTGTGGAGAGGTGGAGCATTCTTCTCGACTATAGAATTTTCCAAAGCGTACATCGCCTGGGTGCTGACTTTCTTGCTGGTTACTACAGTTGCCAGGCTTAAACGCGTGGTGTTTGTTCAGGCAGCGTCAGTGGGGGTTATCAGCGCCGTAGCGGTCATCAAAGGCCACTCCGTGCCGCGGCTTGATGGAGTTTTAGGCGGCATATACGGAAATCCCAACGATCTCGCGTTTGCAATCGTTCTGTGTCTCCCTTTTTCTTTGATGTTTTTGCTGACTTCGAAGAGCGGCATTCGCAAGGTCGTCTGGGCGGTGCTCATGCTCTTCATGATCGCGGCCGTGTTTCTGACTGCGTCTCGAGCAGGATTTATCACGCTGGTTCTTTCCGGAAGCGTTTGCCTGTGGCATTTCGGTATCAAAGGAAAGCGTCCTCAATTGATTGTCACCGTAGTGTTGCTCGGGGTCGTAATGCTGGCTGCCGTTGGGGGAAGGCTCAAGCAGCGGTTTGCCGCCATCTCCGGAGATGTACAAGACAATGTTGACCAGAGTGCTTATGGCTCTTATGAGGAACGATCCTACCTGATGCACAGAGCTGTCGAGGGCATCGTCCATTATCCGATTCTGGGGGTTGGAGTGCGTAATTTCATTACCTACTCGGGGAAGTGGAAAGAGGTTCACAATACTTATCTGCAGATCGGAGTTGAAGGCGGCATTCCGGTCTTGATTCTCTTCTTCATGTTCTTCGGACGCGGCTTTGGTAATCTCAGAGCTCTCCGGAAGATGCGTGATCTGGACGATCAAACCGTCCTGCTCGGAGGCGCCCTGCATAGCTCGCTGATTGGTTTCGTGATCGGGGCATTCTTTGCTCCTGAGGCCTACCAGTTTTTTCCGTATTTTGCGGTCGCCTACACGTCGGTGTTGTTCGCGATTGTGAAAGAACGCGATCCTGTCCTACCATCGACTCCTGCTTTTGAGAGGCCTTCCAAGGTAACTGGTACTTATGCCGCGGTTGCGACTTCTCCCGACCGTTATCGCTGAGCTTCAGTTGAGGTCGTCACCAATGCAATAAGTCTTAGTGCCACTCACCCAATTACCTTCCTCGCCAGAGCTAAATCGCTGGAATAGTTTGCCAAAAACTGGTTGCGTGGCGAACTAACAACCGGAAACATGAGTAACGCCTGCCTCCCCAAATTCCAGTTCGCAGAAAAAAAGGAAAATTCTTTTCGGGTGCGTGAGGGAATCGCCTCCAAAACGTCGCTCTTAGAAGTGAGCAGGAAATTTGGAACCACCAAATTCAACAACGCTCCCAAGGAGAATTACCATGAAATCTAGTCTCGCACGCACGATCGCATCCAGCGTGCTCTGCCTTTTTCTCGCTGCATCAGCCAGCTTCGCCGCTACCAAGCCACCACAACCGGTGAACGCTCCCCGTGGCCTCGCGTTAGACGTGAAGGGCAACCTTTATGTCGCCAATTCGGGCGGAAACAATGTCCTCGTTTACAGCCCCAGCTATGTGCAGACAACTTCAAAAACGATTACGCAAGGAATCAGCAATCCGACTGGCGTTGCATTTGATGGGTTCGGTAATCTGTGGGTCGCCAACTATGGCACGAGTAATGGCGGGCCTACCGGAAGCATCTCCGAGTACACTGGCGGCAAACAAAACACGAGCGCCAGTATCACGTACGGAATTTTGAGTCCTGTAGCTCTAGCAATTGACGGTGCAGGCGACCTCTGGGTAAATAACACCTACGTTAACCTCATCATATATAACCCTACGAGCACCTTTGCTCCCCCTTCGAACCCGCTCACGCAGATTTCCCAATCAGGCGCTGTTTATTATGGCATCGCAGCCGGAGGAGGGACGGTTGCCTGGGGCGGTCCCCAGACCACCCTTGTTTCCCTTTTTGAGTTTTTGTATTGGGGCTCGACTGGCTACTCTTACTACGGCAACACTGGTTTTTCACTGGCCAATGATGCTTCCGGAAACCTCTACATCGGCAATCTTGATAAGTCAGTAAATGTTTATGGACCTCAAGTAAACAAAGTGTTTACCCAATTATCTTTCGTTCCGTACGGCATCGCGGTCGATAGCACGCGTGGGCGCGTCTACTTCTCCAACTACGATGGGAACTCGATTGAGGTCTACAGCACGGCCGGCGCACTTTTGAAGACCATTCAGTAGGAATGTCTTTATACGAATGGCGAATAGGCAATGCCTGTTCGCCATTTCTTTTTGCAAAGATTCCTGCTTAGTAAGGGTTAAAACTCAAGACTTTGGAATCTGCCTCGGCTTGCGAAAAGCGGGACGGGGGTCTTTCTGAAGATCAGTTTGACTGGCTCTGAGCAAAGGCTCTGCTTCAGACGAACGATGCAGTGCTATGAGGCAAGTACCGAGAGCACTCTGTACTTCTGCAATTTGCCAGGATAGCAATGGAAAGGTCGCCGATTTTGCAGCACCGAGGGCTTCACGCAGGATGGGCTCCGCTTCAGTAGACTTGCCCTCTGCCGTAAGCACTTCACCCAAACGAACTTGAGCGGCTATGACATTCGGATGCCCCGACGGCAATGTCTTTTTACGGATCTGTAGAGCTTGGCGGAGCAGTGGTTCTGCCCCTGCTGCATCTCCCTGAAAAGATCGAGCTTCAGCAAGATTAATAAGTGCGGACGCTGTCTGCGGATTTTCATCTCCACCCAATTTCTGACACATCGCAAGGGCTTGGCGCGCATAACGCTCTGCGCCGGGGAAGTCACCGCGATCGAATTGCAATAGCCCGAGATTCGCTAACACTCTTGCCACGTACCAGCCTTCAGGTCCACTGGTTTGCTGGATCACCGTCATCGCTTGCTTGTAAGTTTTCTCGGCTTCGGCATAGTCACCCTTAGCCTGCAGTAGGCGTCCCCAATTATTAAGAGACGTTCCATATCGAACGTTTTTCTCTCCGAGAGACTTGTGCACGAGTTCCAGATTTTCACGCAGCACGGGTTCGGCAGCCACCCAGTCTCCTTTGTCCAAGAGAAGAAGCCCTAAATTATTCAGCGGATAGGACAGGTCGGGATGATTATCGCCCTCAATCTTGCGGCGGATGTCAATATCCTGCCGTTCCATCGCTTCCGCATCCACCAGATCTCCCATGTTAGTCAACGCACTGGCTAAGTTGTGAAGCTCAGTGGCAAAGTCCGGGCTGTTCTCGCCAGAAACCCGCCGCTGAATCTCGAGCGCCTCTCGCAATAGTTGCAGAGCCTCCGGGTAAGAGCCCTTACGCTCCAACAAAAGCGCCAGGTAGTTTCTGCTGCCTGAATCGACATTTAGTTCGCGGTCAAGCGCCGAGTCCTCGCCGGAGCACGGGCTCGGCTTCGGCATCACGATCTTCGAGGTAAAGACACTCGCCAAGCGCGGAGAGACTTTCTGCAATAGCAGGATCATTCTTTTTCAACTTCTTTTGACGGATTGCAAGAGCTTGCCGAAAAAGGGGATCAGCTTTTTGGTATTCGCTCTGATATCGCATTGTGGTCGCCAGATCATGAAGAGTGACCGCAGTGTCAAGGTTCGCGTCACCCAGAGTCTTCTTTTGCAATGCATAAGCGCGTTCCAGCAGCGGCTCAGCCTGTTCATAAAATCCCAAGTCGAAATAAGCGCGGCCGATGTTATCCAGCATGGCACCGTGCACTTCAGGATCAGCGGCCAGTTCGCGATCTACGCGGGCCGCACCCTGATCGAGCAGCTCTCGTGCGGTAATTTGTTGACCATGAGCCTGGTCGGGCGTAGCTGCTTGAAAAATACCTTCTAGAAATTGCGACTCCCGTTGAGCGGTGAGTCTTTCTTTCGTAGCACGCTTAGCCAACAGCCCCATCCCAATGCTGAAGCCAATCAATGCCAGAGTAACGATGGCAGCTGCTGACACCATGGCTTTGTGTCGGCGAACAAATTTGCCAGACCGATACTTCCAGGTGTCAGTGCGCGCATGCACTGGATATCCAGTGAGATATGCTTTTACATCGTCGGCGAGCGCGCCAACAGAGACGTATCTGCGAGCTGGCTCCTTGCGCATCGCCATGAGCACAATGTTGTCCAGATCGCCTCGCAATATGTGGGCGGCGTCGGGAACGGCCAGTTCCGTCGTGGAGGCACTCGCCATACTGGGTGGTTCAGGATTTTGCTCGCAGATGATTCGCGCCATCTCGAAAGGACTCGTGGTGTCCAGCTGAAAGGGGCGTTTCCCGGTTAGCAATTCATAGAGCAGGACACCCAAAGCATAGACATCCGTAGCAGTGGTCACCTGGTCGCCGCGCACTTGCTCCGGACTGGCATACTCCGGCGTCATCATGCGTTCGCTCGTAAGTGTTCGAGTTGGCTCTCCGGACTCTGAATCGAGAAGCTTTGCAATACCGAAATCCAACAGTTTCGGAATGCCTTCTGTCGTCACCAAAATATTCGCTGGCTTTAGGTCGCGATGCACGACCAAATTCTTGTGCGCGTATTCCACAGCGGCACACACTATGCAGAACAGCTGTAATCGTTGCTTGATTCCGAGCTGGTTTCTCCTGCAATAGTCGTCAACCCGAAGGCCATTCACGTACTCCATTACCAGATAAGGCAGGCCGTCCTCTGTGATGCCGCCATCCAGCAGACGCGCGATGTTCGGATGATCGAGATTCGCCAGAATCTGCCGCTCACTACGAAAGCGCAGTAACATCGCCCGGCTTTGTCCGTGCCCACCTTGCAGAGTCTTGATGGCCACTTCTTTGTGATAGAGATCATCGGCGCGGGATGCTAAGTAAACCTTTCCCATCCCACCTTCCCCAAGTGGCCGCAAAATTTGATAAGCGCCAATACGTTTCCCGGCGATATCTTTTTCTGCCGTTATCTGCTGTACCCCTTCAAGGACAGGATTCTGAAGAAATCCCATGGTCTGCTCGGAAGAACGAAGCAGGGAATCGACCTCTTTACGCAGTTCGATATCGTTGCCGCAAGCTTCATCAAGAAACGCAGCTCGACCGTCATTTTTTAATTCGAGGGCCGCATAAAAGAGATGCTCGATACGAAGCCAACGATCAG
This sequence comes from Terriglobia bacterium, assembly GCA_963791575.1. Classification (GTDB taxonomy): domain Bacteria; phylum Acidobacteriota; class Terriglobia; order Terriglobales; family Acidobacteriaceae; genus JAOAPG01. The sequence continues at coordinate 284,727 of CAWBSY010000011.1, read as the reverse complement.
AGCGCGAAGTGAATACCATCGGTGCGGAGTTCCTAAGCAGAGCCTTGTGTGAGTTCGCGGTGCAGCCAGGCTTTGGCCATTTTTAACTCGCGATGTATCGTAGCTGGAGAAATTTTTAGAGCGGCTGCGGCCTCGTCATAAGTAAGTCCGCCGAAGCACAGCAGTTCGATAATTTCGCTTTTTCGTTGGTCAAGCTCAGCCAGACGTTGCAAAGCGGCGTCCAGCTCAACGATCCTTCCCGTCACTTGCGGTGAAACCAAGAGGGCCTCATCCAGAGAAATCTTTTCCGCGCCTCCGCCACGTTTCTGCCGGTTATTACCTTTTGCATGGTCAACTAATATCCGGCGCAATAAGCGGGCAGAAACCGCAAAAAAGTGGACGCGATCTTGCCAAGCTACATCCGCGTCCACCAAGCGAATATAAGCCTCATTCACCAAGGCCGTAGCCCGCAGGGTATGGTCGGGACGCTCAGACCGCAAAGAGATTGATGCCAACTTTCGAAGTTGCTGGTAGACGACCGGCATCAGTTCATCAAGCGCCGCCTTGTTTCCGCTGCCCCATTCTTTTAGCAATTGGGTGACTAATTGACGGTCAACAGGGGTTTCTGCCATTCGGACTTCCCACAGTACTCATATTCCCACTGCTTTTCGGGTCCTGAAATCCGCCGGAGCGTCAAGGGCAGACGTGAGAAATACCGTTCAATAGGTTACGTCCACCAGCGTTCGGGAAGACGATCCGACCTGCTTTGGATCGTGATTATAACTCAGGTTCCGGAATGCGGACCGTCCGATAAAATTTACGGGCAGCACGGTTTTCACGTCATCTTGGCTTACAATCGCAGTTATCGCTTTGTAATCAGCAACTCTGCCCTGATCGATTGAATCTTAATCAGTTCAAGACCATTGCTTTTGATGAGGCGTTCTCTGCGTAATGGAAGCTGGGGGGATATGGGACGTGTTTTAGTTGCGCTCTTATTGGGATTAGCACTTTTGTTTTCAGCAGGGTGCGGCGGTAGTTCAACTACGACGACTACGACGACAACCACGACTCCGCAGATCGCTGGGGCATGGGAAGTTACGATGCAATCAGTGCAGCGGCCGGGATATACCACGCTGATTGAGTCCAATCTTCAGGAGAGCGGCGACACTAGTGCGGGATCGGGTACACTTTCCGCCAGCGGCGCTAATCAACTTGTGCTGATAGGGGAGCATCCCAGCGGCGGCTTGTACTTCGGAGGGAATTGTCTACCGGTAGGGACGAATAGCTTGACTGGAACGGTCTCGTCGAGTGACACGGTATCTATGGTCCTGACCGAAAATACTACTGTTTACACCTTTACAGGAACCGTGACGGGCACCGGCAAAACGATGTCGGGGACGTACGTGCTCACGAGTGGCACTTGCCAGGACAGCGGAAATTTTGTCGGTCAGCAGGTCGGGGGGATTTCTGGCACGTATTCCGGGATGCTTGGAAGCGACAATGCCACTGCGGTTTTGACAGAATCACCCGGTAGTTTTACCGAAGTCTTGACGCTCACTGGCACTAACAACGAAACCGACACGCTTACAGGCTTTGTAGTGGGCAATGTATTTTCGGTCACAGGAACAGTAGGCGGCGCAAGCGTAAATTACTACGGTTATCACAACCCAAGTGAGAGCGCAGTGTTTATGGTCGACGCCTCTACCGGCGCTTTGTTGGGGACGTTACATGCACCGTAAACCGTTGTCTTAACTTGCGACCCGGCCAGTCTTCTCATTTTTTCTCTGGAAGCGCATATGATCCGGTGATTGTCCCGGTCTTCAAAACCGGCGGATGGCGGGTTACCCCGTCATCGGTGGGTTCGACTCCCACTCGCTTCCGCCAATTATCTGTCACCTTAGTATAGGGAGACATAAACAGCAAATGGTTAGAAGCTCTCACGCTTTATTTATCTATCTTGTGGATTCCCGCCCTGCTCCACTCCGGATGTTTTTGGCTGATGTTCTAGGTACTCGGATTTCGCGCTGGTCACGATTCTCGGTTGGGAGCGTAATCGCTGTTTGCAACAGTTGGGCCGGTCGCCTGTTTCAGGAGAGTCGCTGCGAACTGTCTCCCGTGAATCCCTTGAGTATTCGAGGCTAAGCGACTGAGCGGATTTCAGGCCGAGTCAAATTTTTCTTACCTATGATGGAGATCGCGAGTGGAATCGTCGTAAACCCTCCTACGACTGTCAGCGCTAATCCGGCCGCCTTCATAGCGTCCTTGCTAAGTCCCCTTGAAATCAACATGCCTATGCCCGCGCCAAGTGCGATACGCGTCCCGGTCCAAAGAATCATTTCCGGCAAAGTAATGTTCCGTTCGATCATTGCTCCTCCTTAGTAAATACGAGAATTTGCTGTTTAGATGCGGGCACACAATCTCGGGATCGCTACGTAATGACCTAATATCTAACGGCCCGCTCTACAAGGTCAATAAGCGCAAAGGCCTGGTAGCGTCAAGTTACTGTGACCCGGAACCGGCATGCTGAGCGAAGTTGCGGATCAATTCTGCCGTACTAGGGAGCACGCCTAGCTGTTGAAAGAGGCCGAGCGATTCCACTAATACCCAGGCCTCGGCAATCTTGCTGTTTACGATGCGGTGTATCGTCATCATGCGGATATGTAATCTTTTGCCCGTCGGCGAAATTCCCATCCACGTCCCCTGATGCGTGCCTTCCATCACTAACTGGCTCACAACGCGGTCTGGCTCTGCGATCATCTGCTCGATATTGAAGCGCAAATCGGGAAAGCTCATTAGCCAACCCGATACGTGTTCCTTCATTGCCTGAGGCCCACGACGGGCAGGTTCGGCTAAGACGCCAGAGCGAAGCTGATGGGTCACGCAATCCTCAGAAAAGATCTGGTCTGCAACGTCGAGTCTGCGAGCATTCCACAATTCCTCAACGAATCTTTTGATAATGTGTTTTGCTGGCTCCATTCGCGGACTCCGTATTCGAATTTCAATCTATCGCAACGCTGCCAAGGGCGCAGCATCGAATCGGCATTCAGCGGCCAGGATGTAAGCTGTCGATAAATCGGCCATTAGACCAAGTATCAAAAACCGTGCCGGACTGAAGAGAATGTCGGAAGATGATCCAGGACGTTTTGATGGGGATCCGTCACCGTCTCTGTGTTATTCGTGTTTAGATAGTTGCGGAAGCTGCGTTTTCGTGCGGAACGAGCGATTGATTCTAAAGGTATTTACCGTGTTTGCAATACGCAAAGGAGTTCGACTCCCACTCGCTTCCGCCCACATTTCTTAGTGCTTGTCGTCGCGGTGACGGAGCCAGTCGAGGAACATCTGTTCGATTGGCTTGTCGTAGGTCATCATTACGTGACGGACGGTGTGTCCGCTTACAAAGTGACAAACTTCCTCTGCGAGATTCTTGGCGTGGTCGCCGGCGCGTTCCAGAGATTGGGTCATGAAGATGACTTGCAAGCTAGCCTGGCGTTGCAAGTGTTCGGGATTTTCAATGTGGCGCATGAAGATGAGATTACGCAGGCGGTCCATTTCGGCGTCAGCGCGAAGAACATCAATTGCCTTTTTTACGTCGCGAGTGGAAAATGCCGCGCCCACGTCCGAAAGCATTTTTTCAAGCACGGTCGCCATGTGCGTGAGGTCGCGAATGTCTTCGGGATCGAGATGACATCCGGCAGCCTGCGCGCTGCTGGCGAAACTAAGCAAGAGATCGCCGATGCGTTCAAGGCCAATCATGAATTTCATGCAGGCCAATAACTCGCGCGCCTCGGTTTCGCTGACCTTCGTGATGGCGACGGTTACGCCCGCGTCGATTTCCATGTCGAGCTTGTCGAGTTCTTTTTCGCGTTCGCGAATGGTGTTCAACAGGGAAGATGATCCGGTGGCTACGCCCTCAGCGGCGGTGGCAGCGGCTTCTTGTGCAACGTGACAAGCTTCAATGGTTCGCCGGACGAGGTGAGCGTGCACGGGCTCCGGCTCGGGACTCTTTAGGGTGGCAGAACTCATAGGTTTCCCTTCCGTGAGCATTGCTTCGGTGGGCTTTCCTGTTGGCTTTGCTCTGGTCTTTCCTAATGTCAACAAGCGACCGGCTCGCACTCGCAATGCACTGGCGCGCAAGGGGACACCTCTGCGCGTAGAATAATCGGTTTTCCACGCAGTGGGTTAATAGAATGTAAATTTCCACAGGGTTTCGTGGATGCAGCTTCGGGAACGGGCGAGAACGCAGTGATCGGACCCGGAGATCAATTCGCTGGAAGAAAGCTCATTCGGTGCTACGAAGAGCTAGGAAGTGGATGAATCTAGTTCGTGAGTTCTGCGAGTTTATCCTTGGGCAGCGATTGTTTCACCACCTCTAGTTTTTGAAAGCCATCCTTAATTACCGTAGACCTCACGTTATTTCGATCTACCGCGATTGGCGTGAGTAGGATTGCTTTAGTCTTCAGCTCCCCATTCGGTATCAATTGGAGACTTTGTATCTTCTCGTGCCTGGCTAATTGCACTGCGGCCGTAGCCGCTGAGCGGGCTTCTTCCGGCAGAGGTTTGTAGACAGTCATCAATTGGGTGCCCTCAAATAAGCGCACTACGGCTGCAAGATCCGCATCCTGACCTGAAACCAGAACCTTTCCGGAGCGTTTTTCGTCCTCAAGCGCCTGGATCGCACCCCCGGCTATTCCGTCATTGGACGCCACAATGGCGCTTATGGGAGCACTCGTTCGCTGCAGTTCCTGAGAAACTAGTATGTAAGCCTGCGTAGGGCTCCATTCCGGCACCCACAGATCGGCAACAACCTTGATATCTCCTCGATCAATGAACGGCTGCAGCACTTTCATCTGCCCCGAGCGAACAACTTTGGAGTTGATGTCCAGCGGAGATCCACCCAACAGGATGTAATTTCCCTTCGGCGCGTTCTGTACTAGAGATTGCGCTTGAAGTATCCCAACGGAATAGAGATCAAAGCCGATATACAAATCGACGGATGGATTGTGCACCAAACGATCGTAGCTTATAACCGGGACATGCTTTGCATGTGCCACATCCACGATGCGGCTTGATTTCTCGGTGTCATGCGGCAATAGTACTAGTACATCAATGTTAGTGTCGAGAAGATCTTTGACTTGCTGGAACTGCAAATCATCGTCGCCATCTGCCGAGCGGGTAAGGACCTCGGCACCAAGTTGCTCCGCACGTTTTTGAAATTCATCCAAATCCGTCTTCCAGCGCTCACCCGTGAGGGCCTCAATCGAGAAGCCGATTTTAATAAGTTTTTTCGGTGTTTGTGCTAAGCAAGGCAAAGCGCCCTCAAGCGCAATTAGCAAGAAAGTGTTGATGAAACGTTTCGAAAGCCGCATAGGCGTCTCCGGATACTGGGATATTTCTTTGGCGGGCTAAGATCCTCAGTACATTTCAAAGGTTAGGTTTCTGTTAGTAACCGGGTCAATTTACGTTAGTAATCAGGGGCCCCTAGGACATTGGGGATTAGGCTGCCTTGGGTTTAGGCTAACGGAAGCGTGAACAGAAATGTGGATCCGTGGTTGAGTTCGCTTTCGGCGCGGATAGTTCCACCATGCGCCAGCATAATATGTTTGGCGATGGCCAGCCCCAAGCCAGTGCCGCCGGATTCGCGGGAACGAGCTTTGTCCACTCGATAGAAGCGCTCAAACAGACGCCGAAGATGCTCGGAAGGTATCCCAGGGCCAAGGTCGCGGACATAAAATTCAATCGCCTGATCGGCGGGCCGTGCACCCAGCAAAATCTTGCCGCCGGAAGCGCCGTACTTTAGCGCATTGTCGATAAGATTTGATAAGACTTGGTGAATGGCTTCGCTATCCGCCTTGACCGGACCGGCGGCTACTTCTTCGATGCGCAACAGAATTCCCTGCGCATGGGCAAGGTCTTCGAAACTCTCGACCGCTTCCCGCAGAAGCTCTTCCGGCGTGACAGTCCGGATTTCGAACCGCTGCTCGCCGGATTCGACTCGCGCTAGCGTCAACAAATCTTCCGTAAGCCGAGACATGCGTGCGGCATTTTTACGGATAATTTCGAGAAAGTCCCGCACATGATCGTCTTCCGACGCACTATCAAGCAGGGTTTCGGTGTAGCCCTGAATAGACGTAAGAGGGGTGCGCAGTTCGTGTGACACGTTCGCGATAAAGTCGCGGCGCGTCTTTTCCACTCGCTCGGTTTCAGTTAGATCGCGCAACACCGCCACTGCTCCGCCGCCGGGCATCGGAGCCGCGGTTACGTCAAAAGTGTGAGAGGGCACAATTGAAGTTGCGCGGGCTGTAGAAACTGTTCTGGACTCACTGGCACTGCGCAAGGCGTGGAGAAAATCGGGATCACGAACTGTTTCAATAATTGGCGCATTTAGTCGCGTATGCTGACGAATTAGCTTGTCCATCATTTGATTCGCCCATTGGACGCGCTGATCCGGTCCAATCGCAATGACGGCATCCTGCATACTGTTGAGGAGTGTTTCCAGCTGCCGCTGGCTGGTTTGCAGAGCGGCGAAGTTTCCTTCCAGACCGCGCGCGGTTTTATCGAGAGCGGCAGCAACTTGTCCGACTTCGTCGTCTGAGTTCTCGGCAATTCGCGCCCCAAGATTGCCGGTTGCAATCTGATCTGCAAATTTCACGATGCGTTGTAATCGTTTTGCCATCGATTGCGCGGCAATTCCAGCAATAACGACCGCTACAAGGAAGGCCAGCGCCATAGTCATAAGCAAAGCATTTTGAACATGAGACGCGGTGGTTTCGATATCCGAGAGAGAGTAGGCGAGGCGAACTGCGCCTCCTTCCACGGGAGCTGCAATATATAAATACGCACTACCAAAAGTTTGCCTTTGGCGTACGTCACTGCCAATCTCTCCTTTGAGCGCTGTTGCAAATTCTGGCTGCAAAGCCATGCTTGGCATGGAGGAAGCGGTCGCCTCGGAGTCGGCCAGTACTCGGCCGGTCATGTCAATGAGAGTTGCGCGCGCTCCGGCAGCTTGTCCTTCTTGAGAAACGATGTCCTGAACGCTGTGGGTCTGGCGGTCGGTGTTCACGCGATGCGCAAGCATCACAGTTTTCTGGCGGAGATTGCGTTCGATTTCCTGACGAAGAGAATTCTCCCAGCTACGATGGACGAACAGATCCAGCATGCCGACGGTGGCCACGATGACGAGCGCGAAGGCAGCCAGCAGCTTAAGAAAAATCCGCTTCCTCACTTAAGAGCTCTCATTTAGGGGTTTCGAAGCGATAGCCCGCGCCCCGAACCGTTTTAAGGTAGCGGGGATTTTCAGGGTCCGGTTCAATCTTCTCGCGAATGCGACGAACATAAACGTCAACCGAGCGCGGCGTAACGTAAGAAGTGTCCCGCCAGACGGAATCGAGAAGTTGGTCCCGCGTAAAGACTCGGCCTATGTGGCGAGCAAAATAATCCAGCAGCCGGAACTCGGTCGCGGTGGTGGTGATCGCCTTGCCGGCTACCATCAGAGTCATGGCGCCGGGATCGATTTCGATTTCGCCAACCTTTACCGGAGATTGCGAGAGCGGACGTTCGAAGCGCCGCAAGACAGCTTTCACCCGGGCAACCAGCTCGCGAGGACTGAAAGGCTTTGCTATGTAATCGTCGGCTCCAAGTTCGAGGCCTAGAATGCGATCGGCCTCGCTGCTCTTCGCGGTCAAGAAAATTACAGGAACGGCAGCAAGAGACTGAGTCCCACGAATTTGCCGGCAGAGGTCGAGGCCGTCTTTACCGGGAACCATGATATCTAAAATGAAGACGGTGGGCCGTTGCCGCTCGGCTTCAGCAATGACTGTATTTCCGGTGGGAAAAACTTTAACGGCAAATCCGGCGCCCTCAAGGTGATGGCGCACCAGACGGGAGATATCGGGATCGTCTTCGATAACAAATATGCTTGGTTTCACAGGTTCATTGTAGCGAGGAACTCCGGATATTTCTCATCTTATGGCAATGTTGCGCCTGCCGATGTTGGTAATCTTAATGTTGCGGGAGCAGGTTGATTCCCTGTGTGAATATCTGATGAATTAAGTGGGCCTACAGCCATGAGATACGCGTTCCTAGTTGACACTTACGAAACTGAGCGGATAAAGATACTGAGCGTCTGGAGTGAGTTCAAGGATGAAGAACTTCCGGTACGCCCTCGCAACGGCGATCCTCGCGGCCGAAGTGTCCGCGAGCAAATGGTGCATCAGTGTGTAAGCGAGGATCTGTGGTTCCGCAACATGCTCGGAATTGACGTTGGCGCCCCTCCTTTGCCGAAACAAGAGAATCGCTTGGACTTTATCAAACAATACGCCGAGGATAGCGGCAAGCGGCTGATGGCGTTGGGGGAAAAGGGCGAAAACTGGTGGGAGGAAGACACAAAGTTTTTTGATGTAGCTCGCTCGCGGGCGTGGGTGATGTTGCGCCGCATGACGCATACTTCACATCATCGCGGCCAATTGATGGCCATGTTGCGAATGCTGGGCCACGATCTACACAGCAATTACGGACCGACGGCGGATACGGGGGGATTAATGCAGAACCACGCGCCCACGATTTACGCATATTCGAGCATCGATGCGATGACCAAAGGGGAAGCTGTTGGCGGGGCAAAGGCTCCATTGCCCGGAGTTGGCGAGAAGCCGGTGACCGAACGTCCTGATCCAAAGTGAGTGGCGCTTAATCGCCAGCTCTTCTTCGACCGATTTTGCAAGCTGAAAGCTAGGAGCTAATAGCTAACAGCTAAGAGCTGCTCTACTTAATCTCCATCACTTCTTTTTCTTTGCTCCTGCTCATCTCTTCCATCTTGCTGATCTCGCCATCGGTGAGCTTTTGGATTTCATCCATGGCGCGCTTTTCTTCGTCTTCGCTAATTTTCTTGTCCTTCATCGCCTTCTTGATGGCGTCATTACCATCGCGGCGAACGTTGCGAACCGCGGTGCGATGTTCCTCGAGCACTTTGTTCAAGTGCTTCACCATATCGCGGCGGCGTTCTTCGTTGAGCGGCGGTACTGGCACACGGACGATCTTGCCATCGTTCATGGGATTGAGTCCGAGTTCGGCAGTCCGAATCGCCTTCTCGATTGCCGGTAAAGAGGTGGCGTCGAATGGCTGGATGGTGATGAGCTGTGGCTCGGGCGCGTGTACCTGCGCCAGTTGGTTGAGCGGCATCTGCGAACCGTAGTACTCGACGGAGACGGTATCGAGCATATGCACGGAGGCGCGTCCGGTGCGGGTCGCTGCTAGAGCCTTGCGGAAATCGTCGACCGCCTTGTCCATGCGAGTTTTGAGTTGAAGATAAGTGTCTTTCAAAGCGGGAACACCCGCCATCATTGCTTGAGCCATCGTGAGCTCCCTGGGAAATTATGTTCCAAAACTGTTGATTATAAACCGTGAAGGGACAAGCAGCCAGACAGGATCGTTTTGGCCGACGATAGATTGATGAAAATAGCCTCGGAGCATGTTAACGAAAATCACCATCGCGAACGCTCGACCTTACTTCTAGCGTCCATGACGCCGGATATCGAGTAACTATGGCTGTCCTTTCCCATCAATGCGGGCACACGGCATGACTCTCGCGATTGCTGCTGTGAGTTGGTGCCGTGCCTGTGGACAGTTATTAATCTCCAGGTAACCGCACATCGCTAGTTCTCTGACATAGTTTTTCTGCACGGAATCTCGCTGAGTTACCAAATTTTATTACCTTAAAGGACCAACATGGCCCCAATACATACGGTCATTTTGTGTTCAGTCATTGTGCTTTCCTGGACTGGTCTGTTCGCTGACAGCATGTTTAATTTGGACTCCTCACACAAAGCGGCAAAACTGTCCCACGTCGTCTCGACAGGTGAACAGACTCGCTTCAGACAGCCGATACGTGAAGGTATGTTTGTCGTTCACTCGATCTTCGTACCATCCAGCAATCCCAGGTTTCAGCTTGTCCAACCGTATTCATTGTTGATTGATCAGGCAGCACTCGTTCCTGAGTCGAACACTCTCGTTCTGACTGAATCGGAATCATTGGCATCATTTTTCTTTTGTTCTCACGCAAAGTTAAAGCTTGTCCTACTGGAGGGAGGCTGTAAGTGCTTGGGCATCATTGGCTCCTAATATCTCTGTCACTCGCGATTTGCTTGGGAGTGGCAGACCTCGCACATCACGCAGATGACTTTGAGCGAAGCGTCTGCATGGACGTCATTAGGTTCGGAGGCGTGTTGTTGCTTCTCCCAGCAATGTATTACCTGGCTTGTATTTCCGACGGACAAGAGCCTAATTGAATGTCAGGCGATTCTCGTGCCGAGTGTGTAACGAACCAACGATAGAAATTTTAGAGTAGATCCGCATCGGCTGTCTCTTCGATGATTACGCGTTTCAGATCTGGAAGAGAGCCATCGAGATAGCGTTCGAACTTCCATTCCAATCAAGAAACTAGCGAGCCTTCGCTATCCAGAGAGTTGTGCAACCATAGAAGCGATTGCAGAAGGAAATGGATTAAATGGGTAGTTCATTTCCTGCTCTCCTTAATGTTGCGCTCATGCAGTCCGCCTTAATTTCGAGCATCCGGTGTATTCCTTTTTCCGGAGAAACTAGGGCCCTACGATGCAATTCCAAATAATTCGCACGTTTCCTGGAGTGGACATCGAAAATGCGTGGCGAAGTCTCCTTGATCGAGTTGAACTGTCAAGTCACTACACGGCGCCCGAGTTTTTCCTCGAAGAACATTTGGCGAATCGTCGTCCGTTTGCAGTGTTATCCCTGGATCAAGGTGCAGTGACAGGTGTTTTAACCGGTGTTCATGAAGCGAAGGCAACCACATCGGGCCTGCCGGTTAGACCGCAAATCTGCTTGGATCGTCGCACCGATAAAGTCGCGGCAGGCCAGGCTCTGGCTAAGGGTTTGCTTGAGGAAGCCGGATCATCTGAGGTGATTCAGATATGTAGTTGGGCTTGGGATCCTTTGGCCGCTTTGGACAAACTCGGATTTCGATTTCAGCACATGGATGGTCCAGTGGTCCTGGATCTGACCCTTCCCTTCGACCAGCTTTTTGCGGAGTTAGACAAGAAGAGACGAAATAATGTTCGCTTTGCAATCAAGAATGGACTTGAGTTTTCCGAGATTTCGGAAGAGAAAGATTTTTTAGCCTACTACGAAGAGGTCTATTGTAACTGGCGAAATACTCCGCGCAAACAAGTCGAAGGAGCCGAGACAAGTTGGGAAGGCTTTGCCCGCAGATTCAAACTTGGCGGAAATAGAAAATTATTTGTCGCCAAGGCCCAAGGCAAGACCGTGGCGGGAGCATTTCTTCGCTTGCAGGCCGGCGGCCTTGTTGAATTTGCTGCCGGCAGCTCCATGGATGAATTCTTACACTTGAAACCAAATGATTTCCTGCAATGGAAAGCAATCGAATGGGCGCATCGCATAGGCTTTCGAAACTACAGCTTGGGAGGAAGCGGGCAGTTTCACCGCGAGTTCGGAGGTGTTATTGCCCCAGTTAATCGGTACCGAGCCGATCGAACCTGGCTCCGCCAACACGATCTAAAGGATGGCGTAAAGGCATTGTCTAAAAAGATCTTGTACTTCACGCCGCTATACCGCGCGCGATCCGCAGGCAGGGCTTCTAGAAACATCGCAGTATAAGCCGGGTTCTCATTTATGCCAAAGCTCCGAAGAACGATTCTCCCAAGGATTAAGAAAGCGCTAAAAGAGAAAGGAGTAGTCAAAACGGCATGGGCGTGTTTACGCGGACCCGGGCGCCTTATCGCAGATTTTCAGAGGGCCAAAAGAAGCTATGAACGTCCAGCGGTGCAGGACGAGTTTGATCTCCAATACGGTGTTGAGACCAGCACCAGGGTGCACCCGACAGATCTCAAGATTGATAGTCCGAACTGGATCTATGCGGGCGGCTATTGGCCCACTCCTACTGAGGTCGTTCGTGAAGCCCTTTCCGGCCTTCCGATTCGGTACGAGGACTTTGTGTTTGTCGATTTCGGCTCTGGAAAAGGCAGGGTCCTGCTGCAGGCTTCTGATTTGCCGTTTCGCCGAATCGTTGGTGTGGAGTTTTCCTCCGAGCTTCACAAAATTGCGGTCAGCAACATAAGACGCTATAAAAGCGACAGCCAGAAATGTTTTGAAATAGAACCAGTCTGCATGGATTTTACGCAGTTTGAAATTCCACGAGAACCGCTGGTCGCGTTCCTTTATAACCCGTCGTCTGAAGCTATTACGGCAACGTTGGCAACCAATATTGCGCGATCTCTGATTGAGAATCCACGTGAGCTGTGGGTCATTTACGTTACGCCTGTCTACAATGTCTTCGAACGCGGGGGCCCCTTGGATTTGCGTAAACTGGAAACCACCGACAAGTACGCAATTTTCAGTAACGTCACTAAATCTGTCGACGCCGCTTAGTCTATTGACTCTGGTTCCATCTTTCTTTCTTACACGTTTCTGTTGTCTGGAGATCCGACCGCCGTGGTGCGCAGGAATAGAATGGTCTCTGCATGTGTGCGCCGAGAATATTTTCATGGCTTGGCCGAATACTATTTGAGATGTTTGCTGTTGGGCTCCTCGTAGCTCAGAACGTTCCCACAGCCCAGCCTCCCGGTCTAGCCGAGGCACCGCCCTCTGCTCTTGCCCGCAATTCCGTTACCTTTGATGACTTCGTCGACTCGGCAATAGGGCAGGAACGCCGCTTGACCGACTTGATGCGTAACCTCAAGCCAATCGTCGAGACCTACATCCAGGAAGAAGGGCCTGACTCCCACTTGGGGACCTCTCCTAAGGGCGACGACTATTTGTTGAGCCGTCTGGATCTGACTGGCAATGCCCCAGCCACTCTAGCTTTTGCAGACCGAGAGCTCTTGAAGCAGGGCGGGGAGAAGAAATTGCCCAAGAATGCAGAGTCTTTTACGGCAGTCGGATTCGCGCAGGCATTGTTTCCTGACTTGGACCACTTCGATCGTCAGAACTACAAGTTCGAATTTGTCCGCTGGGAGGTTCTCGGGAACGTGCGTTGCGTCGCCATGGACGTGAAGCCCCGTGAAAATTCGAGGAACCGCGCCTTTGTCGGCCGGATCTGGGTGGAGGATCAGAACTTCAACATCGTGCGCTTCAAGGGAGCGCATACCTCGGAAGAAGTGTCCAAGCGAACGTTTCACTTCGATAGCTGGCGGCTGAACATCTTGGGCATCATGTGGATGCCTGCTTATATTTACACCGAGGAGTCGGATCCTCACGATCCCTCGAGCCACGGTCTCCGGTTTAGGGCTCAAACTCGCATCTGGGGCTACGACTCGGAACACGCGGGAGACCACCGGGAATTTGCCAAACCTCTAACGGACGCACCGACGTGGGTTGATCCCAAGCGGCACGAAGCTTCGCAGGACCTGAATCCGGCTTACACTCTGGGGAAAACAACGTATACAGCGGAAGACGATGTGGTGGAGCGGTTGCAAGTTGCCGGGCTGATGGCTCCGGACGGCGAAGTCGACCAGGTCTTGCAGACCGTCACCAACAATCTGCTGATTACTAATGATCTGGACATTGCTGCGGTTCGTTGCCGTGTGCTGCTCACAACACCACTGGAGTCGTTCGCCGTCGGCCGAACTATCGTTCTGAGCCGCGGGCTTCTCGATGTGTTACCCGATGAGGCGACTCTCGCCGCCGTACTGGCGCACGAGCTGGCTCACATCGTTTTGCGTCACTCCATCGGCGATGGATACTTGTCGGGTTTCACTTTACCGTTTTCCGATCTGGAAATCTTTGACCACTATAACTTCCGTTTCGATACTGCACAGGAAGCCGATGCCGACAAAAAGGGTCTGGAGTTATTTTCTAAGTCGCCGTATAAGGACCAGCTCGCGAATGCTGGACTTTTTCTGGAAGCTCTGGAAGCCCGCTCTCCGCAATTGCCGAACCTGCTGCACGGGCGCTTCAGCAACGACTTCGGGAGAAGCCACCTGGTTGGGATGCAGGCGCTGACCAACTTTCCCAAGCATCTGCAAATGGATCGGCTGGATCAGAACTCCGCCTTGCCGTTAGGCTCGCGAATTACAGTCGATCCTTGGTCAGACCGAATCCAGATGCTGAAGAACCAACCGGTGCACCCAGTGATCGCATCGGAAAAGATGCTGTTCGAGGTGTCTCCCTTCTTTCCGTACCTCAAGCGGCTGGACGGACACGAAAAGGACGGACACGAAAAAGCTCAGACAGGAACACAGCCGTAGCCGGGCTTGTCGAATTTAACTTCTGCGGCTTCTCTAGCTGACCAGCGAGCCAATCTTTTCGCCCAGAACCACTTTGCGGATATTGCCGTGCTGATTCAGATTGAAGACGATGATGGGCAGATTGTTGTCCTTGCACAAGCGAGATGGCGGTGGAGTCCATCACCTTCAGTCCCTGCTTCAGGACGTCCATGTAAGTGATGTCGGTGAACTTCTTCGCGTCCTTCACCTTCATGGGATCGGCGTCGTAGATGCCGTCGACTTTCGTGGCCTTCAGAATCGCGTCGGCCTTGATTTCCATGGCGCGCAGAGATGCCGCGGTATCGGTCGAGAAGTAGGGATTGCCGGTGCCGCCGGCGAAGATCACCACGCGGCCTTTTTCCAGATGACGGATGGCGCGGCGGCGGATGAACGGCTCGGCCACCTGATTCATCTCAATCGCGGACTGCACGCGGGTATAAACGTTTTGCTTTTCCAGCGCGTCCTGCAGGGCGAGAGCGTTGATGACGGTGGCCAGCATGCCCATGTGATCGGCGGAGACGCGATCCATGTCTCTTGGCCTGGTCGGCCACGCCGCGAAAAAAGTTTCCGCCGCCGACGACGATCGCCAATCTGCACTCCGAGCTTGTGAACGTCGGCCAGTTCGGCCGCAATTTCGTGGATGCGATTGGTTCGACACCGAAGCCCTGTTGGCAGCCAGGGCCTCACCGGACATCTTGAGAAGAATGCGTTTGAAGACGGGAGTGGTCATTAAGTAGCGCTGGTTTCGTAAGCTTCCGGTTCAAGTTTCGAATGGCTGTACGGCCACGAGGGCCAGCACAGCCAGATTACGGTGAAACTCGCTGCTCGAATGCGCCTGGAACCTACTCCGCCTTCTGTTCTGCTGGCTTGGTGATGGCGATGGTCTCGCCCGGCATCGCCCACCTTGAAGCGCGCGAAGCGCCGCACCGCGATGTTCTCGCCCAGCTTGCCGATCTTCGCCGCAATCAGCTGCGCGATCGAGATGGTCTGGTCCTTGATGAAGGGCTGCTCCAGCAGGCAGACCTCTTCGTAGAACTTCTCCATCTTGCCTGTGACCATCTTCTCGGCGATGTTGCGGCGGCTTGCCGCTGGCGACAGCCTGGGCCAGAAAGATTTCCTTCTCGCGCTCGAAGTCAGCCGGCGTCACGTCTTCCTTGCGGACATACTTCGGATCGCTGGCCGCGATGTGCATGGCGATGTCGTGCACCAGTTCCTTGAAGTCGTCAGTGCGCGCCACGAAATCGCTCTCGCAATTCACTTCGACCAGCACGCCGATCTTGCCGCCGGCGTGAATGTAGCTGGTCACCGCGCCTTCGCTGGTCACGCGCGTCGCCTTCTTGGCGGCGACCGAAACGCCCTTCTTGCGCAGGATCACGACCGCCTGCTCCATGTCGCCCTTGGCTTCGGTCAGGGCCTGCTTGCAATCCATCATCGGCGCCCCGGTTTTTTCCCGGAGCTCTTTCACTTGTGCTGCGGAAATATTTGCCATAGTAGTGCTCATTGGATCTGAGATTCCATAATTCTTAATGATTCTAAGTTTCAGAGTTTCAGAAATTTCAATGGTCTTCGTCTTTGAAGCGCTGAGCTAGTACGGAAACTCGACGACCAGGCCGACAACGGACGACCTGAACCGGCTGCTCTTACAAACTTTGACCCGCGCCGGACGACCCGCGCGGGTCTGGGTACTTCACGAGCACTCACAACTCGTTACAGACGTCTGGCTGTTCAACCGTCTGGCTCTCCACTTCGGCCAGCTCGGCTTCTTCATTGCGCCACTGGCTTCTTTGCGTGCCCGGCCCCAGCACTTCTTCCATGCTGATGTCTTCGCCGATGTCCGCCGTATCGGAGCCGGCAGCTGCTTCCTGAGCGCGAATTCGCTCGGCGCAGCTGCCGCACGCGGCCTCTTGCGCGCGGCCTGCGCCTGTTCCGTGCAGCTGCGGTCAATGTCGGCGACCTGCTTGTCGGTCATCATCTGCGCGCCTTCGGCAATCGACTCCGAAATCTTCGAGGCAAACAGCCGGATGGCGCGCAGCGCATCGTCGTTGCCCGGAATCACGTAATCCACTTCGCTGGGATCGCAATTGGTGTCGACCACGGCGACCACCGGAATTCCCAGCTTGCGCGCTTCCCGCACCGCAATCTGCTCTTTGTTGGAGTCGATCACGAAGACCGCATCGGGCAGACGGCTCATGTTCTTGATGCCGGCCAGGTTGGCCTGCAAATGCTTGCGCTCGCGCTCCAGCTTGATGACTTCTTTTTTCGGCAGCAACTCGTAGCGGCCATCCGTGGCCATCTCGTCGAGCTCTTTCAGCCGCTTCACCGACTTCTGCACCGTGACCCAGTTGGTGAGCAGTCCACCCAGCCAGCGCTGGTTGATGTAGTAGCCGCCGCACTTCGTGCGCCTCTTCGGCGATGGCATCCTGCGCCTGGCGCTTGGTGCCCACGAACAGCACAATCTTGCCTTCGGCAGCCAGATCCTGCACAAACTTCGACGCCTCTTTGAACATCTTCAGCGTCTTCTGCAAATCGATGATGTAAATCCCGTTGCGCTCGCCGAAGATGTATTCCTTCATCTTGGGATTCCAGCGCTTCGTCTGATGCCCGAAGTGAACACCCGCTTCGAGCAACTCCTTCATGGTGATATTAGCCAATCAACCTCCTTATTTGGTCTGCATCCTTCGTGTGCCTTGCGGCCGCTCCGGATTGCCATTCCCGTCCCCGCGCCGCGAGGCACGGGAAGAATTGAACACCTAAAATTCAGCTATCAGCTCTCAGCTAGTCAGCTTGTCAGCCAAGCAACCTGATCGTACCGGACTGAAACTTATCGTCTTCGCTGAACTGGAAGCGCTTGCGCGCGCCCTTCTGTCCGTACTTCTTGCGTTCCTTGCCGCGCGAATCGCGCGTGACCATGCCTTCGGCCTTCAGCTTTCTTGCGCAGCTCGACATTGAACTGCATCAAGGCGCGGGCAATGCCCAGCTTTACCGCATCGGCCTGGCCGTTCACGCCGCCGCCGAGACTCTGGCGATCACGTTGAACGTGGCCGCCGTCTCGGTCGAGAGCCAGCGGCGCCTTCGCCGCGGAGCGCTGCGCCTGGAGTCACAAAATATTCTTCGAACTGCACGTCCGTTGACCTTGAACTCGCCGCTGCCCGGACGAAGATACACCCGCGCGATCGCCGACTTGCGGCGTCCCGTTCCGTAATATTGAACCAATTCAGCCATGTAGCTTTTAGCTTCTAGCTCTTAGCTCCTAGCTCAACCGCTAAGAAGAAAGCGTCGCTTCACCTTTCAAAAATTCCTTGCTAATTCTTTAATGGCGGACGCGGCTTGCTACGTCTTCCAGAAATTTAAGCCCTTACTTCAAGGGCGAGCGCTTCCGGCTTCTGCGCCTCGTGCGGATGCTTGTCGCCGCGATAAACATTCAGCTTCGATGATCATGTGCCGTCCCAGCTTGTTCTTGGGCAGCATGCGCCGGACCGCCTCTTCAATGATCAGTTCCGGCTTGCGCACCAATACGCTTGCTGATAATCTTCCGTGCGCAATCCGCCCGGATAGCCGGTGTAGTGGTGATACTCCTTCTGCTCCGACTTCACGCCAGTGGTCTTGATCTTCTCGGCATTGACCACAATCACGTGATCGCCAGTATCCAGAAACGGCGTGTATTTCGGATTTTCCTTGCCCATAAGAATGCGGGCCACTTGCGACGCCAGGCGCCCGAGCGTCTGCCCGGAGGCATCCACGACGTACCACTTGCGCACAATTTCCCCCGCTTTGGGGAAATAGGTTGACATTACTGATCTCCCAGAAAATTAAAAACGCAATGAAGACCGTTGAGTACCCTAGAGGCGCTGAAAGCGCAGGGAATACCAGACGGGCAACCGCAGGACTACCAAAGTCTTTAAGATATCGTAGAAATCGATCTCATGTCAATGAATCGATTGGCGTCTAGCACTTATTCGTAGGCTAAAGCCTCGATCGGATCCTTCTGTGCGGCTTGGTAAGCTGGATACAACGCTCCCGCAACTGCCCCCGCGATTGCTATCAGAGTTGCTCGAAGCACCCAGTCATGACTCCAGAACAATCGCAATACCGGCCTTTCATACAAGATCACCTGCCGGGTGACGAAGCTGATCAGCACTCCCAAAGCAATCCCTAGGATTGCCAGCAGCACCGTCTCGCGCAAGATCACGTTCACGATGTAGAGCTTCGAAGCTCCTAACGATTTCAGAATTCCGATCTCTCGCGTGCGCTCCATGACTGCCGTGTACATGGATTGAAAAATCACCAAAAATCCGATGATCATGGAGACGCCAACCACTACACCGATAAATGCTTCGAATCCCGGAAGATTGCTGGGTGTCATCATGGACAAATATTCAGACATCGAGCGAACTGCGTAATCCTGCATTCCCGGAACTTGCTTTATTTCATTCACAACAGCATCGGTGTTCTTTGGATCATCGAGCTTTACGTAAAAGACTGACGCGCGGCCCTCGGCTCCGATAAGTTCCTGCATAGTAGTGAGCTGAAGGAACTTACGTGCGCCTTTTCCATGCGCCACGATCCCCGAAATCCGGAATTGATGGTTAAGAATTTCAATATTATCGCCGACCTTCACGTGCTTCATTCCAGCGAAAAAGTCGTCGACGATAACGTCATACGGAGCCTGAAAAGGTCCGCCGGAGAGGAACCGAAACGGAGGCGAAATGCTGTTATAGCTGGGGTAATCGATGCCGTAGATAATTTCCAGAGTCGGCTTGGTTACAAGCTCCCAGATCACCGGCGCCGCAACTTTTACATGAGGCAGGCGGCGCAATACATCTCCGACTTTGACGGGAACCGGCGCGCCAGTGACGCCAATCAGCGCCGACGAACTTGGCGGCTGCACCATTATGTCCGCGCCTACGCCTAACTGGCTTTCTTTAGATCCGTTCAACATGCCGAAGGAGAGTGCCACAATCAGCAGAATAAGCGTCACTTCAAGAGCAATAGCAATAATGCTGATGATTGACCGCACGGGCCGGTGCACCAGGTTGGCAATGACCATCTTATTCATGGTTCGCTCGATTTATCATTCTCAGTTCACCACGCTCGCTTCACGTACTCGGGTAAGAATTTTGATTCGGCACTATCGACTGCCGGGGCCACGCGTTGGCGGAGATGCACCCGTCTTAGACTGATCGAGATGAACTACTTCAGCTCCGGGAGGTTGTTCCAGCGCGAACTTGTCGTCCGGTAACGGCTGATTCAGCTCAAGTTTTACGATTGTCAATGTTATGTCGTATTCCTCTTGCGGGCGTTTAATCTCAATCTTCGAAGGAAAGCTTACACCGTTATAGTCCTTGTAAACACTATATCGGGTATCAGTTGCCAGTTCTCCATTTTCGTCGTAGCTCATCTGCCTGTCAGGGAAAAGATCGGTTCGGCTGAACACGATCTTGCGGGAAATAAACCATCCATTCTTGCCTTTGCGTATTACGTCGAGAACATAATCCGGCTGTTCAATTCGGTGTCCCTTGGAATCAGTCACGTTTTCTGTATTGTTCTCCATGACTGCAATTTCGCTTTCCTGATCAATGGGCTTCAGGAGCAACGCGTCGTAGATGACTTGGGGGCGAAGATTCTCGAGTGGCTGCCGGATGTTATGCGACTCAATGTCGTTGCGGCCAATCACAAATCGATTTTTTGGTGGAATCCAGAGCTTGAATTCGCGGCCGTCACTCACCATGTCAAAAGCACGAGTGCGTACGATGGGAAGCAAGCCGATCATCCTCAACATGGCAGGTTTTCTGACCAGCACATATCCGCGAATCTGTTTGTAGTCGGTGATGGTTCCTTTCTTTTCGCCCCCGACAGAAGTGTCAATATCTACCGTCGCCTCCATGGTTTTGATTTTCGCGGCTTGAGAGTTGATGTAGTCGATCAGCTCTGCCTGCGTGGTGGTCTTGAGCGGGGCCACGGCGGGGGCCGGTTTAACCTGGTGAGACCGGAAAAGGCATCCGGTCAGCGGGAATATAGCCAAACAAACAAAAATGAGGCGATATCGATATAAATAAGACATTTAGACGAAAATTTTACGCGCCATAGATTTCCGACTTAGATGAGTATAAGCGATGGAAAGTCGCACAAAAGCAGGCGTTAGGCTTTGGGCTCTAGGCTTTGGCGAAGCAGATAACAGCTCTGCGTATTTTCTGGCCTGGATAATTCCTCAATTTTCCGAGAGCCGAAAGCCTAGCGCCTAGAGCCAGGTCCCGGGACATTCGTTTTCTATCTCGATCCCATCGCTTTTCGGTACGCCACCACGTTGCGATTGTGTTCTTCGAGGGTGCTTGCGAATCTATGGTGTCCGTTGCCATCTGCTACGAAATAATAGTAATCGGTGATGGCGGGATGCATGGCTGCTTCAAGTGAAGTCTTCCCAGGATTACCGATTGGGCCGGGAGGCAGACCGACATGTGTGTAGGTGTTGTAGGCAGAGCTGAACTGCATGTCGGCATGATGCAATGCACCGGTGTAGGTTCCCTGCAGCAGTTCTGCATATATAACGCAGGGATCGGCGCCGAGCGCGATGTTTTTCCCCAGCCGGTTGTAATAGACGCTAGCGACCTCCGGACGCTCTTCCGGATTGCCCGTCTCCCTTTCGATGATGGATGCCATTGTCACAAATTTGTGAACATCATTACCTGGTGTGCCATTGGTCGCGACGCCGTTTGTTGAAACTGCATTCCCTTGTGTGGCAGAGACCAATCCAATCTCTTTCGCGACTTGCCGGAATTGTTTCACCATTGCTGCGACCATTTCTTGCATGGTCTGCGTGCGCGTGAACTCATATGTGTTCGGAAATAGATAACCTTCGAGAGTCTTGGCCTGCGGATCAAGATCGGTGATCAGCGCCGTATCCGACATCGCGATCTTCAGAAAATCTCCCTTCGATCCGAGGCCCGCATCTTGCATTGCCTGCGCGATGTCGAACATGTTGAAGCCTTCGGGGATGACGACGGTGTGGACGTAAACATCGCCGTGAACCAGTCGCGAGTGGACATCAATCGCCTTCGCATCCTTCTCAAAGAGATATTCGCCTGCCTTCAGAGACCGCTTGTGATGCAGGTAATGCCAAAGTATGAAGGCATCCGCATTGCGAATGACTCCCGCGGATTTCAGCTCCGTTGCAATACGCCGCGTTGAGTAGCCGGGATGCAGCAGAACGAATTTTTGTCCCGCTGGAGTAATGGGCAGCCAGAGCGCCCAGGCGAGAAATCCGCCAAGGGCGAGGATGGCAATAAATAAGAATGTAAAGAAGGCGCGCAAGCTGGAGATATTTTAGAGGATGATCGCAATTTCGTGGGTAGCCCGTTGGTCGATGTCCTTTGGCGTGGCCTATCTAGATGACAATCTGCGGCCACGACCCCCTAGAGATCCGGTTTCATATCGAAATCTCACCACCGTAGCAAAAGGAAGTCTTTACAACTACTAGAAAGTGCTCTGTAGAAAGAGCTTGGCTGCTTGCCGTTCCTTGTCTTACAATCTAACTAACTAGTTAATTAAGCCAGTACCTGATGCGAACTCTTATCAACAAAACCCGGCTTGGTTCCCGCGGCCAGCCTGAGGAGAGCCGCGCCGCCATTCTGCGCGCTGCTATACGAGAGTTCGCGCAAGAGGGCGTTGCGGGTGCCCGCACCGACGCCATCGCTCAGACGGCAGGGGTCAACAAGGCTCTACTTTATTACTACTTTAAAGACAAAAAATCGATGTACGGGGCGGCGCTCGACGAAGTTTTCGGAGGGCTTTCCGCCACGATAGATGATGCGCTCTCTCGCGACTTGCCTCCGAAAGAAAAGATTCTGGCGTACGCTGGTTCCCATTTTGATTACATCGCCAGCAATCCTTTTTATCCCCGGATCGTGCAAGGCGAGATGATGCGCGCAGGACGCGGCGCTCCGACTGAACTGCGGCGCATTATGCAGCAATATTTCCGTCCAATCTTCAATGGCGTAGAGAAGGTGCTGCGCGAAGGAATGAAGTCTGGGATATTTCGCGCAGTTGAACCCATGCACTTCATCCCTTCTATGATTTCCGTTATCGTGTTCTATTTCAATGCTGCTCCCGTTATGTGTCTCGTCACGGGAGAAGATCCGATGCTGCCGGAGCGTATCGCTGAACGGCGTGCGGCGGTGCTGGACTTCATCTCCGCGGCGCTCTTCTCAACAAGTGCTTCAGCACGAACTCAAGCTCGAACAAATAAAGCTCAGTCGAATCAGAGAAAACCAAATCAAAAGCAAAGAGGAACACGAAATTGAGTGCTCGCAATAGAGTTCTGATTTTGTTGACGCTGATCTCGGCGATTTCAGTGGCCTATTACCTGCTGTCAACGCCGCGCAGTAAAGATTTGGTGCTGGTCGGTACGGTGGATTCAAATCAGGTGATTGTGAGCCCGCAGGTGGGTGGACGCCTGGCAAAGCTACTCGTGGATGAGGGAACACAAGTTAAACAAGGAGAGCTGATCGCGGTTCTTGATCCATCGGAACTGGAAGCTGCGGCGCGAGCCGCTGCCGCCACCATCGACAGCTTGCGATCCAAGGTGCAAGAGACGCAGTCCACGCAGCAGGCAATGGCAGGCTCGACTTCAAGCAGCGTGGTAAACGCACAAGCCAAGCTGGAATCTGCTCGTGCGCAACTTTTACAGGCGGAAGCAACTTTGCAACGCGTCGAAAGCGACAGCCGCCGCACCATTGAACTTGCAAAAGCTGGAGTCTCTTCCGATCAGGAACGGGTGATGGCCGAAACCAATCTAGCCGCACAACAAGCGACGGTAGATGCTTTGAAGCATCAGGTCAGTGCTGCGGAGGCGGACCTAAACGTAGCCATGGCCAACACTCATCAGGCGACAGCAGCCCTGAGCACGGTCGCTTCGACACGGGGGCAGTTGATCAATGCCGAAGCCATGTTGAAGGAAGCGGAAGTGCGGCTTGGCTATACAAAAATCTACGCGCCTGTGACGGGAACGGTTTCGGTGCGGGCGGCGCGTGAAGGCGAAGTGTTGAATGCCGGAGCGCCGATTGTCACTGTCGTTGATTTGGCAGACACCTGGGTACGTGCGGCAATCCCTGAGACTGAATCCGACCACATTGGATTGGGAGACGCGCTTCGGGTAAGGCTTCCGGGAGGGACGGTGACTTCCGGCAAGGTGTTCTTCAAATCCGCCGAAGCGGACTTCGCTACGCAGCGAGATGTCAGCCGCCGTAAACGGGACATCAAAACTATCGTACTCAAGGTCCGGCTCGACAATCCTAAAGGCGCTTACGTGCCGGGAATGACGGCGGAAGTTCTCGTCTCACCGGATCAGCTTAAGGGAACTGCGTCGAATCAGAGCGCGATTGCGGTGCAGCCGTGACCATTGGTTCAGATACTTCGGTGGGAGGATCGGCTGCTTTAGAAGCAAATGACAAGATCGCTACTACGGCGATCCCAAAAGCGATTGATGTCTCGCACATTGTGAAGAAGTATGGAGACTTCACGGCCGTCGACGACATTTCCTTCGACGTGAAAGAAGAAGAGATTTTCGGATTGCTGGGTCCAAACGGGGCCGGCAAATCGACGTTGATTCGCATGATGACAACGCTCATTCCAATTACCGGCGGGAACGCGTATATCGCGGGGCACAATGTTCAGAAAGATCCTGATGCCGTGCGCAGAACGATTGGGGTAATTCCGCAGGCGCTCACCAGCGATTTGGATCTGACTGTCGAAGAGAACATGAGTATTTATGCCAAGCTCTACGACATTCCAGCAAAGAAACGGAAAGAAGTAATCGGCGATTTGCTGGAGCTGGTTGATCTAACCAAGTGGCGTTCGGCGCAGACGAAAACGCTTTCTGGAGGCATGCGGCGGCGGCTGGAAATTGCGCGCGGATTGGTGCATAGTCCGCGAATCTTTTTTTTGGATGAGCCGACTACCGGTCTCGATCCTGTGTCCCGCGTGGCCGTTTGGGAGATGTTGACCAACATCAAGAGTCATCGTCAGCTCACTATTCTGATAACAACGCACTACATGGACGAAGCTGACCGCCTCTGCGACCGCATCGCCATCGTTGATCACGGGAAGCTCGTAGCACTTGATACTCCACCGAACTTGAAAGCCAGCGTTCCGGGTTCAAATGTGATCGAGGCGCAATTCCAGAATGCACCCGCAGATTGGGAGACCCGTTTGAAGAAATTGAGCGAAGTGACTTCAGTGCAACATGAAGGGGCTGGCATGTACCGCGTCCTAACCGGGAACGGTTCGCGTACGACCACGGAGTTGGTCGAGGCGGCGGTGACTGCCGGAGTCACGGTGAGATCGCTCTCCGTGCAGAACACAACATTGGATGATGTGTTCGTCCACTACACCGGAAGGCAGTTGCGTGATGAGTTAGTCAAAGCGCATGGATTTGTGATGCCACCACGCCCGGGAGTGCAACCATGAATCACCTGATGGCAATTGTTGAACGTGAAATGCGGAAGTTCTTCCGGTCGCCCGCACTGATGATAGTTTCGCTGATTTTCCCACTGGTGCAATTGATTGTGTTAGGCAACGCCTTCGGAGGGAAAATTCGCGATGCGAAGCTAGGGCTCGTTGACGAAGACGGAGGCACACAGGCGGTCAAGATTCATGAGGCATTCGACTCGGTCCGGGCGAACATGCGGACCTTTGAGCCGATTTATTACAACAACGAAAAGCAGGCGATGGAGGATGTGCGCAACGGCAAGATTGAGGGCGCAGTAATTATTCCGCCGCAATATTCGCGCAGAGTGTATGAGCAGGAACAACCGAAAATCGGGCTGATCGTCGATAACAGCGACAATTTCATGAGTGCAACGCTGGAAGATTCGCTTACCCAGATTACTGCCGCGCTAAATAATCCGACGGTACAGCCGCGCATGTTGCAGCAAACCGTGCTGCAGATTGTCGAACTCTACCCTTATATCGAATACATGAAATTTCTTTTGCCGGGATCAATTACGCTGGCAATTTTTATGTCGGTAATGATTGGCGGGGGCATGCTTTACATTGACGACAAGGCTCGCGGCGTCCATGAGGGCTACCTTGTCACGCCTATCACAAAGACAGAGCTTGTTCTCGGACTCAATGCATCGAGCGCGGTGAAGGCGATACTAACCGGCACAGTGATTACATTCATAGGATCGCTGCTGGCTGGAGTGGGCACGCTGTTCCATTTCTCAACCGCCATTGGTCTGATCGCAATGATCACGTTGACGGCGCTAGCTCTGAATACCATGATGTTCCTGATTGTAGTGCGAGTGGATGATCCCCTGGTTCCGCGCGCGATTTTTGGAATTCTGAATACGCTGCTGTTCTTTCCTAGTGGGGCGGTCTATCCGATTCAGGCATTTCCCTGGTGGTTACGCGGCATCGCCAGCGTTGATCCTTTCACTTTCGCGGTACATGGATTCAAATCGCTTCTGCTGAAGGAAGCGGGGTTTGTGGCAATCTGGCCCGACATGCTCTACCTGTCACTTTTTGCCGTGATTACGTTGGGTATTGCGACACCGTTGTTTAAACGGACTTTGTAGCGGCTGGAAGGACTTTCGGTAGTATGGTCGTCACACCGACGACATTGTTCTTCTGGCAAGATAACGGGTGAGATATGGTGTGGATTTTTGCAATCATCCTTGTGGTAATGCTGGCGGTTTACGCATATACGTGTTTTGGACGGCCTTTTCCCTTAACAAGAAAGGGCAGCCGCTCTTAGACGATGTATTTCAACAGAAACGCGAAAAGGAAGCTGGCAAATCGAATTGAAGCAACGACACTACCGATTTACGGGAACTTTTACCTCTACCTCGCAATCTATTATGCTTAGACCATCATGACTTTGCTCGATGCAAAGCAGTACGATTTCGCGCGTGCCCGCCGACGCAGAAACACAATCATCATTGCCGCCATTTTAGCGGTGTTCATCGCGTGGTTCGCCTACCATGAACGCAATCACTCGCAGCGTCAAGCGGTGCGGAATTTCTTCGCAGCGCTGCAGAGCAAGAATTACGAGCAGGCTTATTCGATCTGGCAGCGTGATCCGGATTGGAAGCAGCATCCGCAAAAGTTTCCGAATTATCCCTACAGCGATTTCTACACAGATTGGGGCCCTGGCGGGCAATGGGGCTTGGTCAAGAGCTATAAGGTCGATTGCTCGCTGAGTACGGGAAGCGGGGTGATTGTGCAGGCAACTGTGAACGATCGATCGGAACGTTCGAATATCTGGGTGGACAAATCGAACAAGAGTTTGTCCTTTCCGCCTAGCGAGATTCAGTGTGGAAACTGGTGGGCCTGGTTAACAGAATAACGTCAACAGAATAACGGCGACGGAATAAGACTTACGGACTAAAGCGTTACGCGCTCACGCCTGCAAAGTGTTCCAGTGTCTTTTGCAATGAAGCTTCGTCCCCAACGTTGAGACATTTCTTCGAGCGGTCGATTTGCCGCATGAGTCCGAAGAGAACTTTCCCCGGTCCAACTTCCACGAATGTCTGCACGCCTTGAGAGATAAGCAAACGTATCGACTGATCCCATTTCACTGAGCCAGTGACTTGCCGGATCAGCGCATCCCTGCTGCGTTCGGCATCGTTAACTAGAGCTGCGTCAACATTGCAGACGACAGGAACATTCGGCGTTTGAAAGTTTAGTTTTAACAGATCGGCGGCTAGCCGATCTTGCGCTGGCTTCATCAATGAACAATGGAAAGGTGCGCTGACTTGCAGGAGGACAGCGCGCTTGGCTCCTCGCTCATTGGCAATCTTTGATTGCACGCTCAACCGCCGGCGCATGACCCGAAATTACTATCTGCTCTGGGGAATTTATATTGGCGGGTTCACAGATCTCGCCTTGTGCAGCATCGTGGCAGACGGCAGCAACTTTCTCTGTGTCCATGCCGAGAATCGCGGCCATTGCGCCTACACCGACCGGAACGGCTTCCTGCATGTACTTGCCCCGATTGCGGACAGTGCGGACGGCATCGGCGAAGATCATTGTTCCCGCCGCGACGTGGGCGGAATATTCGCCGAGGCTGTGCCCCGCGACGAAACTCGGCGTAATTCCTTTTTCGTTTAGAACTCGCCATGCTGCGACAGAGGCGGTCAAAATGGCAGGCTGAGTGATTTCAGTCAGACGAAGTTGCTCTTCAGGGCCTTCGAAGCAAAGTTGGGAGAGTTTATATCCGAGAACCCCGTCGGCTTCTTCGAACGTTTGGCGAGCGATGGGATATTTCTCAGCGAGCTCCTTCCCCATGCCGACTGCTTGAGAACCCTGGCCGGGGAAGAGGAAGGCGATAGGCAGATTAGATAACATAGTTCTAGTTGCTCTCTGTTGCAGGAAACAGATTCCTCGACTTGCCTTCACCGCGCAAGCGCGGCTCAGGCGGCGCTCGGAATGACAATATTAATTGGAAAATTGAGAAGAAAGTCTTTTACGTGCTCGCCACAGCCGCTGCTCTTAGCGTTGCCAATTCTTTTTCAATCGTTCCGTTAATTCCGCGGTCGGCGAACTCTGCGGCTACTCGGATCGCATTCTTAATAGCATTCATATTCGACGATCCATGGGTGATGAAACATACGCCTTTCACTCCCAGCAGCGGCGCTCCTCCGTATTCCGTGTGATCGAGGCGTTTTTTGAAATCTGCGAATGCGCTGCGGGAAAGCAAATATCCTACCTGGCGCGTGATGGTTGCACGCAACGTTTCTTTCAAAGTATTTCGCACCAGATGCGCAACGCCTTCGGAGATCTTTAGCGCGACATTGCCAACGAAACCGTCGGCTACGATGACATCGACTTCACCGTTGTAAAGATCGCGGCCTTCCACGTTACCGATGAAGTTTAGGGGAAGCTGCTTCAGTAGTTGAAAAGCTTCGCGAGTCAGCTCGTTGCCTTTAGTTTCTTCCTCGCCAATCGAGAGCAAACCTACGCGCGGACGCCGATTGCCAAACATGCTGCGGAAGTAGATTTCTCCCATGACGGCGAACTGTTCAAGGTTGTGGGCTTTGCAATCCACGTTGGCGCCGACGTCGAGCAACTCAGCTGCAGTGCCAATCGCGGTCGGGAAAACGGCCGCGAGCGCCGGGCGATCGACGCCAGGAATGGCTCCCAGCACCATCTTCGCGGTTGCCATGGCAGCGCCTGTGTTGCCGGCGGTAACGAATCCCTGCGCTCGGCCATCGCGCACCAAACGAAGTCCAACACGCATGGAAGAATCGCGTTTGGCGCGAACCGCATGCACAGCTTTGTCATCCATCGTGATGACTTCGCTGGCATGAATGATTTCAATGGGAAGCTCTGCGGCAGCGCGATATCGCTTCAGTTCAGCTTCGATAACAGTTCGCTGACCGACTAAAGCAACATGAACGCCGTATTGCCGGGCCGCGTGGATCGCACCTTCGATCTCGGGCTTCGGCGCACGGTCAGAACCCATCGCGTCCAGAGCTATGACGCTTGGCATGAGATTGTAAGGCTAGCTGCTTTCCTCAACATTCAAAACTTCGCGGCCTTTGTAGTGGCCACATTTCGGACAAGCGCGATGCGGTTGTTTGCGCTCGTGGCAATTCGGACACTCGGAAAGCGAAGGTCCCGTCAAAAAATCGTGGGCGCGTCGTGTGCTGGTGCGCTTCTTAGAGTGGCGCCGTTTTGGATTAGGCATTTAAATTCCTTCTTTACAGCCGAACCGATCGGGTGCGGCAGATTCTGTTTAGTTGACCGATAGATCCGATCAGTGTTGAAGCTTACTGCGAATATCTTTCAGAGCTGACCAGCGGGGGTCTTCGATTGTTTCCGCGCAAGAACATTGCTCTGTGTTCAGGTTCTTGCCGCATTGCGGGCAAAGCCCTTTGCAGTTCTCGCGGCAAATGACCTTCAAAGGCAGCGCCAGCAGAACCTGCTCTCGCAAGGCATCTTCCAGCAACAAGCCTTCGCCCTGGTAATAGCTGATTTCGGCTTCCGCCGAGGTTACAGATATCTCTTCACGGCCAGCATCTGTTCCTTGCGGACGATAGAGCAGATCGAACTCGTGATCTACTTTCTCCAGAACTGGATCCAGACATCTTGCACAAGCCATCTCTATGCTGGTCTTTAGATTGCCAGCCAGCCGGATGTCTTTTATTTTCTCATGTTTCCCGTGATGCTCCTCAACTAACTGAGCCCGTCCAGCAGTTTGCAAAGGCGTTTTTTGCAGAAAATCTGCTCCCAAGTCGATTGCACCCGGGCGAAACTCCTCCTGAAAATCAATAGGATGAAGCTCCAATTCATGAATGTCGATGAACATCGCGATCCCCTACGCCCCACCTGATACCGCGAAGGCCCGCGGAAGACGCACAGAGGCGCAACTCTTTCAGGGAGCAAACTATGAATGTCAGAATAACGGGCGGGTTGAAGTCGTGTCAAGAAAGAGAGGACCAATCGTCTATTGAGTGAATGGTTTGGTAAGTCGACTTGGAAAGTGCTAGAATTTAGCTAGGTTTTCACTATGCCAACCCTATACGTTGAAAACGTACCTGAAGAAGTTTATGAGGCACTAAGAAAGCATGCTCGGCAGCATCGTAAATCCATTTCTTTGGAAGTTCTTTCTTTATTAGAAGAAAACTTTCCCACTACCGAAGAACTTAAACGGCGGCAACAACTTCTTAAGAAATTAGAGGGATTGCGCTCGCATAAACCACAACATGCCGGTCCGTTCCTGACTGCCGAAGAGATGCAGCGCCAGGACCGCGATCGGTGAATACCTTTGTGGTCGACGCGAGTGTGGCAGCAAAATGGTTTCTTCCTTCCGTGAACGAGACATTAGTCGATGAAGCGGTGCAATTGTTAACGGATTATGCGGAAGACAAAGTACGCTTCATTGTTCCTGACATTTTCTGGGCTGAGTTCGGCAATATTCTGTGGAAGGCGGTTCGACAAGGACGGTGGCTCCGAAATGCCGCTGAGAGTGCTATCTCATCTCTGAGAGAACAAAGGCTGCCCACAACACCATCGAAGGACTTATTAACCGAAGCTCTCAACATTGCCCTTACATTTGATCGGACGGTTTACGACAGCTTGTATGTAGCTCTTGCATGGACGCGAGGATCCGAGCTCATCACCGCAGATGAGCGTCTCGCCAATGCGCTTGCCGCTCATATGCCAGTGAAGTGGTTGGGCGCGCGGTGATCCAGTTCTGAAGAAATCCAAAACGTTCACTGCGATGTCTGGTCGGCTCTTAGATCCGGCAGCGCTCATTGTAGCCGCCGGTTTCATCGTCCGCATATGGGCAGCCAGCGGAACGTATTTGAATCCGGACGAGGCCATGCACTTCATGGTGGCCAACCAACCTTCTTTGGGGCTCGCTTACCAGGCCAGTCTTAATCTCGCTCATCCTCCACTTTTGATTTTCATACTCTACTTTTTACGCGGTCTGGGGACTTCAGAACTACTGCTTCGATTTCCATCGGTAATAGCTGGCACCGCATTTTGCTGGGTGGCTTACAAATGGCTGGGCACGATGTTTAATCGTGTGACTTGCTTCGTCGCTTTGATTTTGCTGGCATTTCTTCCGGCCATGATTGCACTGTCGGGTGAGGTCCGCCAATATGCGCTTCTTCTGTTTTTCTGCGCCAGCGCTGGGTATTTGCTGGAGAAGTCGTTGGCGAAGAATTCCGCAAGTTTGATGGCGCTATCGGCCTTGAGTCTCTATCTCGCCATGCTTTCGCATTATTCAGCCTTCTTATTTGCAGCGGCTCTCAGCATTTACACAATTTTGCGGATGATCCGGCAGCATCCTGAGAAAAGAGTCTTTCTAGTTTGGGCAATTGCTCAATCGGGGAGCGTTGGTATTGCCGTCTCACTGTATGTGACGCATCTCGCGAAACTTGGTATGTCGAGCGGAGCCGCTAGTCAAAATCAGGATTTTTATCTGCGCAACTCCTATTTCGATTCCAGCCATATGAACGTGCTGCACTTTATATTTGCCAGAACCGGCGGCGTTTTCCAATACATATTCAGCCAGTTGGTTATAGGCGATTTGGCATTTCTGCTTTTCTTTGCAGGCATTGTCATTCTCTGGCGCGACAGGCAATCGCGAAACAATCAAGCAGAAAAGCCGGCAGTTGACGACAGAGTGTTGGCTATTCTGCTCACGCTGCCATTTGTGCTGACGTGTGCGGCTGCTTTGTTGGGGAATATCCGTATGGCGGCACGCGTCATGATGCTTTTCTCATCCCTTTCGCGATTGCCGGAATCAGTGTAGCTCTCGTAAGAATTTTTGGGTCCCGTACTGGGCAAGCCGTCATCGCTGCCATTTTGATCGTGGGATTGTGCAATGTCTTTCCGGCTCATCGTCAGCCTTACATAGCTCGCGCTGATCAAAGCAGCGAGCAAATGAATCAATCGGTAAAATTTATTCGTACGCAAGTTTCACAGTCGGAACTGATTTTCAGTGACTTCCAATCCAAGCTCTTGCTTGCGCACTATCTTTGCGACCGAGAGATGGTTTCTTATGACAGGACGATTTCAGGTTTTATAAGCGCCCAGTGCGAGGGATCGCGCATGATTGCGACCACCGCGAAGAACTTCGCGTTTACTCCCAAAACATTTCGTGCGCAGTTGGGAACAAATGGTCGTTGCGTTTGGACTAAAACCCGGAGAGAAAGTCTGGGTCGTTCAAGAAGGATGGAATATCCGCTTACCAGATCAGCTTAAAGGGCTCCAAGAATTCCACAATCTCAGTGTTGATTCTTTCGGAAACAACATCGCAATCTTCCAACTCACCGTGGGGCAGCCGTTGCCGAACCCTGACTCGTTGTTGAATTAAGTCCCAATGCTCTCAGCGTGACTTCATCCGGAACAGCTTTACCATTGGGCTTGGTGACCACGCCGAAGCCTCCACTGTAGTCCCATATCGCCCAGCCTATTCCATGGTGTTCCAGCGAGCTTCGCACATCATGAATCCAGGCAGCGCGGGCTTGCGGGTCGGCAGACTTTCGATATACGCCGAATTCATTACACACGAGCGGCACATTCCAGCGCTTCGCCCACTGTGCAGCCTGATCGATTTCCATGTCGATGCGCGCTGCATCCCAATGCTCCATTCCGTAGCGAAGAACGTAGAGTCGGTTCATCGCATCCGGCACCTCCGCAGCCGTCTTCTCGGCTGATTCAAGGTTGGATGGGTACGCTAAACCCTTTTCCCAATGCCAATAGTTCACTCCCCAACTCGCTCCCTGATGGGTAAAAACATGCGGATCGTAGAAATGAAAGTTATAAATCACGTTGCGATCAGGCAGGGGAGCAAGGAAAAGCAGCTCGTCGTCATCTGAGTAGCGCGCTCCAGCGGCAATAATCGTATGCTGCGGAGCACCCTCGCGAATCGCAGCCGCGAGCTTGGCCTGAATGCCAGACCAGCGGTAGCGGTCGCGCAATTCCGGTTCGTTGAGAATTTCGAAAAAGACGCGGTCGGGATCGAGGGTGGAATAATGATGAGCTAATGACCGCCAGTAATCGGCAAATTGTTCGACGAAGTCGTCCTCATTGGCGAGCTTGGTCTTGAAATCGCTCTCGGGATGGATGTCGATGACAACTGCGAGACCCTGATCGAGGATCATCTTTACGGCAGCATCCAGATAGCTCAAATAATCGGCAGGAATTTCATCGGCGTGCCCATGACGAAACATTGGCTGAGGGTTGACGCTGAGACGCACATGATCGAATCCCATCGACTTAATGAGCGCAATATCCTGGGCAGTGGTCCAGCTCTCAAAGTGCTCTTTGACGTATCCTTTGGGATCGTAGACCTGAGCGAACCACTCACTGGCGTTGATGCCATGTTGTAGATGAGCTAAGCGGCGTTGCGCAACGTCCGATGTCGCCGGTGGAGTTTGTGCTTGAAGAGAAGTTGCTAACAGCAGGAAAAGTATGACCCGGATCAGAGCCTGTCTGTGCTTACGCATTCGAATCTCACATTCGTAAGAAGAAATTTCCGTGGTAAGAACGCAGAGACAACTCAATATATATTAGGGGCTCGATCTACTTCATGGCCTGCAACTTCGCCGATGCCATTTGCGATGCCTGGCCTGACGGATTCTCTTTCTGAACTTCCTGATAGATCCGCTTGGCTTCGAGTGGTTGTCCGGCAGCCTCGTACGTGGCACCCAGTTCCATCTGCGCGGCAACCTTCCCGACTGTTGTTGTAGGTTTGTCCATTAACTTCTTATAAAGATCAATGGCATCCTTGTTGCGATTTGTGTTGCGATAAACGGATGCCAAAGCGAAATTGGCCAGAGCAGCCAAATCACGGTTGTGCGCCGATGCAACTTCTTTCAGCTCGCGTTCTGCGGCACCGTGGTCGCCGAGGCTCTCCGAGGTCAATCCCAGAAAATACCGGGAGAAGCTGCTGGCATGAGTATGAGGATACTTATCCAGAATCGCTTGAAACTCTTTGTGGGCTTCGGTGGCACGTTCCGTGCTGGAAGCAAAACTGGGGTTTTCGGGTTGTGCAGGCATGCCAGCAGGGCGGACCGGCGTGTCCAGCGTACGCACGGCCTGACCCAGATCAGCACTCGCCTTTTGATCTTGTTCGCTGATGTAATACCAGCCGCCAATTACCGCAGCAACTACCAGAACTACTAGGACGCCCAATAGGGCCAACCTGTTTTTATGTTCAACGGACCAATGGACCGTGGCTTCGGCCGCATTTATCGTAGCCCGGCTGAATCGATCTTGTTTTAATTGATGGCGAGTTTCTGCGCGCACTAAACTTCCTTCTGTAATTATGGGATGACCAGACGAAGCATCAGTTTAGCAGGCTAAAATCAGCACCGTCAAAAGTACCGGCATTATTCCCAGCATTTTGCTTGCAGAAACAACGAGTTACGGACAGTCCGCAGCATGGTCCTGCGCTATCAAGAGAATAGATTTTTTCAATTGGACCAACCCTTAGCCGCTCTGTCATATTAAATTCAGGCCGAACCTGCGTTGTAGCAGTCTTTATATATAGCCAAATATAGCCGAACTTTGAAGTTCGCCCTCTTCCGTAAGAGTCTTTCCGAATCGTTCTCCTGACCCTGTAGTCCGGAACAACACAGCAAGCAGCGTGACTGGCCGTCGCCGGAAGCGTTTCTTCTATGCACTCGACTCAGGAGGTCGGATATGAAAATCACTCGTTATCTTACATTTACAAAATCACTGGCATTAGCAATTGCCACAGTCGGTTCACTCGCAAGTTTTGCTCACGGGCAAGAGGCATCGGGCAAGTTCACTCTTCTCTACGCGGCACACTTCGGGAACGCCACTTTGCCGGCGGGAGAGTACCAATACAACATCGATGTGAATAGCTCCACGCCGATTACAACTTTGCGGAAGTTAGCCCCCAATGCTGCTGGCTTCATGCTGATGGCTGCCTCTACAGCAGAAGCGAATTCTGCAGAGCCGGACAGATTGGTGGTTGAACGAATCGCAGGTCAGAGAGTTGTAACTGCGCTCTACGTTCATGAACTCGGGCTAGTGTTGCGCTATCCCGCACCCAAAGGAAAGATGGATGAAGTCGCAATTCAAACCTTCAAGCAAGCCGGAGTTGACGCAAAACTGATCTCAACTCAGCAAGTGAAGTAGCAGCGCTCGGGAGCGATCCCAGCGGTTCGCTCCCGATTCAAAACTTCGAGCAAAAGGAGAGAATCGTGTCATTTAGAAATGGAAACCAAACGGGGACAGTAAATCTGAAACGGCTGGCCGAGCACGTGGGACTCACGCCCGGTACCGTCTCGGCCGTGCTCAACAATGCGTCTTATTCCAAATCGATTCCACAGGGGACTCGGGATCGCATTTTCGCAGCTGCGGAGGAACTGAATTACAAACCGAATTTCTTCGCGCGTTCCTTGCGAGTACGGAAGGGAAGCCGTCTGATTTCGGTTCTAACCGATAACATTCGTGACGCTCGCGGCGCCATTGTGATCGCCGGTATTGAAGAATCGCTGCGAGAGCAGGATTACTTCCTTGTCACAGGAACCCATCGCCAGACCGTTGAGTCATTTAAGCAGCATTCGATGGCGTTGGCACAACGCGGAGTAGAAGGTTTCATAACCATCAACCTGGATGCGCCGCAAGCGATGCTGCTGCCGCACGTCTCCATCGCCATTCACAATGGAGTGGCAGCCGCTAATGAGACGACAGTCACAACCTGTTTCCGTAACGATGGAGTGGACAATCCAGAAGATGGCACACTCGTGCGCAGCCGGCTGGAAAATGTAGCCAGAATTGCCACAACCAAACTACTGAATCGCATTGCTTTCGAAGAAGCCGGAAATTCTCAATTTGCCAAGCGTGCAGAGGCCAAGAACTTTATCCCTTATAGCGGGGCTGCTGGCGATCACCGAGTCGTGGCGCATGCTTTGAATGCGAAGGCCGCAGACGGCGACTGAGCTGGAGGAAAGAAGAATAGCTCAGGAAAGCTCTGCCGCTGTTGAGCACTTTTCGGGCTTCTCCACCTCTGGACGAAATAACTTCCAACGGTGGTGCTAAATCAGGAGTTTGTGCCAAGAGCTTGCTGTCAGCAAGGACCGATACCAGTGAAGAAGATAAGGCCACACGAAAGTCCGGTGCGGCCTCGTCAAGACAACTAAGTACGTTATTGCAACAAATTATCGGCGGCGACCACCTTTTTTCTTGGATGACTTCTTCTTGGCGGCTTTCTTGGCAGGCGTTTTCTTCTTGGGTGCCGCTTTCTTGCTAGCTTTCTTCACGTGCTTTTTTGCCAGCCTTCTTTGGAGCAGCCTTGGCCGGTTTTTTGGGAGCAGTCTTACTGGCTGCTTTTTTAGCTGGTGATTTCTTGGCGGCCGCTTTTTTGGGCGCTGCTTTCTTCGGTGCGGGTCTGGCAGCTACCGGTTTTGGTTCTTCTTCGTCCTCTTCCTCGTGCTCACCTGCGGCCGGTCCACTCGATCCCGGGTGCTCGGCTTCTTCTTCCTCTTCTTCTTCTTCGTAATCTTCCTCTAACGACTCACTGTAGGAGCCGCTGTCCCCAAATTCTTCGTTGTCGTCGTCACGCAAATAAAGGGTCTCTTCGAATCTCATCTTTCCTCCTGAATTCCGGACGCGCGGGGCGCCGGTCTGGCATTCGCAAGTTGCATCTCACTAAGTTCCGTCCAACTAAAGATAAAAAGACAATCTGAAATCGTCTACCACCTTAACGGCGCGCGATTGGAGCACGGTGGTTTTGATGCAACAGCAGCAGAGGTGAGTGCCGTCGTCCCGCGTCGTTTTTGCATATTACACCTAGACCTAAAATGTCACCAGCGCAGAGTGAAATTTATCGGATGAATTTCGCAAAAAAATTTTGAGAGTCTGGCACACGTTCGTTTCCTCGAACGGCGCACCCGAGCAGCATGAAAGATGTCGTCGGTTAAGACGACGTCCAAGCCCGGGCCTCGTTCCCCTAACGGGAATCTTTACTGATTTTCGCGGATGATTAGAACCATCCCCGGACGGAGAGTTGCCACATTAGCGTTATTTTCTTTGAGAGCCATTACGGTTGTCTTGTACGAGTTCGCGATCGAGTAGAGGGTCTCGCCCGGTTTAACCTTGTGGCGTAATGCGCTGTTTTGGGTGGCTGTAGATAAGTTGCTGGCCTTCCTGCGCTTAGAGGAAGTGACGATAGTCCTAGTTTCGCTCAGATTTGGACTCACCGGCAGATGAACGTAAAGAATGCGACGGCCCTGCAGGCTGCTCCCTTTCAAATGGTTCCAGCGGCGCACCATGGCGGAAGGCACGCCAAAATTGTCAGCGACAGATTCCACAGTATCCGCTTTCCTGACTTTGTAGACCGTCAGTCGCTTTGCGTAAGTGAGGGAATTATCCGCTCTGGACTGGCGGCCTGGGGCGACCGGGATGATCAGTTTGCTGTCCGGCTGCAATTCTTCGCTGACCTCAAGCTCGTTGGCTTGCGCAATGGCTCGAGGGGTTGTTCGATAAGCGCGGGCGATGGAGGCTAGAGTGTCCGTTGAACCGTACCTTGTGATAGCGCCACCAAACCCGCATATCCGGAGGAACGGCAGCAATTGCACTTATGTACTTGTCTTTGGTTCCCTGGGGCAGATGCAGTTCGAAAGGCTGATCTTTGGGAGTTGTGAGCCGCAGCAGGTTCGGATTCAGATCCTGCATGGTTTCAGCCGAGGAATCCACGCACTCGGCTACCAAACGCAAATCCACGGGATAATTAATCTTAACCGTATCGTAAGGAACCGGTTTTTCCGGAACGACCGTGTCCAAACCATACTGGGCGGGGTTTTTCGCCATTATCGTCACGGCGACAATAATTGGGACGTAGTTCCGGGTTTCTCTTGGCAGCACATTGCGCTTGTACAGCTCCCAGAAGTCGGCATATCCGGTACGTTTGACCGCGCTCTGCACTGTCCCTGGGCCGGAGTTATAGGCCGCCATGGCGAGATACCAGTCGCCGAATTGGTTATAGAGATCCTTGAGATGGCGAGCCGCTGCGCGTGTAGCCTTCTCTGGATCCTGCCTGTCGTCTACCCACCAATCTCGCTCCAGCCCATAGCCTTTGGCGCGACTGGCCATGAACTGCCAAATTCCTCGAGCCCCAGCCCGGGACAGGGCTTGCGGATGAAATCCCGATTCGGCTTGGGCCAGGTAAATCAGCTCCTGAGGAACGCCTTCTTCCTTCAAGACCCGCTGGATCATCTCTTGATAGCGCCCGCTGCGTTCCAGCGCATGCTCGAGCGTGCCTCGGCCACGTGTCGAAAAATAGTTTATGTAACTCACGACGGGATCCGTAAGCATTAACGGCAGATCAGAGTGCGTAGCCTGGACCTCGACAGCGGCCTTAGCTTTGATATTGGGATCAACCGGGAACGTCACCTCGTTGGCCTCATCAATCGGAGCGGGCTCAGACTTCTGTTCCGTAAAGCCATCCCCTTGTTGTAAGGCTTGCAGTTCGAGCCCGTTCACGCCATCCAGAACTCTGTCGAATTCATGCTCAAGCCGCTCGTCTGAATGAATGTCCAGTGGACTGCTTAGCAGTAGATTGAATGCCTGATCGAAATCCTCTTTGGCAGCTTCGAGATGTCCGGCTTGGTAATTATCCTGTCCGAGCTGGTACTGCTTCTCGACCAACGCAATCAGCTCCGCGGCGGCGTCGGAGCTGGACGCGGCAGGGATTTGGGCTGTAGAAGGCGTTGGTCCGGCGGCAGGTTGCGTCTCAGTCTTCGTCTTCGCGGATGGAATGACCTTAGGGGGATTTGGGACTTTCGCGCTCAGCGCCGCGCTCTGCTTGTGGGCACATCCCGCAGTCGCCAATGTCAAAAGCGCGAGGCTCGCGATCAGAAGATAGAGTTTCTGAATTCTCATATTTCTCTATGACTTACCGCGAGCGACATAACCCTACTCTACAATCTCGGTCCGGAGCGCTCAAGAATATCGGCTTCCTCGCCTAGAACATTAAAACTAGGTTAAGAAAGCCAAGCCGAGCAAAGCAGGTTAAATGCTACTACCCTGACTTTTGATGGGTCAATCGGTTATTAGGGTTAGCTTAGGTTACTTTGGGAACCGAATTGGGACGTTGGGGAGCTTTCCCCCGTCCCAGTTAAGGTTCGTGACAAATTTCTTGACAAGAATCTAACTTCCGGACTAAACAGATAGGGCATCCAACGGGTACTCTAGACGTGATCGCTGCTGCGGCTACTCGGGGGAGGGCCGCGGCGGCGATCGTCGCCTCTTCGTCAGATCAGGCTAATCTGGAGTAGTAGGGGCCACGCAAGATGTGGCCCCTATCAATTTTCCCGGGCGATAGTGTTTGTATCTGCTGAATCGCGTCCCGCGCCGACCGAATCCAATCGCGAATGAAAGCCATCCAGATAGAAAAAGTTGGTGGACCCGAAGTACTTCGCGTTGTCGATCTCCCCATCCCCCAGCCCAAGCCCAACGAAGCTCTCGTTAAAGTTTCCGCCTCAGGCGTGAATTTCATTGATACCTACCACCGCGAAGGCCGGTATAAAGTGCCACTCCCTTTCATTCTTGGACAGGAAGGCGCTGGCGTGGTCACACAAGTGGGTTCAGAGGTGAAGTCGATCAAACCAGGAGACCACGTAGCCTGGACCAGCATTCCGGGTAGCTATGCCGAATACGTTGCCGTGCCTGCCGAACGGCTCGTGCCGGTTCCAACCGCAGTCACCGACCAGCAAGCCGCGGCCGCGATGCTGCAAGGCATGACTGCTCACTATTTGAGTCATGATACCTATCCCCTGAAGCGCGGAGAAACAGCCTTGATTCACGCCGCAGCGGGCGGAGTGGGTCAACTGCTGACGCAAATGGCACACAACATAGGAGCTCGGGTAATTGGGACAGTATCAACCGAGGAAAAAGCGAAGCTAGCGCGCGAAGCTGGCGCTGAAGAAGTGATCCTCTATTCGCAAGTGGATTTCGAAACCGAAACCAAACGCCTCACGAATGGCAAGGGAGTGCATGTTGTCTACGACGGGGTCGGCAAAGACACGTTCGAAAAGGGACTCAACGTATTGCGCCCTCGCGGGTACATGGTTTTGTTCGGAGGCGCAAGCGGTCCGGTACCCCCATTGGATCCGATTGTGCTCATGACCAAAGGATCGCTGTTCATGACCCGTCCCACCATAGTGCATTACATCGCAACGACCGAAGAGTTGAGAGCGCGAGCAGGCGCGGTATTCGGAATGATCGCAGAAGGCAAACTGAAGCTGAGAATCGAGCACACCTATAAGCTCGAAGAAGCAGCCCGGGCGCACATGGAATTGGAAGCAAGAAAGACAACAGGGAAGCTGTTGCTGATCCCGTAAAAATCGTCACAGGTGATCGCGGAAGGCGTAGAAACCGAGTAAATCAGAAAAATTGCGTAGGGACAGCCGCCCTCGGCTGTCCGGTTGAGCAAAGCTCAACAAGAATTGTAGCTGTCACGAGACTGACGAATTTGAGATGTTTTGTGAAGGTTGTGATCCAAATATTAAGAAATAGCGTGGGAAGCCAGAGTTCAATGACCTAGTCGAGCTTTGCTCGACTGGACAGCCGAGGCAGCTGTCCCTACGTGTCTCGGTGCACCAGATACTACTTTTCCCTTGAATAATTCTTCACGTACTCCGGGGCAACTTGACCTGCCAGCAATCTCTCATCGTCGACCGGAGCTCCCACTGCCGTTGTGAGCGGAATCACTCCCGCCCACGTCGGGAATGCGTAATCTTCTTCATCATCAATCACTCCGCCTTCTCGCACTTTTGCGGAGAATTCTGCAATCGGCAAACGCAGCGCCGTGGTTGCTTTGAGTTCTTTTTCATTTGGCTGGCGCGATTCCGCCCAGCGTCCCGGAATAATGTGTTCCGATAGTAAATTCAAGGCCGCAAGTTTTTCAGCCGGATCGGTCACCGCGACCGCGGTACCCAGCACAACCACCGAGCGGTAATTCATCGAATGATTAAAGATTGAACGCGCCAGAACCAAGCCATCCAACAGAGTCACGGTGACGCAAACCGGAATGCCCTTGTCGAGATTGCGTAACATCCGGCTGGCCGCTGAGCCGTGAATATAAAGAGTATCGTCCTTTCGGCCATAACTCGTAGGGATTACGAATGGCTGGCCATCGACTACGAATCCGACGTGGCAGACAAAGCCCTCATCGAGAATTTTGTAAGCGGCAGCGCGATCGTAGACCGCACGTTGCGGCTCGCGGACGAGGCGCGTCCTTGAAGTTGGAGTGTAAGAATCAGACATGGAAGGGTGAAGCTCCGGCAAGCGCCAAGGATGGATGAAAAACGAGTGTAACGCAAAAGGCAGGCTCTAGGCTCTGGGCGGTAGGCTTTAGCACGTTAGCCACGAAAGACACCCAGAGCCTGCTTGTCCCTACCAATTCAATTTCAGCGCGAACTGGAACTGCCGCGGATCATAGGCAGCCGTCGCCGTGCCAGCATTGCTGAAGAGTGGGCTGACGGCGGCAACGTTGTATTTATTTGCCAGATTAAAAATGTCCGCGATTGCATCGAGACTGAAGCGTTCCTTGAAATAAATTCGACGCGAGACGCGAACATCATTGAATACGGTCCATGGACTAACACCGGCATTGCGGGACAAATTTCCATCCAAAGAGAGTAATGTTCCGTTGAATTCTGCAGCGCAGGGTTCCTGGAAAATTCCCGTAGGCGAATATTTGGAATGCACGACCAGACCGCAGGCAGGATTGACGAAAGTATTGGGACGTCCCGTGAGCGAAGACAGCTGCAAATTGTCGTCAGCGCTGGTGATGATATTGAAAGGCCGTCCGGAAGCGACCTCGACAATCGGAGCGAAGGTCCAATTGCTGAAGAATCTACTTGCGAAACCGCTGCCGCCCAACTTGCCGGTCTGGTAAACACCGCTGAACACGAAGCGATGGCGCTGATCGAAGAGCGACGTCGAGCGGTCGACGGCGGGATAGTAGCTGTCTTGAGGCGTGAGCGTTGACTGCAGATCGGTCGAGTCATCAATCGCATGCGACCACGTGTAGGAAGCTTGGAATTCGTAATGGTTATTGAAACGCTTACGCAAATTGGTAGTGAAGCCATGGTAGACCGAACTGCCGTTGGAGTAATTAGCATCCATATCGCCGAAAGGAATGCAGTTGCTCAGCGATACGGCGGGATTGCAATTGCCATTAAACCCTTGGCTTGCAAGTCTCTGCAGAATTTGTTGGGCGACGCCGACACAATAGGCGCCAGCTGGACCTTGCGCGAGGTAGGCGCCAGCAATAGATGGGTTAAGGCCGGAAGGCCGGAAGAAGTTCATCAAAGAAGAATCGACCCAAGGAACGGGACTCCCTGGGGGAGAGCACCCGGTGACGGTAAATGGGCTGCTGGCACTACTCCCAGAGGCTAGATAGTTCTTGATCATCAAATCGCCGCGGATTGTATTGGCGTTGATCGGGCGATTGAGATGGCGTCCGCCGTTGAAATTGTAGGCTAAGTTGAGGGAGAAGCCGCCTCCAAGATCGCGCTCAATACTGAGATTGGCCTGCTGTGCATAGGCGTAGACGAAGTTCTTGGACTGTGGATAGCCGAAAGGCTGGAAGCCGAGCGCTAGCGGGGTTGTCGTCAAATAATCTTGATTGAGGAACACCGAGTTGGACAAGCCTGCATTAAATCGTTGTTGATTTGGTTCGTAGCCGAGCGCGCTGAGCACGCCCGCATTGGTGGAAGCGGCACAAGGCGAACCGGCTACATTAATTGGCAGGCCTTGAAAG
This sequence comes from Terriglobia bacterium, assembly GCA_963791575.1. Taxonomy (GTDB): domain Bacteria; phylum Acidobacteriota; class Terriglobia; order Terriglobales; family Acidobacteriaceae; genus JAOAPG01. The sequence continues at coordinate 242,250 of CAWBSY010000011.1, read as the reverse complement.
ATTGGGATTGCATTCAGATTGCCGGGCTGGCCCGGACCGCTGCACTTTCCAGTACCGGCGAACGCCAACTGTCCGCTGGTTGAACCGTCGGAGGCATCTCCCAGGAAGTAGAGGCCGAGTAACGGGTGATCATAATAAATTCCGTAGGACGCACGGATTACGGTCTTGCCGTCGCCTTTGGGATCCCACGCCACTCCGATGCGCGGTTGCACATTATTCGAGTCGGTCTGAATTCCCTTTTGTAATCCCAGGTAGTTATATCCGCCTTGGGCCAGCGCGGTGGGCGGTTTGAACTTCGGAGGAAATTCCACGTCATAACGCAGACCATAGTTCAACGTGAGGTTCGGCCGGACGCGCCAGGAATCCTGCCAAAACACACCTAAAGGAATATTGCGAAACGAGTCCTTGGGATTACCGAATCCCTGGATAAAATCCTGCGGAAGTCCGGCGCCATAGGCTTGAACTGGTGAAAGATTTGGGAAGGACAGGCCGGAAAACCCTAGCGCGGCTGAACTGAAGGTTCCGAAATCGTACACGCCACCGTAGTTGACGGTGAACGTTGCGGTGAGAGGTAGATAATTGAAATCCGCACCGAATTTGGTGTCGTGCCGGCCGATGGTCCAGGAGAAATTGTCGGTGAACTGATATCGCTGTTCCACACGTTGAATGTACGAATAAGGCTCGCGGCCGAAATAAGCAAAGCCGGGTATGTTTACAGCTGGATCTGAACCTCCAGCAGTTGCAGTGTTGTAAAAATAGGCGAGACCGCGGCGGGCATATTGGAAGCGGAACTCATTCACTTTGTTGTTGCCGAGAGTCCAGGTGTCTTGCACCGTGCCAGCAATATCGCGATAGGTTTGTTGCGAGGTGCGAGAGTAAGCGTTTTGCCCGAACGGCTGGTCCTGCCCACCGACCTCGATTCCAGTGACGGTGCTCGGACTCGCATTTACCCGCAACATGAGGCGGTTGCTGTTGCTTACGTTGTGGTCCAAGCGTAACGAATAAAGACTCGTACCTTCGAACACCGGAAAGTTCCCTTGCTGGGATGACAGCGTCTGGTACGACGCCGGAACTGCCGCGCAAGGTCCCGGAGGCGCGCACGAGGTAGGGAACCCTGCCCAATTTGGGAGCAATCCGCCAGTTAGACCTAAGGCTAAAGACGACGGCCAGGCTCCCTTGATTGCCTGTCCGGAAGAAGCGCCAGCCAAAGCCACGTACTGTCCCACCTCTTTGGCGACTGCCTGGCTTCCCCCTTCTGCCGCCAATGTCGCTGGATTCGTCAGGAACCCAATTTGATCCGGAGTAAGCTGCAAAGTCCCGAAGGGCAATCCAACTTGCGTGGTGTCAAAGGGAACCAATCCGTAGTTGTTTTGGCCGATGCTGGAAAATCCCGTCTCATGGCGTCGCGTGATCTCATATGCAAAGTAGTAGTAAGTCTTGTCTTTCTTAATGGGACCACCAAATGCCGTCCCGGCTTGCACTCGCGTGTAGGCAGGATTCGGAATCGTACTAAACGGATTTACTGCCTGAAAATTGCGATTCCGTAGATAGCCGTATACATCGCCATGAAAGTCGTTTGATCCCGAACGCGTGATGATGTTGACCACGCCCCCCGCTGCGCGGCCATACTCGGCGGCATAACTGTTGGTGATGATCTGAAATTCCTGCACAGCTTCTTGCGACACGGTGGAACGTACCCCGTTCACCGAGTTGTCCGTCGCGTCGGCGCCGTCGACATTGACGAGATTTGAGCGCGCACGCTGCCCGCTCATGGTGAGGCCGGAAGTCGGCGCCGCTCCTGTGTTGGGAGCGTTGTCACGCACGACCTGCGAATCGGTCAATGTGAAGTTGATGTAGTTGCGGCCATTGATGGGAAGGTTGTCGATGCGGCGCTGCCCGATTGTGTCGGTGGTCGCGGTGCGCTGCGTCTCCACGAGTTCCGCTTCGGAACTAACATTCACAATTTCTTTTGTTCCGGCCAGCGACAGCGCGATCGGCAATTCGGCTCTCTCGCCGACTGTAATGGTGACATTCTCAGACGTAGCCCTGGCAAACCCCTGCGCTTCGACTGTTATTGAGTAAGCAGCTGGGGGCAGTGCCGGAATACTATATTCGCCCACGCCATTTCCGGTCGCGATCCGCACTAGCCCCTTGGCCACATCGCGAGCTGTGACGGTGGCATTCGCAATCAGATTACCGCCAGGATCTTTGACGATGATGTGAAGATCGCCGGTGGCTGATCCCTGTCCAAAGGCCACTGAGGTAAGCAACAAAGACGTCAGCAAGAAAAGCGAAATCACAACAGAGAAAGACACAAGAGAATCAGGGAAGAGCGTTCGCATTTTCATATCGTGGCTCCGTAGCTTAGCGAGAGGAATGTCCATTGAGTTCGGTGGGCAGCAAGAAACCCGCCTCCCTGCATCGGAAGGCTTGAGAAAGCACGCATGTTAATCAGAAAAGGAAAGCCCGCAGGTTTTTACATCAGTTGAGTAGGCTTATTCAAGCTGGAAGTATAGGAGAGAGCTTAGTTCGTTATCCAACTGGCTTATGCGAGAGGAAAAGCCGGATCAGCGCTTAACGCCGGAGCTTTCCTGTTTCATAGTCTTGATCGCCCAGGCCATACGAGGAGTGTTATGCGCGATGCCTACGTGTCCAAGGGCATCCAGGAGAATCATGCCGCCATGCCCGTTAAGACGCGACTCAAGATAGTTGATCGCTTCCTCGGCTACCCACTCTGGCAAACTCCCGGACGCTACACGATCGGCAGCCCACTTGGCTAACACTAACTTCATGATAGGTTCGCCCCAACCTGTCGTCGATGCCGCTGCAGATTTATTGTCGGCATAGCAGCCGCATCCGATCAGAGAAGAATCGCCGAGCCGTCCGGGAGCCTTGTTGAGCGTGCCACCGGTCGAAGTCGCGGAGGCGATATTTCCTGCGCGATCCAGTGCGACTGCTCCCACGGTATCGTGCGAAATGGTTGCCGAGAACAGGTCATTGTCGGTTCCCGAGGGACGAGCTTGAAACTCGCGCAGCCGTTCAACCTCCCGCGGAACAATGAGATCTGCATTCTTGCAAAGCTGGACGCCATGCTCCGCGGCAAAGTGTTCCGCACCTTCTGCTACGAAATAGACGTGAGGGCTTTCACTCAGAATTTTGCGAGCCGCGCGTATAGGATTTGCGATCCGCTCGACGCATCCCACGCCGCCCGCGCGCAGAGTCGCGCCGTCCATGATCAGCGCATCGAGCTGGACCTTTCCGTCACGATTGAGAAAGCTGCCACGGCCAGCGTCGAAGGTGTCATCATCCTCCATAACGACGACCGCTTCTTCGACGGCATCGAGAGCCGATCCGCCGCTGTCAAGAACGCGCCAGCCCGCCGCCATTGCATTGCGAACCCCGTTCAGATGCGATTCGACCATGTCGTCGGGAATGGCCCAGGCGCCACCATGGACCACAAGAACAGGATCAGTAGGCAAGAAGGTTCCTTAAGGAAAGTAACTGCACAAGTCTAGCATTGAGAAACAATCAAGAATTCTTGCGGAAAGAAGAACATGAAGATAACGATCTGTGTACGAAAACAGATCAGCCCCGAGAGTCACTCGGGGCTGAGCTGTATTCGGATACTAGAAGCCGTCTGTCACTGAAGCTAGCATATCGCAGAGAGGAATGACGTCGAAGCCTAAATTCTCTAAGTATGAGTGACTTACAGTCTTGCCCTATGCGGCTTGGCCAGCCTTTGCAGGCAGCGCGTCCACACCTTCGGTTCGTGTCCAGGTGTAGCGAATGCGGTGGATCACCGTGATCGTGGACAGAATTGCAATCAACCAAAGCACTGGTGCCATCCGATTGAACAGCGCACCGATGATCACCAGAACCAGGCGTTCTGGCCTCTCCATAAATCCCACTCGGCAAGAGCCGATCAGCGATTCCGCCCGCGCACGCGTGTAGCTGACCATGATCGCGCTCACCATCACGAAGGCTGTCAGAACCACATAGAAGAAGCGATCCCCACGAGCGTAAAACACAAGCAATCCGAAAAATTGAGATGCGTCGCTGTAGCGATCAATGACTGAATCGAAGAAGCCTCCGAATCGCGTCACCTGATTACTGGCTCGTGCCACACGACCGTCTACCAGATCGAAAAAACCAGAGGCGATAATTACTAATCCCGCGTAACGAAATAAGCGTGCCTGATTGTCTCCATTGGCATAGCCGAACAGAAATGCCGCGATTGTGTTAACCACCAGACCAAGAAACGTGAGGACGTTAGGATTGATTCTCGCCAGCGCCAGCCAGCGCACGATGGCATCGAGCAGTACTCCGCAGGCTCGTCCAAACGTACTCGTCCAAGTCGTGCTCACTTGGCGGCGGTCTCGTCGTGAATGGTGCTCAGGGTCAGGATCTCCATTTCCCGCTTGCCATTGGGGGTCACGAAGCTAGCTGTGTCCCCAACTTTCTTGTTGAGAAGAGCGCGGCCGATCGGAGAGCTGGTGGAAATCTTACCCGCAGCGACATCGGTCTCTTCGCTAGTCACCAGCTTGTACTCGACCTCTTCGCTTTTAGTGTTGTCGAATACCTTCACTGTCGAGCCCAGGCCGACCTTGTCCTTTGGAATGTTGTCCATATTAATAAGGGACAACTCGGCCATTCGGGCACCCAATTGGCGAAGGCGGGCCTTTACGAACTCCTGGCGCTGCTTGGCCATGTGGTACTCGGCGTTTTCGCTGAGATCGCCCAAGGCGGCGGCCTTCTTTATTTCTTGCGGCAGGTCATGGACAAGCTCATGCTCCAGCGCATTCATCTCTTCTTGCAGCTTCCTCTTAATATGCTCAGTCATGCTTTGGGGGATTATAAACCTCTGCGCTAGAACAAGGCGTTAGGTAGCGGGGATTTATCTGTGAATCCACGTTGAGAAGTGATTTGGCATTTTCTCAACGGTGTTCGACTGACATTGTTTGAAACCCGGTTGGCGTCCGGTAAGTCTATGATTTAACTGCTCTCGTCGCCGTGCCACTGCCGCAGAAATTGCCTTTTGTTCCAACTTGGGATAAAATAGAAGGTGTTCTTGTTGCTTAGGCCCCGCGCGTTCTCAGGTGTTCTGCATGTTGACCAGCGACAATTTCCACATAGGCGAGAAGGTTGTTTATCCAAATCATGGCGTGGGAATTATTGAACAAATCAGTAGTCGCACCATTGGTCAGACGGTAGAGAAGTTTTACCTGCTGAAAATCCAGTCAAACAGCCTGAAAGTAATGGTTCCCTTTCACAATGTGGGAACGGTTGGCCTGCGCCGGGTAGTCAAAAACGGCGAAATTCAAAAAATTGTAGATTTCCTGGCGGACGGCGAAACTGACAACAATGCCGACTGGAAATACCGCTTCAAAGAAAACTCAGACCGGATGCGTACCGGTTCCTTGCTCGAAGTAGCAGCTGTGCTCAAGGGACTGTTGGTGCTACATCAGGAGAAGCCGCTTTCCTTCCGCGAAAAGAAGATGCTGGAACGGGCACGTTACCTGTTAGTTAGCGAACTTGCCATGGCCAAGGGATGCGACGATCCGGAAATTGAAGACTTGCTCTCCAAAGCGCTTGCGAAATGTCAGCTGAGATTCCCAGAAGCATCTGAATTCCAGGCTTAAGCTCCTTCCTCGTAACACTCTGCGACTCTACTCTCCTAGCCAAGCTCCGAACGGTTTCAACGACTCAATGTGATCGAAAATGATCTTCATCGCAGCTGTCATTGGAATGGCGAGCACCAAGCCGATGCCACCCCATAGCCACGCCCATACCAAAAGCGAAATGGTGACCGCCAATGGATTCAATTGGAGCCGGTTACCCAGGAATTTTGGATAGAGCACATTTAAAGTTAAAAGATGAAGACCAAACACAGTTATGGAGATCCAAAGCAGATCCTGGGAACCGATGTGTCCCAGCCCGACGAATATTGGTGGCACTACGGCCAGCACCACACCCAGGTAAGGAATTAGGCTGAGGAAGCCGCTGAGGAACCCGGCAAAATAGAAGAAGGGAATGTGCAGCGCGCCAAAGGCCGCAGTACTAATGATCCCCATAAACACACCAATCAGCAAGTTTCCCACCATAAAGCTGCGAATCATGGCGGAAATCAATCCCAGCGTGGTATACGCCGTGTGGCGACTCTCCATGGGAAATAGCATCACTGTGGCCGAGCGAACGTGTTCCTGCCAGGTCAGCATGAAATATGCCAGAAAAGGAACGAATGATGCCGCAAAGATGGTTTGACTTACGGACCCAAATCCGCGAGTGAGAACGTCAGTCCAATCCGTCGCGGGACGTACATTCAGTACCCCTTTCTCGTGTTGCGGATTTAGAACTTCGAAACTCTCTGCCCTTTGCCGGAAACGCAGAGTCTCCTGACGGATCTTGGTCGTGTACTTCGGCAAATCTTCCATCAGGACCATCGCCTGGTTGTACGAAAAATAAAATATGCCGGTAATGGCTGCGACTAAGACCAATAGCGCGATTCCCGAAGACAGCGCCCGAGGCAGGCGAAGATAGCCGAGAAGATCGACTAAAGGCGCAAGAATAAAAGCCAGCAACACGGAAACCATCAGGACCGCAAGAACGATCTCACCGTAGTAGCACAGAGCCAATACCGCGCCGATGCCAATCAGGTTTTGCGCCCAATTCGGCTTGGGCGGCGGCAAGATCTGCGAGCCGGCTGGCAAAGCCAAAGAATTTGCCGCTTGCAGTTCTGCGCGTTCCGTGACCATGGCAATAATCGTAGACTAGTTCGCCAGCTTCGCCCACTCCTTTATATTCACTTAGGTTCGCATGCCGTCTCGTACCTGTCGCGACCTTATCGCGACCTTATAATGAAACGTGATTTCTAAAGCGAGCGATCCCGCCCAGCAACAGTCGCATCCACGCGTGCTGGGGTTGGATGTTGGATCAAGAACCATAGGCGTCGCTGTTTCTGATCCTCTAGGGATCACGGCTCAGGGACTAGAAACGATTCGGCGCAAGAACAAGCGTACCGATTTTGGACACTTAGCCGAATTGATTCGAACCTACCAAGTCTCCGAAATTGTCGTGGGATATCCACTAAGAATGAGCGGCCTCGAAGGCACGCAATCCGAAAAAATGCAGCTGTTCGCAGAAGAGTTGCGAAAAAAATTTAAGCTACCGGTGCATCTGGTGGACGAGCGGTTGACCTCCGCGCAGGCAAATCGAGTGCTGAGGGATTCGGAGATGTCCATTAAGCGAAGAGGAGAAGTGGTGGATAAGCTGGCAGCAATGCTAATCCTACAAAGTTGGATGGAGATGAGGGGGAGCGGCAGGTAGGCCCTTTTATGTAGTCCCTTTTGTTAAGAGGTTCCATCTGGAGTTCTTGTTCTCGCCGCAAGCTGGCTGATATTGTTATCATCGAGACCGCCACGGCCCTGATCGAATCATACGTAACTCCGAAAAGCGATATCTTCAGTTATGGTAACTTGCACCTTCGCCGAAGTCTCCTGCGATCCACCTGCCTTTCATCCGCTCTTCAACTATAAATATTTCGATACTCGCCGGATTTGATTGCATAGTCGATCTCGACAAACTCAGGTTACAGTTCTACATAACTCAATTCAAAAGTTGCGCTATATTGTTCGGGTCCATGTCTATGAATATTGCAGGTTTTCTCTTTTTAATTATTTCGCTCCTCTGCTGCTCTGCTCAGGCCGAGTTGTTTCAATACATCCGCCTCGGGAACAAACAAGATGCGCAAACTAAGCCCGCTGCGGGAACAGCCATGATGGGAGGAGGCAGCGATCTGGATGAAGCTTTCCGTTGGCTCTGCAATAAAGGAAATAACGGCGACTTTCTCATTCTGCGCGCTCACGGAGACGATGATTACAACTCTTACGTAAATGGTTTATGCAAAGCGAATTCGGTCGCAACCTTAATCATTCCGAGCCGCGCAGCCGCGCAGGATCCCGTTGTCGCCGATATTATTCATCATGCTGAAGCTCTATTCATTGCTGGCGGTGATCAGGCAAATTACATCCACTTTTGGCAAGGAACTCCTGTACAGGACGCGATCAACGCGCATATCGCGAGTGGCAAACCTATAGGTGGAACAAGCGCCGGGTTGGCTGTTCAAGGCGAATTCACCTACGGGGCATTAAACGATCCTGATGACAGCGAGCTTCATTCAAAAGAAGCTTTGGCTAATCCTTTTCACAATCAAGTCACTATCGTCCGTGACTTTCTGAAAATTCCTTATCTTAAAGACACAATTACGGACAGCCATTTCGCCAAGCGTGATCGCATGGGAAGAACGTTGGTCTTTCTCGCGCGCATTATGCAGGACGGTTGGTCGAAAGATCCACGGGATGTCGCCATTGATGAAAAGTCCGCTGTTCTCGTCGAAGCAGACGGGAAGGGAACTGTTGTGGGGACCGGACGAGGCGCGTATTTCCTGCGACCCACTAAAGCTCCGGATGCCTGTAAAAAAGATGTGCCTTTGGATTTCCGCGACATTGCTGTCAATCACATTCCGTCGGGAGGCCATTTCGACGTGACCTCATGGAAAGGTGACCAGGGGACACGGTATTCGTTATCGGTTGTGCACGGTGTTATACACAATACGCAAGCGGAAGACGCAATTTACTGAGTTGCATTACCTTAAGAGGTCACGATCCATGCCACGGCCAAAGTTATTGGTTGACTTCAAGTATGAATGTTTGACACACTGCCTCGATCCTAAGTTGTTGCTGTTTGGGCCCCTGTAGACTAATGATTTGCAACTTCTTTTCGCTCTCCTCCGCCGACAATCTCGAACAGATTGTTCATTTGGTTGAATCCGGCAAACTTGAATCTGGCCTGTGATGCCGGACATTTCGCCGTCGAATTAATTAACCAAAATTGCTGAGAGCCTTCGTGATAAACAACCCTTGTATTCTAAAATCGCAAAAACAGAGTTCCCCGCACCGTACCCTTCTGTCGAAAAAGAGGAAATTTATGAAACGTTTCAGCCTTGCATTCACCGCGATCATTGTAATGCTGTGTGGCGCGATTACGCTTTCCGCCCAGACATCGCAAGGCAGAATCCTGGGATCGGTTACGGATCAAACCGGAGCAGTGGTTCCGGGAGCGAAGGTCACGATCACGAATACGGCGACGGGTGCAGCACGAGCTCTGACGACGACTGGAGCCGGCGAATACGCTGCCCCGAATCTCGATGCTGGCTCATATACCATTAGCGCAGAAGCATCCGGTTTCAAGAAAGTGCAGCGAGTAGGTCTTCGGCTGGAAGTGGCACAGGATATCCGCATTGACCTGCAGCTAGTCACGGGAACGGCTAATGAAACCATCACAGTTTCAGGTGAAGCGCCGATCGTCGACACTACTACGGACGTGCTTGGTGGCACGTTCTCGAATAGAGCGATTAATGAATTGCCGCTGTTGGGGCGCGATTTTCAGAACTTGGTGGTATTGCAGCCGGGAATTGAACGCTCGCCAGGCGGAGGATTTCTGTCAATCACGGCCAACGGAAATCGCCCTGAAGACAATAATTTCATCGTGGACGGCCTTGATGATAACGATGCTTATTATGGAACAACAGTAATCAATGCGGAAGGTGTAGCAGGCACTCCAGCGACCCATCTACCCATAGACGCGATTCAGGAATTCAATATTCAATCCAGCCCGGAGGCGGAGTACGGCTTCAAGCCCGGCGCAATCATCAATGTTGGAATCAAGTCAGGTACCAACTCATTCCATGGATCGACATATTACTTTAATCGAAACAGCGCTTTAGATGCCAGGAACTGGTTCAATCCGAAGACTAACCCTGATGGCACCGTCAATCCAGTTGCTGCTCTCAACCTACACCAGTTTGGGGCTTCTGCTGGCGGCCCGATCATAAAAGACAAGCTTTTCATCTTCGGTAACTACGAGGGGGTGCGTGATGTAGTCGGGAATCCATTATCGGTCAGCGTTCCTGTCACTGTCTCGCTGGCTACCCCTTCTAATCCTGCAGGCGACCCTACTACCAGCATTGTCGATGCATTTGCTGAATGTGCAGCCAGTACTACCTCGCCTTGCAGTTCGACCAGTCAAAAACTTGCCAAGCTCCTTCCGTTGAATCCGGGACCGACTTCCTCGTTGAATCTGGATTTCAACAACCGTAATCGTGAGGATAACGGGATTCTAAAATTGGATTATCATTTTTCCGAAAAAAGCAGTTTCGTCGGTACCTACTTCATTGGGGATAGCGTTCAAACTGAAGAAGATACAACTGTGACCAATCCGCTCTTTCTTTCTCAAGCCGTTACCAGAGCTCAAGTTCTAGGCGGGGGATGGATATGGACGCCGACTTCAAGACTTACAAATCAATTTCGTATTGGTTACAACCGTTTCTGGCAGAAGGATGTGGTTGCAGATAGCAACATAAATCCCACAACTTTCGGACTGAATACAGGAGTTACGAATCCAATTAATTTTGGCCTACCTGAGATCCGTATTGGCGGCTTTAGTACAAGCCACGTGCTGGGCGGAAATGAGTCGTGGCCGCTTTATACAACGCCAAATCAAACTTTGGAGTTCATTGACAATGCCACCTACATTGCAGGAAAGCACAACCTCAGTTTCGGGGCTGAGTTTCGTACGGGCAGTACAGACAACATACGGAACACGTTCGGTTCGGGAGAAGTACGTTTTAGCGGTCTTGAGCAATTTACAACTGGAGATGTCCGCAATAGCACTTCAAATTCAGTATTCGTAGGCGACAGTCATCGCATCGTCAGTCAAAAATCATTAGGCGCATTTGTGCAAGACAATTGGCGGGTTACGTCAAAGCTCACCGTGAATGCAGGGCTTCGCTATGATTTGAGCCTGCCGATACACGAAGAGCACAACCTCCTCAGCAATTTCGATCCGACAGTTGGCTTGGTGCAAGTTGGCCGGCAGCTCAGCAAGCCTTACAACACCGATTACAACAACTTCGCTCCACGCTTATCCGTTGCATTCGATCCTTCTGGAAAAGGCACAACCGTTTTTAGAGCTGGAGGCGGAATCATTTACGAGATACCGCATATCTCGGTTTACATTGGCCAGTCCAATACAAACGCCAACGGCCTGGCACTAAATCCCACCGGTGTAACTGGTGCACCGACCGGCAGCGGCGGAGGGACGATCGCAGCTGCAACGGTTACTCCTGATGCTTCCGTGTTGAGCGCAAACTGGAAGAGCGGCGCGCCATTGTTTGGAAATCTTTCAGTCAGCAATCTCACTTGCTCCGATCCCACGATCAGCGGTAACGCATGTCCGGTGTTTGGAACGGCCAAGAATCTGGTTACACCTTACGTGATCAACTGGAATTTCAACGTGGAACATATGCTATGGCAAAACGCGGCTATGACTCTCGCGTATGTAGGTAATAAGGGCAACAAGCTCTACAGCATTCGCGATATTAACCAGAATATTTACGCGAATGACCAAGGAGTGATTGGAGGAGGTTCGCCTGATGAACAAACGGGACGTCCGTTCTATAGCCGATTTCCGACGTTAAGCAATATTTACCAGCTTGGAAATGGCGATGATTCGATCTATCACGGACTTCAAGTTACTCTGCGCCAACGCACAACTAAAGGGCTGTACTTCGTTGCTGGTTATACCTGGTCTCACGCTATCGATGATTCCGACAGTAATCGTCAGTTTAATATTCAGAACAGCTACGATCCTGCGGCCGAGCGGTCCAATTCTCAATCGGATATCCGCCATCGTTTCACTTTCGCATCCACTTATGAATTGCCTTCCAGATCAGGGTTCGGACAATGGCTCCAGGGATGGAGCTTGAATGGCATATTCACTGCACAGGGCGGGTCGCCGATCTTTTTCTACGACAGTTTTGACGACATCAGCGGTACTGGAGAACTTAACGACCACTGGAATATTTTCGGTGATCCGAGCAATGTGCATTGGTCGAAAACAATTGCCCCCAACAGCCTAGGTCCGATTCCCTATTACATGTTCACACAAGATAGCAGTGGCAATGTAGTCGGGAATTCTGCCTGCATTGCGAGCGCAAACGGTTCACAAGTGCTGCTTAATCAGCTTCTGAGTTTTGGCTGCTACGCGGGGCCAGGCTACGTTATTGCACCGCCTGCTCCTGGTGGTTTCGGCAATATGCGGCGAAACGTGGTTTATGGTCCGAATTTCGTAAATCTAGATTTTTCAGTGATCAAAAGATTCAAATTCGGGGAGCGAGTTGTTTTTGAAGCCAGAGGCGAGGTATTCAACATTCTCAATCACCCAAACTTTGCCGATGTTGATCACGATCTTTCGGATGCTACTTCATATACGCTTGGCCATGCTCAATTTACACCCGACGTAGCGGCTTCCAACCCAGTCATCGGTTCTGGCGGCTCTCGCCATATTCAGATCGGGGCCAAGATCCTCTGGTAAGCATTTTTCAAATCTACAATTCCGGCAAGCCTCGGCCACAGACCGAGGCTTTTAGTTGTCCTTGAATAATTTCCACAGAAATACCCACAGGCGAGAAAAAGTCAAGGGCGAACAATAGGAGAATGTGCATCTCTGGAATCCAGAGTCTAAACACCATCAGTTGTGGTCATCGAATCAGTTACCCACAATTTATCGCGCTTTCTAATTTCACTCTGAAAGCAAGACTTTAACTGTCAAGTTTCGTGTTGACAACAAATGGTTTAGGCGTAGGATGTGGACAAATGTGGTAGAAAGTGGCCCAGACGGTAAGGGCTGTGGGCAAAGTGATAAAAAACGAGAGGCGCCAGTGGAACCAGAAGCTGAAACGCCAGAGAAAAGCCCGCAAGAACTTGAAACTACCTGCATTTTGAATGATTTAACCTCCCTCGCGATGGTAGTGGCAGTAGTCAAGCGATTTTCCGCCCCGATAAAGGGTCAAAAGCATGTTTCGCGGCAATCACCCAACTCGCGTCGACGAAAAGGGACGGCTCAAAGTCCCTGCGGAATTCAAGCGCGTGATCGACGAGAAGTACAGCAGCGCGCAATTTTACATCACGAGTCTGGATGGGAATGTTGCCCAATTGTATCCCTTCGAGGAATGGGAGCGGATCGAGCAGAAGTTGGCGGCGCTCTCCACTTTCAATCCGACGAAGAAAAAGTTTTTGAGCCGGGTGAATTATTACGGGCAGGTGGTGGAGATGGATGGCCAGGGCCGGTTGCTGATTCCGCAACTGCTGCGCGAGGCGGCGCAGATCAAGGGCGAGGTTGCGGTACTGGGGAACCTGACTTATCTCGAAGTGCGGAATCTGGAAACGTTCCGTAAGGAAATCGAAGAGCAGCAGTTTACGCCTGAAGACGAGAGTACGCTCGACGAGCTGGGCATCTAGTGGCGGCAAGTTTGGACATCCCCGAGCGGGGTGGGCGTGGCAGTGGTCACGTTCCAGTTCTTTTAAAAGAAGCGATCGAATTTCTAGCCGTCAAGCGCGGTGGGACTTATATCGACGCCACGGTGGGTTTGGGCGGGCACAGTTACGAAATCGCAAAACGCCTCGGCGCACCGGGACATTTGATTGGCCTCGATAAAGATCCTGCAGCGCTGGACATCGCACGGGAAAAGATAGCCGGTAGCCGTGAGTCGTTAGTCGTTGGCGAAACACAACGACGCCCGACCGACGACCAAAGACCGGAGCCGTCAGAGTGGCCGAGAGTGACTTTGATTCATGGTTCATTCGCAGACATTGCGACGGGCCAAGGACCAACAACCATCGACGGAATTCTGGCCGACATCGGCGTTAGCAGTTTGCAGCTGAACGATCCGGCGCGAGGCTTTAGTTTTCAGGCGGAAGGACCGCTCGACATGCGGATGAATCCGCAAGCCGAGCGCACCGCCGAACAAGTGGTAAACCAGATCGACGAGGTCACACTCGCCAATCTGATTTACGAATTCGGAGAGGAAAGGAGGTCGCGGAGAATCGCCAGAGCCATTGTCCGGTCGCGGCCGATACGTACGACTGCGGAACTTGCAGCCGTGGTATCAGCCGCGGCCCGGCCAATGAATCAGGCAGAACGACGGATTCATCCCGCGACAAAAACTTTTCAGGCGCTCCGAATCTTCGTAAACGACGAACTGGAAGATCTGCAGGAGCTGTTGAATGCGGCTCCGCAGATTCTGAAACCGGGAGGCAGGCTGGTGATTATCAGTTTCCACTCGCTGGAAGACCGCATCGTGAAAGATGCGCTTCGCGAAGGAGTGAAGCAGGGTCACTATAGGCTGCTGACGAAGAAGCCGGTCAAAGCGACAGAAGAAGAGATTGATCGCAATCCGAGATCGCGCAGCGCGAAGTTACGAGCTGCGGAACGAATTTGAAGTAGCGTTTGGCTTTGAAAACATAATGAGTTTTTCCTGGAAAACCAGCCAGGGAGCCCGGCACAGCCGTACGCAGGATGCGCCGGGATGAAATTCGAAACCGAGGAGGTTGGAATGTTTACTGGCACACTGATTGAAGACTTGATGAGCACCGTAGAGCGGGCCGAGCAGCACGCTCGCAAGAACAAAGAAACCGAAATGCAACTGACCGAAAACTGGCACGGAATTGCCTCATACGAATTCGCGCAACCAGCAAATAATCTTCTCGGAGTAGCATAAATGGCAGCCGCAGCCCCCGCACTCGAACGTATTGCGCCTTCTCCCGTAAGCCGTCGCCGTGCGTTTTGGACGGGCACGCCGGAAATCTATTTCGCCAAGGCTATCGACAATTCACGGCTGGTGAAGGTCGAAGATCCGCGACGTCATCGCGAAATGAAGCAGTTCGGCGTCGCGCTGTGCCTGTTGTTCCTGCTGACTATGACTTACGCGTTGCAGCACTTCAAAGCTATCGAATACGGATACAAGATCGAGGCATTGAAATCGCAGCGCGATGGATTGGTCGAAATGAATCATGCGATGCAGCTGGAAGAAGCATCGCTGCGCGATCCGGCTCGAATCGATGTGATGGCACGCCAATTGGGACTGCAATCTCCGCAAGCCGGCCAGGTGATCCGCATGGATAGCGATCTGCCAGCAGGAGCAGGCACCGGTGATGGCGAGCGTAGTTTCGGTAGTCTCGCTGCGGTAAGTTTGCTCGCGTAGGGACAGCCGCCCTCGGCTGTCCGAACAACTAAAGAACTATCCGCGAGGATCGTGAAATCCGCGGCGAAGTTTCTGGCGGCTTCCGCTTTTCCAGCGAGCCGCCATGTTTGTCTAAAGCGAAGAGCGCCAGTGGCAGCCAATGACTCGCGGCAACAACAATACGAATAAGCGCCTCTATATTCTCGGAGGCATCCTCATTCTCTGGTGCGCTGGTATTTGCCTCCGCCTGGTAATTCTGCAGATTTTCGACTACGGAAAATTTCAGCATCAAGCCACGCGGCAACAGAATAGCACCGAAGAAGTCTCCGCCAAGCGCGGCATTATTTACGACCGCGCCGGACGAGAACTGGCGATGTCCATCGCCGTGGATTCGGCCTTTGCTGTGCCCTCCGAAATCCCCGATCTTCCCGGAACAATTTCGCTGATCTCTCGCATCACCAAGTCTGATCCCCGCGAGATTCTGGCAAAGTGCAGAGCATCGAAGAGTTTCTGCTGGGTAGCGCGCAAGACTGATGCCGACATCGCCGATCGCATCAAGGCTCTTCATCTTAGCGGCATCTATTTCCAAAAAGAGTCGAAGCGCTTTTATCCCAAACGTGATCTGGCTGCGCAGGTTCTCGGCTATGTGGGCATGGACGACTCGGGCCTCAGCGGAATCGAGCGCGAGTACGAGGACAAGCTGCACGGCGAAGCCGGGACGCATGTTGATCTCGGTCGACGCCCGCAAGAAATGGTTTGGAAGCGTCGAGAAGCAACCCGAGCCCGGCGAGAACGTGGTTCTGACGATTGACGAGCAGATTCAGTACATTGCCGACAAAGAACTTGCGACGGCGATGGAGCAGACCCACGCCATTGCTGGAACTGTCGTAGTCGAAAATCCGCACACCGGCGAAATTCTGGCGCTCGCGAATCGGCCCACTTTCAATCCGAATCTGGCAAAGGAAATCACCCCGGAAAAATTGAAGAACCATGCCGTAAGCGACGTCTACGAACCTGGCTCAACTTTCAAACTGGTCACATTGTCGGCTGCGCTGGAAGAGAAAGTTACGAATCCCGATGAAGTGTTCGATTGCCAGATGGGATCGATCATGTTCAACGGAATGCGAATCCGCGATAGCAGGCCGCATGGTCTTTTGTCGGTCACACAGATCTTGGCTGAATCAAGCGACGTGGGTGCGATTAAAGTAGCTCTGCGCTTGGGACAAGACCGATTCTACAAATACATTCGCGCTTACGGATTCGGCTCACCGACCGGCATTGAACTGCCCGGCGAGTCGCGCGGACTCACCAAGCCGGTAAGCCGCTGGTCGAAGGTTTCCATGGGGGCAATCTCCATGGGGCAGGAGATCGGCATCACTCCGCTGCAATTATCAGGACTGGTTTCGACGATTGCGAATGATGGGGTATGGATCGCGCCGCGGGTTGTAGCCGCCACGACGGCGCCGCAGAAAACTCCGCAGACAATTGCGTTTCATCCCGCCGACGAGCATCGCGTTATCTCAACCTTGACCGCCGCGCAAATGAAGAAGATGATGCAGGAAGTCGTTCTCGAAGGTACCGGACGCAAAGCCATTCTCGAAGGATATTCGTCAGCGGGAAAAACTGGCACGGCGCAAAAGGTAGATCCGGCAACTCACGCTTACTCTCGTACGAAGTACGTTGGATCGTTCGCGGGATTTGCACCGATTAATAACCCTGCAATCGTCGTGGCCGTAATTCTTGACTCGGCCGTCGGTCTGCATCAAGGCGGACAAGTTGCTGCACCAGTGTTCCAAAGAGTTTCCCAACAAGTCTTGGAATATTTACACGTACAACATGATGTCGACCTGCCACGCAGCAGGCAAGTGTTAATGGCGCGTCAAGAAGTGAAAGAAGATGATTTGGCTGAAGCATCACCAGATCATCTAAGTGCTCCTCTCGACTTATCCGACACCACTGTTGCGGACGCGAGTCCCTCGCCGACCAATATCAATCCAGCGCCGCCGGTGCACGCAACAGAGATGCCAAAGAACGGAAACGTCGTTAAAGCATCCTTGCAACAACGCGAGATTTTACAACCGCAAACTCCAGAGCAGCCGACGCCAAGTTCGCATGAAGCTTTACCGGCGATTGCCGAACCTCGGGGCGGAACAGTGGTTCTGGATGTCGAGCAGGGTGGAATCGTGGTGCCGTCGTTCGTGGGAAAGAGCGTGCGGGCCGCGATCGAGGAGGCGGAAGAAAGCGGACTGGACCTCGACGCAGTGGGAAGTGGAGTGGCGAAAGATCAGTCGCCAATGCCAGGCGCGCACGTGACAGCGGGTTCCCGAGTGATAGTGAAGTTCGTAAGGTAATCGGGATTGACCTGGGCTTTCACCAGTTTGTTTTCCTGAGGCGGTAAACATTCCACTGCGAAGCGCTTAAGAGTCGAAGCAGCCTATCCACTCGAAACTGCAAACGGCCATATTCGAACGCACTCAGAACGACAATTTCTGAAACTACTACACTGCTCTACAATCAGCTTAGATGAATTTTCAGGAAATCCTCCGTGGCGTGGAACCGCTTGCCCAGCGCGGCAATGCGGACATTACTGGAGTTGAGTACGATTCCCGGCACGTCCATCCCGGGCAATGTTTTCGTTGCTATGCGAGGAGAATCCAGCAATGGGAACAAGTTCATCGACAAAGCAATTGCAAGCGGCGCAGTTGCGATAGTCACGGATTCCGCAGAAGAGAAGCCACGCGAAGGAGTTGCATGGGCCCAAGTGAAGCACGGTCGCCAGGCTCTCGCAGCTGCTAAGCGCGAACTTCTTCGAGCATCCATCGGACCGGCTCGTGATCACCGGGATTACGGGCACTAACGGGAAAAGCACAACGGCTTTCATCCTGGAATCAATCCTGACCGCTGCAGGGCGCAAGAGCGCATTGATTGGAACCATCGAATATCACATCGCAGCCAAAGTGTTGCCCGCGCCTCACACCACGCCTGAATCGCTCGAGCTGAACCGAATCTTTGCAGAGGCCGTGGTTGAAGGCGCGACGGAAGCTGTCATGGAAGTCTCGTCTCACGCGCTGGAGCAGCAGCGTGTATATGCTGTTCCTTTCGAAGTTGCCGTTTTCACCAATCTCACGCGCGATCACCTCGATTATCACATCACAATGGAAGGTTATTTCGCCGCCAAACAGATGTTGTTCGAGGGACATGGATCAGAGCCTCCGCGAGTTGCCGTTTTGAACGCCGATGACGAGTACGCGACGCGTTTGGCAAAAAGAAGTCGACAGTTTAGCAGGCAGACTCTCATCTACGGCGTCACGCAAGGTGATTTTCGAACTGAGAAACTGGAGATAAGTCCTGATGGCATAAAGTTCGACTTAGTTACTCCGGATGGCTCAATTCCGATCTCGTCGCCATTAATTGGTAGGGTGAATGTCTACAATCTTCTCGCAGCTGCGGCCGCGGCTTACGGTCGAGAATGCAAGCTCGAAGCCATAGCGAACGGAATTGCCAAACTCGCCCGCGTCCCTGGCCGTTTCGAGCGAGTCGATTGCAATCAGCCATTCACGGTCGTGGTCGATTATGCTCACACGGATGACGCGCTTCGTAATCTCACGACGTTGGCACGCGAATTCGTTGAACAGGCTGGGCAGAGCGGTCGTGTGATCACGGTCTTCGGATGCGGAGGAGATCGCGATCGAGCCAAGCGTCCGTTGATGGGTGAAGCCGCGGGTAAAGGCAGCGATTTCGTGATTCTGACTTCCGACAATCCGCGCAGTGAAGACCCTGTTGCGATTATGAATGACGCGATGGTCGGCCTACAGCGTTCCGGAACAAAGTACAAAATGGAACCCGACCGCAAAGCCGCAATCGCATTGGCGATCCGCGAGGCAAAGCCCGGCGACATCGTTCTCCTGGCCGGGAAAGGCCACGAAAAAACTCAGACCACTCGCGAAGGATCAGTTCCATTCGACGACGTGCAAGTGGCGCGCGAAATTCTGAAGGATATCGGCTTTGACTGCCATGCCGGCAACGCGACTGCGAGAAAGAATCAATGAATCTATCGCTGTCGAGAATCGCCGAATTTGTTTCTGGCAGCGGTGAGTTTGATCATCAATCCATTGCGCGGGGATATTCCATCGATTCACGCACCATCCAGCCGGGAGAATTGTTCTTTGCAGTCAAAGGCGAAAAGATGGATGGTCACGATTTTGTCGACCAAGCTCTCAGCAAAGGCGCGATCGCTGCAATCATTCGTAAAGATCAACGAAATCGCTATCCAGCAAAGACGCCCCTGATATCAGTCGATGACACGCTGGTTGCTTTGCAGGCACTCGCGTCCGCAGTTCGCCGCATCTGGGCCAAGCCGCTGGTCGGAGTCACGGGATCAGCGGGCAAAACGACTACCAAAGAAGCCATTGCCCATGTGCTTGCGACTAAGTTCCGCGTGCTCAAATCCGAAGGCAACTTCAACAATCATTTCGGATTGCCTCTGATGCTCCTGAAAATCGAGCCGGAACACGACATTGCGGTTATCGAAATGGGGATGTCGCACGCTGGCGAGATTGCTGCGCTCGCGAAGATTGCTCAGCCGGAGATTGGAGTCGTAACTAATGTCGCGCCAGTTCATCTGGAATATTTCAAATCGATAGCTGACATTGCACGCGCCAAATATGAACTGATTCAATCCTTGCCCGCAGGCGGGATAGCGGTGCTTAATGCCGATGATGAATATGTTTCGCAGTTCGGGCGCGATTTTCGCGGCAAAGTTATGACGTATGGTTTTAGTGCAACGGCTGATGTGCGAGCCGAAAATTTTCATCCAAAGGGCGTTCTGGGTTCCGACTTTGATGTGGTCGTAGATGGTTGCCGCGAAAAAGCGACTTTGCCATTGCTCGGTGCTCATAACATCAATAACGCATTAGCAGCTATCACGGTGGCGATCCAACGTGGCCTCACGCTCTCGGAAGCGGTTGCCGCGCTCACAACACTCGTTCCTGCCGATAAGCGGGGACAGGTCGTCAGGGTGGGTAACATCACGGTCATCAACGATTGTTACAATTCAAATCCGAAAGCTCTGGATGCCATGGTCGATGCGCTCGCGACAACTCCAGCAACAAGGCGAATCGTGGTTGCTGGCGAAATGCTAGAACTCGGACCGTCCGCTGAGGAGATGCATCGTCAATCGGGGCGGGATATTGCCGAGAAGAAGATCGACATGCTGCTCGGAGTTCGTGGGTTGGCGCAAGGAATGATCGAAGCTGCGAGGGGATCGGGAATCCGCGCTGAATTTGTAGCCACGCCGGAGGAAGCGGGTGATTGGCTAGCCCGCGAAGCACGTGACGGCGATGTTGTGCTGCTGAAAGCCTCGCGAGGGGTAAAGTTGGAGCGAGCCCTGGAAAAGTGGATGTCACAGAACGATTCGAATGTTGAAAGAAGTAAAGCTTAACGACTGATGACCAACGACTGAATCTCAGAGGGGAGGCTGATTGCTTTATTGGCTGCTGTACGGAAAACTTTTTCATTACTTCCCGCCGTTTCGTATCTTCCGATACCTGACGTTTCGCACTGCATTTGCCAGTCTCACCGCGCTTTTTACAGGACTGATCGTCGGCCCGCTCGTAATCAATCGTCTGCGGGAATTTCAGATCAGCCAATATATCCGGGAAGAAGGTCCGCAAGCCCACCAGAAAAAAGCGGGCACTCCCACTATGGGTGGGCTGCTGATTGTTATTTCGGTCATTGTTCCTACGTTGCTATGGGCAGACCTTAGCAATCGTTTTGTGTGGATTGCGGTCGTGGCCACATGCGCTTTCGCGGCGATTGGCTTTGCCGACGATTACCTGAAGGTGGTAAACCGTCGCAATCTGGGATTGACCTCCAAAGCAAAGTTCGGACTCCAAGTTCTCGTGAGTGTTCTTATCGCGGTTACTCTTATCGCGATGCAAACGCGCGGCATGTATTCGACGAAGTTGATGGTGCCGTTTGCCAAACAGTTTCGTCCGGATCTAGTGATTGAGTCGCTTGTCTCACATCCGAATCTCTGGCCTTTGGCGTTTCTGCCCTACATCGCATTCGTAGTGATGGTAATTGTGGGCTCCAGCAACGCCGTAAACTTGACGGACGGCTTGGATGGCCTGGCTATTGGATGTACCGTGATCGCAGCCGGAGCGCTGACCGTACTTACCTACTTAAGCGGCCATGCAACCTTCGCGGCATACCTTGAACTACAGCGCATGCCGCAAGTCGGCGAACTCACAATCTTTTGCGGAGCCACGGTGGGGGCCTCAATTGGCTTTCTTTGGTATAACGCTCATCCCGCCGAGGTATTTATGGGAGACGTGGGATCATTGGCGTTGGGCGGGGCTATTGGAACCGTAATTGTAATTATCAAACAAGAACTGCTGCTGCCGTTTGTGGGTGGGATTTTTGTGATTGAAGCACTGTCGGTAATTCTTCAAGTCGGATCGTATAAGCTGCGCAAGAAACGCATTTTCAAGATGGCTCCGCTGCATCATCATTTCGAGTTGTTAGGATGGTCGGAGTCGAAAATAATAGTTCGTTTTTGGATCGCATCGTTGATATTCGCCTTGTTCGCGCTTACGACGTTGAAATTAAGATGATTCACCACAGGGAAACACAGGGAACACAGAGAAGAAACAGGGAATTTTTAATCGTTAGATTTTGGATCAGGTCGACAACAGCCACTCTAGCTGTGTGCCTGTGATCTCTGTGGTACAAAGCTCCGAATGGACCTCAACAACAAACGCGTGCTTGTCGTCGGGCTTGGGAAGTCCGGCGTAGCGTCTGCGCTCTTTTTAAAGGCACGCGGTGCACGCGTTACTGTTTCGGATGCCAAGCCTCCGGACCAGCTTGGGGATGAGATCCCTCAACTGCTCGATCATGGGATCACGGTCGAAACCGGTGGTCATGGTGAGCGTACCTTTCAAGGACAGGATTTAATCGTCGTGAGTCCTGGTGTTCCTGTAAACGCCGCGCCGCTGGTTCAGGCACGCGCTCTTGGCGAACCGGTCATAGGTGAGATTGAACTGGCTGCGCAGTTCTTGTCCGGTCCTATCGTTGCCATTACTGGGTCGAATGGAAAAACGACGACGACGACGTTAGTAGGCGAAGTCCTTACTGCGAGCGGACTTCCGACTCTAGTAGGCGGCAACATTGGTACTGCTGCCATTTCTCTGGTCGAGCAGGCTACTTCAGAAACAGTCGTTGTGCTTGAGGTTTCAAGCTTTCAGCTCGAGACCATCCAGACTTTTCGGCCCAAAGTCGCGGTTATTCTCAACATTACTTCCGATCACCTGGATCGTCACCGAACTTTCGCCGCATACGCGGACGCGAAGGCGCGCATCTTCGAAAATCAGAAGGCAGGCGATTTCGCGATAGTCAATGCCGATGATCAGGCGTCTGAAGCATTAGCCGGACGAACGCATGCGCAAGTGTTCCGGTTCAGCCGCAACAAGCAAGTCGAGCAAGGGACGTACGTAGATAAAGAGCACATCGTCTTTCGAAGTTCAAGCGGAATACAGACAGTGATGCTCGTTTCCGAGATTCCACTTAAAGGTACACACAACGTTGAGAATGTTCTTGCGGCCGTGTGCGTAGGGATTCTCATGGGTTGCAAGCCTGGGAGTATCCGCGACGCAGTCCGAAACTTTAAAGCGGTCGAGCACAGGCTTGAATATGTAGCATCGATTAAAGGAGTGGAATACTACAACGACTCCAAAGCTACCAATGTGGACGCAACCATCAAGGCGCTGGAATCGTTTCCCGCAAACGTCCACCTGATCCTGGGGGGCAAGGATAAAGGCAGTGATTACACTTTACTCAACGATTTGCTAAGGACTCGAGTGAAGCGTGTCTATACGATTGGCGCAGCAGCCGAGAAAATCGAATCGCAAATCAAAGGAGCGACGGAAATTGTTCGTGCTGAGACGCTGGAGAGAGCTGTTAAGAACGCGGCAACCTCAGCCCAACCCGGAGATGTTGTGCTGCTAGCGCCGGCCTGCGCCAGCTTTGATCAATTCGAAAATTACGAACACCGGGGAAGGGTATTCAAAGAATTGGTGCGTAGTTTAATGTCGCAACAAAGCTAAGCGGCTTTCCTGTTAAGTTTTTTTTTGTATCTCAGTGTCTCCGCGGTGGAATACTCCACTATCCGAACCAACTTAGTCACATCTTCACACAAATTCACAACTGAATATCTTTCGTCCCTACTCGCGCCCGTGATGAAATGAAACTCTCTCATGGCAAAGCGTATCAGCGTCGATCGTTGGCTGTTCATCGTCACCCTATTGTTAGTATTTGTAGGTTTGGTGATGGTTTTCAGCGCCTCGGCGGTGATGGCCAAAGAACGTTACGGCTCGGGATACGTCTTCCTCTTGCGTCAGCTTGGATGGGCAGCCGCGGGTCTCATCGCGATGGTTGTTGCGATGAAAGTCGATTACAGCCGCTTCAAACATCCAGCGGTCGTATATTCTTTGCTCGGCATTACGACGCTGATGCTGATGTCGGTTTTTCTTCTCAGTCGAGCGCACAACACGCATCGCTGGATACACTTTGGCACCTTTTCATTTCAGCCCTCCGAAATGGCCAAACCGGCTCTCATTTTATTTTTAGCTTTCTTCCTTGAGAGCCGCACGAGAACGATGGACGATTGGCGCAACACGCTGCTGCCATCCATAATTCCAACTCTTGTATTCATCGCGCTTATCGTTTTCCAGCCGGACCTGGGCACGGCCATTGCCTGCGCTGCCATAACCGCATGTGTATTGTTTGTAGCCGGACTGGAACTTAAATATTTGGGATACGCCTTCGCGGCTTCGATCCTGCCACTGTACTTATTGATTTTTCATGTCGCATATCGCCGTGATCGAATTCTCGCGTTCCTGAATCCGTATTCAGATCCTCAGGGACGAGGCTTCCACATTATCCAATCCCTTATAGCCGTCAGCACGGGCGGAGTCACGGGCGTAGGCCTCATGGAAGGGAAGCAGAAGCTGTTCTATCTTCCGGAGCCACATACCGACTTCATCTTTTCTGTCATATCGGAGGAACTCGGCCTGGTTGGAGCGATAATCATCGTTGCATTGTTCGCGATTTTCCTGTGGCGAGGGATCCGCACAGCCATGCGCACGCAAGACATGTTCGGACGCTTTCTTGCTGTCGGGATCACCAGTATGGTGGTAGTTCAGGCCTTCATCAATATCAGCGTGGTGCTTGGTTTAATGCCGACGAAGGGGATCCCGTTGCCTTTTATCTCGTACGGAGGATCATCGCTATTTGTAACGTTAGCCTGCGTTGGGGTATTGCTGAACGTCACCAAACACGCCGAGTGATGCCAAAGCGTTAATCGTTTTCGACCCGGCCTCCATTTATATTCACAACATGCGCGCAATTCTTGCGGGAGGAGGTACCGGAGGGCATGTAATTCCCGCGATTGCCATTGCTCAGGAGTTAAAAAAGCTCTGCGACGCCGAGGTGATCTTTGTGGGAACGGCGCGCGGCATGGAAAACCGGCTCGTACCGGCCGCAGGGTTTCCATTGCATCTGATCCGAATTGGCGCTTTAAATAAAGTTAGTTTTAAGACTCGATTAAAGACATTTTCCGATCTCCCCAGATCGGTGCTCGATTCCCGCCGCATTCTTTCCGAGTTTCAGCCAGATGTGGTGATTGGGGTCGGGGGATACGCGTCTGGTCCGGTAATGATGGCTGCGGTCTTGAGCCGCCTTCCGACGCTGGTGTTCGAACCTAACTTCGTTCCGGGCTTTGCGAACCGCCTAGTTGCGCGCTGGGTCTCAGGGGCGGCCGTTCACTTTGAAGAAACTGGACGGTATTTCCGTCGCTGTAAAGTGACGGGAGTTCCAGTGCGCCAGGCTTTCTTTGACACACCCACAAAAACCGAGAACGGACTACCGACTTTGTTAGTCTTCGGAGGAAGTCAAGGCGCACATGCAATTAATGAGGTGGTGAGGCGCTCTGTCGTGGCGCTGCGTGCGCGAATCCCCGACATTCAAGTTATTCATCAGACCGGAGAGCGGGATTTTAGCGATGCCGAAGTGTCCTATTCGGGATTGGGCAGTTGGGTTGAAGTACATCGTTTCATCGACAACATGCCAAGTTTTTTCGGCCGCGCAGATTTGATTCTCTGCCGCTCGGGAGCCGGCACCGTGGCTGAAATTACCGCAGCGGGGAAGCCGGCAATTTTCGTTCCATTCCCGCGCGCAGCCGACGATCATCAAAAACGAAATGCCGAAGTTCTGGAGAGAGCCGGAGCAGCTGTAATGCTGGAAGAATCGAAGCTCAATCTTGAAAGTTTTGTTGAAACGGTGAGCTCGTTGTTAGCAGATCGAGGCCGGCTGGACAGAATGGGCGCCGCAGCAAAGAAGCTATCGCATCCGAATGCAGCGAGGGAAATAGCGGAGATGGCAATAGGTCTCGCCGGAGTTCGCAGTGCGGGCGTTCAGGAACCGTCCTGAGCGGCTTCCTCGCTTGCTTTCGAAGAGGGGACGCGTCAAAGACCCTGCCCTTCCTATTCTCTTCGCGTCCACGTGTTTTCCAAACAGCCATCGAACTCCTCATATAAAGTAAAATGCGACAGCGCGTGATCTCATCAGCGAAATCCGCGGCTAAGGTTTTGGTTGCGGTAAGCTGAGATTATGTTCACTAAAATTCAGCGTATCCATTTCGTGGGCATAGGCGGCATCGGCATGAGCGGAATCGCCGAGGTTCTTCTCACTCTCGGATACAGAGTATCTGGCTCGGACCTGAAAAACTCTTCTGTCACCCGCCGTCTTGCGAGCTTGGGCGCGATCATTTTCGAAGGTCATCGGGAAGAAAACGTCAGTGATGCCGAAGTGGTAGTGACAAGTTCTGCAATTTCTCTCGATAACTCCGAAGTCGCAGAAGCACGCAAGCTTCACATCCCCGTGATTCAGCGGGCGGAAATGCTCGCGGAGTTGATGCGGCTGAAGTATGGCATCGCCATTGCCGGGATGCATGGTAAAACGACGACTACGTCAATGGTTGCTGCGGTCCTGGCGGCTGGCGGTCTCGATCCCACTGTGGTAGTTGGGGGACGCGTCGATGCCATGGGTTCGAACGCGCGCCTGGGAAAGTCCCACTACCTGGTTGCTGAGGCCGACGAGAGCGACCGCTCGTTCTTAAAACTCTCGCCTATTCTTTCTGTAGTTACTAACATCGACCGCGAGCACATGGATTGCTACCGCAACATGGGCGACGTGAGACGAGCTTTCCTGGAATTCATGGATCGTGTCCCTTTTTACGGCATGGTAGTGGCTTGCAATGATGATGAGCCGCTCCGGCGTTTATTTAAGCTGGTTCGCCGCCGGATGGTGACCTACGGCATGCGAAGGGGCTCCGATTTTCGCGTAGGGCTTATTACACGCGATGCAGCCTCGACGGATAATCGACCTATCAGCCGCTTCGAAGTTTCGTATCGAGGAACCAGTCTGGGTGAGTTCATGTTGCATGTTCCTGGCGTTCACAATGTTCTTAATGCCACCGCAGCGATTGCGGTGGGAATCGGTCTCGAAATAAAGCCCGACGAAATTCGCAGTGCGCTGGAAAGCTTCCGAGGAGTCGATCGCCGATTCCAGTTGCGTGGGACGGCAGATGGAGTCGCGGTCATCGACGACTACGGCCACCATCCTACCGAGATTCGTGCCACTCTGGCCGCCGCCCGCCAATGCGGTTATCGTAAGATCCACGTAATCTTTCAGCCGCATCGTTATACCCGCACCCAGTTACTCATGGACGAATTCGCGACCGCCTTCGAACATGCGGACTCGTTGTTTATCGTCGGATATCTATGCTGCGAGCGAAACACCCATCGAAGGAGTCACTGGAGAAGCGCTGGCCCAAACTATCCGCGAGAAGGGGAATCCAGCAGCTTCGTACGTAAGCTCTTTTGAGGATGCGATGATCTCAGTCGAAGCTATCGCTGAATCCGGCGATATGATTCTAACGTTGGGAGCAGGCAGCATCTCGCAACTTGGGCCGATGATTCTGGAAAAGCTTCAGACGAGGACCGGCTCATTGCAGGCTGGCTAGCTACAGATGTGCGGTTTTCGAAGAGAACCACTCCAGGAACTCTGCTAACTGGGCTGGCAATCCAGAGTTGTTTTTCACGGAACTACGCAGACGGCTGATTCGTACCTAAAATACCGGAACCTGGCTAACGGATTTCTGTCCCTCTCGTCTAATTCCGAGTTAGCGGTTATTTGGAGCGGATTATGATCTCAGAAAAAGTAGTTTATTGGGTTGCTCTGGTGGTTGCGGTATTTGGGTTCAGCCATACCCGGCTTCGGTCGACACTTTGATTTGACAAGCAGCATCACGGACCGGTTCGCCTGTGTGGCGGATAAGATTTCCGGCAGTGCGGATCGTCTTCTCTCCAAGGCCGAGCTCCCAGTGGAACTAGGAGAAGTTCGGATCGACCGTGGCCAGGCCAAGTTAGCCCGTGCCCAGCAAAAGGTGGCATGTGTTCAGTCCACTATGGCTCGCCGGCAAGCCGATTTCGCGCGCTTAGAAGCTAATCGCGCCCGCCTTATGGCAATGGAACAGATGCATCGCGTCACTTTCGTAAACCCCATGCAAAACGTGGTGATCAGGGTCCCACAAATAAGCATCCCCAATCTTCCAAAGCTGACGGACGACGGTACACTTTAAACTTCCTGTATCTTTGTGCCCCGCCCACGATTTTCGAGAAGAAGGGCGGGATTCTCTTTCATATCGAATGTGCCTCACAATATTTGCGTCCAGAGTACAAGCCCGATGCTCAAATCAAGGACGATTCAAATATCATCCCGCAAGCTTGTTCTTGGAGAAACCGCATGAAAGAAACGCCGCAGCAGTATATCCAGCGAATTCAAGGATACGTGGACGGTAAAGACAAGTTGCAAGTCCAGCAGGACACTCCTAAAAAACTGCAGAAACTCGTCAAACCGCTCACTAAAAAACAACTGCTCAAGCGTCCTGCACCCGAAAAATGGTCGATTGGCGAAATCCTCGCCCACTTGGCCGACACCGAGCTCGTTGGAAGCTGGCGGATACGGTCGGTACTGGCTAGCAGCGGCATTCCGATTCAGGCTTTTGACCAGGATGTCTGGGCCGAGACTTTTGCCTACTCGCGTCGCGATCCTAAGGTCTCCCTCGAAACCTTTCGCCTGCTGCGAGAAAGCAATATAGCTCTGCTGAAGGCATTGCCGAAAAATCTATGGGAAAACTACGGCATGCATCAGGAGCGTGGCAAAGAGACAATTACGCAAATTGTGCGGATGTTTGCGGGCCATGACCTTAACCACCTTCAGCAAATTGAAGCCATTACTAAAGCAAGCCGGAAGAATTAACGGCGCTCATCGTTTCTAGAACGTTTGCGGTTTAGCGACTGGGCTCCTCGCCCGTCAACCTTGTCACTCGTCCTTCTGTGCAAAACGAACCAAACTTTGTCTACCTGTTCTTACAAAATAAAGTTATATTAATTTTGCTCAGCGATTCACTGACGACAACTGACCTGGTTGATGGCGCGGAAAACCGGTTCCACCATCTCGCAGGAAGAGTTGTTTCTACAGTCTGACGAGCCCGTGCGTCCACCTGTTGCGGAAGATTTGGACGATGCGCGCATGCTTGACTTGGACGTGGAACAGGAATCGCCCTTCCTGCGCGGACAAAAACGCGTATCTGTCCGCCGCGGATCACTGCCCAAAAAAACGGCTACCCGTCTAGCGTGGTCCGCAGTCGCCACAACGGTCGTAGTTCTTTGCGGAATTCTGGTCGCAGCGCTCTATCACTATGGTGAGCGGTCCTGGCGCTTTCGCGTGGAATCGAGCGACGATATTGGAATCGCTGGTCTGCAAAATATAACCCGCTCGCAGATCATGGAAGTGATGGGCGGAGACATTGGCCGCAATATCTTCTTTATTCCGCTCGACCAGCGAAAAAAGCAGCTTGAGCAAATCCCATGGGTTGCCTCGGCCAGTGTGATGAGATTCGTTCCCAATCGTCTGGAGATAGAAATTCAGGAGCGCACGCCCGTAGCTTTCGCCCGTGTCGGTTCCAAGATTCTGCTGATTGACAACGCGGGCATGCTCATGGAGTTGCCTGCGGGCAAGAAGAAATATTCATTTCCCGTAATCCTCGGGATGAATCCAGGCGAGCCGCTCTCGACCAGAAATGCGCGCATGAAGATCTACAACGATCTGATCGCACAGCTCGATTCCGGTGGTGCCCATTATTCCCAGGAGCTCAGCGAAGTCGATCTCTCCGATTCCGATGATGTAAAAGTCCTCGCCAATAATCCGCAAGGGGAAGTGCTGATTCATTTAGGATCGTCCAATTTTCTGGAACGATATAAGACCTACGAAGCCCATGCGCAGGAGTGGCGTCAGCAATTCGACAAGCTGGAATCCGTCGATCTTCGCTATGACCGGCAGATCATCGTGAATCCTGATATTCCAGGAACGACGAAGCAAGCCGTTTTATCGCCGGCCGCAACAAGAGCGGCAATGTCTGCGGGAGTCAAGCCTGCGGCGTTGATTCATCGTGAAGTGGTCCACCATGCATTGACCGTTCCGCAGAACGTTCCTGCGACGGGGCAGACGAAATCAGCGACGGCGAAATCACCTCAAGCCGGAACGTCTAAGCAAATAGTTCAGCCAACGCCAGCCAAGCAGGTGCTTGCCCATAACTCAGGTATTAAAGTCGCGGCGGCCCAGACCGCAACAATAAAGCGGACCACGGGAAAGCCCGCGACTGGCAAGCCTGCGGCAAAAAAGAAAGTCGTAAGAGCGGCGCATCGCAAACCTGCTTTGAAAAAAGCCAAGGCGAAAGTTGTCGCGCGAAACCCTAACACTTCACCCAAGTCTGCTCCTCCGGTGACCGAGGGAGCGAAGAAGAAACCCAGTCCGGCGATACGCAAAGCACCACAAGATTCTGTGAGCGGGAACCCATAAGCAATGGCAAATCAGTACCAACATCTTATTCACGTAATTGATGTAGGCAGCGCCAAGACCTGCGTACTAGTCGCGGAGATCACCGACAACGGACTTCGCTATCGAGGTCACGGCGTCGCAGACTCGCGAGGTTCACGCAAAGGCGTTATTACCGATCTGGACAAAGCCGTAGCTTCAATTCAAAAAGCGGTTGAGCAGGCGGAAGATTCCTGCGGCGGGCCCATTGAGCACGCATTGCTCGGAGTATCCGGTCCGCATGTGCGAGGCGTGAATACTCATGGCGGTCTTAGCTTCGGAACCCGCTCTCGCGAAATCGCCCGCGAAGAAATAAAGATGGCTGTCGACAAGGCGCGCGGAATCCCCTTGCCGAGTGACCGCGAAATTCTGCATTTGCTTCCACAGGAATTCATTCTTGACGAGCAAAGCGGAGTGCATGATCCGCTGGGCATGATGGCAACTCGATTAGAGGTGCGCGTTCACATGGTCACGGCCGCGGCGAGCGCTACTCAGAACGTGGTTTCAGCGGTGAACCGCGCGGGAGTGCACGTCGACGACACGGTGTTCGAGCCGTTGGCTTGCGCTGATGCGGTGCTCCGTGCAGACGAACGTGAGCTCGGTGTCTGCCTGGTTGATATCGGCGCGGGCTCAAGCAGTCTGATTGTCTTCCAAGAAGGAGCAGTAGCCCATACTGCGGTAATCCCGATCGGTGGAGATCATTTCACCAGCGATCTTTCTGTTGGCCTATGTACACCGGTAGCAGAAGCCGAAAAGATTAAGAAGCTATACGGAAACGTAACTGTCACGCTGATCCCGGAAGGCAATGAAGTGGAAGTGCCGTCCGTCGGAGATCGCCCCTCGCGCCTGATCTCGCAACGCATGGTCGGAGAAATCCTGGAACCTCGCGCTCGTGAACTGTTCGAGATGTTGCGGGATAATCTGCGTCACGCGGGAATGCTCGAACTCTGTGTGGGAGGCATAGTGCTGAGCGGAGGAGGTTCGCGCTTGCCCGGAATATTGGATGTAGCGGATTCGGTACTGCGCCGTCCAATTCGCCCATCGTGGCCAGCGCCACTGTCAAAGATGCCTTCGACCTTGGCGGAGCCAGAATACGCGACAGTTTTGGGGATGGCCTTCTATGGACACAGAGCGCGGATAGCCCGAGGGATCCAAGACGAACGCTGGAGTTCAAGGTTCATGGCGTTGTTTGCAAAGAAGGGCGCATGAAGAGTAGCCCCGTAGGGGCGGAATAACTTAGCCCCGGACGTAAGTCCGGGGTAGCAACAGAGCAAGACAACGCGTTCGCGAAGCGAACGCACACAAGCGACCGTGACGCGAGCGGCCAAGGCATTAACGAAAGATCAAACCCGGCAGTCCTATAGGTGAGTCAATGAAAAATGAAAACGATATTCGTATCAGCTTCAACGAAGAAGCCCGCAACGACGCCAAAATCAAAGTCATCGGAGTAGGCGGCGGTGGCGGCAACGCCGTCAATCGCATGATCGACGCCGGTATGGAAGGCATCGAGTTCGTGGTCGCCAATACCGATCTGCAAGCGCTTCGCATGTCGCGCGCTCCCATGAAAATCCAACTTGGCGTGAAGCTCACCAACGGATTGGGTGCGGGCGCAAACCCGGAAGTCGGACGCAAGGCCGCGCTCGAAGATTCCGAGAAAATCATCGAAGCGCTCGAAGGTGCTGACATGGTGTTCGTCACCACCGGACTTGGAGGAGGCACCGGGACCGGAGCCGCTCCAATCATCGCTTCGCTCGCCAGTGAAATGGGCGCGCTTACTGTGGCCGTCGTTACCAAGCCATTCGGCTTTGAAGGCAAACGCCGCATGGCCCAGGCGGAGCGCGGCATCTCTGACCTAATGGATTCGGTCGATACAACGATCGTCATCCCGAATGAAAAACTTCTTGCCGTCGCGCAAGACGCCGGATTTTTCGAGTCGTTCCGCGTCGCCGACGACATTCTTCGTCAAGGTGTGCAAGGCATCTCCGACATCATTACGATTCCGGGGATCATCAATCGCGACTTTGCCGACGTGAAAGCGATCATGGCCTGCATGGGATATGCCGTCATGGGCACAGCCACTGCCAATGGATCGCGCCGTGCAACCGAAGCTGCACAAAAAGCTATCGCTTCTCCACTACTCGAAGCCGGAGCCATTGATGGAGCCCGCGGCATTCTGATCAACATCACTGGTTCTGCTTCGCTCAAGCTTTCAGAAGTGCAGGAAGCTTGCAGCATCATTCAGAGTGCGGCCGACGACGACGCCAATATCATCTTCGGCGCAGTACTCGACGAAAAAATGAAAGACTCAGTGAAGATCACGGTCATCGCAACTGGCTTCCGAGAAGGAGACCGCCCGCGGCGCCGCCAGGAAACCAGTTCGGCATTCATTGTTTCGAGAGAGCGCGAAGAAGATGATTTTTTTCGAGAAGAGGAAGTTGAGTCTGAACCCGAGCCGTCCCGTCCCATGGTGATGCAGGAAACAGCGTCAGTTCAGCAGGCCGCTCAGTCCGAACCTTCGCTGGATTCGATGCGCAGCGCAATGATAGCGAACTTCGAGCAGTCGGACTTGGACGTCCCAGCATTCTTGCGAAAACGCGCCGAAACCATGTAAATAGCAATTTTGCAGCGGGTGCCCCGTCCTCGTTTCTCCCGCTTTTGGAGAAACAGGGCGGGTCATTCTGCCCTTACTGCAGTCTCCACGGCGAGCGCTCCGGCCAATGACGCAATGCATCTGTTGCCCAAGCAGTGGATTTGTCTTTATGGCATGAGGTGCATGGGTTTGGGATCCCGTACTGCTCCGTCATCTCCGGCGTTACGAACCTGAACGTGTGTGCATGAACTTTCACGTCTGCCACAGTCGTCTCAATCTGCGGCATGTGGCACGCCACACACTGGCTTCCCGGGCTGCCATCTTTGTGATGAGTGTGTTCCGCCAATGTTGCAGTACGAGGTCCGTTGAGCGACAAAGGCCCGTGGCAGTCTAAACAGATCTTGTCAGCTGGCTTCCTCAATTGCGCATAGTTGTCCGTGCCGTGCGCATCGTGGCAACTGAAGCAGGTGACGCCCCGGCGATACATGACACTCTGCACGAAGTCGTTGCCCTGCATCCGGTTCTTGTGTGCGGTGCCATCAGGGAAATGCGTGAAGCTGGTCTGGCCCAGCGTATGGTCTTCTAATTTCCAGAAATCCTGCAGCCTGAGTCCTACACTGTACCCAACCGGCCAATCGTAGTATTTTCCCTCGATCTGAGGGCTCAATGGCCGTCCCTGCGAATGGCACTGGATGCAGGCATCGCTGCTC
The DNA here is from genome assembly GCA_963791575.1 of Terriglobia bacterium. Classification (GTDB taxonomy): domain Bacteria; phylum Acidobacteriota; class Terriglobia; order Terriglobales; family Acidobacteriaceae; genus JAOAPG01. The sequence goes on along the minus strand of CAWBSY010000011.1, from coordinate 208,880 downwards.
GCGACATAATCCATACGTGCCGGATTTAGAATGTTGCCTCGTGACGGATGCTCGGCATGCACACTACCCGGGCCGTGGCATCGCTCGCAGCCAACGTTCCACTCCGTAACCTGCTTCGTATGAATATCGTAATTAACGGAATGGCACCCATCGCAGGTCGGTCCCGTTGGCCGTTTCATGTTATCGGGAGGATAGAACGGCTCCCACCAGTCCGTTCCTTTAGCTACAAAATAAGGACGCCACATGTGATTAGTGACATCCCATTGAGCAGGTTCGGGAAAATAGTCATCGCCAATCTTTGTGAAGTAGCGCTGTTTCCAGATGCTGCCATAGACGAGCGCAACGTCATTCTTTGTGAACTTCGCAATCTTATCCGTAGCAAGATCAGGAATGATCGCATCAGGATATTCGCGAGGATCACGCACCACATTCGCCATTGGCGTCTTTTTCCAGTGCTCATATATCTGCGAGTGACATTTCTCGCAGGATTTTGATCCAACATAGTGCGCCGTATCAGCGGCCTGACTTTCCTGGGATTTCTCGTCGATCGTGAGCGGTCGCAGCTCGCGGATGAAGAGCACAAGTTTCCAGCTCTCATCCTCCTGCTCCTGGTGCGGATTACTCCAACCCGGCATTCCGGTTAGCTGAACTCCATTCTCGATGATGTAGTGAATCTCGCCATCGGTGAGGCTCTGTGTTTCAGACGAAAGTAGATCAGGCGTTCTGGGATAGAGGCTGCGCCCGATTTGAGTCTGTCCTTTCCCATCGCTCCCATGACAAATCGCGCAGCGGGCGATGAAATGTTCGCGAGCCTCCTTCATGGTCTCCGAGTTGCCTTGCAACGGATTCTTCTGGTTGCGTTCGCGGTTCGGGATGGCGAAATTCCTCACCTTCCTGGCTATTGCTCTTTCGAAATTCGATGGCTCAGACGAAGTGCTGAAACCGCGCCGCACTAAGAGTGTTAGGCCGACGGCCGCAAGGATTGCGATCATCGCCAGAAAGAGAACGAATTTCGTCCAAAGTCTCATGCGAACGCTCCCAGTCCTCCCCATTTCTCCGCTGTCAGTTACAAGCCATAAGAAATATCGTAACGTTAAACGGTATTAATCCACCTTTGATGAAATGTCGCACAAGTAAGGACGCAAGCGAGGTCGTCGAACGTGAAACCAATGTGGGGAGTTCTTTCAACACTGCTTGTGATTATCTCCTTAATGAGCCAAGGAGTCAGCCAGAGAAAAACAAATCCCGATGCTCCTGCGCCCCTGACTCTGACGGGGCAATACCCCTGCCGGGTGTAACGGGCCGCATCGACCATTTCGCCTTCGATCCGAAGGGTAGGCTCTTCGTCGCGGCCCTGGGAAATAACAGTGAGGAAATTATCGATCTTAGTGCTCAGAGAGTAGTCCAGAGCATCACGGGTGTTCCGACTCCTCAAGGCGTGGTCTATTCGCCGGAAACTAACAAGCTATTTGTAGCAAGTGGTAAAGGCAAGGTGTACATATACGACGCGACTTCCTTCAGTCTCATCACCAGCATCGACTTTCACGATGACGCTGACAATCTCCGGTACGATCCCGCCAGCAAACGTGTCTATGTTGGCTATGGCGATGATGAGTCGGCGGCGATTGCCATGATTGACGCCACCACGAACAAGCGACTAGAGGAAGAGTTCAAGCTGGGTGCGCATCCAGAGTCCTTCCAACTAGAGAAATCTGGACCGAACATTTTCGTCAATCTCCCGGATACGAAGCAGATCGCCGTTGTTAACCGGCAAACACACACAGTTTCTAAATGGCCTATTACGCTTGGCGGAAATTTTCCCATGGCTTTGGACGAAGCCGATCATAGGCTCTTTGTCGCCACGCGAACGCCAGCGCGCCTCGCAGTTTTTGATACGACTTCAGGTCGCATGATCGTTACGTTTCCGAGCGTGCAAGACGCTGACGACTTGTACTATGACGCTGAGCGCAAACGCATTTACATACCGGGAGGCGAGGGATTTATCAGTGTCTTTCAGCAGAAAGATCCCGATCATTACCAGTTAATCGCCAAAATTCGCACCACTATCGGCGCACGCACCGCATAGAAACGGTCAAAGGCTTTCTTGCCAACCTTGCCAGATATATCCTGGCGGTTCCTGCACGTGCGGACCACAAAGCTGAGGTATGGATTTATACGGTGCAGGACTGAGCACTTGAACCTTCAGAAGGAGAAATCCCTTTCCACTTTTCGGGGTATCTTTCCGGTAACCTCGGAACTGATTACGAAAGGCCGATGCCTTCATTGATTATCGTGCAACTCTCTTTCCCAGAACGGGTTAGAGCTGATGCAGGAAGTTTGCCAGAAAACAAGTTTACTATTGCGGTCTCGGCCTAAGTCTCTTACTCTGGATGAGTTGCAAGACTTCGCTGGAAACTGGCTTCTATTACACTCTTCTGGCAAGGTTCGTGCATCTTTATAGGTACGTTTATCAATCCGGGGACGGTATAGGAAGTGATTTCTTTAAAGCAGCGTTCGGGTCTTATTCGAATTTTCGTCGCACTCATTTCGTTGCTGCTGCTATGTGAAATGTCCATTGCAGCAACTGTTAATACCCGCGCGCTGACACACAAATCGAAGTCCACGAAAGTGGTGGAATCAGAGCGAGCCCGCAAGCGGATGCGGCGTTTAACGCTCATGCACGCGACTCATACCCGGACAGCCACATTGCGCCGTACAGGTCTTCATCGGCGTCATCGTTATTACGAACGCTTCACCGGACATTCATTCGTCTCCGATGACATCACTGACGGCGATGTTATTGCCGGAGAGGATCCAGTCGTTCGCCAAGCGGCTATCGACGCTCTCGGTAACATGAACGGAACCGTGGTCGCGATTCAGCCGACCAGCGGACGCATTCTGGCGATGGTGAATCAGAAGCTTGCGCTCTCAAGCGGCGCCCAACCTTGCTCGACCATCAAGGTTTCCGTTGCTCTTGCAGCGCTGAGTGAAGGCATCATCACCAAAGAAACTGAAGTACGTCTCGGCGGCAGATACCACATGAATTTGACGAATGCCCTGGCGCACTCGAACAATGCATACTTTGAAGCTGTGGGCCGTCAATTAGGATTCCCTAAAGTCAGTCACTACGCGCATCAGTTCGGCCTCGGTGAACTTGCTGGATACAACATTCCGGGCGAGCAGTTGGGAGTTTATCCCAGCGCGGAAATTCCCGCGAAGTTAGGCGGCGTTGGGAAAATGTGCAGCTTTGGCGAAGGCGTATCCATGACTCCCTTGCAGCTCGGAGCCTTGGTTTCCGCGGTCGCTAACGGCGGTACGCTCTATTATTTGCAGCATCCCACCAAGCCGGAAGAGATTGCGGATTTTCAACCGATGGTAAAACGACAGCTGGATATTGCTCCGCTGATCCCTGAAATTTCGGACGGCATGGCGGGCGCGGTATCTTATGGGACGGCACGCAGTCTGCGAACCAGCTTCATCGAAGAAGAAGTGCTGGGCAAGACAGGAACCTGCTCGCATGAAGGCACCCGCTTTGGATGGTTTGCTTCCTACGCGAACACGCAAGTGGGACGCATCGTAGTTGTGGTCTTTCTTGAAGGCGGACGTCCAACCTTCGGGCCGAAAGCGGCCGAATTGGCAGGAAAGATGTATCGCAATCTTATACGATCACGAATTCTTCATGGCAAAGCCAATCCCGCCACCAAATACTGCGGCTATTGGCACACCCTCAAATCAGCAGTAGAGCGTCAAAGTTTCCATTTTAAGAAAGCCTCTCTTGCGGGAGGCTTTTCATATTCCAACCGTTTGCTTATTAATTTCTGGTAATTTCGTTCTGCTAATTCAAATTCACGTGGTCAAGCGGTATAACTATTTACGAGAGCAAACGTTTACCCGAAGTGTTTATTCTCCGCATGGGATTCATTGCGGTTTGAGGAAGTCAGTCATGAAAAATACATCCCGACGCCAATTCTTAAAACTCGGCGCGGCTGCGACCGCCAGCATTGCAGCGCGCCCAAGAACAGCGTGGGCCATTCCCGCGTCCGCGCCGACACTTTCATTGAAAAAGAATATTTCGATCCTCTCGCAGAAGGACGCAACGTTCTCCCCGGCGAACACGCCTATAGTCACGTGAATGCGTTCAGCTCGGCCATGCAAGCGTACCTCACGCTGGGTGAGAGAAATATCTTCGCGCGGCCAGTAATGGTTTTCGAATGGTTCAGGAGCAAAGCTACGCGACCGGTGGATGGGGTCCGAACGAATCCTTTGTTGAGCCGGGGCAAGGCCTGCTGGAAGCCAGTTTGGAAGGAACACACTCCAGCTTCGAGACGCCTTGTGGCGCTTATGGCCACTTTAAAATTACATGTTATTTATTGCGAGTCACCCGCGACTCTCGTTACGGCGACAGCATGGAACGCGTGCTTTACAACACTATTGCCGGCGCGACTCCGATTCTTGCGGATGGAACCAGCTTCTACTATTCCGACTACAACAACACCGCCAAGAAGGTCCATCATCGGGACAAGTGGCCCTGCTGTTCGGGCACCTTCCCGCAACTAACAGCCGACTACGGCATCAGTTCGTACTACAAGAGCTACGACGGTATTTACATAAATCTCTTTCTTCCTTCGCGGCTCACATGGCTGCAGGGCAACACTCAATGCACGCTGACGCAGACCACTCGATATCCAACGGAGGACACCTCTCAGTTCGAGTTCAAGCTAGCCCGTCCTGAGACTTTCACTGTATATATTCGGATTCCGGAGTGGACAGGTGAGAAAACCATCTTGTCGGTAAATGGACGCCGAGTGCAGGAAGCTGTCATTCCTGGAAACTTTCTAGCGTTACAGCGCACATGGAAAGATGGGGACAGGCTGGAATTAGAGCTGCACATGTCACTGCGTCTCGAGGCCATTGACGATCAGAATCCCAACGCCGTTGCTTTGATGCGGGGACCTCTGGCACTGTTTGCTGTGGGAGAAATCCCCACGCACATCACGCGCGCTCAATTGCTGATGGCGGCGCCAGCTCCGCAATCGGTTGAGGATTGGGTTGTGCAAACGAATGCTGGCCGCCTAATCCTGCGTCCCTTTTCCGCAATCATGAGTGAGAGCTATCGCCTGTATCACAGAGTCGAGGGATGAACCAAGCACCATTCCTAACAGACATGTTCGCGGATTCGACGGGCAATTCTTAAAGTAGAACCTTCAGGATGTCGGCCCGCGAGTTATTGATTCCAGAAACTGCCACATCTTATTCAGCTTATTCAGCGCGCGGGTCGCGGCGTTAAAGCCACACATGCCATGGACACCACCTCCCGGCGGTGTCGATGAGGAACAGATGTAGATGTCGGGGGCAGAGGTCGCATATTGCCGGACTGTTGGACGCAAAATAAACTGCAGCAGATTCGGTGCACCGCCGTTAATGTCTCCGCCAATCAGGTTTGCGTCCATGGAGTGTAGCGCTGCTGGGGAGAAAACCCGTCTGGCTAAAATGCAATCCTGGAATCCGGGAGCGAATCGCTCAATCTGAGCTTCCAATCTGGGCAACATATCGAATGTTGAACCGTTTGGCACGTGACAATATGCCCATGCTGTGTGCTTGCCTAGCGGAGCCCGTGAGACATCGAACAACGATGGTTGTGCGAGCAAAACAAAAGGACGCTCCGCATGCTGACCATTTCGCGTTGCTTTTTCCGATGCTGCAATTTCGCGAAATGTTCCTCCAACATGAACTGTCGCGGCGCGGCTGCATTCCGCGGCCCTCCAGGGAATCGGCTCATGCAACGCGTAATCGACTTTGAACACCCCCGGGCCATATTGCCAGCGTTCCAGTCGTCGCCGATATCCATTGCTCAGGCGCTCCCCGGCCATTTGCACTAACTGGCGGGGAGTGACATCGCACATCGTGAGGTCAGCCTTAGGTAGATCCGCGATGCGTTCAACCCGGGTCGCCGTTTGGATGCTTCCTCCCAGAGTCGTCAGGTAGCCGGATAAAGAATTCGTGATTGCCTGCGATCCACCGCGAGGAATCGGCCAGCCAACCGCATGTGCCGTCGCGCCGAGTATCATGCCAAACGCGGAGCTTAGAGGTTCATCAAGGCTGAGGAAAGAATGCGCCGCCAGTCCTGCGAAGAGGGCCTTTGTGCGCTCTCCACGAAACTCGTAGTTCGCCAGCCAGGTAGCAGGCGGAAACGCGCGCAATCCTAATCGCGCCATTAAGAACGGATGACGCGGAAACCTTGTAACTGGCCCCAGCAGGTCCGGCGCAAGATCGAACCAACGATCTACGAGTGGAGTTAGGAGTCTCCGCCATGCCCTTCCGTCCTTGCCGAGATTCACTTCCATTGCATCAAGGCTTTGCTCCAGGATGACTGCTGTACCATCATCGAGCGGGTGTGCAAGCGGAGATGTGGGATGGATCCATTCCAGTCCGTACTTCGATAGCGGAAGAGAAGTGAAAAATGGTGAGCCAACCGCCATCGGGTGGACCGCCGAGCCGAAATCGTGTAGAAATCCCGGCAAGGTCAGTGGCAGCGTCCGGGCGGCGCCGCCCGGTTGGGGCTCGGCTTCGAATGCTTGTACTTGAAGACCAGCTTGCGCCAGCACGATCGCGGCGGCGAGCCCATTCGGCCCGGTTCCGATCACGTTTGCGCTGCCCTTCATTCTCTCGACCCAGTGACGGTTGGCCACTCGACCACCGTGAGCTTTCCACTCTCATCCTGTGCGAGAGTGGGCGCATACGTGCCCAAATATTTCCGCTTCCACCAATTACCAGTCTGCCGCTTCTCTGCCATCGACGTGAACCAATACTGCCACAAAACCGCGCGTACCTGTTTAGGCGGAGCATTTGAAAAAGGATTACCGCGAAACAATTTGAGTACGTCGGGGCTATTCTTCAGCAGGCGTTCCTCAGTACTTGCGACAAACATGTTGTCGCGCCAAGATCCGAGAGAAGCGAACCAGAGATTCCAATCGAATCGCGGCTGGTACGGCGCGTAAATACCCGGTCGTTCATTAAGTGCTTGCGGTTTGTAGCGGAAGGGATATGCAACCCAGTTCTGGCTGTCGTTGGATCCCTGGAATTCAATCTCATATCGGCCGCGCGTCATCACGGCGAACAATCCATAGCGATTGGCGATGCGGAATGGCTCCAGCAATGAGATTGGAGATGCGGGAAACGGTGCCCGAGGCCAGAGTATCCAGATAAGCTGCACGGTTGTCGCATAGAAAATCCACGACAAAATTACGGCACTCGTTGCAAGCTTGAACGCGTGACCGTGTTTCCTGAGCCTCGCCGATACTAATTCGGATGCCTGAGTTTCACTAGGCATCCCTGCGATTGGTTTAAGTCGAAACCTTCCCCAGGAAAAAGGAGCCAGGATCTTGTCATCGAGCAACAGGAATCCAAGCGATAGCACGAGATAATTAAGAAAAGTGTAATTCGCAGTGAGAATGACGCCGAGTTGCCACACAGTGGTGATGAAGAAGCAAATGATTCGAAATCGCCGCCCCAGAAACATCATCCACACCAGCCCCAGCTCCATTACAAGAGTTCCCAGAGCGCTGAGCCAATGAAACCGATGCGGGAGATGCTGGAGGTACCACCCGATCCAGGTCGGTAGTGGGCTGTTCTGGTAATACTCGTCCATCGCGGTAAGATGTCGCCATTCTGGATCGCCGCTAACCAGCTTCACCAATCCTGACTCGAAGTAGATACGGAACCACTCCCACTGAAGTAGAAATAGACTCGCGCGTGATGGCGGCGAATGTTCTCCCCATCCCGGTCGAAACCCCGATGGTGCGAAGAATATTGATATGAAGCCAGCTTCGAGTAGCATTCCATCGGATTGATAGCTTGAAAAATCTTGTGCGGCGCTAACAAAGGAAAGAAAGCAGAGAAGACAAACCACCAGCATTCCGCGAGGCCAAAAGTTGAAGAAAAGTAGCAGGGAACAGATCATGCCCACGATGCAGAGGGCCATCAGCATGTGGGGGCCACTCGCAATCCATAACAGTGTCGGGGCAAACCAGAACTTCACGTTCCCCAAGGAATGTGCGACATTTTCTAAGTAAACGTTCGCAGGAAGGATGCCATCGGGACCGATGAGTCCCTTTATTTGGAAGGCGAGGGAGTAGAAAGCGGAAAAATAAATCAGTCCGAGAGCGCGCAGGAATATCCAGCGCGGAATCAGTCGATCGGCAACGCCGTGCTTGGAATCGAATATCCACCCAATTGCGGACACTGTCTCCGCTCCAATGCCATCGAATCAATAATTATATGATTGCTTGAGCTAGAGGCGCGCAAACGGAGGGTTGTAGTTCGATAAACGTAGGCGCGCGGAGTAGGTGATGGAGCCATTTGCACGGACGAGCATCATACCGCGACGTCGCACCCACACTGACTCAATGAGGTCTTAACATGCGATAGAAAATATCCAGAGACGCAGTTCTGCTACCGGCGTGAATGCTCTCTATTCAGTGTTCGTCATAGAATCACTGCGCTTTATCAGAGTCATCTTTCACTCGTGTGTATTTGTTAATCCAATTTGTTTCCCAAGTCTTTCCGCCGTCATCTGAGAATGCCTGTTCGGATTGGGCTGTGTCGGGCGTGATTCCCCAGATGGAAAATCGCACGAGTATATATTTTCCGTTGATCTGCTCCTGATCGTAGAAGTCGCCCGTCCATTCTTGAATTCGCCGACGCCAGGAATACCCAACGTACCCACATTTGGAGTGGCAAAGTCGAGGTTCCATTCATGCGTATTTGGATTGAACCATCGCAGCGCCAGCAACTGCACGTGCCCAGCCGGGCCGTCGCCCACATATTCCGCCAAGTTGGCGCGTCCGCCCCACACTCGGTGAACCACCGTCTGCCCCTCCAGATCAGCCCATGTCGTTGACCCCGTCAGTGGATGCATGAGCCGCGAAGACTGCGTATGCCACGTTCCCAGATCGAAGTCGAACGCGTGCCCATCGGGATCGGCGCTCATCGGCTCAGCCCCAGCAGCCATGTCCGACGGCGGCAAATCCTTTTCACGCGTCTTATGAGCATCAAATGACGTAAACCATGTCTTCCCTCCATCATTCGAATACGATTCCGTGTAACGATGCGAATTGGGAGTGATCTCCGACCATACTCCTCGAACCAAAATCGACTTGTCATGGAAGGTGTCTTGCTCAAAGAGCTCGCCGCGACCGTCTTTGAAAGTGCCGACCAAAGGCGTACTCAGGACTGCCATTTTGCTATTGAGGAACGTCTGACTCCACTGGTGCGACTGCGGATTGTATAAAAACAGCGACAGTCCCTCCCAATGTCCTTTCGGACCGTCGGCCTCAATCTCTTCCAACTTTGCGCGCCCACCCCAAACCGGCCGTATTGTGACCGTGCCGTTGAGTTCGATCACGTCGCTTGAAGCCGAAAACGGATCGAGCACACGGCGTATTTGCGTATGCCACACGCCCGTATTGAAGTCAAAATCGTGCGATCCATCCCGCTCTGTTTTGGCGTGCTGCGACCCTGATTCGGACTTGGCTACGGCGGTTTGGGAGAATGCCATCTGGGATTGCGAAACATAGCAAAAAGCGCACAACAGCAAATAAGTGCCGATATAACGAAAGGTTTTCATTGTCTTCTCCAAATTCATGATTCGTGAGATTCATCTTTCCTTGACCGGTTCGGACGGTGAGAGGGGTCTTCGGTACACAAGAAATCCGGATTTCAGCGATTTTTTCGTATAACCTCATGGCATTTACATTTGTCTCCTGGGTTTGCGAGTACACCCTGCTGGAGCCTGCCTGCTCTGCGTAGCGTGAACAAATCTTGCAGATAGCAGGTTGATTCAATTGTGATCGTGCTGCGATGAAAGAGAGATGTGCCAGACCGAGTAGTTTTCCAGAGTGCTCCGCGACCAAAGCATGCATTGGCTCGTATTCATCGAAGAAGCGCGACCGCGTTATGTTTGTAATTGTGTCCGGCAATGCGGTGTTTTGTTTGCGGCCATAAAAAGCGTTGCAACCTTCCCACACGAGCTTCCATTCGGCAAACTCGCTCTGCTGGACTGCTCGTATCAGTAGCCTGTCAGTCAATGTTGTCACCTCGTTCATTGACACTTCTGAAATTCCGCTTACTCATGGAATGGCTGACAGCCTGCACGACAGGTTCAGAATGCCGCGTAGCGTGGTATTTTGATAGAGCCACTTTCTATGGAATTCGCGATACCACTTTCGAAAAATGGTGAGCCTCTTTTTCGGCAGGTTTATGTAGGCCTCCGGCAAGCGATTCTGTCCGGCGCCTTCTCTGTGGGTAACCGGCTCCCTTCAACGCGTGACCTCGCTGAGCAGCTAGGCATTTCGCGCACGGTCGTGCTTCTAGCATATGACCAGCTGCTAGCAGAAGGCTTTGTCATGGGTCATGCCGGCTCGGGAACTTATGTCTCCGAAAGCTTGAAGGGCAGCGGATATAAGAAACCAGAGAAGTCTGCCAAGCTGCGATTATCGCGTTTCGGATCGGCAGTCGCCGACGCTGCTGGAGCCGTGGATTTTCCAAGCCGACAGTCGGCCCCGCTTCGTTATGACTTCGCGTATGGCCGGACAGACACCGCGGTCTTTCCCTTCGAAGCGTGGCGCCGCATTCTGCTGCGGCATGCGCGGAAAGCTCCAGTGCGCGAGCTTGACTACGCCCCGGCCGCCGGAAGCCTAGTCCTTCGCGAAGCTATCTGTGCGCATCTGCGGCGATCTCGCGCCGTGGTCTGCGATCCATCGGAAGTGATTGTCGTGAATGGCTCCCAGCAAGCACTGGATCTTATTGTGCGAGTACTCGTAGAACACGGCGACCATGTCGCGATAGAGGACCCGCAATATCCCGGCACAAGAGAAGTGCTTCGCGCCGCCGGAGCTCGGCTGCTGCCCGTGCCGGTAGATCGCGACGGCTTGGATCCGGCTAAGTTGCCGGAGCATGCGAGCGCAGTCTTCGTAACGCCATCGCATCAGTTCCCAACCGGCGCGATTCTTCCGCTCGCACGGCGGCTTGCGCTGCTCGAGTGGGCCAGCCGCAAGAACTCAATTATCGTGGAAGACGACTACGATGGTGAGTTCCACTATGAGGGCAGGCCACTGGAATCCCTGCAAGGGCTCGATACTGAAGGGCGAATCGTCTATGTCGGGACATTCTCACGTACGGTGTTTCCTGCTCTCCGCATCGGTTACCTCGTCGTACCAAAGTCGCTCGCAGCCGCCTTCACAGCAGCTAAGTGGCTAAGCGACTTGCACTCCGCCACTCTCGAACAGCAAAGTCTCGCCGAGTTTATAACTACCGGAATGTATGAACGCCATCTGCGTCGTCTTCGTCGGAGAAACGCAGCACGTCGCGATGCGCTTCTCCAGGCTATTCACAAGCACTTGAGTGAACGTGTCGAAGTAACGGGTGATGGATCGGGCGCGCACGTCGTACTATGGCCCAGAAAACGTATTGTGGAAGAGACTATGATCGCCCACGCAGCCTCGCGAAGGGTTCGCGTGTACGGGATATCGCAATTTTTCTTAACGCGATCGTCCCGGACGGGGCTCATGCTCGGCTACTCCCGGATGAACGAGAAAGAAATTCGCGAGGGAATTCGGCTGTTGGGCGAAATACTCTGAACAGATGACGATCAGAATCCGCTAGTGATCTCCTCTGCCGCAGTTCCCGTCATTATTGAAGCCGTTGCAGCGCGGGCCGAAGTTCGCGGATATCTTTTACACTTTCCAGAGCGAATACCTTTATCGACCAACGTTGAGCAATTTGCGTCTCCCAGGACCGGTGTGATCAGGGATCGCGCCTTCGCCACTACCTCTTCCCGTGTCATCGGATTCGCTGCTGTCCCTCGCACATCCCGCACCCAGTCGTTCAATTCCGTGCCATCGGCGAGCGTCAGCTCGACAATGGCCTCACGCCTAGGGCGGCGGGCATCGATCCGCGGATCGGCAAGGACCTCTACCTTGGCAGCGCTGCCTTAGCACCGCAGGATCTTTCATCCGCGCCTTGTCATGAGCTGATTGGAAGGTTGCCGTTTTGTCCAGCAACATGATGGCGACCATGTGTTGCATGCAAATGTCTGGCATGTCACGATTGCTGACGGTATTGGCTTCGTCGCTGGCGATCCGCACTACAACTTTCTTCACGTCGTCAGCATTAAACGAGCGCTGCTTGAAAAAGCCCGCGAGCGCATCGAGCGGAGCCTGAATGGGAGAACCCACTGTCCATTTCTTGATGTTAGTCTGCGTTATCTCGTAGCGCTCACCGAGCTTATCGGCGAGTTGGGTTGGATCGGCCTTGATGACACCGTTCTCTCTGGGCGCAAAAGCCTCAAAGAAATTGTCCGAGCCAGAAAAAATGTCGTCAACGCCTGTCCAGCCCGAGCGAATCAGCATGGCCGCAGTCACTCCACCGGCTGCAGGCTTCCCGCCAAAGAGGAAAGCTTTCTCCATGTGTTCGGCGTCGCGGCTCCAGGCTCCAATTCCGGAAGTTTGTTGAGCGCTGTAATCCAGCAGCAAACGCATTTGTTGTGCGTTAAGACCTGCGGCGCAACCCGCAGCGGCGCCGGCAGCGAAAGTCGCAACTGTGCCATGCGTGCTCCGGTGCGTTGCAGCCTGATAGGCCGGTCCTCCCATGCTCATCGTGACTCGCGTCCCAACGTCGTAGCCGAGTGTCACCGCACGCATAGAAGTGCGCACCGCTGATTCCAAACTGTTCGCCGGCAGCCAATGCCGCAGGAACTACGGAGACACCCGGATGCGAGCGAGACGGCCCGTGCGAATCATCGGTCTCATCAGAGTGAGCCAGCACTCCATTCGCTAATGCCGCTTCAATGGGTCCGCACACAATATTCGAAGAGACGACCGTCGCAACTTCCTTTCCGCCATAAGCGCGAACAAATTCGAGCGCTGCGCGGCCTGGACGTATTCCAGAACCAGAAATCATCGCGGCCATCGTATCCAGAATGTGATGTTTCGCCTTCTCAACCACTTCGTCCGGCAGCGGTCGTTCAGCCGCTTCACTCATATACCGGCTGAGCTTGTCCATGGTTGGACTCACGCCTTGCACAGGTGCTTCATCTTGGCTGGCTGTTGCGCTGGCTGCCATAACCGCGGGCGGGATGGCCGTGGTTGCGAACGCTAAGCCTACAAGCTCGAGCAAGTTGCGCCGTGTCAAAGTTGCTCCGCCACTCCCTGTCAGCTTGTCTTTGTGATTATCGTTGCTATATTCCATGTGCGTTCTTGCCCTCCGCAGCTTGTGTTAGTTCGAAATCTCGCTAAAAATAGTTGGGTAACAACCAACCATCATCACAATGGCAGTTATCTCATGAGCCGAAGCAAATCGCTGAAACATAAACAATTTTTTAAGTTCGTTCGGGTCGGTCTAAGATCTAGTTGTCCACAAGTGCTTGCATGACCTGGAACAGTTCTTTCTTCGCTTCAAACCCAATACCGGGAATTTCGGGTAGTTTGACGTAGCTGTCTTCGACCGGTATGCCGTCCGCAAATCCACCGAAGGGCTGAAAGATTCCTGGATACGATTCGTTCCCTCCCAAACCTAAGCCCGCAGCGATGTTCAAAGACATCTGATGACCGCCGTGTGGAATGCAGCGAACCGGCGACCATCCATATTCCTTCAACATATCCAGTATTCGCAGGTATTCCACCAGCCCGTAACTCAACGCGCAGTCGAACTGCAAGACATCGCGATCCGATCGCATTTGCCCATAACGAATAAGATTTCGTGCGTCCTGCAAGGAGAACAGGTTTTCGCCCGTCGCCATTGGCCCAGGATAATGATCAGCCAGCTTGGCTTGCAGCTCATAGTCCAGCGGGTCGCCGGCTTCTTCATACCAATGCAACCCGTATGGCGCGAGCGCCTTCGCATAGGCAACAGCAGTTTCCACATCAAAGCGGCCATTTGCGTCTACCGCTAATTGATCCGGACTTTGCAGGATCTTGAGTACGGCCTCAATACGCCGCAGATCTTCCGCGAGCGGCGCTCCACCTATTTTCATCTTGACTACGGAGTATCCGAGGTCGAGATAGGATTGCATTTCATTCTGGAGCGCAGACAAGTCTTTGTCGGGATAGTAGTAGCCGCCGGCGGCGTAGACGAAAACTTTGTCGTCGAAGTGCCCTCTTCGAAAACGGTCTGCGAGTAACCGGAAAAGAGGTACCCCGGCGATCTTCGCTACAGCGTCCCACACGGCCATGTCTAGGACCCCTACCGCTACCGATCTTTCGCCGTGTCCTCCAGGTTTTTCGTTTCGCATGACGACATCCCAGACTCGAGCCGGATCCAGATTCTCGCCGCTTTCGTCGACTATCAATGTAGGATCTGCCGCCCTGAGGCGGGGAATAAAGCGATCGCGCAAGAGCCCGTGCGGAGCGTACCGGCCATTTGAGTTGAACCCAAAACCGACCACGGGCTTGCCTTCACGCATCACGTCCGTGATCAGCGCGAGGACACTCACGGTCATTTGGCTGAAATCGATATAGGCGTTGCGAATTTCCGATTTGATAGGTACTACGGTCTCGCGGATATCTACAATCCTCACCATCCCACCTTCTTTCTGGAAAGTTGTTTTGCCTACGCGTGCTGCAGTAATGGCCGCAGTTCTCGGATATCTTTCACTTGATCGAGATTAAGCAGTCTCTCAATGAGGTTCGCGCATTGTACTGCGCCCAGGATCGGGGTTATTAAGTCGCGGGCCTTCGACACGACTTCCTCAGTCGGCATGGGATTTTCGGGAGTGCCCCGAACATTGTCTACTCGCTGTGTGAGACGTGTTCCATCCGTCAGCTTCACCTCGACAATCGCCACGCGCAAAGGCATCAGGCGCTCCAACTGCTCATCTGGAATTAATTTCACTTTCGCGCGTTGCTGGAGCGTCGCCGGATCCTTCATGCGTGTTTTGTCATGCGCGGAACTGAATGAAACCGTTTTGTCCAGCAACATAACTGCGACCATATGTTGTAGGCAAATGTCTGCGATCTCGCGATTGTTCACGATAGCCGCTTCATCCGTTGCCAGCTGCACCGAGACCTGCTGCACATCATTCGCTTCGAAGGGATGCTGCTTTCGCAAGATGTCGAGGCCATCGAGAGCCGCCTGGATCGGCGAACCTACAGGCCATTTCTTGATGTTCGTTCGCGTGACTTCAAAGCGTTCGCCAAGGGCTTCGACAAGACCTGCCGGGTCAGCGTGCGGGTTGTAAGCCGCAAAAAAATTATCTTTGCCCGAGAAGATATCGTCGACACCCGTCCATCCTGCCTGAACCAGCAAGGCAGCGGTGACACCACTGCGCGCGGTCATGCCGCCAAAGTGAAATGCTTTTTGAATGTGATCGGTGTCGCGGTTCCATGCGCCCAGACCGGAAGATTGATGGGCCGTGTAGCCTAAAAGAAATCGCATTTGCGCGACGTTTAAGCCTGCTGCGCAGCCAGCGGCCGCAGCCGCACCAAATAGTGGAGAGATGCTATGCGTGCTCCAATGACTCTTCGCCTCAAACTGTTGTCCACCCAAGGTCATTGTGACGCGAGGTCCAACGTCGTAACCGAGCGCCACGGCGCGCAGGAAATGTGTTCCGCTGATGCCGAAGCGCTCCCCCGCCGCAAGCGCAGCGGGCACCACAGCACATCCGGGATGTGATTGCGAGGGCGGATGCGAATCGTCGGTTTCATCAGCGTGAGCCAACACGCCATTCGTCAGTGCCGCCTCAATCGGCCCGCACACAATTTTCGAGGCAACTACCGTGGCAATCTCTTTGCCACCATATGCGTCAGCGAATTGCAGGGCTGCGCGCCCGGGTCCTAACTCCGAACCAGAAATCATCGCGGCCAAAGTGTCGAGGATGTGTTGTTTCGTTTTCTCCGTTACCTCTTCCGGTAGTGCGCGCTCGCTGGCCTCGCTCATATATGTACTGAGCTTGTCCATGACTGGGCTCACTCCTTGGCTGCTCGTGCTACTTCCGGCAGATGCTTTGGCTTTGACTGCCCCGGGCGGAAGAGCCGCAGCTGCGACTGCTAGTCCCGCAAGCCCAAGCAGGCTACGCCGGGAAAGGAGTGCCCGGCGGTTCTCTTCTGGTGCCCCCGTGTTTTGATCGTCATTCATGTTTCCTCTTTTTAGCTCAGCGACTGTCGCCTTTAAGTTTCTGTGACAAAATCTTTACCGTGTTTTTCAGGGCCCAAGGCGAAGATGAGCACCAATGAAAGAATGACAATGGCTTCAAAAGTGGTTAGTGCCCACTGATATCCAAATTTATCTCTCAGTGCGTACTCAATCGCCACTGCAGGTGATCCAATCAAAACGCCCAACTGGTAAACCAGTCCAGGGAACAATCCACGCACCGCGTCGGGAGAAAGTTCGTTGAGATGAGCGGGCACCACCCCGAACGCTCCTTGAACGCCTGCTTGCATAATGCAAGACCCGCAGATGAGAGCCATGAGTGAAGAGCCAAATGCCCAAAGAGGAATAGACAGAAGGGACAAAGACAAGGCAACGATGACGCTTCGACGTCGGCCCAATCTCTGAGAGATGTTTCCAAAAAACAGCGCTCCGAGGATTGCCCCCACGTTATATAACATCGCCAGGTAGGAAACGAGCTGCCGTGAAAAGGCGTGTTCAGTTCTCAAAAAGTCCGGATAAAGATCCTGAGTGCCGTGAGACAAACAGGACATCATGGACATGAGTAACACCAAATAAACGAAAATCTTCCCATGCTTAAATAGAACGCTGAAGAGGGACCAAACGGTCGGCAGACGGTGCTGTTTCCAGGCTTCAGATTCCGGAGACTTCGCCGTCAGATACACGGTAACGAGAGCTGGGATCGTTCCCACAAAAAACATCGCACGCCAGCCTAATGTTGGAATGACAATCAGAACCGCTAGTGCCGCCAGCAAATATCCCAGCGGATAACCCGCCTGCATAAGCCCCGATAAAAATCCGCGTCTCTGCATCGGTGCGCTCTCCATCGCGAGTGATGCGCCGATACCCCAGTAGCCCCCCATGCCTATTCCGTACAGTGCTCTGAGAATGAGAAAAACCGTGTAATTGGGAGCCATACCGCTGAGCACAGTGATGGTCGAGAAGTAAATCACGACTAACATCAAGGGCTTGCGTCTGCCAAAGCGATCTGCCAACGAACCAAAAATCAGTGCGCCCACAGGCCGCATGGCAAGGGCGGCAGTAATTGTCCAAACTATTGCTTTCTTTTCGACATGAAAATTAGCGGCGAGATTATCTACAAGGAAGATTACGACGAAAAAATCAAATGCGTCTAAGATCCAACCAAGAATTCCTGATGCAACTGCGTATTGCCATTTTGAAGCAGGCCGGTGCACGGTGCGTGACAATTGGATCTGAAGTGGGCCGTTCTTCCGACAGACGCTCTAGCAATTGATCACCGAATCACTACGTACATTCTGAGTAAATGATGACAGTTATAGTACTCATTTTGTTTTTCGCACCCTGCTCTAGCCACCAACATTCCGTGCGCTCCCATTAGATCACTGTACTGGGGTGTTTGTAGTGGAGTGAAATGTACGTTAAGACAGGCTGAAATTCCTCAATGTCTCTTATTTATCTCTACGCGCTGCACCGGCAATGAAGGCGCGAAAAACCTATATCTCGCATTAAACCAAAAACGTTATGAGCCGCGAATTCGCTCTCACTCGTGCCATTCCCTCCGTGCACACTCTTTAAGAGAAGCCGACGTCTCGAGCTTTACACAAACGCGGATGAATGAAAATTAATGTGTTTGAATTCTCGCCGGCTGCGTTAAGCTGTCGCCGCAAATCATCCACGTCAGATGAACGAAAATTAATGTGTTTCAGTTCTCGTTAACTGCGTTAAGCTGACGCGCACAAATCAATGCACGATGGGGGCCCACGATGGTTTTCCATACGAACAGAAAATTGAGAACAAGTCTTCTCGCGTTAGTGCTTCTTCAATCCTTCGCGTTACAGCAAAGCCTCCTCGCGCAGGTTGCTGGCGGTACGATCTCAGGAACCGTCACCGATGCAAACGGCAGCGTCATTCCGAATGCTGAAATCACCATTACCAATGTGGAAACTGGTATAAGCCGCTCCGCCACCACCAATGAAGTTGGGCTGTACGTTGCCCCGAACCTTCTCCCCGGAAGCTATGCGGTGAAGTTCTTGGCTACCGGATTTAAGACGGAGGTAAAAACCGGCATTACGTTGACCGTTGGAGCCCAAGAAGTATTGGATCTCGCTATGCAAGTCGGAGCATCCACGGAAACCGTTCAGGTAACCAGTGAAGCGCCCGCCATACAGCTTTCGACCTCGGATATTAGCGCGGTTGTCAATGCGACAACAGTTCGTGAACTTCCTCTCAATGGCCGCAGTTGGACGGACCTCGCAACCCTTCAGCCCGGCGTCAATGCGATTCAGACTCAGCCGACATTCGCTGCAGGAACTGATCGTGGCAACCGTGGTTTTGGACAACAGCTCACAATCTCAGGCGCCCGACCGCAGCAGAACAATTATCGTTTGGATGGCGTTAGCATCAACGACTACTCAAACGGAGCACCTGGCAGCGTATTGGGAGGCAACTTAGGCGTAGACGCAATTCAAGAATTCTCTGTGCTCACAAGCAATTATTCGGCGGAGTACGGCAAGACCTCGGGTGGGGTGATCAATGCCATCACGCGATCAGGTACGAATCAGATCCATGGAAGTGTTTACGAGTTCCTTCGCAATAGCGCGCTAGACGCCCGAAACTATTTCGATGCTGGCACGATTCCGCCATTCAAGCGCAATCAGTTTGGTGGAGCAGTGGGAGGACCGATCATAAAAAATCGGACTTTCTTCTTTGCTGATTACGAAGGCATTCGTCAATCCAAGGGCATCACTTCGTTTACTACTGTGCCCTCCGCAGCAGCACGATCCGGTTCAGTATGTTCTGTGCCACAAGGAGCGGATCCAAGTAATCCGTGTACGCCCACGCAGGTTGCCGTAGATCCGAAGCGGCGGCAGCGTATTTCACCTTCTACCATCTACCTAATGGACCCATCATTGGGAACGGGGACATCGGTGTATATACTTTTCCGGCACAACAGCTAGTTAACGAAAACTTCCTGACTACACGCATTGACCACAAAATATCCGAGAATGATTCTTTATTCGGCACATACGTGTTCGACAGAACGCCTTACTCCTCTCCCGACGGACTGAATAATGTTCAGTTCGACACCTTGACGGCAAGGCAGATCCTAGCAATGGAAGAGACCCACACTTTCGGGCCTCGATTCGCGAATTCAATACGCGTTGGCTACAACCATGAAAAGGTGAACAACAATCAGAGCGTCAAGGCGATTAACCCTGACGCGGCGAGAGCGGATCTGGGTGTGGGAGGCTCAGCCTTCGCGGGACGCGATGCGGCCCAGGTTTTCATGACAGGAGTGACTCCGTTTACTGGTGGAGTTGGGGGTAGCCCGACTTACTTTTACCACTGGAATAGTTTCCAGGCATATGACGATGCATTGCTCAGCAAAGGAGCGCATTCCATCAAATTCGGCGGCGGTGTGGAACGACTGTCGCTCAATCAAATTGCCGACACCGATCCCAACGGAATTTGGAAATTCGGCACTGTGCAGGACTTCCTGACCAACACTCCCAGTAAGTTCCAGGGCGGAATCGCCAGCACTCTTTCCCCACGCAACCTTCGCAACAGTATCTACGGTTTGTATCTACAAGATGACTGGCGCTGGCGGCCGAATCTGACATTGAATTTGGGTTTGCGTTATGAAATGGCCACCGTTTTGACGGAGACTAGTGGCAAACTTTCAAACCTGCGAAATTTGTCGGACGCTAATCCTCATCTCGGCAGCCCATTCTTCAGCAATCCGACGCTGAAGAATTTTGAGCCGCGCATCGGTTTCGCGTGGGACCCGTTCAACAATGGCAAGACTGCGGTTCGCGGCGGAATTGGAATGTTCGATGTCCTTCCGCTACCTTACCAGTTCATCCTTCTGACCAATCAGGCGGCGCCCTTTTTCTCATATACCTCGGTTAACAATCCCGGACAGGGCACTTTTTATTCCGGGTTGACAAATTTTCCGGCGAACACATTGCGCGCTAGTTATGTTGAGCCCAATCCAAAGCGCAATTATGTCATGCAATGGAAT
The DNA here is from genome assembly GCA_963791575.1 of Terriglobia bacterium. Taxonomy (GTDB): domain Bacteria; phylum Acidobacteriota; class Terriglobia; order Terriglobales; family Acidobacteriaceae; genus JAOAPG01. Next base: position 188,716 of record CAWBSY010000011.1, on the reverse strand, counting down.
CTAAACCTGCAGCAGCAGCTTACCCCAAGTTTGACCGCAATGCTTGCGTATGTGGGTTCGCGTGGCATACATCAACCATTCCGGGTAGATGAATCCAATATTGTGCTTCCTACGAAGACCGCCGCCGGATATTTGTGGCCCAAGGTGGACGTTCTGGGAAATATCTACAGCGCACAATGCAATCAAACCGATCCCAAGGGATCGGATCCATCCCAATGTGCTCCTCCCAGTCCCATCAATCCTAATTTTGGCTCGGTTCGGGCAATGTTTTACCGAGGACACTCTTACTATAATGCGATGGAAGCGCAGTTGGCCAAACGCCTGAGCCATGGCTTCCAAGTTCAGGGGACCTACACATGGTCGAAGAGCATAGATACAAGCTCTGCGACCGGAGCGGGTGACTCTTTTGGAAACTCGATCTCTAGCCTTCCGTGGTTCGACTTGAAATTGAATCGCGGCCTGTCTGATTTCAACGTTGGACGCACCTTTGTTATGAATGGCACATGGGAGCTTCCATCGTTCAAATCACTTTCAGGGCCAGTTGGATGGGCAGCGCAAGGATGGGAACTGGGCCTCATCTTTACTGCCAGCGACGGAGTACCCTTTACTGGAACTTGGGGAACAGGTTCAGACCCGCTCGGTTCACTCAGCAGCGATGATTGGGACGTGCCGAACCGACTGGGAGGCGCTGGATGCAAAACCCTTACGAATCCTGGCAATCCGCTCAACTACATCAAAACCAATTGCTTCGCCGTTCCTGTCGCGCCCAGCCAGGCCTTCTTTAACGCGAACTGCGATCCAACGCCGCCGAGTTTAGGGGCACCATTGGCGCCTGGAGACTTGAGATGCTTCAATCTCCGGGGAAATGCTGGCCGCAATATTCTGAATGGTCCCGGCCTTACCGAGCTTGATTTCTCTGTGTTTAAGAACAATTACATCAGGAGAATCTCCGAGCATTTCAATATTCAATTCCGCGCAGAGATCTTCAACATTTTGAATCATGCCAATTTTGCTCCGCCTGTCACGCCAGACAATACGGACATCTTTGATGGAACAGGAGCAGCGACTGGTGTGTCAGGTTTACTTTCCAGAACCACCACGACCGCAAGGGAAATTCAGTTCGCAGTCAAAGTGATTTTCTAGCCAGCATGGCAGAGGTCGAAGTGAACACAGAAGCAGAAGAAAAATACGTAGCCCAACGGCGTGAAAACGGCCCACAAGCCCTCCCCCAGGTTAGCTTGTTGCAGCACGCGGAGTGGGCCACCGCTGCTGCAGCGTCGCCGCGTGGCAACGATATCCAACCTATGCTTATTGTCGATATGGCAAAGGAAACTTCAGAGCTTCAACTAATCCTGCTCAGACGTGATCGAGCGACACTCTCTTCCACAACTCTAGACTTCAAGGCGAACGCCTAAGTTTGAATGGAGAACCTGAAAACAGCAAAACTCATGCTTTTTGTAATGGCCGTTCTCGGTATCGTCAAGGTGGCACCTCCTGCACTTGCCTATCAATCGGGCAGCACAGAGCAGGCGCAATCATCCCTTGATTTTGAAACCTACCGGTCCCGCATAGAACCCATCTTCCTCAAGACGCGGGAAGGCGGTGTGCGTTGCTACAACTGTCATTCGGTCATCGCTACGCGTTTGCGGCTGGAGCCGCTATCGCCAGGAAGTTCCTCATGGACGCCGGAACAGTCGCGCAGAAATTTCAGTGTAGTCTCGCAGTTGGTTATTCCCGGAGATCCAACAAAAAGTCATCTCCTCCTTCATCCTCTGGCACCAGAGGAGGGCGGTGACGCGACGCACACGGGCGGCAAATTCTGGAAATCCAAGAATGACCCGGAATGGAGAATGCTAGCGGATTGGGTGCAAGCCGCCTCGCCTGTTGCACAACCATCTTCTGACTCCAAAACGGTCGCGGACTTCGAGTCCTTCAAGACCACGGTCGAGCCGATCTTCATAAAAGAGCGCCCTGGACACGCTCGCTGCTACGGTTGTCATGTTATAGCAAGCAGGAGCTTTCATCTCGAGCCTTTATCAACGGGCAGCACGAATTGGACCGACGAACAATCTCGTCGAAATTTTGAGAGCACCCTGCAGCAGATTGTTCCGGCCGACCCAACTTCAAGCAGACTGTTAATGCATCCACTTGCGCCCGAAGCAGGTGGAGAACCCTTTCATTCAGGAGGGAAGCAGTTTGCGTCGCAGAACGATCCCGATTGGCTCGCAATCGCGCGATGGGTGCGAAGTATGGGCCCCCAGGGCACGTCCGCATTAGCTGAAAATAGCACTCGAATTTATGTCACGAACAGCGCTGCCGATACTATCGATGTAGTTGACTCTCGTACAAACAAGGTAGTGCAAGTCATACGAGGGATCGAGTTGCCGCACGGCGTTACATTCTCACCCGACGGAAGCAGAGTCTATATCAGCAACGAATCAGAGAGCGTACTCGATGTGATCGACCGGAAGACTGGAGATATTCTGCAGAAAGTTGCGCTCAGTGATCGTCCGAACAATCTCACCATAACGAAAGATGGAAGTCGGGTGCTGGTGGGAATACGTGCGAATCCAGGCATGGTCGATGTTATCGACACAAAACTACTCCGACGAACAAATACCATACCTGTCGATGGCAGCGTACATAACGTTTACGTAACTCCGGATGGCAAGTATGCAGTGAGTGGTTCGATAGAGAATAAGGCTGCCACCGTCATCGATCTCCAAACTGAAAAAGCGATATGGAAAGTTCAATTTGACTCTGGAGTTCGTCCCATGACTTTTGAGACGAACCCCGAAGGCTCGACCGCGCGTATTTTCATTCAGCTCTCCAATTTCCATGGCTTTGCAATTGTAGATTTTGCGAAGCGCGCTGAGGTGGCCAGAATTAAGCTGCCAGACCAACCTGGAGGCTTTGGAATTGCCGAGGGGCGACTGGGTACACCGTCACACGGAATCGGCGTGGCGCCAGATGGAAAGTCGCTGTGGGTCGCCAGTACGCTCGCGAATGCGGTCTTCAAATACTCGTTACCCGATCTCAAGCTGATTGGACATGCAGAGTTGCCGGAAGTCCATCCGTTGGGACATGCGCCGACAGGCTCCGTGCCAGAGTGGATTACGTTCACACCCGACTCTAAGTTCATCTATGTTTCGAATTCAGGAGCTGCATCTGTTTCCGCTATCGACACGACGACTTTGAAGAGCGTTGCCCTAATCCCGGTTGGAGAGGTACCCAAACGAATTAACTCGTTGACGATCCACTGAGTTTTAAGACACCCATGAGAAGTGTTCTGCAGAAGGGAGGGTCTTGATTCTCGGTTGAGCAGAGTAACCGCGCTGCTCATGCCGCGTAGACAACCTGCTTATGGCAAAACAGTGAATTGTTTTTAACCTCGAATTAATGCCTGTTTCATGTGCGTCCTGATTAATTGATATGTCGGACACTGGCCTAATTTCTGTTTTAGTAAGTGATATTCCGTTCGTACTCGGTTGACAAATTTTTGGAGGCGAGATGAAAAACTTGAGAGTAATGTTTGTATTTGTGGCATTTATCGCATTCGCACTTACCGCATTGAGTGAAGACAAGCCACTTTTGGAACTGGTGGAGTCAACACCGCTGCCAGAGCTCCACGACGGGGACTTCGACCATTTCACTCTGGATGAAGCGGGCAATCGCTTGTTCTCCACCGCAGAAGAAAACTCCAAGGTCTTGGTCTTTGACCTGAAGACGAACAAGTTGATTCATACCATCGATGATTTAAAAGCGCCACATTCCATGCTTTATCGGGAAGATCTAAAGAAGCTTTTCGTAGCTGATGGAGACTTGGGCGAGCTCAAAATCTACGACACCGATTCTTACAAGCCCGTCGGCTCAATAAAGCTAAGAGAGGGTGCGGACGCGAGTGGCTATGACCCTTCAACAAAGTTACTGTACGTTGTAAACGGCGGTAAAGACGCACATCTCCCGAACGCCTACATCACCGTCGTTGATACCAGCACGGAAAAGAAAGTAGGGGACATCAAGATCAATTCGAATGACGTCGAAGGCATGGTTATGGAGAAATCAGGCCCCAGAATGTTCGTCGTTATTCGAGGTAACAATGCCATCGAGGTTTTTGACCGTACCAAACGAACGCTCCTTGCAACGTGGCCCGTGGCGCAAGAGGGAAAGAAACCCACCGCAATAGCCTTTGATGAGGATGGTAATCGCCTGTTCGTCGGCACTCGCGATCCCGGCAAACTAGTTGTTCTGGATTCTAAGTCCGGCAAAGTCGTGAGCAGCTCGCCAGCCGCCGCTATGGTGGATGACATGACTTACGACCCAGGGCGGAAACGAATCTATTTCGCCGGAACGGAATTCATCGATATTTTCCAACAAGGCGACGCCGGCAAGTACGAGCAAGTCGGCCACATTCCGACAGCATTCAGGGCTAAAACTGCAATCTTAGTTCCAGACCTGAATCGATATTATCTTGCGGTTCCGCATCATGAGAAACAAACAGCGGAGATACGTGTCTATAGCGTCGCACCTTAAGCGCGTTTAAGACCACCCCATTGTGCGGGTGGAAGAAGTGGATGGCTTTGGCAGCAAGGTGCTCGAGTCGCAAAGCCACTTACCACCCGCCCAAGGTTCAACGCTACACACATCTAGGGCCTCCGCTACTAGTGAGGCCGGAACGTAAACACAACGATGTGGGATTCTTTGTCACCGTTATTTTTCACTACTTCGAGAGCCTTGCCACTCTCGACCCAGACAAAGTCGCCGGGATTAAGTGACTTTTTCGTGCTCCCCTCTGTGACTAAATCAGAATCGAGCGCGACTACTAATTTCGGATACTTGGGATGTCCAACGGTAACACTCTGGTGACGAAGCACGTGAATGAGGTTCACGGAGCTCTCGTTGCTTTCGAATTGGAGTAGGTCGCGGTCGGCCTGACTGTCCGTAGCCTGTGTGGTCGGACAATTTAATGGCTTATCCGGAATCACTGGGAAACATAAATTGTGCTCTCCCTGCTGGGGAAGAAGAAGTTCTACTGTGACGTTCCGGTATGTGGTGTCTCCATCGATGGTAGTTGAATGCACGTAGCCGCGGGGCTGAAGGCGAATCTGACCAGCGGCAAGTTTACGGTGGACGTCCGGTTTGCCTGGCGTCTGAACCGTGACCTGAGAATCACTCAGCATTAGGCTGATCGCATCGAAGTCGTGCCGGTGCAGCAAAACGGAATCGTGCGCCGGAACCTGTACCTGATAAAGGTTTACATATTCGTTGTGAAACGAAAGATGGTGATGGGGCTCGGAGGCGAGTGGCATAACGTTCGCCGTCTGCGCTGCGAGTGCCAATGCATAGCACGTTAAGAATATCGATGTTAGTGTCGCTCGCATTGAGCCGCTCCTGAAAGTATGTCGTTTAGTGTTCGAACGGTTCTCATCATACAGCCTGATTGTGTGAATGGTGCAGCGGTAGTTTTCGTTGGACAAAGTTTTTGGAGACAAGGAATGAAAACCTATTTAGCGCTTTTATGCACTCTGTTGATTGTCATTCTTGCGGCGGCCGAGGCTCTAACAGGCGCGCCTCTGAAGCTGATCCAGACCATATCGTTGCCCGACGTTGAAGGTTACTTCGACCACATGGCCGTCGACGTAAAGGGTCAACGCCTATTTATTCCCGGAGAGCACCAAAAGACCATAGAAGTTATAGACCTGCGCGCTGGAAAGCTGCTGCACACAATCACCGGCTTGGACGGCAATCCGCGCAAGACCATCTATCTACCCGAGTCCAACCAAATTTGGGTGGACCTGGGAAACGGCACCTGCAAAGCCTTCAGCGGAGAAACTTACGAGCTGCTGAAGAACATTCAGCTGAATCCTGATTCTCCTGCAGAAGCCAAGAGAGAACCGGATAACGGAATCTACGATTCTGCCAGCCATCTTTTTTATATCGGAGACAGAGGCGATCGCTCGAAAGTAGGAACCAAAGGTTCGATTGAGATCGTTGATACCAAGACCGGCACTTACGTTGGAAGCATAGTATTGGACGACAACGATCCGGCAGGCCTTGCTCTCGATCCGGCATCGGCCAAAATGTATGTTGTTCTTGGCGCGACCAGCAGGGTTGCGGTGATCGACCGCAACAAACGCGAAGTCATTGCCACCTGGCCCATTACCGACGGGCCACTGCCGCACGCCCTCGGTTTCGATCCGGCCCATCGCCGCCTGTTCATCGGCAGCAGGGTTAAGCCTGGACACCTGTATAAGCCGGGGAAAATGGTAGTGATGGATGCTGATACAGGCAACGTAATTGATTCCTTAGATACTGAAGGTGGATCCGACGAAGTCGAGTATGACGCCGCAAGCAAAAGGGTTTATTTGACCGGAACGACAGGGGCTGTTGACGTATTCAAACAGACCGATCCCAATCACTATGAACGGCTGGGATTAGTTCCATCCGGCGCAATCGCCAAGACTTCGCTTCTGGTACGTGAAATGAATCGATTTTATGTGGCGGTTCCGAAGCATGTGATCTTGACTCCGCCCATCCCCGAATCGAAGGAAGCAACCATCGAAGACGCCAAAATACTGGTGTACGAGGTGTTGCCATGAGCGGATCAAAGGTCAAGCAGAAACCCAACAGACCAAGTTGAACAGACTCTGACTCACAGGTGACTAATGATCAGACGCGATTTTGGTAAGACTCTACTCTCGATACTTGCTTACTCAGGCGTTCCGAGACTTGCGAGGGGTGTGGTGGCGGAAACAAAAAGCAGTTTTCCCGAAGTACGCGGTCTTACTGACTACGTAGCGCGCTTCGTCGTAGAGACGCAGTACCAAGCCATTCCGAGCGATGTATTGGAGCTGGGAAAAAAATCAATCTTGGATGGTCTGGGACTTGCGTTGGCAGGGTCGCGCGCGCAAAGTGGACCGCTCTGCTTGAAATACTTGGATACCCTTGGAATTCGCGACGGAAAATCCACAATTATTGGTTCCGCGCGAAAAGCTGCGCCGCAATTCGCAGCTTTCGTGAACGGAGTGTCGATTCACGCCGACGATTACGATGACACGCAACTCTCCGCCGCTAAAGACCGAGTCTATGGACTGCTGGTGCATCCGACGGTTCCCGTATTGCCTGGAGCTTTTGCGATCGCAGAACAAGGTGGAGTATCGGGAAAAGAATTTATGTTGGCCTACCACCTTGGGGTTGAGGTGGAGTGCAAAATTGCAGAGGCCATTTCACCACGTCATTATCAAGACGGGTTCCATTCGACTGGAACTTGCGGGCCCTTTGGCTCGGCCGCAGCGTGCGCCAGGCTCATGCATTTAGACGTGACTAAGACTCTGAACGCCTTTGGAGTAGCTGCCGCCGAATCCGGTGGACTTGGTGAAAACTTCGGAACCATGACCAAGCCTTTCCAGGCGGGGCATGCTGCAGAGAGCGGCTTTGAGGCCGCGCAGCTTGCTGCAATTGGTTGGACTGCCGCTAAAAACATTCTCGAAGCAAAACGTGGATTCTTTCATGCGTTCGGCGGATCTTTCGAGCCGTCCTTTATCATGGACCGGTTGGGAAAACCGTGGACGTTCGCCTCCCCGGGCGTTTCTATCAAGCCTTATCCATCTGGCTCGTTATCCCATCCAGCGATGACAGAAATGATGCGGTTAATAGAAAAGAACAACATTGTCGCAGCCCAGGTCGAGAAAGTGGATATCGGCGCGAATTCCAACATGATGGCTGCGCTGATACATCATCATCCGCAAACCGGATTGGAAGCGAAGTTCAGCATGGAGTTCTGTCTCGCTATATTGTTGCTGGAAAGAAAGGCTGGGCTTGGGCAATTTACCAATCAGGTGGTTCAGCGTCCGGATGTCCAGGAGATGATCGCAAAGGTCAATTACTACGTGGACCCGGAAGCCGAGCAAGCAGGCTTCGACAAGATGACGTCCATTCTTAGGATCCATTTGAAGAACGGCGAGGTCATCTCTGGCCGGGCGGAATTTGGTAAAGGTAGTCCAGCCGATCCAATGAGCTTCGAAGAAGCAGCCGTGAAGTTCAGAGGCTGCGCCGAATATGCCGAATGGCCAAAAGAGAAAACCGAAAGCATCATCACATTCGTAAAGAACTTGGAAAATGCTCCTGACTTGAAAGAGCTGGCGCCAATGCTCAGCAACGAGAAAGCGTGAAATCGCAACTATGAAGACCTTTAAAATTGCAGTCATTGCCGGAGATGGAATTGGCAAGGAAGTAGTCCCAGAAGGAATCCGAGTCTTGGAAGCAGCCAGCTCCCGCTTCGGTTTCAAACTCGATTGGCAAGAGTTTGACTGGAGCTGCGAAATGTACGTAAAGACCGGTGTGATGATGCCGGCCGACGGAATACAAACATTACAAAGCTTCGACGCTATTTTTCTCGGAGCCGTAGGGCACCCGGATGTTCCGGATCACATTTCATTGTGGGGTTTGCTGATCCCCATCCGCCGGAAGTTTCGGCAATATGTAAATCTGCGTCCCGTGCGTCTTTTCGCGGGCATCGATACACCTCTTAAAAACTGGCAACCTGGTCAGATTGATTTTTGTGTTGTTCGCGAAAACAACGAGGGGGAATACTCAAACATCGGTGGACGTCTCTACGAAGGCACCGAGGATGAAATAGCGGTGCAACAAACTGTTTTTACGCGGCGGGGAGTCAATCGTATTTTGAGCTATGCATTTGATCTCGCCGATAAACGGAAAAAGCATGTCACGTCGGCAACCAAATCGAACGGCATCATTCACACAATGCCGTTCTGGGACGAGTGCTTTCAAGCGATGGCTAAAGACCACCCCGGCATTCGCACCGATCAATATCATATCGACATCCTGACGGCGCATTTCGTGCGTCACCCTGACTGGTTCGATGTTGTTGTCGGATCCAATCTTTTCGGAGACATCCTTTCTGACTTGGGCCCCGCGGTTGTCGGATCCATCGGTATTGCGCCGTCTGCAAATCTCAATCCGGAGAGGGAATTTCCCTCCATGTTCGAGCCGGTGCATGGCTCTGCTCCCGATATTGCAGGGAAGGGAATTGCTAATCCAATAGGACAAATCTGGTCGGGGGCAATGATGCTGCGACATCTGGGCGAAGGCGACGCTGCTGACGCAGTCGAAAAAGCGATTGAGCAGGTTCTGGCAAAAGGCGAAGTTCGAACGCCTGATATTGGAGGCAAGGCCAAAACCAGCGAGTTGGGGAAAGCAATTGCGCTTGATGTAGCCGGGAAGTCGTCGGAAGAGTTACGCCCGGCTGGCTCACGCGCGCTTCAAACGTGAGCAACCTGTTCGGGAACTGCGGAGCTGGATACCGGCGAAGTTGCCGTCGGCCATTCGACTCGAAAAATACTGCCTTTACCTTCCGTGCTAGATACCTTGACCACTGCTCCGTGAGCGGTGCAGACGGCTTTCACGATAGAGAGGCCAAGGCCAGAGCCACCCGATAAACGGGAGCGTGCCTTGTCAGCGCGATAAAATCGTTCAAAAATGTGAGGAAGAGATTCAGCAGCAATGCCAACTCCGTTGTCCTCAATCTCTAAAATTGCATTTTCTCCGTGATTCTTCACGGATAACTTCACCCATCCTGAGTACGGAGTGTACTTGATCGCATTATCCAAAAGGTTTGCGATTACCTGACGCAAACGAATCTGATCGGCTTCTACCATGACGGCCGTGTCCACTTCGAAATGCAGGACAATTGATTTCTCCTCAGCGAGCAATCGCAGCTGATCAGCGGTGGAAGTAGCCACAGCACCCAAGTCAATTCGCACCCCCCCAGCAGATTCCTCGCCTGCGTCTAAACGAGAAATTTCCAGCAGTTGATCGACGATCTTTGAGAGACGATCACTCTCCTCGAGAACACTGCCGATGACCTCCATTTGTTCTGTCGTTACGCCATTGGCCGCGAGTGCCTCCAGTTCTCCGCGAATGATAGTTAATGGTGTACGTAGTTCGTGCGATACATCGGCTGAGAAGCGGCTGATGTGCTGAAAAGAATCATCTAAACGTCCAATCATATGATTTAGCGAATTTGAGAGACGTTCGATTTCATCCCCTGACTTTACCGACGGCAGTCGCTCATTCAAGTTTCTCGAGCTAACTCGCTCGGCGTGTGCGGCAATATAATTGACGGGCTCCAGAGCGCGCTGCATGACCCAATAGCCGCCGCCAATTGCGCAAGCGACTATGAGGGGTGTTCCAAAAGCGAGAATAAGCAGGAGGCCGTGTAGAACACTTTGGATCTGCTGGTTTGGAGCACCTTCCTCTATCAGAAATTTCTTGCCATCTTTCGTAGTGAATGGATAGCGGTGTATCAAAAGTGCGGTGTCGCCAACTATTTCGCGATGGTCAGAGGCGGTCACGCGGTTTGAAGCAGGAGGAACACGCGAGGAATCAAAGGACCCGTCCTTGGGCTGGCCTGAACGATAAAGGACGCTTCCATCGTGCCGGGTGATACGGATAAATCGTCCATTGATTTCAGGCGCTAGCTCGCTGGTTTCTCCAACGACGTAGTCTTCTCCCCTTTGAGTGACTTCATCCACTAATTTCTCGCCAATCACACGAGTTTGTTCTGCCAGTTCCTGGTGCAAGCTTGCATCCAGGAAATGTTCCAGCCCAAGATAGACCGACGCGCTAAATACGATTAGTGAGATTGTTAATAACCCGGCGTACCAGGCTGTCATTCGAAAACGAAGTGATCGAGTATTCAAATTTCACCTGCATCATTGATCGCGTAACCGACACCCCGTATTGTTCGGATCAGTTTGCGGTTGTGCGAGCTGTCGATCTTACTGCGAAGATGCCGGACATACACGTCCACAATATTCGTAATGCCATCAAAGCTCTGGTCCCAGACATGTTCGATGATCATGGTGCGTGACAGGACCCGGCCAGCGTTCGACATCAGATATTCCAGCAATGCATATTCTTTTGAAGTGAGATCGACCCTTTTCCCAGCTCTCTTCACTTGCTGCGAAAGACGGTCCAGTTCGAGATCATCGACGTGAATAGAACTGGCGCGATTTACCGGACCGCGACGCAAGAGTGCTTTTACTCGTGCCAGCAGCTCTGCAAATGCGAATGGCTTGGTTAAGTAGTCGTCGGCTCCTGCCTCAAATATTCCGACTTTGTCTTGCAGGCCGTCTCGCGCCGTAAGCACGAGCACGGGTACAGTCGTATTCTTGCGTCGGATGAGCTTCAAGACTTCTTCGCCGCTGATTTTGGGTAACATCAAATCGAGGATGATCAGATCGTAATGATACGTCTGGCCCAACTCCATGCCGCTTAGACCGTCGACCGCGGTATCAACCGCATAACGTTCCGCGATTAGACCGCGGCTAATAAAGCTGGACACTTTTGGCTCATCTTCGATCAGCAAAATACGCATGGCATGCTTTCCGATACTCAGGTTGCCCAAACGAGTTTTGTACTGCTATGTGGGCAGAAGTACCTTCCAGAGCCACTTGTAACACATAGCAGCTTGGAATTGTATTACCGGAGCCGTGGGTTCGAAAGGAAAAAGGCCCGAGTTGTTAGGTCCCGAGTTATGAACGAATTTTTATCTTCAATTCAGGCAGGTCTCACGTGCCTATGTCATAGTAAGGCGTACTGCCTTCAATCCTAAGTGTCTCCTCTGAAGAGTGCCAAAAATTAATTGTTGGATCCTGTAAAGATGCAAGCAGAACAGTGGCTCAAGCCTTCTCCCGAAAATTCATGAAGTCAAGTTCAGCTCCCGCCGCGACCGCTATTAAAAAGCAACACAAACGTCCTTTCTATACCACGTTGTGGGTGCAAGTACTGATTGCGATTGCTATCGCGGTGGCCTTTGGCTATTTCAGTCCTGCTAATGCTGTAAAGATGAAGCCACTGGGCGACGCTTTCATCCGGCTGATCACAATGGTCATTACTCTGGTGATTTTCTGCACTGTAGTATCCGGCATCGCCGGCATGCAGGACATTAAGAAAATCGGACGCGTCGGCGGCAAGGCACTCTTATATTTCGAAATCGTTTCGACTCTAGCTCTTCTGCTCGGACTATTGGTTGGCAATCTGGTACACCCAGGCTCCGGTCTGAATGTAGATCCTGCTAGTCTCGACGCCAAGGCTGTCGCCGACTACGCCGGACAGGCGAAAGCGCAGAACCCAACCGACTTCCTATTGCATATCATTCCGACGACGGTCGTCGATGCTTTTGCCAAAGGAGACATCCTCCAGGTTTTGTTGGTCGCTATTTTATTTGGCTTCGCGATATCGGCGATGGGGCCGCGTTGTCAGCCCTTGGTAAAACTTATTGAGGCTTTAACGCAAGCAGTATTTGGAGTAGTGAACATCATGATGCGCTTTGCTCCCATCGGCGCATTCGGAGCCATGGCGTTTACAGTTGGTAAGTACGGCATAGTGTCACTCCAACCTTTGGCAAAGCTTATAGCGTCCTTTTATCTGGCCTCCATTGTGTTCGTCTTAGTCATCTTGGGTTCGATCGCTTGGCTGGCGGGATTCAATATCCTTAAATTTCTCCTCTATATAAAGGAAGAGATATTCGTCGTTCTGGCCACCAGCTCTTCAGAGACAGTGCTTGCCACGCTTATGGAGAAGCTGGAAGATCTCGGTTGCTCAAAGTCCTTAGTGGGCCTAGTAGTTCCAACCGGCTACACTTTTAATACGGACGGCAGCAGCCTCTACATGACGATGGCAGCTCTGTTTGTTGCCCAAGCCACCAACACTCACCTAACCCTCGCTCAGCAATTGACAATTCTTGCGGTGGCAGTCCTGACATCCAAAGGAGCCAGCGGGGTGCAGGGCGCCGCATTTGTTGCCCTTGTGGGAACGCTGGTCGTCATCCCCACAATTCCAGTCGCGGGAATGGCTCTGATCCTTGGAATCGATCGTTTTTTGAGCATGTTCCGCGCAATAGTCAACATGATTGGTAACGGCGTAGCGACGATAGTGGTCGCGCGCTGGGAGAACGAGTTGGATCGAGACATTTTGCAGCAAAGGCTTAGCGCATCATCCCCAGGGACTTAGGGTAGAGAGCGGAATTTCAACCACGGTCCAACCCATGATTCAAAAGATCCGGCCTACGATTCGGAGATCCGGCCTATGGTTTTTCACTGACCGTCTCCGTGAGCAGGTGAATCCTGTCACCAATCACTACCTGCAGGAACTTGCCTCAGGTTCGCGCACGACTTCATATCAGACCTTACGTAATAACTCGAACAGCAATGCACCTTGAAATGGATGATGGCATCTGACTGCTATCTCTAGATAAAAGAGGTAATGCTGCTATGAACCAAATCAGAAGCATTCTCCGTAGGGGTGCTGCGCAGCCAATATCATCTCAGCGAATGGGCGCGATGATAGGTGGTGGCGCGCTTGCCCTTCTCGGTCTTACCCAACGTTCAAAATCCGGATTAGCCATGGCTGCGGCAGGCGGAGCTCTCGTTTACATGGGTACGAAACCCGACAGAAATCCCCGAGTACTCGTTGCGCAAAGCAGTATTTTGGTGAACTGCTCTCCGCAAGAGGCCTATCAGTTTTGGCACAACTTCGAAAACCTCTCAATAGTTATGCCGCATCTCGAATCTGTGACGGTGTCGAGTGGCGGCAGATCAACCTGGATAGCGCTTGGTCCCATGGGCTCGCGGATTGTGTGGGACGCTGAAATCGTAAACGACCGCGAGAATGAGTCGATCATGTGGCAATCTCTGCCCGGATCTGCTTTGTTCGTCGAAGGCACAGTGAAGTTCGAGTCCGCACCGGCGGATCGAGGAACATTGGTCAAGGTAGAGATGCGCTACCGTCCACGATCCGGCGCAATGACTAATGCGGTGGCGAGAATGCTCGGCAAGTATCCAAATTTCGTGATGCGACAGGATTTGCGGCGCTTCAAAGCCCTAGTCGAAACCGGCGAAATACCCACGATCGAAGGACAGACGCACGGCCCACGTTCCAAACTTATAGCGGCCTTGCGCGTCGCCGATCCTACCCGGCCGATACGGCCTGAATCTCAACTCAATGAAGTATTTAACGCGATGCGGAGGATAGCATGAAAGCAGTTTGTTGGATGGGCGTCGAGAAAATGAGTGTTGAAACTGTACCTGACCCACAAATTCTGAATCCCCGAGATGCAATCGTGCGCATCACCAGCACTTGTATTTGTGGTTCCGATTTGCACCTATATAACGGTTTTATTCCAACCATGGAACAAGGCGACATTCTCGGCCACGAATTTATGGGCGAAGTAGTAGAAGTCGGCGCGGGCATCAAGCGCGAGAAATTGAAACCCGGTGACCGGGTTGTAGTTCCGTTCACAATTGCGTGCGGCCGTTGCTTCTTCTGTGAACGGCAGCTTTGGTCATGCTGCGACAATTCGAACCCGAATTATTGGATTGCTGAACAGATGATGGGCTACTCACCTTCTGGATTATTCGGCTATACCCATATGTTGGGCGGGTATTCCGGAGGCCAGGCTCAGTATGCCCGTGTACCATATGCCGATGTAGGGCCACTTAAGCTGCCCGAAGATGTCCCTGATGACAAAGTCGTATTTCTGTCTGACATATTTCCGACCGGCTATTTCGGTGCTGTGAACTGCGATATCCAGGCCGGAGACACCGTAGCTGTCTGGGGTTGTGGACCAGTCGCTCAATTCGCCATACGAAGCGCATTCATGCTTGGAGCGGAACGAGTAATCGCGATTGACAGGTTTGACTACCGACTTCGCTTGGCTGAGAAAGCTGGAGCGGAAACCATCAATTACGAACAAGTAGACGACGTCGTCCAGACTTTGAAAGATATGACAGCCAATATTGGTCCGGACGCCTGCATAGATGCGGTCGGTATGGAAGCGCACGACGATAACTTGATGTACTTGGTCGATCGTACGAAACAGGCAATGCGTGTAGAAACTGACCGTCCGATCGCGCTTCGGCAGTGTATTCAGGCTTGTAGGAAAGGTGGGACGGTTTCCGTTCCGGGAGTGTACGCCGGCTTCGATGACAAGATCCCAATGGGAGCTTTTATGAATAAAGCCCTGACTATGAAAACTGGGCAGACCCACATGATGCGTTTCATGAAGCCGTTGCTCGACCGCGTGCAGAACGGCGAAATTGATCCGAGCTTTGTCATTAGTCACCGGGTGCCTATTGATCGAGCTCCTGAAATGTACAAGGTCTTTCGGGACAAACAGGATCACTGCACCAAAGTGGTGCTTGACCCGTGGGCAAACGGAGCCAAGGCTGCATAGAAACTTACAATTTGATTTTTTACTTTAATAAGGAGCGATAAGGAGCTACCAATGGCTGGACTTTTGATAGACAATTTTTTCCCAAGGCTAATCTCAGCGAAAACCCACGGAATTATCGATTACATTCATGCCAGTACCAACTTTGTTGCGGCCGCTCTGTTCGCTAAGACCGACAAACGCGGATCGAATGCCGCACTAGCGCTCGGAATCAGCGTACTCGCGAATGCGCTAATGACGGACTATCCGCTTGGAGTCTTTCGTGTGTACAGTTTTAAGACGCATGGCATCCTGGATTATGGAGTCGCTGCTACCAGCGCTGCTTTCCCAAAACTTCTCGGGATAAGAGATCCAATCCAAAGAAAGTACTTTCATGCGCAGGGCGCAGGCGAAACCGTGATAGCTGGCGTATCAGACTATGACGACTCAGGATGGAGTCGCAGAAGGCGGATGGGCAGAGTGTTCGATGGTCGAAGAGCTGCCTGAGGCATATTCGACGCGACTATTCGGACCAAAGACTCGGAGAGATCGTTTGCATCCGGGATAGTCTGCGGGAGCCCCAACTCTCGACTAGACACTCTCGTAGGGAGTTTCTGTCGCTGATGGGCATGACATAGTCAAAGCTGGAAGTTAGTGCGCGGCCTTTTGCGGGCCGCGTTTTTTATTGGGAGCGGAATACCACGCAGTGTGGCGCGGGTAGAGGTCCCTCGACTTGCCTTCGTTGCGCACGCGCAACTCAGGCGGCGCTCGGGATGACAGTTGATGGGAAATGGTTGGGGCCTGGGAATGACAGTTTGAGGGAAATATGCGAAGAGCGATCTATAGAAAGAAAGAGCTAGCGATGAAAAATAAAGGGAATGAAGATCAAACATGCCAAGCGGCGTGGGGAATGGGCGGAGCTGCGGTTTATGGCTTGCGCGTCCGAACAAGGGTTGCAGGTGAGCAAGCCTTGGGGAGAGATGGCGCGTTACGACGTGGCGGTGGAATACCGGGCGCGCTTTTTACGGGTGCAGGTGAAATCGACAATATTCAAAGATCGCGGAGGGTACTCGTGCTCGGTGCGGGATAGCAAGGGTCCTTATGTGGGCGATCCGTTTGATTTTTTGGCGGCGTATGTGATTCCGGAAGACTTGTGGTACATCATTCCGGCCAAAAAATTCAAGATGCAGGGGAGCATCGCTTTGTATCCCAATCTGAAGAAGTCGAAGTACGGTGTTTATAAGGAAGCATGGCATTTGTTGCGCGGGAAATCGAAGGCGAGCACGGTGGCTCGCATTGAGGCATGCGCGGTGGAGAGTCTGGGCCAAAGGCTCGTGGAAGAGGTGGAGGGAATGCGCTGAAATAGGTCTACGGGATGATCCTCAGTTCCTTAGGGAATGTACTGTATCGAACACAAGAGCGGTCTCGGGTAATCTCTGCATTCGGGCGTGACTCTCAATGCATTTGTTCCGGTCAAATCCCAGTACTACGCCCTTTCCTTTACTAGCTAAGGCAAATCGCTCTTATCGCGGCGATGCCTCAATTCAAAGTTCGCTGGATGACGATTTGGCGATGTGGACAATCCTAAGCCAGTGAGAATTCTGGTGATCGAAGATCATGATGTGGTTCGGAGGCAGGTTTCTCGGGTATTAGAAAGTGATCCGGACTTTGAGGTGATATGCGAGGCGGCAAACGGGCTGGAGGGCGTTCGTCAGGCGGAGGAGCTTCAGCCGGACGTTGTTGTTCTTGATATAAGTATGCCCACGCTTGGAGGAATCGAGGCGGCCATTCCGATTCATCGTGTGGCTCCCAAAGCTCGAATCGTATTTCTGAGTCAGCATAATTCCAAAAGAATTGCGGAGTTGGCGCTAGCCACTGGCGCTCTCGGCTATGTTGTGAAGTCCTCCGCAGCGGCCGACCTGATCCCGGCTGTGAAGGCTGCTAGAGAAGGCAAAAAGTTTATGAGTAAGCTGGATAATTCGATATCCAGGCTGTGAGGTTTGCGATAGGGAGCGGCTTCTTTCCAGGGTGCTTCGATTAATCGAGCCTAGCGTATTCTGCTTTGGCTTCTTCCAGGATCGGAATATCGGCATCGGCGTCTTTCCAGAGAGCGAAGAAGTTCT
Organism: Terriglobia bacterium; assembly: GCA_963791575.1. Lineage (GTDB taxonomy): Bacteria > Acidobacteriota > Terriglobia > Terriglobales > Acidobacteriaceae > JAOAPG01. The sequence goes on along the minus strand of CAWBSY010000011.1, from coordinate 171,361 downwards.
GATAAGACTTGCGCGCTGCTTCTTTGTCCCCGCTCATTGCCTTGGCGCGAGCTAGTTGAACGTGAGCCAGCGCGCCTAGAACAGAGTTGTTCACCAGACCGCGGTGGTCCAGAAGTTTCTGAAATTCGGCTGCTGCCTCTTCACTCCTCTTCGCCGCCAGGTAAGCCAGTCCGCGAAGATAAGCGGGGTACAACGTCCGATTTCCTCCCAATTCGTAGGGCTCTGCCGCCTCGAGGGCTTGGATAGCGCCGAAAGAATCATCGCGGTCGAGTTGCACAGCAGCGCGGATGTTCGACAAATGGAAGTTTTGGACCATGGTGCCGTGCGGGTAATCTTGGTCCAGGCTGTCCACAATTTTTTGTGCCCCTGAAAAATCACCGGCTCGCGCCAAGGCTAAGCCAGCGGCGCACTCGACCGACAAACCCGGTCCCAGCGCAATCGCCGCCTGTGCTTCTTTGCGGGAACGGGATAAGTTGCCTACCTCGGCTTCGCGCAGAGCCGCCTTGGCTTGCCAGAGCGCGGCAGTTTCTATGGCATCATTGCGGATAGCCGTTTGCATCGCGCGCTCGGAAAACCTTCGAGCGCTGGTGAATCGGCCGAAATAGGCTTCAGTATCGGATTGTGCTGCCAGCAGCAGGTCTTCTTCGCGAGGTTTCCCCAGAGCACCCGCTAACTGCTGTTTCATAGCGACTGTGTCGTTCTGGAGAAACGCCAGCGCATAGCGGTTTTCACGGAGGACAAAGCTATCCAGCTGGCGACCCGCGGCTTGTTCGTAGGTCGCCTTGGCATCATCCCAGCGATTCAATGACAGGTATAGGCCCATAAGAGTGGCGTAACCGCCAGCATCGTCAGGAGCAAGCTTTAGGGCTTCGAGATTTTCAGGAAGAGCCTTGTCGTATTGACCCAAAGCTCCGTACCGGACACCCAAGTTGAAGTATGGTGTGAGATCCTGCGGATAATTATGGATCCATTCGCGATACGTTTGGATGGCCTTGTCCACTTCGCCGGTCACGTGGGAATAATAAGTAGCCTCGATGTAATAGCGTTCGCGGTCACTTACACGATCGCGTAGTGCATAAGCTTTCTTGTAATTTTCAATCGACCGGCTCGGCTGCTCGAGATTGTTGTAAGCGCTGCCCAAAGCCGCATAGCAGCGGGCGAAATTCGGATCGAGTTGAATGGCGCGGACGTAGTAGGCGACAGCTGCATTATCATCGGCTTTTCCAGCGGTTATCTGGCCCAGGGTATAAACCTTTAAAGCATCAAGAGAGGAAGTTGTTGCCTGCTCCAGCGGCTTGTTGAATTTCTCGACCGATGCCAGCGATTCGCCAAGTTTTGCACGCAGCCCATTGGCGACACTTTCGAGAGCTGCAAGGATGCCGTCCCGGTTGGTAGCCTCAGCGGCGGCGCTGCCCAGTGTTTCACTGGACTGACATTCCACGGCTCTGAGCCCGATGAGATAGTGATTCCCGACGCTTCCGATTGAACCCTGGAGTATGGCTTTGCCATCATTACGCAGGCAGATCTCGCGAGCTATGTCCTGAGTAATGTGTTCGGTCGTCGCGTGGTTCATCAGTTTGAGCGTACTTTGTACCTTATTGTCCGATAGAACACGCAAGAACGGGGATTGCTCGAGTTGAATGGCCAATGCCTGCTTCAGGGTGTCATCAAAGATGACGTCGCCAGTCGTATTAGTGAAGTCGGCGATTACAATTCTTTCTTTTTCCCTGAGCTTTGGTGCGGGATGAGATCGCCAATACCAGGTGCCACCCAAGATGGCAGCAATCGCGACTCCCGCGACTAAATACCAAGCTTTGCCGCGCGAACTTACCTCGTCAATCACGACCCGAGTTGTCGAGTGGCTCTGCAACACTATGCTCTCCTGCTGAAGCACAATGTCGTCCTGCTCCGGCTCCTGATGAGGAACGAACCGCACTTTCTCGGTTAACCGGTATCCTCGCCCGGGGACGGTAACGATGTAGCGGCGCTCGCCGGCCACCTCTCCCAGGGTCTTGCGCAATACAAAAATATTCTGGGTAAGGTTCGACTCCTCAACAAAGGTATCGGGCCAGACCGACTTCATTAGATCGTCCTTCAGAACCACGGTTTCGCTGTTCTGAACCAGCACCAGAAGAGTCTCGAAGGCTTTGGGTTGAAGGGGAACCGGCCGATTGTCACGCAACAATAGCCGTTGATCGGGATCTACGCGGAAGGGACCGAACTCATAGAAGTGCTTTGCTTCCTTCGTCATAGACGGCCCTAATAAATCCTGAGATGTTCTTGAGAGTTTCCTAAAGACTTCCGATGCCTACTTGCGGCAGTGTACCCGTAGTGAGGCGATCCGAAAGCCGCACCCAGCGTGGGTTGCACTCTACCACGAGATCAGGGCGGGGTAAAGGCTGGGGATTGCAACTTTATCAACCTCCTCAATTATTACAGCAGTCTTTCTTGTCCTTAACATCGCCCTGTCGGGGGGCAGAGCAATGTCGAGGATGTGACAGATGGTCTTGAGGGGGAACGGGTGCCGGAGCAACTAAGTTCGGCACCCGGTTTTTGCAGGTACTGTGGAATCGCTGTATCCGCTTTCTCGCAGAACATGTTTGAGGCGAGATCCGGCTTTATGTCGAGTCTCAGGCGCGATTGTGAAGCCATTGGGTGCCCTCGTTGGCAGGCGATCAATGGTGCCGCAGTTCGGGAGGCGAAGACGACTCATAAGAGGATACAAATCACCATCGAGACGGATCAGATCCTGACGATCCGGAGGAGTAGTCGTGTCCGCCGCTGGTGTCCGGAGTGCCGCCGTGCCGTGGAGGTGGTAGACCTCGCACAAGCTGGAGTTTTGACGGGCTCGGCACAACCCCGGCTCCGCGATTGCGATCAAGCCAAGAAATGGCACTGCCTGGAAGGTTCGGATGGAAGTGTATTCATTTGCCTGGAGTCGCTGCTCAAGTCGATGTAGGAGATCCCGCTAGAAAGAATGTGCAACTCTCGAGAGGATGCCGATCTCGATTTTCATCCCGAGAGAAGCGATGTCAAAGTACACCGAGCTGCAATGGCTCAAACAAGACAAAAATGCGTGCCCCTTTTTACTACCAGACATTGCGCAGCTGGATCTGAATGTTTAAGAGCTATGGTCCGGGGAGGCGTAGCGCCTTCGAACGGTCGATCACCCATTGCGGAAACACGGGAGCTCCTTGCGGAGGATGGCCCTGACTGATGGCCCAGTGGTCGATCCATCCCGTGCCCTCTTCTCCAACATATGTGTCGGGCAGGCTGTACGCCGAGTCGCTGAGAGCATCTGCAAGGGTGATGAAGTGATAGCCGCGCTTGCGCATAAGATCGATCAACTCGCCGATGTGGTCGGCCTCCAATTGATTGCCATGCAGTAGAAGAATTTGTTTCGGCTCATAACCGATGGTCTGTTTGGAAAGCTGTTCGGTATAAGCGAACACGGCATCGCTATAAGAAAGATAGCTGCTTGCGAGTTGCTGCTGTAGGGCGGTGTCGCCGCGTGTCTTGGCGTCTTCGTAGACTCCGGCGTACATCCAGTCCCAGGCGTCGAGGGTTACGGGAGCGATGCGGTATCCTCTGCCGACAAGGAAGGCTTCGGCTTCGCGCCGGGTCTGAAGATCGCGACCAGTGTCGAGGAACGGATGACGGAAATATCGCAGTGTCATCTTGTGCTCGGCAAGCAGCATGCGGGTTACGCTCTCGCCCTGGATCACATCATCTTCCCACGCTTTCAGTCCGACCTGGTTCAACGAAAGGTGGGTGAAGGTGTGATTGCCGAGTTCGAAACCATAGTCGAGCCACATGCGTAGAGCTTTGATTCGTTCATCTACTTCGCCGGGCTTATAAAGTTTCTTTTCATTGACGAATCCAACTACCGGCACTTTTTGATCGCGGAGAGTGGTCAGCAATTTCGTGGTCATGTCGGTGATGGTTGCCGCCGACATTGAATTGGCGGCACCGGCGGGCAAGTCATCGATGGTAATTGCGACCTCGCGGTTGGGCTGCTGGGCGCTCGAAGGCATGGGGCTTGCGAGGATATATAGCGCACAAGCAACGACGAGAAATTTCCGCGACTGATTCATAAACGCGACTCTCCTGTTAGTACGTGTTAATTCAGGTGAATGATATTGAAACATGAAGACATTTGCTTTCCGTTCAGTGTTCGACTTTACCGCGCACTATATTTAGTGACGCGGGCGGAAGAGTGTAGAGAACATCCGCGCCGCCCGTGATTGTCGACTTCACCGGCGGGCCATCGGGATCAGCGTAGCCTTCCCTACGGGCGGAGTGCCACTGATACTGCGCTTTCCCAAAGGTCAGCATTGTGACCTCGCCCGTGAATGCGCCGGGGCCATCCTTGTCCTTGAAAAACAATGTGTACCTGATGCGGACGGTCATAGTCCTTGTTGATCAACATGAGCGACCACTGTCCATCGGGCCGCAACACTGCGTAGGCTGTCACCAATGTGTGTCCCTCGGAATCTTTGACGTCGCTGGAAGCCGCGAATAGCTGGTGGTCCGCATCTTTCGGTTGAACCCATTCCTGGTTCATGAGCTGCGCGGCGAAGAATTGGGAAGTGCGCTGCCGGATCTGATATTTCGGTCCGTCATGAACATGTGATATGTGCCCCAGCTATTTGCGCACGCGGGATGAGGCGGAGAGTAAGACAGCGCATGATAATAGTGCGTCGACTTGCCGCCTGCGGTAAGAAAACCTGCAAACGTGTCTGCCAGCCACAGAGCACCGAAGATATCGACCGATGCCTCGGCACCGTGAGCATTGGTTTCGGTGTCGAGTAGTGGGATTCCCGGAGGCAATCCGTCGTCCCGCCACACTTGCATGATGTGCGTGAGTAATTGCGGTTCCTCGTAAAGATTTTTCCACGGCGTTTCGCAACCATCATACGGATAGTGTTCAAAAGACATAAAGGTGAAGTCAGCCAGTCGTCCATGAGCACTGAGATAGTCCAGGAATCGCCCGAACCATGATGTTTTTCCCTGCGCGTCGGGCCAAGCCTTTATGTCTTCAGTGACTCCTTCAAATGCTGGCCCACCAAGTTTGAAATTAGGATCGACCTGATGCAGCGCCGTTGCCCATTGGAGATAAAGAGCTCCATAGTCTTCCGGTTGCATGTATTGGCCGTCGGCTTCTTCGCCCATTTCGACGTATGAGATGGGATAGCCCCGTTTCTTCAGATAGGCCATCTGTGCGGCCGAGTCTTCCGGCGTGGCATAGAGCAGTGCGACAGGAACAATGGCGGGCAATCCGCGTGTGATTCCGCTGGTAAAGAACAAATCGAACCCGGGCTGATCGCCGGATTCCATGCGATCAGGCGCTACATATAAATCGGACGGTTCGTGCCATGGATCTACGGAGGAACAGTAGGTCAACGACTGCTTCTGATCTGGAGAATGGTGGAGCACATCTTTGAATGTGTCTTTTGATTGAGAATCGCCAGCAATGTTGCCGATGGCAGTGCCCACATAGACTTCTTTGATGGCATACCCGATGCAGTTACGCAGGTCATTAACGCCATGGGTGTCGCACGTATCAGAGGATTGCGTCATCAAAATGCGCACATACTTCGTGCTAATCGGCGACGATGCAAGCTTCAGAGTCACTGTTCCTCCGGAGCTGTTGGTGACGGCTCCGGAAGCGAATCGTTTCCATTCGCCGCTTAGTGGTTCGTCCATGGCGTCGCCGCTACCGGTCCAATACTGCACCTCGTAGGTGACTGCATACGGGTTGGCCCATGCGATGCGAACCGCATTCACCGCCTGCTTTTTGCCGAGGTCGACCACGATCCACTGCGGATGTGCCGCATTCTCTTCCCCGGTGAAAGCTTTGCTGAGATAAGGATTGCTCTTCCAATAGGTATTGAGATCACCGTCGTCGAGGCGAGAGAATCCATCGAATTCAGTTCCGCCGTTTCGGGTGAATCCGCGGTGCTGCAGAGAATATCCGTAGGAGTGCCGAATTTGTTCGGTTGGCGTCGAATCTCCGGTGAAGTAGCCTTTGCCTGAGGGATCGCTCCACTTTCCTTTCGGATTCCAGTGCCAGGCCTGCACGAACAAATCGGTGTTTTGACGATAACTGACGACGCCCCAACCAGCGGACAATACTTGTTGCAATTGGTCCGGGCCGGAAGAATATGTCGGTGGCATTGCTGGGTACGCGGTCTACCGTCGTTCCCAATGCATAGGGAGGGCTGAAAGTGTTTACGATATGCGTGGTATCGACGCGGACGGTCTGCGCGGCGACGATCTGGTTCAAAATTGCAAGGATAAGCAGCAGAATGATGGCGAAGGGCGATGGGCCAAACTTTTTCATTGGCAGCCTCGTATAAAAACGTTTTAATAAACAAACGGGATGCTACCGTGTTTATGTTTTTAGATCAAGACTCGGCGAAATCAAAACTGGGTATGCAATTTTCAAGGAGTGAAAACTGATGGTGCTGAAAGTATTCAATGACAAAATCTCATTAGGTGAAGCAGCGGCGGAGCAAGCGTCAACCGCTATTCGCAGAGCCGTACGGGATCATGGTCTGGCGCGTGTAGTTGCTGCCACGGCGGCGTCTCAGCTTGAGTTTCTGAACGCACTGACGAAGAAGCCGGACATCGATTGGCGGCAAGTGGAGCTATTTCATCTTGACGAATACATTGGTCTGCCTATCACGCATCCGGGAAGCTTCCGCAAAATGTTGCTAGAACAACTAATTCAAAAAACGGGAATCACGAAGTATCACTTGCTTGATGGCGACGCCGATGCTCCTGAGGTTGTCCGCCGGGCCAGCGTGGCTTTGGCATCTGCGCCGATCGATATTGCATTTCTCGGAATCGGCGAGAACGGTCATCTCGCGTTCAACGATCCTCCTGCGGATTTTCAGACTAATGAACCGTACCTCATCGTTAATCTGGATGAGGCTTGCAGGCTTCAGCAGGTCGGCGAAGCGTGGTTCGCGGATATTTCGCAAGTGCCAACGCAGGCGATCTCGATGTCCATTCGGCAGATTCTGAAGTCTAAAGAGATTCTTGCGGTTGTACCCGACACGCGCAAGGCGCAAGCGGTCAAGGCATGTTTCGAAGGCGAGATCAGCCCTATGGCTCCGGCTTCAATTCTGCGCACTCACCCGAATGCGACGATCTACCTCGACACAAATTCGGCAGCGCTACTAAGCACGGCCTTGCAAACGACCGTATGAGAAGCGCACATTCCTGAGCCGGCAAATACGATGGCGCCCGAGGCGCGAAAACTTCCTACCGGAGTTCGCCCCATCGCCAACTTGCGCTGGTGGATAGGTGGACTTCTCTTTGCCTCCACGGTTATAAACTACATGGACCGGCAGACGCTATCGTTGCTCGCTCCTTATCTCAAGCTGGACTATCACTGGAGCAACAGCGATTACGCCAACCTCGTGATCGCATTTCGTGTTGCGTACTCGGTGGGGCAAACTCTTTTCGGACGGCTGATGGACCGCATTGGCACCAGGCGTGGCCTGACGCTCACGGTTGCCTGGTACTCGATTGTTTCGGTGTTGACGTCACTGGCGAACGGCTTCTCCAGTTTTGCTGGATTCCGTTTCTTGTTGGGTGCGGGCGAGTCCGCGAACTGGCCAGCAGCGACGAAAGCCGTTTCGGAATGGTTCCCGAAACGTGAGCGTGCATTAGCCACCGCGCTCTTCGACAGCGGATCGTCTATTGGTGGCGCGATAGCGCCGTTCGTTGTCCTTTGGGTTTATTTCCGATGGGGATGGCGACCAGCGTTCGCGATTCCAGGGATTCTCGGATTCTTCTGGCTGATCGGATGGCGCCAGCTTTATTATCCACCGGAGTCGCATCCTCGGATCAGCGAGGCGGAACAACAACTCATTGTTACTGACAAACTGGAATCCGAATCGCAGCAAGGGAAAAATATTCGACTGCGTTGGCTTGATCTTCTCAGGCTGCCGCAAACCTGGGGAACGATTATTGCTAAGACTTTCACTGATCCCGTCTGGTTCTTTGTTACTGATTGGTTTCCGATTTACCTGGTGGCGAAGGGAATCGAACTCAAGAGCGGGCTTATTGCTATTTGGATCCCTTTCATTGCGGCTGATTGCGGGAACTTTTTCGGCGGCGGCATGTCGGGCTACCTGATCAAGCGGGGATGGTCTCTGGGCGCCGCCCGGAAGGCTGTGATCATTTTTGGCGGGATAGGAGTCACCATGCTCATTCCCACAATTTTCACGGCCAATCTTTATCTGATGGCGTTTCTCTTTGGCCTCGCTACTTTTTCATATTCTGCATTTTCGACTATGGCGAATGTGCTGCCCTCGGACCTATACAACAGCGAGTCGGTAGCGTCGGTAAGCGGGATGAGCGGAACCGGCGCAGGATTGGGCACGATCGTCGCATTCAAACTCATCGGCTATTTTTCTGATTCCCGCCAAGCGATGGCTGGCCATTCTTTCGATCCGATCGTGATCGTGGCTGGGTTGGTTCCATTTATTGGAATGATTCTGGTTTTGCTGCTAGTCCGCAACACGCAGGCTACTGATCAGGGTTTGGTGCGCCGAATCTGAAGGTCCAAGTTGCCGTCTGTCCGGAACGCAATCTGGAGTACAGGCAATGACTCTACGCGGTCTTCCTCAGCACGATCGCTGAATTTTTTGAGCCGAAGCCGACGCAATTACAAATTGCATGTTCTATTGTGGCTGTGCGTCCTGCTTCCGGGCACATAATCCAAGTCGCACTCAGGATCGGCGATCTCAAGATTTATTGTTGGTGGAATTTTGCCGTGTTGCATCGCGACCAGCGTCGCAGCCAGACTGGCCGATCCGCAGGCTCCTTGTGCGTGTCCAATTTGCGACTTCAGGCCAGACATTGGAATTTTATTTGCCTGCTTCCCGAGTGCCAGCTTGAGAGCGCGAGTCTCTACGCGATCATTCATTTCCGTCGATGTGCCGTGCAGATTTACGTAATGAATATCGTCGGGAGCGAGCTGAGCTTCTTCGAGAGCCAGCGTAATGGCACGAGCGGGCTCTTCGGGCGAGTCGCTCATGCGGACGCGGTGAAAGGCTTCGCAGGTGGAACCGTATCCGGCAATTTCGGCGTAGATGTGCACGCCGCGTGCTCGGGCGTGCTCGTATTCTTCAAGGATAAACATCCACGAACCTTCGGCGATTACGAATCCATCGCGATCCGCGGAAAACGGGCGCGAAGCGCGTTCGGGATCATTGTTCCAGGATTGAGTGAGTGCGCGCAGCAGAGTGTATCCCTTGATAATCCCAGGGGTGATATCGGAGTCGACGCCGCCGACCAGAAACATCGGCTGCACGCCGGCCTGAATATGTTGGTAGGCGTAACCAATCGCATCGGTCGAAGAAGTGCAACCTGCAGTGACAACGTGACTGTAGCCGCGGAACCCGAAGCGCATGCTTATTTCGCTCGGAATGGTGCCCATAGTGCCGCTGGGAATGCAGAACAGGCTGACTTGCTTGACGTGTCCGGTATGCCAGAGCCGGTATTGTTCTTCGGAGAATTCCTGCGCGCCGCCGCCAGTGCCGAGAATCACTCCGATTTCGCGTTTCTCGTCCATCGACATCGCAGCGGGATCGAGGCCGGCATCTTTGATAGCCTCGGCGGATGCAGCGACTGCGAGGGGCACGACTCGCGACACATGCTTCCGTTCGCGAGCATCGACCCATGCGAGTTCGTCGAACTCTGGAATCTCGCCAGCAATATGGACGGCAAGGCCGGAAGGATCGAAACGCGAAATGCGTTTCACTCCCGATCTACCCGCGAGAATGGAGAGGCAGAAAGCTTCTTTCCCAATTCCGTTGGGGCTGACAACGCCCATTCCAGTGATCACGACACGTGGAAGCATCAGGTGAGTGTACCCGATAGGCTCTGATTCATGGGAGCGGAATTCACTGTATTAGTTTGTGAAGCTTTGTTCATGAGCTTGGATCGAGCATCCGTTTCCCGTTTTTCAAGCGTGTAAGTGGGATAATCATTACTTGGAAACTATCACCACGCCGCTGGGTATTTACGTTTCGGTGCCGTTCTGCCGCACGAAATGCAGCTACTGTAACTTCGCCTCCGATGTGTTTTCCCGCGCTGTGTTCGAGCGCTACGTAAGCCGGGTCTGCTCTGACATCGGCCGTGCTCGGCGAAATTGCGGACGAAGTCACTACGAAGCGATCCGCGGATTCGATCTATCTCGGTGGCGGAACCCCTACCCTACTGGATACTACACAACTGGAAAAGCTGTTTGTCACGATTCGGCAAAATTTTGATCTTCGGCAAGGTGCCGAGATCACAGTGGAATGCGCTCCTGGAACTTTGACGCCGGGAGTAGTGGAAAGCCTTCAGCGCTGCGGGGTGAACCGTGTCAGCCTGGGAGTGCAATCATTTGTTGATAAGGAAGCGGCTTCGGTTGGGCGTTTGCACAAACGAGACACTGTTTTGACGACATTGAGAGTCTTCGTTCGGCGGGAATTAGCAACATCAATATTGATCTGATTGCAGGGTTGCCGCACCAGACCGCCGAAAGCTGGGAAGAGTCTCTATCCGAAGTTATTGCTTCGGGGGTTCCACATGCCAGCGTCTACATGCTTGAAGTGGATGAAGACTCGCGGCTCGGTCGCGAACTGATCGCAGGCGGGACGAAATATCACGCGCACTTTGTTCCCGATGATGAGCTGACGGCAGATATGTACGAACATGCTTGCGAGCGCTTGAATGCTGCTGGTGTTCAGCAATACGAAATTTCAAATTTCGCACGGGAGGGATTTGAATCTCGGCACAATCTGAAATATTGGACACGACAACCGTATTGGGGATTCGGTGTAGATGCGCACTCGATGTTGCTAATTTCGCCGGATGGAGTGGAGGCGATTCGATTTGCGAACCCTGAGTCGCTGGAAAAATATGTTGCGGGAGGCGATGTCGCGCGTACGGTCGTTTCGCGTCAGGAAGCTCTGGAAGAGGAATTTTTTCTTGGGTCTGCGTTTGGTTAGAGGCGTGGCGTTTGGCGACATCGAGACAAAATTCGGCGCGACTGCGGTTTCTGATTTCTCGTCGATCATCGCGGGGTTCGTTGCTGATGGACTGCTCGCACGCGATGGCGACTAATCCGATTAACCCAACGTGGACGGCTGCTGTCGAACGAAGTGTTTGCAGGATTTATCGCGATGCAGGAGACGGGAGTACCGGAGTGACCGGACTTCGGGAAGAATTGGCAGGTATATAATTCCGGGTGTCGACTCCTTTCCTTGCTGAGCGAGGTGCTCCATGGGTCTCTACTCGCATTATGACGGCGCACACAATCATCCTGTGAATCGCGCCTTGCACATGATTGCTATCCCGGTCGGGTTCTCTTCCGTGGTCGTGGTGTGGTTTCACTGGGTAATCGGATTGCTGCTGATTCCGGCCGCTTTTGCTCTAGCGTGGATTGGTCATCTGATTGAAGGAAACAAGCCAGCATTTCTAACAAATCCCGCGCACGTTTTCGTTGCGCCAATGTGGATGGCAAAGAAGATCTTTGGATCGCATCCAGGCAAACCGACTACAACTACCTGATTCGCCTTTGTAGAATCGAGCTCTTGCCCTAACCAACCGGTCGGTCTGATCGCTTCGTTCTCCTTCTCCGCCATGTTCTAATGACCCTTCGGCTTAAGCTCGTTTAGTCATTTCAGAGTCGATAAACATAAAGCGATTTCGGAGGAGCCTTTGGATTTCCAACTCAACGATGAACAGTTGCAGTTAAAAAAGACGGTGCGCGAATTTGCCGTGCGCGAGATCGCCCCAAACGTCATGAAATGGGATGAGGCTGGCGAGTTTCCGTTGGAGATTGTGAAGGAACTCGGCAAGCTTGGGCTGATGGGTATTGTGTTTCCCAGTGAGTACGGCGGCGCTGGCATGGGTTACGTCGAATATGTCACCGCCATTGAAGAGCTCTCGCGGGTGGACGGATCGGTGGGGATTATCCTGGCGGCGCATACATCTCTGTGCTCGAACCATCTTTTCCTCGCGGGTAATGAGGAGCAAAAGAAGAAATATGTGAGCAAGCTCGCGACGGGCGAATTTATAGGTGCCTGGGGATTGACGGAGCCGTCGTCAGGGTCGGATGCCGGCAGCGCCCGCATGAACGCGGTGCGGAAAGGAAACACCTGGGTACTGAATGGCACAAAGACGTTCTGCACCAACGGCCATTACGCGGATGTGCTGGTGGTAATCGCTGTGACTGATCGGGCCGCGCATACGCACGGACTCTCTGCTTTTGTAGTTGAAAAGGGAACTAAGGGATTTCGTCCGGGGAAAAAAGAAAACAAGTTAGGACTGCGGGCTAGCGACACTGCGGAGCTGATCTTTGAAGACTGCGTTCTTCCCGCGGAGAATCTGGTGGGAACCGAAGGGCAAGGATTTGTAGACGCGATGCGCGTGCTCGATGGCGGACGTATCTCGATTGCGGCATTGTCTCTGGGCATGGCGGAAGGGGCTTATGAGGCGGCGCTGAATTATTCCAAGCAACGCAAACAGTTTGGGAAAGCGATCAGCGATTTTCAGGCGATCCAGTGGAAGCTTGCGGATATGGCAACTGAAATCGAGGCTGCCAAGTTGCTGACCTTACGGGCGGCAGCGATGAAAGATGCTGGGATGAAAACCACGCTGGAGTCGTCCATGGCGAAGCTGTACGCCAGCGAGGTCGCGGTGAAGTGTGCAAACGAAGGTGTGCAGATTCACGGCGGGTATGGGTTTATCAAAGACTATCCGGCGGAAAAGTTTTATCGCGATGTGAAGCTCTGCACCATTGGCGAAGGAACGAGCGAGATCCAAAGACTCGTAATAGCAAGGCAGTTGCTCAAGGACTAGTTGACGCACGGTGTTCGCCGCGAGATACGAGACGATTGCGGATTGAGCGAGCTGGCACAGTCTTTGATTTCGATCCTATGATAGAACTACGCTCGTGACTTTTTTTCTCGGAATTGATGGCGGCGGCAGCAAGACTTCCTGCTTGATTGGTGACGAAACTTCAATGCTCGGCAGCGGAACAGGGGCTGGCAGCAATGTGGTTCGCGTTGGAGAGGTAGCAGCGCGTAAGTCCCTCGCTGAAGCAATCCACCAGGCTTGCTCTGTGGCAAATGTGAGTCCGTCGCAAATTTCCCACACCTGCATTGGAGTTGCTGGTGGTGCACGAAAAGATGTGGACGACGTAGTACGAGGAATTGTTTCGGAAGTCGTCGCAGGAGAAGTCGAGGTAGTTGGAGACATGGTGATCGCGCTGCAAGCTGCTTTCGGTGATGGGCCGGGAGTAATTGTGATTGCAGGCACCGGATCAATTGCTTATGGCCGGAACAAGAATGGCGAGACGGCTCGCGCTGGAGGCTGGGGATTTGCGATTTCCGACGAAGGGTCAGGACATTGGATTGGCCGTGCGGCTGTGGCGGCGATCATGCGAGCCTACGATGATGAGGAGCAAACGGCGTTAGCGGAAAGCATTCTGAACGCGTGGCATCTCGAAACTCGCGATTCGCTGGTTCTTGCCGCGAACGCTACGCCGCCTCCCGATTTTGCCGCCTTGTTCCCGGCGGTAATTTCTAGCGCAGCCGCGGGCGACGAGATCAGCAATCAAATTCTGGACGCTGCTGGAAACGAACTCTCTGGTCTTGCGAAGACTGTGGTCAGGCGTTTATTTCCAGAAGAGCAGGCTGTGAAGATTGCTATGATCGGCGGTGTGTTTGCGAATAGTGGGATTGTAGGGGAAGCTTTTTCTAAGAGCCTGAGCGCCGAATACCCTGATGCTGTTATTCTTCGCGAAATTATTGAGCCCGTCCGAGGAGCGCTGGAGTTAGCTCGCAAAGCAAAGTTATAAGAATTTCTGCAAGATTTTATTTTGCCGCTGTTACCGCTTCGGGTTGGCTTACTCCTTTGCGGCGCAGTAAATCCACTAAAGCTTGATACAGCCGGGCGCGCGTCTCGTAACGCTCGTGGGCGCGAGTGATATATCGGACGTGGACCTCTACTCCTGAAGTAGTCGGTCTCAAATTTACGGCCGGAGTTGCCGTTACTGATTGCACGCGATAACGCGTCGTGGCTTGCTTCCACTCCTGCTCTGCTGCTCGCGCATTTTCTTCGGTTTCTTTCACGACCATTTTCTGGATCGACTCGATAATCGGGTAAGGATCTTCGGAAGACGGAACCATGATTTCAAGTTCATCCCACAGCCATTGGCCGGTTGTCGAAAAATTAAAGAAATGTCCTTCGATGGCATAACTGTTTACGAATGCTACTTTGCGTCCTGTGGGATGACCAGTATCCGTCCAATTGCCGGTTTCCAGCAGCACGGTTCGGAACAGACTGATCTCGATTACTTCGCCTACGACTCCGTTGATCTCAACCCAGTCTCCTACTTTGATTCCGTTGCGGCCCATTAATACGAACCAGCCGACGAAGGCGACGATGAAATCTTTCAGAGCCACCGTGAGCCCCGCTCCTGCCAAGCCCAGGATGGTTGGCATCTGCTGGGGAGCGCCAAAGATTACGAATAACGCCAGTAGCGCACCGATTACCTGAACCGCGAAACGAATGACAACGCGAAGCGTGCGAATCCGGTTATGTTCTGTGCTGCCGGCAGGAAGAAAGTGATCGATGACAAGTCCGATAAGGTACACGGCAAAGAAAATCAGGATGACCCAGAGAACCGATTGGATCACTTTATGCATTAGAGCGCGTTGCTGTAGTCCGACGAGAATCAGCCAATTGCCGTAGGTGTCACGAAGTTCCTGATGATCCTGAATGCGCTTATCGAAATCGGTCAGGTCTTTTTTTACGTCAGAGAGGCGGTTCAGCGATGTCAGAGCGGCATCGGTTGTTTCGGCGGAATCGCCAGCGTCGCCTTCGCCGGAATTAAGCCGGGTCGTAGCTTGTTGCGCGATCGCCTGATTGCTCGATGCTTGAGTCTTGAGCAGTTGGTTTAGCTTGTCATGAGATTCGGTGAGCTTTGTGGCGTTTCGGTCGGCCTCATCGCGAGCCTGGTTCAAGGCCGATGCCTTGTTGTGCAGGTCGTGCAATCCGGTGAGCTGACCCCACAACGTGTCAGTGCGGTAACTCTGAGCTTTATTGACGCCCCCTGTAGAACGACTCTCATCCAGCGCGTGCTCAGCGGCTTCGTGTGTGGTGAACTGGTTTTGAATGACGGTTCGCGGATCAGCTCCGGAGCGGTCTATGTCCTCTTTCACGTCGCTGACTTCATCCCCATCCAGTTCGACCTGCACCTGCACCAACTCGAGTTGCTGCTGCAGATTGTCCCGGCGATCTCCGGTTGCTGCGTCCACTTGCTTCTTCAACTGATCAAGGCGGGACTGGTCGGCTGTGACCGCCTCTTCGGCTTTGCTTAGGCGGGCGAAGAGCTCGCGATTTTGTGGGGAGGGCTGCTCAACCTGATTGCCGGCATCTCGCAACGCCTGCGCAAAGGCGAGATCAACTTCGTGGTCGCTCACTCGCTCTGCCTCTTGGGCAAGACGCTGCTCTTCGGGAGTTGCGACGAGAGGGGTGAGGCTGCGCGCCGTCTTCAATGGATTTTCATCTACCGAGGGCGGCTTGATGGTTTTTTTCGATCCTTTCGAAAAAGTGGGCTGAGACGATTCGCGGGTTAGCGTGAGTCCCGCGATCGCCGCGAGGACCAGCAATAAAAGCCCGAGAATGATCAACAATTGACGAGATTTCATGTAGGTGGCTCGTGCCTGCAAGCCATCGCGCTTCATTATACGGTCAGAGCCAGACTGCGAGAGGACCCCGCAGTACAACCACTTCGGAAGTTTTCGTACCACCGTAGTAATCTTCTTCACCGATCAGCGGCAGCTTACAATTCCTGCGTGGGTACACGATCAATTGCCGATCGGCGATGGGGCTACGTTCCGATGGCCGCACTCATTGCCTGGCTGTTGTTTTATGCTGCATTCCTGCTATACGCCTTCCGGAAGCATGGTGATTTTCTTTTTATCGATTCGGTGAACTTGATCATGCATGAAGGTGGTCATCTCCTATTCGGCTGGCTGGGGGATACCATCGGGCTTTGGGGAGGGACCATCCTGCAATGGCTGGTGCCGGCGCTCCTGGCCACTTATTTCCTTACAGAACGCCAGACCACGGCATTTGTGTTCTGTACATTTTTCTTTTTTGAAAACTGGTTGTACACCGCCACATATATGGCAGATGCGAGCGCCATGGTGCTGCCGCTGGTCACAGTCGGAGATCCGGACTTCGCCGAGCACGATTGGAATAGAATCTTTTCCAGCCTCGGGGTTTTGCAATACGACACTGCTATTGCTTCGGTAGTTCGATTTCTGGGTTGGGCCGGGATGTTGAGTGTTGTGACTTGGCTGACAGTGCGGGCTCTCCGTGATAGAGTGCGTGCGGACGGTCGCCGCGTTGAGTCTAGTAGTCGAGTTCAATAATCTTCGGCTTCAAATCTTGGACTTGAACGGTCTTCGACTTTGACAATCTTCGATTTTTGAAAAAACCAAAGGACTATTCCGAATGAAAATTCAGGCTGCGGCAATTCTCTTTGCACTTCTTTGCGCCAGTTTCGTTTTGCAGGCGAGGTCACAATCTCAGCCTAGCGGCTCAGAACTCCTGGTGAAATTGGAAGCGGACTTCCAAAAGGCGACGGCGGAGCGGGGATGGGATGGATACATCACTTACTATGCGGAGGACTCAGCCGAACTACCGGATGGTGGTCCGATTGTTTCCGGGAGAGAGAATATACGGAAATCTTTGGGATCGTGGGGACCGGGCACAAGTCTTACATGGACTCCGGTGAAGGCGGATATGTCCGCGTCCGGTGACATGGGCTACACTTTCGGAACATTTGTCTTCAAGGGGCAAGACAAAGCCGGCAAGCCATTTACTTCCGCCGGGAAGTACGCAAGTATTTGGCGAAAGCAGAAAGATGGGAGTTGGAAGGTAGTGATGGATATGGGGAATTCCGGAGTGGCTGAGAAGCCCTGAGGTGCGCTTTCTGTGCCGATTGCGAAAGGTGATAACGCGGTTAGAAGAATGATGAAGGAGAACTATTTCAGCGCAAATACGTTAGGAACAGCTTCTGCTTTGCCGCTCTTGATACTTCTGTAGGCAGCATCGATTATTTCCTGATTTTGCCAGCCCTGTTCTCCGGGAGCAGGGAACTCTTCTCTGCCTTCAACTGCTGCCGCGAACGAGTCAACTTGCCGGGCGTAGGCCAAAGAGTTTGATACGGTCTCAGTTTCTATCACGTCCCAACCTCGGCGCAATTCCAGACTGATGGGTCTTTCCACATTGAATCCGTTATCGGCTCGGAGAACGCCGCTTTCGCCTACAAATTCGAGCGGCGTTCGATATTCAGCGCGGAAAGAAACCAAGACCGACGCGAGCGTGCCTCGTGCGAACTCCAAGGTCAAGACGGCTGCAGCTTCAAGTTCTCCGGATAGGCTGTCGGACATGGCTCGGGCGCTTACCCGCACAACTTCATCCTGAAGAATGAAACGCAATGCATCGATGGAATGTACACCTACGTCGGCAATCGGGCCTCCGCCAGCGACTTTCGGATCGTAGAGCCACTTGCGCGCGTGACTCGCGCCTCCGGGAAAAGAAAATTCTGATCGCGCGAATATAGGTTTGCCGATCTGTCCGGCGGCAATCCGGTCACGCAGTCGAGCTGTGCTTTCTTCGAAGCGGAAAACTTGCGCGACTCCAAGCAATACATTCGCGGTTCGCGCTGCCTCAACCATCTGTCGGCACTCATCTGCATTCACTCCCATTGGCTTTTCGCACAATACAGGTTTGCCAGAGTGAATGGCGGTGAGCACATCTTTTAAGTGACTGGCGTTCGGAGTGGTTACAAAGATGGCGTCCACTTCGGGTGAACGGCACAAGTTCTCCGCTGAATCGAAAGCGAGCGGAATATTATTTTGCCGCGCTGACTCTTGAGCGTCGGTCATATTGCGGCGAGATAAGCCAGTCACCCGGCAATTCTTAGCCAAGGCGAACCCCGGCATGAGCCGCTTGACAGCATGCAATCCGAAACCAAGAATGCCAAAGTTAATCATGAGAAGAGGTTATCGCCAATACAAATAATCTAATTATTTTGTTACAGACATCGAATTCGGATTTGTCACTGTTGACGAAGTGTTCGAGGTAGTAGATAAAACTCCAGTTGTTAGATTCACGGAAAACTCGCTGACGGTCGTTCCACTGCCCACAAAGATATAGTTTCCGGTTGAGTCATTGATCATGAAGGAAGCTCCCGCGCCTCCCGAAACTGTTGCGGAATTCGTATTCACGACTGGCAGGCCGGTACCTGAATCCAATTTGTACTCCGAAATGTTGCTCGATCCAGTGTTGGCTACGTACAAATAACTTCCCGAAGAATAGACCAGGACTTGGACAGGAGTGGTTCCCGTAGCCACGGTGGAGTTTGGAACGAACGCGAGCGCACCCGTGGTTGAATTAATACTGTATGCAGCAACAGTATTCGCGTTTGAATCAATTAAATACATGAAGTGCTCGGCAGGATCGACAGTGAATGAGCGAATCACCCCGCCAATTATGAAGGGAGATCCGGACGTTGGCGTCAAGGTGCCAGCACCGGAAGCTATTGTGTAGGCAGAAATCGCTGCGATATTGGGATTGAGAACGTACAAGAATTTTCCCGTCGGCGAAACCATCAGTTTGTCTGGATTTAAATTGGCGGCGAAGGGAGATCCGGAGATTTCAGTAAGAGCACCGGTTCCGGAATTTACCGAAAAGACGGAAATACTGTTCGACGCAAAATTTGCCACAAAGATAAAATCGCCAGCGGTAGTCATCCCCAACGAGGAAGGAGAGAGCCCAGTAGGAGTGCGCGGTAGGACTTCAGAGAGTGCTCCGGAATTGCTGTCGATCTGGAAGAGCGAAATGTCGTTTTGAGCAGGATTTAGTGCATAGCCGAACTTATTCGAGGGGTGAACCGTTACCGATGTAGGCGAAGTAAAATTGTTTGGCGAACTCGGCGAAATGGCGAAAGAGAATGGTGAGCCTACAATGGACGCAAAAGTTCCAGATTGATTATCAATGCGAAACGCCGAGATTCCTGTTCCGGCAGTAACATAGGCAAGATGCGTGCCCGGCGGCACGGATGTGGAGGAGGACTTAGAAGAACCACATCCGGAAAAACCCATCAGCATTGCGCACGCGGACAGCAGGGCAACAACTTTGGCTTGCATGGATCAAACCCCTTCAAAAAAATTTAGGAATAACTGCAGTCACAAAGTGTGCAGCTCATTTGCCGCCAAATCGAAATACAAAGCCGGTCGAGACACGTATATTTCCCTGTGTGTGTCCCAATGTAGTTGCATGTATGTAGTCGACTTGCGCAATCCGAAATGAAAGCTTGGGGGACAGGCTCTTTTGAACACCGCCGCCTACTGCAATGGCTGTTCCTAAGCTGGAAAGTCCGACGGGCGATTGTCCATTCACTTCCACGCGATCTCTGGCCCTGCCGTATAGAAACCGCCCAAACACCGAGTAACCCCGGAATTCGGTTGTCAGCTGAGGTCCGACCATGAAGTTATATTCTCTGAACCCTGATCCGTAGTGACCGCTGGCGTCCACGACCAGCCCAAGTTCGCGGTAAATGTGTGGAGCGGTCAGGGACCCATTCCATCCATTCAGATTGGAATTGCTCGCATACCCGAGCGGCTTGCTGTCAAAACGCAGATAAGAATAGCCGCCAAACAGCTCCAGCTCTGGCGCGTGCTGAGCGAATGCCGGGAAGCAGAACATCGCAGGACCAAGTACTAGCGAAAGTATGAAGTTTGAGAGATTCTTGCGTTGAAGCCTGGGCAGTCGAATATTGGGCATCAGTAGGCGCTAACCAACTTTCATCCAGTGTTGTAAGAGTAACAGGCAATATAGCAGTTCTGTTTTCAGGGATGCTGCCTTTAATAGAGTGAGATGCGCCGCTTTGCTCCGCAGGGGTGGAGAATTTTCGAATCACAATATTATTAGGAGGGACCGGGGACGTCCTAACCAGCTCTAAGATTGTCCGAGTCTGCGGCAGGAGACTTATGAAATGGTGCTTTGCCAGTTCCAAATTCCAGATTGTAATTATTTGTAATCTTATGTGCGGGAGCCATTTATGGCCAATCGTACATCGGTAGGTAGTTGACTTGGCAGAAGGGTGCTCATAACATGTCCGCACCTACTGGCTGAGCTTCTTCCCACAATGATTGGGCAAGTTTTAGGGCATTACCGAGTCCTGGAAAAAATCGGCGCCGGCGGAATGGGCGAGGTGTACCGCGCCAGCGACGACCGGCTTGGCCGCGAAGTTGCGATCAAAGTTTTAAAATCCTCTTTAGCTAATGATAAAGATCGCCTGCGGCGCTTTGAGCTGGAAGCTCGCGCTGCTGCTGCCCTAAATCATCCCAATATTGTTGCGATTTTCGACATCGGACTGCATGACGGGGCGCCTTATATCGTCTCCGAATTGCTCGAGGGGCAAACCCTGCGGCAAAAATTAATGAACGGGGCGTTCCCCTTTCGTCAAGTCACGGATTATTCCTCCCAAATCGCACGAGGACTGGTGGCCGCGCATGAGAAGGGAATCATCCACCGCGACCTCAAACCTGAGAACCTATTCGTCACTCATGATGGCCGGGTGAAGATTCTGGATTTCGGCATTGCGAAGCTTACCTCCATCGATAGTAAGGAGAAGAGCGACAAGAACGAAGAACTCCCGGTGGCGAACATGACCACGCAGACCAAGAGTGGTTCGGTTCTGGGTACAGTCGCCTATATGTCACCGGAGCAGCTCCGAGCAAAACCGGTTGATCATCGCAGCGATATTTTTAGTTTCGGGGCGATTCTGTACGAAATGCTGACCGGGAGGCGGGCTTTTTCTGGCGAAACCGAAGCCGACACCATGATGGCGGTTCTTCGCGAGGATCCGCGACAAATGACTCTCGTCAGGCAGAGTGTTCCAATAGCCTTTGAGCGGATCGTCCAACACTGTCTTGAGAAGGAACCGGACGAGCGCTTTCAGTCTGCGCGTGAGTTGGTGTTTGCGCTGAGCACTGTTTCCGACCTATCGACCAGCAGACCCATTTCTGTGTTCCGCGAGAGCGCACTACGTTGGCGGAAATCGCTGCCGTGGGTGGGCGTGCTGTTGGCCTTGGGGATTGCGGGATTTTTTCTCGGCGAGCGTGTTAAATCCGCTCCGGTTTATAGACGCTTGACTTTTGAGCGAGGCACAATCTATTCGGCGCGTTTTACGCCTGATGGCGGCAGCGTGGCCTATGGCGCCTCGTGGAATGGGCAGCCTCTGGAACTTTACTCCACGCTCGCCGATGCTCCTCTGGCACACCCGTTGGGAATAACCTCCGCAAACTTGTTAGGACTTTCCGGGAGCAATGAATTGGCTGTTTCCCTGCATGGAATGCATGGAGGACATCTGGATTTCGTGAATGGAACGCTGGCCACCGAACCGGTCGCGGGTGGAGCTCCACGCGAGGTGTTAGAAGACGTTATTTGGGCCGACTGGAGCCCGGATGGGAAACTGGCCGTGGTGCATCATGTGCCGGGCCGGATTCGTCTGGAATATCCCATTGGGACGGTTCTTTATGAGACGACGGGAACGATCAGCCACATTCGCTTTTCTCCGCATGGAGACCGGATCGCCTACATGGATCACCCGGAGGCTTCGGATGATCGTGGCTCGGTTTGCGTTACAGATTTAGCGGGGCACCACACCACTTTATCTTCCGGATGGGATTCGGAAGATGGACTGGCGTGGTCACCTAAGGGTGATGAAATTTGGTTCACCGCCATCGAGAGCGGGCATAATCGCCAGTTATGGGCTGTCAATTTATCGGGACGGCGACGCCAGG
Source organism: Terriglobia bacterium (assembly GCA_963791575.1). Lineage (GTDB taxonomy): Bacteria > Acidobacteriota > Terriglobia > Terriglobales > Acidobacteriaceae > JAOAPG01. Next base: position 149,465 of record CAWBSY010000011.1, on the reverse strand, counting down.
TTTTGGGGGTACCGGCAGGGATCACATTGCACGATGTCGCCTCCGACGGACGCGTTCTCTTCACAGTCGATAGTGAGCGTCTCGCAATGGAATGGTCGGGCGAGAGTAAGCAGGTGCAGGATCTCTCCTGGTATGACTGGACCGAAGCCAAGGACATTTCGAAGGACGGCCAATGGGTTCTATTCGAGGAGAGCGGCGAGCCAGCAGGATTGCACTATGCCGTGGGTATCCGGAAGATTGATGGTTCACCTCCGATCCGACTTGGTGACGGCACCGCAGGCGGATTGTCTCCGGATAGCAAGTGGGCAGCGTCCGTATTTACTGGCTCACCGGAGCATCTCACGTTGTTTCCGGTGGGCGCAGGGCAGCCTCGTGAGGTGCCACTTCCCAGGCTAGAGCGCCTGCTGAACGGAGCAGTTCGATTTCTGCCGGACGGACAACATATCGCACTGGACGGAAATGAACCAGGGAAATCGGTCCGCACCTATATCACGGACCTTTCTGGCGCTCAGTTGCGGACGATAACTCCAGAGGGTATTTCCGCCCTAATGCCGTCCCCTGATGGAAAGTATCTCGCTGGGGCACGCGGAAAAGATGGAGTTGTTTTGTTTCCGGTTAATGGTGGGCAAAGCCGCACCGTTGCGGGAGTGGATACAAGCTATGTTGCCGCGGAGTGGTCGAGTGACAGCAAAGCTCTTTATATCTACAGACCTGGCGACGTTCCAGTGAATATCTATCGGCTTGATATTGCGACAGGAAAGAAGGAGCTTTTGCGTGAACTGGTTCCCGCTGACCGGGCCGGCGTTGTCTCCCTTGGACCCGTTATATGTACTCAAAGTGGCTCAGAGTATGCCTATAGCTACTACCAGACTCTCTCCGTTTTGTATGTCGTGTCCGGATTGAACTAGATCGCGCTAGGTGCCGTAGCCGGGACCCAGCGGGTTTAATCGAGCCTGCCTTGGAAGCTCTCCCTTACATAGTGGAAGAAGATTGATGTAGAGGTATTGCCGGCGGGCAAAGGATCGCGCGAGTGAGGTATTTCTCCACCGCAGTAAATCAGCCCGTCTCCGATGCCCTGAAAAATAGTTGTCTTGCCCCGTTTGGTATGTAGATGTAATGGCCATGCGGTTTCGCGCCGAGGCTCCGGAGAAAAATCCAAACAAAAGGTAATACTGAACTCGCACTGTTCGCGGTCGGTATGGGGAGCGAGATCAGCACCGCTCTGGTAAGAACCGAGATATACGTAAGAGGGCTTCACCGGCTGCCTAACAATCGCGCTCACCGACGCCGTCAATTGATGATGGAAAAATCGCAGGACACCTTCGTTCTGCGCGACATATCGCCGCGGAGTTTGAGAGTCTCCGAGTTGCAGCTTGCCTTCGCGTATTAAAGATCGATAGTAGCGACGCAATGCCGATATGTGAAAGGGATGTATCAGCCGGCCGATCGGAACATATTTTCCCTCAGAGAATTTCGCTGCACACAGACTGATGTCTGTCGTCCAGCGGGTTCTCTCGATCGAATCATAATCGGAGGGCACCAGCACACCGGCCATTGCTAGCACCCGCTGGCCTTCCCGCGAGAGTGTGGTTGGCGCTGGATTATCGGCATGCAGGCTGGCGGTTATTGAGGCTAATTCAGGTCCTACCCAGAAGGGAAGATCTGCCCCACTGCCGGCCTCCTTGATCCAGATCATGTCGTCCTGCAAGTTGAAATTGCCGAGCCATGGGGCTATATATTCCAGGCTGTCCGGCAATCGTCCATTTCGCGCGAATTGGCACTGAGGATGTACAAAGAGCGGACGATCAGCCGAATCCTCCCGTAGCTCGTTCCTGAGGTAGCGCTCCGGAACGAGGTGATCCGGCTGATCGTCTAAGCGGCAATCGAAAAGCCGCAGGGGGAAATCTGAGTCGCGCGCCGAAAAACTGGCGGCAGACCCGAGTTCAGCGTCGAGATTTAGCGATGAAGCCATCCATTTAAGGTAAAGCGGCTGTCCGCGAAGGCCTTCGAAGGACACTCCACGGGCGTGATTTCATGAGTCAAAGAACTCGGAAAGAGCACGATCTGGTTTTGCCGAGGAACAACGGTCCGATAGTTTTCAGTGGCCACATACGCCTGTCCGTCCCATCGGGAATCGTAGAGCCGCAATTCGCCTCCTTGAAATGTCTTCGGTTCGCGATGAAAAAAGTAGACAAACGTCAGTTCTCTCGACTTGAGCTCGTCGTGTCCGTTATCGATATGGCAGCGGAAAAAGTCGGCATGGTTGCTTGCGGTGATCTGAACTTCTGCCCGAGTTGGCGAAAATGACGGCAGTCCGAGTTTTTGGAATATTCTCGGCAAACAGCTTTGCAGCCGATTCAGAATTACATCGCGATAGCGGCCGGTATCCATGAGAACGTGCGATCGGCGGTATTCAAAGTCAACCGCTCCGCCGGTTACGCCTGGCGAAATAACTTCGCTGATTTGAAATTCCATCTCCCGCTGAAGAGTGTCCTGCATTAAGTTCTGCAATTCTTCCGGGGCGAGGAACTCCTCAAATACGACGCACTGTGCTGGCAGAATTTCACGCAGGTCGCTTATCGCTAATGCATTAGGGACGGAAATCATGGCGGTCGCGATGCCCGTCGGTGGGTTGGAGCCGGGGGAACGCGGTCCTTGCATGGGAGGTTGCGGACCAGGGCCCATCCGAACTCCGGAGCTAATGCCTGGCGGATTAGGGCCGGGAGCATGCGGTCCCTGCATAGGAGGTATCGGTCCGGGAGAACCTGTATCCATTCGGACTACCGAGCTAATGCCAGACGGAGGGTTAGGCCCGGGCGTGCGAGGCGCGCTCATCGGCGGAGCCGAAGGCGGTGAGCCTGGATCCACTCTGATTGGGATTCTTGCTGGAGATGACTCGCGTGTGCCTTCCAATAGCAAACGGCCGATGTCTGAACTTAGGTTGCCATAAACTCGCTCCGCGACGATCTCGCCAGCCAGGCGAGCAATCGCGTTGGGCAAGTGGCGCTCGTTGGGCTCAAGAGAAGTCCTTGCTCGCTCGAGGAGACTTGAGATCAGTTTTCGTTCTGCACTACTAAGGATTGAGTCGTCGGAAAGTACGTCCTGAGCAAGAAAACCGATTGCTTTGGCTATGGTCATTGACGTGGAACCTCCAGCAAAAACACAAGTCCACGCGCCGACAGTCGACGTCCAAAGCGAAGGGGGAGCCAACAATAGCAAATGAAGGGCTGTGGATAAACAGGAATTATTTGGCGTGTAGTATTTGAGTAACGGAAATTTGGGACGATCGGATCGGGGCGATAATTGTTGTGATAAGAAGGTCGGCCGTCGACTATCTATTCGACATGGCTCCCACTAGTGATTCGAAAACCTTGAACCCTTCGACGCAGCCAAGCTCCTGCTCGCTGGCACGTTCCGGATGCGGCATCATTCCCAAGACATTGCGTCCGGGGTTGCAGATGCCGGCAATATTGTCGAGCGATCCGTTTGGGTTCGCCTCTTTTTTAATTTCGCCATTCGAAGTGCTGTAGCGAAACACGATGCGCTTTTCACGCTGTAACTCATCGAGGGTGGCGTCATCACAAAAGTAATTGCCTTCCATATGGCCAATCGGAATGGTGAGAACTTCACCTTCCCGACAAGAATTCGTGAAGGGAGTGTCAGTGCTCTCGACCCGCACATGCACTGGCTTACAAACATATTTCAGCCCTACATTGCGCATTAGCGCTCCGGGTAGAAGTCCCGACTCGCATAGAATTTGAAAGCCATTACAGATACCAAGAACCAATCCTCCGCTGGCGGCGAACTTGCGAACGGACTCCATTACCGGAGAGAACTTCGCGATGGCGCCAGTGCGAAGATAATCCCCGTAAGCGAATCCGCCAGGCACAATAACAGCGTCACAATTTTCAAGATCATGCGAGTCGTGCCATAGAAACGTAACCGGCTGCTTCGCAACTTGCTGGATGGTCCAATATGCGTCGTGATCGCAGTTGGATCCGGGGAAGATGATGACGCCAAATTTCATGGGTTTTTCTCGTGAAGAGGGAACACCCTAATTTTAGCAGGACGAAGGTTCCGGCGATGTTTCTTACGCCGGAACCCATGTAGCGGCATTCGGAAGGAGCACTCAGTAGAGACTTCCCATCCCCGCTTCCGGTGGTGGCGGAAGCGCATCATCAGGTGGCAACGGGGGAAGCGAGTTCAAATCTGCTCCTTCGGGTGGAAAAGGAGGAGCGGGAACTGCTCCGCCAGCGGGAATCTTTTTAAATTCCTTAAAGAACACCGGCCCTCGATCCCGTTCTCCTTGAATTGTTTTCAATTGCCGCCACTGTTCTACGGAAAGAACTTTTCGCAATGCCAGGTTCATCATGGTGTACTCACGCTCTAACTTGCTTCGGGCCGAGAGTTCCTGATCAATTTGCGAACCAACTGAACCCTCGCTGGGGCTATCCTGATCGAGGAGAGTTTGCAGCTCCAAGTCCTGCTTTTCCAAATCAGCCTGATAATCGATCAATTTGAGCCGGTGTTCGTAGAAGATGTCGTCGAGTTGTTTGATTTGTTGATCGCCGAGTTGCAATTTCTGGGCAATTTCGGAATTCTTCCACCACTTTCCGATTTCCTTTCGCGAAATCATCACAGTGTTTCGCCTACCCTGAGTCGTATATGTACCCGTTATCTGACCGCTGGATGATTGCGGGTCCGGAGAGGACGAAGAACCCTGCCCATACAATGCAAGCGGCAAGAAAATTGCCACGACAAATAACAGCTGATTAATTCTCATTAGCTTTTTTCTCCTTTTGAGTTCTGTCTTTGCGAAGAAAGATCAGTAACGTCGGAACCGTTCTGACTGATTTCTTGTGCCAACAGCCCGGCTGGTTCCAGTGCTTCGGGCCCATCGCTTGCGATGGAATGTTCAACATGCAGCAGAAGTTCATGATCAGGGTCCTTGTCGGCGCGTGGATGCACAGGTGCACTGCCCTCATGAACGAATAAAATTATCGCTGTAACCGCCGCTGCTGCGGATGTCCATGCGAGAACGGGCAGCTTCCGCCGCGGTACCTTCTCCGTGATCCCAATGCGCTTCCAAATGGACTCCCGCTGATGTCGCCAGAATTCTTCGGGCCGCACTTCTGTAAGAGGTGTTGACCGGTGAAGATTTACTGCCATTTGGCGCAGGCGCAGAATCTCTTTCTGACAAAAAGCGCAGTCCGTTACGTGCGCGTTGCACTGGCCATGACCAAGAATTATCTCGGCTAATTCAGCATCACTCAGATGATTTGTTATTTTCATTATTCCCCCTTCATCTGCTTTCGCACCGATGCCAAGGCGCGGAAAAGTTGCGCTTTGACACTTCCGACTTTAAGTCCAAGAACATCGGCAATTTCGGCCAGCTCCATTTCCTCAGTGAACCGGAGCAAAAAAATAGCCTTCTGTTGTGGCGATAAGGAATCAACCGTTCGCCATACTGCGGCCAGGTTTTCCCGGCCCAATAAAATTCTCTCGGCTGAAGGCTCAGGAGTAGTCCATGTTGCAGAGCTACTTGAAGAACCTGCGCTTGCGCCTTCCAGTCCGATCAATCTTTTCCAGAACGAAGTCCGCTTATTTTTATTGTGGTCGCGTACCAGGTTGGCTGCGATTCGTAACAACCAGGTACGAACCGCGCAATCGCCACGAAAACTGTCCAGGTGCTGATATGCACGGAGGAAACATTCCTGCGTGAGTGTGTCCGCGGCGTCGGCATCCCTTGTAAGCAGCAAAACTACGCGATACACATGCTGTTGGTGCTCGGCGATGAGCGCATCGAATCCATCCCGCGAGATGCTTACTGTTTGCCTATCGACGGATGGCCTCATTACAGTTGTCGTCAGTATGGTCCCCACGGTTCTGGTTACTCTCTCAGCGGAACTTCTTCCAGCTATTACTACTATGGACGAATATTGACACTCCGGGTTTACAGAGCCAGCGAATTTCTCACCGTACATATTTCGTTGGCGGATCATTCGACAGCTTGGTGAATTACCTATTAAGCATCTAAACATTTAGCGAAGACGGGAGCTTAGAAAGAAATTGCAGTTTTCCGAACACTTGCGTCTGACCGGTGGTGCGCTGAAGAGTTGGTTCGTAGCCCAACTACAGGATTCTTGCGCGGTCGGAATTTTGTGGTGGATTGGGCTCTACCTGTTGAAAGTGCCGTGGGCTCCGCTGTGGGCGATATTGGCTGCGGCATTGCAGTTCGTGCCCCATCTGGGGCCGGTGTTGGGATTGATCGGTCCAGTTCTCGCCGCGACTATACATTGGAGGGACTGGCCGCATCCCGCCTATGTTCTGATTCTCTATGCAGTCATCGCTGTGACAGACGGATTCCTCTTACAGCCTCTGATCATGAAACGGACATCGAAGGTGCCTATCTGGGCTTCGATATTGACTCCCATAATATTTGGCTTAGTTCTGCCGTTCTGGGGAGTATTGCTGGCACCGCCGCTGTTGGCGGTCATATTCGCTTATCGATCTCGAATGACGAAAACATTCCGCTGAGCTTGCATTTCTCTAACCTGGCATTCTCGCCGTGTTCATCACGGAAGATTTGCTATCTGGCGAGCTGACCCGGTTAGCTGCAAAATCTCTAAGCCCGTATTTGCCCGATCCACTATATAGATGTAGCCGCGATCGTCAACTTCCACATTGTTTGTCTGGATAACTGTCTTACAGCGCTGATCCGCGCCGCTGCCTGTACAGCGTTTATCTGTCTTGTCGGTAGTGCCGGGTATGTAATAGCCAATTTCATGTGGATGGAATGGATCTTGGATATCCAAAGCTCGCACGCCAGCATTGAAATGCGAGAAGAACATCACCCGCTTGTAATAAATGGGCGTGAAACTTTCGTTAGAGGAGTGAGTGCCGAAACGTCCGCCACGCCTACAAAAATTACCGCTGGCTTCGGGCACAGTCCATGTAGCAACTCCCAATGGCGCCGTTTCCGTCGTGATATCGAAAATGCGCACCATTTGCCGTGACTCCTGGCAATCGCTGGCTAGCGACTCGCCGGGTACAACAAGGAAATTTCGCAGCTTGCCGTCTTTCATCTTGGCGAATTCGGGAATGTCGACGCCAAGTAGCGGGAATGCCGTGTGGGCGCCGATATCTGCGGGGAAGTCAACTCGGGCTATTTGCGGATAAAGCAAGTTTTGTTCAGTGGGCTCTTTCGGCCCAGTCAGAAGTTTTTCGCGGTCCACTATCTGCACGACGCCAGAACGACCGGAGCCATAGGCGAAATAGACCCGATTGCCCTTGGAACCGGTAGAAATTGGTCCGTGAAGATCGCTGGGAACGGGACCGGTGGATGCAGGCTGCTGGCCGGGCAATCCGAAATCGCGAATGAACACAGGCTTTTCTGGATTGCTCAGGTCATAGATCTTGGTCATACGACGAGCGCGCCATTGCGGATCACCGGAGACAAGATAGGCAATGCCGCTGTCACATTCCCACCAACTCTTGTGCGTATCGCGCAGTCCGCTTACTACGACAGTGATGCGGCTTGGTTTCTCGGGATTGGTCACATCCCAGATTTCGTGGGCAGAATTGCCGAAAGAACGCAGCAAGTAAGCTTTGCTTTTATCAGCGTGCGGCAATACGCTGCCATCGCACACTCGCGTCATTTGTGCGCCGCCGGTTTCCAGTTTTCCTGGGGTGCCCGCTTCGCCCGGAAGATGCACGAGATACTTAGGGTGGGTGGGATCGGTTACGTCGACGATCGATGTGCCGTTATTCTCGACATTGCCGGTGAGCGGATTGAGAGCGGAGCCACCGTGGTGCCCGATATAGGCGATCCAGCGGCTGCCTTGCTGATGAATCGTAGGTTGGTAAGCGGCGCGGGCCTGCAGATCATTCGATCCGACTAATGCCATGTTGCTCGACTGCGCTTGCTGTTGGGCCACTGCGTTAACGGGAATAATGCCAAGTATTGTTACTAACGTTGATAGAAGTAGCGAACGACCCAGGCCAGACGGGACCGAAAAAACCATTGTTGTTGGTGCCTCCGAGTGGCTATTGTAGCTGGAGGGCTAACGAACACCCGGTTTTGCGCGTGCTATAATCTTCCTTTCGCCTGCCTGGTTTGGGCGTCCCGAGGTAGCATTGTGATCTCCTCTAAGGGCGAATCCTTTTTGATAAAGTAGCTCAAGTTCATCGACGAGGTATCTTCATGTCCGGCCACTCAAAATGGGCCACAATCAAACATAAAAAGGGCGCGCTGGATGCTAAGCGCGGCAAGATTTTTACCCGCTTGATTAAAGAAATCACGATTGCTGCGAAGAATGGTGGGGGCGATCCCGACGCTAATCCGCGTTTGCGTGGCGCTATTGCCGCGGCCAAAGCAGAAAATATGCCGCAGGACAACATTAAGCGCGCGGTTCAGCGTGGTACGGGTGAATTGCCGGGCGTGTCTTACGAAGAGTTTGTCCTGGAAGGTTATGGACCTGGCGGCGCCGCGGTACTGGTCGATATCAGCACCGATAATCGCAATCGTACGGTCAGTGAGATCCGGCACGCGTTCGGCAAGAATGGTGGAAACATGGCGGAGGCAGGCGCGGTTTCCTGGATGTTTCACAAGAAGGGAAGCATCGTGGTTCCGAAATCGGCTGCTAAAGAAGATGATTTAATGGCGCTGGTTCTCGAAGCAGGGGCGGAGGATCTGAACGACGATGGTGAGAACTGGGAAGTCCTTACCGAACCATCAGCCTACGAAACCGTGCTGGAAGCAGTGAAGAAGGCAGGAATCGAGCCTGCGGCTTCGAGCGTTGCGATGGTCCCGCAGAACTATATCAAACTGGAAGGGCAGGCGGCCAACACGATGATTCGCCTGATGGAAGCGCTCGAAGATCAGGACGACGTACAGAACGTCCATTCGAACTTCGACATCGATCAGAAGTTGCTAGAGGAAGTTGCTGGATAAAGCTCCACAGAGACTTACGTTCGAAGCCGCCTTGCTAGGCGGCTTTCTTTTTTGCTTTGAAAGTTACAGCGGTTCTTCACGTTCTTTGTGGTGAAAGATTTTTCTTTCGGAGCCTTTCAAAAGTTTTCAACACAGCGGTGCATAAGGTTGTGGAAAAGGCGGGTAGTATCTCTGTAAGTAATTCACGCAGAGATGCTTCTACTCCTTGCACTGAGTAGAGTGCTAGCACTTTGGTGGTGGTGTTGTTCGCGATCGCAAGTAGTTTGCAAAGAACGCATTGAAGGGAAGTATTGAAGATCAGACTCGACAAATTGCTTTTTGAGCGCGGCATGGCGCAATCACGCGAACGCGCGCAGGCTCTCATCATTGCGGGCAAGGTTTTAGTGGAAGGACAGAAAGTCGAGAAGTCGGGAACAGCCGTAGATGCGCAATCTGACATTATCCTGCTGGGTGCGGATTTAAAGTATGTGAGCCGCGGGGGACTTAAGCTGGAAAAAGCGCTGGAGCATTGGCGCATCGATGTGACCGGCAAGACATGTTTGGACGTGGGCGCGTCCACCGGCGGATTTACCGATTGTCTATTACAAAGTGGTGCTGACCGCGTGATCGCCGTCGATACGGGACATGGGCAGATTGACTTTCGCCTGCGGCAGGATTCGCGAGTGCGGTTGCTCGAGAAGACGAATGCGCGTTATCTCACACGCGACCAACTCGGCGAGGTTGTCGATCTTGTTGTCATGGACGTTTCATTTATCTCAGCAACACTTGTGCTTCCAGCTGTAATTGTCTCGGCTTTTCCAGAATCTCAGGCTGAAAGACGAGGACGGCAAGTAATCGTTCTGGTGAAGCCGCAGTTTGAAGTAGGGCGCGGGCTGGTGGGGAAAGGCGGCATCGTGCGGGACGAAGCGGCACAGGCAGACGCGGTTAAAAAAGTTCGTGAGACTTTGCTTGCGTTAGGTTGCCTGAGCACCGACGTGATCGAATCTCCAATTCTGGGCGCGGAAGGGAATCGCGAGTTTCTGCTGCACGCTATCTTCTGAGCTTTTCTACAAAGTTCTGTACAATTCATTTTCACTACTCACTTTCTATGGCCATTACCAAGATTGGGAATACCGGATCTGCCGACAAAAAATCTGTCGCAATTATTTCCAAGCCGGGGAAGCTGGAACTAGTCGATATTGTGCCGGATTTGATCGAGTGGTTTCGTCGGCATCACTACCAAATTGTTGCCGATCCGGAAACCGCTCCCTATGCGACAGAAGTGGAGATTGTCGAGCGAGAGGAAATGGCCTCACGTGACCTCAACTTTGTGGTCGTCTTAGGAGGCGACGGGACATTGCTGGCCGCTTCACGGGCGGTGGCGAAAGCCGGCATCCCCGTGCTGGGGATTAACCTGGGCTCACTGGGATTTCTAACCGAGGTTCCACTGGAAGAGCTGTATCCGACATTGCAGGCGATTGAAGAAAATCGCTGTGAAGTCGACGCACGGTCCATGGTGCATTGCGAAGTAACCCGCAACGGTGAGCGCATAGCGCGGTACGATGCTGTCAATGATGTCGTTGTTGGCAAAAGCACGATCGCGCGCCTGAATCATTGCGACGTCTATGTTGATCGGGTTTTTGTGTCGAGTTATCAGGCGGACAGTTTGATTGTTTCAACGCCGACCGGTTCCACGGCATATTCATTGGCCGCTGGAGGACCGCTCATGATGCCGGATGTCCATGCTTTTGTGATCACGCCGGTGTCCGCGCATTCGCTTACTCATCGTCCGCTGGTGGTTCGCGATACTGCAGAGATTGAAATCGTGGTGAAGACGGGCACGGACGAAGCTTATCTGAGTGTGGATGGCCAGGTGGGCATGCCAATGCTTGATGGCGATCGGGTCTGCTGCCGAAAGTCCGAATACCACGTAAAGTTGCTGCATTTTAGCGGGACATTCTTCGATGTCCTTCGCGCCAAAATGAAATGGGGACAGCGGTAGATAGATTCCGTTGACGAAAAGTTCTATGCCATTTTCTGCATCTGCGGAGTCGCGGAATTTACCGTTTCGGACTCCTCGCTCTGCAACGCATCCAAGTCAAGTTCCGTGGACGGCCGCGTATCCGCAGCGAAATTTCGTTGCATCATTTCGAGCGCGCTCTGTTGGTCTTTGTCGGTGAGCGCCGCCACACAATCGGATGGAACAAATAGTTGTAAGTCTCGAACATAAACGTCGCTGGCCGTGATCAACACGCAGGCATTGGTGGTAAGTCCGGCGAGGATCACAGTCTTGACGCCAAGATATTCAAGCAGTGTTTCAAGCGGAGTAGCGAAGAAAGCTGAATGTTTGGGCTTGAGGACAATGTAGTCGTCGTGATCTGGCACAAGCTGCTCGACCATAGATTTACCAGGGCTATTATCACGCAGACTATTTCGTAGGACTGCTGAAAAATCCGAACGCCATTTTCCGTAGTTGTCATTCACGTAGATCGCAGGAATGCCGGCGTTCTTGCATCGCGCCTTCAGCGACGCAATTCTGCGGGCAAGGGCGGCGGAAGCCTGTATCAACTGTTGGTTGTTAGGAAAATCCAAATCGTTGATGACGTCGATGAGGAGCAATGCTACGCGGGAACGATCAGGAGCATTACCGTGCAAATCTTCATTGTTGCTGGGCTGCGCAGACATAGACGCGGGTACGATGCGAATCTGTGCCGTTCAGTTTGCCTACGAGGTTGAGCAACCGACATCAGGCGCATCGGTGGCGGAACAGACTAGATCTCGTTGCGCATCAGATCCGTCATCGTTTCTCGCCGCCGAACCACTTTCGACGATTTCCCATCCACCAGTACTTCCGCAGGCCGCGGGCGCGTGTTGTAGTTTGACGCGAGGGCCATGCCATAAGCTCCGGTATCCAGAATCGCGAGCAAATCTCCTTCTTCGACTTCGGGCATCTCACGGTCTCTGGCAAAGAAATCTCCTGTTTCGCAGACTGGTCCTACTACATCGACTAGTTCTTGCTTCTCTGAACCCGAGGTCGCCATCACAGGAATGATCTCATGATGAGCCTGATAGAGTGACGGTCGGATCAAGTCGTTCATGCCTGCATTCACGACCAAGAACTTCTTTCCGCCGTTTGTCTTTCTGTACAGCACGCGGGTGAGTAACACTCCGGCGGGTCCGACTATGGAGCGGCCCGGCTCAACCAGCAAGTGCAACTTCAGTCCTCGTAACGGGCGTGACAGCGCTTCCGCATATTGAGCAACCTGCGCGGTGAACTCGGGACCATTTTGCGCGTCATAAGAAATTCCGAGTCCGCCACCGGCATCGATGTATTTAATCTTATGTCCATCTGCCCGAAGTTCCCGTATCAAGGCGGCAACCCGCTCCATTGCCTCTGAGAACGGCTTTACGTCCGTGATCTGCGAGCCGATGTGAACACTGACGCCTGCAACATTCAAATATTTTGATAAAGACGCTTGCCGGTACAGATCTCGAGCATCGCTGATGGGAATACCAAACTTATGTTTGTGCAGACCAGTCGAGATATAAGGGTGAGTTTTGGCGGAGACATCCGGGTTCACCCGCATTGCTATGGAAGCGTTTTTCTTAGCTCGAGACGCGCAGTCGGCAAGGGTTTGCAGTTCCGACTGCGCTTTCTATATTGAATAGCAGAATGCCAGCTTTCAGGGCAGCCTGCATTTCCTCTCGAGTTTTACCGACTCCCGAAAATACAACTTTCTTGCTCGCACGCCCGTCCACGCGCAACACGCGTTCCAGTTCTCCGCCGGAGACAACGTCGAATCCGCAGCCTGCTTTGGACAGCATGCGTAAGATCGACAGATTTGAATTTGCTTTTACGGAATAGCAAATAGTATGAGGAACCTTGCGAAACGCAGACTCAAATGCCGCAGTCCGTTGACGAATGCTGGACGCGGAGTAGACGTACAACGGCGTGCCGTATCGTTTTACGAGAGACGACAATGAAACTTGGTCGCAATGCAAAGAAGAATTCGGGCTGTGAGCCGATCCGTTACGAATAGCTTGGTAGGTGAAAGCGGGTGGTCGGCCAGTTGGCCGGAGCGGCTGTTTCACTTGCGTTTCCCGGAACTCCCTTTCACTTTGATCGCGACCACGGTCTGATCGTCGAAGGGATCCATGCCAGACGCGTATTCTGCCACCGCTTTAAAAAGCGAAGTGACTATGGATTCAGCGGAGTTCTCAGAGCACTCGGAGACAATCTTTTCTACTTCTGTGCGGCCGAACAATTCTCCGGCCCGATTGCTTGCATCCAGAATGCCGTCGCTAAAGAACACGAACACATCGCCGGGTTTTGCCTGAAACGTGAACTCGTCGTAATCAGCTTCTTCGAATAGTCCTAGCGGCAATCCGGTCGCTTCAATCACTTTAATTTTTCCGTCGCGACAGTGGATAGGCCGGGGAAGTCCTGAATTCGCTACTTGCAGCGTGCGCTCCGGATCGTTCCATACCGCGTAGATCAACGACACAAACTGTCCTTCAATACGTCGCTCGCCTAACGAATAGTTAACCGCAGAGAGCATTTCCGCAGGGCCGGGTTCAATGGGAGCATGCGAGCGCAGAATCCCTCCGACCAACGCCGCATAAATTGCGGCGGGAGCGCCCTTGCCGCTGACGTCTCCTATGACTAGCGCGGTGCGCGATTGCGAATAGCTAACGAAATCGTACAAGTCACCGCCAATTGCTCTAGCGGGCGCAAACTTCGCGGCAATTTCAAGATTAGCGAGCTTCGGACGCGATTGCGGAAGAAGACGAAATTGCAATTCGCGAGCAAGTGCCAGATCGCGTTCAAGTCGCCTCTCCTGACGCGCAATTTCCTCGTAGAGCTGTGCATTCTCGATTGCTATGGCAACCTGCGCCGCCAACGTGGTTACGGTGCGCTGATGATCCTCAGTGAAGAATCCGCGACGCGTGTGCTCGAGATCGAGTACACCGATGACTTTGTCTTTGTAGATGAGCGGAACTGCCAATTCTGAACGAGTTTCAGGATTGACTTCAATGTAGCGAGAATCTTTGCTGACGTCGGAAACCAAAACAGCATGCTTATGCTGGACTGCGTGTCCCACTACTCCGCGGCCGAGGGGAATATCATGTTTGAGGAGAATACTTTCCTGAAAACGCAGCGAAAACCGATGCTGGAGCTTCTCTGCCGGTTGAGTCCAGCAGCAAAATACTGAACATCTGATAATCAATCAGACGGCTGAGCAATTCGGCAATTCGTTTTAACAACTCATCCAAATTCAGAATGGACGTCAGTTCTCGCGCAATTTCGTTCAACAGCAACAACGTTCGGGCTTGCCGGGTTGTGCGTGTATAAAGGCGCGCATTCTCGATTCCAACTGCCATGCGCGAGGCGATCAATGTCAGAAGCCGCTTGTGTTCCTCGGTGAAGTGGTTTGCTTTTTGCGACTCAATATCGATAACGCCGATAAGCCGGTTTTTGATAATGAGCGGAACAGCGAGTTCCGAACGCACATTGGGAACGGCGGAGATGTACTTGGGATCGCTTGCAACGTCGCCCACGAGGATGGCTTCGCGCCGTTGCGCGGCAAGTCCTGTGACGCCCTCGCCCACTTTAATGCGCAGGCGTTCGGCTACTTCCGGAGTGTGGCCGAGGCTGAAGCGAAAGCGCAGCTCCTGCGTTTTTTCGTTGAGCAAAAGAATCGCAAAAATTTCGTAGTCAATGACCTTGCGGACAAGTTCGGCGACTCGACGCAGAGTGGTGTCCAAATCGAGCGTAGTATTCACTACGTCCGCTACCTCGAGCAGGAGGGGATCTACTCTAGATTCAATATCAGTCTGGGAAGCAGCCATTGCGCTTACTCAATCATACCAGTCGTCCTCGGGCCTTCATTTGGAAGGGCGCGCTCAGAATCAATGAAGATAGCCTTAGGAAATATGAATTAATTTGTCCGTGGAATGATGCAGATATCCGGCAAATTCCGATAACGCTCAGCGTGATCGAGCCCGTAACCAACAACAAATTCATCGGGGATGCTAAAGCCCACATAGTCGGCGTGAATAGGCTGTTTTCTACGCGAGGGCTTGTCGAGCAAAGCCGCGATACGGAAAGTTTTGGGCTCGTGTCCGAGGAACAGCTTTTTCAAGTAAGTCAGAGTGAGACCTGTGTCGAGGATGTCTTCTACCAGGATCACATTCTTGCCTTTCATCGAGTGATCGACATCCTTGGTAAGGCGAACTTCTCCGGTTGAATCCCATCCAACGTTTAGTTCATGGTCAGGGCTCGGCCGATTTCCGTAACTCGACACGCCAATGAAATCAAATGTGGAATCGAGTGGAACATTTCGCGCCAGATCACTCAAAAAAATGGCCGCACCTTTGAGAACGCCTACGAACATGATGGACTCACCTGCAAAGTCGCGGGCGATCTCCGCCCCAATGGCGGCGACGCGATCGGCAATTTGTTCACGTGAAATCAGCACCTTCAGCTCTGACATGGGTTTTCCATATTAAACTAGGAAACGGTAGTTAGCACTTGGCAAATTTGCTTTTGAATTGTGCTGTCCGCATTTTCCCTAAGTGCGGTGCTAATGCGAATTGATACACGCGACTTGATAGACGAAAGAGAAGGCTATGAATTTGAACGGCATCAAAATCACCTGGTTGGGCCACGCAACTTTTCGTATTGAGACTCCCGGTGGCAAGACTGTTCTTGTGGATCCGTGGGTCATGGGCAATCCCATGTGCCCTGACAAAGAAAAAGACATTAAGAAGCTCGACGTAATGCTCTGTACTCATGGGCATTTCGATCATATTGGCGATGCAGTCGAGATTGCAAAGAAGCATAATCCGAAAGTCGTCGGCATTCCGGAACTCGTGGGATGGCTGGAGAAAAAGGGTGTAAAGCAGACCTCCAGCATGAATAAAGGCGGCACACAGACCGTTGGGGATATTAAAGTGACCATGGTCCACGCCGATCATTCCTGCGGAATTAAAGATGGAGACGAGCTTATTTATGGCGGCGAAGCCTGCGGTTACGTCATCGAATTTGAGAACGGAATTAAGATTTACCACGCGGGAGATACGAACGTATTTGGCGATATGCAAATCATTCGTGAGCTCTATCATCCAGACATCGCAATGATTCCGATCGGCGATCATTTCACCATGGGACCACGAGAGGCAGCCTATGCATGCAATCTGCTGCACGCAAGAACGGTGATCCCGATGCACTTCGGAACTTTTCCAGTCTTAACAGGAAGACCAGGAGACTTGCAAAAGCTGGTGCCGCATGTGGAAGTGCGTGAGATGAAGCCTGGCGAGACGATTTCCTAGTTAAGGCGAGAAAAATCGTGCGAACAGAAAATCGTGCAAAGTATTTGAAGAAGCTGCATTCCGAGATATTGAACAGGTGTTCTACATATGGAGGGAAAATTGGCCGACGCGAAACCGGAGTGGCAACATCAAGGATTCATAACTGAGCCGGGTATCGATGACTACTTATATTCGCTGCTTCCGCCCCGCGATGAAGTTTTGAAGGAGATGGAAGATCAAGCGACTCGGCGCAAGATTCCAATTGTTGGGCCGGTGGTGGCTCGCATTCTTTATCAACTTGCGCTGATGATAAACGCTAAGTCAATTTTTGAGATGGGCTCCGCGATCGGATACTCGACGATTTGGTGGGCGCGTGCGGTCGGCGAAGGCGGTCGCGTGATTTATACGGATGGCGATCGAAAGAACGCAGACGAGGCGCGGGGATACTTTGACAGAGCGGGCGTGAGCGATCGCATAACTGTCAAGACAGGGGATGCGTTGGAACTTCTGTCAGAGCAGAAGCAGGAGTTCGACATTATTTTTAACGATATTGATAAGGAAGATTATCCGCGAGCCTTTCGAGCGGCAATGCCCCGGCTAAGAAAAGGCGGCCTATTTATCACGGACAACGTTCTGTGGAGTGGCAAGGTTGTGGACAAGAAGTCGCCAGATGCGAGGACGAAAGCGATTCAGGAGTTGAATCAAGCACTGTACAGCTCGCCGGAAGTGTTTACGACGATTTTGCCGGTCAGAGACGGCGTAGCCATCGCGTTGAAAAAGTAATCGCGTTACGGGAAAGTCTTGCTGCGCTTTTCCGAAGCTCGTTAAATTGACTTGACTGGGATCGTCGTCAAATCTTCTTCCAGTCCGACTTCTTTTTGCAGGAACGGCTCCGCGATATGTCACTCCGCCCAGCATTCCATAGAACCTTGCCATTGCTTCTATTCGCGACCGGATTTCCGCTCTAGCAGGGAAGAGATCTTTGCCGGCTTCCTGATCGCTAAACTGGGACTTATAAGCCATCAGCGATTCGAAGCGCATTTCGAATTGTTCCGTGATGTCCACCACGAACGTCGGGCGGATGTCGTAGTAGAGCGTCGCGTAAATAATCTTGAATGGCCTGTGCGGAGCACCGTGCGCCGCCAAAGTCTCGCTGAAAGATGAATGCTGCGTGCTGAGAGTCTGGCTCACATCCAGCTTGGCGAGTCCCGCGAGAAAGCAAGCTTCATATCCCAGAGTCGAAGCAGTGTAGTGATCCGGATGTCGCCCCTTCCAATACGGAAGTATCACTACTCGCGGCCGTTGTTCGCGAATCACCTGCGCAACTTTTAAACGATTCTCCCACGTGTTCTCGACTCGTCCGTCGGGAATGTCGAGAGCTCTTCGCCACACTATGCCCAAAATCTTGGCTGCTTCTTCGGCCTCGCGTTTCCTGTCTTCGGCGGTGCCTCGCGTTCCCATCTCACCTTGAGTGAGGTCGAGAATCCCGGTTCGATGCCCAAGCTGCGACATCTTGAGCATGGTTCCACCGCAGGTCTGCTCGACATCATCGCGGTGAGCGGCGATAGCTAAAATGTCGAGCGAAGGGAGCGAGGTGTTAGTCAAGGCTGCCCTGCTCAATGACGACATTTTCTCGTACGATTAATCGATGCGCCGCCATTTCCTTTAGCTTCGGTAGAACGCGGCTAACGTGTTCGTCGGCATCGACAAAGATTATGACGATGGGCAACTTGCCTCCGGCATCCACGAGGTGGCTGGTTTTGATCCGCATGCGGCCGAGAAAGCCTGCAGCCCCGTGAAGCGTAATTGCCGCATATACATTTTCCTGATGAAGGTAGTTCAGAATTTCCGAATGCAGAGGGCCGGTTTCCAAACTTGTCGCCCTCCATCAAATAAATTGTGACTTGGACAGCCATGTTCCCTCGCATTCTACAGTACCCTCGCGAGGCTCATGCCCGCCAACGCGCCCAGCAAACACAGTATGTTGTTGGTAAAAATGTTGGTGAACATCAACAGCCATTGCCCCTGCTCGAAGTACGCCATGCTTTCAAAAGCATAACTGGAAAACGTCGTGAACGCTCCGCAGAATCCGACGACGACCAGCAATCGCCAGCGGGGATCAATCAGCACACGCTCAGTCACCCAAATCATAAAGAAGCCGACGATCAAGCTGCCGCTCACATTGATGAAGAGCGTTCCGTAAGGAAAGGCTGGTCCCAGAATTTTTGCCGCGTAGCGGCTCAAGATGAAACGTGCATTCGCGCCGAGAATGGCACCGATAGAGATGACGAGAAGGTCGTTCACGATAGAGTTCTCCCTACAAGAGTTTGTAGGAGTTATCAGCCCAGCTCATGTAAGCGAAGCGGTTATGGCGAACTCCATCGCCGTGACATTCTTTTTACCACAGAGGATGCGGAGGAGGACAGATCCCAAAGCACGGAGGTAATTAGGCGGTCAATTTGGAGATCAGCCCTCTACTTTTTTCGTTCCACCAAAAACCGAGCTAACGCCTCTAGCGTTGCCGCCTTTTCACCGAAACCATTCAGGGAAGCAAGAGCGGATTCCACCAAAGCGTCGGCTTTCTTGATCGATTCTTCGATTCCGAACAGCGCGGGATACGTAGCTTTCTCGGCAACTGTGTCTTTTCCCGCAGTTTTTCCCAGCTGCTCCGAACTCTGCGTTACGTCCAACACGTCGTCTACGATTTGGAAAGCCAAGCCGATGGACCGTCCGAAGAATCTCAGCTTGGCAATGTCGGAATCGTTGCCGTCAACATAAATTCCGCCACTGACGATGCTAGCGGTAATCAGTGCGGCAGTTTTTGCGCGGTGAATGTATTCCAGCGTTTCAACAGCCGGCTTTGTACCCTCGGCTTCCAAGTCCACTACCTGGCCGCCAATCATGCCATCAACAGTGCCGGTGTTGTGAGAAATTTCTTCGATGATGCGCACGCGTGCGTCAGCTGGACATTGCAACCGGGACAAAACTTCGTAGGCTTGGGTTTGCAGAGCGTCGCCCGCAAGGATCGCGATTGCCTCGCCGAAAACTTTATGGCAGGTCGGGCGGCCCCGACGCAGATCATCGTTGTCCAGAGCTGGCAGATCGTCGTGAATGAGCGAGTAGGTGTGCAACATCTCGAGTGCAGCCCCAAGCTCTTCAATTCCAGGCGGCATAGAGCCCGCGATCATTCGGCCAGCCTCGATGCAGAGAATGGGGCGTATCCGCTTACCTCCGGCGAATACGCTGTGTCGCATGGCGCGATGAATCGACGTAGGATGCTGATTGGCAGGTGGGATCAGGCGTTCTAAAGCGGCATCAGTCTGCGCTCGGCCCTGCTCCAGAATCTCTTTAAACATGAGCGTGAGTATAACAAGCGAAGATAGGACGTTGGTGCTGCGACGGATCTGCAGCACTACCGTAGTGACAGAGAGACTGCTGTCTTAAACTCTAGGCGACAGTAGTTCGGGCAGTTGCGGTGCTTCGCACTGCTGAGTCCGCGATGCAGCTGACGTCGAATGAAGGACAGACATCCACCGCGCCAGCACTGAGTGCCTGAGTCCACATTTCGTCGTCAGCTAAACGATGGGTGCAGATTACCTTCACGTCGGAAAACTCACTGCACAAGCGTTTCACATCGTTCATGGAAACCATTTCCAAGTCAACGATCACGACTGCGGGACGATGTTTGACGATACTGCCCTGCAGCTTATCTATCGACTGGGTTGCGTGAACCAAAGAGAAAGACTGGGATAAACTCGCGGCCATAGACTTGGTGACGTTGGGGTCACACTGAAGGAGGACAACGTTGAACGCCTGCATACTTCCCTCCGCAACTGACGGTCAAAACCGGCGGGCGGGGCCGCAACAACACGACTGCTGCTGCGGACAGTTAAGGGCTCCAAGAACGACACGACAAACGACAACTACGCGTCACCAGCCACAATTACTGATATTTACTTTCGGCTGACGGCCCTTTCGCCGAGAGCTTCAAAGGGCTCCGGTTGGAGTTTGCCATTCTGCTTTAGCAGAATCTCCACCTTACCTTCGGCCTCTTCCAGCTCCTTGCGACAGGCATTCGAGAGCTGCATTCCTTCTTCAAAAAGCGTCAGGGATTTTTCAAGTGGCACTTCACCCTTTTCGAGCTCCTGAACAATTTTTTCCAGACGCTGAAGGCAATCTTCGAATTTCGGCAATGAAAGCTCCTTGCAGGATTCTACTGTAGTTCGGCCCTATCGGTATCCGGTTAAACCTGTAGGTAGTTCCAGAATGGTAAGTCGCTCGCCTGAGTTAAAGAGGCCTTGGGGCGTATTGCAATAGGATTTCCTCAAACCGCCTGAGCTTGTCCATGCCAGGGAGTTCCTGTCTTCGGACGAAATGAAAACGACGTATTCAAAACTAAGATGATCGACGGAGTCACTCCGTGTCATCTGCTATAAGGGCACCGGCATTTCAAGAAATTTCAATCACCCTGGCTGACAGCCTGTAGTTTCTGCCATCCCACTTTGCTCATCCTCAGCCGTAGTCCACCTGTAAGGACTACCCATCCTTCCCTGCGGCCCTCGCGCTGGACTTCTCGTACTTGATCGATGTTTACGATTGCCGATCGATGGACACGGACAAACTTGGCGGGATCAACTTTCTTCTCTAGCTCCTTAATACTTTCGCGAAGCATGTGGGTCTTGTTTCCGACATGAAGACAGCAGTAGTAGTCCGCGACTTCGATCCATTCAATGTCATCAAGGTTTATGAACGATTCTTTTGTTCCATTGCGTACCAGAATTCGTTTCTGGCGTGAGTCGCTATGCAGCACTATATTCTGAAAGTTCGCCAGGATCGCCGTGAACTGCTCCTTCGTCATCAACGCCTGTTTTTGCTCGAGTTGTTCTTTGATTCTGGATAGCGCAGTTTCAAGACGCTTGGGTTCGACAGGCTTGGTCAGATAGTCGAGAGCATGGGCCTCGAATGCTTTGACGGCGTATTCGTTGTAAGCAGTCACGAAAGCCGTCACTGGCATGTTAGGCAATCGGCCTTGCTGTTCAAGCGCAAAAACATGATTCAGCTGTAAACGAATGACTAGATTCGGCCGATAGATGCGAAACCACAAACGATAAGACGAGCAGAATTGTTATGTAGTGTTTCATGCCCACAGACTGAGCGCATTGGCGGGATCAATCCAGATTGATTCCGTGAACGTTGCAATTCCTGCAGGGAAGGTTCGACGTGGTGCAGGGAGGATATATTTGCGGGACGGAGGAACTACTGAGTTCTATCGCGGTTCCGGCACCTCTTCGCCAACGACAATTTTCGTATTGGTATGAAATTTCTTGTAGTTGCTGTAAGTCAGGTCGGATTCGATGTTGTATTCCTTCAGCAAAGCTACCCGTGCGTCCAACTTTAATGCCAGATGCTGCGGGAGCCAGACTTCATCATTGACGCGAGTTTGTTCAAGAATGATACGCGAGCCCCTGTGGATACGCGCCAGAACCCAGCCGAACGAAACAGTGTCGAGGCATTGAACATCAAGCTTCTTCCACTGGAATTCCTCCTTGTCAATCCATGCTCGAAAACGGAATTTGGGAAGTATTCTGGCATCCTTGAGGTGAGGAACGTAACTGGGACGCGGCTCGGCATCGATAACATAGGTAGGGCGGCCATCCAAGGATTCGATCCCGGCAAGATGGAAGTTGTAGGCATCGGCCACTTCACGCACAAATAGGCGGCCTTGTTCCCGTTCTTTTTCTTCCTTGTCTTCGCGCTTCCTGCGTTGTTCCGAAGATTCGGTTTTTCGTTCGTCGATTAGCTTTTGTATCTTTTTTTCTTCCTTGTCGGCGTCTTTAGCAGAGAGTGGCTTGTCGTCTTTCGAGACCAAGCGTTCGACGGGTTCGCCATAGAGCTCCATAATCTCCGAAGTTTTGATTTCGGTGGATTTCACTGCTCCATGACCGTCGAGTTTGCGCTCTTCCTGGCGCTGAGTGTAGGTGTAGTCGCGTTGCATTTTGTTGTTTTGGAGGTCGTTATCGGCAGTCTTGCGAATAAGCTCCTGAATTTGCTGCTGCGAAAGCGACGGGGTGTCTTGAGGTGCTGGCACGCTTTGGCACAAGCTAATGCCGGACAAAAGCAGAAGGATGACGAGGCGTTTGCGGAGCATGTAGCTGAGTAGAACACGTCGGAACGAGGGGAGTTTCGCTGGCTTTCCAACTAAGTTGAAGTGCTACTTTTCTGCTCTGCCCAGGCAGCCAGCTTTGAAGGAACGATCGTCCAGCCTGTGCAGATTCTTCTCCATTGCTGGCGTGAGCAAGCGGTAGTGTTGGATTTCAAACAAATACAGAGCTATGAACCAGAGCGGCTCGTCGGTGGTCATCCAATTTTTATCGTCGAAACGTGCGAGATTGACCGGCCGCGAAAAGGTTCTTAACGAGCGTTCTCTTCGTAAATTGAAATAGACATCGAAGTAACTCAGGGCAAGTTCACGCAACGTGCGATAAACCGGCTCGCGATAGCGACATCCGGTGTAGTTGGATTTGGCGAGAGCTCCCCAGTGGTCTCTGATGCGATAGACGGCGATGACATGATCGGTATCTTTTTCGGCTTCGAGGTCGATGATGAGGGCGGGGAATCCGTTAGCCCGAAGCGCGGCTGCGGCGAAGAGCGCTCCTTCGAAACAATGGGAGGTGTTTTCGCGCAAGACACGGCGCGGCGACCATGCCGTATCGGCCAAGTGATAGGGCATATCATCGAGAAGTCGCTGGATTCCGTGAGGAGTCTTAAGGCTGCGGAGTTTGCGCAATTCGGCGAGCGTGAAGTTATTCGCAAACTGAGTACCGTTGGAGTTGACCATTGTTGCTGGAAGTCTAACGGAAGGCGAGTAGAAGAGCGTTAATCATGGAGAGTCGGTTGAAAATTCGTTGACGACTTTATCCCGTAGGGTATGGTCCTTCGGCAAATTCTTGGGCGTGGTAACCCTTTGAGCCCACTGCGCGAGCGAGTGGACTACGCGGGTCAGAGCCAGCTTTCAAGCAGTCGAGGACATATCTGAAGTCGTATCGGGGCTGCCAACCGAGGTCGTTTCTGGCTCGTTCGTTCACATAAACTCTGTCGATGCCGGGAAACATCTTCCAGCCGCGGCGTTCGTATTCATCCTCGTAGTCTGGAATCCTTCGCTTCAAAACTGATGGTGCATCGGCACGCAGGTCAAACAGATCGGCCTGCGTAAAAGGTGTTGTGGCACTCACGATATAGCGTCCGAACCCGAGTAGCGGAGCTTTTTCGATAGCGAGTAGGTGAGCGCTCACCACATCCTCAATATCCACGCGCCGATAGAGAAATTCGTTTACCTTGACATTGCTGTCCTCGTAGGCCTCGCGGGTATCCTTATGATCATCCTCTTCAGGGAAAAAGCGCGAAGTCCTTAGGATGAGGCACGCAAGCCGAAGTTTCCGATGGAACAATTCACAGAGATCCTCTGCCGCGACTTTTGTTACTCCATAGATGTTTCGAGGAACCGGCGTGACATCCTCGGTGATCCAAGCCGCTGGGCTCCCAGGAGGTGGAGTCAGCGCACTCCCGAAGGCACTGGTTGTGCTCGTAAAGATGAAAGACCTAACGCCCGCAACTGCAGCTTCTTCCAGAAGATTTAGCGTGCCCGTGATGTTGGTATCAACAAAATCTTGCCGAGTATGTGTAATGACATGAGGCTTGTGCAGGGTCGCGGTGTGGATCACAGCGTCCACACCTTTCATGCATCGCTTGACAATATTCCGGTCAACGATTGACCCGACCTCATTGGTAAATTCTGATGGAACAATGTCGACGCCGACGACTTCGCGGTTCTCATTCCTCAACGTACGAACCAAGGCTTCGCCCAAATGTCCACTGCTGCCTGTAACTAAAATCTTCATGCTCAGTTGTTTCTACCTCAGCAAAGTTCACGGTCTGACGGGAATGTTAATCATCCAAACAATTGCGCCAGTTCCTGTGGATTGTCAATTACAACATCTGGCGCAACTTCTGTGAGTGTGTGCGGCGCGAACCCGTAGGTTACGCCGCAGGTCCATAAGCCTGCATTTCTTCCCGTTAGTATATCTATCGAAGAATCTCCAATGATCATGGCTTCATTGGGAGCTATGCCTGTTTCCTTGAGCAACTGACGGGCTCCGAATGGATCGGGTTTCTTGGTTTCGAAACTGTTTCCTCCGTACACGTTCACGAAGAACTCTCCGAGCCCGAGCGCCTCGACGATAGCTCGCGAGGGATTGACCGGTTTATTCGAAAGGACCGCCATCTTGATTTCGTTATCGCCAGCGCGGATTGCCAGCAAAGCTTCTCTGATTCCATCGTAAATATGTGTGTAGTCGAGTTTGTGAACCCGGTAATAATCTAGAAAAAATTGCAGAGCCTGATTGAAAAACTTTTCGTCGGAAGGATCTCCCAAAGCGCGCCGGACGAGCATCGGAGCGCCGTCTCCGACATACGAGGCGATCGCGTCCCCGGGCAGCTCGGGTCTTTGTAGATGCCGGAGCATGGCATTGACGGAATGGATCAAGTCCAGGCGGGAGTCGATGAGGGTTCCATCAAGGTCGAAGATTAATAGGCGAACCTGACGCGGAGAGAATTGGCGGTTGAAATGGATCATGAAAAAGTGCGGAACCCGGGGCTGTCGAGCGGAAAGACGCAGTCTTGATCAGTCATGTTTATAATAAAGTTACTAAAAATCGGCGTCAGTTCTGAGTTATTCATTCTGCGTTTTTGTCACAGTTTTGCTGGATGACGCGCTACCACGAATCCAGTATATTCGGAACTCACGGCCAGGATTTACAATGCAGTAGTAGTTGGATATTACATGGCGACGACTAAAGCGAACCCTCGACCCGCCGGCGTTGCAGAACGCGCACAGAAATCTAATAAGACATATGAAGGATTGACCCGGCAGCAGCTGATTGAAGCCTACCGGATCATGTATATGTCGCGTCGCCTTGACGACCGCGAGATCCTGCTCAAACGGCAACAAAAGATCTTCTTTCAAATCTCAGGCGCCGGCCACGAAGCTGTTGGCGTGGCTGCCGCGCTTGCTTTGAAATCCGGCTACGATTGGTTCTTCCCTTATTATCGAGATCGCGCTCTGTGCCTGGGGCTTGGAGCCACTCCTTACGAAATGCTATTGCAAGGCGTAGGCGCCGCCGAAGATCCAAGTTCCGGCGGACGGCAAATGCCTTCGCACTGGGGATATAAAAAGCTGAATGTGGTTACGGGTTCATCTCCTACGGGCAGTCAAATTCTGCATGCCGTGGGATCCGCCGAGGTCGCTCGTTATCTATCCGCGCATCCCAATGCGGCTCATAAGGCTGAGGGCGATTATCGCCAGTTCAAGGACGTAACCTTTCACGGTGATGAGGTGACATGCACGTCGCTCGGTGATGGCACTACGAGCGAAGGCGAATTCTGGGAGGCGCTGAATACTTCCTCGAATAATCGGCTGCCGATCATATTCCTGGTCGAAGACAACGGCTACGCTATTTCTGTTCCTGTCGAGGTACAGACTGCGGGCGGAAATATTTCACGCTTGGTTTCCGGATTTCCGAATTTTCATTTTGAAGAGATAGACGGAACTGATCCGGTCGCGAGCTATGCTGCCTTCGTGCGCGCCGCTGCGCATTGCCGTTCGGGAAATGGTCCGGCATTCATCCACGCGCACGTGATTCGACCCTATTCGCATTCGCTCTCTGATGATGAACGTTTGTATCGGCCAGATGCGGAACGACAGCGGGATGCGGCTCGCGATCCGATTTCACGAATGCAGATGTTTCTTATTCGCGAGGGCATTCTCGACGAGAAGGGAATTACAGGTCTCGAAAAACAAGTTGATGATGACCTGCAGATCGCTGTGGACCGGGCTTTGCAGGCTCCATTTCCGACTCCCGACACGGTTGAGCAATTCTTATATTCCCCGAATCTTGATCCGACTTCCTCGGCTTTCGATACTCAAGTAGCAGCTGCGAAACAAGAAGCTGCTGCCGGCGATGGAAAAAAGAACGCCCCGAAAACGATGGCTGATCTGATCAACTCAACGCTACGCGATGAGATGCGGCGTGATGAACGCATCGTGATGTTTGGAGAAGATGTCGCCGACTGCAGCCGTGAACAATATCTGACGCAGAAGATGGTCAAAGGTAAGGGTGGAGTCTTCAAACTAACTTCTGGGTTGCAGTGCGAGTTCGGATCGGATCGAGTCTTCAATTCTCCATTGGCGGAAGCGAATATTGTGGGTCGCGCTACGGGAATGGCAGTGCGCGGACTCAAGCCAGTCGTGGAGATTCAGTTCTTCGATTACATCTGGCCGGCGATGATGCAACTGCGGAATGAATTGCCGACAATTCGGTGGCGCTCAAACAATGCATTTTCAGCTCCTTGCGTAATTCGCGTGGCAATCGGCGGGTATCTTACAGGCGGCGCGATTTATCACTCCCAATGCGGCGAGAGCACGTTCACTCACATTCCCGGATTGCGAGTGGTTTTCCCCTCGAATGCGCTCGACGCCGCCGGATTGCTGCGCACTGCGATTCGTTGCGATGATCCGGTGTTGTTTCTCGAACACAAACGTCTGTATCGCGAGACCTACGGGAGAGCGGCGGATCCGGGACCGGACTACATGATTCCGTTCGGCAAAGCTAAAGTTGTGCAGCCGGGAACGGATCTCACTGTTATTACCTATGGAGCGGTTGTGCCTCGCGCTCTGCAAGCGGCACAGAAACTGGAACGCGAACATGGAGTCAAGGTCGAATTGATTGACCTGCGCACGCTGAATCCCTTTGACTGGGAGACGATCGCGGCTTCGGTGAAAAAGACAAATCGAGCGATCGTGGCATACGAAGATACTCTCAGCTGGGGCTATGGGGCTGAGATTGCCGCAAGAATTGCCGACCGGCTATTCGAGCACCTGGATGCACCAGTGCGGCGGATTGCCGCGAAGGATACCTGGATCGCTTATCAGCCTCTCTTGGAGGACGCGATTCTTCCGCAAGCGGCCGATCTTTTCAGAGCAATGAAAGAGCTAGCTGAATATTGAGTATCAGCTATCGGCTCTTCAGGTATCAGTTCACAGTTGACCGCTTGTCTCACTGAAAGTCCTCGGCCAATTTCTAATACTGGAACATCCTTCGTAACTGCCTAACTTTGTCTCAGTCGTACCTCCCAGGCTTTAGACTCTTGGAGCAGCTTGGGGAGGGTCCATGAAAAAGCTTCTTGGAATCGCAGCTTTGCTTCTCATATTCACCGCGCCTGTGTTTGCCCAGGAGCATCGTCTTTCGCCGGAAGATCAGGGCAGATTCGATAGCTATTACTCGCGGTGGCAGCAATACCGGCAAACAAATAATCGCGATCAAATGAACAGCATGGAAGGCCGGATGTTCGACCTCTATGCGCGTTACGGGATTCCTCGTGAAGTTCCCTACGAACGAGTCGCATCGAGCGGCCAAGGATTCCGTGGTGATGATCATGAAAATCATGATCGAGACCATCATGACGGCGATCATGATCGCGATAGAGATCGTGACCAGGACCGCGACCGAGATCACGAACACGACAGAGATCGCGACCGCGATGCTGATCGAGGTTACGATAACTGGCGCGGGCGCTTACAGGGGGACGATCAGCGCAAGTTCGACAGTTACTTCTCGCGCTGGCAGCAATACCGCCAGAATCATGACCGCGACCAGATCGATAGCATGGAACGCCGTATGAATGATGTGATGGCTCGCAACCATATCCCGGCGGGTACACCGTACTGGCGACTAGTTTCAAATATGGATTGGCATGGCTGGGTTCGCTGGAGCAGGCAATTATCCCCGGACGATCAGGGCCGGTTTGACAGCTACTATTCGCGGTGGCTCGAGTACCGGCAACGGCGCGATTGGGATCAAGTTAGAAGCATGGAAGGCCGCATGGAAGATCTAATGTCACATTACAACATTCCTCGAGATGTGCCTTATGATGTAATCGCTTCGCAAGGAAGATAATAAGGAAAAGTTTGTCAGGAACATGACAGAGGGGCCGGCTTGCCGGTCCCTTTTTTTGTTCCTAGTAGCGACTACAGGATTTTTCTCCGCTACTCAGGCCAACCTTCCCGCTTCGTTCGGATTCATAGTTTCGCCACGAAGGAATTTACTAGCTTTGTTACCTCGTTATTTGAACAGGAGGACGTTATGAAAAAGTTTCTTGGAGTTGCAGCTTTGCTGCTGGCATTTGCAATGCCAGGATTTGCGCAGGGACATCGGTTGTCGCCAGAAGATCAAAGCAAGTTTGACAGCTATTACTCTCGCTGGATCCAATATCGACAAACTAACAACCGTGATCAGGAGCGCAGCATGGAAGAGCGCATGCGCGAAGTAATGGCGCGGAACGGTATTCCGGGCGACGTGCCCTTTGAACGCGTTGCGTCCAATGGCGGATATGGCGACAGAGACCGTGATCGGGATCGCGATCACGATCGTGATGGCGACCATGACCGCGACCGCGATAACGGCGGTGATCGTTGGCAAGGACGGCTGTCTCCTGAAGCGCAGCGCGACTTCAATAGTTACTATTCGCGATGGCAGGAATATAGGGAAAGCAACAATCGCGAACAAATGCACAGCATGGAAGAACGGATGGAGGATTTGAAATCCCGGAATAATATTCCGCAGAACGTCCCTAACGATGTCATCGCCTCGGGTGGAAGACGGTATTAAGATAGCGTTCGTACGGTTGAGGCCCGGGAGATCCGGGCCTTTTTACTTTCTTGCCCGTCCGCTTCCCACCCCGCCGCGTAGAGCTTCGAGCGCTATTGGCCCCGCCCCAAGAAAGATCAATGCGAACGCAATAGACGCGAGCGCAAGCGGGAACTGATAACCACCGTTGCCGAGCAGACCGTTGTGCCAGTGCACCTTCACAATCGCAACTGTCAAATTGATAGTAATTGCCAACGCTGCACAACGAGTGAGAAGCCCGAGGATTACAAGAATGCCGCCGAAGAATTCCGCAGCGGCTGACAGATAGGCCATCCAGCCGGGAAGTCCCAGGCTACTGACCATCTGCACATGATGATGGATGCCGCCAAAAACTTTGGAGTAACCATGACCGATCATAATGACCCCGAGCACCAAACGTAGAACGAAAAGTGCGAGAGGTTGAAGACTGTCTAAATAGCGCAATGCTTCCTCCGGGATTTTAGAAAAGAAGAAACAAGATTATCGCATCGAGAATGTATTTATCGGTTAGAAAACAGAGACTCTAAACACATGCTGGAGGTAATCCAGAACCTACTCATAACGCAGCGCTTCGATGGGATCGAGGCGAGATGCACGAATGGCTGGCACCATTCCACTTATTAATCCTACCGCTCCCAGGATCAACGTAGCCACAACCAGTGTGCCTGGAGCAATGATCAGGCGGATGTCTCCGGCTGCTGCATTTTTCGCGAACGCGCTGTAGAGGGTCAGCCTTCCCACCGAAAGAGCAACCGCGTAAGCAAGAACTATTCCCAGCACTCCGCCGACAAATGTGATGGCAAGGGCTTCTGCTAAAAATTGCACCAGGATATGCCGCTTACGGGCTCCCAGTGCTTTTTCTACTCCAATCTCTCGGGTGCGCTGCGTCACTGATACGAGCATGATGTTCATCAGGCCGACTCCGCCAATGCCAAGCGTCAATGTTCCAATAAATCCAAGCAGAATTTTTAAACCAAGAGTGATGATCTCGAATTGGTGGACCTGGGTCATGAGATTGAACACACGCATGGCACGGCGATCCGTCTGGCTGAATTTATGTTGCCCTGCCATAACATCACGCGCTGACTGTTCGAGCCTCTCGTACTCGGGCGTCTCATAGTTAAACCATATCGAGTCGAGATAGTGCGTATCTTTGAGATCGCTCATCGTGGTGAAAGGGATAAAAGTAACACGGTTGATATCATCGTCACCTTCCTGCATTTTTGCTTGCAGGATACCGACGACTTCGAAGCTGAGGCCGTCCAAGCGAATGTACTCGCCCAAAGCGTTTCGTCCGGAGAACAGCTTCTCCTTTGCTTCGGAACCGATGACCGCAACCCGCGCATGCTGTATCTCATCCTGCGCGTTGTAAAAACGGCCTTGTCCAAGTTTGAGTGCACGAACGGAAAGAACATTGGGATAATTTCCGCTGACCGTCCAGTTAAACGTCCGCGTTTCATATTGAATGTTGGCCTGCTTGCTAACCTCGGGAGTGATGTGTGTGATTTGGGGAAGGTTGGTAGTAAGAGTATCCACATCATCCATCGTAAAGCGGACCTGAACCCCGGCTTTCTGACCGCCAGCCTGCATCGAGGTGCGGCCAGGCACCAAAATCATCAGTTTGGTGCCGAAGTTTGCGAAGATGTTTGCGCAGGCCTGGCCGAAGCCGTCTCCGTAAGCCAGAAGCATGACCACAGTGGCAATGCCCCAAGCCATGCCGAGCATGGTGAGCGCGGTGCGGCGCCGGTTGTAGCGCATGGCGCCATAGGCTTCATGAAACAAATCGCGAAACATCGGTACTCCTGAAATCTTTTCTAAGATTACTCTTGTCGCAGGGCTTCAACAGGAGGAAGCATGGCGGCTTTCCGTGCGGGGTAGATTCCGGCAATCACTCCGGCCACGGTTAAGCTCGCTATGGCGAGAATGGCAGTCATCGGGACCAACTTAGGGGGATCGAATCCACCGGGCCCTTGCACCGTGCCCATAAGCATCATCAAAAATCCCGCGGCTCCCATGCCAATGAGTCCACTGAAAAGAGTGAGAATGATTCCTTCCAGGAAAAATTGGAACAAGATGCTGCGATTCGTTGCGCCGAGAGCTTTACGCAGCCCGATTTCGCGAGTACGTTCGCTCACGGCTACAAGCATGATGTTAATAACACCAATTGCGCCCAAAGCGAGGGTTACCAGACCGACCGCTCCTAAGAACGAGTTCATGGCATCGAAGATGGTACCTACCATTTTCGATTGCTGAATCGTGTCCCAGCCTTCAAACGCGTTGACATCGCGATAGTCGAAGGCGTGATTCCGGGCGATTATCCTGCGAACCTCCTCCTGTGCCAGTAAGTGCTCGCCAGTTACGCGGGGCTGATAGTTGATAAAGGAGATGGAGTTCTGATGGTTCTCGCCTTTGAGCGGGAAGTCGGTGGCCATGACTTGATAAGGAATATAGCCACGCATGTTCGTTGAATTGTCATCGCCACGTCCTACGCGGCGGACGCTGCCAATAACCTCAAATCTAATTCCATTAAGTAGGATACTTGCCCCAACGGCAGGCCTGCCGGGAAACAAATTCTTAGTTAGTTCATCCCCTAGCACGATCACACTGCGCTTCTGGGTTTCGTCTAGCGGGTTAAGCCATCGTCCTTCCTTCAGCGGAAGAAAGCGGATGTCACTGAACTGAGGCTCGACTCCGATAATTTCACCATTGGCATTCGCGAACTCACTGACAGCATGCACATCATTTCGAGAGAGGACAGGCGACGCATTACGGACATGCGGTGCTTCCTTGTAGATGTCCAGAAAGTCTTGATAAGTAAGTAGATAGTTTCTGGCCGAGTTCATTCTTCCTTCAACCACGGGAGCGCGCCCGGGAAATATGAACATGATGTCTTTTCCGTATTCGGCCATTTCGCGTTTGTTCCCGGAACGGAACCCTTCGCCCAGACCCACCAATAACAGTAGCGATCCGACGCCCCACGCGATGCCGAACATAGTGAGGAACGAACGCAGTTTGTGTCCCCACAGGTTGCGGAAAATCTGTCCGAAAAGGTCCATCGTGGCGCGCATGATTTGTAACATTGTACCCGTAAGGTAAGTTGCGAGGCTGTTCATAGGAATGAGTGCCATCGCTCTGGAATACGGAAGTTGCTCTCTGATTACTTGGACGGAAACTGGAGCTCCCTGATAGCAGGGCTCGCGTAAGAGGTTGAAACGCAACGCGACTATCCGCGCGTACAACAACTTTGGTACTGCCGTTAGTACTTTAGTTATGGTTCTCAGGTGACGTGACGAGGCTGCTTTGAGTGAATACCATTAGTAGAACTAAATATCAGCCTAGCTACAATATATAGATCACTAGTGCAACTCATGTCAGTTGTCTTTCCAAGAAAGCCCTGAGAAACCCAGCAAAACACGGAAATACGCTTTGACCTCCCGTCATTCGGGGCTGATATATGCTCAGCACACCTAAATCACTCGAACAGGCTTTTCGAGAGTGGTTTGTGCTGTTTCGATCACTGCGAATTGCACCAAGAAATCGGAACGCAGGGTCTTAGCGGACGACAGCAGGGCTGAAGAGGACTGGAATTATGGCCGACTCACGAGAAGTGATGAATATTCGCCAGGCTTCGCAGTACCTGGGAGTGAGCCCGGACACGCTTTACAAGTATGTAGGCGAACAAAAGATTCCTGCTTTCAAACTGGGCAATCGTTGGCGCTTCAAGAAATCGAAGCTGGACGAATGGATGGAAGAGAAGTCGAGTCAGGTGGAAGCGAAAAGCAATAAACCGAAGGCGGCTGCCAAAGCTGCCGGGCAACTGTAAAAGGCGGGCACATGTTTGGATTGGGATCGAAGTCGATTGTTGGTCTGGATGTGGGGTCGTCGAGCATTAAGGCGGTCGAGTTGAAAAAGGGCCGCAACGGAATTGAAGTAACCCATTTGGGGCTGGAACCACTGGCTCCAGACATTGTCGTTGATTCCATGATTGTGGATTCGGGTACGGTTTCGAGCGCAATTTCGAAGCTATTTGCCGAGACCCAGATCAAGACGAGAAGCGTGGCCACGGCGGTCAGTGGGCACTCGGTCATCGTCAAGAAAATCTCTTTGCCTTCCATGAGCGATCAGGAATTGGCTGAGACGATCCAGAAAGAAGCCGCTCAGCACATCCCTTTTGATCTGGCGGACGTGAACCTCGATTACCAGATCCTTTCCGAGGACGCCGGTAACCCGCAGATGGATGTTTTGCTCGTCGCCGTCAAGAAGGACAAGATTCTGAATTACACCAACGTACTCTCGATGTCCGGCAAGGCTCCGGCTATTGTGGACATCGATGCTCTCGCGCTACAGAACTGTTACGAGTACAACTACGAACCCGCACCAGGGCAGGTGGTGGCGCTCTTGAACCTGGGCGCGAGCGTAATGAATATCAACATCGTGAAGGGTACGACGCCGTTGTTCCCGCGCGACGTCAGCGTGGGCGGGCACCAGTATACGGATTCGCTTCAGAAGGAATTAGATCTGAGTTTTGATGATGCAGAGTCGCTGAAGCTTGGAAACAAAGTAGGTACGGTCAGCGAAGACGCAAAGACGCCAATTCTGCAGCAAGTGACAGAAATTATTGTTCTCGAAATTCAGAAGACGTTCGACTTCTTCCGCGCTAGTGCTGCAGGCGAGCACATCGAGAAAATTTATTTGGCGGGCGGATCTTCGAAAGTTCCGGGATTGGTTGAGGCGCTGCGACAAGAGTTTTCTTTACCGGTCGAGATATTCAATCCATTTCAAAAGATTGCCCCGCCAGTAGATGGCCCGGGAGCGGAGTTGATCGAGAAGAATGCAGGCCAGTTGGCAGTTGCGGTGGGTCTGGCACTAAGGAGTTTTGAAAGCTTATGATCCGAATCAACTTACTCGGAACACCGAAGGCAAAAGGGAAACGGTCAAGCGTAGCCGCTCCAGCAATGATGGAGATGGGCGACCCAATTTCTCCGATGCTAAAGCTGGTAATCGTTCTGGCTCTGGTGGGAGCTGGAAACTACTACTACTGGCATCAGCTCGACAACCAGAGCAAAAGCATCGCGATCCAAATTCAGCGCGCGGAACTTAAGACTCGGGAACTGGCCGATGTGAAAGCGCGCTACCTGGAGCGGCAACGTCAAGCCGATAACTACAAGCGGCGGGTGGATGTTATTGACCAGCTTCGTGCGGGTCAAGCCGGCCCAGTTAATTTACTGAACACAATCGGGGACACCATCAATACGACCGAAGCGGTCTGGCTCAGCACTATGAAAGACCAGGGACCGAGCATCGATATTGAAGGCACGGCACTGAGCGCGAACGCGGTGGCCAACCTGATACAAAATTTGCAGAAGACCGGCTACTTCAAAAATATCGAAATCAAAGAGACTTTCCAGGACGACCAGGTAAAAGATCTGCAGGCTTTCCAGTTCACATTGACCTGCGAGAAGGCGACATCCTAAGGCAGGAGCATATGGGAAATTTAAGCGAAATATCGGGTCTCAAGCAATGGGGCGCTCTGTTGCTGGCAGGCATATTAGTAACTGCTGGCTTATTTTTTACCGTGTTCAAGAGTCAAAGGACTGCCAACGA
Organism: Terriglobia bacterium; assembly: GCA_963791575.1. Taxonomy (GTDB): domain Bacteria; phylum Acidobacteriota; class Terriglobia; order Terriglobales; family Acidobacteriaceae; genus JAOAPG01. The sequence continues at coordinate 114,878 of CAWBSY010000011.1, read as the reverse complement.
TGCCGCACAAGTGACTTTGCAGGCGAAGGTAAAAGAAAATGCCGAGCTTGAGGCATACCGGCCAAAACTGGCCGAGATCGAACGGCAGGTCGCCAGCTTGAAACAACAGTTAGAGATTGAACGCAAGATTGTTCCTGACGAAAAGGAAGTAGATGGCTTCATCACCATGATGGATGGCGAAGCTGCCAAAGCCGGCGTCGAGATTCGTCGATACACAGCGAAGGCGGTTGCCTCGAAAGAGTTTTATTCAGAAGTTCCTTTCGAGATGGAACTGGATGGGCCTTACTACGGAGTCCTTGACTTCTTCGATCGCGTAAGCAAGCTGGAACGAATCGTGAATGTTTCCAATTTACTGGTGGCGAATACTAAGCGGGGCAGCGACGCAAAGACCAAGCACACGTACCAATATGCGCCGAATGAGAGCATCGTGGCCACGTGTATGGCGACGACATTTTTTAGTCACGATGTAGCTCCGGCCACAGTGGTTGCGGCCAAAGGTAGGGTTCAATGAAGCTAACACTGACGATTGGAATTGTTGTTTTGAGCATCGCTAGGAATGCTGTAGCCCAGACGCCCAACGTGATCGAGAGCACGCGGGCTAAGTTGAACACGGTGGAGCAGCAAAAAGGCGCGGATTTGAATGCTGCTTTGCCGGGGGTTCAGCGAACATCCGCTAAGCCGAGTCCGAGCTCGGTCAAGGCGACTGGCACGGCGGCCAACATGGTTCCTGTGGCCAGTAAGCCAGCCGTAGCAAGCGGCCCTTCGAAAGCTGGAGCGAGCAATAGTGGTAATGCAATTTCGTCCTCGACGACGAATACTGCCAAGGCCACTCCCAAGATTCCAGAAACCAAAATTGCCAAACCCAAGGCTGCGGAAGCCAAAACTGTTCAGAGCAAGACAGCTCAAGCCAAGACAGCCAAGCCTGGCAAAGCGGTTTCGCCTCAAGCTGTAGCTGGCGATGCGAAAGCCGCGAAGTCGCAGCCAGCGGTTGCGGTCGAAGACACAAAGAATCCTCTGGATGCAAAAAAGGATGTACCCAAAAAGCAGATCAGCTTAACGGGGAGGCGCGATCCATTTTTGAGTCCCGTGGTTAGCCGAAGTACCGGTGGGTCAGGCTGCAGTAATGGAAAGCGCTGCCTGGCCATCGATCAGATCGCTCTCAAGGGCGTGGTGAAATCGGAGACCGGAATGATCGCCGTAGTTACAAATGCCTTGGATAAAGCCTACTTTCTCCACGAGAACGATCCCGTATTCAACGGATATGTGGTCCGGATCACCGGGGATTCCATTGTTTTTAACGAGACTGTCCAAGACAAGATAGGAAAATCGCTTACGCGAGAAGTCACAAAGAAAATTACCGCGCCCGTCGTGTAGCTCGCGAACGTGACGCTTGCTGCAACTGAGGATCGAAGATTCTTAGCAACAAGAGTGATTTATGAAGGACATGGTGAGAAGTCATTTTAAAAGAGTTATGGGGCGCGCCAAGCGCACACCGGGGAGAATTGAAATGCGAAAGCAATTGCTGGGTGGTTTACCGCTGTTGTTATTGGTCCTGATCGCAGCGGCCGAGACTCAGAGCACGAGCACGGACTTGACCAAGCATGCCGTGCTGCAGAAAGTAAGCGTGCTGCGCGGGGATGATGGAATTACTGTCGAAATCACTGCTCGCGGTGTTGTCACTCCTCAATTGACTACGCTGGATTCGCCGGCGCGTCTTGTCGTTGATCTCCCAAATACGGCTATCGCGACTTCGCTGAACCATATTGATGTGGGCAGCGATGGAGTGAAGGATCTTCGCATCGGAAGCGATGGAAAGGCCGCTCCGACGAGTCGTGTTGTGATCGACCTGATGCACGCCTGCAAATATGAACTCGTACCCGGTGCGGACAACAAAGTATTGATCAAGTTGCACGCTGGCGCTATCTCGGAGAGAACGGCGCAATCGATCGAACCTGCGAAGCACGACGCGCCGGCGGTCAACTCAGCCACCGTCACTTCGGTCAGCGTTGCGGGGAAGGTCGTAGCCGATAGCAAAGCCGCGCTTCAAGCAGCTGTGATAAAGGCTTCTCACATTAGGTCAAGTCCAGTTACGAAAGCTCCAAGCGAAAGTACTTCCGACCGCAATATCCCGACGGCCAGCGCGAATAATCTGATCTTCGTTGAACCCACTTTTAAGCCGAAGAGTGCTTCCGAGACTCCGGTTAGCGTGACCACCCAGCCCGTAAGAGCTATCAATGCCGCTTCCAAATTTGTCGAGAAGCCAGAAGGCAACTTCTTACCGCCAACTAGCGCTGCAATGCAGCCGCAAGCTGCGTCGTCGGGCGCAGCGCCGGCATTTCAACCCGCAGTGAATATGGCTGCCGAGCAGAAGGCGCAATCAGCGCAGCAACCAGCGACGATGGGTCCCAAAATATACAGGCGAGCCGATCTCGGTAAACCTGAAAGACGTAGATCTGAAAGATTTCTTCCGCTTGATTCATGAGATCAGCGGCTTGAACGTTGTGCTTGATCCGAATGTGAAGGGAAATCTGACAATCGTCCTCGATGACGTACCGTGGGATCAGGCACTGGATATTGTTCTCAAGAACAATGATCTTGACCGCCAGCTCGACGGCAACGTCCTGCGCATTGCAACACTCGAAACACTGAAGTCAGAAGCTGATGACCGTCGAAAGGCTCGGGAAGCGGAAGCTCTCGCCGTCGACAAAGTTACAATCACCCGTTTTCTTGGCTACGCACACTCAAAAGATGTTGTGCCGACAGTGAAAAAGTTTCTTAGCCAGCGCGGCGATGTGATTTCGGATGATCGGACGAATGCACTTATAATTTCCGATATCCCCGCCGTTATGCCTGGTCTCGACCGATTGCTCACCCAGTTGGATCGCAAGACGCAAGAGGTAGAGATCGAAGCGCGCGTAGTAGCAGCGACTCGCAGTTTTGCGCGTGACATTGGCACACAGCTTGGCTTTGGCTGGGGTAATGGACACACAGCTGTCGGCGGTGCCAGTTCAGTTGGAACGTCTCCGATTACAGTGGGCGGACTTACTCCTGGCTACATTACGGTCGGCGGTAGCGGTTCCGGTTCAAGCACCGGTACACAGATTCCCCTGTTCTCGAACCTTGGAGTTACAAGTCCGACGAGCGGCCTGAGCTTTGTGAATGCCAGCAACAACGTGCAGATCGATGCAGTCCTAACCTTGGCTGAATCACGTGGGTTAGTAAAGATTCTGTCCCGTCCGCGAGTTGTTACCCAAAATAATATTCAGGCGATCGTAAAACAAGGTACCCGAGTACCCATCACGACCCAATCCCAGTTGGGTGGACCTCCGACTGTAACCTATATCGATGCCTTCCTGCGGCTGACTGTTATTCCGCAGATCACCTCCGAGAAAACCATCTTCCTGAACGTGGACGTCGAAAACACGACTCCCGACTATAGTCACGAAGTGCTGAACAACCCAAGCCTAATAACTCAGCAGGCCACCACGCAAGTGCTGGTTACCGATGGCGGCACGGTCGTGATCGGCGGGGTTATTCAGACCAACAACTCAATCGCGATTTCACAAGTTCCGTTATTGGGGAATATCCCTTGGTTGGGTAACTTGTTCAAACACACGACGGTCAGCACATCGAGTGAAGAGCTGATCTTCTTCATCACACCACGTATCATTGAGACATAAAGACAGGGTAGCGCGAACAATTCAATCGAGGTAGAAGTAAAACGGACGCCGGAATCTGACAATCTTGTCAGACCGGCGCATCTGTTTTTAGGAACTCCTCTCTGAATTATTATTGCTACGACACTCTGTCGAACGCCTCTGTCCATCACGTACTACACTGTTTTGACCGATGGATTACAAACAGCGCCAGAATAAGTTGGTAGTCTCCGTAGGCGAGCATCGCCTCGACGCCCTTCTAGTTACTCATCTCCCGAATATTCGATACCTGTGCGGATTTACTGGCAGCTCTGGCGCGCTTCTGATTTGGCCGGGCGCCAGTGTTTTCTTTACTGACGGAAGGTATAGCTCACAAGCTTCTGAGGAAGTTCGTGGTGCCAAGATCGTAGTCAGGCGGACTCCTCTGCTTCAGAGCGCAGCCGAATGGATCGCGAAAAATGGCAGCAAGTTGGGATTGGGACAACCAAGCGGCGTCAAACTTGGAATCGAAGCGGAGCATTTGAGCCTTGCATCCGCCCGACGATTGGCGGGAATACTACCCGCTGGTTGCAAAATGCGACCGACATCTATGCTGGTCGAGCACATTCGTGCGGTGAAAGACAAGGACGAGATCGAGCTGCTGCGTGCTGCCGTCTTGCTCGGTTCAAGATTATTCGACGTGGTGGTAAGAGCGATCCAGGCTGGGACTCGAGAAACACAAGTCGCGGCGGAGCTGGAATATGCCGCTCGCCTAGCAGGCGTTGAAGGAATGTCATTTCCTTCGATCATAGCCTCGGGCAAGCGTTCAGCCTTGCCTCACGGAGTAGCTTCAGCGGCTGAGATCCCATCCCGAGGGTTCGTGGTCTGCGACTTCGGTGTTATACTCACGGGCTACTGTTCTGATATGACCCGGACGGTGCATGTGGGGCGTCCGACTGCGGAAGCGCGCAGGGTTTACGAGGCTGTACTTGAGGCGCAGTTGGCAGCCATTGCGACGGTTAAGGACGGAGTAAGCGTTGCCGAGGTAGATAGCGCAGCTCGCAAGTTATTGCAAAAGCGAGGATTAGGCGCTTATTTTACCCATTCGACTGGACACGGAGTGGGATTGGAGATTCACGAGTCGCCTCGAATTGCAGCCAACCAGACCGAGACTCTCCGTGCTGGCATGGTGATAACAGTCGAGCCGGGAGTATATCTTCCCGGAAAATTTGGAGTGCGGATTGAGGATATGATTGTGGTGACTGAGAGTGGGTGTGAAGTACTGACACCGACTCCCAAGGAGCTCCTAAGCCTGTAACTTTATGCCCTTACGTCGGGATTCGGAGACAGCCCAGCGCTCTCACACAGCCTTATTTGTCTCTTGAAAGACTCATGAGAAGTTGGAAGAGTATTACCCCTAAACAATGAATCAAAAAGAACTAAAAGAGCTCATCGAGTTCTTGATCGAGAAGGATATCGCCGAATTCGAACTGGAACGCGGCGATGTGAAGGTCCGTATTAAGCGTGGCGCCGAAACCGCAGCGCCGACCGCCTCAGACGCGCGATATTTTGCGGTGCATTCGGCTCCCCCAGCGGCACCCGAGCTTGCTGCGTCCTCGGCTTTGGTTCCCCCTTCAACCCCAGTTTCCAAAGAGCCCGTACCCCCGCCAGAAGAACCGTTGCACATGGTGCATTCTCCCATTGTCGGTACCTATTACGAATCGCCGTCGCCGGGGTCGCCACCCTTCGTTAAGCCGGGAGACGTGGTTGAGCTTGGACAGGTCCTATGCATTGTCGAAGCCATGAAGTTGATGAACGAGATCGAGTCCGATGTCGCTGGGGAAGTTGTGAAAAAGCTGATTGCGAATGGCCAGCCGATCGAGTACGGCCAGGATTTATTTGCGATTCGGCCACGAAAGTAAGAAGCTGAATTACTTGGGCGCGCCCTGTTCTGTGGCGCGCGTTTTTGTGAATATCACGTGTGAGCTGGCTGGCGCTATTTCATAAATGTTCAAAAAGATTTTAATTGCTAATCGGGGAGAGATTGCCTTGCGGGTGATCTGCGCCTGCAAAGAGCTGGGTATTCGCACTGTTGCAATCTACAGCGAAGCTGACCGGAATTCTCTGCACGTCAAGTTCGCCGATGAGGCGATTTGCATTGGTCCTCCTCAGCTTGCACAGAGCTATCTCAATATTCCGGCGGTGATTAGCGCGGCCGAGATCGCGAATGTGGACGCGATTCATCCTGGCTACGGACTGCTCGCCGAGAACGCCAACTTTGCCGAAGTGACTGAGACTTGCAACATCAAGTTTATTGGTCCTCCGCCGGAAGTTACTCGTTTGATGGGAGAAAAGGAAAAAGCCCGCGCTGCCATGAAGAAGGCGGGCGTGCCGATTTTGCCGGGGTCAGAAGGAATTCTCGCGAGTGATGGCGAAGCCTTAGAGTGGGCGAAGCAGGTTGGTTTCCCTGTGATTATCAAGGCTTCGGCAGGCGGTGGGGGACGCGGAATGCGCATTGTCCGGAGTGAGGCCGAACTTCCCGCGCTGTTCAAGGCCGCGCAGTCCGAGGCCGCTTCAGCCTTCGGCAACGGCGATCTTTACATGGAGAAGTTTATCGAGCGGCCTCGGCACATCGAGTTCCAGATTCTTGCCGATGAGTATGGCAATGTGGTGAGCCTCGGAGAACGCGAGTGCAGCATTCAAAGGCGTCACCAGAAGCTTTTAGAGGAGTCGCCCTCGCTGCAAGTGACGCCCGAGTTGCGTCAGGAAATCGGACAGATGCTGTCGAAAACGCTCTCTTCAGATCGGATATCAGAATGCAGGTACGATCGAATTTCTGATGGATGAAGATCGCAAGCTTTACTTCATCGAGATGAATACCCGCATTCAGGTCGAGCATCCGGTGACAGAGATGGTTACGGATGTAGATCTAGTGAAAAGCCAGATATTGCTAGCCGCGGGAGAGCGGCTGGAGAACGTCTTGCAAGGTCCAATCGTGCATCGTGGCCATGCGATTGAATGCCGCATCAACGCTGAACATCCTGAGAAGTTCACGCCGTCGGCGGGGAAGATTACTGCGTTTCATCCGCCTGGGGGAACCGGAGTCCGGGTCGATACGGCCGCATATGCAGAGGGCACGATTCCTCCTTATTACGATTCTCTGATTGCGAAGCTTATCGTTCGTGGCAAGGACCGGACAGAAGCTATTTCCCGCATGTCCAGGGCGCTTGAGATGTTCATTGTCGAGGGGATCTATACAACGATCCCTCTACAACGGCGGATCTTGGCCGATCCGGACTTCAGGGCTGGGAACTTTAACACTACATTCATCGAACATTTCCTGGCCAAAAACGCTAAGGCGGGAGGGTAGGTCCGTGCGATCTGAGTATTTGCTTCCGGGTGTCTTCGTAAACGCTGAATGATCTATCTTCCCCGGTTGTACGCCATCTTGGACGCCTCTGTTTCTCCGGAGATCGATGCCTTGTGCTCGACGGCAGAAGAGCTTGTCGCAGGTGGCGTTACTCTCATCCAATATCGCAATAAAAACGACGATGCTCGCGTAATCCTTGAGCACGCCCGCGAGCTGAAACGCTGCGTTGGTACTTCTGCGAAACTGATTCTGAATGATCGAGCAGATCTATGTGTAGCGGCAGATTTCGGCGGAGTGCACCTCGGCCAGGACGATCTATCGCCTGCGGGTGCTCGCAAGGTAATAGGAGATCAACTGTGGCTGGGTGTATCCACTCACAATCCGGAACAAGTCATTGAGGCTGACAAAACTTCTGCCGACTACATCGCAATTGGCCCAGTGTTTGGGACATTGAGTAAAGACAGGCCTGATCCGGTAATCGGGCTAGAGGGAGTTCGCCAGGCGCGAGCGCTGACTCGCAAGCCGTTGGTTGCGATTGGCGGGATTACGCGGGCAACTTGCCAGTCAGTCATCGAGGCGGGAGCGGACTCGGTTGCCGTGATTTCGGATTTGATAAAGGATCCTCGAAAATCAGCAGAGGAATTTTTCCGGATATTGAGGTAGAGTCGATGCCATATGCGGTGCTGCCCGTTGTCGAAGGCAGGAGTGTCGGCGCCGCGCTAGTCCAGGAGCTTCGTGAGCACTGAAACCAGAGATTCCGCCATCGCTGTTGCAAGCGATTGGGAACGCAGCACTCATCAGGATAAAGAGCTCGTCAAAGGTCTCGGCCTTACCAGCGCCACCATGCTGGTAATGGGATCGATGATTGGGTCTGGCATTTTTATTGTCTCCGCCGAAATTTCCCGTGAAGTCGATTCTCCCGCGCTTCTGCTCGGTGCGTGGCTAGTGGCCGGTTTCATGACAATCGTTTGCGCGCTCAGCTATGGCGAACTCGCCGCCATGATGCCAAGGGCGGGCGGCCAATATGTTTATTTGCGCGAATCGCTGGGTCCGCTCTGGGGGTTTCTCTATGGTTGGACGCTTTTTCTGGTGATCCAAACCGGTACCATCGCTGCCGTGGCTGTAGCGTTCGGAAAATTTCTCGGTGTATTTTTCCCTTCGATTTCTTCTTCCCACTGGATTCTGCATTTCTGGAAAGTACCCGCGGTGCACCTTGGGCCCATGGTATTGGGCAACATGGATGTCGGCTTAAGCACACAAAATCTGGTTGCCGTCTTAATGGTGATTGCACTTTCGATAATCAATATCTTTGGCGTGAAGACGGGTGCGCTGATCCAGAATGTATTCACCACGGCGAAAGTCTCTGCGTTGCTGGGTCTGGTCTTGCTCGGCTTGTTTATTGGTCGTAATGCGCAAGCGCTGGCGGCGAATTTTAGCGGAAACTTCTGGCATAATGCTGGACTCAGTGCCCAGCACGCTGTTCAGGTTGGTGTTGGCGGTCCTATCGTGATGGTTGGGACTTTAACCATATTGGCGGTCGCCCAAGTGGGATCGCTATTCTCAGCGGACGCCTGGAATAACGTCACGTTTACCGCTGGTGAGGTCAGGAATCCCAGCCGCAACCTGCCACTTTCCCTCGCATTGGGAACAGGCGTCGTTATTGCACTCTACATCGGTTGCAACATTATTTACCTTAACGTTCTTCCTCTAAATGGAATTTCTAACGGCGCGACAATTCTTGAACGTGGGATCAAGTATGCCATCGAAGACCGCGTCGCGACGGCGGTCTTATCGCAGATGTTTGGAAGTTTAGGCGGAGTGCTGATGGCTGTCGCGATCATGCTATCCAGCTTTGGCTGCAGTAATGGAATGATCCTCGCTGGCGCTCGCGTCTACTATGCAATGGCTAAAGACGGATTGTTCTTTAAGAACGTAGCCAAACTGCATCCTACTTATAAGACCCCTGCAGTTTCGCTCATGGTGCAGATGGTCTGGACTTGCATCCTGTGTATTTCAGGCAGTTATGGACAGTTGCTCGATTACGTTGTGTTCGCGATTCTGGTTTTTTATATTTTGACCATTATTGGATTGTTCGTGCTAAGGCGGACACGTCCGAACGCAGAAAGGCCTTATCGGGCTTTTGGGTACCCTGTCCTGCCAGCCATCTATGTTGCAATGGCATTGTTCATTGATATTGTGCTATTACGCTATAAACCCCAGTTCACATGGCCGGGATTGATCATTGTGCTACTAGGAATTCCGGTGTACTTTGCCTGGTCGAAGCGAGCGCCGGCTGTAGATGCAGCCCGATCAAGCTAACGGGTGAGAGGTTTTAAGGAGAAACTAACGCATGGCAAATCTGCTGGCTATTAAGCCACTGAAGATGCTTCTGGAAGAAGCGAAAGAATCGGGTGAGCATAGCCTGAAACGCACGCTGGGGCCGTTTCAATTGACGGCGCTCGGAGTGGGTGCGGTCATTGGAGCGGGTATCTTCGTGCTCTCGGGGCTAGGAGCGCACTACGCCGGGCCAGCGTTGATGTTGTCCTTTGTGCTTTCGGGCACGGGGTGCGCGTTTGCGGCGCTTTGCTATGCGGAATTTGCGGCGATGATCCCGCTCGCCGGGAGCGCTTATACCTATGCCTACGCGACTCTTGGCGAAATTTTCGCGTGGATCATTGGGTGGGATTTGACCTTGGAATATGCCATGGGTGCGAGCACGGTTTCATCAGGCTGGTCGAATCATTTCATTGAGCTGCTGGCAATTTTTCATGTCCGCATGCCGCTGTGGTTGGCCTACGATCATTGGACAGGCTTAAGGGCTGCGGAAAATATTGTAGCCAGGCAGATAGCCATAGCGTCCGATCCGACGCTGGTACCGGGAACGCAGGCGTTTCTAGCGAAAATTACTGCCATCATGGCGGCACAATCTCCCGAGCTTCTGCAAAAGGCGCACGAGTTGTTAAACGCACCGCAGATTTTCGGACGAGAGATTGGCTGGAATTTGCCGGCGTTTGTGATTGCGCTGGTAATTACGGCTATTCTTACCGTCGGCATTAAGGAAAGCGCACGGTTTAATTCGACAATCGTTGTTATCAAAGTTGCGGTTGTGTTGTTTGTGATTGGGCTGGGTTTCCGCTACGTGAGTGCCAGCAACTGGGGAGGAGACTGGCACAGTTTTGCGCCATTCGGTTTGTCCGGGATAGGCACAGGTGCAGCTTACATATTTTTTGCCTACATCGGATTCGACGCAGTGTCGACCACTGCGCAAGAGGCGAAGAATCCGCAACGCGATTTACCTATCGGCATCATAGCTTCGCTTCTGATCTGCACGGCTCTCTATATTCTCGTGGCCGCAGTTCTTACGGGCATGGTTCCCTGGCGCGAGGTCAACATTGAAGCGCCGATTGCGCGTGCCTTTCTTGACCGTGGATTATCCGGAGCGTCGCACATCATTACTCTGGGCGCGTTGGCCGGACTCACAAGCGTGATGCTGGTCATGATGCTGGGCCAGACTCGCGTGCTTTACTCCATGGCGAATGATGGATTACTTCCCAAGAAATTTTTTGCGGACATTCATCCCAAGTGGCGAACGCCTTGGAAGAACACGATTTTGGTTGGCATTCTTGCAGCAATAGTAGGAAGCGTGACTCCGATTGATGACATTGGAAAGATGGTGAACATCGGCACGCTGCTGGCATTTGTGATTGTCTGCATAGCGGTCATGATCTTGCGGCGTACAAATCCTGATCAGGCACGTCCCTTCCGTACTCCGTGGGTTCCGGCAGTCCCGATATTGGGCATACTGTTCAATGGATTTATGATGTACAAACTTGGCTGGGTGAATTGGGCACGGCTCATTATCTGGCTTGCGATTGGGCTTGTCGTGTACTTCACTTACGGCAGACATCACAGTAAGGTGCAGGCTTTGGCGAGAGAGCCGGAGCCTCGGAGTCCGGTATCGGTTTAGGTTTGAGCATGGTCGGACAGCCGCGCGCGGCTGTCCCTACGTGATTCGAGCGACTAAGAAGGTCTTCCGCAAAAGCGCGGAGGGCCTTTTTGTTTTAGAGTTGAGAGAGAAAAAGTGGCTAACGACCGACGACTAAAGACCAACGACTGCTCTTATGAAGATTGTCACTGCTGCCGAGATGCGGGAGATTGATCGCGTTACCAGCGAGCGCTTTGGCGTGCCATCCCTCACTCTCATGGAGAATGCCGGGAGCGCAGTCGCGGAATTTGTGCTCCAGCACTATTCCTCCGCGTAAATCCATTGGTGTGATTTGTGGTAAAGGCAACAACGGTGGTGACGGATTCGTGGCTGCCCGTAAGCTGCATGACGCCGGAACAGGACAGTGCGATGTACTTCTTCTTGCAGATCCCGCAGAACTTCGCGGCGATGCGGCGGAGATGTTCAAATTGTTATCGCTGAAAGTGGTTACCGCACTCTTCGCAGAAGAACTAAAAAATGAAGCAGCACAGAGAGTGTTTGAAGCGGGAGTGCTGATCGACGCGATTTTAGGAACGGGTTTTCGTCCACCGGTGAACGGGATTTACGCGGATGCGATAGCTGAACTAAATTCCAGCGGGAGACCGATTGTTGGGGTCGACATTCCGTCAGGAGCGGATGCTGACGCTGGTCTTGTGAAGACGAGCGAGCCGGGTGAGCCCGTGGTGCACGCTGACGCTGTTGTTACCTTCACTGCGCCTCGTCCCATTCACGTATTCAGTGCATTATCGCGTCCCACCCTTGCAAAGAACGCAAGGATGGGGCACCCACATTCGAGGATTGTAGTGGCTCCCATCGGTTCTCCGCCCGAAGCTATTGTTTCTTCTTTAAATCTGAATGTGATTACTGCGAAAGATATCGCGCATCTGTTCACGCCTCGCCCTGTGGATTCGAATAAAGGAAATTACGGGCATGTGCTCGTTGTTGGAGGATCTCTCGGTAAGGCAGGAGCTGCGGTCATGGCGGGCATTGCAACACTTCGCTCTGGGGCAGGCTTGTCCACTGTAGCGACGGCGAAGTCTGTGCTTTCAACCGTGGCCGGGTTCCATCCCGAGCTCATGACTGAGCCGCTGGAGGAGACCGATGAAGGCACCATTTCTATGCGGCAGCTATAAACATCTGGGAAAACTTGCCGAGAAAATGACCGTGCTTGCTATTGGACCTGGTATCTCTCGCAATTCCGAGACTTCTGAGTTGGTGCGAAAGTTGGTAATTGAATCGAGTAAGCCTATCGTTCTGGACGCCGACGGGCTTAACGCTTTCGAAGATCGTGCAACGGAGTTAAATGGCAAGGGGAAGTCGCTGGTGATTACGCCGCATCCGGGCGAGATGGCGCGGCTCGTGGGATGCTCCATCGCCGAAGTGCAACGTGATCGCATAAAGACTGCCCGAAGTTTTGCGTCGCGAACATGAGTTGATCGTCGTTTTAAAGGGCCATCGCACGCTGATCGCAAAACCGGACGGCGAAGTCTGGGTAAACACAACTGGCAATCCCGGAATGGCGACAGGTGGCACTGGCGATGTTCTGACCGGGATCACAGCTGGATTAATTGCTCAGAATCCGCAGCACGTTTTCGAAGCCGTCATCGCGGCAGTCCATCTGCACGGACTTGCCGGAGATGTAGCGTGCGAGAAGATGGGCGAGCAATCCCTGATCGCGACGGATCTGATCGATGCATTACCAGAGGCAATTCGACAGATACGGCGATCAGCGGACGAAAAATTCGTGAGGATCGCCGGTTAAAACCGATGTCATTGGTAATTGCAAATGATTTCAATGTAGCGACGGGCGTCCCCGCCCGTCCGCCATGCTGCCGTCTTCGCGATCCAATACAAAAATTGACATGCAAGCCTGCCACGCTGCTTCGTTCTTAGCTTCGGACGCAGGAATTCTTGCGGTTTTTGGCTGATCCGAAGGTACATGTACGTGCTTACCGGAGCGGCTTCTCTGCTACAATTCTTGTGCGCCGATTCTTAAATTACGCCCCGCGAGGGCGATGTTGCCAAGGGGCTTTCTGACTATGCCGAGTACGCGCAAACTCCAGATTTTCGCCATCGCCACCACTCTGTTGCTGCTTGCTGCCGGAGTGGGCTGCACTGGGTTTTTCGTGAACCCGACATTGACCGGAATTACGGTTGGCCCGACCGCAACTATTCAACAAAGCAAGACGGTGCAGATGACCGCGACTGGAACTTATAACGATGGTTCCACCAAAACTTTGACCAGTGGTATCTTCTGGAGCAGCGCTACCCAGTCTGTTGCTACCGTGAACAGCTCGACGGGATTGGTAACAGGAGTTTCGCCGGGAACCTCAACGATAACCGGGGCATCGGGTACTCAGACTGGGACGGCTACCATTACGGTGACTATCGCAAATTTGACTGCGATCACGATCGCTCCTACAAATCAGACAATTAACGCTGGGAACAATGAGACTTTTGTTGCCACCGGTACAGCGAATGGTCAGCCAGTAATCATTACGGACTCCGTGAATTGGACTTTCAGTCCGTCCACTGCGACAGGAGTGAGTATTGACAGCTCTGGTCTTCTCACGACGACGACGGCGAGCGTCGGTCTAGGAACGATTACCGTGACTGCTACCGATCCTACGACGGGCATCTCTGGTAGTACGAATTTGACGATCCACTAATGCGGCTACGCCAATTGGTAATTTGCCATCCTTCCGGGGTGCCACGGTATTATCAGGTGGCACTCTGAATTCTTAACACCGAAATCTAATTCACTATGTCCGATATCCGATGCATTGGCATCTGTACCGGCGGCGGTGACGCGCCTGGACTCAACGCCGTCATTCGCGCGGCGGTCAAAGCCGCCATCCTGAAATACAACTGGAAAGTGATTGGCATTCCGGACGGCTTTGATGGCTTGATCTGGCCAGAAAAATCGCGCGAACTGACCCTTAAAGACGTCAGCGGTATTTTGCCTCGTGGTGGCACGATTCTCGGGACCACGAATCGTGGCAATCCTTTTCATTACAAAACAATCGAGAATGGGGTCGAAGTCACTCGCGACATTTCAGATGAAGTGATTACAAACTCCCGCAAACTGGGCATCGATGCGGTCATCACCATTGGTGGCGATGGCTCGCAAAAAATTGCGCTCGACTTGGCAGCCAAGGGTATGAATCTGGTTGGTGTCCCGAAGACCATCGACAACGATCTTTCAGCTACTGAAGTCACGTTCGGCTTTGATACTGCGCTGCAAACGGCAACGGACGCGATTGACAAAATCCACACCACGGCAGAAGCGCATCATCGCATCATGATCGTCGAAGTCATGGGACGGGATGCGGGATGGATCGCCATCGGCGCTGGCATTGCTGGCGGTGCCCATGTAATTCTGATCCCGGAAATTCCATTCACCATTGAAAAGATTTGCGAGCACGTGGCTCAGCGCGAAAGTTTTGGCAAGCGATTCACCGTGATTGTAATAGCGGAAGGGGCGCAACTGCCGCCCGAGCTGAAGGAGAATCGGCGGGCCAGCGCGATCAGCAATCTGATCGGAAATGCAATTTCCGCAGGAGCAAACAAAGAGGTCCGCATCAGCGTGTTGGGACATATCCAGCGTGGTGGTTCACCGACGCCCTTCGATCGCATTTTGGCCACGCGGTTTGGAGTGGCGGCAGTGGAACTGGTGGCAAAGCGCGATTTTGGAAAAATGGTGTGCCTGCGCAGCGAGCGTATCGAAGCCGTGCAGATTGCAGACGCTATTGGCATGATGAAGGCCGTTAATCCAGACGGAGAACTGGCACGTACAGCGAGAGCCATCGGAATTTGTTTCGGAGACTGAGAAAGGCTCTAGGCTTCGGGCTTTAGGCTCTAGGATCACCAAAAAACTTTTATTTGGCAGCATGTTGAGCCATGCAGCCTGGAGCCCAGTGCCTGAAGTCTGGAGCCTGATTTTCATGGTTGATATCCTCCGTTCATCCATTGCAGAAATAAGTTGACTTGTTCATCGCTCCAGTATGGTCCGCCTAACGGCATTCTCGGACGCCGTTGTCCGCTCAGGTATGCATAGACGAGCCGGGCATTGGCAGGTTTCGAGAGCCACTCATATTTGTTCAGAAGTACTCCGTACGCGTTCATTTGTTCAATGTCATTGGACCGGAATAATGGCAACACATCTTTCGAAAAAGAGACAACAATGACGGCATTACTCATTCACTCGTCCTCCTGGACGACCTCTGCTCCACACTGCATACGAGTGCAGACCAACTCCGTAATGGTGAGCGGCTTAGATTCAAATCTGGTGCATGGCCCGAACATCTTGGCCCGAATAATGCAGGGAAGCAGCGAGTAGAGGACCCCCGTCAGATGGGAAACAATCTCCCACTCTGGCTCGCTGAAAGGCGAAGTTATTTGGTTCAGCCGAAGTTGTCAAGGTGAATGTCAGAGCGATGTTGATACTGCATAGACGAAAGTAATTTTTATTGACGAATATTCAGTTAAGCTCGCACATTTGCCGAAATGCCGTCACGCGCAAGTCAAGAAGCTATCTGAGATGTAGTTCAAACCTCATGTTGACCAGAGGTATCCGCTTGAGTCGCGTTCGGAATTTGAGAGCCGCAGGCTGCGCTATATTGTTAATTGATCATTGTCAATTAATTCCGTGAGACTTGCCCTCCTACGTTTTCTCTCTTCATTCCTGCTGATGCTGCTTGCATGCAGTTTGCTGGTGGTCTCGGTTGCTTGCGGCAAGGGTCGTGGCCGCGCGCAGGAGATCGCCTACGTTTCCGCCCCGCAAGCGATCTTACGGGACCACGTTGCTGCTGTATATCTGAAGACCGGAGTTGTGAAGAATGGCGAACGCCTGGAGGTATTGGAGCGCGAGAAACGTTTTGTGCGGGTCCGTACGACGAACGGGACGGAAGGCTGGATCGAGCAGCGCTATCTGGTGAGCCAGGCAGTTTACGATGGGTTTCAGGCTCTTCTCAAGCAATCACAGAACGAACCAGTCCAGGCCACTGGGTCCACGCGTAACGATACCAATCTTCATCTCGAACCGGGACGTGAGACCGAGCATCTTTTTCAACTTAATTCCGGGTCCAAGGTTTCTGTGTTGAAGCGGGCTACAGCCGAGAAGAATCCTTCTGCCGCACCTGCGCGGGCGATTGCCGGCAAGGGGGGCGAGCCTCCAAAAACCGTCGCGCCAATTCTGGAAGACTGGTGGCTCATTCGCGATCCCTACCGGGAACGTGGGATGGGTGCTGGCGCGCATGATTGACCTCGATGTCCCGCTCGAAATTGCGCAATATGCCGAGGGACAACGCTTAGTTGCATTTTTTGTACTCAATCAAGTGAGTGATGGTGACAAAAAGGTCTCGCAGTATCTCGTATTAATGACCGAGCCTAAGGACGGCATGCCCTTTGACTACAATCAAGTTCGCGTTTTTACCTGGAATGTGAGAAAGCATCGCTACGAGACTGCCTACAGGGAGCATGGACTGAACGGCATTTTGCCAGTGACAGTGTCGCAGGAAAACTTCGATAAAGAAGGGAACTTGCCCGTGTTCGTGCTGCGAGTGAAAGATGAGAGCGGGAATATTACGGAGCGCAAATACAAAATGAATACTCCGATTGTACGGAGAGTCCTGGCGCCGGGAGAACAGAAAGAAAGTGCCGGTAGGGCGGAAGAAGACGAGGCTCGCGTTAACGTTTTAAGTTGTTAGGCAAGCAGCAGTATTTAATCTTCGGAAGCCAACGACCAACGACGTACGACCAAAGACAGAAACTAAGAATAAAATTCCGCGATACTCTCCACGACCCACTTCTGTTCTTCTTCTCTTAATTCCGGAAACATGGGCAATGCCAGTACTTCCTGCGCTGCTTGTTCGGATTCGGGCAGGTCTCCTTCCAGATATCCCAAGTAGGCGAAGCAAGGTTGAAGGTGCAGAGGAATTGGATAATAAATCTCGGTTCCTATATTTCTCTCGGTGAGGAATTTTCGAAGGTCATCGCGGCGGTTAGCCCGAATTACATACTGATGAAAGACGTGATGAGCCTGTGAAGACGTTTGAACTGGTTTGATTGGCAATTCGCCTTTCGACGTGAGTCCCGCTTGCGCCAGCAGCTTGTCGTAAGTGTTCGCATGATTACGGCGCTGCTCGTTCCACTTCTCGATGTGCGGCAATTTCACGCGTAAGATGGCCGCTTGGATCGCATCCAGACGGGAGTTCCATCCCATTTCTTCATGCAAATAGCGGCGCGGACTTCCGTGATTGCGCAGGCGGCGCATGTGCTCGGCCATCTCGGGATTGGTGGTAGTCACTAAGCCAGCATCGCCATAGGCACTGAGATTCTTTGTCGGATAGAAACTAAAGGCTGCAGCAACGCCCAGCGATCCTGCCTGTCGATTTCGCCAAGATGCGCCAATAGCTTGCGCCGCGTCTTCGATTATCGGCAGCTTGAATTCGTCCGCGATTTGTTGCAGGGAATCCATGTCCGCGCACTGCCCGAAGAGATGGACAGGCAAAATCGCACGAATCTTGTAGTCACGTCTTTCCTTGAAAATAGTCTCTGCTTGCTTGACATCGATATTCAGGGTCTGCGGATCGACATCGACGAAGATCGGCCGGGCACCAGCCCGCACGATAGCACTGGCGGAAGCGAAGAAACTGAACGTAGTGGTAATGACAGCATCCCCAGGCTTCACACCGGCTGCAACCAGAGCCAGCCAGAGCGCGTCGGTTCCGGAGGCGCATCCCACCGCCGCGGCTGCTCCGGTGAAAGCCGCGAGTTCGTTTTCCAGCAATTCAACCTCTTTGCCCAGAACAAAATGCTGCGAGGCGCATACGCGTTCCACTGCCGATAAGACTTCCTCTCGAATGGTTTCGTACTGGCGATGAAGGTCGAGTAACGGGACGGCGTCGAGCTTAGAATCACTAGATTTCGCGCGCGTGAGAGAAGGGTTGGTCATCGAAAGAGTGATTCTAACAGGCGCTTTCAGCGGTCGGTTCGCTCGGTTGTGCTCTATCGAAGAGGCTGAAGTTTCGGAAACCTAGGTGGCGCTAAGCCGCGAGCCAAGGCCTGTTGCCACTCGGCAAGCGATTGACGCAAAGCCGCAACGTCAATTCCGCCGAAAAGATCCGGATACTTCGCCAGAGTTTGGACTGACTTGGCCAGTAGGGAAGCCGCGCCAATCACGTTTCCTTGAGTGAAGTGATGGAAGGCAACTGCGGTCTGAATCAAGGCTTGCAAAAATGCTTTGTCACGGCCGGAAGCATCCCGCCACACGTCTTCGAGAGTTTCATGTGCCTCAAAGAATGCCTGCTGATCGAATTCGTAGAGACCACGAAGGTAAATCCTCGATTTGAAATACAAAGTAAGCCCTAATTTTCTACATTATTTCATATATCAGGCGTACAGAAAACTTTGTATTTACATACAAAAGTTGAAGGTGTAGCGAAATTTCCTTTACAAATTATCGTAAGTAGTAGATAAAGGACGACCAACAAGAGTACGTTACTTTTGGAATGTGAGTTGCTTCAGTAGTCGATAGTCACGATCAGTTCCATGTGGTTTTGCGTTGGTTTGGTCTCAGGTCTCAGCTTTTCAAAAGCATTTTTCAAAGTTTCTGAGGAGAAACATATGAATCTGGCCATTTCCGGTTTGAGGACATTTGTGTCGACATGCACTGGGGAGCACTTCATCGCAAGGACTCGCCGTCTACTTCCCGTAGTAATGCAGATGTGTGCGCTTCTGGTGTTCACGGCCAGCATGTTCGCCCAAGAAACCACCGGTGGCTTGCAAGGTACACGTAAAAGATCCTTCTGGCGCTGTTGTTGCCCAGGCGCACGTGGTTGTTGTCGGTACTTCACTTACCGGCGAAAAAACGGCAGACACGGATAAGAGCGGCTACTACCGCTTCGCAAACCTTCCTCCAGGTTCCTATGTTGTTACCGTAACCGCAAAGGGATTCAGGACTATCAAGCGTGAAGGTTTGATCATTGAAGTCGGCCATCTTCCGTCGGTTGATTTTGCGCTTGAAGTCGGTGGAAATGAGACAGTTGTGGAAGTGAGTGGCGCGGCTCCCGCGATTGATGTCACCACCGAGACCACCCAGACGAATGTCACCTCAGATGTGATTCAGGACGTCCCGCATGGACGCTCTTTCCAATC
The DNA here is from genome assembly GCA_963791575.1 of Terriglobia bacterium. Lineage (GTDB taxonomy): Bacteria > Acidobacteriota > Terriglobia > Terriglobales > Acidobacteriaceae > JAOAPG01. The sequence continues at coordinate 95,731 of CAWBSY010000011.1, read as the reverse complement.
AGTAATTCAGTTCGCGCCTTCGGCTCGAAACGAGCCGCTAGAAGGGAATAACGTCGGATCTAACGGAACCGGCGGTAACGCTCCAGGCAGCACCACAAACGGAAGCGATCATGGCTTCTCTGTGGCAGGCGGTTCCGACGCAGAGAACTCTTACCTCGTAGAAGGTCAGGAAACGGCCAATCTGATCGGCGGGTACTCTCATACCAACGTTCCTTTTGACTTCATTCAGGAAGTACAGATCAAGAGCTCAGGGGTTGAAGCTGAGCATGGTGGCGCATTGGGTGGGGTCGTGAACGTCGTCATGAAGAAAGGCAGCAATGGCTATCATGGTTCGCTGTTCATGCAGTTCGAGAATGACGCCTGGATGGCGGGCCGCAGGCTTATTCCCGTAAGATCCAACGTCCTCTCTGACCGCTCCAGGGGGCACACTCCCCAACGTGGCATCAACAACAACACCAACGGATATATAGACGCCGCCTCTCAGAATTACCAACCGGTTCGGCCGCAAAGACGAGCGACGTTTTTCCTGGATTTACCTTTGGCGGGCCGATTATGAAAGACCGCATTTTCTTCTTCGTTGCCGCCAATCCGGATGGAATGACATAGAGCGCAAGGTCAATTATGGCCCGACAAATGGCGGAATTCTGCCGTTTAGTCGTAACACCCAGACCTACTACACGACCGCGCGCATTGATGCCAGTGTCACCAATAAAATTCGTGTCTTCGGTTCATGGCTCTATCAATATCAGCGCTGAGACCGGAGTAAATCTGCCGCGTTCCGACTCCACAAATGGTTTCTACAATACTGATACAGGCTGCTTTGGCGCAGCCACGCCAACTAACGGATGTCTTCACCAGCGGAACGCCTGCGTCCGCGTTCGCGCATAGCGTTGGCTACACAGCTCCTAACGTTACGACGAATGTAGGAGCGGACGTTACGCTTACTCCGCACTTGGTAGCTACAACAAGGTTCGGGTACTACTTTGAGAACTATCACGACTTCGGTTACCCCACAAATAACACTCTCTTTATTTGGCAGAATAACGGCATGATCCTGGCACTCCCGCTAAACGATCACGCGGGCAATCCCCTACCAGCCTCGCTTCAGCACGGTAAATCTTTTCGCTAACGACGCTTTCAGCCCCACTTATACAACCAGAAATGCTAATCAGGCAATTCAATATGATGCAGATCTCGCCTGGTTCAAGAGCGGCTGGAAGGGAACCCACAACTTTAAGTTTGGTTACCAACTTAACCGCCTGAAAAACGATATTTTGCAGAGCTACAATGAACCGTATGTTCAAATGTTTGCCGGGCACAGGCAGGCTTCTTATAGTCCTCTGAGCACATCGGGCATTTCCAATTGCGCGCCGCTGCCTATCAAATATACGATAAGAACGGAAACCCACGATTGTGCACGGCTTATATGGCACCGCCACTGTTTTTGATTTCGGAACCGGCGGAACGGTGACCAGTTTCAATCACGGCTTATTTGCGCAAGACGCTTGGACAATCGGCCACGGGATTACCCTCAATCTTGGTGTTCGGTTTGACAAGGAATACCTGCCAGCCAGTTCAAACGCTGGGCTTGGCAGCAATCCCATTAGCTTTAGTTGGGGCGACAAAGTCGCGCCCCGTATTGGCGCTGCTTGGGATGTCTTTAAGGATGGTCGGATGAAGGTCTTTGGCAGCTATGGAAAGTTTTTTGACATCATGAAGCTGAATGTGGCTATCAGTTCGTTTGGCGGCCAGTACTGGAATAACTGCACATATACTTTGGATACTTCTGATCTCAGTGTAATCAAGCCTGCCTTGAACAGCGCGGGTCGCTATTGCGTTGGTTCCTCACCGACGGATACGACGACGGGGGCAAATTGGGCGGGCGGCTCAACGCCGGCGGGATTGACGTTCATCGAGAACATTAATAATCGCACCTTCCCAACCTCCTGCTCGACTTGCAGCCTCACCTCTACTGGAGTCACACCTGGGCTCAAACCCTATAGTCAACACGAAAGTGTATTCGGTGTTGATTATCAGATCAGCAAAACCTTGGCATTTGAAACACGATGGGATCGTCGTCGTCTGGATCATGCGATTGAGGATTCTTCGATTTTTCAACGAGGCACCGGCGGCAATGAGACTTTCGTCATCGGTAACCCTGGTCAAGGCGCCGAAAGGACTTTCAACAGCTTCTATAATTTCCTCTATAACACTCCCCCTCCTGCGTGTGCAGGAGTACTTTGCCCGCAGCAGACCCTTATTCCAGCCGCACGTAGCTATGATGGTGTGGAATTCCGGCTCAACAAAAGCAGCAGCAAGGGCCTTTATGGAATGTTTTCTTATACCTACAGCAGCCTACGTGGTAACTATACGGGCCTGACTAGTTCGGATATTTCGGATGGCCAACAAGGCGGTCGCAGTTCACCAAACAACAGCCGCGCCTTTGACGAGCCCTACTTTCAGTGGAACTCGTTTGGCGGCTCTTCCAGTGGGCCGCTGCCGACGGATCGCCCGAATACCTTTAAAGGCTATGCGTATTACGATATGCCATGGAGCAAGTTCTCTCGCAAATCAAGCTCCGATATTGGTATTTTCCAGTATGTCTATCAGGGGTCACCCGTGACCAGCTACTTGGATGTGGGTGCCGGAAATGGCCAATGGGCGGTTCAGGCGTGGGATCGTGGGAAGTTTGTGGATGTTAATCAGGATCCGACAACCGGATTTATCACGGTTGGCAACCCGCACGTCTTCCGCACGCCGTGGTATACCCAAACTGATATGCAATTCATGCAGAACTACAAAATCAGCGAGACTAAAGTTGTTAGCTTTGGCGCAACTTTTGGCAATCTATTGAACCAGCGTGCGGTAACTGCATACAACGCTGATATAACTTCGTTAGCCGTAACGAACCAGTATATTGCTCTGAATAGCAGCGACTCAACTTGCGCATTTACAACCCAATGCCGAATCGTCGATGGTACCTCATTCTACGCAGCCGCTGAGCGACCATATAATGTACAGGACCAGCTTAATAACTTTAAAGCTCGGGGGATTTCGGCCGCTCTGAACAGTGCGTACAAAACTCCGGTTTACTACCAGCTGTCTCGTACTATCCGTCTGGAGGCGAAGTTCACCTTCTAATTAAAATTGATTCGACTGCACAGGGAGCCGGATTTCCGGCTCCCTTCTTTTTGGTATTAACATCGAACACCTACCTTCCGAACATGGGGTAGTGGCTGGCTGCTCCCATGAAGAACAACAGTGGGATCGACAGGTACGCATTAATCCTTGACGACAGGAATGCCATTCTTGCCATACTCTTTGCCTTCTCTGGCATTGGTTTCCCACTCTCGGCACTTTCTTTGGTCCACTGGATCATTCGCTTCTGGATTCTCCAGATCACTCCCCACACGTTGAGCAGCATTACCCAGCCGATGCCTCCTCCTATTCCTATTGCCAGCATGCGATTGCTCTCCCATCCGTGATTGTTGAGGTCCAGGAAGAGCCATGAGGCGGCAATCACGACGATGGCGACCAGAACCGCCAGTACCGGCGCCTTTATCGAGGATGCCTTTGCCGGGTACCAATAACGCATAAAGAATTCCCCAGACCGCTGTCCAAATGATGAAGAAGCTCGCCATTGCCGTGCCGACGCTGGCACCCGCGTTGTGGGCATCAGAGCCGACGATGGATCCCCAATAGGCCAGCCCTGCCAATACGGTAACGACTGCAGCCATGCGGAACCACCACAAGGCTCGTGACATGAGCGCAGGGAAGACCTTGCCCTTCGTGGGTGCGTCCAACTCCTTCATGAGGGGCACATTTACCAGATTGAAGAAATAGAGCAATCCTAGCCAAGTAATGCCGGCCAGGAAGTGAATCCAGCGGAGAAGCATGAGGAAGTTGGTTTGGACATCGGTTGGTAAGCTAATGCTCGGCGAAAGCAGAATTGTCGAAAGCAGGGTTTGGGTCATCTAGGCCTCTCTTGCGAGTCAATGTTATCTGTTATCGAGGTTATTAGATCGCGAAGTTGCTGGATGGAGAGGTTCGTACAGTACATAGGGGATCTGTCGGCAAGGTTGGCACCGACCTGTGACATAAGTTTGAGCGGTCACGTTTGTGGCATGCTGAGAGGAACTCAGGTTCCTGGTGCTCTCGATTTTTACGGTAATTTAATAATGTTTTAACCTTCGCGACTATAAACTATTTGGTACTGGCCGAAGAAGATGAAGGTAAGTATATGACGATTCTTTGGCTGTCTGCGTTATTGGCTATACTTCTTCCGGCAGTCCTCCTTTGGCGAGTTCTTGGTCATGGCGTTTGTCTTTCGGCACTCTGTTTGTTACAAACCGTTGAAGAACGACTGGACGCTTACTTCGAGAAGCCCGTGAACTGCTGTGATACGCGTTTGCAGAAACTCTGCTAAGCCCCAACCTCACCTTCAGCTAACAGGATTGAATCGACGCTCCTTCGGCGGCTGCTCGTGGAAAGTCGATCGTTAATTCTGAGATGTGCACCTTAGTCCAACCGTCTATTCCTTGGCCTGACGTCGCTTAACTTCGTGGCGGACGCTTTTGCCTTCGACCAAATGAAGGACTTCCTCGGCTAAATTCTTGGCGTGATCGCCTGCTCGTTCAAAAGCCTGTGCCATTAATAGAAGATTCGTACTGTATTCGCGCGGTCGCCGGTCGGTAGCTTCCAAATGGCGACGGAACATAGTTTGGCAAGCTCTATCGATTTGGGAGTCAGTCTGAAGAACCCAATTTGCAGGCTCGACCTCCCGATCAACAAATCCCTCGTGAATGCGCTCGAGCATGGTCTGCAAAGTTTCCGCCATAGTCTTGAGGTCACGTTTGTCGTCTGGAAGGATTTTAGGAGTAACGGCTTGCAAGCGCTTCGTCGCGGACCAGGTCAGATCGCCAATGCGCTCCAGATCCGTGATGAACTTCAGGCAAGCCAATAATTCGCGGGCTTCTGGCTCTGTGACTTCGGTGATGGCACTGGTAATTTTCTCGTCCACTTGACGTTCAATTCGGTCAAGTTCCTTTTCGCAGTCTTTCACCGCGAGGAAGGCCATCTTTGATGAATTTTCAATGAACTCGCCGGCATTCGTGGATGCGTCTTTGGCGACAAGGCATGCCTGCCGAATGAGATCCGTCAGCTCCTTTGTGGACTCTGGTTGACGAGAAGTGGGTTTCGGCGAAACGGTTTTCCGCGACATGGTTCGCTTCATCTATTCACCGGTGGCAAGACCGTGGTACTGGCGGAATTGCCGCAATCCTTCTTTTCCCATGTAGCGTCCGAGCACGGCCGGATCGGAATTGCGCAAATCTACTACCACCAAGCCATCGAGCACATTGGAGAAATTTCGGTCTACGTTAAAGCTTAGCAGTCTTCCACCCAGCTTTGCATATTGCCTCAGCAGGATAGGGACGCCCTTACCATCACTCTCGATATCGGAGATTGGATCGGTGAGCTGTTCCAGATTCTGCAGCATTCTGCAACTTTCCGCTTGATCTCTTGGCTGAATCCACCCAGAGCGGAACGGCCGCCGTGGCTTAATCAAGTCCGCGAATTCGTTTTGTCGTTCGCGCGAATGAAAGAAACGGAAGATCAAGTCCCTCGACGTCCGATGATAGCGGCGGCTGATGCTTACGGCTCCAAACAGAACCGGAGCTTGTGGGATGGAGACGAGGTATCGTCCAATCCCTTTCCACATGATCAGCAGCGGCGTGTACTGACGTTGGTACTCGACCCGGATGAATGACCTGCCCAGTTCCAGCGCAGGACCCAGCGCTTCGAAAAACCTTGGATCGTATTTGAATAAGGTGCTGGTGTATAGACCATCGATACCCAGGCGCGGAAGGATTTCTTGAGTGAGGCCCAAGCGATAGGATCCAACAATTTCCTGCTTGGTCTTACTCCATAGCACTAGGTGGCGGTAAGTCTTATCGAACGAATCGAGATCGCGCGAGTTGCCGGTGCCTTCTCCTGCTGATCGAAAGGTAATTTCGCGCAGACGGCCTAGTTCCTGGATTGTATTTGGAATTTCCTGTGATTCAGCTAAATAGACGCGGAACTCGCGGTTTTCTTCAAGGCATCGGGTAGCAGGTAATTTTTCGAGCTCCTGTTGCAGAAATTCCCGCGGAGTCTCGGTGGCAATCGTTTCGGGTGCCTTCGCAGGAAGAACCGAGCGAAATACGAATTGAATTTGCGACTGCGACCGCCCACGCTGAGCCAAGAGATAGGTTCGCCAGCGTAAGTAGCGGGCGACTTTTTCGTCATCCCCTATCAGCTCCGTACTATCTTTGGAAACGATGCTGCCGATGCGAACCTCCACTTTCTTGCCTTTCTGCTGTAGAAATTCATTCAGCAGCCACGCGGTTCGCAAGCGCGGATGGATGAGTCCGAGGGTTTGAAAGGTGGCGCCGTTGCGGCCACAGAAGTAAACGGGGAGTACCGGACTGTCGCTGAGCCGGATCAAGCGGGAGACGCTGGCAGGCCACTCCGGATCCTCAATCTGCATATTCTGCAGCTGCAGATGAGAGACCTCGCCTGCGGGAAACATGGCTACCATCCCGCCGCCCCGTAACCAGTCCACCGCATTTTTCAGTGACTTGCGGTTTCTTACAACAGCCTCGCGGCCCCCGAACGGATCGACAAAGAGACAGTGCTGGTGCAATTGCGGGATCCCGGCCAGCAGCGAGTTCGTCAGGATCTTGACGTCTGGCCGGATTGATTGCAGCAGGACTCCCAAGATGATGCCGTCGAGAACTCCAAAAGGGTGATTGGAAACCACAAGGAGAGGGCCGCTGACCGGAATGCGCGCCAGATCCGCATCACTCACCTGATATTCCACCTCCATCTGCGACAAGAGGTTTTCCAGCAAGGAACGATTTACTGGCTGCTGGGCATCGCTATACAATTCGCGAATTCGCTGCATAGGCAGCAGTCGATCTGCCCAGCCTTTGAACGGAAACAGGTCAGGAGGTTTGCCAGACGAGCCCGTGGTGTTCGGTACGGCAAGCGACCCAGAATGCGGCATGAACGTTTATTAGCATGCAAGCATTGCCGGTCTGTGAAGGAGAGGTTAAAAGACTGTGAATGGTGCTTACGTAGGTACCATGATTGCAAGCACTTCCGTTCTCCTGTCTGACGGTGTCGCCCTGGGCTGGATAGAAAGTAACCCGCGGAGACGTTGCGAATCTAATTGGTCTTGAACCTTGGTCCTGAACCCGGAAAACGCATGGTTGGCAAGACATTGCAACGGCAACTCCGTTTGCAGCATCGATATACGGTCCAACGGCACGATTGCCGGGTGGGTTTCATCCAAGAAAAGAGCAACTAGGCGTTAGAACGCCAGGAGCCAAACATGTCCGCGAGTCTTGTGCAAATATCAAAACCTGGCTTAAGCGCGGCTGCTGTCGGAGAGCAGTTTGCCGAGATTCGGAATCTTTCCTTGCGGCTTACGGCCCATTTGTCGGCCGAGGATCAAATGCTGCAGTCCATGCCGGACGCGAGTCCGACGAAATGGCATTTGGCACATACAACCTGGTTTTTTGAAACCTTCATTCTCGAATCGAATGTGCCCGGTTATCAATCCTTCGACTCACGCTTCAAGTACCTCCTAAATTCTTATTACAAACAGCTTGGTGCCCACCCGAACCGTAGTTCACGCGGCTTGATGTCTCGGCCTTCTTTGGAGGAAGTTCACGAGTATAGAGCACACGTCGACGCGGCCGTACTCGCCAACATTGATGAACTCGATGCTAAAGCGCTGGCGCTGTTGGAAATTGGATTGAACCATGAGCAGCAGCACCAGGAGCTGATCATGACGGACATCAAACACGCGCTCTGGTTTGCTCCACTGCGTCCCGATGTTCTCGCGAGCAGCGGAGAAGTCAAACCTGCAACTCCCTTGAGCTGGATTGATATCGAAGGCGGCATTCACTCCATCGGTCACGCCGGTTCTGATTTTGCATTTGACAATGAAGGGCCCCGCCATGAGGTTCTGCTTAGGCCATTTCAGATCGCGTCGCGAGCGGTGACTAACGGGGAGTATCTGGAATTCATGTCCGACAACGGGTATCGGCGTCCAGAACTATGGCTTTCCGATGGTTGGGATCAGGTCTGTGCCCAGGGTTGGGGATCGCCGTTTTATTGGGATAAGCACGACGACAACACCTGGTGGCAGTTCGCGAATGAGGGAATGAAGCCGGTTGATCTCGCCGAACCAGTCTGTCACATCAGCTATTACGAAGCTGACGCTTACGCGCACTGGGCTGGTGCTCGACTTCCAACGGAAGCCGAGTGGGAAGTTGCGGCTGTGCGCGCTCCCTCGAGAGGTACTTTGCTCGAGGACGAAGTCTTTCATCCACAAGCCGCTACCGGAGAGGGCTTTCAGCAAGCGTTTGGCGATGTGTGGGAGTGGACAGCGAGTCCATATACGGGATATCCGGGGTTCCAGGCAGCTGCCGGTGCAGTGGGCGAGTATAACGGCAAATTCATGTGTAATCAGTTTGTTTTACGAGGCGGTTCTTGCGTAACTCCCGCCAGCCACATTCGCGCGACTTATCGTAATTTCTTTCCGCCGCATGTGCGCTGGCAATTTTCGGGGATAAGGTTGGCTAAATGATCGCACGCGAAATAATCGCGGTACCGCAGTATGCAGTCGACGTGGAGCGTGGGTTGACCAGCTCTCCAAAAACGTTGCCGACCAAACTGTTTTACGATGCCCGGGGATCGGAGCTTTTTGAGGCAATTACTGAATTGCCTGAGTACTATCCAACGCGTACGGAGCTTGAAATCCTGCAAGAGCACTCTGCGGAGATTGCTAGATCTGCAGGCACTGGTCTTGCCATTGTCGAGTTAGGAGCAGGCACGGCGGCAAAGACTTGTACGCTCTTGAAGGCTGTGGCCGCGCGCCAAATGCGCGTCGATTATGTGCCGGTCGATATTTCACGAGTGGCGGTCAGGGAAGCTAGAGATCGAGTGAGGGCGGAAGTGCCTCAGAGTTTTGTTCGTCCCATGGTGGTTGATTTCAGTGAAGGGTTCGATTTTTTACGCAGTATCCCCGGACGGCGATTGGTATTGTATCTCGGCTCCAGCATCGGTAATTTCGATCCTCCGGCTGCCGTCGAGATGCTGGAAAGCGTTCGCAACGAGCTTGCATCCGGAGACGCTTTGTTGCTGGGAACGGATCTGGTGAAGAGTCCGGAAATCCTGGTGCCTGCTTACGATGATGCCCAAGGAGTGACAGCGGAATTCAATAAGAATATCTTAAGCAGGTTGAATCGGGAGCTGGGCGCGAATTTTGATCTGGATGCGTTCCGCCATATCGCCTGTTGGAATGCGTCTGCATCGCGAATGGAAATGCATCTGGAAAGTATTCAAGCTCAAACCGTCGACTTGAAGCTGATTCAATTAGCGGTGAAATTTAAGGCGGGAGAGCGTATTCACACCGAGAACAGCTACAAATACACGATGCCGATAGTGAATGAGATGTTGAGCGCGTCAGGGTTCTCGCTGGAAAAGACCTGGTTCGACCAGAAACAGTGGTTTGCTCTACATCTGGCGCGGGTGTAGGTGCTTAGGCTCGCGCAAAATCAATAAATCCGCGCGCCACATTCGTGCTAATTAGCTTTACTTGAAGCTTGTCGCCGACATCGACTCCTTGTTGGCCCTCTGCTAGTAATCCTTCGGCGTGAGGCTGCAGCACGCGAACAAAGGTTCCCTTCGGAGTCACACCTGTAACAATGGCATCGAATGTCTGGCCGATTTTGTTGCTCATTGCAATCGCAGCAATTCGTTTCGCCATCTCGCGCTCGACTTTTCGCGCGGCGTCCTCCTTTAGAGTGCAATTGTTAGCTATGGAGGCGAGCTCGGAATCTCCATACAGGGCCGGCTGCTTCGCGAGTACGGCTTTGATCAGTCTTTGGGTCACGAGATCGGCAAATCGACGGTTCGGTGCAGTGGAATGCGTGTAATCCTGCACTGCCAACCCGAAGTGTCCTTGCTCAGGGTCTCCTGGGCGTTCAAGTACGTACTCACCCGGTCCCATTAACTTGATAATTGCCAATGAGAGATCAGCGAAGTGATCGGGGTCGGCGGCCTTGCGCTCCGTCATAAAATCGCTCAGCGCTTTCGAATCAGGATCTACGGGAAGATGCCCGCCTGACTGTGCCGCCAATTCGACAATGCGGTCCCAGCGCTTAGGTGTCTTTACAATCCGACGGATCGAAGAAACATTTTTTTGCTGAAGCGTTCGCGCCACTACGCCATTAGCTGCGATCATGAAATCTTCGATTAAATCCGTTGCGCGATTCTTCTGCTGTCTTGCGAGATCGACGATCTGATCCTTGACAATTACAGGATGGACTTCAGTCGTCTCAATATTCAGCGCGCCACGCCGGTAGCGCTCGCGCTTCAAAGTCTGTGCAATTTGATCCTGGAGCTTGAGCTGCGATTGCAATTCGACGGACGCTGCCACTTTGTCCGGAGCTGGCCCCGTGCCTTCCAACCACGCACCTATGGCGTTGTAGGTCAGTTGTGCTTTGTTGCGAACGATTGCGCGACACAGAGTGCTTCCGCTGACTTGACCTTCACCGTCAACTACGAACTCGATCACAACACATAGCCGATCGACATCCGGAAGCAAGGAGGTCGTGCCGGTTGAGAGTTGTTCCGGCAACATGGGGAAGATTTGTACGCCAGTGTAAACGCTGGTCGTCTGTTTGGCTGCATGATCATCAATGGCTGAAGCTTTAGGAACGAACGCATCGACGTCCGCAATGCCAATCATGATCTTGGTTCGACCATCGGGCAATTGCTCTGCAACTTCGACCTGATCGAGATCCCGAGACGTATCGTTGTCGATAGACGACCAGAGCAGATTCCGCAAATCACGAATATCAGCGCTCTGCGCTGTACGTGGAGGGTTCTTCGTGAGCTGTGCCAGTTGCTCTTGCACCTGCGATGAAAAGTCAGGTTCGAAGCCATGTTCGAGCATGGTCTGTTTTGCGGAAGCCTTCAGATCAAAGTGTCGTTGCGAGTTGTTCATAGGCTCTGGAAGAGTACAACAATGCTCGCTAATTAGAAATCGTGAGCTCATTGGAAATTGGGCCAACCTCGTTATATTCTTGCCACGTGCAGCTCTCTTCGTCCCGGTCCCCAACATCAGGTCTCTTGGTAGGACTGATTGTTACTCTCGTTGGTGTAGTTGCATATTCGTGGTACATAAGTCGGCAGATCAATGGTTTGCGCGAGTTGCAGAACAACCTGGCCGACCGCAACCGCAAAGATTCCCTCCAGCTTTTGCGAGTTCAAAATGAATTGAATTCGTTGGCGCTCGCCATGCGCGACATGCTCGACAACGATGAGCCTTATCCACTCACAGCGTGGTCGGCACAATTTCAGCGCATGCGCACCGATCTCGACGATGCCATCCGCCAGGAAGAACAATACGCAGCGGCGAGCCGCACGGCTGAACAGGAAGAATACCTAGGCAGCAGGCTGGCGCAATTCTGGGATGCAGCGGATCGCATCTTTGCGTTGGCTCGAGAAGGCCAAGACAAAGAAGCACGCGCCCAGATTCGGCTTTCATTGCAAGCCAGGCAAGCGGCTCTAAGCACCGCAGTGGCACGCTTGCTGGTGCAAAACAACGAGAGCGAGGAGCAGGCAGGAGCGCGCATAAAAGAAATCTATGATCGTGTTCAGCGCCAGGTCTACTTGTTTTTGACCGCGACCTTGGCGGCTATCCTGTTTACAAGTTTCTACGTGATCCGCTCAAATCGCCGCTTATTTGCTCGAGTTGGCGCACTATCAGAACAGCGGAGCGATCTCGCTCAGAAACTAATCTCCACTCAAGAATCTACGTTACGCTACATTTCCCGGGAATTGCACGATGAGTTCGGGCAGATCCTGACCGCAATGGGATTAATGCTTGGCCGGGCAAGAAATCAGCTGCCGGAGGATTCCAAACTTCGCGAGGAGTTACTCGAAGTGCGTGAGATCGCCCAAACAACACTGAATAAAGTTCGCAGTCTATCGCAGGCACTACATCCCGTGATGCTCGATGAAGTTGGATTAGAAGCCACTCTTGATTGGTATCTTCCGACCGTGAGAAAGCAGTCGGAAATCGACCTGAACTATGAAAAGATTGGAACTCCGTTTCGAGTGGATGGACGCTCCGCGATTCACGTGTATCGCGTCGTCCAGGAGGCATTGAATAATGTCATCCGTCATTCGGGCAGGAAGGAAGCCTGGGTTCGGCTGTATTTTCAGGTGGACAGTTTGCAAGTGGAAGTCGAAGATCATGGTTCGGGTTTTGTGCCCCAGCCAGCTAAGCCGGGAATTGGATTGGTTGCCATCCGGGAGCGGGCTGAGTTGTTAGGTGGCAAGGTTGAATTTTTGCAACCGTCATCCGGCGGAACGCTTGTGCGACTGACAGTTCCCAGAGAGACTTAGAATCCCATGGCTCATAAAATTTCAGTCCTTCTCGTCGATGATCACAGCCTGGTCCGGCGTGGCTTCCGTCGCATTCTCGAAGATGAGGCCGACATCGAGGTTACCGGAGAAGCAAGCAGTGGGGAAGAAGCTATTCAGCAGGCAAGTAAGCTGCGTCCTCAGGTTGTTGTTATGGATTGCGCGCTGCCTGGGATCAACGGTCTCGAAACCACTCGCAAAATCCTTGCAAGCCATCCTAATACCTTGGTGTTGATGTTGAGCATGCATGCCGAGGATACGTGGGTAAGCCAAGCTCTTAACGCTGGCGCGCGCGGATACGTTTTGAAAAATGCTTTGGACCTGGAACTTGGGGATGCGATTCGCCGCATCGTAGCTGGCGAGACCGTCGTTGATGCCCAATTGTCAGGGCAACAAACCTTGAAAGGTGAGCGCAACACCGGGCTCACGACTCGTGAGCTGCAGATTCTTCAGATGATCTGCGCAGGCAAATCGAACAAAGAAATTGCGTCGGAGCTGGAACTTAGTCCTAATACGGTCGGAGTGCATCGCGCCAATATCATGGACGCACTTGGAATTCACAAGACGGCGGAATTGGTTACCTATGCAATCCGTCATGGATTGGTGAACCTGCCTTGAATCGCCGCTCTTTTCTAAGAAGAATAGGGATTGCGTCCGCGGCAGTTCCGCTTTCTAGAGTCCTTTCTGCCGCGGCGGCTGCTCAGTCCTCGCCTCTCGGATTTCGTTTTGTGGACGTTACCGCATCGGCCGGAATTCAGTTCCGGCATAACAGCGGAGCTTACGGAGGCAAGTTCTTGCCGGAAACCCTTGGCTCTGGGTGTGCATTCCTCGACTACGACGGCGACGGTTGGCAAGACATTCTCCTGATCAATAGCATGGATTGGCCCGGGCACACGCGATCCCGAACCACTCTTCATCTATATCGCAACAACCGCAATGGTACGTTCACCGATGTCACCCACTCGGCCGGCCTCGATGTTGAAATGTACGGGATGGGCGTAGCAGTCGGGGACTACAACAATGACGGATACCCCGACATTCTTGTCACCTGCGTGGGGCAGAATCGCCTGTTCAAAAATACGGGGAAAGGGACTTTCATCGATGTCACAAAATCGAGTGGATTCGGTGACCGGCTGGGATTCAGCACGTCTGCCTTATGGTTTGATTACGACCGCGATGGCCTCCTCGACCTATTCGTTTGCAACTACGTCAAGTGGTCACCTGAACATGATGTGTTCTGCAGCTTAGATGGGAAACACAAATCATACTGCACGCCGGAAGCCTATCGCGGAGCGACGTGTTGGCTATTTCGAAATCGTGGGAATGGAACATTTGAAGACATGACTGCGACCAGCGGCATCTTCGATAGCAGTTCGAAATCTCTTGGCGTCGCAATGCTCGACGATGATAAAGACGGCTGGCCCGATCTGCTGGTGGCGAACGACACTCAGCCAAACAAGCTGTACCGCAACCAGCGCAACGGAACTTTCAAGGACGTTGCGGTGGAAGCCGGATTAGCGTTTAGCGCCGAGGGCAAGGCACGCGCTGGCATGGGAGTGGACGTCGCCGATTTCGATGGCTCTGGCAGTCCGGGCGTCGCCATCACCAATTTTGACAACGAGATGATTGGCTTGTACCGAGCCTCTGGCGGTAACTACGTCGATGTGGCGATGCAGAGTGGCGTCGGGCTCGCATCGAAAAACACGCTGGGATTCGGCTGCGTATTCGTGGATGCGGACTTAAACGGAGCACTCGATCTGATCGCGGTGAATGGCCACATTGACGATACCGTGCGCAATGTCCGCAATGTTGGTTACGCGCAACCACCGCAGCTTTTCTTGAATGATGGCAAGGGAATTTTCAGAGAAGCAGGGAGCGAAGCCGGCGAAGGATTTAGTCAGCCCAAGGTGGGCCGTGGTCTTGCCTATGGAGACTTTGATCGTGACGGTGATGCCGACATTCTGATCACCACCAACAACGGTCCTGCATACCTCTATCGCAACGATCAAGTCGCCGAAAATCACAGCATCCGTTTCCACCTGATTGGAACGAAATCGAATCGAGATGCAATCGGCGCATCGGTGCAGATTTTCCACGCTGGGTCGAGTCAATCACGCCTAGTCAAAAGTGGCTCGAGCTATCTCTCTCAATCCGAACTGCCCGTCACCTTCGGACTAGGGAAGCGGGACAAAATCGATCGTGTAGTCCTGCAATGGCCGAGCGGTCGAACCGAAGAGTACAAAAACCTCGCTGCCGGCCGATGCTATAGATGTACCGAATCCAAGGGGATCACCCCGCTGGACGGCTTCTAGTATTTTGCTGTTATTGCAAGAATTGATTCTTCCGACTAACTTACTTCACAATTTAAAGCTCCACCGAATTCACATGTCCGAAACCAAAATCAGAATTACCGAAGATGCCGACGCGACCGGCGCAACTGCAGAAGCTTATGACTTCTGGCGGAAAGGATCCGGGCGCACGCAACTACCAGGTATTATCAAATGCTTCGGCGCACGTCCCGACTTCTTGCGTCAGGTAGTCGAGTTCTCAAACACTATCCATTTCTCTGAAGGCCACCTCACTCGGCGTCACAAAGAACTGATTGCCAGCTATGTGTCTTACCTGAACCGGTGTCCGTATTGACTGGACAGCCATGCTTACTTCCTGCGTGCTCAGGGAGCCAATGATCAATGCGTCGCGGCGGTTGTTGAAGGCAAGCTCGAACAAGCCGGACTTACCCCTGCGGAGCTTGCATTAATGAATTATGTGAGACTGATCACCGAAGCGGCTTACCGTTCAACGGTCGAAGACGTGGAGAAGCTAAGACAGGTGGGTTGGACAGAAGACCAGATTTCGGAAGCAGTCTATATCACTGCGATGTTTGCATTCTTCAATCGCGTGGCGGACGCCTTCGGCGTTCCTGCACAGAATTATCTGACGACAGGGACGGTGACGCCCTGAAGCGCTTGCGCTAATTCGGACTCCCAAAAACCAGAAGGCTTCGTCTTCGAAAACGAAGCCTCGCGAATATGTTATTTGGTCGCTAAGGGCGTTTCATCATGTCCGTAGTATTCATAGGCAGACATGGGTTTCTCACCGCCCTTTTTCCAGACGCGAGTGTCGTCCCCCAACTTGCCTAATACTCTCGCCATCTCTCGTACATGGATCGCGACCGATCCGCAGCATGAACCGATGTAGTTGATTCCTATCTCTTTTGCGCGCAGCGCATAATCACCCATTTCTTTGCGCGTGAGTTGCAGAGGATCGAGCCCTAGCGGAAATTCTGGCAAGCTGGTGAAATCAGGCTTGTCTTTCGGCGTACGATACGCCACCGGCTGACAGGCGAGGTATCCGTCAACTGCTTTCCGCATCTCTTCCATTGGACCAAGCGTGTGCTCCGGCGAACGCAAGCAGTTCATGCCAACGATATCCGCCCCGGCGTCGAGCAACGCCTTCGCGGATTCCGCAGCCGATTTGCCATCTGCCGTTTCATCGGTGTTCTCAAAGCAAATCGTCACCATGGCTGGGAGGCCGGTTTTCTTTGCTCGCTCGACCGCAATCAGCGCTTCGCCCAAAAAAGAAAACGTCTCGCCGATAATGAAGTCCACGCCTTCGTCAACTTGAACCGCGAGTTGCTCGTCGAAAGTTTTGCGAACTCGATCCGCCGCTGCCGGACTTCCCGGTTCGTACATCCACGTAAGACTTAAGTTGCCCGCGACCAAGCATTTGTCTCCAGCCACTTCGCGCGCGATTTTCACCGCCGCTCGATTGAGATCTTCAATCTTATTTTCGAGCCCCACGGTCGCCAGCTTGTCTCGGCTTGCGTAGAAGGTCAGTGCCTGCAGCACATCCGCGCCGGCCTCACGAAACTCCACGTGCAGTTCGCGCAGCGCGCTAGGATTCATCAGCGCCACCTCTGGAGTAAACGGACCCGCGCGTACCCATCCCCGCTTTTCCAGTTCCAGTAGATATCCGCCATCCCCGAGGACCGGTCCTTCTTTCAGGCGTTCGAGAATACCTTTCTTTGCCATGAATGCTCCTTCAATTTTGGATAACATCAACTCAATCTCTGGGGCGTTCCTTCCTCGTCCTGATACTCAAACTCTGCTCGGATGGGCTTGCCTTCAGTAAACCGCGTGGGCCGGAAAGAACTGAGGTCGATAGTCTTACTTTCTCCGTCGAGCACCAACTCCGACATAACTAATCCAATGCCAGGAGAAATCTTGAATCCCATGCCAGAAAATCCAGCGCACAGGTGAAGTCCCTCGACTCCCGGAATCTCTCCGAGCAGCGGACGAGAATCCGGCGTCATGTCATAAACGCCAGTGACTCCGCGCATCACTTCGGCATTTTCCAGCTTCGGAATCCGGCGGCTTGCACGCTCAATAATTTCTTCCAGTGAATCGTCAGCTGCACGTTGCGGAAAATTATCAGGATCAACCGGCCGCTCGCCGTAGAAATCTCCAATCAGAAACTTGTCGTGCGCGTCGGGACGAAAGTAAGTCGAAGTAACTGAATCGATGCAGGCACAACCTCCGCCCCTCATATTGGGCGCGTTCTTGAGAATGGCGACCTGATGATACTCAGGCTCGATAGGGACATCGAATCCGACCTGGTGAAACAGTGGACGAGTCCACGGGCCGGTTGCAGCAATAACAATAGGAGCGTTGATGTCGCCGTGGTCGGTTCTGACGGCGCGAACATGACCGCCTTGCACATGGAACGAGTTCGCCTGCGTTCGGGGAAGGTAAGTGACGCCAAGATCGCGCGCCGCGCTCAGAAAATCGTTCGCCACTCCCGCGCCGTCTCCATAACCAGAATCCGGTTCGTAAGCCGCGAGTTCGACTTCATCGACCATCCAATCGGGTTCAAGGTCCTTCAATTCGTCGCGCGTGATTAGCCGGACATTGACGCCAAGCTCCTGCTGCATCTTTACGTTCGCCTTCAGACGCTCAGTTTCGCTGGGATGAACAATGCGCACAAATCCCGTTTTGCGAAAATCCCCCTGCTCGCCCACAATTTCTCGCCAGTGCTCAAACATTTTCAGGCTGATGAGCGCAAGCTGTACTTCTGGCGGATAGCTGTAATGCATGCGAATCAGAGCGGAAGACCGCCCGCTGCCTCCTCGCCCCACATGATCCTTGTCGAGGATCGCAATTTTTCCAGCCTTGCGCTTCGCGAGATGGAACGCAATCGATGCGCCCATCACACCAGCGCCAACAATCACGATGTCGGCGGTCTTCGGATAAGCCTCGTTCATGCGGCCGTCTCCTTGAATCGTCCTTTCTTCCAGTCGCGCAAGACTTGGTGTGCCGCATTGTGCCCCGGCGCTCCCGTTACGCCGCCTCCGGGATGTGCTCCCGCGCCACACAGATAAAGTCCTTCGATCGGGGTGCGGTACTGAGACCAACCCGATACTGGTCGCATGAAGAACAGTTGTTCCAGCCGCAAGTCACCATGGAAAATATTTCCTTCCGTGAGACCGTATGTTCGCTCAAGATCAAGCGGAGTTAGAACTTGGCGCGTGATAATTGAACCCGGCACGTTTGGCGCGTATTCCGCGATTTTCTTGACCACACGATCCCCAAGCAGTTCCCGATTCTCATCCCACGTGCCCTGCCGCAGGTGATATGGAACGTACTGAACGAAACAAGTCATGATGTGCTTGCCCTTTGGAGCCAGTGAATCGTCTGCGTTGGAAGAAATGACACAATCAACCCAAAGTTCTTCGGGAATATCTCCGAACTTGGCGATGTCGTAGCAGCGTTCGGCAAATTCAAGTGAAGGAACCAGCGTGTAGAAAGTGCGCTGCAAGGCCGTGTAAGTTTCCGGAGTTCCCGTAAAGCGCGGTTCCTCGGATAAAACAAAATTCACCTTGGCGCATGGGCCATCCATCTTTAGGGATCGAATCGAATGCAAAAAGTCCTGTGGCAATTGGCGAGCGTCCACCATGCCAAGAAACGTGCGTTTTGGGTCGGCATTAGACAGAACCACTCTCGCTCGAATTTCCGTCCCATCTTCCAGGACAACACTGCGAGCACGCCCGTCACGGCTTTCAATCCGAGCTACCGCAGCCGATGTTCGAATCTCTACGCCGAACTGTCTCCCAGATGCCGCCAGTGCCTGGGTGATCGAGCCCATGCCGCCCATCACATGTCCATAAAATCCTTGTAGTTCGTGCTCCCCGCCACTCAGCAGATGAAACAATAATCCAATAGCCGTTCCCGGTTGGTACGGCCCGCCATGTTTCCCATACACATTGTTGGCGAGAAACATGGTCTTGATTTTGCTCGACTCATAATTGTTGTCGAGAAACTCGCCGAGGCTTCCGGTTAGGAACGCAACCAGTTGCGAAACTTCGTCATTTGAGATGCTGCGAAATCTCTTTCCCACTCTGAAGAGATCAGACCATCCACTCAAACTTCCCGTATTAATTTCCGGCGGAGGCTCCAGGAAGAACGGCTGCAAGTAGCGCGCCAGCCTCTTGAGCTGATCATCGACGTAAACGAACCGCTCAGCATCCTTTGCGGAAATTTTGCTGAACTCCGCGCGAGCACGATCCCGATCAGCCCACCAAGGAACGACATGACCGTCGGGGAAGGGAACCTGAATGGCAGGATCGCAGGGAACCATGCGCAATCCGTAATCAGCCAGACGAAGATCCTGGATCACCTCGGGCCGCAACATACTTGCTATGTACGAGGTTGTCGAAACGCGGCAGCCGGGCGCAATCTCCTCAGTCACACAACAGCCACCAACGATGTCGCGTCGTTCGAGCACAAGCGTAGACAGGCCCGCGCGCGCAAGATATGCTGCTGCCGTCAACCCGTTGTGACCTGCGCCAATCACCACGGCGTCGTAAATAGTTGTAGAGTTAAAGGTCATTGAATATTGACCAAAGGTCAATCGCATAGCTTCCCGGCAACACACATTAGCGTAATGCTCCCGAAAAATAAATGGAAATCGTGTGTTTTTTAGAGTACAGTTTGTTGACTTGAGGTCAATTATGGCTGGAATTGGCAGCAGTTTGGTTTCACCTCCGCGCTATCGTCATATGCCGCCTCGTCCCCGCTCCGAGGGTAAGCGCACGAAAATTATCGACGCTGCGATGCGTCACTTTGCTGAAAACGGATACCACGCTGCGAGGGTTGGCGACATTGCCGCCGCGCTCGGGATAGCCAAGGGTTCAATCTTTCAACACTTCGGCAGCAAAGATGGTCTGTTTTTCGAGGTCTACAAAAAAGCGGTGCGCTCTTTTCCGCGATACCTCGACGCGCCTGCTGAGGTTCGCGAACGGGGATTTTTTGATGTCCTCCGTTATTGGCTCGTGAGTACGGAACATCTTCTGCACGAAGATTGGATTCCGTATCGCGTCTCTTTGCTCGGAAACTACGGAACCGACCTCACATTGAAGCGCGAAATCAACCGCTTCCTGCTCGCGGAAGATCCCTATGGAACGGTGGCTTTCGTGCGTGCTGGTTTGCAACGTGGGGAGTTGCGTCACGATCTCGACCAGGAAATGATGGTCTCCATTCTTGACTGGACGATGGAGCGCTTTCAGGACGCTTTACTCACGGAAGAACTGGACCCCGGACTGTTTCGCCGTCAAGGCGATATGACGGAGAAGAAAGAAGCACGCATTACGCAATTCCTGGACGTACTTAAACGAGCAATCGGCACGGAACGTCCCAGCTAAGCAGCTAAGTAATTGGAGCAGACAAGCGCGAATAAAAAATAATCGCGCGTACGACGTAACAAAGGGCAATCATCATGCAATCCTCAGTTCACGAAATTCTTGCCAGCTACGACGATAAAGCGCCATTAAACGAAGCTTCGACCATTCCCGCATCCTGGTACGTAGACCCACGCGTCGCCGATCTCGAGTCGAAAACGGTATTCAGCAAAACTTGGCAAATGGTAGGACGTATCGAACACGTTGAAAAGCCGGGGCAGTTTGTCACAACCACAATTGCCGGTGAGCCGATTGTAGTTGTGCGAGGCAATGACGGCGTATTGCGAGGTTTCTACAATGTTTGCCGTCATCATGCCGCTGCAGTTGTCTCTGAACCATGCGGACAGGCGTCGATTCTGCATTGTCCTTATCATGGCTGGAACTATGGACTCGACGGTTCGCTCAAGGGTATGCCGGAATTTGATGGCGTCAAGAATTTCGAGCGCCAACAAAACGGCCTAGTTCCCGTAAAAGCCGACATCTGGGAAAAATTTGTGTTTGTGAGTCTCGATCCAGAAGCTGCTCCGTTAAATGATTTTCTCGCCGGCCTGGTGAAACGTGTAGCGCCCCTCGGAGTCAGCAAGCTTCACTACTTCGATTCGCGTACCTATGACATTCACTGCAACTGGAAGGTCTTTGTCGACAACTTCCTCGATGGGGGATACCACGTTCCCCACCTGCACAAGGGACTCAACAGTGTCCTCGATTACAAGCAGTACACCATCGAGAACGAAGACCGTTACTGCCTGCAGTCGAGCCCGATGGTGTCATCGCAAGAAGATGCCGCGACCGGCGCAACTCGTAAAGGTGATCGCGCCTGGTATTTCTGGCAATATCCGAATCTGATGATTAACTGCTACGAAGGCTACATGGATACCAATCTCGTGCTGCCGATCGATCAGGATCACTGCCGCGTAATCTTCGATTTCTATTTCGGCGACATCAGTGAGTCCTCTCGTGAGTACAACGAGCAGAGCGTTGCGGTCGGCGCGCGAGTGCAGGATGAAGATCTCGGAATCTGTGAAGGAGTCCAGCGCGGGCTCAAATCCCGTGCCTATGGCGCTGGCCGGCTTTCGGCAAGGCGCGAAGCGGGAGAGCATCTGTTTCACCGGCTACTCGCGACCGACCTCAAAAACGGAATAGGCACTTCCGCAGCAGCAGCGGATTAGCACGTTCTTCTGATGTGGCGACCGGCGTCTCGCCCCTTCAGCATTCGTATAAAAATCTGCGACTGAGGTGATGGTTGAAAAGATCTCTCGCATTATTGCTTGCCTTTTGCTCTTTGCCCGCACGTCAACGTCGTCGCCCAAGTTACCGCCATCAAAGCGGGACATTTGATTGATCCAGACTCCGCCACTGTCCTCAGCGACCAGATCATTCTCATTCGCGGGAATAAGATCGAAGCTGTAGGCAAAGCTCTGCCAATTCCTGCCGGAGCGCAAGTCATCGATCTTTCGAAGATGATGGTGCTTCCCGGATTAATCGATTGTCACACGCATTTGGCCGATGGAATCGAAGACAACGGCGATCCTCTTTCCGTGCTGAAAAAGAGCGCGTCGCAGCTCGTGCTCGAGTCCGTCCCCAATGCACGCAATATGCTGGAGTCGGGATTTACCACAGTGCGCGATGTCGGCGTCTATCGTGCTCTCAACGACGTCGCGCTCCGCGACGCGATCGCGAAGGGATACATCGAAGGCCCGCGAATGTTTGTTGCGGGAGCCTATCTCACGATCACGGGCGGCGCGGGTGCGATGACCGGCATGGCTCCGGACATTCAACTCCCCTGGGACTTGCATTATGGAGAAGCGAACAGCCCGTGGGAAGTGCGACAGGTTATCCGCAAGTTGGTCAACGCAGGCGCAGATCACATTAAGGTGTTATCGAGCGGTGCGGTTCTGACGCATGGCAGCAACCCCAATTCTCAAGAGTTCACCGAGGAGGAATTGCGTCGCAGCCGTCGATGAAGCCAGCCATTTCGGTCTACGCGTTGAAGCCCATGCCCACTCGCCCGTAGGGATTAAAAACGCTATCCGTGCAGGAGTGGCGTCCGTAGAACACGCAACCATGATAGATGACGAAGGTATTGCATTAGCGAAGCAGCACGGCACATACCTCGACATGGACATCTACGACGAGGAATGCATTCAGGAGCAAGGCAGGGAAGGAAAAATTCCGCCGGACTTCCTACAGCACGACGCCGCCCTCGGCCAGATTCAGCGCGACAACTTCCGCAAAGCCGTGAAGGCAGGAGTAAAGATGTCCTTTGGAACCGATGCCGGAGTTTGCCCGTATGGTACAAGCGGCAAACAGTTCGCATTCATGGTGAAATACGGAATGACGCCGATGCAGGCGATTCAATCCGCCACGAGTTCCGCTGCGGACCTGCTCGGCCACTCCGACGAGGTGGGTTCAATCAAGCCAGGAAAATTTGCAGATATAATCGCAGTCTCCGCCGATCCATTGCAGGACATCAGCGTTCTCGAAAAAGTTAATTTTGTAATGAAGGACGGGAAGATCTACAAGCAGTAGTGTTGTCCCGGGCGCTGCCTCTCATCTGTGGCCGCATGTCGCAAACATTTGCGCTTGTGAATGCCTACCGAATGCCATCCCAGACCCTGATTTTTCGAGCTAAAACTTCGGCCCGATCTTACGGTATTCGCCTCTGAAATACAGTAGAGGGTCGCCCTCGTGCACCACCACGTCCTCAACCTCGGCGATGAATATCGTATGGTCGCCAGCCTCTTGGGCAGTTTGCAGCCGGCATTCCAGATAGGCCAAGGCACCGTGCAGCACGGGAGTCCCATGGGCGGTTCGGTCGAAGTGTGCTCCTGATTCCTGTTCGGCGCGGTCGTGAGTCCGATCAGGACGCGCATAATAATCTCCAATCGGGCGCTGCATTTCAGACAAGACATTGACTCCGAACCGCTTACGCGCATGTAAATGAGCGTGAGTCCTTGCCTGGCGGTCAACGCAAACCAGCACCAGTAACGGATTCAGAGACACAGATGTGAAGGCATTCGCCGTCATGCCTTCAACTTTGCCGGCGTCGTCCACGGTAATTACGGTCACGCCCGTGGCGAAGCACCCCATTGCTCCGCGAAATTCTTCTTGGGAAACAGTCATGCTTACCTGCTTTGCTGTTTTGAGTTTTACCACGTGGCGGGTCGCCGCGAGTAGCCGGCGTGTTTTGGTGAAGGCACCTGTCTCCGGCCACGCCGATGAGGCGCGTGCCTGCCATGTTCACAATCCCTGCTGTATCCTTGCTTGTGTTTGATAGTCTTTAGGGGAGGATCGCGACTTGCAAGCACGACCAGCAACTCGGGACGAACGCCATTCACTTGACTCATGTCTGGACGAGGTGCGTTCGGGATCGCCTCTATCTCGTGAAGAGGCATATCTTCTAATTCGCGCGGCTGATGAAGAGCTGCCCGTGTTGCTCGCTGCTGCACTTGAAGCCAAGCAGCGATTCAAGCCTGACATAATCACCTATTCACGTAAAGTTTTTCTTCCGCTCACTAATTTATGTCGCGACTACTGCGGATACTGCACTTTCCGTCGGGATCCCGGCCATGCGGGTGCCCACACCATGACTCCCGAAGAAGTATTGGAGGTCGCGCGGCAGGGCGAAAAGCTGGGATGCACCGAAGCGTTGTTCAGCCTAGGAGATAAGCCCGAACTTGTCTTTTCCGAGATGCGCCAGACCTTGCAACATTTGGGATATAAGTCCACATTGCATTATCTGGAATCTATGTGTGAGCTGATCTTGCGGGAAACGACCCTGCTGCCGCATCCGAATCCCGGGCTGTTGAGTGCTGAATGGATCAAACGTCTGGCAGCCGTCTCCCCAAGCATGGGCTTGATGCTCGAGACCACAAATGATTCCCTACTAGCGCGGGGCGCGGCCCACGACAACGCACCGGATAAAGTTCCGGCCAAGCGCCTAAAAACCATCGAGGAAGCTGGGAAACAGCACGTGCCTTTTACAACCGGGCTGCTAATCGGAATCGGCGAATCCCCGGAAGATCGGGTCGACACCTTGTTGGCGATACGCGAACTACATCGCCGCTACGGCCATATTCAGGAAGTTATTGTCCAAAACTTCCGCGTCAAACCCGCTATTCCTATGAGAAACTGGCCCGAGCCAACGCACGGTGAAATGTTGCGCACCATAGCCGCGGCAAGGCTGCTGATGCCAGATATGAATATTCAGGCTCCGCCAAATCTGTCCGCGCCGTACTATGATGATCTGCTCGATGCAGGCATAAACGACTGGGGGGGGATTTCTCCATTGACACCGGACTTCATTAACCCTGAGAAACCGTGGCCGCATCTGGATCAGCTGAAACTGCGGACAGAGGCCAAGGGATACAGTTTGCACAAGCGTCTTCCGGTTTACCCTGAGTTCATACCGGCAGTTACTGCACGGCCCGGCTTGCTCGCAGAAAAAGTGAAAGCGGCGGTTGAGCGCGAGCACAATCAGCGGAGGGCGGCATGATCGTAGTGCTTACCGGAGGCACTGGCGGAGCCAAGTTCGTCGATGGTCTGCGCCAAGTTGTTTCTGATCAGCAACTCACATTAGTCGTAAATACCGGCGATGATCTGGAATGGTGGGGACTCTACGTTTCGCCTGATCTCGATTCCATCACTTACGTGCTTGCGGGACTGCTAAGCAAAGAACGCGGTTGGGGAGTAAAAGGCGACACTTTTTTCTGTTTGCAGGCTATGCGGGATTTGGCCGAGCCCATCTGGTTCCATGTGGGTGATCGTGATCTCGCCGTTCATCTGCTGCGTTCGAAATTGCTGACAGCGGGCAAAACGTTAAGCGAAGCCACGCAAGAAATCACCGCGAAGATGGGTGTGCAAGCGCGCATTCTTCCCATGAGCAACTCGCGAGTTGAAACTCGGGTCGACACTCCCGTTGGCGAGCTCAGTTTTCAGGAATATTTCGTGCAACGCTGGTATCAGGACCCAGTGAACTCGGTGCGTTTCGCTGGAGCGTCAGATGCCGAGCCAGCTCCCGGCGTGATTGAAGCCATCACGTCAGCGAGCGCCGTGATACTTGCCCCGAGTAATCCGATCACGAGCATTGGCCCGATCCTCGCCGTGCCGGGTATTCGCGAGGCGCTTCGTCTCACCAAAGCGCAAATCATAGCGGTGAGCCCGATTGTCGGCGACAAAGCTGTAACCGGCCCAGCGGGAATTCTGATGGCGGCCCAAGGACTGCCGGCCTCGATTGCAGGCGTAGCGAAAGCGTACGAAGACTTCCTCGACGTCTTGATCGTCGACAACTCCGACCAGGCAGCGGCAAAAAAACTCGCCCGCCCCGGCCTGCGAGTTTACTGCACCAACAGCATCATGGAGAGGGCGGACGACAGGACGAATCTGGCAAAGGCCGTGATGTCGGCTCTCTCCACGAAGAGCGATGCCTATGCGGCCACGGAAAGACAATGATCCTTATTCCGGTAAAGAACCTGGACAATGCCAAGCAGCGGCTTGCATCGCTTCTCGACCAGCCCACACGTACAAAGCTGGCGCGTGCGATGCTGTCCGATGTACTCGAAGCGATCAGCGCCTGCCCGAGTCGCCCCGAAGTCAGTCTCGTAACCAGCGATCGCTTTCGCAGTCGAACTCGCGCGTACTCTCAACTTTCAAGTAATCGCCGACACCGCAAATCGCAGCGAAACAGATGCTATCGAGATGGCCACCCGCTTCTGCGAACAACGCGGCGTCCAGAGCACGCTAGTCATCCCCGCCGACATTCCGCTTATTCAAGCATCAGAGCTGGAGCAGATTCTCCGAGCCGCTCCCGACGAAGGATCAGTCCTCGTGCCTGCAGCCGACGGCCGTGGCACTAACGCAATCTTGCGAAATCCTGCAGGGCTGTTCCCTTTGCGCTTTGGAAATGACAGCTTCAAACCGCATCTCGCAGCAGCGCGCGCCACAAACAAGCCTTGTCTGGTGTTGCATCTGCCCGGAATTGCGCTCGACGTGGATAATCCATCAGACTTGCGAGAGCTCGCCGCTGCTCCTGGCGAAACCAGAGCTCAACAGCTCGTCCGGCAATGGGATCTCAAGCGAACTTCCGGCTGCTGCGAATCAATAGAATGGCCGCTCCAGAACGAACCCGCGAGCTGCGAGTCATTCCCATTCCCTTCCCAGATGAAATCCAGCCCCAAGATTCGCTCTTAGCAAAACTCCTGACTGCCCTGGCGCATCACAAGGTTTCACTGCAAGCAGGCGACATCCTCGTGTTGAAGCATAAAATCGTATCGAAGGCTGAAGGACAGCTGGTCGATCTGCAGACGATCAAGCCGTCCGCGAGTTCGCGCGCTTGGGCGCGCCGCTATAAGCTGGATGCCCGCGTCACCGAGGTGGCTCTGGCACAAAGTAAGCGGGTCATCCGCCGGAAGCGGGGAGTCATAATCACCGAAACCCATCACGGCCTAATCTGCGCGAACAGCGGAGTCGACGTCTCGAACGTCAACGGTGGCCAGCACGCGCTCTTGCTGCCGGACGATCCAGATCGATCAGCAGCCAAGCTTCATCGCGAACTGAAGAAGCGTCTGAATCTTTCTATTCCCGTGATCATCTCTGACAGCTTTGGACGCCCCTGGCGCGAGGGTCTGACCGAAGTTGCTATCGGAGTTGCTGGAATGAAAGCAACGCACGACTATCGTGGAGAGCGCGATCCCTACGGGTATCCCTTACGTGTAAGCATCGAAGGAGTAGCCGACGAGCTGGCGAGTGCGGCAGGACTGGTTTGCGGCAAGCTGGCCCGCACACCAGCGTGTATCATTCGAGGATTCGCGTATCGCCCGTCACGTGGCAGCGCGCGCGACTTGATTCGTCCGGCAAAGACTGACTTGTTTCGCTAAGCTGGTGGAGGTTTTATGGCTCGAGTCTTGAACCAATCGGAATTGGAAAATTTCCCAGCGTTAGAGTGGACAGATATTGCTCCTCGCCTCACGCACGAAACAAGAACCGCAATCGAGCAAGTTCTCGCATCGCAGGACGGCAGCATACTCTCGCGTGAACAGTGCCTGTTGCTAGCCAGTGCGGAAGGCGATGATCTCCTTGGCCTGCTGGTGGCGGCGAACGATCTACGGCGCGAGCTCGTCGGCAATCTCGTGACTTATGTCGTGAACCGCAACATCAATTTCACCAACATTTGTTTCGTAGGATGTAAGTTCTGCGCCTTCAGCCGCGGCCCACGCGAGTCCGATACTTATTTCTTATCGCTGGAACAAGTCGCCCAAAAAGCCGTCGAAGCCTGGCAGATCGGCGCAACGGAAGTCTGCATTCAAGGCGGATTGCCTCATGGTCTGCCTCCGTTTTTCTATCGCGACATCCTCCGTTCCGTGAAGCAGGCAGTCCCCGGCATGCACATCCACGCTTTCTCTCCCATGGAGATGGTCTACGGAATAGAGCTCACTGGCATGCCCCTCGAGGATTACCTCTGCATGTTGCGCGACAATGGTCTCGACACGCTGCCCGGCACCGCGGCGGAAATTCTCGATGACCAGGTTCGCCAAGTCCTCTCGCGGAATAAGCTCTCCACCGAACAATGGAAGCAAGTTATCCGCACCGCTCATCGCTGCGGAATTCGTAGCACTTCGACCCTAATGTACGGACACGTCGAAACTCCCGAGCACTGGGTCAACCAGCTTCAACTCTTGCGCGAAATTCAGAACGAAACCGGAGGCTTCACTGAGTTCGTTCCGCTCGGCTTCGTTCATCAAAACACGTTGCTCTTCCATCAAGGACTTGCGCGAAGTGGCCCAACGTTGGCCGAGCATCTTGAAGATCCACGCGCTCGCGAGAATTATGCTGGCTGGTTCCATCAACAATATTCAAGTTTCCTGGGTGAAGTTGAATCGGCGACTGTCCCAACTCTGCCTTCATCGCCGGAGCAAATGACTACGGCGGAACTTTGATGGAAGAAAACATCTCGCGCGAAGCCGGCGCGACCGCTGGACAGTACACCAGTCCCGAGGATTTCCAATCGTTAATCCTCGACGCCGGCCGCATTCCGGCCGAGCGCAACACGACTTACACGCGAATAAAGATCAAGTCTCCGGGCTGCGAATTCACCAATGAAGAGACTCTCGAACCGGAGTTCGCGTGAGCGCTTCGAACGCGAATCGAACGATTGCGGTCATTGGAGGCACGGGCCCAGAAGGCTTCGGATTGGCGAAGCGATGGGCGCAAGCCGGAGAAACCGTAATCATCGGATCGCGTGATGCCACTCGCGCCCAGGAAGCAGCCAACAAGATCAAAGCCAAATTCCCCGACGCAAATATTTCCGGCCTGGAAAATACGGCCGCCTGCGCCGCAGCCGAGTTACTTGTCCTCACCGTTCCATTCGAAGGCCACGCGCCTCTTCTGAAGCAACTCAAGCCCGCAATCCGTCCCGGAAGTATTTTGGTCGATGCAACCGTTCCCCTAGCTGCAAGCGTCGGCGGCAGGCCCAGCCGCACCCTCGGCGTCTGGCAAGGTTCGGCGGCACAAGCAAACTGCGGAACTCGCTCCCCAAGGCGTTACTGTCGTGGCAGCGTTTCACAATACATCTGCGGATGTGTTGAATGGCGAGGGAGAGGTGGATTGCGACGTCATCGTCTGCAGCGACGATGCAAAGGCAACTCAGTTGATTCGAGCACTCGCCACAAAAATTCCCGGAGTGCGCGCGATCGACGGCGGCAAGCTTGAAAATGCACGAATCCTCGAGAACATCACAGCGTTGTTGATTGGCCTGAATATTCGGCACAAGGGTCACAGCGGAATTCGCATCACCGGTTTGCCAGAGTCGGCATATTCAGTGCCACGAACCGAGAGCTGATTTGTCAGATCCAATAACTGAATGCTGATTGCTGCTTTCCCCTTCTTGTTGCTCTCTGCGCTTGATAGACTTTGAATCCGCAAGCATGCGCGATCCAAATGATAGCCCGGCTATCGAATTCCAGAACGTCTCCTATCGCATCAACAATGGAAACGGTCGCGAGCTTTTGCATGATTTAAATCTCGTTGTGCGCTCAGGGGAAACACTAGTGTTGCTGGGCCGCAGCGGCTCCGGCAAAACCACGACACTCAAGCTCATCAATCGCCTGCTCGATCCATCGAGTGGCGAAATTCGCGTCGAGGGACGCCCCACGCGAGAGTGGGACGTGATCAAACTCCGCCGCAACATCGGCTACGCAATTCAAGACGTTGGTCTATTCCCGCACTTTACCGTGGAACGAAACATTGGCGTCGTTCCGAAAATCGAAGATTGGCCTGCCGACAAAATTCGCGCTCGAGTTCACGAATTGATGCACCTCGTCGGCCTCGATCCTCAGATCGCGTCACGCTATCCTCACGAACTTTCAGGAGGCCAGCGCCAGCGGGTTGGCGTCGCACGTGCCCTGGCAGCCGACCCTCCCATCCTTCTCATGGACGAACCCTTCGGCGCTCTCGATCCCATCACCCGAGCGGAGTTGCAGCGCGAGTTCATCGCATTACAAAAGCGCCTGCGCAAGACTACGGTTTTCGTCACCCATGATTTGCGCGAAGCGCTCTTGCTCGGTTCGCGCATCGGGCTAATGGAAGAAGGCCGCCTGGTGACAATGCTTACTCCAGAGGAGTTCGCGACTTCGAACGAGCCTCTGGTACAGGCTTACCTGCAGGCCTTCGAGACCGAGATCCCAAGCCGCGAGCATCGAGGCTCTGCATGAGTTTCTGGCAATTCGTTTTGCAAAATCGGACCGAGATCCTGCAGCTCACGCTCGAACACTTGTGGCTAGTCGGCCTCTCGATCTTAATCGCGATGCTGATCGGCATCCCGCTCGGCATTTTGATCACGCGATGGCCAGCGCTTAACAAACCCATTCTCGGTAGTGCGAACGTCATTCAGACAATCCCCAGCCTCGCGCTATTCGGATTTCTGCTGCCAGCCCCATGGATCGGAGCCCGCGCCGATCGCCTGGCCATTCTTGCGCTCACTCTCTATGCGCTGTTGCCACTGATTCGCAACACGTATACAGGGATCAAAGGCGTGGATCGCGCGGTCATCGAAGCAGCTCGCGGAATGGGCATGACAGATCGCCAAATCCTCTTTAGCGTGGAACTGCCGCTGGCGGTGAGCGTGATCATCGCGGGAGTGCGCGTTGCCGCGGTGATTACGATCGGCCTGGCAACCATCGCAGCGGCAATCGGCGCGGGAGGTTTGGGCGAATTCATTTTCCGCGGGCTCGCCATGGTAAACAACGAAGTAATTCTCGCAGGAGCAATTCCCAGCAGCGTTGATGGCCTTGCTGGCAGACACGAGCTTGGGCTGGCTGGAGAAACGCCTGAGCCCCTATAACCATGCCGTTTCCTAACATTGTCATCCTCCGCGATGCCCTCGTCTCTCAGAGGAATGTCATCCTGAGGAAGTGGCTTCTCCGCAAAGCGGAGAAGCCGCAACGAAGGACCCCTACCTCCACGCTGATCTCCGCTCTCGCAAAAGTAACCCCTCCCCTCGCCATACTCGCCTGCCTCACCCTGCTGCCTTCCTGCTCTCCTCCTCGCACGAACCGCATCGTTGTCGGCTGCAAGAACTTCACCGAGCAACTCATCCTCGGAGAACTCATGGCTCAGCAGATCGAAAACAAAACTCATCTTCCTGTCGAGCGCCGTTTCTATCTTGCTGGCACACTGATCGCGCAGCAAGCCATTCTCGGTGGACGCATCGACATCTACCCCGAATACACCGGCACGGCACTCACCGCAGTTTTAAAAGAAAAACCACAAAGCCGCGAACAAGTTTACGACCAAGTCAAAACGGAATACGCGAAGCGCTTCAACCTGGCCGTTGGTGAGCCATTCGGCTTCAACGACACCTTTGCAATCGAAATTCGCGGCGAAGACGCACGCCGCCTTGGAATCAAAACCATCTCGCAAGCCGCACCCTATACCCCGCACTGGCGCGCTGGATTCGGCTACGAATTCATGGAGCGGCCCGACGGCTACAAAGGTCTCGTCGCAACCTATGGCCTGAAGTTCGCCGAGCCTCCGCGCATCATGGACCTAGGCCTGATCACGCGCGCACTGAAAGAAAAGCAGGTCGACCTGATAGCGGGGAATATGACGGACGGTCTCATCCCCGCGCTCGACTTATTTGTATTGGAAGATGACAAGCACTATTTTCCGCCGTACGAAGCAGTGCCGATCATGCGAAAAGAAATACTGGAAAAGCATCCAGAAATAAAAGCGGCTCTGGATGAATTGAAAGACAAAATCTCCGACGAAGAAATGCGTAAGTTAAATTACGCAGTAGACGGCCAACACAGAGATGTAAAAGAAGTAGTGCGAGAATTCCTGCAAAGCAAGCACCTGCATAGCTGAGGGTGCCCCATCCTAATTCGCGCACTTTGCGAATAGGGTGGGAAGCGAGAATGTAATTCCGACTTTACCGAGGTGCCCCATTCTTGCGCGTTTTTTGCGCAAGAGTGGGAGGCGAAAATCTACACACCGCCCGCAATCGACGGCACCAGCAACACTTCATCCCCATCCTTGAAGGCGTACTTATTCCCGCCCAGAAAGCGAATGTCTTCTTCATTCACATACACGTTCAAAAATCGGCGAATCTCGCCCGCCTCATCCCGCAAATGCGGCTTCAAATCCGGAAATTGCTGGTCGAGCACCGAAAACAAATCGTTCACATCCGTCGCACCACAAGTAAACTTCGCGGTTCCCGCTGTATGCCGCCGCAGCGCGGTCGGAATCTGCACTGTAATTGTCATTTGCCATGTTAGACCCCCACCGCTTCCGGAACGTCCAGCGCTCTTTCCAGATACCGATTGAACTCGGCCAGCTTCGGAGAGATCGCTTCTTCAGCTTCATACTCTCCGGCCAGAGCATCCGTTGTCTTCAAGCCGTTCCCCGTAATGCAGAGCACGGTAGTTTCGTCCGGAGTGATGCGGCCCTGCTTGTAAAGCTTGCGCGCGCATCCCACCGTCACTCCACCAGCGGTCTCCGTAAAGATGCCTTCACTTTCGGCGAGCAACTGAATTCCTTTCACCACCTCGGGATCAGAAACATCTTCCGACCATCCTCCGCTCTTCGTGATCGTCTTGATCGCATAGTGCCCGTCCGCCGGATTTCCAATCGCCAAAGATCGCGCAATCGTCGCGGGCTTCTGCGGCTCGATCTCGGAGTTCCCCGCTTTGACCGCAGTCGAAATTGGCGAGCATCCCGTAGCCTGCGCTCCGAAGAACTTCACCGTTTTTCGGCTCAACCAGTCCCAGCTGAATCAATTCTTCAAACGCCTTCTTGATCTTAGTAATCAACGACCCGCCCGCCATCGGGACTACCACGTTGTCCGGCAAGCGCCAGCCCAGCTGTTCGGCGATTTCGAATCCCACGGTCTTCGAACCTTCGGCATAATAAGGACGCAGATTCACATTCACGAATCCCCAATTACGTTCGTCGGCGATTTGCGAGCACAAGCGGTTCACCTGATCGTAACTGCCAGCGATGCGCACCAGCTTTGCGCCAAAGACTTGCGTTCCCAAAATTTTTGCTGGCTCAAGATCGGCGGGAATAAATATCCAGGCCTTGAACCCGTTGCGCGCTGCTTGCGCGGCTACCGAGTTCGCAAGGTTTCCCGTCGATGAGCATGCCACCGTGTCGAATCCGAAGCTGCGCGCATTCGCCAAAGCCACTGCGACGACGCGATCTTTAAAGCTTAGGGAGGGCAAGCAGACCGCATCGTTTTTGAGGAACAAATTCTTCGCGCCAAGTTGTTGCGCCAGTCGCGGCGCCTCAAGCAGTGGAGTGAACCCGGCAGGCACACTGGGTTCGTAATTTCTGGGAAGAGGAAGCAGAGCGGAATAACGCCACATGCTCGGAGGCCCTTGCGCAATGCGCTCGCGGGTAAACTCGCCGCGCAGGGCTTCGTAGTCGTAGAAAACTTCGAGGGGCGAGAAGCAATCGTCGCAAATCGACTTGGGCTGGTTGCCCCAACTCTTGTGACACTCGCGACAGCGCAATTCGTAGTGGGCGGTATGGCTTGCAGATTTACTAACGCCGGATTCAACGCGTTGCAACACTCATGGCAGCGACTCTCTTCCTTTCGTGCTTTATGCGATCTCTCGCATGCGAAGCCGGGGACGAGCCGCTATAAAACTGCCCTAAAATACGAAATCCTCTTTCCCGGATATGAGGAAAAGAGGAACGAGATGCTTAAAAGTCGGCACCCCGAATCTCATGTTCCCCCTTTACCAGGGCGAGAGTTGACACCGGGCGACCAGAAGTTGACTTCTGATCCGGTTGTCGTGGCTTCTAAGGGCTCGTCCCTCAGCCACTCTTCATGAAATCCAAGGTCTGCTCCGAAGAGCAAACTTGTAGAAATGGTACAAGGGAAGTAAGGGCCAGAGTCAAGAGGTCTTATCTCGGGGTAGTGTCCTATTGATTAGGACATGACCTGACGTTCTTAGCAAAGTCGGATATGCAACCTTGAAATTTTTTCATTACCCCGAAAAATCAGCATTCCTACCGATGAGCTAAGAGCTAGACGCTAGGAGCCAAAGCTTCAGTGACGCAAGTAACCGTGACTGTGCCGTTCTTCACTGTAGAATCGCATTAATACCACCTAAAACGAGTCACCTACGAACGATGTCGCCTGAAATCGCTGCCGCTGCTTCATCCCGTGCCACCCAACTCGAAAACGCCCTGCGCAAGGTAATTCGCGGCAAGGACGATATCATTCGACTGGCCTTGGTTTCGATACTCGCCCGTGGACACTTGCTTATTGAGGGCGTGCCGGGAGTTGGCAAAACGACCCTCGCTCAGGCGCTGGCGCGAGCTCTGGATTGCAGTTTCAACGGGTGCAGTTCACGAGCGACATGCTGCCCTCGGACATCCTCGGAATCTCGATCTATTCTGCTCTTGAGCAGCAGTTTGAATTCAAGTCCGGACCAATTTTCACCAACATTCTCTTGGCGGACGAAATCAATCGCACGACACCTAAGACCCAATCTGCGCTGCTCGAAGCCATGAACGAAGGGCAGATCACGGTTGACTCCCATTCGTATCCTCTGCCACAACCGTTTCTTGTAATTGCTACGCAGAACCCGATTGAGCATCACGGCACTTATCCATTGCCGGAATCGCAGCTCGATCGATTTCTGATGCGAGTGCAAATGGGATATCCGGACAGCAACGCGGAGCGCGAAATTCTACGCTCGGAAGCCGGTGCGGCAAAGCTCGAGCACATGTCTCCCGTGCTTGGGGGAGCCGACATACTCGAAATGCAAAGTGCCGTGACTCAGGTACGGGTGGATGAATCGCTGGTGACGTACGCATTAGCGATCGTGAAGAAAACCCGTGAATCTGAACACTTCTCCTTGGGAGTTTCGCCTCGCGGGTCGCAGATGTTTTATCGCGCTGCGCAAGCCATGGCCTTCCTCGATGGGCGTACGTTCTGCGTTCCGGAAGATTTCAAGCCGCTGGTGGTGCCGGTTTTTGCGCACCGCGTGGTAGTCAGCGGACTGCAATCCTCGACCATCAAGAAGTCCGAGCAGGCAGAACATGTGATGCAAGAGATTGCGGATAGCATTCCCGTTCCCGTTTAAGCCTAATTTCTTCGCGCACGGCTTTGGTTTCTCCTGAATCCGGCCTTCTATTAATGAGTCCGCTCGCGCCCTAGAATTCAATCCAGCAAAGCAGCATAATAGCTCGATGTCATTCCTGCGCTATCTCATGCTGGTGTCACTGGTCGTCTGGGTGGGCGGACTCATATTTTTTCCCGTGGTTGCACAAACCGCTTTCTCTACGCTTCCCAGCCGGCATCTCGCTGGTGAGGTCGTCGGTAGATCCCTCAATGCTCTGCACTGGATGGGCCTCGTCTCCGGAGTGGTTTTTCTGGTCTGCTCGTTGTTGTTGAATCGCCTGAGTACCGGAACTGCTGCAGCTACTTCAGCCGGCCACCTGCTGATTGTGCTGATGCTGGCATTGACGTTGATTTCTCAATTCGGCATCATTCCTCAGATGGATGCGATTCGTGCCTCTCTTCCGGCTGAAATCGATTCTGTCCCCACCAGTAATCCAGCCCGCGCACAATTTGATGTTCTCCACGTATGGTCGACACGGCTTGAGAGTGGCGTCTTGTTGCTGGGATTCGTCCTCGTTTATCTGGTCTCGAAACCACCTGCCTAACCGGCCCTGTTATGATTTCTACTTCTTATGAAAACTGGCATTATCGGCCTGCCGCAGGTAGGCAAGACATCTCTCTTCCGCATTCTCACTAAAGCAAATCTGTCGGAACAGGCATATTCGAATCCTCGTGAAGCTCACGTCGGAGTAGCCAAAGTCCCTGACGACCGCCTCGACCGCTTGGCGGCGGTCTACAAACCAAAAAAACTGACGCACGCATCGGTCGAATACGTAGATGTAGGCGCAATAGGGCAAGATGCGCTGAAAGAAAGCGGCTACATCGGCCATCTACGCAATGTGGATGCTCTGGCTCATGTGGTCCGGGCTTTTGACGATCCTTCGATTCCGCATGTCGGGTCGATCGATCCTTTGCGCGATATCAAGAATGTCGAATTCGATCTCATGGTCAGCGATCTCGGACAAATTGAGAAGCGCCTGGAACGCGTCGAAAAAGATCTGAAAAAGATGCGCACTTCCGACCTCGAAAAAGAATTTGACCTTCTGAAACGAGCCAAGGTTCACGTCGAAACCGAGCGCCCGCTGCGCGAGATGGAAATGACTGCGGAAGACAAGAAACGGCTGCGGGGCTTCATGTTCCTGAGCGAAAAGCCGATTCTATATGTACTCAATATCGGCGAGAGCACCGAACTCGGGAAAGAACTCGATGAGGCAGTCGCTAAATACAATCTGACGGAAGTAGCCTCCCGTCCCAATGCAGGGGCTACTGCAATTTGCGGCAAGGTTGAAGCCGAGCTCGCGGAAATGAGCGATGCCGACGCCGCTGAATTCCTTTCAAGTTATGGACTGACCGAGAGTGGTTTGTCGCGGCTGATCCGCACCACTTACGCATTGTTGGGACTTGTCTCGTTCCTAACAATCGGTGAGGACGAGTGTCGTGCCTGGACGATTCCTGTGAATACGCGGGCCGTTGAAGCTGCGGGCGCGATTCATTCTGATCTGGAAAAGCACTTTATCCGCGCGGAAACCATTGCATGGAACCAGCTGCTCGAAGCAGGGTCAGAGGCAAATGCTCGAGCCAAAGGAATTCTGCGGCTCGAAGGCAAGGATTACATCGTGAAAGACGGCGATGTGATGCACATCCGGCATAGCGGGTAGGCAAGGTTAGTTTGGAGGTTCCCAATTTGCCTTGGTCCTTGATTCTCAGTTCATAGGTCTCAGTTGTTCTAGTGTTCACATGTCACTGCTTTTTTCAACTTCGGTTGTCAAGATTGTTCTAAAAGCGAGGCCATCATGGGACAGTCTTATCGAGAATTGATTGCTTGGCAGAAGGCAATGAGCTTTGTCATGGACGTATACAAAACTACAAAAGAATTTCCGCGTGACGAACTCTACAATCTTGCTACTCACCTCAGACGAGCCGCCATCTCAGTAGCTACCAATATTGCTGAGGCCAAGCTCGCTACTCTCCACAAGAATTCCACCATTTCCTCGGCCGAGCGAGGGGATCTCTGGTAGAAGCCGAAACCCAACTCATGATCGCCCAGAACCTGGGATATATATCTCCTGAGCAAGGTGAACATATGCTGAATAAAGCGGCGGAAGTGGGCAAAATATTAAACGGGCTGAGTGCTTCTATCCGTCCAGCGGCATGAACTTTCATTCGAGGGCTGGGAACTGCGAACTAAGAACTGACAACTGATATCATCCTCGACACATGCATCCCGTTATTCTTAGTCTTCTTTTAGGCTTAACTGCTGCCGCTGCGAACGTTTTCGGCGGCGCTATTATTGTTCAAAAGCATTGGCAGCGTTCTTATCTAAAATACTTCGTCGCTTTGGGGGCAGGGTTCATGCTGGCGACGGCGATTGTCGAAATTTTTCCAGCCAGTTTGGAGTTACGCGGCAAGAGTGCGGCGTATCTGGTCCTCCTCGGTTATCTGATCATTCATTTCTTCGAACACACGCTGGCACCGCACTTTCATTTCGGAGAAGAGACGCATGCAGCCGAATTCGTACACGCACATAAGGGATATTCCGTCCTAATCGGACTTATCATCCATACGTTTTTTGATGGAATTGCCATTGCTTCGGGCTTCATGGTTTCGAACTGGCTCGGCTGGATCATTTTCCTGGCAATCTTTCTGCACAAGATTCCAGAAGGATTCACCATTGCCTCGGTAATGCTGGCGAGCGGGCAGAGCCGCCGCAATGCCTGGGGAGCCTCGATATTGCTGGGGATTGCCACCTTTGCCGGTGTACTCACAATGGCGGTTTTTCGCCAGGAAGTAAGCTTCGGATTGCCGGTTTCAGCAGGAGTGACGATTTACGTCGCGGCTTCGGACCTTATCCCCGAAGTGAATCGGGAGCCGGGAGTAGGAATGGCCCTGGTAGTCTTTTTGGGTGTCGGAGTACTCTTCTTGCTCGATCACGTTGCGCACGTGCACTAAGTCTACTGAGCAACCAACTAGTCGACAGTATGTTTTGCCGTATAGCCCTCGCGAGCAATCACCTGGTATTTCACATCTTTGCCGTGCTGGTCTTTTATCTTCAGCTGGCCGCCATCCGGTGCAACGACATCCACTTTCAACTTGCGGTACGTTCCGTCTAGTTTTGCATTGGTGGGGTGATAAGTGATGTTGTACTGATTACGAATATCCCCAGCTATGTCATGAAATGCGTCTACCATGTCGCCTACAAAACGGGGCTGGTAGAAACGGCCTCCGGTTAACCGCGCGAAGGTTTGCATTTCATTGTCGGCTTGAAGATAATCCATTTGTCCGACTGGAATGCCCATTCCATGGTAGGCGGCTCCGCCACGAGCTTCCGCTCTTTCCCTCGCAATCCACCCAACGCTGATAGGGAAAATCGTTATATCTTTCGTTGTCTTAATCTTCTTGGTGATCTGGTCGAGGTTGAGCTTGCTGAAAGTGTCAACGCCGGTGCTGACCAGGATGATGTACTTGTGTCCCTGAATACGATCCATTCGGTCCAGAGTGTCGTAAAGGGCGTCGAACAGATTGGTTTCCGCAAAGGTGGGGATACGCAATTGATTCAGTGCTCCGACAACTTCCTGCTTATTCTGAGTAAAATCTGCAAGGACATGCGGCTTCATGTCATATGAGACGACCGCGACCCAATCCTCTTTCTTCAGGGTATTCGCAAACGCGTATGAGGCGTTCAGCGCGTCTACCATGAAGTAGTAATTTGTCGATGCAAACTCGACCAACAACACAGCAGTAATTGGCGCTTCGGATACGGTAAAGTTGTTGATAGGTTGCGGCACACCGTCTTCCAGAATGCGAAAATTGTCTTTCTTTAAAGTCGAGATGAACTGCCCATCCTTGGTCGTAACCATCACATCAACGTTAACCAACGGAACATCCACGTGGAGTGAGTAATCTGGAATGCCCTCAACTTTCTTGGGACGCTCAGGTGGAGGCGGAGGAGGCTCTTCCTTTTTCTTTGGAATGGCGTAAGGACCAACGTCATTCTGGGGGCCACCGGCGGCGGGCGGAGTTTCCGTTTGTTGCCCATTTGTCGAGGACGCAGGCGCGGACTGGTCCTGTGCCGACCCCGACGGTACCACTACGACAAACATCGCGAAGACAAAACTTAAGACAACTGACGCAAGAACGCACCCTCGGACACGTCCAAAAGGAATAACCAAACCAGTGAAAAACATGGAACTCCTCTAGAAACCCTATGCTAGTATAGACGCACTGCTTCGCGATTGGGATGTTTGCTCGGCTTTAGCTAGTCCTCTCCTACCAGCAATTGAATAGAAAGCGCGAAGTGTAATCTTTTTGTACAGTGGGGGCCAGTTGGCGGTCCTCCGGGGAATATTTAATGAGACGAGCAGTTCTCGCGTTGGCAATTGCCTGCCCATTTGTACTCTGCTTTACAGTCCAAACTCAAACCCTGTCGTCTGCAAATCTTAAAAAAACAGACACCATTCCTGTCAGCCAGATTCATACGGGAATGAAAGGTGTGGCTTACACAGTTTTCCAGGGGACTAAGCCGGAGTCCATGGACGTGGAAGTCTTGGGCATTCTCAAGAATGCCAACGGTCCCAAGGGCGATATCATTCTCGTCCGGTTGGGAGGCGACAAGGCGCAGTACACGGGTGTAGTTGCGGGCATGAGTGGTAGCCCGGTTTATCTTGATGGCAAGCTGGCAGGGGCGCTCGCCTTCCGCATTGGCGAGTTCTCCAAGGAACCGATCGCTGGCGTGACGCCGATTGCGCAAATGCTCGAAATTAGCGCCATGGATACGACTCCTGCCTCGGAACCGATTGAGGCCAAGGCGACCCCCGGCGTTACCAGCAAAACATCCGGACCGGGTGTTTCGAATGTTCCAGTTCAAAACTTCGCCAACTATTTGAAGCCTATCGAGACTCCATTGGTTTTCAATGGATTTTCCGAGGACAGTATTCAACGTTTTGCTCCTCAGTTCGCCTCCGCCGGAATCGTACCTGTCATGGGCGTGGGCTCCGTCAGCGATGCAAAGCAGCCCGAGCCTTTGGAACCCGGTTCGGCGGTGAGCGCAGTGCTAGTGCGCGGGGACATGGACATAACTGCGACCTGCACCGTGACTTACATGGATGCCAATCACCTTTTGGCTTGTGGTCATCCCTTGTTGCAATTTGGCGCGGTGGATTTGCCAATGACCAAAGCCAATGTGCTGGCAACGCTTCCTTCGCCGCTGAATGCCTTTAAGATTGTGAATGCCACCGAAGCCGTCGGTTCATTTGTACAGGACCGTCACACCGGCATCATGGGAGAATTCGGCAAGAAGCCGGATATGATTCCGGTCACGCTAACCATTCATGGTGGTCCTTCGCCGAAAGAATTTCACTACGAAATGCTCAACAATCCGCGCCTAAGCCCGGTCGCGATGATGGCTACGGTTTTCAATGCGCTCCACGGAGTGAATGAATACGGCGAAGAAGTAACGTATCAGATGAACGGCAGCATCAGTGTGAACGGTTTCCCTGATGTCACATTGCAGAACATGTTCTCTGCAGCCGATGGCGGTCAGCCGGCCGCTGCGCTGGCGTCAATGGCGATTGGCGAGCGGTTCAGCCGGATTTACGAGAATCCTTACAGTGTGCCAGCAGTTCAGGGCGTGAAACTTGATTTCGATATCTCTCGGGAACGGCGATGGGCACGCCTTGAAAGCGCTCGAACGGATGTAACTGAAGCGCGTCCTGGAGACGATGTCGGTATTGAAGTAATGTTGCGTCCTTATCGCGGAGGAGGCATGGTGGAACATCTTCCTATTCATATTCCTTCGTCCGCTCCCAAAGGAACGCTGCACATTTTAGTCAGTGATGGCGACACACTGGATCGTTTTCGCCATGTATCACCTGTATTTGGCGCGAGACTTGATTTGGCATCCACTATCTCGGTCTTGAACAAGCAGCATGTAAACAATCGCGTGTATGTTTCGCTGCTCGAAGCTGATCCGGAAGTCATGGTGGCCGATAAGGTCATGCCGAGCTTGCCTCTCTCCATAATGAATGTGATGGATGGCATGCGTGGCACCCAGGAAATGGCTGTGCTAGGCGAGTCCTCGGTGAGCGAATCGGCAACCACGCCGCTGAATTATGTGGTCGCAGGTGCACAGATGCTGACGATTACCATCAAGTAGCGATCCGGTGCGAACAGTCCTAGATTCCTGGCAGGAGATCTGCTGTCCAACCTTGTTAGTGATAACCTGAACTTTCCCAGTTTCTTCGAGGTATAAATTTTGTATATCCGCGTAGTTAAGTGCTTACTCTTTCTTTCCAGCCTATTACTCCTGATTAACAACGCCTTCGGCGAGGGAACTCGCACCTGGGAGCAATCCAAGTTCGATGAACTTGCCAAGGGCACGACGAATGGCGTTGCTATTCGCAGCCGAGGAGGATTGGAACTGGCGCCTGGATTTAAGTCAATAACGGCGACTCCATCCACGTACATTTGGTCGATCGTAGCCGATGCAAGCGGAACATTGTACGCAGCAACCGGTGCCCCGGCTCGCGTGTATCGAATCACGGCAGACGGTCAGACCGCAGTTATTTTCCAGCCTCAGGAATTGCAAGTGCAATCCTTGGTAATAGACAAGCATGGAGTCATCTATGCAGCCACCAACCCAGACGGCAAAGTCTACAAACTTGAACATCATGCAGCGGCCGCTGCAAAATCCGGAAAAAATGCGAACGACAAAGTAAGCAAAGACAAATCCGACGAGACTTCCGAGTGGACCTCTTCCGTCTATTTCGATCCCGGCGCAAAATACATTTGGGACCTTCTGCGCGACGATGCGGGCAACTTATTCGTCGCCACAGGAGACCACGGAGAGATTTTCCGTGTTACTCCGAACGGCGATCACGCCTTGTTTTTCAAGAGTGATGAAGCTCATATTCGAACGCTCGCACTGGATACAAAAGGGAACTTGATTGCCGGTTCCGACGGGAGCGGCCTTATCTACCGAATCTCCCCGAAGGGTGAAGGCTTCGTTCTCTACAGCGCGCCTAAGAAAGAAATCACGGCATTAGCTGTCGATAAGACTGGAAATATCTATGCCGCGGGAGTGGGAGAAAAGCATTCGAGCGCTGCGTCCAACTTTGCCGCAATTCAAATCACCGCACCATCGGTGGTAGCCGGAAGCGGCGACAAACCTGGTGGAAACGCGCCAGGCACGGCTTCGAACGCACCTTTGATCATGGGCGGATTTCCAGGAGCTGGTTCTGGTGCTGCGGGTGGCTCAGAAATTTATAGAATCGCCTCGGATGATTCGCCGCAGCGTGTATGGACCTCTCATGACGATCTCGTCTACGCTCTCGCCTTCGACGAGCATGGGCATCTTCTTGCCGGCACGGGCAACAAGGGGCACATTTTTTCGATTGATGGCGAAGACGAATATACCGACCTCTTGAAGGCTACCGCCAGCCAAGTGACTGCATTTGCCAATGCACCAAACGGCGGACTCTATGCTGCTACCAGCAATTTGGGGAAGATTTTTTTGCTAGGAGCTTCGTCTGCTGCCGAGGGTACCTACGAGAGCGATGTCTTTGATGCTCACATCTTCTCTCGGTGGGGGCGCGCTGAATTTCGCGGCGCCGGAAATGTCGAGCTGTTTGCCCGTAGCGGGAATGTGGACAATCCCGACCGCAACTGGAGCCCTTGGAAAGAGATCGACTCACAAAAAAATGCCGAAGTTGGCGCTCCTCCCGCGAGGTTTGTGCAGTGGAAAGCGGTGTTGAAATCAGGCAATCCAGCGCCGCGGCTGGACAGCGTAGCGTTGAACTATCTGCCAAAAAATGTTGCGCCAGATTTCGATGATGTCTCGGTCCAGGTAGGAGTGCGGTACCAACCGTTGCCCAAGTTGCCTGATACAGGTGGAGGTAATGGGAATAATCAGCCGCACTTCGATGCCCCGCCTCCGACTACTCATGACCGCACGTCGATCGGAGTCAAGTGGGCCGTGCATGACGAAAATGACGATCAGATGATTTATTCGGTCTACTATCGGGGCGATGGCGAACAGCGCTGGCTGTTGCTCAAGGACAACATCACGGACAAGTTCTATTCCTTCGATGCGTCTCTCTTGCCGGATGGCGGATACACCGTCAAGGTCGTCGCATCTGACTCCCCCTCACATTCTCCGAATGACGCGCTAACAGCGGAAAGAGAAAGCACGAGATTCGAAGTGGATACCACGCCACCGCAAATTGAAAGTTTGAAAGCCTCGGAAGGGAATGGACACATTCATGTGGCATTCCGTGCTTCAGATAGTTTTTCGTCCATCAAACGCGTCGAATACTCCATCGATGCGGGAGACTGGCAATTTGTTGAGCCGGTAGGCCAACTCTCCGATTCAAAGATCGAGAGCTATGATTTTCAGGCGGCTTTGCCCAGGGAACTTGATCCGGCCGTTTCAATTTCGAACGCGATGGCCGAGAAGAATTCGTCTCCTACGCAGCTTGAGCATGTAGTAGTAGTGCGAGTCTATGACCGCTACGACAATATGAACTCGGCGAAGACAGTGATCCGGGGAAAATAATCTTTCTGAATCAGACCGCGTAGGGACAATCGCGCTCCGCTTTCCATTTGCGAAACGAGCAGCAAGATGCTCCATGATTCAACTTCTTCATTGGCTCGGGTGGGTCGCTTGCGTTGTCTACTCCACTATTCCATCGTTCTGGTTGCTCATCCATCCTCACGTGGGCTATTGGCGCTCGCGTTCTCGTTCACCTTATCGCGTGCTGTTACCTCTCTGGATCGTCATGTGGATCGTGGTGGGCCTGATCACGGCGCCTTGGCGGAGTATTTCGCTCTATAACACTGCCTGGAGTTGGCTTCCCGCAGCCGTTCTGTTCGCAACTGGGATCATGATTTATAGGCTTTCAGGTGCGGAATTCAGCGCCAAGCAACTCGGCGGCTTTCCCGAACTCTTGCCTCAAAACGGCGAACAGAGATTGGTCACGTCAGGAATTCGTGGCCGGGTTCGCCATCCCGTCTATTTGGCGCATCTTTGCGAAATGCTGGCCTGGAGTGTCGGAACAGGGCTGCTAGTCTGCTACAGCTTGACCGTATTTGCCGTGGTGACTGGCGCGATTATGATCCGTCTGGAGGATAAGGAGTTAGATCAGCGCTTCGGAGAAGCGTATCGCGAATACCGGCGAAAAGTACCCGCCGCTCTGCCCAGGATTTAGGCGGAGTGCCAGCACTGTCGTTGTCGAGTATCTCTGAAGTATTTTTAACTTTGAAAATAAATCACGTTCAAACTGTCGAGAATCGACCGCCTGTTCGACTAACCAGTAGTGCAGGCTAAGGAGGCCTAACAAAATGCAATATCTGCTGCTTATCTACACTAACGAAAACACCTTTGAGAACCAGACGGACGCCGAAAAGGGCAAGATTACCGGCGAATACATGGATTTCACCAAGAATATTGCCAGCAGTGGTCAGTACAAAGGCGGAAACAGACTGGATCTTATCTCGAAAGCCACAACTGTCCGTGTCCGCGATGGCAAGCGGTTGGTCACCGACGGCCCGTTCGCAGAGACCAAGGAACAACTTGGTGGATATTATCTGGTTGAGGCCAAAGATTTGG
This sequence comes from Terriglobia bacterium, assembly GCA_963791575.1. GTDB lineage: Bacteria > Acidobacteriota > Terriglobia > Terriglobales > Acidobacteriaceae > JAOAPG01. The sequence continues at coordinate 51,289 of CAWBSY010000011.1, read as the reverse complement.
ATGAGGCTATTGGACTCGCAGCGCGAATTCCCGGAGCACGTTTTGGCTCGGTGGAAGTCAGGCCCATTGTCCCGGTCAACATCCCCAGTCTGGTCTGATTGCAATTCAGCGGATACTCTCTATTTAAGAGATATCCGGTGAATATCGAGCAAATCTATCGCGAGGAGTCGGGAAGGATTCTGGCTACGCTTATCCGGCTCCTCGGCAGCTTTGATCTGGCTGAAGAAGTCACTCAAGAAGCTTTTGCGGTTGCACTTGAGCAATGGCCCGTGAAAGGACTTCCGGTCAATCCGCGAGCATGGTTGGTTTCGACGGCGCGCAACAAAGCCGTTGACTTATTGCGGCGGCGAAGCCGTTTCGAGAACAAACGCGAGGAGTTGCAGAGGGTCGCTGCTCTCCAGGAACAGCTCGTCAGTGATCCGGTGGTAAATGATCCGCTCGTCGAAATTTCGAAAGACGAGACTGAAGACTCCATGCTGAGCGATGACCGGCTGCGCTTAATTTTTACATGCTGCCATCCTGCTCTGAACATCGAAGCGCAAGTTGCCCTTACTTTGCGAACTCTATGCGGGCTCACAACCGAAGAAATCGCAAAAGCGTTTCTAACTCCAGGTCCAACCATGGCGCAACGTCTGGTGCGCGCGAAACAAAAGATACGAGACGCACGCATCCCTTACCGGGTTCCTCCAAAAGAGGACTTAACAGAGCGCCTTGCTGCGGTCATGCTCGTTGTGTACCTCGTATTCAACGAAGGCTACAACGCGGCTTCGGGCGACGTCTTGATACGGCGCGAACTCTGTTCTGAGGCAATCCGCCTGGGGCGGCTTATCTGTGAGTTGCTCCCTAAAGAACCCGACGCTCAAGGCCTGCTCGCACTCATGCTTCTCCACGATTCGCGCCGCGATGCTCGGGCAGCAGCCGACGGAGAGATGCTTCTGCTTGAAGAGCAGGATCGGAGAAGATGGAATCAGGAACAGATTGCTCAAGGGCTGGCATTGGTGGAATCCGCGTTGCGAGGCGCTCCGGCAGGCCCCTATTCTGTACAAGCGGCTATCGCCGCCTTGCACGCACAAGCCGGTAGCTCCGATAAGACAGACTGGGCGCAGATTGCGAAGCTTTATGACGTACTGCTGCGCTTACAGCCGTCACCGGTAATCGAGCTTAACCGCGCTGTGGCAGTGGCAATGGATGAAGGTCCGTCAGCAGGTCTTCGCCTGATCGACGAGCTTGAAGCGAGAGGCGAGCTTCATGGGTACCATCTATTGCCGGCGGCTCAAGGGGATTTGCTGCGGCGGCTTGAACGATGGTCCGATGCAGCCAATGCTTATCGGCGGGCGCTGTCGCTGGCCGCAAACGACACAGAGCGGCGATTCTTAACGAAACGGCTCGCGGAGGCCGAGGCGAAACTCACATAGCAGTTGCTCTTTTTTTCAGCCGATTTCGTATCCTCGCTCACGTGGCAACAAAAAGTCAGGTGCTCTTCACGGAAGCTCGCTTTAAAGCTCGTTCCAGCGTCTGGTCCAAGGCCGCCTTCGCTTTTTCGTATTCGGCTTGCGAAATTCCGCCCTGCTTGTGCTCGACTTCCAGCTGAAACAGTTCGTCTTTCAAGGCTTGCAAAAGCATGTTAGAGGAATCACGCGCCGGCGCTGGAGTTCTTGGAAGGTCGGCGAGTTCCGTATCTGCGTAGTCCGGAACGGTCGCTGTTCTCGAACGGCTCGCGATGTAGAAAGCACCGGCTACCAACAAAACGGCAAATCCCCCGAGGATAGGCCAGCGATATTTTTCCAACGGGTCTGGTGCATCGCTAGGAGGTCCAAGTCCGCCTCCGGGACGTGAATCGCGACTTTGCGGTGCGCTGGCTTGCTCTCCGCCTACTGGCGACGGAGATCCTTCTGCGTCGTCTTTCGCTTCCGCTAAAGCGCCCGTACCCGCGATTTTGAAACCGAGAGGTTGACCGACTTGCGTTTTAGAAATCACTTCGACGATTGCGTCCGATTGCCGCGGATCCTGCATGGCTTGAAATGCCGCGCCTGAGCCTGCTGTAAATTGCATCGACTTGGGCAGCATTACAACAAAATGCTGGGTGCCGTAAAGCGACTTCGGATCAACGCTTAGTTGCCCGCTATACGGCAGGTGATACACGACTTGAAACTGGGTCTCTCCTGGGCGCAGGGGAAAGTTAAACGCGTATCTGTTCTTTTCTTTCCCCGGAATTGCTGGGGAATTGATCGGCTGACCATTTGCCGTCATCGCCATGGTCTGATCGATCTCTGAGCCCTCTGGAAGATAGAACTCGAAATTTTGTTCGCTGGCCTGTGTCCGCGGCGGTTGGGAGGGATTGTTTACAGCGAACAGCCGTATCCCTTGCAACTGGTTTCCCTGCGCCTGAAAGCGCATCACGTCGGCCGTGACACTCAAGCCTTCAATCTTCTTCGCGACGTCATAAACTTCGACGTCAACCGAAGTGGTTCCCGGAGGAGCCATGCGGTGGTAAGTCACGCCCTGGTGAATGGCGCGAATCAGGTGAGGAGCTTTGGCATCGTCGAGGGTGAAACTGAATGCGCCTTTAGCATCAGCCTTGGTGTGGCCGGCCTCTTCCATACCTTGCGCAAGCTTGATCAGAATTACTTCGTCGCCGCCCGCAGGTTTATGAGTGGTGCCGTTAGTCAAAGTTCCCGTGAGAGTTTCGGCAAAGGCCGCGTTCGTCGAAAACACTAAGACAAGAAACATCAAAATGGAGGCAGCGGTCCATCTCGTCCGCGCGATACGCTTAGCTCCGTCGGGACCTATATTTATGGACAATTTCAAACTCTCGCTCCCTTGTTTTTGCGGAGTTTCGACAGTGGCGGCGCCGGAGCGTGCTCCAGGCGATCAATTTCTGCGAGTATTCCCGCCGCTTCTTCTTCCAATGATGTTTTCATCGCCAGATAATCGTTCTCCGGAAACTTGCCGGCTTTATATTCAAAATTCAGATCGCGCAGATTGTCGTAAACCACTTCCTGACGCTCTCGTAAATAAATCAACCGAGTTTTTTCTGGGCCAAGATGCAGCTTTCCAGGAAGATAGAAAACATAAACCAGGGTAGCGAGAGTAACGAAGATGCAGGTCAGCAAAGCCACGCTCATAATTCGGTATCCTTCCTGGCTCGAGCGCGGAAGTAATCGAGCTCCGCTCCATGTACCGGAGGAACGGCGTCGGTGCGTAACAAAAGCGGACGATCCTTCCAGGTGCGAACGATCACAACTACGGTCGCTAACCCGAGCACCAGCGCCAGATATGGCATGATCCAGGCCACGCGATTAAATCCCTTTGCGGTGGGCGCTGCCAAGACCGTGGTCCCATATTTCTGCACGAACCATTGCAACGTTAAATCGTCATTGTCGCCCTTATCTACCGCAGCGACCAGTTCATCGCGCATTCGGTCGGAGTAGGTGCACCCGACGTGATTGCATTCGAGCAGAATCTGATTGCAGCCACAGACGCACATCAAGCGATGGCCGAGATCGTTGACCCGGGTCGGCTCGTCTCCTGCACCCAAAAATCCGAAAAGAGCGAATAGCAAGAGACTGAGTTGCCCCATGCGTTTCGGAGAGTACGTCCGGAAAGCGAGTGGGCGTTTCAACGGCTTGCTCCGATGGGTTCTGCTTGAAGACGAGCCGGAGCAGCAACTCGCATTGCCATCGTGCTCGGAATCAGGCCGATGACTGTGCCGACGATCATGATCCATACCCCGATCCAAATCCACATCACCAGAGGATTGAGATGAACTTTGATAATCGGACGGCCCGTATCCTGATTCTGACCTTCGTAGACGACATAAAGGTCTTCCTTCAGAGTCGAGCGGTTCGCCACCATGGTTGAAGTCTGCTGGCTAGCTTTGTAGAAACGGCGTTCCGGGGTGAGCGTCGCGATCTGCTTGCCTCGCTGGAAGACATCCATCACGGCCCATTCGCTGCCATAGTTCGGATTGTCATCTTGCGTGTAAGAGCGGCACACGAGAGTGTAAGTGCCGAGGCTCATTTTGTCGCCATATGCCATTTCCTGCTCTTTGTCCTGATTGAATGCGGACCCGGCGAATCCAATCATGATTACGACGACGCCGAAGTGAACGATGTAGCCACCATATCGGCGAGTGTTCCGGCGCGTTAGTTGGACCATCGACGCAAATAGGTTCTGGCCAGTTTTGCTGTGAGATGACTCGCCCGCCGCGGATGAATTCAGAAGCGACGGTGAACGCAACCAACACCGAAAGCATGATGGTCATGAGCGAATAGAAAGTACGACTGATCTTGCCACGGCTTCATGCCGAAAAGCACCACGACTGCACCGACAATCGACCGCACCAATCGCCGGCCAGCGGAAGTTTCGCTTCAAGCTCTCCCATGATGTTTTGCGCCACGCGAGCAGATGGGCCCACTGCCGTCAGCAGCAGGAGCAGCAGCGCTACCGGAATGTTTACGCGATTAAAAAATGGAGCGCCAACTGTAACTTTTGTCCTTGCACCCACTCGGAAATCTTGGGAAAGAGTGTTCCCCAAAGAACGGTAAAGCACGCCACCAGCAAGAGCAGATTATTAAACAGGAAACTGGATTCTCGCGAGATTAGCGACTCCAGTTTGTTTTCGCTGCGCAGATGATCACGATTCTTCACATAAAGAGAAGAGACACACTAAGAATGTGATTCCTAAAAAGACAACGAACCATTTCCAATAGACGATTGGGCAAATGCATGCACCGAACTTACCAGGCCGCTACGAGTGAGAAGCGTGCCAAAAACAGTCAGCATGAACGTGGAAAAGATCAGCCACATGTTCCAGGTTTTCATCATGCCGCGTTTTTCTTGCATCATTACGGAGTGCAGAAAAGCGGTGCCGGTAACCATGGCATCAATGAGGCATTCTCGACCGGATCCCATGCCCAGTATCCGCCCCAACCTAATACCGAATAAGCCCAGTGCGCACCGAGAAAAACTCCGCACGTTAGGAAACCCCAAGTGACCATGGTCCAGCGGCGGGTGATCGCAATCCACTTTTCGCCTGGATACCGCATGATCAGTGCTCCCAGCGCGAAAGCGAATGGAACGTGAAGCCGACATATCCCAGATAAAGCATTGGAGGATGGATCACCATCTCGGGATATTGCAGCAGCGGATTTAAGCCGGCACCGTCCGCTGGAGAGCGCGCCGGCCAGATGGCAAATGGGGGAGCCGCGAAATTCAGCAGCAGAGAGAAAAATAGCTGAACGCCCGCGATAACCATGGAAGCATAGCAAACAAGCGGCTGTCTGTTTTGTAGCGCAGCCGCAGAACCAATCCATATGCCGATAACAATAATGACCAGAACAGCAGCGAACCTTCCTGTCCCGACCAGAGCATGGCGAACTTATAAGGTCCTGGCAGGTCGCGATTGCTGTGATGAAAAATATAGGCGATAGAAAAATCATTGGAAAACGCGGCAGATCATCAACACGATCGCTGCCAAGAATACCAACGCGAAGGTGGCGATGCCTGCGCGACGAGCGGTTTCGCCCAGTCGCTCTGACCCAGCGCCCTTGCGAGATAGGGCCAGAATGCCAGCTAGAAATGAATATGCACTCAATGCGAGGGCGAGGAGGAGCGTAAAACTGCCGATTAGTGACATGGGGAGCCCCTGCTTTTCTTTCTCAGATCACAATCTGATCACAAATACGATAGATCAAGAAAACGATAATGTTCAGAAACGCCAGCTGACCATCGCACTCGGCAACAGCCAGGCAGCAAGACGTTCAACCGAACATTTTACGTGATTGCAGAGGGAAGCGCATTGCGAAAGCTGAGATTTTCGTATCGCTGCGGCAGAGTAACGGGTTGGCACTACCGTTCAAAGTACGTCAGCGTGCCGGCGGAAAGGTCGGCGGAGGCAAGTCAAACCCATCCGCCCAGCACTGTTGGATTTGTGGAAACTAAACTATGCGCTCTGCAGACGGTTATGGCGCGCAAGGATTTCGCGTTCCGCCTTGAGCCAATCTTCGTGCTCGAAACCGTCGCCCTGTCCTCGTTGCTGATAGAGCTCATACGCGCGCTGGCGAATCTTTTCGTCCAAATCAGTTGAGCCGGAATGATTGTTTGACGACCCGGTCCGGGAAGCGCCCGCCGTGGGAATCTCTGTAGTAGAAGAGCTCCTCTTGATCGGGGAGACCGAGCCAGCCTCTGGCATGGTGAGAACTTGCTTGTTGGAAGTTGTACTACGAGGGGATTTTGCTTTTGCCATTTCACAGACTCCTTAAAATATATGCAGGTTCAGCCGTAAATCTCAGTTTTGATAGCGCACACGTAAGAGATTGGCGATGGAACCGAATGATTAGCCACAGACCCCGACCGCCCAAGAACACAGGCGCCTTTCTGTTTGTGGCTGATGATTAATGATAAACCTGCTGAGCTGTGAATGTGTGACAAAGCAGAAAAATTCTTCGCCAGAAAAATGCATTTTGCCAAGAAAAGTACCCGTTTGTGTAACAGATATCAATCCTAGGGCTGTATCGATTACAACTGATTTTGGTCCACGACTCAGATCAAGAAGTCAGGGGATAAGCTACGTTGCCAATCTTTAGCCAAAAATGCTTGTCTGATATTTCATGCAGGAGAGTCAAGCCGGCTTGTCGCTTTTGCGACGTTTATTGTCCAATCCCTGTGAGCATAACCCTCTGCGGGCTGACTGGATCGGAATCATCGATCTGCAAAGTGGCTGTCCTTTCGCCCGTAGTCGCGGGTTTGAAGGTCACCTGAATCGCACAACTGGCTCCAATCGCAAGATTTGGAATACAGTTGTTGGTCTGGTTGAAGTCGATTCCCGACGTCAGAATATCTGCAATGAAGATAGTTGACTTGCCAGTATTTGTAACTGAGATAGTCTTTGGCGCAGCTTCCGTCCCGACTGGATGAGGGCCGAAATCCAGGCTCTCCGGATCCACTTTCACTACTGATCCTGTAACGGCAGAATATTTGATCGAAGTGTTCGCATCTTGTGCTCCCGCGCTCGCAAGTAGAAAGCCAATGCAAACCACCCGCGAGAACCAACTCAAAGGCACGCTCCTCGAACAGAAAGAATCTATCGCACGAAGTATTTCATGGATTTTCAATGTAAGGAATTGGTAAACGCCGTGTAAGAACTCCAGCTATTGACCGTTAAAACTTCCGATTGGCACTCCGATAAATGCGGTGGATATATTTTGGTTGCAACAAATCCCCGCTTGCTTCGCTTTTACGCTGTGTTTACGAGCCTTTTACGCCGCACGTCTGCCTTCCGCGTTCTAATCAAAAGAACGAAAGAACGAAATCACTTCAGCAGGAGGGGCGGAAATGAAAAAATTATCTGTATGGACACTGGGATTGGCCGTTCTTGTAGGCACGGCTTTTTTCGCAAGAACAAAAGGAGCAAACAACATCTCTCACATTTTGACTAATGGCGATACTCAATCGACGACAGCGGCTTTTCGTGACGGGTTGTATCTTGGCAAACTAGCCGCGCAAAGCGGGGAGGCACAACACGTCGCCACATCCCGCTGGGCTTCGGAAGCAGACCGAAAATCTTTCGCCGACGGTTACCAACAGGCTTACTTGGCCAATTTGCAGGAAACGGTCGCAATCAAAACTCAATTGACAGACGCGGCGTTTCGCGATGGGTTGTACCTCGGACAGCTGGACGCGAAACAAGGAAGTGGCCAGCACATCGCGAGCGGCCGTTGGTCGACCGATAAAAAGCGCGCGTCCTTCGTTGATGGCTACAACCAGGCTTACAACGCCGTGTCTTTAGCGCGAGTCGACGAAAAGAATTGGCCATAAGGCCTGTTCGTCCAAACGCGAGATGGAGCGCGGGAGGAATGATCGAGACAGATCAGTCTTGGATTATTCCCCCGCGGTTTTGATTTAGTGGAAAACGCCTGTGGGTTACCCACGTGATGGCGTTCCCTGGCCCTCACTTCTTAACCTGTATCCCTAACTCTTTCAATTGTGCCTCGCTCACCGGAGTTGGCGCGTCCACCATCAGATCCACTGCCCGCGCCGTTTTAGGGAAGGGAATTACTTCCCGCAAGCTGTCGGCCCCAGCCAGGATCATCACTATTCTGTCCAACCCCAGCGCTATGCCTCCGTGCGGCGGAGTTCCGTATTCGAGCGCCTCCAAAAAGAATCCGAAGCGCGATTTCGCTTCTTCTTCCGACATGCCCAGAGCCTGAAAAATCTTGCTCTGGATATCCTGCCGGTGAATACGAATCGAGCCTGATCCCAGCTCAGTACCATTGAGCACCACGTCATAAGCGAGAGCACGAATTTCTCCCAGACGGCGATTTCGGATCGTTCACCGAATGCACGTTGGCTTCGAGCTTCGCCATGTCGTGCTCGTGCGGCGAGGTGAAAGGATGATGCGCCGCATTCCAGCGCTTAGACTCGCGGTCCCATTCAAACATGGGGAAGTCCGTGACCCAGAGAAATTTGAAATCCTTCTCGGGATCGCCCGTCTTTTCGAAAGCCTTATGCTTCGCCGCATATTTCTGCGCAAGGTCGAGCCGCAGGAATCCGCATTTTTCGCAGAAATGTTGCAGGCTTTGCTCTTCCACAGCGGCAATCTCCGGATTATTCAGCGCGCCAGCCAAAAGCCACAGATCGTCCGCTTCGACTTTTGCAAATTGAAGCACTTTCTCAGATAGCGCCGGATAATCCTTGGCAAATCTTTTCGGATCCGTCATCAACTGCACAAAATTCGATCCGCCAACATGCTGATATGCCCCGTAAGTTCCAATCGTCCGGCGTTCGGTGCCCGAAATCTCCCCCGCTTTCGGAATGCGAATCAGCTGCAACGGCAGATCTTTCGCGAATCTTGAACTTTCGTGGTGAACTCTTCCAGTTCTTCTGCCGTGAACGCCTCGCGAACGTCGACCATTGCGGGCAAGCGCATGTCGGGTTTGTCATTTCCGTAAAGCTGCATGGCCTCGTCATAGCTCATGCGTGGAAACGGCGTTTTGATTTCGTGCCCCAGCGGCTTTGAACGCTGCGGTGAGAAATCCTTCGACGACTGCCCACACGCTTTCTTGTTGCGGATACGACATCTCCAAATCGATCTGCGTGAATTCCGGCTGCCGGTCGGCGCGCAAATCCTCGTCGCGGAAGCAACGCACGATCTGGAAATAACGATCGAATCCGGAGATCATCAGAATCTGTTTGAACATTTGCGGCGACTGCGGCAGGGCATAAAAACTACCCGGCTGCACACGGCTCGGGACTAAGTAATCGCGCGCGCCTTCAGGTGTCGACCGCGTCATGAAGGGCGTTTCGATCTCGAAAAATCCCTGCGCCGAAAGATATTCACGAATGGCAATCGAAACTTTGTGGCGCAACTCGATGTTGCGCTGCATGGCATCACGTCGAAGATCGATGTAGCGGTATTTCAAGGCGCATCTCCTCGTTTGGGAGAACGGTTTCGCTGGGCAGAAAAGGCGGCTGCTTGGATTCATTCAGCAGGCGAAGTTCTTCGACGACCAGTTCGACCTCGCCCGTAGGTATGTTTTTGTTGATCGTATTTGCGTCGCGCTGCTTGACGGTGCCATGACAGCGATCACGTACTCGTTGCGCAGAGTCTCGGCTTTGGCGTGAATGGCTGCGTTCTGCTCTTTGTTGAAAACGATCTGCGTGACGCCAGTGCGGTCGCGCAAGTCGATGAACAGCAGGTTGCCAAGATCGCGGCGGCGGTTCACCCATCCCATCAGGACGGCTTTTTTACCAGCGTCGGAGGAGCGCAGGGCTCCGCATAAATGAGTGCGTTGTAAATCGCCTAAAAAATCGAGCAAGTTGTAGCCTTTTTGGTGCAGGATGAGAAGCAAAAGATGAAAGAAAGATTATAAATGGTGCGCCGCTATCGAAGGACGGTTCTTACGTCCACCCATGGGCAGTGAGGCGGAGCGTAAAAGCTGCAACAGATGAAGCCGCGAGCCGTCCGGGCTTAGTCAATAGACCGCAGCGGCGTGGCCTGCTGGAACTTCAACTTCCAGTTGCCTCCTCCTTTATCCATAAATCAGAGAAAATTTGATAACGCGGCGCCGCACCGGTGTCGCCTTCAGGCATCTGAATGATCACGTTGTAGGTGACGATTGCCGTATTTTCGTCGACGGACGAACTTCGAATTATAAAGGCTGTAATCTTTCAGTCCTCCGTCGCGAGCATCATCGACGATTTCGGCTCTTGGATGAAGTGTCCTTCGCTGCCGACTTGCACGAAGTCTTCGCTGAGCGTGCGTTTGAGAAGATCAGCGTTCCTGGTCTTCTGTGCTTCGTGGATGGCTTGGTGTTCGCGATGAGGGCATCTTCAAGTGGAGTAGACGATGGCTCGTGGACTGGGCGAAAGAGCAACCTGAAAGTAATAAGACAGCATTACAAATATGAGTTGTTCATTGCTCCCCTTTCTTCAAGCGGCAACAAAGCCAATTCATTCAAGATTGAATTCGTTCCCAGTTCGGCGCGCGGCACCGATACCTGCTCTCCGGTTGCTAGATTCTTCAATGCGAAGCTACCGGATTTTACCTCATTTTCTCCGACGATCAAGATAAAGCGCGCGCCAGCTTTAGTCGCCGCTTCAAACGATTTCTTCAAACGGAAAGTTTCGTCCCCTAGTTCCACGATTGCATTTTGCCCTCGCAACTCCCGCGCGAGCCTTGCGGCCTCCCGATCCATTCCCGCACCGAGCGGCGCAATATAAACGTCCGGCTTGCGCTGCACGGCTTCCGCAGATTCCGACAATGCCAGCACCAAGCGATCCTCGCCGATAGCAAAACCGATGCCCGGAGCGGGAGGCCCGCCGAGTGCTTCCGACAAACCGTCGTAGCGGCCTCCGCCAAGAATTGCATTTTGCGCGCCGAGTGCTCCATGAGTGAATTCGAACGCGGTGCGCGTGTAGTAATCAAGTCCGCGCACCAGGCGATCATTCAAAGTGAATGGCACTCCGGCAGCCTGCAGAATTTCTTTCACTGCTTCGAAGTGCTTGCGGCAATTCTCGTCCAGAAATTGGCTGATTCGCGGAAGAGTTTCGATGATCGGTTGGTCTTCAGGAACTTTGCAATCGAACACGCGCAGCGGATTCGTGACCGCGCGCCGTTGACAATCCACGCACATCTTCGGCGCAACAGGTTCCAGAGCTTTGCGCAAAGCCTCGTTGTAAGCAGCGCGATCATTCGGGCAACCGACGGAATTCAGCTCAAGCGTCCAATTCTTGATTCCAAGACGGTCGAGCAAAGTCGCGAGCAGTTCTAGAATTTCAGCATCGCGCGCCGGAGACTCGCTGCCCGCGCTGGTCGGGCCAATCACCTCCGCGCCAATTTGATAGAACTGGCGATATCGCCCTTTCTGCGGACGTTCACGCCGAAATTGCGGCCCGATGTAATAGAGCTTTTGCAGTCCGCGATCTCCGAGCTTGTGCTCGATGTAAGCACGGACGACGCCCGCAGTGTTTTCGGGACGAAGGGTGAGGGATTGCGAGGATTTGAACACAGGAGTTCGATTCTGAAACTGTTCGACTTCCACTCCTTGGGTATCTATCCACGGGGTTGAATCAGCGGTACCGGAAGGGACCACAATCCGCAGCTTAATAGGAAAACGTTGCAGGTACGCCGCATCTGCGGAGTACCGCTGCAAGAACTCCGGAGATTTGATCTCGGCGCGGGCCTTCAGCAGCAAGTCAACTGCTTCTTGGGTGGCTTTTGATCTGAAGCACACGAATTCTGGCTGGTCCGGGATACGATTGATGAAACGAATGCGCTGAGGCCTCAAGTATGAATTGACTGGAGTAGCGCTCTCCACAAAAAAACGCTTCTCGCTCTCTCCTCTGGCGATCCATTCAACGGTCAGGGCGTCTTCATCGAATCGCTCTCCATCCTCCCACGTGTACATCTCCTTCGCGACAATGTCCGTCTCTTCGCCCACTCCGCGCGCAAACAGTTCAGTGCTCTCGAAAATGGGCGTGCGGATCTCCTGGAAGTTGTACGCGCGGAACACGTCGCGCACGGTTGCTTCGACATGGTTCCACAGCGCCGTTTCGGGCGGAAGAAGGTCGCGAGTTCCTCGGACAGCTTTGATCATTGAGTCAGTTTTAGCTAGGTGCTTGCTTAAGACGAATAGTTAGAATAGCGCATCAGGCGGAAACTGTAATGCCGAGATCGCTTCCTACAGTGGGTCCTTGACTGTAGGGATCCTTCGACTTGGAACTGATTCGCAAGCGAATCAGTTCACTTCGCTCAGGAAGACAAGTTACCCGCGGGATTACCTAGCGGCTTCGTTCGCTTAAATAAGACTCTTTGTACCCCAAATAGTTGTTGGCGTAGCGCATGATGGATTCCTGATCTTTTTCGTCCAGTTTGCGGCGGAATTTTCCCGGCGAGCCCATCCACAAAGATCCCGGTTCGACTATTGTTTTTTCTGGAATCAGCGTCCCGGCTGCGATGATCGACCCCGCGCCAATCTTCGCGCCATTAAGGATGATCGATCCCATTCCAATCAGGCAGCGGTCTTCGATGATGCATCCATGCAAGGTGACAGTATGGCCGACAGTTACGTATTCCCCTACATAGACACCGTATTGTTCCTTCATGCCGTGCAGTACGCTGCAATCCTGAATATTCGAATGCGCTCCGATACGAATTTCGTGTACGTCTCCACGAACTACGGCGTTCATCCAAACACTTGCGTGCTCACCCAGAATCACGTCGCCGATAATCTGGGCCGATTCGTCAATGTAGCAGGAACTGGGAATCGTCGGAGTGATGCCTTTATAGGAGCCGAATCATGCTGTCTGAATTGTAAATCAGGGAAATCAGAAGTCAGTCAGAAGCCTCGTCTCTCGCCCGCGTCTCCACTAGCGTAAACGGGGCAATCGAGAAAGAACTAGTTGCCCAATGCGTCAATCCGCATAAGGATCTTTAATGTAGCCCTCGACTGCGAAATCTTCTCCAAACGGATGCAGGCGGATTGTCTTGATGTGCGGAGCTTTCGTTATGCTTTGAAATCCCGCTCCCGCCACGAATGGAATGGAATCTGTTCCAGCAAGAATCCTCGGAGCGTAGTACAGGAAAACTTTATCGACCACGTCCGCGGCTAGCGCAGCCCAATTCACCATGGCTCCTCCTTCAATCATCACGCTGGTGAGTCTCAAGGGTGCCCAGAAAGCGGACAATATCGGGCAATGCCGGACGTCCGTCGCTGGTTGCGGGGGGGATCTGCTCGACACGAACTCCCCGCCGCCTCAGTTGCTTCTTCTTTTTTTCCTCCGCTAAAGAGCAAAGAACTAGTACGTCGTCGTTCGCCGTTTCGACAATTCGCGAGTTCAACGGCAGTCGGAGCAGGGAATCAAGAATCACGCGCAAAAGCGGCCGACGTCGTTTGCGCCCGCTGCGGTCCGTGAGTAACGGATTATCGGCGATGACAGTTCCGACTCCCACCATGATTGCGTCGTTCTGATGACGGAGTTCCTGCACATGGGCTCGCGCCCGGTCCCCTGTGATCCAGGCTGGGGCTGGATTTTTAGCAGGGTGTGGAGGGGGCGCGATCTTGCCATCGAGAGTCATAGCAGCTTTCAGCGTGACCAGAGGAGTGCGATGGCGGATATATTTTGCGAAGGCTTCATTCAGCAGCTTGGCTTGTTCCTCGAGAATTCCTGAGGCAACTGCAACGCCCGCCTCTCGAATTTCTGGAACCCCTTTCCGCTGACTGCAGGATTCGGATCTTCCATGCAACCCACTACGCGGCGCAAGCCAGCGGCGATAATAGCGTCCGCACAAGGAGCAGTGCGACCTTGATGGGAACAGGGTTCAAGATTGATATAAATAGTTGCTCCTCGAGCTTTTTCTCCGGCTTGTTCGAGAGCAAGTACTTCGGCGTGCTTCAGCCCGTCATAGGTGTGGGATCCAGCGCCCACGATTGATCCCTGATCGTTCACGATTACAGCGCCTACACATGGATTCGGCGAAGTCAGGCCAATATTTTCGCGTGCCGCTTCCAGTGCACATTGCAGGAATAATTCGTCGGTTTCCAGATCAGACATGGTCAGGATAGAAGCGTTTGACAGCTTTCGGAACTTTAGATCCTTCGAGGCGGAAAGGAGTCGAATGAATATTCTTCAGGGTCAGCGACAGCCGCGCCACTGCGACCCTTCGGCCCGCGACGGACTCGAACCGGTATCTCAGCATAGGGATCGGGCGGTTGCGGTTTGTTTCGGATGCGGCCCCACCAACTCTTCACGATTTGAAGGAATGAACGACGGGACTGACGGTTGCTCATAAGCTCTCCGCGACGGCTTTCTGATACTACAAGATATTACCCGGGGCTATGCGAATAAGGAATCCACAAAATCATTGGGATCGAAACGCAGCAGATCGCCGACCTTCTCTCCCACTCCGACGTAACGGACCGGTAACCCCAGTTCGCGAGAGATAGCCACCACCACTCCACCTTTAGCAGTGCCGTCGAGTTTGGTTAGGACAATTCCCGTTACTGCAGCTGCGTCCGTGAATAGACGGGCTTGCTGGAGTCCATTCTGGCCGGTGGTTGCGTCCATGACAAGCAATGTTTCGTGCGGCGCGCCGGGAATGATGCGCTGCGCCGTTCGGCGCATTTTTTCAAGTTCCGCCATCAGGCTTGTTTTATTGTGGAGCCGTCCCGCAGTATCCACGATCACGTAATCGCTGTGACGCGCCGTGCCAGCTTGCAATGCGTCGTAGAGCACGGCTGCCGGATCGCCGCCCGGTTTGGTGCGAATGACCTCGGTGCCAGTGCGCTGACCCCAAACCTCGAGTTGATCGATAGCCGCAGCGCGGAACGTATCGCCAGCACAGAGAAGGACGGATTTTCCATCCGAACGAAGAAATTGAGCGAGCTTCCCGATCGTGGTTGTCTTTCCAGTTCCATTTACTCCAACCACCAGAATCACTTCTGGCATTCCTTCGGTCCGCTCGATGGGTGGAATGTTCGCGGCATTCAAAATTGCGAGCAGCTCTTCTTTAAGTATTTTTTTCAGTTCGTCTGCATCTTTAATCTGCTTGCGGTCAACTTTTTCACGCAGTTTGCCGAGCACCTCCTGGGTGGTGGCGCTCCCGATATCGGCTCCGAGCAGAATGCCTTCCAGGTCGTCGAGAGTTGCGCGGTCGATCTCCTTGTTGACCGAAACTACTTCTTCAATGCGCTCGGTAAGGTTCTCCCGGGTGCGCGTGACCGCCTGCTTCATCCGGTCAAGGAAGCTGGGCTTCTGTTCCGTGCTGCCAAAAAGAGTCTGAATCATAGGAAGCTAGCGGGTTAAGGGCTAAATTTGATTATAGCGGTGAGCGAGAGTTGATGCGGGCGACGGTCGATTGATTCGGGGATTGCACACACGGCAAATTAGTGAGTGCCTAACTTCTTGTCGCCTGGGCAACGGCCAGTGCTTCTGCTGGAATTTGGGTTGGAAGCTGCGCAGGAGGTGCCGCAGGAGTCGGTATGAAGGGTCGCGGGATCTGGATATCTCCGCGAGCGTAAATCGTGTCTAATGCCGCCACGGCTGCCGGATCGAGACGCTTGCCAGAAAGTGAATGAATGATTCTCAACGCGTCCTGAGGGTCATGGGCCTGCTGGTAAGGACGATTCGTGGTGAGCGCATCGAAGGTATCCGCGACGGCAATAATTCTGGGCAGCAGTGGGATCTGCTCGTCTTTGAATCCATGAGGATAACCTCGTCCATCGAGTGCCTCGTGATGTAGTTCGATCCCCGGAATCATGTCTGCTAATTGGGCCACGGGACGCAGAATATTAGCGCCCTTGGTGGTGTGAGTCTTCATGATCTCGAATTCTTCCGGAGTGAGCGCGCCGGGCTTTTTCAAAATACGATCTTCAATGCCTATTTTGCCGACATCGTGAAGCTGAGCGGAGATGCGAACAGTTTCCAGAAAATCCACTGGCAATCCCAATTCCGCCGCAATGAGCAGCGAATAGCGCGTGACCCGGTCAGAATGGCCGCGCGTATATGGATCTTTTTCGTCGACCGCACCAGCAAGCATCTGGATTGAGCCCATGAACAACTCGCGGTTTTCATTGGCCGCCCGCTTCAAATCCAGAACGAAGTGCTCGAGCTCTTCGGACATCGTGTTAAACGTGGCCGCAAGTTCGCCGATTTCCGTTCGACTCTTCAGGTTTACCCGCTTCGAAAAATCTCCGCGAGCAATCGCTCTGCTTGATTCCGTCAGGATCGATAACGGATTAGTGATCTTACGTGCCGCATAACTGCTGATCGCGATACTGAGAGCGATAGCCATAAGGGCGAGGACGCGCGCCGAACGCTGCATCTCAAACACGCCGCTATAAGCCTCGTCGCGTGGTTTTTGCACCACGACGGCCCAATCCAAATTCGGTACAGGGCTATACGTACCGAGCATCATGGTGCCATGCTTTCCGCCGGTTGAAAATTCTCGAGTGGCGGCGACCAACTGCGCCTTGCTGCCTTGCTCAACAAAATTGTGCACGATTTCAAGGTTCGCCATGTCCTGGCCTGTCGCATATTCGGAAATAGCCGCCGCGACCAGCCGGCCTTGACTATCAATGACATAGGGAGTGAGCCCGCCACGATTGACTTCTTGCAGACGGCGAATCAGGAATTGCAGATCGACGACAGAGCCAATCATTCCCAGAAAACGCCCTCCATAAACTACCGGAGTGCTGACCAGCATGACGGTGCGTGCGGATTTTCCACTTCCGACCACCAGCGCTTGCCCGTTATACGCGCGGCTTTCGCGAGCGGCTGAATAAGCCCGTTCGAGTTCGCGTTGCAAAAAGGCATCCGGTGCGATCCTTCCCGCCGAGATTCCCTTGGCGTCGGAATTCAGCAAGGTTGCGTATGCGAGGTCATCGGAAGACGAGACGAAATTTTCCAGCAAGGCACGCAGCTCTGGAGCGTTTACATTTTCGCTGGTAAGGTCGCCTCCGCTCGCCACTTGCAACGCGGACGACAAATTTGCCAGCATCATCCGTAACGATTCCTGATGTTGAGAAATATCGTCTGCCAGGGAGCGCGCCACGGTATTCTGCAGGAGCCTCTCATTCGTGATCAGACGGTCGCGGTTGATCGATTCCACCTGCGCCGAGTAAAAGTACATGGGCACGACGCTAATCAGAACGAGTACGCTAAGAATCGCGTACAGAATAGGGATGCGCGCGGGTGTGAAGAATTTGAGCGACAAAGGGCTGTAAGCTTCCGGCTAGAGGTACGTACAAAGTTTAATTTGCCGGGCAGTGTGGGAAGCCCAGTTTGAAGGTGTAGGCCGTTACCGAAGTACCTTTTACAGGGTAGAGTTAGGAGGCAGTTTGGCAGGAAAATGCGCATCGGCGTAGGCGATGAAAAATCAAGAACATAGCGGGTGGACGTACATGGTGCTTTGGGAGTTTCAGGTGCGCCTCGGCATGGAAGCAGTCTTCGAACGTATGTACGGATCTGACGGAGAGTGGGTCCAACTCTTTAAGCAGAGCCCGGATTTTATGGGCACCGAATTGAGCCTCGACAAAGAAAGACCGGGACGCTATTTGACAATCGACTTTTGGTCTTCGCGAGAAGCCTATGAACAGTTTCGGGATCAGCACGCAGCGGAATACAAGACGATCGATGCACAATGCGAAGAATTCACTGAAATGGAAAAAGAAATCGGACGTTTTGAGCGACTCACGATCCGTTAATCTCCCATGCTGGTTTCACTCTTCGACGTTCGGGACATCAGATCCCGAATCGCCTCTGCAGGCGACTTTCCTTCCCGCAATATGGCGAACATTTGTTGTGTGATCGGCATCTCAACTCCTCGTGCGCGGGCGAGATCCACAGCTGCGTAGGTTGTGAACACGCCTTCCGCTACCATTCCGTGCATGCTCGCGACAATTTCTGAAAGGCTGCGGCCTCGTCCGAGTTCAACTCCCACGCTGCGATTTCGGGAAAGACCGCCCGTGCAGGTCAGAACTAGGTCGCCCAGACCGGCGAGCCCGGACATAGTTTCTTGACGTCCACCGCATGCGACTACAAGACGGGAAATCTCAGCCAGACCTCGGGTGATCAGCGCGGCAATCGAGTTGTGGCCAAGTCCAAGTCCGTCGCAGACTCCGGCCGCAATCGCGATGATGTTTTTGAGAGCACCACAGAGTTCGACGCCTATCACATCGTCATTGGTATAGAGACGAAAGCGCGGGTCGCTGAACTCCTGTTGAATGCCCTCAGCCAAGTCGATATCTTCTGCAGCAATTGTGATAGCGGAAGGATCGCCGCGGGCGACTTCGACCGCGAAAGATGGGCCGCTTAGCGCAGCCAGTCGAGGGTTGAACCCGCTTTCGGATGTGACAACCTGACCAATCACTTCTGTCATGCGCAGCAGGGTCTTTTCTTCCAGGCCTTTGGTGGCGCTTACTACGAGCATCTCGGGCTTGAGATGCCGGCGCATGCTCTGAAAGATAGTTCGGCAATGTTGCGAGGGCATGACGCTGACTACGATTTCCGTATCGCGCAATGCTTCTTCCAGATTGTTCGTTGCAGTGACAGCATCTGGGATCGCTTGCTCCGGCAGGAACAATTCATTTACGCGACGAAGCGAGATCGACTCACAAACTTCCCTTTCGTGTGCCCACAAGCGGACGTCGTGCTTTCCGTTTCGTCCCAATACGATGGATAGCGCTGTACCCCAGGCGCCTGCGCCGATGACTGCGATTCGGCTCATCCGCGCCTCAACTGAAAAACAGGTTCGGTTCCGGAAATTAGCCGGTGAATGTTGGCATGATGCTTCGCAATGATCAGAGCCGAAGATGCTGCCATCAACACAAGCGTCAGAGTAGTGCCGTGGTAGTCGTTGAGCATCCAAGCTAAAACTGGGAACAACGCAACCGCCACAATGGATGCCAGGGAAATCCGTCTGAACGCCGCCGCGATTACCAGGAATACAGCAATGACGACGAGGATGGTCTTAGGCGCGAGTACCAGAAATGCCCCCAGCCCTGTTGCCACTCCCTTTCCGCCGCGAAATTTCAACCAAACAGGAAACATGTGACCAAGGATAACGAAAAGAGCGGCGACACTAGCGACCATGTAAGCATGTTGCGCTAGCATTTGTGCGTGTAAGAACCGGGGATCCTGCGGCGTAACCAAAATATGAACACGCGGGTGAAATATACCAAGACTTAGCATCTGGGCAAGCCAAACGGCTGTCCAGCCTTTCAGTGCATCGAGAAAAAGTGTGATTACCCCGAGAAACGTTGATGACCGCGCCACATTGGTCGCCCCTATGTTGCCGCTGCCGGTTTGTCGGACATCCTCTCCACGAAATGCCCGTACGAGAATATATCCAAATGGGATTGATCCCAGCAGATAGCTCAGAATTGCGGTGAGGAAGATGCGCGTCATGAAATGGGTGCAGGCATTATCGCAGAGGCACACCGAACGAATCGACTGATTTACTGTCAGCGCGATATTACAGAGCGAATCGCGCAAGTTTCGTATAGCGCGAGCCCTTTGGTGAGAGCTGGCTTTGGTACAGAAAAAATTCTCGGGCAGTCATTCCGCCAAAATCCGGATTCGGCATAGCGGCCAATTTTTCTTGTAGCTGTTGAAAGCGTCTGTTCGGAGCATCAGACCGGTCACGGCGTGGTGATCCAGATCCAGTGCGCGCGAGCGTCAGATGTGGCCTATAGGGATGAACTTCCTTCGGAATACCAACCGTGGACATCGCTAAATCTATCGAGGTCGCCAATTGGGATAGCTGCGGGCCAGCCTCAATTCCTACCCAGAACACCCGCGGAGATTTTGCTCCGGGAAAGAAACCGTAACTTCGAAAGGCAACGTCGAAAGAACTGGTCTTCACTTGAGAAAGCGCCTGCTTAATTTGTTCCACAGCATCGTCCAGCTTCTCGCCGATAAACTTCAAAGTTACATGCAGGGACTCGGGACGAACCCAGCGCACATCTGGCGCAAATCCTCTCACCCCCTCAATAAAGCGTTCTATGCGACTCCGAATGCTTTCTTCAATGTCGAGAGCAACGAAAATACGCATGGGTCGTGTCTGGTTTCTGCCCGCAGGTCTTGGTCAAGCGCTTGCCAACGACTGACGACCAATGACCAACGACTATCTACATCAGCTTTCTTCTGAGCATATCCAGCGCTTGCATGGTCGCAAACGATCGGATTCGTCTGCGGTCCCCGGGAAATTTTCTTTCCACGACTTCGGTCCCACTCTCGCTTGCAAGTGCATGGAACACTAATCCCACGGGCTTTTCCGGGGTCCCGCCCGTAGGCCCTGCAACTCCTGTGATTCCAATCCCGAGGCTTGCTCCACAATTCGTGCGAATGCCTTCCGCCAATGCAATCGCTGTCTCTTTACTCACTGCTCCATATTTATTAATCAGCTCAGCGGGAACTCCGGCGAATTTAGTCTTTAATTCATTGGAGTAAACAACTGCACCGCCGATAAAATATCGCGAGCTGCCACTCAGCGAAGTCAGCCGCTCGGCGAGCAACCCTCCGGTACAGGATTCCGCTACCGCCAAAGTAGCGTGCCGCATTTGCAAGTAGTAGCCGACGATTTGCTCGATGGAATCTCCATTGTCGGAAAATACGTAATCCCCTAGCTCTTCTTCGAGCTTGTCAGCCAGTTCGTCGACACGGTCTTGAGCAATAGCGGCCGATGCAGCCTGGGCTTTAAGATGCAATTGGATCTCGCCCGCTCCAGCCAAAATCGTAGTTTGGACGTCCGTATATGCTTTGTAGATGGGAGCGACTCGGGCATCGCACATCGATTCGCCCATCCCGGTAATTTTCAATTCGCGGGTTGCAATGAACTGCTGCGGAACTTTGTTACGAAGACGTTCATAGCATTGCTGCTCGAACAAAGCCTTCATCTCATGCGGAGGCCCCGGCAACAATAAGACGATTTTGTCTCGCCCCTCATACTTGCCACTGATCCATTGTCCCGGCGCTGTACCGTTGCTATTCGTCAACACAATTGCCCCGGTAATGACATCCGCTTGCTTCGTATTATTTGCGGTCATCGTATAGCCGCGTTCAGCAAACCGCTTTTCAAGAAGTGCGAGAATTTCTGGATCGCGGCGTAGTTCCAGGCCGAGCGCCTCCGCTACCGCTTCGCGGGTGAGATCGTCTTCAGTCGGACCGAGCCCGCCCGTGAAGATCACAATGTCTGCGCGGGAAAGAGCATGCGATGCGGCCTGCGTAAGATGTTCCCGGCTATCGCCGACAATGCTCTTGAAAATGACTTCAACCCCCAGCTGGTTCAGCTTTTCTGTGATGTAGAGGGAATTGGTGTCTTGGCGGAAGGGGCTCAAGAGTTCGGAGCCGACCGCGATAATTTCGGCGTTCACAGATCAAAAGTGTAAATGAGTAGAGCAGGGAAAGCGAAAGGCGCGCACAACTCAGAAGAGAACCTATAACGAAACTGGCCCAGTTCTACAGGACATCAACTTATTTAGCTGGCTGCATCCAACACAGACAGCCCCTGAATGTTCCACGACAGATGATGTACGCCGCTCGTCGTTGCTAATACAACCGAACCTCCGGGAGCAAAAGCTAGTCCAACCAAACCGGGGCCAGCCACTTCGAGAGAAGCTTTTCCATCGGGAGTGATTTTGACAATACCGCGTTTTCCAGCGAGAGATGCCGCGACGTAGACATTCCCCTCAACATCGATAGCCATACCTTGCGGTCGTCCCAGGCCGCGATAGAAGGTCGATACGCTTCCGTGAGAATCAATTTTATAAACGGAATCGAAGCTCGATGTCGTTGGTCCAGTAACAAACAAGTCACCCTTTGGTCCAATCGCAAGGTGATAGGCAGAGATGCTGGGTTCAAGTGTCGCGAAAACGAATATCTGCCGGTCGCGCGAAATCTTGAAGATAGTTCCGCTGCGATCTCCGACGAAAAGGTTCTCGGTACGATCAAATGCGATGCCTGTTGCAACTCCCATACTTTCAGCGTAGGGAGACATAGTTCCATTTGGCGCCACGCGATAAACCGTGCCCTCGAAACGCGAGGAAACATACATTTGTCCGGCACGGTCGAATGCGATTGAAGTGGCATTCATCAAATCAGAGAGGAATGGCTTAACGTTGTAATTGGTGTCGATTTTGAAAATCGATACAGGAACTTTCTGGCCGCGTGATCCGGAGAAGGTGACGTAAATGTTACCGTCGGCGTCTAGTGCAGGATTGGTGACCGGATGCATGTTCTCAGCGATCGGGACCGCAACTTTAATCGGATGCTGATTGCTCGAATGTCCATTCGTAGAAACAATAACCGACCCGGAAGAGGCACCGTGAGGCACGCGAGCTACGAGGAAATCGTCAGAGCTGATTACGACCGCACCCTCCACCTCGCCAAAACGCACGTTCGGGCGATGCAGCTCTTGCGGTCGAAGGCTGCTACCGGTAATGCGCACTTCTCCACCGGGCAAGGCGGCACTTGGAGAAACTCCCTCGATATGGGGGTTCCCATTAGAGCTTTTCTTGCCTAGTAGACGATCAGAAATTCCCATCGACTTCATACTTTCTTAGATGCCCGTCTCCGCTACGTCAGAGATCAGCGTGGCAAAACGCGAAAGTGCAACAGTAGCTGCATAATTGCCAGCGCGTACAGGCCCGCTCCGACATCGTCAATCACAATTCCGTAACCTTCCGGCAGGCGTTCCAATTGACGCACCGGGGGAGGTTTGAGCATGTCGAACCCACGAAAAAGTATAAATCCCACGAGCAGAGATTTCCATGTTACTGCTACGGCGATGAACGTAATGAGTTGTCCAGCCACTTCGTCAATGACAACGAACTGCGGATCTTTGAGGCCAGTAGCTCTCGCTATTGACGTGGCAGCTGGAATTCCGACGCGCTATCGCTAATCCCGCGAGAACGATCGCAACACCCGGTTGGTAGATTGGACCAACAAAACGCGTCACCAGCCACCAAAGAAACACGGTCGCAGCCGAGCCCCACGTCCCAGGGCCCGGTTTCATCAAACCAGCGCCGAAGAACGTTGCGGTGAGTTTTGCCCAAAGCGGAGCAGAAGTTTTAGCTCTACTCAAGCATGTGGCAGATCTTGTTTCAGTATCAGTCTTCATCGTCACCGGCCTGCGGTGTGCGGATGTCCGGGGCATCGTCACCTGTATCGGTGATCGGCGAACGAGACCACATAACCGCCACTCGCCCATTTCCCTAGATCAAGCAACCGGCAACGCTCGCTACAAAAGGGAAGCTCAGGGTCTGAGGCCTTCACGGTTTTCTTACAAATGGGACAACGAAGGCTGCGGAGCTTGGCCATAAAATTCGCCTGGAGTTTAGAACCTAGATGATCCGCGCCACCAGATCGTAGTCGTGCGCTTCAGTGATCTGGCAACGATAGAAGTCTCCAATGCGGGGATCGAGCTCCTCCGGAACGTCATTGACGAAAACTTTGCCGTCAATTTCCGGCGCGTGCATGGCGGTGCGCCCTTCGAGCAGGAGGTCCGTTTCGTCCGAAGAACCTTGCAGGAGCAAGTCAAATTCTTTTCCGATCAGGGCTTTCTTCTTCCGCTTGCTGATGCGCCGCTGGATCTGCATCAGGTGTTTGCGGCGCCGCTCGATTTCACGTTGCGGGAGTTTGTCTCCAATAGCAAATGCGCCCGCGCCTTCCTGATCGGAGTAGCCGAATGCTCCCATCCAATCGATTTCAGCCTGGCTTACGAATTCGCAGAGTTCTTCGAACTCTTTTTCCGTTTCTCCCGGAAAACCAACTATGAACGAAGTTCGCAAAGTGACATCGGGGATCGTGCGGCGAATCTTCTCGATGGACCGGAGGAACACATCCGAACCTCCGCCGCGCTTCATGCGCTTCAGCACAGACGCGGACGCGTGTTGCAGAGGCACATCCACGTACGAGCAAATCTTCTCGTGCCCAGCGATGGTGTCAAGCAGACGTCCCGTGATTTTATTGGGATATGCGTACAAGAATCGTACCCACCGCAGATCTTCGATGCCAGCTAGCTTTTCGAGCAGCAGCGCGAGACCATCTTTCAACCCGAAATCTTCGCCATAGCAGGTCGTGTCCTGCCCAATAAGCGTGAGTTCCCGGACCCCGGCTTGCACCAAACGCTCCGCTTCGGCAACTACGGATTCAAATCTGCGTGAGCGGAACTTGCCGCGCAGCTGGGGAATAATGCAGAAGCTACAAGGATGGTCGCAGCCTTCAGCGATCTTGATATATGCCGTGTAGCCGGGAGTAGCGAGTATGCGCGGTGTTTCTTCGTTGTACAAATAGTTGGGCAGGTCAGCAATCGCGCCATCCCATGTCTCTCGAGAGAAGCGCCCTTGCGCCACTCGAGCCTCTGCTTCCGGGCGTGATTTCAAAATGTTGAACGGGGAATCCGGACTTGCGGAGAGTTCCTACTCCCGCAGCTGCGAGAATTTTGTCCAGTTCGCCCGTACCTACAACCGCGTCGATCTCCGGAATATTCTTTTGAATCTCGTCGCGAAACCGCTCAACCAAGCATCCGGCCACGATAAGCTTGCGGACTTTTCCATCGGTCTTGTGGCGCGCCATCTCTAGAATCGTGTTCACCGATTCCTGCTGAGCGCTGTCGATGAAAGAACAGGTATTCACTACGATGACGTCCGCATCTTCGGCGCGCTGAATCAATTCCGCGCCGGCCTGTGCCAGCATGCCCATCATGACCTCGCTATCAACGAGATTCTTGGGGCAGCCGAGGCTCACGAAGCCGACCTTTGTCGGTTTCAACGTGGAAGGCTCTGGCGGTGCTTTGGGCGCGTCTAGATCGAGTACAGTGAGAGTGTTGTCCTGCATGTAATCTCTTCTATTTTAGCATCCAAACCGTCGTAACCAGAGGCACCAATGAAGACAACGACCTCCGTATTTTCACGTGCTACGCTGAGTTTTGATCTTGCGCGGTCGTTTCGGACTATCTATGACGCCATCTTGGGGACTCGCCACCAGTGCGCGACAGCGTCTCCGAGTTGCCCTGCTCTTAGCTTTTATATTGGTCGCAATCTGCGCTTCCGCCCAAGATGTAAGTTCTCAGAAAAATGAAGTCTCCGCAATCTTTGGCCGGACCTTCGTCAACGATGTTGACGTAAAAAATGTTCCCCAGGATCTTAATGTCGGAGAGAATTTCACTTTCGAGGTGAATTACGCCAGGCGGATCCGTGACCTTCATCGGGTGGCTCTGAGAATAGAAGTTCCATTGGTGATTGGTCCAGCCCAGCGCTTGAATTACCTAACTCACGTTGTTCCTAAGAACTACAGCGCATATTTCTTGACGCCCGCATTGCGCGCCAACCTCTTCCCGAATAAAGTGCTCTCCCCATGGGCAAGCCTGGGACTGGGCTTTGCTCATTTTGATCCGAATTCAATGTTGCTGTATTACGGAGTCAATCCCAATAAAACGGCGAATACAGTAGCCGCATTGCAAATTGGAGTTGGATTGGATGTGAAGCTTACTCGCCACTTCAGTCTGCGTACGGCATGGAGAGATTTCTACAGCGGCACCCCGCATCTAAATTTGGACACTGGGAGCCGCCGGAATAACTACTTCATCGGCGGTGGCGGGATCTTCCACTTCTGAGACGGAGCCGAATTACTTTGACTTCCGCAACTACAACAAGCAAGTTTGCATTGATACTGTTTCGACTCTAGCCTAGTCTGCAGCCGCACCACTAGTCGGAACGATTTCCGGTCGACGGCGTGAAGTCCGGTTGGGAGGCAGACCAGCATCGCGGATCTTATAGAGCAACGCACGATAACTGATGCTTAGCGTCCGTGCTGCCTGTTTACGATTCCAGTGATGTGCCTGGAGAACTTTCAGAATGATTTTGCGTTCGAGTTCACGTGTTGCCTGGCGTGTAACTTTTTTCAGCGAAATCGGTCCGTCAAAGTTGATTTCGGGTGTGAAGTATTCCGGCTCCTTGGCCACAAGGTCAGTGGTGATCACTTCCTCGCTGCCTAGAATTACATATCGCTTGATCAGGTTTTCCAGTTCACGGATATTTCCCGGCCAGTGATATTTCTGCAACACTCCCATTAAATCTGGAGAGAGTGCGCGAGCGCGACAATTAAATTTCCGGTTGTAGTATTCGAGGAAATAATTGGCTAAATCTTCAATATCTGTTCGTCTTTCCCGCAACGCAGGCATGTGCAAGTTTACGACGTTGATGCGGTAATACAAATCCTGGCGGAAGGTTCCGTTTTCGATTTCCTGTTCCAGCAGACGGTTCGTAGCGCAGACGATCCGAACCTCAACTTTTTTGTCCTCCTGCGCGCCGATGCGACAGAATTGGCCGTCTTGGAGGAGCTGGAGCAACTTGGACTGAAGCGACATATCCAGTTCCGAAATTTCATCCAGAAAGAGCGTGCCGCGGTGAGCCATTTCTACTCGACCAGGCTTGGTTCCGTAGGCACCCGTAAAAGCTCCCTTTTCATAGCCGAACAGTTCACTTTCTAATAGCGTGCCGGGAATCGCCGGGCAATTCACCTTCACGTACGGTCCCGTTCTCCAGGGGGAATGGGAGTGAATCATCCGCGCAATAATGTCCTTGCCGGTGCCGCTTTCTCCGTTAATGAGAACCGGAACATTGGCGCTGGCGACTTTGTCTAAGCGCTGGCGCAGAGCCTGCATTCCGTCAGATTTACCGAAAATTATGGAGTCGGGAGGCATTTCTCCGAGAGATTGGACCAGTGTGCTGACCGGGTTTGTAATTGGCATCGCCATTCTTTGAGCCTTAAACTCCTGTGCAGTCCAATAGTGCACCCCGGCAGCCAAACCAGGCTGCCGCTATGACCCACTACCCAAAGTGTGCCTAATCATTTTGCGTTCATCAACTTACGATAGTTCTGCTGGAGCTGTGTAGGAAGTAGCGAAAGTTTGGAGGATGGCCCGGAGGTGCCGGACAGTGTAGGAAAAGTTTTTCACTCCGAAGAAGCAACTTTCCTTTTGACAGTCCGGCCGGTGGGGAGCGCCTGCGAGCAGCGGATGAAGGAATTTGAGCCCCACGATATGGTGTCCTTCGGCATGAGTAACCCAAACCGGCTTTGCGAGAAAATTGCGGGTGACTTTCGATTGAGGAGGCCGGGTGGATATAGGAGCGCTGGGGATTTCCAGTGAAACCTGCGAGGAGAGCCGTAATGAACGTTTCACCGCAACCAATGCACCGCCTGCGGAGATATTCCAAGCTGTGGCAAACTCAAGAAATTCCTTGCCAGTATCGTCAGCGCTACGAACGAAAACCGGTATCGCTAAGGGAAGACGCTCCCACTTCCGGCGGTCGGTCTCTGATTTCCGGCTATTCAATCAACATCCGATCTACCTGCGATTAGGCTATGAAATCAGCATCTAGGGGTCCAAAGTACAAAGGAAACCAGAGGCACCCGTTCGCCACGGTTCCTTTCCCTGATTTGCTCCCATAAAAACCTGCGCTTTAGGGACAATTACCTGCCACACCCTAAGTGGGCATTACTTGAGTAATGGTAAGTACATCCTAGGAGTGGGAATTAAAGTTGGGATTTCGCTTGATCGCCTGAGACAACGATTCACTTAAGCCTATATGAATCAGAGTTATGGCTGGTTTCATGAAATTTTAAGATTGAGTTCAACGTCTGCTGCAAAAGAAAACATTTTCCTTTTATGTGACTTTTATCCGCCCGTTTTCGATTGACACACCCCAAGGTGTGTCATAGCATTTCTGAACGGCGGTTGCTTAATGTCGGTGTCACCCCCCTCCCCGATAGAAAAAGCCACGAGTTTTTAACCATGGGCCAGCCTCGGGAAAATATTTGTGTCTCGCAAGCACCGGAATCCTTCTCGAGCACATCGGATATGCGTTCTGAACGACCTGGCATGAGCGAACGCTGTTCCAACCCCGTTTGCAATCAACACTTGCAGGAACTCATGCAATTGCGGGAGCGATTTACCCGTACTAATAACGCCCTCGGTTCTGCAGCTCACGATCTGAAGACACCCCTGGCCATACTGAACGGATACGTTGAGTTGTTGCAGAGTGAAAAGCTGGGCAGCGTGAATGAACGTCAGCATGAAATTCTGCGCGATATGCGGTCCAGCGGGCAGCGCCTACAGCACTTCATTCAGGACTTCCTGAGCTTCAGCACGCTGGAAACGGCCGAGACGAGGATGCGGTATGAGATAGGCAACATGAATAATTGCTTATCGGAGGTTTGCCGCTTGTGGTCGCCTCGCTTTCAGGAAAGAGGATTGGCGCTTTATTTTCTGGCTAACGACAAAGTCCCCGAATTTTCTTTTGATACTGCCAAAATCGAACGAGTGGTTTCGAATCTTCTGGAAAATGCGTCCAAATTTACACCGACCGGCGGCACGGTTTGGCTGCACGCTGAACCATACTCATGGGAGCGTCGCACCAGCAGCAAGACGGCTGTTCCCAATGAACGGCGCCGACGTGAGTTGACCCATGCAAATTCGGTTAAGGTGAGTGTCTCCGACACCGGGCCGGGAATTCCCCCTGAATATCACATTGAAGTATTCGACGAGTTTTTTCGCCTTCCACAAACCGAGAAGCAGGCGGAGGGCATGGGACTTGGCTTACCGATCGCACGCCGACTGGTATCGAACATGGGTGGGAAAATTTGGGTAGAAAGCGACCCCGGTTCAGGATCGAAGTTTTCTTTCATCATTCCGCTTAAGCCCGCAGCCAATGCGGCTGCTAAAGGTAAAAGTTGATGAGTAATAAGGCGAAGATTCTGTTGGTGGACGATGAGCCGGGCATGCTCCGGTACATCAAAACTCTGCTGGAAGTAGAGGATCATAAAGTTGAAACCGCCAGCACTGGAGAAGAAGCGCTGGAGCGGGTACAAAAGGGCCTTGAGCCCGATCTGGTCCTGCTCGATCTGCTGATGCCGGGCATCGATGGCCTGCAAACCCTCGAACAGTTGCGCCAGTTGCAACCGGGCATAAAAGTGGTGATGCTTTCCTGCGTCAGTGATACGCGAAAAGTGGTCTCAGCCATTCGGCTTGGGGCACAGGATTACTTGACCAAGCCGTTCGAAAAGGCTGAACTCGACAAAGTTATTGATCAATGTCTCGGTACGAACCAGCAAAACTATACGGGTGAAGTCGAAGAACTTGCCGACGACGTATTTTTCGTAGCTGCCAGTCCGAATATGCGGAAACTTCGCTCGCAGGCGGCTCTGGTTGCCAACGTCGATATTCCTGTTCTCATGCTGGGCGAGAGCGGCACCGGCAAAGAAGTCATGGCTCGCTTGATCCACAAGTTATCCCCCCGTGCGCACCGTACATTTCTGAAAGTAAATTGCGCGGCGGTTCCAGGAGATTTGCTGGAAAGCGAATTATTCGGATACGAAGCTGGAGCGTTTACCGGTGCGAATCATCCTAAGCCCGGAAAATTCGAGCAGTGCAACAAGGGCACGATTCTGCTCGACGAAATTGGTGAAATGCCCTTTGGGCTGCAGGCGAAACTGCTACACGTATTACAGGACCAGACATTTTCACGCCTTGGTGGCCGCACAGTAATTAAAGTGGACGTCCGCATTCTGGCCGCCACCAACATCGACATCCCCGAAGCCCTGGCCAATAAGCGTTTGCGTGAAGATCTCTATTACCGGTTGAATGCATTCACCCTGCAGATTCCTCCTCTTCGCGAGCGCAAGGAAGAGATTCCAATTTTGCTGAAGCACTTTATGTCGCGGATGTCAGAGCAATACGCCCGCGCGCCGCTTCCATTTTCGCCCGAGTTGATGCAGTCGTGCCTTGCTTATCCCTGGCCAGGAAATCTGCGTGAGCTGAATAATTTCATCAAGCGCTATTTGGTTTTGGGAGACGAAAAGCTTGCGATTAATGAACTCAAGCCGAAAGAGGATAATGGTTCACATTTAGATCCAGCTTTACGAGGTTCGTCAGAAACGGGCGGACTTGGTGGTGGGGGTCTGAAATCGGTAGCTCGCGGCGCGAAAGACGAAGCCGAGGCCGAAGCTATCGCTCGCGCTCTTGAGGACACGAATTGGAATCGCAAGCAGGCCGCCGCACAACTTCAAATCAGTTACAAGGCACTACTCTATAAGATCCGTCAGTACGGTATCGCCCAGTCTCACGCCAAGAGTCATCACAAACTATCAGCGGGAGCCTAGCAGCTTCTTTCGATTTATTTGCTCAAACAAAAGCCGGACTCGCAAGAGTCCGGCTTTTATGTTTGGGTTGAATAGGTGTTATTGCACTGTCAACTGCAGTGTTGTGGACCGGACGATCGTTCCGGATGTCGCATTCACGACAATGGTATAGGTTCCTGCCGGCGTTCCAGAGGTTGTGGTTGTGCTCTTGCTTCCACTGCAGCCTGCCTGCAGCAACACTAGTCCGAAAAACGCACTCAGCGTCAGACTTGCCAGCCAGTATCCCTTGCGCAATCTTTTGCGGGAGGCTCCTACTCCGAGAAGCGTCAGCCCGGAAATAGGCAGGAATGTAGCGAGGAGCGGTCCGCCTTTCTGCCACAAGCGAGTACTCGTGGTAGTGCGCGCGGTGGTCGTAATCTCAAGTGTGCGACTCGCAGGTCCACTATTGAGGTTCGGAATTGTACTGTTGTTGAAGTTGCACGCTGCACCGGTCGGTAGAGTACCGCATCCTAGGGTGACACTTTCCGGAATACCCCCCGTGCCCGTGGGGGTTACTTGCAGAGTGTAGGTTGCGGGCACACCCGCAGGCTCCGATTGTGTGTTGGGCGCAAGCGCAGCAATCGCATAATCGTTCACAGTCGCAGGGGAGGCAGTCATTGTGCCCTGCGCAGCCGGCTGCGTTACACCGCCACTATTCGTGATCGTTCCAGAAGCAGTGGGCGTGACAATGATTGTTACGGTCGCCGTTTCGGCGGCCGTCATGTTCCCAATGCTGCAAGTAACCACGGAACTCTGTGGCGTCGGGCAAGCGCCTCCCGGAGATGCGGTGGCTGAGACAAATGTCGCGCCTGAAGACAGGAAATCGGTGAACACAACTCCGCTGATCTGATCCCCATCGTTAGTGATGGTATAAGTGAAAGTCACCGCGTTACCAATACCAACTACTAGCGGACTGGTAGTTGTTTTCGATACAGGCAAATTGACGACCGGACCCAGCTTGGTGACGAAGGCATCGCTGGTACCGCTCAGGCTTGTCCCCCCCGAAAATGGGTTAGCCGTGGGGAAATTCGTGGAGGAAGTTTCGCCCGTCATGTAGACATTTTGCTGGCTGTCCACGGCGATGCCCGTACCTATATCGGTGCCGCCTCCGCCAAGATAGCTGGTACTACTTGGACAAACGGTATTTGCCACCGTGCACATATTGGAAGATGTGGTTAAAATGCGGGCAAAAAATGCATCAAAATTGCCGCTACCGTAAGTGCCTTGCAGCGGATTCGGGGTAATATTAAAGCTCCCATTTGTTAAACCTGTTACGAAAGCGTTTGAATTGGTATCGACCGCGATTTAGCCAGCCCATCGTCCGGTGTACCGACACCGCCTAGGTATGTGAAATAGCTCAGTGTTACTAGCCCTGGGTGAGTGCCAGTGGTGCTGGGTTGAGCAAATTTAGCGATAAAAGCATCCGGAACAGGGCAGGGGTTTTGGCTTACCGGTGCGGGCACCCTATGGCAGATTGAAAGCCGCCTATCCCGCCAGGCGCGATATCGCCCGAATTGGTGCCCCCGGTAATGTAAGCGTTGAAAGCCGAATCCACAGCCACACCGTATCCGATATCGACTCCGTTGCCGCCAAAGTAAGTCAGATAATTTTGCGCGTACTCGGAAGCATTCGGCGAGCTGCAGGTTGAACCTGCCGGAACCTTGAATTCTCCAAGCCACGCGTCGACGCCACCACTGATAAGTTGATTGGGTGTGCCCTGATATGCATTCACCACTGGCATGTTGGTATAGTTCGTGCCTCCCGTAATGTAGGCATTGCAGTTGGTATCCACGGCAATGCCGCCGCCGGTTGCGACCGGAGTATCACCCGCCGGCACCGTGGTACCGCCAATATATGTCGAATACAAAAGGCTTGCTGTTCCAGTAAGGGCGGGATTTAGCTTGCTAAAAAAGAACTCACTTGATCCGGGAGAAATAAAAGGCAACGCAGTCACAGTTGTTGGGAAAGTAGTAGAAGTTGTGGTACCGGTCACATAAATATTTCCTACGGGATCGACCGCGACTCCGGAGGCGAGGTCAGTACCGTTGCCAAATAAGTAAGTCGAATATTTTAAAGGGACCAATGCAATGGACTGTCCTATTGATCCCGGAGCAAACTTCGTCACGAATACGTGCTTCGTGCCCGACACGCCAGGACTTGCCTGATAAGGACTACCACTCACAGGAAAGGTGGCCGAGTCCGTAGTTCCTGCCACAATTACATTGAGAGCTGAATCCACGGCAATTCCTGCCGTGTAGTCGACCTCGCTGGCATCCGTTCCGCCCAAATAGGTTACGGAAAGTGCCGAACCAGTGGAATTGAATTGTGAGACGAATACATTGGCAGTACCGTGCAGACTTCCAGCCACAGGATTCCCTGGAAAAGTAGTAGACAACGACGTAGTCGAACCGGCGACATACATGTTGCCGCCCAAATCCACCGCGATGGCGGGGCATCCCGGCGTACCTGGAATAGAGTTCGCTAAGCCGGGCATAACTGTATTGCCAGTTATGGCTGAACAGCTTTCGTCACCACTTCCTCCCAGATATGTCGAGTAGGTCAATAGCGGATCAATAACCAACGCACGGCTTCGGTCATACTCTCCCACTTCGAAGCCGATCTGATCTTTCCCGCGAAATACAAACTTTGCCGCGATCGGTCTCTGCTCTTGTCCGTACTTTTGATAAACGCGAGGCGCTTGCAGTTTTACGTTTCCACTCGGCGTTGTTAAAACGAGATCACCGCTCGCGGTTAGATTTGTGTTGTCCGATCCGTTGAACTGCAAGACCACCTGTTTGGAATCGGCACCCGGAGCAACTTCGAAGTCATACTCCAATTGTCCCTGA
The DNA here is from genome assembly GCA_963791575.1 of Terriglobia bacterium. Taxonomy (GTDB): domain Bacteria; phylum Acidobacteriota; class Terriglobia; order Terriglobales; family Acidobacteriaceae; genus JAOAPG01. The sequence continues at coordinate 18,263 of CAWBSY010000011.1, read as the reverse complement.
TGTCCGTAATAGATCAGATCAATTCCTGGATACACATCCTGATAACGAACACGGGCAAATTGCGGAACATTGCTGTGCCACTTGGATGGATTATTCCCAATGAAGTAGTTGCTAATACTATCGAGTTTGTCTGAACCCACGACATCCGCAGAAGTATTAGCCCCCACCAGAGCCATGCGAATTGCTGACATTTGCAAGCCCGATGGTTTGGAAGCGGACGATCTGTCAGACGAGGCGTTCCGTCGCGCAGGCGCTTGTAGCGCCAACATCGCTTCTTTCCCCGTAAGAAACAGAGCATAATCGCTGCCGCGAGCCATGAATTTTACGCTGGGATCGGTCTGGCCAACGTTTCGTTCGAAGGCGAGAGGCAAATGACCGTAAATCATGCGAGCTCGAATCGGATTCGGTTGGGCTGCTGACTGCATCGAACGAATCGAAGCTGTTCTTACTTGTGACCGCTTGGCGTTGGCATCGTGCCGCAGCAACGCTCCCATTCCGGCCACCAACACCAGCAGTATTGCGACAACACGGCCCGGTACATAGACAGTACCCGATCCACGGCGATTCAATCTCACTAGCTCCTCCGGGTTCACAATCATGGAAAAAGAAGATGGCGCAACGACAGCACTCCGTCCCGCGCCTGCGAAGCGGCATGGGCAAAATGGCCACTCAAAATGGACGTAAAATTAACTAACTACTTAAACATCTGACGGATAGACTGTCAAGGTGCGAAGTCCCACCACTGCCCTGGAATGGTCAGATGCTTGCTTCGCAGGGCAGAGATGCCGGTCGGTAACAAAAATTCGAATATCGCGGAGTCCGCATATCCCGTCGAGCCTGGCTGAGATTCATACGTTCGCGGGTCAATCCTGCCTGATTTTACTATTGCGACCAGCAAAGAAGTAATTTAGTTGCTTAGGGATGATAGAATCCTCGGCAGCAAAATTGTGGCGCGTTGGTTCCCGATTTTTACGAAGCCGTTGAGCTGATGTTATCCGAACAAAAGCTAGACATGCCCAACCCGCAAGAACGACGAACCATGCGCCGCTTTGACATGCGGCTTCCGGCTGCCGTGAAGTTTGCGAATGGTGATGGCGGCAACGACTCGGTTGAATCCGAAATATTGACTGAAACGAAGAACGTCAGCGCGCGGGGTGTCTTCTTTTATCTTGATCGTCCAGTGGCGGAAGGCACGCGCATCGAAGTAACGACAACTTTCCCTCCACACATCACGTTAACTGATTCTTTGCGGGTTCGCTTCAAAGCCAGAGTGGTGCGCGTCGAAGCTCCTTTGCCGGTTTCCAGAATCGGGGTAGCCGCACTCATTGAAGAATATGAATTTCTAGGTACTGCACCAGCTGCGGATGTTTTGAGCGTGCAGTAGCCTGCGCTCCGCCCAAATTCTCAGATCTGTAGACCAGTTTCTTTAGCTTGTCGATTTATTTGCGCGGCCCATCTTCCGCTCGCAGCCTGAGATAACGCCGAACGAGAATGCTTATGTAGGTCAGGTGGATTATCCACGTAGCGGCGTAGGCGGCGTAAAGATAGTGGACGGAATTCATCGTTTGCCTTCCGGTTCGAGCAGTGCTTCGAGCGCATGCGTCTCTTCGACTTTCCGATGCAGCATCTCCAATTGGTAGCGCGCCCAGCAGAGGAGAGCGGCGAAGCAGAGAAACGCCATCCAATTGATTAGCAAGATATGGAGCATGCGCGGATCGATCGAGCCACCGCCTCCAATTACCGGCTGCGGGTGCTGGGTGCGAAAGACCCAGATCGAGAAATAAACCAGCGGGACATCCAGTGCCCCAAATACAGCAAGTGCCGCAGCCACAGACGGAGTCTGTCCGCTGGTCGAGAAGCGGCGGAGAACCAAATAGCTTACATAGATCAGCCAAAGCACCAATGTGGAAGTAAGTCGGATGTCCCAAGTCCACCAGATACCCCACACGGGACGCGCCCACAAAGGACCCGTCACCAGGACGACCGTGCAGAAAACGACTCCTACTTCCGCCGTGACTAGAGCCAATACATCAGTACGGTCATCGGGAAAATACTTTCTGATAAAAAAATACAGTCCGGTAATCGCGAGCGCGGTAGTTGCTACTGAAGACGGTTCGATCCCGTAGGGCATTGGTTTAATGGCAAATGCGGCGATACATCCCACTATGCCGATCAGCACGGCAACCCATTTTGCAAAGCGATCTGCAAAATCATTTTCACGAACTAAATACAATACGGATGCAATGAAGTTGAGAAAGAACAACAAGAAGGCAGTCCAAGCCGAAGGCACGTGATAATAGAAGATTCGCTGCACATCGCCCATTGTCTGTTCCGTAGGGGCGACGAAAAGCCCTTCGTAGGTAGCAAAGCCCAACAGCGCTACCGTGAGAACCGCGAGAATTGGGAAGGCTCGTTTCATCTTCAGAAATCGTGTTCAAAAATCTTAGGCAAGAGATCCTGACTTCAGAAAACAACGGCTCATGCCGGAATTATTCCGCGTCCAACACTGTTTCGAATAAAAGCAAGCAAGCAATAGTAAACACCACATCGTAGGTGCCGAGCAATACGATCCAGAACCTGGCCGAGTCGTCACCGGTAAGAATATTCTGAGTTGCGTTGACCATGGCCAGCAGTGCTGGAATAGAGATCGGGAACAGCAACAAGGGCAGCATAATTTCGCGATTGCGGGTACGCAGCGACATCGCGGCGAAGAATGTCCCGTTCACCACGAGGGCCCAAGTCCCCAGAGCGGCTACTGGAATGAGCTCCCAGGCTGGCCCCAGCGGGCGCAGACGATAGAACATAATGAATAGCGGTGTCATTAGCGTTTCCAGCACCGCTACAAATAGAAAATTTCCCGCCGCCTTCGCGAGGAACAGCGGGTTTGCGGGAGCTGGAGAGGCACGGTAGGCGTCGAGCACATGATTGCGCAATTCCCTCGCCCAAGTTTGGTTAAGGGCGACCACGGCAGCAAATAGGAATGCTACCCAAATCAGCCCCCCAGCGATGCGGCGCGATTCTTCGGCGGTCGGGTCGAAAGAAAAACTGAAAATTACAACCACCAGCAGAGCGAAAAACAGCATGGAGTTAATGGCGTCCTTCGATCGCCACTCCAGCCGAATGTCTTTGGCCAGCGTTGCTCGCGTAATTTTGAAAGGAGTGTTCATTCTGATTGCGGCAGCACAGATTCCAGGTCGCGCGTGCGGCTGACGATTCTTCCCGCTTCCATCATCACAAACTCGTCGGCGACGCCATCGAGCAATCCTGCCTGATGCGTCACCACAAAGATAGTTTTACCAGAGTCGCGCATTTGCCTAAGCAAGCTAACCATTTCGCGTGCGGAACGAACATCGACATTGGAAAACGGTTCGTCTAGCAGCAGAATTTTAGGATCGTTGAGCAACGCGCGAGCCAAAGACATTCGTTGCCGCATGCCTTGCGAATATTGTCCAACGGGACGCGTCAGCGTGGGATCGAGTTTCACAGCTTCGATTACACCGGCACAGCGAACATCGTCCTCAATTCCATAGAGCTGCGCGAAGTAGCGAAGATTCTCCATGCCGCTCATCTCGTCATACAGAAGCGAAGGATGTGCCATATACCCAATCTCATGGCACACGGAATGAACCTCGCTTGATCCCAGAATCGAAATGCTACCGCGCGTAGGCCGGGTGAGTCCTGCGAGAGAACGCAGGAGAGTGGTTTTTCCTGCCCCATTGTCCCCGAGGATCGCGTACAGCTTGCCGGAAGTAAACTCGGCGCTCACGCCACGCAAAGCGGCAAAGCGACCGAATTGCTTAATGAGGCCCGCAATGACGACGATAGGACTCGCGACTTTTGGCTCTCTTGCTGTGTTTGTCACTGACTATCGGTAAGTGGCAGAACTCTCCAGCACCGAGTCTACCGGACACAAACAATCCCGCGCACAAAAGATTGCCAAGTTTCCGCGCAACGCGTTAATTTCCATCAGTTATCATCGAATACTGATATGCAAACTTGGAATGCCAATCAATATGCCGAACACGCGCACTTTGTCCCCACGCTTGGGCAGCCAGTGCTTGATTTGCTCGATCCCCAACCTGGTGAGAGCATTCTCGACCTCGGATGTGGCGATGGCGTTCTCAGCGAGAAAATTGCTGGGCTAGGAGCGTCAGTTACCGGGGTAGATTCATCGCCGCAGATGGTTGAGGCGGCGAGACAGCGCGGAATCAATGCCCGCGTCATGGATGGCTACAATCTCACCTTCGACGCTGAATTCGATGGCGTTTTTTCCAATGCGGCTCTGCACTGGATGAGTAAAGATCCGGATGCGGTAATTGCTGGCGTACGGCGGGCACTGAAACCGGAAGGCCGATTTGCAGGCGAACTGGGCGGACATGGATGTGTCGCTGCGATTACAGTCGCATTGATTGCAGTTCTGCAACGCCACGGCGTGGCGAGTGCAGCTTCCACCAATCCTTGGTTCTTCCCTACGGTTGACAACTATCGGACACGACTCGAGCGCCACGGCTTCGAGGTCGAGTACATCGAATTGATCCCGCGCCCGACTCCACTTCCCACAGACATGACGGGATGGCTCAAAACATTCGGTATGCCTTTTATTCAGCAGCTACCGCCAGCTGAGCACTCGTCTGCATTAGAGGAAACAGTGGCGCTTCTCCGAACCGACATTGTGCGATGAAAAAGGACGCTGGACTGCCGATTACATGCGCCTACGATTCTTGGCTCACCGGAAAAGTTGAGGATTCGCGACTACTAATTCGACATTGCGTTCGCGCCGGAACTCTGCGAATTACCCTCTACTTTGGTCATGCTCTTGCCGGGCTCACTGGGAGTGGCGCCATTGGCCGGCGTACCTGGCTTTTGCGGAGCGTACTTCGAAGCGCATTTTGCTTGCAATGCCTTAGCGTGGAAAATACCGTCTCGTCCGAAGCTGCCTTCTGCCAACGCCTGAGCATTGTCTTTGAAAGTATCCGGCGGAGGCTCCGTCCCACTGTATGCGACATTCAGGACTTTATCGTTCTCGACCAGCACAAAATCAACTTTAGGACCGTTACGCTTGATCGACCCCGGTTGGACATTTCCAGCAACTCGCAATTTTTTGGTATAGGCGCTGTCGCCCATTCCTCGCAGCTCTTTGATGGTGACGTAGTAGCTTTTGCTTTGCTGCACGCCGGTATAGGCAAGATATGCGAGCGAAACGAGAATTATTGCCGTCGCGCCGCCAAACTTCAAAAATTTGCTGGTTTCGGTGGACATACTTGAAGTCTAAATCTCTACAAGGAAAACTCTACGCGTAGCGAGATCATAGGGTCAAGAGGTGAGTTTTGGCTCAACCAAGCCAAAATACGGTGTTTTCAAGGTCATCCGATAGAATGTAAGCTCCTGCTTCTTAATTAGCTTCGAGGTCTCTTAAAAATTATGATTCATCCCTGGCACGATGTTACTCCCGGCGACAAGTTGCCGCACGAGTTTCAAAGCGTGGTCGAAATCCCCTTCGGATCCAGTGTCAAGTACGAGCTCGACAAAACCAGCGGACTCATCAAGCTGGACCGCGTGCTGTACTCCGCTGTTTATTATCCGGCCAATTATGGATTCATCCCGCAAACTCTCGCCGAAGACGATGATCCTCTTGATGTGCTCGTCTTATGCCAGGAAACGGTAGTGCCGCTCACCATCATCCACGCTCGCACGATCGGCGTGATGACCATGATTGACGGCGGCAAGAAGGATCACAAAATTATCGCCGTGGCTACCGAAGATCCGGAGTTCAATTCATACCGTGAAGCTGCGGAAATGCCCGCTCATCGCATGATCATGCTACGGCGCTTCTTCCAAGACTATAAGCAATTGGAAGGCAAAGCCGTCGAGGTGGATGAAATCCGTCCGGCAGCAGAAGCTTATCCGATCATCACGGACGCGTTATCAAGATACAGCGAGCAACGACGCAAAGGATTTATACAGCCGAAGCACTAAGTCCGGCCTATGTTCCCAAGCACGGGAGAGGTTCTGAGTTTAGATCAGTGTGGGTTGGCTTGGCTCATGGCAGGTCCATAGAAGTAATAATTGGCGGTGTAATGAACGCGCACTTCTGCGCCAACGTGCCCAGAGTCGCAACCTGTAACGGGAGCCTTACCGCCTTCAGTATCCAATCGTTGGATGATAACTCACATCTTTGAATATTCCCGTGCCTTCGTTTGATTTCGCCTTCAATAACAACCACGGAATTGCATCGGCGCTTGGAGCGTCAATGTGCTGCTGCAGCTCGCCGATTACCTTGCTGCCATCGTTCGCTTCCCAAGTGGGACCGCCGTAGTGTTTACCGATCTTCTCCCCTTTGTCATTGATCAAGTCAGCCTGTGGAGCCTTCAAAACCCATTTGAATTGTCCAGCCGCATCCCCGGAACTCTTACAGTCGTAGATTTGTACCCCGTCACCACGAGCTTTCAGCAGCAGCACGCGGGCATCCGGCAGATTCAAGGCGTTGGGAACTTTGGGTGAGCTCACCTGTGCCGCTGCATTGAGAAATCCCGCCACGACAAGCAGGCTGACAATGATGAGAAACCGTTGCTCATTTCGGCTTTGCGTGTTCATTTCAATTTGCTCCGTTTGAAATGCCAGACGAGTTTCAGAAATGTTCATCCAGCGCCTGCAAGTGCTCCTGGCGGCCGCCCAAACCCGCGAGGCTTCTGGCTTGAATTGCGCGATCCCAAGGACCAGCTTGCCAGTTGTCTTTCTTCTTTTCGGAATGAATCCACGGCGGCAAATTAATAAACAGATTGCGTGCCATCGCAAGTGCATAGGGTTCGTACTGTGAACGCAGGTAAGCAAGTTTCTGTTCAGCTTCCGTTCCTTCACGAAACTTCAGACCGCGATCCGACAATGCCGTGCGTAGTCTCTCTAACTCTTCGGCAGGCAACCTGTCAGGAATGTGAGGATCGTAGCGCGCATTTACGATCTGAGAGAGATCAACCACAGCATGACGGGCCATGGCAAAAGTAGATTTTGCCTGCTCGCTTCGAATCCCATCGACACCAGCAATGATCAGCGAAGTCGCATCAAGAATAGTCGTCAGCGCTCCTAGCCATGTTTGATTACTGTGCTGGGAGCGAAAAAAACTGAGAGCCGGATAGGAAATATGGCTCTCCAACACTTCGGCAGCCCATCTCTCCCAATCACGGAAAATCTGATCCACGATGTCCTGCCGAGGAGAACTCCCGAATCTGCCAAGCAACTCGGCGGCCGTGGGCGGAGATCCAGCTCGCACGTCAAGCAATGAGATCTCGATCTCTCGCCTCGAAAATGAGGAATAAATAGTAGGCAGATAACCAATGACGGTGCCCAGAAATCCAAAACCCATACCGGCTTCGAACACCGCCAGGAAACGAGCGCCCTTTGACGTGGGGAGGATATCTCCGTAGCCCAGCGTGAAGAACGTCTCGCCACTGTGGTAGAGCAGTTCGTAAAACTTAACCGGCTGGCCGTTCAGCTGAACGTGGTCTCCCGCTCCGAACTGCAACAGAGCGAACCCGAAGACTAATCCGGCTGCCCACAGTGCGAGCAGAACGATCAGAGACAGCGGCCCGAAGTATCCAAGAAAATTTTCTTGCTGGCTGGAAGATTGGATGCGCCGGGCAATTCTGATCCAGGGGACCCACGTATTCCGATAAAAAAAAGACGAGAGCCGCAGGGCGCGCCGGATGCGACGCGGCAAGATGACCGTTTCAAAGGCGTCCAGCAGAACAGTGAGGAGAAGACCAATGCCGGCGATGGTGGCAAAGACGTGCATGTGGATCAGATGAGATCGTGGCCGAATGGTAGCAGAATTGGAGCGGAGTGACATTCGTCAGAGCGGTGCGACGATTCCAAAGATAAGCTGTTCGAAGATGTAGGAGTCTCAACGATTGACGGTCCAATTGAAAAGATAGAGTAGACAAACCGCGTAGCGGTAATGCTTCGAAGCTTGGAAGTATCTGGAAATTGAGTCCCGCAGGGGACGAACCATCTTAGCCCAGCGCTTCAGCGCTGATGCGCAACCGTCATTTTAGGGTGTGGAACGTACGCTCGCCAGAGCCGCATGCACCGCCTGTAACTCTCTTAATAACCCGCGCAGCTTGGTCGATTCCAGCGCATTTGCTCCATCCGACTTCGCTTCTTTAGGATTGTCGTGCACTTCCATGAACACTCCATCCACGCCTGCCGCCACTGCCGCGCGCGATAACACCGGAATGAATTCTGGCTGGCCTCCGCTTGCCGCTGGCTTGCCTGAATCTCCATCGGACGACGACGGCAATTGCACGGAATGGGTCGCATCAAACACCACAGGCGCGAACTTTCGCATGATCGCGAGTGAGCGCATATCCACAACGAGATTGTTGTAGCCGAAGCTCGATCCACGCTCGGTCAGGAAAACTTTGTCGTTCCCTGCCGTTCGGCACTTTTCGACGACATGCCTCATGTCCCACGGCGAAACGAACTGGCCTTTTTTGATATTTACGGCGCGCTCGCTCATGGCAGCGGCTAACTACCAGATCTGTCTGGCGGCACAGAAAGGCGGGAATCTGTATCACGTCCACCACCTCAGCGACTTTCGCCACATCGGCGACCTGATGTACATCGGTGAGCACGGGCACGCAACTTCATCTTTCACTTTTTTCAGGATTCGCAAACCCTCGTTCAGACCGGGACCGCGAAAGCTCCGGATCGAAGTGCGATTGGCTTTGTCGTACGAAGCCTTAAAAATGAAGGGAAAATTTAAAGACCGCGTGACGCCCTTGATGATCTCGGCCATGCGAATGGCATGATCTTCGCTTTCGATGACGCATGGCCCGGCAATCAGGAAGAGATTGCCAGAGCCAATCTGACATCGCCGACTTGAAAGGAAATAGTCATTGATTAACAATTAACCACAGGGGACACAGCAGCAAAACCAGAGTTTCCTCTGTGCCCTCTGTGGTTCAAGCGTTTAACGTGCGGTCAACTTCTCAGGCCGATGAAACATCTCCACTTCTGCCGCAGCTTTTTCCGCCCGCCGTTTGAGCCCACTCTGGTAAGCCGCGCCGACGAACGCCTTGAACAGCGGATGCGGCTCGAGCGGCTTTGACTTGAATTCCGGATGGAACTGGCAGCCGATAAAATGTGGATGATCCGGCAGCTCCACCATCTCGACGTAAGTTCCGTCTGGCGTCGATCCGGAAATCCGCAGACCCGCCGCCGTCAGCGTCTCTTCGTACTCGCGATTGAATTCGTAGCGATGACGATGGCGCTCGCTGATCTCATTCTGTCCATAAATCTTGTAGGCCAAAGTCTCAGGCTCGATCTTGCACGTCCATGCTCCCAAGCGCATTGTGCCGCCGAGTTCTTCCACGCCGCGCAGCTCGCGCAGTTTGTAGATCACGCGATGCGGAGTAGCGGGATCGAACTCGCTCGAATTCGCCTCAGCCAGCCCACACACATTGCGCGCAAACTCAATACAGGCCGTCTGCATTCCCAGGCAAATTCCGAAGTATGGAACTTTCTTCTCCCGCGCATAGCGAATCGCATTCAGCATTCCTTCGATGCCGCGCTTGCCAAATCCCCCGGGCACAAGAATCCCGTCATAGTCCTGCAGCTGCTCTTCGTAGGCCCGTGCCTTCGGTTTCAAGCCCTTCGGCCTCGATCCAATTCACCTGCAGCTTTAAATTGTGCGCCAGCGCCCCGTGGACCAACGCTTCCTTCAGCGATTTGTAGGAATCTTCGTACTCCACATATTTGCCCGACGATCCCAATCGTGACCTCGGCCTTCGGGTTGTAAACCCGTTGCACGATTTCTTCCCAGGCTTCAAGTCGCGATCTTTGGCTTCGAGGTGCAGGTAACGAAGCACAAGCGTGTCCACGCCTTCATGCGCGAATACGACCGGCACTTCGTAGATGGAAGCCACGTCCTTGGCGGTGATGACGGCTTCCTCTTCGACATTGCAGAAGAGGGCGATTTTCGACTTGATGTCCTTCGCCAGAAAGCGGTCGGTGCGGCAAAGCAAAATGTCCGGCTGAATTCCGATGCTCAGCAGTTCTTTCACGGAATGCTGCGTCGGCTTGGTCTTCAGCTCCTGCGCGGCGGCAATGAACGGAACCAGCGTCACGTGCATGAACAGCGTATTTTCGCGGCCAAGCTCCTGGCGCATCTGCCGGATGGCTTCCATGAACGGCAGCGACTCGATGTCGCCGACGGTGCCGCCAATTTCGACAATCGCGACGTCCACGTCTTGCGCGACTTTCTTCATCGCGGACTTTGATTTCGTTGGTCACGTGCGGAATGACCTGCACGGTCTTGCCGAGATAATCGCCCCGCCGCTCCTTGGCGATGATCTGCTCGTAGATTCGGCCGGTGGTCCAGTTATTGTCGCGAGAAAGCTTGGCGTGAGTGAATCGTTCGTAGTGGCCGAGATCTAGGTCGGTCTCGGCGCCGTCGTCGGTGACGAAGACTTCTCCGTGCTGGAAAGGGCGACATCGTGCCCGGATCCACGTTGAGGTAAGGATCGAACTTCATCAGGTTGACCTTCAGCCCGCGGCTTTCCAGCAGACAGCCGATCGAAGCCGCCGCCAATCCCTTACCCAGAGAAGACACAACACCGCCCGTCACAAAGATGTACTTTGCCGACATCGCTTCCTCACCTTAAATTGTCTTTGGAATTTAGTGCAGGCTGGGTGCACGATCAATTATGACAGAAAAGCAATTTGCCGCAAACGTAAAAAATCAGAGTTTCAGAACACGTTTCTTTTCAGCATCTAAAATAGTATCCAGCCTTCCAGTGATTCGCGACAGGAGGCAGCCTATGACATTCATACGCCCGCGAACTCGGCTTTCAGGTCTGGTCTTGCTCCTAGTGGCAGCCAGTCTTTTGTGCTCCATTGTCCACGCCCAGGAACTCGCCAAACGCCTCATTCTCAAAGATGGCTCTTATCAACTTGCCACAAAATGGGAGACCAAAGGAGACCGCGTCCGCTATCTGAGCGCAGAAAGAAATGAGTGGGAGGAAGTTCCCGATTCAATGGTGGATTGGCCTGCCACCGAAAAATACCAGAAAGACCGGGCAGCTGGGCATTACCGCCCCGGAAGCTGTCTCTCTCGACAAAGAAGTGGCCGAGGAGCGCAAAGCTCGAAGAAGCCAAATCGCCGCAAGTCGCGCCCGGATTGCGGATTCCTTCTGACGGCGATATTTTCCTGCTCGACAACTTTGAAAGCCAGCCGCAACTGGTCGCACTGCAACAGAACAGTGGCGAGATAGACCGGAATACTAAACACAACATTTTCCGCTCAGCGATAAATCCTGTGTCAGGCAGCAAGCAATCAATCGAATTGCCGGGCCTGCACTCAAAAATCCAGGCACACGCGGCTTTGCCATCTATCTACGTGAATGCCGAGCAGGATCAAGGTTCAGCGGTGATGAGCGAGCAGCCGAATCGAGCAGAAAAGCCGTCCGAAGAGGCTTGGGATCGTTTCCGCATCGTCCGCCTCGATTCCAAGCAAGACAAACGGATTATCGGAGACATAAAAGTAGCGGTGTACGGGAAAGTCAGCCAGCAGCAAAAGCTTGTTCCTACCAGCGCCCAAAAACTTACAGGCGGATGGGTAAAAGTCACGCCAAAAAGCGATCTTGGCAGCGGGTGAATACGCGGTCGTAGAGATGCTCGGTAAAGAAGGAATGAACACTTACGTGTGGGATTTCGGTGTGAATCCCGTCAGCACCGGCGAATTCGGCGGCAGTGAAGCCGGACGTGACGCCGTCCACCTCTGATCAGCCCAAGAGCTTAGAGCATCGCTAGTAGGACGACAAAAAATAAGTTGTCATTCCGACCGGAGTTGCCGCGTAAGACGGCGACGAAGCGGAGGAACCTGTTGTTTTCGTTCTTAGCCTTGTTGAGCAACTATTTCAGCTTCCTCTCGAATCCTTTTCCAGGCTCGCTGCACGTGACGTAACTCTGTGTTGGTTTGCCCTACACAGAGCCGCAAAGTCAAACGATCGTTGAGGCGTGTGTGGGTCAGGTAAAGATCGCCGCTTCGATTGAGCCGATCCATGATCTGCTGATTGACCTCGTCTCCACCTTTATGCCGGAAACAAATCAGATTCAGCGGAGCCGGAGCCGCGAGTTCGAATTGCTCATCGTCTTTCACCCACGACGCGAACTGCTGCGCCAAGCTCACATGCTTCCGAATGTGATGCTGCAAGCCGTCAACGCCGTAATGGCGAATCACGAACCATAACTTTAGCGCGCGAAAACGGCGGCCAAGCGGAATCTGCCAGTCGCGATAATCGAATACAGAACCCGACTCGGTAGCCTTGTTCTTCAAATATTCCGGCAGCACGCTCAAAGTTTGAATCAGCGCTTTTCGGTCAGCGACATAGAAGCAGTCGCAATCGAAGTTGGTGAACATCCACTTATGCGGATTGAAGGCGTAGCTGTCCGCGAATTCGAGGCCGTCCTGAATGTGGCGAAACTCGGGACAGAGCGCGGCTGTGCCCGACATCGCCGCGTCCACATGGAACCAAAGATTCTGCTCCCGGCAAATGCGTCCAATCGCAGGCAAAGGATCAATTGCATTCGAAGAGGTAGTGCCAACCGTCGCACAAACAAAGCATGGGATGAGTCCAGCTTCGCGGTCTTTCTGAATCTGTGCCGCTAGCGCCTCGGGGCGCATGGCGAAATTTTCATCCACATCGATGAGCCGCAAGTTCTTGCGTCCAAGTCCCGCAATCTTTACGTCCTTTTCGATCGAAGAATGGGCCTGCGAAGAGGTGTAGGCGACCAGCTTTCCATCGCAACCGTGCTCGTTGCTGGCGAAGTTTGTGGCACGTTCGCGGGCGGCGAGCAAGGCGCACAGAGAAGCGCTCGATGCGGTGTCCTGAATTACTCCTCCGCCGGAAGTAGTTGATAGGAACTTTTCCGGCAGACCAAGCATGGGCACAAGCCAGTCGAGCACATGAGTCTCAAGTTCCGTACACGCAGGACTGGTGGCCCAAAGCATGCCCTGCACGCCAAGTCCCGAGGAAAGTAGATCGCCCAGAATCGATGGCCCGGAATTATTGGAAGGAAAATAAGCAAAGAAATTAGGCGACTGCCAGTGCGTGATCCCAGGCAGGATGAGATTCTCGACATCCTGCAACATCGCATCGAAAGATTCGCCTTGCACTGGAGCACTCGGGGGAAGCGAAGCTCGAATCTCGCCCGGCGCAACCCGCAGAGAGCACGGGATAGTCTTCAATCCTTTTGTAATAGTCTGCAATCCAATCGACGACCTCGTGGCCGTGACGCCGGAACTCGTCGGGAGTCATATGGAAAGACTCTTGACCCGACACGCGACTCGCTTTAGCAGACGTCGTTTCATGAAATCTCCTACTTCACGTTGGCCATAAAAAACCTTGGTGTCGTACTCAAACGCTACGCGGCCATTTTTCTGGTGCTCGTCAAAAATCTGGCGCAGATTTTCTAACATCGGCTTGTGATTCGGTTCATCAGCGGAGGGCGCGTAGGAAGAGGAAAGCAAGCGTCCCTCCAGACCTGCATAGTCGAATTCCTGGATCCAGTCGAACGTTCTCTGACGAAATGGTGATGGGGCAAAAAAATTATCAATTGTGGCGGTAGTACGCTCGTGGCGGATTTCCTGATAATCGGTCCCATAGTTCAACAGCAATTGCTCATAGTCGCGAAGAAAAGCTGTAGCGTCCACGCGGCGCTCATTCCATATCAGCACAACCCAGCCATCTGATTTCAGAATTCGCTGAAATTCGCGGCGAGTTTTCTTTAGATCGAACCAATGTGCAGCCTGTGCCGCAGTGACGAAGTCCACACTGTGATCCGCGAGAGTTGTCTCTTCGGCGGTTCCTTCGATGCTCGTAAAGTTGGGATAATTTCGCAGAAACTCTTCCCCTGCACGCCGCATATCGCTATTAGGTTCCACTCCGAAAACGCGATTGCCATTTTCCAGAAGCAGCCGGGTGAAAATGCCGGTACCAAATGCGATGTCGGCAACCACTGAATCAGGATTTAGGCCGCACTCGCTCCGTAGAAGCTCAATAATTTCACGCGGGTATCCCGGACGATAGCGAACATAATTGTCCACCCGAGAAGAAAATCTCTGGGTCGCATCTTTAAGAGCCATAAAAATCAGTTTAGCTCAATCGAAAGTTTCGCTGCCGAACACGTTTCTTGAGTCCGCCTTTTCTGTCCAAATTGTCGCGCGACTTGCTAAATTAACAATACCCATGCGCCTCGTCATCAAAGTTGGAACCAGCCTTATCGCTCCTGGTGGGCCGTATCGATACCACGCGCATGAGGGCGCTCGTCGATCAACTCGATCTATCTCGCAACGAATATCTGATCGTCACGTCGGGCGCCATTGCTTCGGGCATGTCGAATTTGGGTCTGCCGAAAGACCAACAAGTGTGCCCTTGATGCAGGCCTGCGCCGCCGTCGGACAAAGCGTGTTGATGCACACCTACGAGCAACTATTTTTCGGCAAGAAAGTAGTCGCGCAACTCTTACTTTCGAGTGACGATTTCACTTCTTCCGCGCGCTACAAGAACCTGCAAAACGCCTTACACGAATTGTTGAAGCTGGGCGTTGTTCCGGTGGTCAATGAGAATGACACTGTCTCGGTGCGAGAGCTGGCCGGCGCATTCGGCGATAACGATGAACTCAGCGCTCTGCTCGCGACAGCAGTAAAAGCCGATTGGCTGCTGTTGCTGACTGATGTAGAAGGCTTCTATGTTCCGAACGGCAAGCGCACTCGCCTGCTCCGAACTGTTCGAAAACTTACTCCTCAAATGGAGGACCTGTGCGATGGCAAGAGTAAACTGGGCACAGGGGGCATGCGCTCGAAGTTGCGCGCCGCCAAGTCGGCCAGCGAATCAGGAGTCAATGTCGCTATCGTGAATGGGCGCGACCCGAATGCGATTTCCGGTGCCATCGCGAGAAAAATTGGCACCTATTTTCCTCCGCATCGCAAAAGTGTGCAGTAGTTATGGCGACCAGTCTGACAACTCGTTTATCGACGCACGAAAAGCTACTACGGGCACGCGCAGCGTCGAGTCAGCTCGCGCAACTTTCAACGGCGCAGAAGGACCTCATACTGCTCTCCATGGCGGAAGCCATCGAAGCGAATTCGCAGAGCATCCTCAAAGCAAACAACCGGGACATTGAAGCATCCAGTCTTGAGGGAGCAATGCGTGACCGCCTGCTGCTGAATCCAGAACGAATTAGCTCGATCGCGAGTGGAGTGCGCGACGTGGCTAAGCTTCCCGACCCCGCGTACGAGACATTGGCAGAGTGGACTCGTCCTAACGGTTTGCGCATCCGAAAATTGCGAGTGCCGCTTGGTGTTGTCGGAATCATTTATGAGTCTCGCCCCAACGTCACGGTGGATACCGTCGCTTTAGCCTTCAAGACTGGCAATGCAATCGTCTTGCGCGGCGGGAAAGAGGCAGCCCAGAGCAACCAGCATCTCGTGGATATTTTGAGCGCGGTCGACGGAGTTCCCGAAGGCGCAATCGAACTTCTGGATGCAAGCACGCGCGATTCGGTTCACGAACTCATCAAAGCGCGAGGACTGATTGATGTGCTGATTCCGCGTGGCGGTCCAGCGCTGATTTCCTATGTAGTGGAGAATGCGACAGTCCCGGTCATCGAGACTGGAGCGGGAAATTGTCACATCTTCGTTGACGAATCCGCCGATCTCGATATGGCGGATGCGATTGTGATTAACGCCAAGACGCAGCGTCCGTCGGTATGCAATGCGGCAGAGAAGCTGCTGGTTCACGAAAGCATCGCCACAAAATATATTCCACGAATTGTGAAGAAACTCATCACAGCGGGCGTGGAGGTTCGCGGCGACGACCCCACCATGTAACTTAGCGCCAGCGGCGATGCCTGCAACGGAACAGGATTGGGGAGAAGAATATCTGCGATTGTGCATCGCAATTCGTGTGATCTCCGGCGTTGACGAAGCGATCGCCCACATCAATCGCTATTCGACGAAACATTCCGAAGCGATCGTCACGCGGAACGAAGCCAACGCTGAGCGCTTTCTCCGGCTGGTGGATTCGGCCGCGGTGTACTGGAATGCCTCGACACGTTTCTCAGACGGAGGAGAGTTCGGCTTCGGAGCCGAGATGGGCATAAGCACGCAAAAGCTGCACTGCCGTGGTCCATTTGCGTTGGCAGAGTTGACATCGACGAAGTATGAAGTGATCGGAACGGGGCAGGTGAGATAAGAGCGTTAGGCTCTGATCGCAAGTCCGCGTAGGGACAGCCGCCCTCGGCTGTCCGGTCGAGCATAGCTCGACAAATCTTTCACTACTTTGTCATGTTGAGCGAGGATTTGAGCTTCGCATTGCGAAGCTCTACCACAGTCGAAATATCCCTACCGGGCCCATTGCTGAACACTTGAACTGCATGTTTCCACAAGAGACACAGCTCCGTTCGCTCTCACCGCCACACTGCAACTCGCATCAAGTCGAAATGATGATCGTAAGTCCACACTTGCAGCCCCAGTCGCGCGGCCAGGGTTGCTACGGTTGCGTCGAATAGCGTGATTGGCTGATCCAGCAAGCCCTGAATTTTGGCCCCAGCTTGCCGGTAATCCTCTGGGGTTGGATTTATGAGGACCGCGCTTGCCATGTCATTTAGCCACACCCCGGCCGTGCTCTTGCCCAGCCGAAACAGAACCAGCGTATAGGCCTCAAGCAATATCGGATACGCAACAACGACTTCTCGCTTCTCGTGGGCCAACCGTTGCAGTTCTTGACGTGCCCGCTTATGATGCGCATCGTCCGGGTCGACAGCCGCATACAACGGTCCTGTATCAGCCAGCACGGCCCGCTTCACTTCCTGGCGCCACGTTGTGCCTTAACCAAATAGCGGTCGTGCTCCTGGCTGACGTCAGCACGTCCGCTTCCATGTGCGGAAGGCGTGATCCCGAAATTTCGGCGGACCCCGCAGAAATCCTCGCTCGCCCAAGTATTGTCGGAGGGCCGCTTGGACAACAGTCGTCAGGGAAGGAGGAGCCTCTTGAGACTGAACATAGGTTTCCAGCGCCTCTGCCAAATCGTCCGGAAAGGTCATGGTGGCTCGTTTCATGCGTTCAGTTTAGCACCAACTGGTGAACTTGGTGAAACTGGGGATGCTAGTAATTCTTGTCGCCGTAACCATTGTCATGTTGAGCGAGGATTGAGCTTCGCATTGCGAAGCTCAACCGCAGTCGAAACATCCCTACTCACGATTAATCTGTTGCGGCCGGCTCGTAACAAGTCACTACGCGAATAGAAGAACAATAAAGGAAGTCGTGTTCATCCACGTCCCCAGCGCCCGCCTCGCCTTGGCATAATCGCCGGTTGGACTCCTCCAGTTGCTCGCCAATGTTCCGAAAGACCAGAACACAGCAAACAGGAAGAACCATCCTACTGAACGGAACGCCGGAGTGCCGGGCCCAGAACACCCCTAAAGCCGGAAAGATTGCCGAGGAAGTCACTCCCGCCGACCACATAAGAGCTTTAGCCCGCGGACTGGCGCTTTGCATGGAGACCTTTTCTGTCTGCACGCCAAAGAATGGGAGATGCTCAAAAATCCAACGAATTCCTAGGCGGCCAGCCTTCTGGATTGCCTGTCCCACCAACTGTGTAGTGGAGAAAGCGAATGCCGACAATCCGCCCTACCAGCCAGTGAGCAATCGCGTGCACCGAGAAGTAAAGAAGAACCCATGCCAGAAGCATGGCCCCAACCGCAATCGCGGTCGAGCACGCAGATCGGGATAACGTCAGCGCAAAACATGCAGCCAGAATTCCGCCAATCTGCAAGGCATTGCCAGCAGCAATTGAGAGTCGAGCAAAAACCCGGCGCTTGGCGGCGACAACAGGGTCCACGGATTTCCCTTCCAAACGAAGTCACCCAAGTTGCGGACGCTATTCTATCGCGCGGCGGACACACCCTGTGACAGGAATGATGCTTTACGCTGCCCAGCTTTTCGCCTGTGCTACCTTGTTCTTTCACCCATGCGCCCGATGAGATTCCTTTCAGCTGCCCTCTTCGCATTCGTTATCCTGTTCATCACGCTCTCATCCAATGTCAGGGGAAACAACTCCGAACCCTCGAACTCCGCGGAGCCCATCTTCGGCTTCCGGGATCCTGCGCCAGAGGCTTCGATCGAGAAACGCTTTCTCGCGGTTCCTGACCCAAAGCTTGCCAAGGAGCACCTTCGCATTCTTACCCAGGCTCCCCATATTGCCGGA
>CAWBSY010000010.1:0-135310 GCA_963791575.1 Terriglobia bacterium | reverse complement strand
CCTACAAAGCCTGAAGAGAAGAATCAAAGGCGGCGGACAAGAGTGTCTGCCCACACGCAGAAGAGTGTCACTTTCCGGTCATTGCAAGCACCTCCTCTGCTGTGTTAGCTTCAACATTCAGAAGAGGTTAGCTTGCACGCTACGGTTCCTGCCGGGCTGGATCGCAAGGAAGCCGAAATTTACTCGCGGCTTGATCCGGAACGGCTCCCAAAACACATCGCCATTATCATGGACGGTAACGGACGCTGGGCGCGCCGCCGCCACTTGCCGCGCATTGCCGGACATCGCGCCGGAGTCACATCCGTACGTTTCGTGGTCGAAACGGCTTCACGCATTGGGATTCCTTCGCTTACGCTTTATGCTTTCTCGGAAGAGAATTGGAAGAAGCGTCCAAAGAGCGAAGTCAGTTTTCTGATGAGCCTGTTGGGACGTTATTTGAAACAGGAAGTGCCCACACTGCACAAGAACAACGTGCGCCTTGAATACATTGGACGGCTGCACGAGTTGCCGGCCGTAGTGCAGGAAAAAATGGAGTGGGCGAAGAACGAATTGGGACAGAACACTGGCATGGTGTTGACGCTCGCGCTCAATTACAGTGCGCGTACGGAGTTGGTGGATGCGTTCCAGTCGCTGGTGAATGCGGCGACCAGCAACGGCGGTATCGATCATCTGAAAATTGATGAGGAAGCTGTATCGCGGCATCTTTACACGCGGCACCTGCCTGATCCTGATCTGGTGATTCGTACCAGCGGCGAAATGCGGCTGAGCAACTTCTTGCTGTGGCAACTTGCGTATGCGGAAATTTATGTTACGCCGACGCTGTGGCCAGAATTTCGCGGTGTGCATTTGCTCGAAGGCATCGAAGAGTATCAGAAGCGTGATCGCCGTTATGGCGGTTTGAATGGCGATGGGTCTTCACTGGAACAATCTTCATCAGGAAAATCTACAACCGAGCCGCTTGGTAAGCCGAAGGCGCAATCCAAAGTTCAACGATTCTTAAAAGCGGCGCGGAGCTAGGCGTTGCACCTGCTCAAGCGCGTTCTCACCGCAGTCGTGTTGATTCCGATAGTCCTGCTGCTGATTCTCAAAGCACCAGTTCTTGTGCTCGCTTTCGTGGCCGGATTTGTTGCGCTGCTCACGGTTCATGAACTGCTGAAGCTTTCCGAGGCATACGGAATTAAGCCGCTGTGGTGGCCCACATACATTTATGTGGGATTGTTTTTCCTGCTGCTGGCGATTAATCCGGGGAGCGACACTCCCCTGCTCTCGACGGCCAGCTTCAGTCATACGGCGCTCTTCGCGGCAGCACTGGCTCCTTTCCTTTTTTTGACGATTGCAATGCGGCGCGCCGATCTCGCGACAGCTTTTCCTGCGGCTCTGGTGTCCGCTTTTTCTTTCGTTTACGTCGCCTTGCCGCTTGGATTTTTGGTGCAATTGCGCGAGCAGTGGGCAGGCGCGTTCTTACTGATATATCTGCTACTCATCGTGTGGGCGGGAGACATCTTCGCTTACTTCGTAGGAAAGGCGATTGGACGGCATCGCATGTCGCCTCGCGTCAGTCCGAATAAAACCTGGGAAGGAACGGTGGCGTCACTCGTGGCGAGCATAGGCGTCGGAATGTTGCTCTATTACTA
The DNA here is from genome assembly GCA_963791575.1 of Terriglobia bacterium. Taxonomy (GTDB): domain Bacteria; phylum Acidobacteriota; class Terriglobia; order Terriglobales; family Acidobacteriaceae; genus JAOAPG01. Next base: position 133,676 of record CAWBSY010000010.1, on the reverse strand, counting down.
TGCGCTGCCGATTAGTTCAGCACTCTTGCGAGCCCACTTTATCGAACAGCGCGACGGGTATTTCGGATTGCAGCAGCCGCAACTCTGGCCGGTGTTTTGGGTTTCAGCAGTGGTCAACATTGCAGCGCAGCTGGGCGATTTGGTGGAATCGTTGATCAAGCGCGGGGCGGGAGTAAAAGATTCGGGAGCGATATTGCCGGGCCACGGAGGCATGTTGGATAGAGTCGATGCGCTGCTCTTTGCGGCTCCGGTGCTCTGGTATTATGCAGCTTGGCGGGTGATGCAATAGGGCGATGACCACGGGGGACACAGAGGTCACAGAGGAATTCTAGAATTTAAGACGCCCGGACGATTCTTCGCATCTTTGATTATCATGGATCATCTTCTCTATCCTCCGCAGATTGATCCATATTCATGAAACGTATTGCCATCCTGGGCTCGACCGGTTCCATCGGACGCAGCACTCTCAGCGTAGTTGAATCTTATCCCGAGCGATTCCAGATCGTTTCTCTGGCAGCGGGCAGCAACATCGATTCGGCCTTCGAGCAAGCCAAACGTTGGGAGCCGCGCGTAATTTCGGTTGCTTCAGAAAACAATGCGGAAATTCTCCGCCAGCGTTTGAAAGAATCTGGTCTGACTGAAATCGACGTCGCGCATGGTTCTGCTGGTGCCGTGAAGGTCGCGACTCATCCTGAAGTCGATTTCGTGGTCAGTGCAATCGTTGGTGTGGCAGGCCTTGAGGCCACTTACGAAGCAGTGCGTGCTGGAAAAACATTAGGTCTCGCCAATAAAGAATGCCTGGTAGCTGCGGGAGAACTAATCACCGCAGAGGCTCGCCGCCAAGGCAAGCCTCTCCTGCCGATTGACAGTGAACATAATGCAGTGCATCAATGTTTGCGTGGCGGGCGGATGGATGAGGTTCAATCGATTTGGCTGACAGCCTCGGGCGGACCATTCTTAAACACTGCAAAATCAGAGTTTTCCGAAATTACCATCAAGCAAGCGTTGAACCATCCCACATGGAAGATGGGCAACCGCATCACCATAGATTCCGCGACTTTGATGAACAAGGGATTCGAAGTCATCGAGGCCTGCCGGTTGTTCAACTTACCTGCCAAACAAGTCAGGGTGATTGTGCATCCGCAGTCGACGATCCACTCCATGGTCGAGTTTGTGGATGGCAGCATACTTGCACAGTTCTCCGTGACGGACATGCGGCTGCCGATCCTGTATGCGCTCACTTATCCCGATCGCATTCCGTCTGATATGCACTTCAGCCTCATAGACTTACGGCACCTCGACTTCTGTCCTCCTGACATGGAAAAATTTCCTTGTCTAAGGCTCGCCTATGAAGCGGCAGAGGCTGGGGGTGCGAAAACAGTTGCACTCAACGCTGCCGACGAGGTCGCGGTGGCTGCCTTTTTGAGCGGAAGCATCCGTTTCGATCAGATACCCGTAATCATTGGTGAGGTTCTTTCTGAAACGGGTACACACAAATTGGAATCTATAAATAAGGTGCTGGAAGCGGATTCTGAGGCGCGTAAGATTGCTGTGGAGAAAGTTGAACAGTTGGGGCGCGGCAAGATCACCAGAGTGACGGTCGGAGCCAGCCAGGGCCAAGGGGAGTAGCAAACAAATTTATGCAGCACTTTTTCATTTCCGTTATAGCGGTTGCGGTGATTCTGGGATTCATGATCCTGATTCATGAATTCGGCCATTATGCGGTGGCCAAGCTGTTGGGCGTTCGGGTGGAGCAATTCGCGATTGGTTTCGGCAAACGGCTGTTTGGCTTTCGCAAGGGCGAAACGGACTATCGCATTAATCTGTTGCCGCTGGGCGGCTACGTAAAGATGAGCGGCGAGAATCCGATGGATGAGCGCACCGGCGATCCGAAGGAATTCCTTTCGCACTCCCGATGGCATCGGTTCTTGATCGCGATTGCAGGCCCGGCGATGAACATCCTGCTCGCGATTGGTCTGCTTACAATTGTGTACATGGTGCACTACGAATATCCAGCTGTGTTCGATGAGCCTGCGGTGGTCGGATGGATCGAACCGGATACACCTGCGGCCAAAGCAGATATTCAACCGGGAGACCGGATTGTTCGCCTCGGTGATCTTCAGAATCCGACATGGAAAGATGTTGCGCCTAAAGAAGCGCTGAGCCCGAATCAACCACTCGCGGTGACATTGCAGCGAGGAAGCCAGCGTATTGAGAAAACGATTGTTCCCGAAGCAGATGGCCCGAACCAGATGGGATTGGTCGGATGGGTGGCCAAAGAACCTTCAGTTCCAATCACGGATCTCGATCCGGGGATGCCAGCGGAGAAAGCTGGCTTAAAAGTCGGGGATCAAATTATCAGCATGAATGGGCAACCCGTGCCAGCGCTGGCAGTAATGATTGAGGCTCTCAAGCACACGCAGGACAAGCCGATTGAGCTGACAGTTCTGCGAAATGGGGAACAAAAGACATTTTCTATCACGCCGATGCTAGCAGATAGCCGAGGTCAGGGAGAGAAGCGTTATCGCATCGGCATCGGAAGCGCAGTGATGAAGACCGTCAAGCTGCCTTTTGCCGCCGCTTTCAGTCGATCTCTTGAGCAGAACAAGCAAGGCTCGTTGATGATCATGGAGCTCTTGGAGAAGATGATTCAGCGCAAGATTTCCATGCGCGCCATCTCTGGGCCTATCGGAATTGGGAGCGCTGCTGGTGATGCGGCAGTCCAAAAAGGGTGGACGCCGCTGCTCGAACTAACCGCAGCAATCAGCTTGAATCTTGGCATTTTCAATCTCTTACCGATTCCAATTATGGACGGTGGAGTAATCCTGCTGCTGTTCCTGGAATCACTGATGCGGCGGGATATCAGCCTGCAAATCAAAGAACGAATCTATCAGGCGGCATTTGTATTTTTGGTGCTGTTTGCGGTGATGGTTATCTATAACGACGTGATCAAGACGCTGCATCCAATCTAAAAGCAGGCTCTAGGCTTTAGGCGTTAGGCTTTGGCACTCTGATATTCCAGCGTTAGCCGTTTATTGGTATAGAAGTTTGATGCTCCCTAAGGCCCAAAGCCTGACGCCCAGAGCCTGACTCCAGAGCCTAAGTTCCGCATGATAAAATAGAATATTCCAATGCCTATCATTAAGCGTAGGAACAGCCTTACCGCTTCGATTAATGGCGTTCGCGTCGGCAGCAATGCACCGGTTGTGGTGCAGTCCATGACCAACACCGACACTGCTGACGTGGCTTCGACTGTCAAGCAGGTAGCGGCTCTGGCTCGTGCGGGATCTGAACTGGTTCGCGTCACTGTAAATAACGAGGAATCTGCGGCGGCGCTCGCGCCTATCGTCGAACAACTTGACAAGCAGGGTGTCAACGTTCCCATCATCGGCGACTTCCATTACAACGGACATATTCTCCTCAAGAAATATCCCGAGTGCGCTCGCGCTCTGGCGAAATATCGCATAAATCCCGGCAACGTTGGGATTGGCCGCAAAGACGATGCGAACTTTCGCACGATGATCGAAGTCGCGGTTGAGAATCAAAAGCCGGTTCGCATCGGCGTGAATTGGGGATCGCTCGATCAGGCGTTACTTACGCGCATGATGGACGAAAATTCGCGGCTTTCCGAGCCCAAGGAAGCACGCGACGTCATGATGGAAGCCATGGTAGTGAGCGCGCTGAATTCTGCCGCTTTGGCCGAGAAATACGGGTTGCGTCCTGATCAGATTATTCTGAGTGCGAAGGTGAGTGGCGTACAGGATTTGATCGATGTCTACCGATCTCTTGCGTCACGCTGCAATTATCCGCTGCATCTTGGATTGACCGAAGCTGGCATGGGAGCCAAAGGGATTGTGGCGTCAAGCGCTGCGCTTGGAGTTTTGCTGCAAGAAGGCATTGGCGATACGATTCGGGTTTCGCTTACCCCAGCTCCTGGCGGAGACCGCAGCGAAGAGGTTCGGGTAGCGCAACAGATTCTTGCAGTCGTTGGGGATTCGCAGTTTTACGCCGCAAGTCACGGCATGTCCGGGATGCGGTCGAACCACCAGCACTTTCTTCCAGGAGATGGCGGAGCAAATTCAATCATATTTGCGCGACCAGATGCCAACATGGAAAGAGCGGTACACGGGCGTCGAAGAGATGAAGGTGGCAGTCATGGGATGCGTGGTCAACGGTCCGGGAGAATCGAAACACGCCAGCCTGGGGATTTCCCTGCCCGGAACGTTTGAAGAGCCGAAAGCCCCGGTATATGTGGATGGACGGTTATTCACGACCTTGAAGGGCGACAGAATCGTCGCGGAATTTATTCAGATTCTCGACGATTACGTGGACTCGCACTATGCGAGCAAGCTGGAACTACAAAAAGCTTGAAGTTAATCTTCTTAGTTTTAGTTAACCTTGTCAGGTTTGGCAGACTGCCGGGAGCTGTCCATTTTCAACATCGATGCGGCATTTGCAGTTGATGTGAACGTGGATACGAATGGCAATATCTACGCCGGTGCGCTACTTCGTAGGGGGATTGGTCATGAGCTTCAATCTTTCTGAAAGGCGCATTGAGCGCATCAACTTAGCAACTCGATGACCCGCAATAGCTCGTTAGAAAGTGGCGTAACCTTCCTAGGATTCAAGTGTAAAGTTAAAGGCGGCGGAGAAGAGTGTCCGCCCTACACATTACTTCGGCTTCTCGGGCGAGGGCGCCCACGCTACATGTCTGCTATACACCTACCGGGAACGGTTTGGTATGGCTTTCCGCACTCAATGCGATCCCGCTGAAACGTCCTTGCAGCAACGACATCAGCCCCGTGTACCAGTATCCGACTACAAACAGCACTAGGAACGGCACGGTCAGATAATTTTCATTCTGCACTGCATATACCACCGTCCCAGCGAAGTAGGCGCCGATTATCAGCTCGAGCCAGGGAACCCATCCTAAACGGCGGCGATACTTGGCGGCCGCTACTCTTATCCTTCTTCGATTCCACACGATATTTCGGAGTACGGGCGAATGCCGTCTGTTTTCCCATCAGCGCTTCGACAACCGCGCGCGTGTTGGTGATCGTGAGGCCGATGCCCAGAGCCATAAGAAACGGAATGTAGAGCAGGGCGCGCGGCCATTTTCTGGGAAATAACTCTCGCTGCGAAACCAGATAGAAACTCGAAATCGAAAAGCTCGACGCGATGAACAGCGGCATATCGATGTAGAGCATCTGGAACCATCCCTGATAGAAGCGGATGATCATGGCGGGCAGCAGCAGCACCGAGAGCACGATCATCAGCGGATAGCTCAGGTTCGAGGTCAGGTGGTACCAGGCTTCGAGCTTGACGTGAAATGGCTGATCGCTCTTGAGAACGCGCGGCAAAACTTTCTTGCCAGTCTGGATCAGTCCTTTGGCCCAGCGCGCCTGCTGCGTCTTGAATGCCGTCATCTCAACCGGTAGTTCGGCGGGACACTCGACGTCCTGCAGATAGAGAAACTTCCATCCCTTGAGCTGCGCGCGATATGAGAGGTCGGTGTCCTCGGTAAGTGTGTCGTGCTGCCAGCCCCCGGCTTCTTCGATGGCCTGCCTTCGCCACACGCCGGCGGTGCCATTGAAATTGAAGAAGACATTGCTGCGCGCGCGTCCGGAGTGCTCGAGCACGAAATGCCCGTCGAGCAAGATTGCTTCGACTTCGGTGAGAAAAGAATAGTGGCGGTTAATGTGCGTCCAGCGCGTCTGCACCATGCCGATTTTCGGATCGGTGAAGTGGTGAACGGTGCGCAATAAAAAATCTTCCGGAGGAACGAAGTCGGCGTCGAAGATAGCGATGAACTCGCCTCTGCAAGTTTTCATTCCTTCGCGCAGAGCGCCTGCCTTGTAACCCTCGCGCTTCGTGCGATGGTGATAGGTGATGGGGAACCCTTGAGCCGCATAGTGTTCGACTAGCTTGCTGGCGACTGCGACGGTTTCGTCGGTGGAGTCGTCGAGCAGTTGGACATCAAGCTTCTCTCGCGGGTAGTCGAGTCGGGAAATGGCTTGCAGCAGGCGGTCCACAACATATTGCTCATTGAAGATTGGGAGTTGAACGGTGATGCGCGGCAGGTCGGAGAAACGCGCTGCGGGTTCGGTCGTATGGTTCTTGCGATTTTTGTAGTAAAGATAGACGAGAATGTAGCGATGCACGCCGTAAGACGCGAGCAGAATAAGAACGATGAAGTAGGGAATTAAGAGAGCGATATCGAAAGCGTTCGCCTGATAAAGTCCCTGAAAAGTACGATCAAGAAAATGCTGGCGGATGTACTGTCCAACGCTATGCGGAGCTACGAAGGTGGCTAGAAACTGGGGAGTTAGGATTTGGGGAACTATGGACATTCTGCTGGAGAAATCCTGCGCCGGGGAGACTGAGTCCGGGAAAGGTCATTGTACCGTAAGGGAGACGCGGCTTTTTCCCAAAACGAAAATGCTTTAGCTCCGAGATGTGACGGGCAACCGTGTGTTGGGCGCGATTCACAGATAGGCTCCACTTGTGGGCCTGTGGTGTAATGGCAGCACGGAACCCCATCAAGGTTACAGGCGCGGGTTCGAATCCCGTCAGGTCCATTCCTTCGGAATTATTGAGGGTAGACCAAAATGCCAAAGTGGAATGGCGAGCAAGATGGGGTGCTCAGCCTTCCTGAAAACACTTGATTTCGATCCACGCTAGATGGACAATGTAGTTGACCTTGATGGGGTGCTGAGCATCCGAAGACGGCCTCGACGCTTGAGGCCGTTTTCATTTGCGCAAGCCATTAGTTCAAAAAATACTGCCGGTACAATGTGTCCCTTTGTGCTGGCCGGAATCCCGCATCACGAATTATCCGTCTCAACTCTTCTTCCGTCGTACAGTTCGTCACGCCGGCAGCTCGCACTACATTTTCTTCCAGCATTACCGAGCCGACGTCGTTGCCGCCGAAACGCAATCCCATTTGGCAGACTTTTAATCCTTGTGTGACCCAGCTGGATTGTACGTTGATAAAGTTCGAAAGATAGAGGCGGGAGATCGCGAGAGTCTTCAGATATTCGACTGCCGTGGCTTCGTCCCAGTGGCGGCCGCCTAAAGCGGTATTTGTCGGCTGGAAGCTCCAGGGGATGAATGCGGTGAAGCCGCCGGTTTCTTCCTGCAACTCGTAAAGCCGCTGAAAATGATTGATGCGGTTCTCGTAATTCTCACCTACGCCGAACATCATGGTCGCCGTCGTGCGCATTCCCAGCTGTGAGCGGTGCGATGCACGTCGAGCCAATCGTTGGTCAAGCATTTTAGACGAGCGATTTTGTAACGAACTTCATCATCGAGAATCTCAGCCCCACCGCCGGGAATAGAATCGAGTCCCGCATCTCGCAAGCGAATGATTGTGTCGCGAATACTCAAGGTGCTGTACTCGGCAATCGCTATAATTTCTGAAGCGGAATAGCAGTGCAGATGAATCTTGGGGAAAGCGCTGCCGGATGCCGCTCAGCATCTGCTCATGCCATTCGATTTTGAGATCGGGATGCAATCCGCCCTGCATCAGAACACCGGTACCGCCAAGTTCGACGGTTTCGCGAATCTTGTCGTAAATTGTTTCGAAATCGAGGATGTATCCTTCTTTAGCTTGTGGGCCCTTGAGGGGGCGATAGAAGGCGCAGAAGGTGCAGTACTCGGTGCAGAAATTCGTGTAGTTGATGTTGCGATCAATGATGTATGTCGCAACGCCTTCGGGATGCAGCTTGCGGCGCATGGCATCGGCTTCCATGCCAATGCCAATCAGGTCATCGGAGCGGAACAGATCGAGAGCTTCTTGCTTGCTAAGGGTCATGTGTTGTTGGATTTAATTCTAGCGGAGCGGGGCTTATTCATCCAAACGCGATTTGCCTTACGCCGTTTTTCGGCGTGGAGCGGCAGCAGACGTGGCGGCAGGCTTCCCACCTTTTTTCCGTCTAAGATACCCAATGAGTGTAACTACACTGCCGACTACCGCCAGTCCGACCAGCGTGAGCACCGCAGGCTTGTAGTATTGCGAGAAGAAGGCGACGATTGGCTTGCCATAGTGAGCGCCCAATCCGGCGACGATCAAATAGCGAATCGCGCGTCCCGATATCAGAGCAGCTAAAAATTTTTTACGCGAATATTGCATTGCGCCCGCTGCGACCAGGAATGGAACTAGTGGGAAGGGAGGAGGCAAAAGAGCCGGAATGAACACTGCGCCGAATCCCCAGCGTTCAAATCTCTTGCGGATTTTCACTGCTGTCCGCTTGGAAAACTTGCGTTCCAGCGCTTCTTTGCCGCCTTTCTGAGATAAGTAATAAGTGATGTAGCCGCCGAGCACGGCGCCTGCCGTAGCCATCAGAGCGTAATAAAGCCATGATTCACGGTGGCTGGCGGCCAGCCAGATCGTAAGGACGTCCATGCTGCCGGTCAACGGCACGACCGAGTTGTCTGCGATGCCAATCAAAATGAGTCCGGGGCCACCTAGGCGCAGAAGCCATCCCATCGACATCGCGAGTAGAACTTGGTAAGTATTGAGCATGCGCGGACTTAGAAGCAGTTTACAGGCTCGGCGGAGTACTGGCGGAATTTTATCGCTGAACTGCGGCAGGTTTTGGAGTATCTAAGAAATCCAGCGATGGCGCGGCGGGAAGTGCTCCACATTCTTGAGCGTAAAGATAGAAAAGCTGTAGGCCGTCCAGGCACTCTGCATCAAGATAGTAATGGATGTTCTCGGTTAAGTAACGCCTGACGTTCTCTTCAGTGAGATCCAGCCGTGCTGCCCATTGCTGAGAGATCACGTCGAGGTTTGCTGCTTCCAGTCCATGGTCGCGGGAATTCTGGAACACCTCAGCTAGATCAGCTTCAGGTGAGATGTTTTCGATCGCCTCTCGCCGAATCGCCCAGAACGCGAATACGAAGGGCTTGCCTGTGAGTCGAATCCACTCTTCCGCAAGATCGTAAGTCATGTAGCGAGAACGATCCACCTGCAGCGCTGGGTCTCCGATGAGCAGAGCAGCATCGTGTGCATCGAGCATTCGTCCGAGATCCGGATTCATTTCAGAAAACACCCTGCTCCCGCCCCAAAACTTCGCAAACAGAACTTTTGTCAGCGCCACCGAAGTCATGGAAGAAGTGTCGAGCGCGACTGTCCGGATCTTGTTCGAGAGGAACTTTGCTGACCAGAAGAATCGAGCGCACTGCGCGCTTTGACGCGATCGCGACTCCGGGAAGAATCTTTAAGTCAGGAATGCTGGTGTAAGCCGCTGCTGGAATGATGCCGATATCCGCTGATCCCTCAGCCAGTTCCCGGGCACATTGTGAAGGAAGTGTATAGGAGATATCAAACGCTGCACCGGCGTCTCCGTGCTCGAAATCCCACATGAGAGGGGCAGTATTGAGGTAGGAAATGGCGGAAATTCTAAGACGTTTCATGCTTCCGGGATTCGTGCTGGCCTAAACGATTCTAACAAACATGTGTCATCTGACCTTGACAGGGATTTTTGCGGCTCTATAAAGTCCGCCTGATAGCCCTGTGGAGGTTTCATTGGCCGAAGCTGCTGCCGCAGAATGCAAATCGTCGGAAACCGCTGTTATGCAGTGGCTGGCTCTTGCCTTGACTCCGGGGTTAGGGCCAACTAAGGCGCGGAAATTGGTCGACTACTTTGGAAGCATAGAGTTGCTGTTCAAAGCGTCGCTGACCGAACTGGAAGCTGCTGGCCTTCGTGCCGTGTCGGCTCAAGCACTGGGAACTGGACAATCATGGCAACTTGCTCAGGAAGAACTAGGCCGTGCTGCCGAGGCAGGCGCACATATCGTCGCACTTGGAGATCCGGCCTACCCTTCGCAATTGAAGCAAATCTACGATCCACCTCTGGTCCTTTATATACGGGGGAACGTTGAGACAATATCCCAACCAGGCATTGCATTGGTCGGCACGCGTCATCCAACTCCTTACGGTCTGGGCATGGCGGAACGGCTGTCGTGTGACTTGGCTGCCGAGAGGCTTGGTAATTTTTAGCGGCCTCGCGCGCGGTGTCGATACAGCCGGACACAGAGGCGCGCTGGCCGGAAAAGGAAAGACCGTCGGAATATTGGGTACCGGAGTAGATGTGATGTACCCCAAGGAGAACACGCGGCTGTCGGAGCAGATGCTTGCCGCTGGAGGCTGCGATTATTTCTGAGTTTCCCATTGGTACGTTTGCCGCTCCACAGAATTTCCCCATTCGCAACCGCATCATCAGCGGGATTTCGATTGGAGTTCTGGTGGTCGAAGCCGCGGAATATAGCGGCACTCGCATCACGGCGCGATGTGCTTTGGAGCAGAATCGCGACGTTTTCGCCGTTCCTGGCAATGTGACCAATAAGAATTCCTGGGGTCCGAATACGCTGATCAAACAGGGCGCCAAGCTGGTAGCCACATGGGAAGACGTATGGGAAGAACTCCCGCCGCAAGTACGACTTACGTTGATGCCCGAAGGTGCCGATGAATCGAAGAGCAGGCGAAACTGCATCTTTATTTGGAGAGCCGGAACTTTCGCCGCACGAAAAAAAGATATTCGCCCTACTGAAAGCGGACGAATCCACGCACATCGATGAGATCGTAGAGCGGCTGGAGCCGGGAGTGTCGTCGTCCGAAATATTCGCAGCCCTGTTCGAACTGGAGCTGTCCGGCAGAGTAAAGCAGTTACCGGGAAAGAATTTTGTGAGGAGTTTTTAGGAGAAGCTATTAGCTCTCAGTAATCAGCTTTCAGCTTGATTCGCCTGACTCTGGAGAAGAAGTTTGCAGAGCTTTAGAAATTTGAAGGTTTGGGAAAAGGCGCATAGCCTGACGCTTGATGTGTACAAATCAAGCAAGCCGTTCCCGCGCGAGGAAATTTACGGGCTTACGAGCCAGATGCGGAGATCATCCGCTTCGATCGGAGCCAATATTGCGGAAGGCACGTGTCGAAAGGGAGACGCCGAGTTCGGTCGTTTTCTCCAGATTGCAATGGGCTCTGCTAGTGAACTCGAGTATCACCTGCTGCTCGCAACAGATCTAGAGTTATTGAAATTACTGGATTATGAGCGACTTTCGGGAGACGTGGTTGACGTTAAACGCATGCTCGCATCACTAATCCACAAGCTGAGGGCAGATAGCTGAAAGCAGAAAGCATTTTTACGAACTTGTTGATTCCATCCCATTCGTGCTAGCTTCGGGACAACAATTTAAACATTGAGGAAACATTGGCAAAAGGTTTAGTCATCGTCGAATCGCCTGGCAAGGTCAAGCTGATTCAAAAATATCTCGGTAAGGGCTACACGGTCGAAGCCTCCTACGGGCACGTCAAAGATCTGCCCAAGAGCACGCTCGGAGTCGATGTCGATAACAATTTTGATACCGAATACATTGTTATTCCCGGCAAAGAGAAGGTTCTTGCGAAGCTGAAGAAGCTTGCGTTAGGCATGGACCACATCTATCTGGCCCCCGATCCTGATCGTGAAGGCGAAGCTATGGCCGCCCATCTGGCCGAAGAGCTCGGAGACGGCGCGAAAAGTAAGAAGAAGAAAAAGAAAGGTGAAGAAAATGGCGATCGCATCCGCCGCGTCACCTTCAATGAAATTACGCAACGCGCAGTTCGGGAAGCCTTCGAGCATCCCCGGGACATAGATCGCGCCCTTGTTGATGCTCAGCAGGCCCGGCGTGTCCTTGACCGTCTGGTCGGATATCAGGTTTCGCCGCTTCTTTGGGATAAAGTACGCCGTGGTCTCTCCGCAGGACGCGTTCAGACCGTTGCTCTCCGTCTGATCGTTGACCGCGAACGGGAAATCAAGGCCTTCGAGAAGAAGGAATACTGGACCATCGACGCGAATTTGGCAGGTCCGAAACCGCCAGCGTTCGACGCACATTTTATTGGCAAGAATGAAGAGAAAGTTGAAGTAACCAATGGCGAGGACGCGGAACAAATCCGCGCTGCGCTTGAAAACGCCGACTGGCTGGTCCGCACCGTTGATCGCAAAGAGCGCCGCCGCAACGCGACTCCGCCGTTTACCACGAGCAAGTTGCAACAGGACTCGTCCCGCAAGCTGCGCTTTAGCGTGAAGCGAACCATGATGATCGCGCAGCGTTTATATGAAGGTGCCGAGCTCGGCGAAGAAGGTGTGGTTGGCCTTATTACCTACATGCGTACCGATTCGACCAGAGTTTCGAACGAAGCTTTGACCGAGGTGCGCGAGTACATCAACTCGCAATACGGCAAAGAATATTTGCCTGAGGCGCCAAATACCTTTAAATCAAAAAAGGGCTCGCAAGATGCGCACGAAGCCATTCGGCCCACGTCCGCGATGCGCCATCCTGACCAGATCAAGCAGTACCTAAAAGAAGATGAGTTCAAAGTCTACAAGCTGATCTGGCAAAGATTCGTGGCTTCGCAAATTGCGCCTGCGGTTTTCGACCAAACCACGGTCGACATTGATGCCAAATCGAAAGACGCGACATTCTGGTTCCGCGTAACCGGCTCAGTCCTCAAGTTTGACGGCTTCCTTAAAGTTTACGAAGAGTCCAAAGAAGGCAAAGACGACGACGATGAGGAACTGAAGCACAAGTTGCCGCCGCTTGAGCCCGGACAGAAACTCACGCTCAAGAGTCTGAATCCCGAACAGCACTTCACCGAGCCTCCCCCACGCTATAACGAAGCTTCGCTGGTGAAAGAGCTTGAAGAGCGCGGCATTGGTCGGCCTTCCACGTACTCCGCGATTCTCAGCACGATCCAGGAACGCCAGTATGTGCAGAAACTGGGTGGCAAATTCTCTCCGACAGAAATCGGATTGGTCGTAACCGATCTGCTGGTGGAAAATTTCCGCGACATCTTCGACATCCAATACACGGCGAAACTCGAAGAACAGCTCGACGAAGTGGAAGACGGCAAGGAAAAGTGGACTGACGCGCTCGACGAGTTCTACAAGAAATTCGCCAAGGATCTCCGATACGCAGAGAAGCACATGGAAAACGTCAAGCGTATGGAGAAGCCCACCGACGAAAAGTGCGAGCGCTGCGGTTCGCCGCTAGTGATCAAGTGGGGCAAGCACGGATCGTTCTACGCTTGCAGTTCTTACGACAAGGAAAATAAAGATAGCTGCAATTTCACCAAAGAGAATCCGATTAACCTGCCGGATCTGGATTCTGCCGACGTCCAGGAAACGACACAGGAAGAGTATTGCGAGAATTGCGGACGCGTGATGGTCTTGAAGCGCGGGCGTTTCGGGCAATTTATGGCCTGCACGGGTTATCCTGATTGCAAGACCACCCGCCGTCTCGATCAGGGCAAACGAGTTCCGGATATTCCGCTTGGACGAGCCTTGCCCGAAGTGCGGACGGAATCTTATGATTCGTCATGGCCGCTTCGGTGAGTTTACGGCCTGCAGCGGATATCCTGAATGCAAGTACGTGAAGCAGAATTTCATCGGAGTGAAGTGCCCGCTCTGTGCCGATGGCGAAATAGTCGAGAAGAAAGCGCGCAAGGGGAACACATTTTACGGGTGCTCGAATTATCCGAAATGCAAGTTCACTGCGGCACATAAACCCATTGCCGAAAAATGTCCCAGCTGCGGAAATGAATTCTTGGTTGAGAAGTTCTTGAAGTCAGGGCCGGTAATAGCATGTGCGAATAAGGAATGCGAGTATGAACGGCCCGCGCCGGAACTGGCAACGGCTGCAGGCGCAACTGTCGAATCCTAGATCCAAAATAACTTAGCAATTTGATTTGAAAGGTGATTTATGACCTCTAATCCCACTGCTACTGACGCTCAAGTAATCCTTCAGCTTTACGATCTTCGCCGCGAAGCCGAGCTCCGCAAAGCCCGCCAGTGGTGGACACAGAAATTCTGGCCGGAAAATTACGAGGACTACACGAAGGTATCTTCTGCCTTCGGCACTCAGGAAAACAATTGGCTGCGGCAAGTGATGGGATATTGGGAGATGGCGGCTTCTCTCGCCAATCATGGAGCTGTGAGCGCAGATCTTTTCTTAGAGCCGTCTTTCTCGGGAGAGATGTTCCTGGTCTTTGCCAAGCTGAAACCGTTTCTCGGCGACTTGCGGGAAAAAGCCAGCCCTTCGTTCTTTAGCAATGTGGAAAAACTGATTAACAGCTCCGAAAAAAGCCGTAAGTTTTTGGAGCGGACGGAATCGAATGTGGCGAATATGAGAAACAGAGCCGCAGCTGCTGCGAAGACTAACTAAAATCTACGAAATATATTCGCGGATGTACTCGTCTTTCGATTCTGCCAAGTCCTTGGCGCTTCCGTCGAAGATGATCTTTCCATCTCTGAGAAGCAAAAAGCAGATGGGTACATCGTGACGTGATTGCGGCGGCAGCGGCTGCATGTGATTCGTTTTCCGGTCGAAGTAGTGGGTCGCCATGGTGAACGCGTCCTGCAGGCGGTGCGTTACCAGCAGGGAACTGGTTTTATAAACGTCGCGCTGCTTCACAATCAACTCGACAATTGTCGTTGAAGTTACCGGGTCCAGCCCGCCGGTCGGCGAGTCGTAAAGCAAGATTTCCGGCTGCGTAATAATGGCCCGGGCAATCGCTACCCGCCTTCGCATGCCGCCGGAAAGTTCCGACGGAAACAGATCAACCGTATTTTCCAGCTCGACGAAGCTCAACGCTTCTCGTACGCGCCTTTCAATCTCATCTTCGGAAATGTCTCCTTCTTCGAGCAGCCGAAATGCGACATTCTCTCGCACCGTCAAAGAATCGAAAAGAGCGCTCTCCTGAAAAACGATTCCGACTTTCCGGCGAAGCTCGAAAAGTTCTTGTTCATTCTTCTGGACAATATCTTCGCCCAGCACATAAATACTTCCGCCGTCGGGTTTCATCAGGCCCAACGCCAACTTGAGAATCGTACTCTTGCCCGAACCGGCCACGCCGAAGATCGCCTTGGTTTCACCTTTAGCCAGCTTGAACGAGATGCCATCCAGGACAGCTTTATCTTCAAAGGCAATGGAAACGTTCTTCGAAGACAATCACGTCAGACGGCAGAATCCTTCGAAAACTTGAACGGCGATTCGAGCGCACTGGGAGGGGCAGCCATCGCTATCGATTCCCAAAGATCGCCATCAAGAATTTCGTGGCGAATAGATCAACCATCAGAATAAGCACGGAAGCCGCGACTACGGCCTGAGTAGTGGCGCGGCCCACGCCTTGCGTACCTCCGCGGGCGGAGAGCCCGTAATAGCAGCCCACTGTCGCAATAATAAATCCGAATAGCAACGGCTTTACGAGCCCGGTGAAAACATCGCGAAATGCCAAAGCTTGCCAGGCCGACGTCCAGTACTGGTGCCAATCGATCCCATACACAAGATGGGAAATGACGGCGCCCCCAAAGAGCCCCAGCAGATCAGAGATGATAGTCAGAAAAAAAAGCATGAACACGGTCGAGACCACGCGAGGAGTGACTAACTTCTTCAGCGGGTCCGTGCCCAAGGCGCGCATGGCATCAATTTGTTCCGTCACCATCATTGACCCGAGTTCGCTTGCCATACCGGAAGAGTTACGGCCTGCGATCATGAGACCCGTCAACACTGGCCCCAGCTCAGTCACCATGCCCACCGAAACGAGTTGCGCGATTAACGAAAGTGAACCGAACCTCTGCAACGTGCTGGCGCTGTTTAACGCCAACACCGCGCCGGTAAAGAATCCCGTAAGGACAACGATGGGAAGGGAACCGAAGCCGATGAGGTCTGCTTGCTGGACTATGTCGGCAAAATATCGTGGGTGACGGAAGAGGTTGGCAATCGAGCGCCCAGCAAGTATGGCGTAATCCTGCACCGCCAGAACTTTCTCTTTTGCGAAATCCGTGGGCGAGATGAGTTCCATTCGTTCAGGAAAAACCGTACCAGCCTTTGACGGTTCTGAACGAACTATAACAGAAGAAAAGCTATCCGCGATTCATGTGTGAGCTTATCTGCAGAAGTATTTTCGATTACACAGATACGGGTGGGCGGACACTCTCGTCCACGGCACTTTTAAATATTGTTTTGAAAAATCGCGTGAAGTCAGTCTCGTGTTTTCTTCTTAATCTCGATGTTCAGCCGTTTGATTTTTTGATTCAGCGTTGAGAGCGGTACACGAAACTTTTCGGCTGCATCAGTTTGATTCCAGCTGCATTTCTCCAACATATCGACGATGATGTGGCGTTCGCAATCTTCCATGATCTCGAAGAGCGATGCATCGCCGCGATGTTCCAGCATCGGCATGGAGTTGCCGCGTCCGGCAATCTGATCCGGCAACAAATCCGGACCGATTTCTGTTCCCAATGAGAGCACGACTGCGCGTTCCATCACATTCTCCAGTTCGCGCACATTGCCCGGCCATGAATAAATCAGCAGAGGACGGAGCGCTTCCGGCGTGATTCGGCGGAGGGGGCGCTCATTTTCCATGGAGAATTTATTCAGGAAAAAGTCCACCAGCAACGGAATGTCTTGCTTGCGCTGGCGCAACGGCGGCAGTTCGATCGTGATTACGTTCAGCCGATAGAACAAGTCTTCGCGAAATTTTCCTTCTTTCACATGCTGGCGGAGATCCACATTCGTGGCCGCAATGATTCGCACATCCACCTGCAATTCGTGTACTCCGCCCAAATGCATGAACTTGCGATCTTGCAGCACACGCAGAATCTTCGCCTGCGTATCCATTCCCATAGTGCCGATCTCGTCCAAGAACAATGTGCCTCGATCGGCAATTTCGAACAGACCCTTTTTCGAAGCGATGGCGCTGGTGAAAGCGCCTTTGACATGTCCGAATAGTGTGGACTCCAGCAAGTCCGCCGGCATGGAGCCTGTATTTACTGGAACAAATGGACGATCGCGCCGCTGCGAATTCAAATGGATCGCCTTAGCGATTAGTTCTTTTCCGGTGCCGCTCTCTCCCTGCAAGAGAATTGTCGAACGGCTGGGTGCCACTTGGGCGACTAGATCGAAAATCTTCAGCATGGGCTCGCTCTTGCCCACGATATTTGAGAAGTTGTAGCGCTGCTTCAGGGCTCGTTTTAGCTGAACGTTCTCTTCTTCCGCGCGATGACGCGCAACTGCCGCGCGGACATCAGCCAGCAACTTCTCGTTATCCCACGGCTTCTGTACGAAATTGGTAGCGCCGGATTGAATGGCTCTCACGGCGTTTTCAACAGTTCCGTACGCTGTAATCATGATCACGGAGAGTTGCGGATCAAGTGTCCGAAGCTCCGACAAGAGATCCATACCGTTGCGATCGGGTAACGCAAGATCAAGAAGTACCAGGTCGAACGAGTGCTCTCCGATCCGTGCGATACCCTGCTCGCCCGTGGCAGCCGTTTCAACGGTATAACCTTCCATCTCAAGCAGCGTTTGCAGAGATTCGCGAATGGCGGCTTCGTCGTCGATGATGAGAACTAAGCCAGCGGCGGAAGGGGAAGAAGACCTCTCTTCAACATGGCGGCTCGTGATAACTGCAGCTTCAGACATTTACAGCCTTCTTGGTCAGCGGGAAATCGAGATAAAAAGTTGTGCCTTCGCCAGGCCGGCTTTCCACGCGAATCTTTCCTGCATGCTCCTGAATGATTCCGTAGGTCACTGAGAGGCCCAACCCTGTACCACGCGATTGACCCTCCTGCGGCACGGTTTTGGTAGTGAAGAACGGATCGTATATCCGCCGGATGTGCTCTTGCGTAATCCCGCTGCCGGTGTCGGAGACCGAGACACTCACTCCGTCGCCATTCGCTGTAGCCACGCGCAATGTGCCGCCGTTCGGCATTGCATCTCGAGCGTTCAGAAACAGATTCAGAAAAACTTGTTGCAGGCGTCCGGTATTGCCGTGGATGCGCGGCAAGTGTCCGCACATTTCGTCCTGCACCTGAATCCTTGCTGTCTTGAATTGATGTTCGAGCAGCGCCAGCGTGTCGAGAATGACGCTATTCACATCGACATCGGCAAATTCCGCTCCGCTGGTTCGCGAAAAATTCAGCAAGTTATTTACTATCTCTGATGCGCGGAAAGTCTGGCGGGTGATTTTCTCCATCAACACGCTCTTCTGAGGATCACCTTGAAGTTGTTTGGAGAGCATTTGCGCGTACGACGAAATTACCGCCAGCGGCGTATTCACTTCGTGCGCCACTCCGGCTGCCAGCAAACCGATCGAGGAAAGCTTGTCGGCCTGCGAGAGCTGCGATTCGAGCTCCACCCTTTCCGTGATGTCGTCCATGATGATCAATCGCCCGATCACATTGAACTTGCGCGTGACCAGCGGCGCGATTGCAACATTTACGACCCGACTCTCGCCAGTAGGAGTGCCCAGGCGAAATTTATAAAGATTGTGAATGCCTGAGGTTTGCCGCACGCGATAAAATTCTTCGACAAACGCGACAGGGAAGACGTCGCTCAGCGGACGAGTAAGCGCCTGCCATCGTGGAAGCGCATACATGACTTCCATCTGCGAGTTCCAGGATTCGATCCGGTCTTGCAGATCCACTGCCAGAACGCCGACGTTGATGGATTCAACAATGTTCTCGTTGAAATCTTTCAGCCGTTCGTACTCCGCAACTTTCTGTTCCAGCGATGCATACAGCCGGGCGTTTTGAATGGCGATCCCTAGGTAACCGGCCAGGGTCTCCAGCAAGTTCAACGTCTTCGCTGGAGAGAAAATCGCCTTCGATGGTTTTGCCAAGACCAAGCACTGCGATCGTATGCTTCTGGGCGCGGCAGGGAATGTAGTAGTTAAGATCAAGTTTCGCGATCGCTTCCTGAGCACCCGGCGTCTCACGCGGTACTTGATGGGTGTTATCGAAAAACAGGTGACCGGCTTCCATCTCCGGACGTGGCGACCCGAGGAAGCTCAAATCAAGGCTGCTGCTTGCCGTCATTCCAAACGATTTGGTAAGCACGAAGTCGTTCTTCGCACCGCCTGTTGTAAGGCCAGCTGAAAGGAAGATCGCCATTCGCTCGACCAGCAACGTTCGCGATAAGCGATCGATCACTGAACTTAACATCTGGTCAAGATCAGTTTCCGCGCTGAGTTCTCGTCCAAACTCGATTAGTGTGCGGCGGTAGTCGTAACGCGTGTGATAGAAGAATTGATCAATGCGCTCCTGAATCCACTTACGCATCGGATCGAACAGCAAGGCCGTTACTACAATCGCCAACACCAAGCCCGATGGTCCGGAACTCGGGATTCGAGCATGCACGAGTTCTGCTACGCCCGCTACGATGGCGAAGTATCCGCCTGCAATAGCCGCGGCCGCCAGCGTATAAATCATGCCGCGCTTGAAGATCAGGTCCACATCCATTAACCGGTAACGGAAGATGGCGTATCCAAAAGTCAGCGGCAGCAATCCCAGCGACAACACCGAAACTTTCATCGCCCCCGTAGGCAGCGTGCCCAACAAGTAAGGAATAACGTAGAACAAAGTGAATGGCGTGATGGCTACAATAGTGCCGCGCGTTACCCAGTTCAGTTGCTGCTTGAGAATCGGAGTGCTTGCACGACGGTAGCTGTGCCACAGCACTCCTGCGGCAACAATAAACAGCACCGCAAGATAACCCATCTGCAGGCGGTCGAGATTCCAGCGTAATTTCTCGCTCGCTTGCAGAAAGCCGATGGCGGCAACGTGAACGAGCAATAGCAAAAATCCTGGAATATAGATCGACGGGATTGCCCAGCGATGTTTGCGGACGAATTTGTGTCGCTCCGGAAACGTCAGCGCGAAGTGCAGGAAGAGAGCAGGCTGCAAAAGTCCGGCTGCAACATTCGCCCAATAAATCGTCCAATCGAACTGGTTGAATTTGCCGGTATATTTGAACGCGTAAAAAACGAACGAGACTAAACAGAAGACGTAGAAATGGGTCGATCCCGGCGCAGTCCAGCGGCGCATCAGAACGTAAATTCCGATACCCAGGTAAATTAGCGCGATAAAACGCAGCCAGTAATTGAGGGATTTTTCCGCGGGAGCGAGAATGATAACCGCATCAACCGGAATACCCTGCCGCACCAGTGAATACGTGGCCTTCGACCAGGGACCCACCTGATACATCTGTCGAACCAGTCCGGCAAAATTCTTGACCTCATGTTGGTTGATTGCCGAAACCCGGTCCCCTTCCTTGATCCCGGCTTTGGCTGCCGGACCATTGGCTTCCACTCGGTCGGCCACTAAACTGCCATTCTGCTCAACCCACCAGGCTCCGTCGGTCGGAACCTGAAATTCGCGTTCCTTCTGAAAATTGATCCAGGCAAGGGTTGCTGCCGCCACGGTCAGCAGGATCAGGAATCCGGCGGTAAAGCGAGTTTTAAAATCGCTCGTCATTGCTAGTAGCGAAGCTCGTCATGAAATTTGACTGCTCCGACGTCGGAAGCAAGGCCGAAACCCTCGTTGAGCCAAATCGTAATTAAGTTCTGCACGTTCCATGCCATGCTCTATTTTGCGACATCGGTTCTAAGTAGCTTCAAAGAAACGATTTGCTTGATTATAGAAGCCGTCTGTACGTAATACTATGTTTTTTGGAATCCGTCTCTGTAGTTTGGTAAGTGATTGCACCCGGCGGTTTTAGGAACGGATTTTGACAATCTTCAGAAATCCTCCAATCAAGAGACATCATCTCCAAGAAATTCCCGAATCCGACTCTTGTACCAATATGGCACTCTCCGATGAGCTTTCCTTTTGTCGAGCATTCGTTCCAGTTAGAATTGAAACGTATCTAAAGTCGATTTAATTCCTTTCCAAAATTGATGAACGCACCGGTCGCCACAGCCAGCCCCAGAGACGATATGAGCGGCCCGAGTCATTCATTAGGTCTTTCCCTCGAAGATCACTGGATTACGCTTGACGGTGCCCGTATGCGCTATCTGCGCAGTGGTTCCGGGCCCGCACTGCTGCTGCTGCACGGATTGCTGGGTTATTCCTTCTCTTGGCGCTACACCATACCGGTTCTGGCGAAGCAGGCGACGGTTCACGCCGTCGACATGTTGGGCGTTGGATTTTCTGATCGGCCGCCCAATCTCGACTGCTGTCTTCATGCCAATGCCGAGCGGTTGCTATCGTTTCTAGATTCTGTCGGCGTTGATTCGTGCGACCTCCTCGGAACATCGCATGGTGGAGCGGTCGCAATGATGGCGGCGGCCTTGGCTCCTGACCGCATTCGTCGATTGGTTCTCGTAGCCCCCGTTAATCCTTGGTCAGAGAAAGGAGAGCGAATGGCTGCCTTCCTGAGCAGTCCGCTCGTAACCCCGATCTTTTTGCGCCTGGCACCGCTTCTGGAGATCTCGCACAACTTTCTGCTGAGGCGCCTCTACGGTGATACGCGACGTATTCGCCCCGGAACTCTTGAAGGCTATTCGGCTCCTTTTGCCCAGCCCGGCGCCTTCCAATACGGATTGTCAATACTCCGGAGTTGGAATCGTGATCTTGACCTGCTTGAGTCGATGCTGCCCCGTATCTCACACATTCCCACTCTGCTTCTCTGGGGAAGTGTGGATGCAGCAGTGCCGGCCCGATCCGCCATTCCCTTGTCACGCCAATTTAAGCATTGCCGAGTGCGAATATTAGATGGAGTCGGGCATCTCCCTTATGAAGAGGTCCCAGAAGAATTCAACCAAGCCGTCGCTGAATTCCTCACATCCGATTCATTACCGAATTTCTCACCTCCGATTCATCACTGATTCCTCGCCTCCATTTTCGATGTAGCAACGGGCGTCCCCGCCCGTTCGCCATGCCCTTATCTCTGGCCAGTTTCTCTCGCCAGCGGTAATGTTGATGCCTTCCGCCGCCAATGCTAGTCTCAGAAAAGTCTTGTCATCCACGTCCACACTCACGCAATCGGAGCGGCTCGCGTTTCCCCAGCGGCTCTCGGCATTCCTCCGCTTGGACGTCCCCGAGGTCTGGATTCGCTTCCTCCTGGCTCTTGTGGGCTTGATCTTCGCATTTGCTGCCGCTTTATTTTCAACCGTTGCGCGCGAGTCGGGAAGCCTATGGGCCACGCTCATCTTCGCCTCTACAGCGCTGTTGCTTGCGGTCGTAGTGGGATTGACAACGGTCCCGTACTTGGCGAAGCGTGTTGCTGGCGGACGCATCCGCGACGCGTTCGATTACGAAGTCACGCGAGCCGGAATCATTTATGTCGGCGTGGTGCTGCTGATCGGAGTGGCCGCGCTCAATACCGGCAACAATTTGCTCTACATCATCGTCGCTGCAATGATGGCCGCAATCGTCGTTTCCGGAGTCGCTTCCGCCGTCGTATTACGAAATTTAGAGTTGGATGTTCGCCTGCCCGAGCACATCTTCGCCGGTCAGCCGGTGCAGGGACGAATCATTGTGCGCAATCGGCGAAGATGGCTGCCTTCTTTTTCTGTGAATGTGGTCTCTCGTCAGAAGACGAAAACCACGAAACACTGGCGCTGGTTGCCATCCACCTTCGCATGGCCCCCCGGCCGTTCACCGCAGGAGCAATGGATCAAGCTGCCGGATCGCAGACTGCGCAGGGTAAGCGAGAGCAAAGCCTCTCCCGGTTTATTTCAGGGCTCCGCCTATTTTCCCTACGTTCCGCCATCGGCTGAACTTACAGCCAACCTTGAACTTTGCTTCGATCGGCGGGGCCGTCACCAGCAGGAAAGTTTGGGGATCACAACCCGTTTTCCATTTGCCTTCTTGGCAAAGACTCGTCGCGTCCGCTGGTCTCGAGAAATTATTGTGTACCCGCCTGTAACATCTCCGGAAACTCTCTTTAAGATTCTTCCTTTGATTCGCGGAGAGATCGAAACCTTTGAGCGAGGCCGCGGCTCCGATTTATATCGCCTGCGGGAATATGTTCCCGAAGATTCAGCGCGCCATGTCGATTGGAAGGCAACCGCGAAATCGGGTTCGCTGAAAGTGCGAGAGTTCAGCCGCGAAGACGAACGCAAACTGCGCATCGTATTCGACAATCCAAGCGCAGGAATGATCCCGCGTGAAGTTTACGAGAGCGCGGTGTCAACAGCCGCATCCCTCGCTTGGCACCTCTCGAAAGAGAACACGGCGATCACATTTCTCTCTCAAGACCACAACGAGTCAACCGATTTGCATCGATTTCTAACTCATCTGGCGATTATTGAACCGAAAGCCTCAGCTTCAATGGTTGAAAATCTGCCAGCGACAGACGGTTACAGCATCATCGTGACTGCACGGCAGCAAAGTACGATTCCAGCTTCACTCTTCGCATCTTCCTATTTTGTATTTATTCCCAGCAGTAACTAACAAAACGTAATCTCGGCACTGAATTTCGGTTTTCGTAAACAATTTTGCCGCATATAGCCGCTTCTCGTGTCTCTCAGTCAGACCGAAAATCCAACCCTTTCAAAGACTTAGCTACCGAATCTAGGTAATGGTTACTTTAGATTACTTTAGTCCATTGACCGAAGGTCCTGAAGTGCTAAGCTTCTACTTCCAAATGAACTTCCACCTCCAAACGGCATTGTGGATTGCACATCCGGTGCTGCAGTTAGCGCGTGATTGCGGCCATGTTGTGGCGGAAGCAAAACCGCACATTCCCGTTTTTCTTCGCCTATCTGGTGATTGAAGTTCTGGTCTTCTCGATTATTTTTCCCATACGCCAGTGGGGTAACTATGCCGGGTATTTCTACTCCTATTGGATCTGCGAAGCAGTAAGCCTCGCAGTGGGTTTCAAAGTGATCCACGAGATTTTCCTGGATATTTTTCGCCCTTACCACACTTTGAAGGACTTAGGATCGGTAATGTTCAAGTGGGCCGGCTTGGTTTTAGTGATGGCCGCGGGTGTGGTTGCCGCTGCTAGTCCGGCTTCCGATCAGGGGCCGTTGGTGCAGGCAGTCCTCACCTCGCAACGATGCATTCGCGTGATCCAATGCGGCCTGATTCTTTTCTTGGTAGTGTTCTCCAAATATCTAGGCGTGTCCTGGAAGCAACGCAGTTTCGGAATCGCGATGGGTTTTGGAGGCTCCGCAATCGTGGAGCAAGTAGGCATGGCATTACGCGCCAGTTCTTTTCTCAGCGAACCGGCATTAAATACGCTGATTATGGGTGCCTATAACGGGGCTATTTTGCTCTGGCTGGGTTACATGTGGGTCAGCCAGTCCGGGCGAGCCGCAGTGCAGGCTCCACTCGCCTCACAACGTTGGGATCAGAGCTTGACGGAATTGCAGCATCCCGCCGGAACCGATTCTCTTATTCCCATGTTTGAAGGTATGGTGGATCGCGCATTTTCCAACACGGGCTCCGCTTCATTCGAAGGGAAACAGGAGCTGCGAGAAGGTTCTTTCCTCTTGCCGGCAACCGGGCATCCGGCTGAATCGGCACCGCACGTTGCCAGTCGTTTCTATCGTGAACGATTAGCCTCAAAGGCCTAGATAAATTTTCTTGGCACCATTGTTCGTTTTTTGAAACAAACGTTTTTCCTGCATCTTTTCCACGTTACGACCTCAAATCGCGCAGCCACTTGTCGCATATCTACCTTGTTGCTCAGCTGATTACACACGATTCTTGCCGATATGACTTAGGGTCGTAGTTTCCTTAACATTTTCAACTAGCCGAGCCTGCTTGACGCGCCGTGTATAATTCGTGGCCGTGAGGGTTCCCGCTCCCAGGGGATCCGCACTCAAGGAGAAACAAACCATGAAACGTGCGGTCAGGATGGTAGTCCTGATGGTAGGTTTGGCGTGTGCGTACGCTGTCGTTGCCACTCCGCTAACTGCGGAACAAGGGCCGATGCCGACGTGCAGACCAAGCACCGGTTGTAGATAACCCAGTAGCCGGATCACAAAATGTGATCCAGTAACCTAAAGCCGCCCTAAACGGCTTTATGGAGTTTCGAGGGCTGATATTGTGAAAGACAATATCGGCCCTCATTTTTGGATCGTTTCAATAGAAGTTTGATTTAGGCTTTCACTTTTTCGGCGCCGCCGATTATGCGTGTTGTCGGAACGCATCCCGCAGATGTTGTGCCAACTCTTCCGCCTTGGTTATCGGAGGCTGACAGGCGAAGCCGGAGCAAATCACTGCCACCGTTTTTCTTTCCTTCACGGCTGGTAGTTGTGGAATCGTTTCCGCGAGTGCGGGTGGAAGATTCTGCGGAACTGCCTGGTTCGCCTTGAGCTTGATGACAGCCTTGCCGAGACTGAACTGATTCACTCCGGCTTCATACAATTGCGTGGCGTCATCGTCTTCTCCCACAACCACCACTTGCGTATAGGGCTCGGAAAAATGCACCGCTGCCAGACCATAAGTTGCGGCAAAAACCCCGTATTGTCCCGCCACACTCGAGAGAACCTCTAGCGTCTGTTCTGCTTTATCGTAATAGCTTTTGTCATTGGTAAACGCGTACAGCCTCATAAGTGCGATAGCCGCAACAGAATTTCCAGCGGGAGTAGGAGAATCCTGAAACGGTTTGCGCCTTGTGCCCAAAACGCCCAACCTGGTTTCGCCGTCTGCGGTTTTCGGAGTGTCGAAAAATCCACCTGAAGTCGCATCGAAGAATCGCTCGATCGTCACGTCCGCAATTTGTTTAGCGAAATTGAAATACGCGATGTCGGAAGTCGCTTCGTAAGCGTCCAGACAAGCGATTGTCGTGAAAGCATAGTCATCCAGCACACCGCTAGTCTCGCGCTTGGACGCCTCAGGATCAGAGTACGCAATCACGTGCGCTAGCCCACTCTCGGAATTCCAGCCCTCGGCGAGAATTCGATCAAGTGATCGCAGCGCGAAATGTTGTGCCGAATCGAGGCGTAAGACTTTTGCCGCTTCGAGATATGCCGAGATGGATAAAGCGTTCCAACCCGTGTAGACAGTTTTATCCACGTAAGGAGTCGGCCTTTTCAACCGCTCGGCATAAAGCTTTTCCCTCGCGGACGCGAGCAGAGCCTTCACTTTCGCTGGTTCTAAGTTTAGGCGCTTGGAAATTTCCTCAACCGAAGCTCGCACATACAAAACATTCTTCGCCGGATTGTGATGCATCTCCCCAACTTCGTTGATGTCGTAGTGCAGCCTCGCGACCTGCGCTTCTTCTTCCGTCAGCACCGCTTTCGCTTCATCGAGAGTCCAGGTGAAATAGTCGCCATCGTCATCCATCGAAATGTCGGCATCCTGCGAAGCATAAAATCCGCCACGCTCCCGATCGCTCAGCCACTCATCCATCCAGCGAATGATGTCGCGCGCCACATCCGCAAAAAACTCCGATCCCGTTGCCTGATAGCCATGCACATAATTCTTCAGCAGTTCGGAGTTGTCGTAGCACATCTTCTCGAAGTGCGGCACGACCCAGCGCTCATCCACCGAGTAACGATGAAATCCTCCCGCGAGCTGATCATAAACGCCGCCGCGAGCCATCTTCTCCAGCGTGGTCACAAATATCGATGCCGCAACTGCTCGTCCCCTGAACGAACATATTGATCGATGAGTAAATCCAGCATAGCCGGATGAGGAAACTTCGGCGCATGCCCAAACCCGCCATGCTTTCGTCGAACATCCCCAATGCCGACTTCACAATCGCAGCGATCACATTGGGAGAGAACTCGCCATTTCCCGCTGCAAGTGATTCGGCCTGAGCAATCGCGCTCTCCACCATCTTCGCCTGATCCACCACATCGCCGTTCTTCTCTCGATAAGCGTCCGCAATCGACAGCAGCACCCGCTTGAAACTCGGACGACCATAATGGTCATCCGGCGGAAAATAAGTGCCGCCGAAAAACGGCTTGCCGTCCGGAGTAAGAAAAGCAGTCAGCGGCCATCCGCCCTGTCCGCTGACCGCGCTCACCGCCACCTGATAGCGGCTGTCAATATCCGGCCGCTCGTCGCGATCCACCTTCACCGCGATAAAATGCTCGTTCACAATCGCCGCAATAGCCGGATCGTCGTAAGACTCGCGGTCCATCACATGGCACCAGTGGCACCACACCGCGCCAATGTCGAGCAGCATCGGCTTGTTCTCGCGTCGTGCCGCCGCAAAAGCCTCCTCACCCCACTCATGCCACCGGATCGGCTGATGCATGGCGGAACGCAGATAAGCGGAAGAAGCGCGGGAAAGGGAATTGAGACTCTGAGTCTGCATGAAATAAGTGTAAATCTTTCGAGGAACTCTGAGCGCCAGCGATCCGAGAACTGAGATCTAAGAACTACAGGCTGGAAATACGAAAAATCTTATAACTATCGTTGCGTTTTTGCATTCTGTTACCCGATAGAGATTGTTGTTTCTTCACATTCTTTCTGTTGCTTTGTGACCTTTGCAGTCAAAGGCTCTTGCCTCTTCCATCGCTTCGCACTAACCGCTTCGCAATCTCGCAATACAAATCCACCGCTTCACTCAACTGCTTCTTCTCGATGTACTCGCCTTCCGTGTGCGCCACATGAATCGATCCCGGACCGATCAGCAGTGGCTCTCCCCAATTGTTCAGCGCAGGGATATCGGTTGTGAACGCAGCAGTCATCGTAGGCAGTCCATTCAAGGTACGCAGACGCAAAAACGGAATCTCCAGCGTCACTACCGCTTTCGCCAATCCCTGCACCGCCTCTTGGATCTGTTCTTTCAATTCTTCAGACGGCCCCACCAACCGATAAAGCAATTTGGCTTTTGCATGATCAGGAATGACATTCGGAGCGCGCCCGCCCTCAATCATTCCAATGTTCAACGTGCATGGCCCGATATCTTCAGCAACAGGCAAGTTCATCGCACGCAGTCGATTGAGCGCCTCGATCAATTTGTCAATCGCCGACTCGCCCAGCTCGGGATAAGCCGAGTGCGCCATGCGTCCTTCAGCAATCACTTCAACGCGCAGAGATCCTTTGGACGCCACCGCGATCCGGTTCTCGGTCGGTTCACCATTGACCAGAAACTTCGCGCCACGTGCCTGCTGGTTGGCAACTTTCGCTCCCAGGCTGTCCCGCTCTTCTCCGACTACGAATAACAGTCCGACATGAATGCCTTCTTTGCGTAACCTGTCCGCAGCTGCAACTTGCGCGGCGATAATTCCTTTGGCATCGCATGACCCGCGCCCATAAACGCGATCCGCCGTCTCGGAGGAAGGGATATATGGCGGAACCGTATCCATGTGCGTGGAAAAAACAATTTCAGGCCGGGGTTGTTCGGGCGAAGTCGCAAAAACGTTACAGCGTTGCCCCTCAACCGAGCATTTTCTCCGCATGAAAGCCCATGAGACCAAGTTCGTGATGAATAAAATCGCCAGACGGACCCTCATTGCCAGTGACCGATTCAATGTCAACAAGCTGACGAGTAAACGAGACCACATCCATGACCCCAAAGAGAATACCCTAACCCTCGCCGTGAATACGTAGGGACAGCCGCCCTCGGCTGTCCTGTCGAGCTTGCTCGACCATGGGCGTCCCCGCCTGCCCGCCCAACTCTATCCTGCTATCCTTAACGCTCCGCATGAACACTCCCGCATCCATCCGTTCTTTTTTCCTCGATGGTCCCGCCGGACGCCTCGAAGCCCTGCTCAACGTGGGCTCACCTGACGCCACGCATGCCGCAGTAGTTTGCCATCCTCATCCCGTCTTCGGTGGAACGCTGCACAACAAAGTTGTTTTCCACGCCATGAAAGCGCTTCACAGCTTCGGATTTCCCGTACTCCGCTTCAATTTCCGCGGAACCGGCCTGAGTGAAGGCCAGCATGACAAAGGCAACGGAGAACTCGACGATGTCCGCACCGCTCTCGATTGGCTTGACCGCGAGTTCCACCTGCCATTGATTTTCGCGGGATTCTCCTTCGGAGCCGCCGTAGGATTACGCGCAGCTTGTCCCGACGAACGGGTGAAAGCGCTGATCAGTTTAGGTACTCCGGTCGCGGCCGTCGACAACCGGCACTACACTTTCGAATTTCTCGAGAGCTGCACCAAGCCCAAGCTCTTCGTCAGCGGAGCCCACGACCACTACGGCTCCCCCGCTCAACTAGAAAAATTAGTGGAGCCTCTGCCCGAGCCCAAGAAACTGGTAATCATCGAGGGTGGAGATCACTTCTTCGAAGGAAGATTAAAAGAAATGCGAGAGACGATTGAGAAATGGGTGGCGGAAGTTCTTCCGTGAAAGTCGCAACTGGAATCATTTCGTCATACAATGTTGTGCAACGAACATATTGCAGGAGTTCGCATGCGATCACAAAAGACGCTGTTCATAGTCACACTGATTCTTCTTGCCTCATCGAGCCTCGCTTCAGCGCAATCGAAAGAGCCCGGCTCCGATAGCTTATTGGCTCGACTTTCTTACAACGGTGGAACCTCACTGAGCGATCGAGATACGCAAGAAGGCTATTCACAATCCTGCTTCGCACTGTATCGCAACGGGTACTACCAGATATTGCGCACGACCAAGGACGGCACTGAAAGCTTTCAGGGAACGCTATCGCAGCATCAGCGACTGCATCTCGGCAGAATGCTCAAGGACCTCGATTTCAATGGCAGCCGCGGTGGCGTTGTTCTTCAAGGCGCAGAGCGGTTTGTGGCGGAGCTTACGCGTGAAGGTAAAACAATTCACTACGTGTGGATGAATCCTGACCACCAGCGTCCATTCCCGGACTCGGCGGTTCGCGTTATCAACTGGCTACAGGATTTTGAGGCTGAAGGCGCATCCCCGCTTACATTGCGCGAACTTAGCGAGCATCCAATCTGTCCGCCAGCATCAGCAAAGCCAGTGCAGCCGGTAATTGCTGACTTGCGCTGATTCTCCTCTGTGAACTCTGTGTCTCTGTGGTTATTCGCTTTTTGCCAATTAACAACAATCCTATTCAGGGCACGACCGCTTTAATCTCATTTGAATATTTGCTTTCCCGCCCATTCACCACTGCCGTGACCACGTAGTAGAACACCGCTCCGCTTGGAACCGGCGCATCCTTGAACGTTGGGTCGGACTCGTCCCGATTTTCTGATATTGCGATCCGCTCACTGTGCTTCGGTATACGTAATAAAACTGAGCCCCAGGCGTAGGCTGCCAGTTCAAGGTCACGGAATGTGGAGGGGCCGGTTTCGTCGCCTCCTCGCCTCGGCTCTGAATTCGGCTCATCCCAAATCGTACGACGCTAATTGCCAGGACAATTGCAGCCAGACCGACGGCAATCCTTGTACTTGTCTTTCTCCATGTTGTTTCTCGTGTATCGAGCTCTCGCTATAATTCTCGCATGCGCGCCGACCGTGACCGTCTTGCCGTTGAGATGCGCGTGACCGCCCGCCATCTTTTTGAACACGCATTGAAGGAATCCAGCATCGACCAGGCTTTTCGGCGACATGTTTCCTGTGAACGAGGAGTCTTGCGCATTTGCGAAGACCTTTACGATCTCAATTCTTACACCCGCGTATTCGTGGTTTCCATTGGCAAGGCGGCACACACCATGCTGAATTCACTCGAAATGCAGGCAGGAGATCGTTTTGAAGGTATCGTCGCGAGTTCCGTTGATCCCGTGTCGCAGATCAAAGGATTTCGTTACTTTCGCGGCGGACATCCCCTGCCCAATGATGAATCCATTCGCGCCGCTCAGTCCGTATTGAAGTCGCTTGATGCGCAGAATCAATCATCGCTGGTGCTTTACCTGATCAGCGGTGGCGGATCGTCAATGATTGAAAAACCACTCGACGACGAAATTTCTCTCGAAGATCTTGTCGCTACCTATCAGGCTTTGGTGCACTCCGGCGCTCCAATCGCGGAGATCAATGCAATTCGCAAACATCTCTCAGCAGTGAAAGGAGGGAAGTTAGCGCGGACTGCTTATCCAGCGCAACAAGTTTCGATCCTCGTCTCCGATGTTCCTGACAACATGCCAGATGCTCTGGCCTCTGGCCTCACGATGCCTGACTCAACCACCGCTGCTGATTGTTATGCCATCGCAGCGAAGTACGAGATGCTGAAGCTGTTTCCGCGGACCGTACGTGAATTGTTCGAACGCCGCGCACTTGAGGAAACGCCGAAGTCGGATGATCCCGCGTTTCATCGCTCGCGCTGGTGGACAGTTTTATCGAATGCCTCGCTGTTCGAAGCCATTAAGCCGGAAGCCGAGCGTCATGGCTTCACAGTTGAAATCGACAATAGCTGCGATGACTGGGATTACGAAAAGGCAAGCGACTATCTCTTAGGCCGCGTGCGTGAGTTGCGAAAGAAATCCGAGCGAGTGTGCCTTGATCTCAGGTGGCGAGGTGACGGTGAAAGTTATGAACGGTGGAACCGGCGGACGCAACCAGCAATTCGCTCTTGCCTGCGCGGAAAAGATCACGGGAGAGAACATTACGGTCCTAAGCGCGGGAACCGACGGCATCGACGGCAACAGTTCAGCGGCGGGAGCCGTCGTCGACGGCACGACGTCAGAGAGGGCGAAGATGCAAGGGATGGACGCGAGCGCTTATCTGAGCGCTTTTAACGCATCCCCATACTTTGAGAAGCTGGGTGATGCGGTGACAACAGGGCCGACGGGGAACAATTTAAGAGACTTACGAATCCTGCTCGCCTATTAACAGCTTAAGGCTATGATTTGTTCACGCCATTGCGAGCAAATCTCCAGCCGGAGAAAATCTATAATGCCTCGTGCCGAGCTGGAAACAGGCCTTCTCCCGCTCGTCTCTCTCTTTGTGAAAGCGCCGCCACGTCATTCAGCAAGTCGGGAGCGCCAGCCTGTTAGTACGCCGCCGAGGCTGGTGCCCAGTAATCAATATTTTTTTGCAGTTTGCGGCATAAGTTTCGATCAAACTGCGCAGATTGTTTCGGATGGCATAGTAGACAAGCTGAAATCCTTGATGAATCGTGCCTCGTCCGGGAACGGGAGCATAGGGCGCGGAAATAAAGTCGAGATCCTCCAGCCAATCATGGAAGAATTCGGTTGAAAAATTATTTCGTGTCGGAAGCCGGCGTCGCTCCGAATTCACGGCGAGCCACTGGACGCGCCGCGCGCGCGACTAATGTCGGCGCTCCTGCCGCTGCTCCATAACGCTCCATCAGCATAGGAACCATGGCGCCTTCGGCTTCTTTGATGAAAGTGATTCGGCCTTCCGCATCAAGATCCACGCGGATAAAGTCGCCCAGCTTAACCTGCCCGGTGGCGACCAAATTGGCGAGCGGAAACACAAGGTTCCGTTCGATGGCACGTTTGAGATGCCTCGCGCCATACTTCGGATCCGTTCCTTCGACAAGAAGGAAGCTCTTCACTTTGGATGTGCAATTGAAGACGAACTGATTCGCAGCCGACGCCATCAGAATTCGCTGCTGCACCATCCCCAGTTCGATTTCAAGGATCTGCTCGAGATGCTCAGGACGAAGCGTCCTGAACACCACAACTTTGTCGATGCGATTCATGAACTCGGGGCTGAATTTTCTCTTGGCGGCATCGAGCGCCGAACGGTTGATCTTTTCGTCGAAGCTCGCGTCCACCTGCTTTGCTTTCTGCGCAAAGCCTAGGCCGCCTTCCACCAGGCTGGTCATCTCGCTGGCCCCAAGATTCGAGGTCATAATGATGATGCATTGGGAAAGGTCAACGCGGCGGTTGTCACCCAAGGTCAAAGTCGCTTTATCCAGAATTCCGAGCAGCAGTTGCCAAAGCGAATCGGATGCCTTCTCGATTTCGTCGAAAAGAAGGATCGAAAGTTTCAACTTATCGGTGTGCCACTGGTTCAAAGCCTCTTGCGTAAGCAAGGGATGAGTCTCGCGGTGACCCAGGTATCCTGGAGGCGAACCGATCAGCTTTGCGATTTCGTGGGAGTGCTGGAACTCAGCACAATCGATCTTGATACAGGCGCGCGCGTCCCCAAAAAGCGATTCGGCCAAAGCCTCTACCACCCTGGTTTTGCCGGACCCAGTGGGCCCCAGAAATAGAAGATTCCCTACCGGACGTCCGGGGGCATTCAGTCCCGCCAGAAACATCTGATAGATTTCCACAACTTTTTCCACTGCTGCATCCTGGCCAACGATCTTTCTTCGAAGTGCACTGTCAAAGTCACGAGCGTCATTGCTGCGGCGAGTAGGGTCGAGAACGGTACTGGATACGGTCTTCATAGGGGTATGCCCTGGATCCCTTTCTGGGCTTGCTTTCGATCTCTGCTTTGCTGCTTCAATCTCCGGAGAATGCCGCCTTGCTTTGCAGTCTTCGTCGACTTCCGGCTCCGGTAACTCGGTTATGACAAATTTTGTCATTTCCAGAACCATTGGTCGCTATCCCTCAGTGCAAACCGCGCGCCATCCTGTTTCACTCGCCCAAAACCTTGCTTCTTCAATACTTAGATGCTTCCAGAGAGCCGGGGAAGCTACTTACATTTCACAATGAAACCCTGTAAAGAGAAATAGTTTGCTCATGCAGGAAATCTCCCTACCCACTGCAGAGGACCAGCTGGCTCTGGCCAGACGTAACTGGCAGGCCTGTTGACTCCCGGCTAGCATGCGTAAAAACAAGTTCCACGGAGAAAAATTGCCCCGCTTTCGCTCGATCTCAATCGCGCTGGTACTGTGCCTGTGTCTCGGCTTCATCATTTTCCACTTCGGATTCCACGTTCCCGCCGCCAACGCCGCTCAGTCTTCACGAGCCACGCTGGTCCGGACGGCAAGTACCTCGATTCCGACTGCCAAAGCGGTCGATTCTCCTGCGCCGCCGGCTGCCGCTTTTCCGGGTAGCGCACTTTATCAGGCAAAGCGCGGCGACACAATAGCTTTGGTTTCGCACCATTTTATTTCTCAGACTTCTTATCTGACCTCTTCCGAGCTGGCGGAAGCCATTCGAAAAGCTAACGGCAATCTTGGAGGAACCTTCCTCAAGCCAGGACAGTCGTTGCTCATCCCGGGAATATTGGATGCTCCAATCGCCGAGAAGTCGATTCCTATCGCGAAAGATTTTGAGGTGCGCGCAATCTATCTAACCGGACTTATGGCCGCCAGCGACCATGGACTGAGAATCATTCGCCGCTGGCGCGAGTTGGGCGGCAACGCAGTAGTCTTTGACATCAAAGACAGCGACGGGACAATCAATATCGCGTTCGACCATCCCTTGGCGGGAGCTCACAAGACTTATATCCGCGATCTGCCGAAGCTCACCCGCTTTCTGCACTCACAAGGACTGCACGCCATCGCTCGAGTTGCCATTTTTCGTGACGAGCGGCTGGTCGTGACGCATCCTGAGCTGGCGGTGAAGTCGCATAAAACAGGACAGCCCTGGAAAGAGAACGGAAAGCTGGTCTGGACCGATCCTTCACAGCCAAAGGTTCAGGCGTATGACATTGCTCTGGCGAAAAAGGCGGCCGAAGCTGGCGCCGACGAGATTCAATTTGACTACGTTCGATTCCCGGCAGAGGGCGATCAGAAAGACGCCAGCTTTTACTATCAAACCGAGCACCCCGACTGGCATCGCTCGGATGTGATTACCGACTTCCTGAAACACGCTTATGCGGAATTGCACCCCACTGGAGTGCTGTTATCGCTCGATGTGTTCGGGATCATGGCGTGGCAGCGTCCCGTCGATCTATCGCATACCGGCCAAGACATTGTGGGAATGGCGAAGTATTGCGATGTGCTCTCGCCCATGATCTATCCGTCACACTTCTTTGGCATGGATGGAATCGAGCGTCCGGGAGACGCGCCTGAGCATTTCATAGGTGAGTCCATGGAGCGCTTCGAGAAGATCACCAAAGGCAGCGGAGTAGTGATTCGTCCGTGGCTGCAGGCATTTGCCTGGCGAACCAAGACTTATTCTCCGAAATACATCGAAACCCAAGTGCTAACGTCCAAGAACAAAGGCGGAATAGGCTTCTTGTTCTGGAACGCAAACAACGACTACAGCAAGCCGTACACAGCGATGCCGGAAATGATGGGCAGCAAGGGAGAATACGTAAGAGGCGACGAGATACCAGGCACAGTTCGGGCCGGACTGACGCCAGCTTCGGCCGCTCCTATCCCGGAGAAAATCTTGTCGCACTAGAGGCGATTTCCTGGTGCGCCGCGCGATCAAGCCAAGTTGGGGGCCGCAATCCGCTTCTGCATTTCTTCCAAAGAATATCCCTTCGTCTCGGGATAGACGAAAAGCACCACGAAAAACTGGGCTGCCATCATGATCGAAAAAAATACAAAAGGATAAGCGCCAGACGAAGCAGCCATCAAAGGAAAGATGCCCGATATGAGCGCATTCATGAACCAATGCGAAAAGCTTCCCAGGCTTTGACCTTTAGCACGCACTGTGTTCGGGAATACTTCGCTGATGTAAACCCAGATCACGGCTCCTTGGGAAAAAGCAAAGAACGCGATGTATCCGATCAGCAGCCAAAGTAACCAGCTTTGGTGTTGGCCGGTGAAAAAAATCAGCGCGACACCCGCGAGACAAATCGCCGTTCCCACCGAACCGACTAACAATAAAGTCTTACGACCGAGTCTGTCGATCACGGACATGGCGATCATGGTGAAGAGCAGATTGGTCGCGCCAACTGCGACTGCCTGAATATTTCCAGATAATTTGCTGTAGCCAGCGTGCGCGAAAATGTCGTTCAAATAATAGAGGATGGCGTTGATGCCGGACAGCTGGTTGAACATCCCGATGCTGACGGCCAGGAAGATAGGGAAGGTATATTTGCGCGAGAAGAGCGCCTCTCCGGATTGCGATTTCTCGGAGTCAATAGATTGAACAATTTCCTGCAGCTCTCGCTCGAAGTCTTTTTCTCCAATGACGCGGAGTACGGTGCGAGCCTCTTCGATGCGTCCCTGCTTCACCAGCCAGCGCGGACTTCGCGGGATCATGAACAACATCAAGAAAAATAAGGCTGCGGGAAGGGCAGTGATGCCAAGCTGCCAGCGCCATTCGGATGCGCCGCGGTGAGTGAGTCCAATCACATAGTTCGAGAAGTAAGCCAGCAGGATGCCAAACACTACATTGAATTGAAATAATCCGACTAGTCGTCCTCGCAATTTTGCGGGAGCAATCTCGGCAATGTACATGGGGCCAAGAACTGAAGATCCGCCAATGCCGAGTCCACCGATAAAACGGAACATCACTAACGATGACCAACTCCACGCACCCGCACAACCCAGCGCGGAAACTAAGTAAAGAATTGCCAAGCCGCGCAGACTGTCGCGACGTCCGAAGCGCTCACCGGGAAGTCCCGCGAGCATCGCTCCCAAAACCGTTCCCCAGATCGCGCTGGCAACCGTGATTCCCAGGAGTTTTGGCGACAGCCCATAAGTTTGGGTGAGAGCGCCTGTGGTGCCGGATATGACGGCGGTATCGAATCCAAATAACAATCCGCCGAGAGCGGCCACAATAGTGCTCTTCAAAAGTGATGCGTTCAGCTTCATGCTGGCTTCCTTCGTCAGGAATTGGCTTACGAATGCCGACTGGGCATCAAGACAGGCAGTATACGCGCTTGTAGCGCGGGTGGATGGTTTTGATTGGGGGCGATTGCGGCGATCATCACCAAGTCCTCTGGACGTTCGCATAACCTGCGTTTCTCGTTCATAGTTCTGCGAACTGCCGCGGTAGTGATGCGATCGAACTCGGTTGTATTGGCTAAAACGCCACCCGATATAATCCCCGCATGTACACGCCACAGGCTGGAATCTTCGCTCTTGGAACCTCTTCTCACGCGTACCTGGAGTTTGACCTTCTGGACGCGAACAATTGCAAGGAGTTCGCCGCTACCATCTCCGCTATCCGTGAAC
The DNA here is from genome assembly GCA_963791575.1 of Terriglobia bacterium. Taxonomy (GTDB): domain Bacteria; phylum Acidobacteriota; class Terriglobia; order Terriglobales; family Acidobacteriaceae; genus JAOAPG01. The sequence continues at coordinate 97,072 of CAWBSY010000010.1, read as the reverse complement.
CCCGGACCACCACGGGGGGAGTGAACTTCGTCATCGGCTTTCGGCCTGAGCTTTGGCGCGATATTGTTCCAGACGATGCGCCGCCGGGTGTGGAGGGTTTTAACAGAGAGATCCAGGGCACAGAAGGATTCGTGATGCCAGCGACGCAACATGATGCGCTGGTATGGATGTCCGGCAGCGCTTATGACGTTATCTTCGATATGGCGCGATCGGTAATCCATGACCTCGCGGGCCAGGCCTCGTTAGGGGAAGAAACCTCCAGTTGGTCGTACCGGCACGATCGCGATCTTACCGGCTTCATTGATGGCTCGGAGAACCCGACGCTGCTCGACGCTCCCCTCGCGGCACTCTTGCCCGAAGGAGTCCCCGGCGCTGCCGGCTCAGTCCTGTTGCTTCAAAAATGGAAGCATAAGGTAGCTGAGTGGGAAGCTCTGCCCGTCGCTCAGCAGGAGCGCATCATGGGACGCACCAAGCTCGACAGCATCGAACTCGAGAACAAGCCATCGGACTCGCATGTCGCTCGCACTGATCAGGATGAGTTTGGGCACATCTTTCGTCGCAATATGCCCTACGGAAACGTCGCCGACCATGGCACCATGTTCGTTGGATTCAGCGCAGAGCAGAAGCGCCTTTCCAGAATGCTCGATAGCATGGCGGGCCTGATCACCGGCACGCGCGATGCGCTCACCCGCTATACTCAGCCGTTGACCGGCTCGTATTATTTCGTGCCTTCCGTCGAGAGTCTGCGGCGCTTACGGTAAGACGACCACGCAAATGTCACCACTTCTGGTCCTGCCACTGTGGTGAAAACGCGTTGTGTGAACATCCCCACTCAAGCCAAACCCTGGCTTGAGTGGGCCACCCGTCCTTAACCGTACGTGAGCTCGGTGCTCTGTCCGACCTCGATAATGTAACCGTCAGGATCGCGGATGTAGCAGCGAATCTCGCCGTACTTGGGTATTGGCTCCGTGATGAACTCGGCTCCTCGACTTTTCCATAATTTGTAGCACGCTTGAATATCCGCAACGCGGATATTCATGAAGCCGTTGATCTTATCGGGGTCGGGGACGCTCAGCGTTACCGTCGGCTTGTCGGGGGTCGGCCCGCCTCCGACGTTGACCAGGAGCCACGTATTCGCGATCTGAATGTACGCCGGCGCGCCTTCGCTATCGCCTGTGCTCAGAATGCGACCGCCGAAGACCTTTTCGTAGAAGCGAGCCGATCGGTCGATGTCGGCGACGGTGAGAAAATGTGCGACGCTGAACCCCTCCTGCGGGGGCATCTCGTAGCTCTTCTGTTCAATTTGTACGCTGTTCATGGATGGCTCCAATTTCGATAGGGTGGACGGGTGGCCCATTCAATCCCGAAACCGGGCTGGAGTGGCCCGCCCGTCCGAATTATCGTGATTGATGTCTAACAACGAAGATAGGATGCCAAGGAAGGCTCCCATCCAATATTGATTACATGATCGACTATCTTCGAATCGTTCTCCTGACCGGCCTTATTATCTTTTTCCTCGGAACCGCGATCTGGCGCCGTAGAGTTTCCAAAAAAGCGGAGCAATGGCCTTCGATTGAAGGGATTATTGAATCCGGAAAGCTGGAGCAAGTGGCAGGCGGTGGCCGGAGCCCTAAAGTGATCCTTCCTGTGTTCGCATTTTCCTATCAAGTGGGGGGTGAATATTATTCTGGCCGTTTTGCTCTGCTGCCGTACATCACGGATCCGTTTGTCACAGACAGTTCATTTGTCGAGCACATGATCGGGCGGAGAGTGCAGGTCAATCATGACCCACTTAAACCTGAAGTATGGTTCATTGCTGACAAACTTATTGAGGGTTGCAAGGTCGAGCAAAAATTTAGTGGCGATTGGATCGATTACGCACCCCAAGATTAGGATCCATCGCTGACGGGTGGCTGGAATTTTTTTGTCGGAGACTACTATGACTGAGGGTGCCCCATCCTTGTGTTCTTTGCAAGAGTGGGAACATCCGGTTCGTTGTCCGAGAATAAGAAAACCAAGTCTCTGCCTCCCACCCTTTCGTACAGTACGCAAAGGATGGGGCACCCACCACCCGGCTGGTGGCTCACCGTTATCTAATCAGCCTTGATCATTCGACAAGTGGCCCATTCAAGCCCGATTTTGGCTTGAGTGGGGCAGTTCGACGGCTGGACAAAGTCTTCCTGCCAGCTCGTTCGCGTTTTCGTGCCGTCCATTCCGACTCGATCTCAACCCGTCCCTCACAGCCGGTTGCGTAGTGGCGAAAACTGCTCCACTCCCAGTCCTCCGGACGTTCGCACAATCCAGCCTTCACCGGATTGCGATGAATGTAGCGCAGCTTCTCCACAAACTGCGGGTAATTTCGAATGTTGAAATCGTAGTACCGCTTTTGCCAGAAATGCTCCGCATCGCCAATCAAACGCCGCGATACTCCCTGCTTCAACGACTTCAACGCATCGGCCAGCGTATCTTTTTCGGGTTCGCTGAGCAGGAGGTGAACATGCTCCGGCATGACCACGTAACCGTAAACCTGAAGTCTGAAGCTGCGCCGCACCCGCTCCAAAGCTGACTCGAAGATTCGTCGGCTTGCGTCCGTGGTAAACAAGCGATCGAGCGATGGTAGCAGCAGAAAGTGACGAAATGACTCTGCCCGCTGTGGTGAAAACGTGTTAGTCCCCATGGCATGAGGACAATCTAGTTCGTTCGTTGGCCCAAGTCTGTGACGTGCGAACAGCCCCACTCAAGCCAAAACCGGGCTTGAGTGGGCCACCCGTCGGAGAGCTCCTCCTCTCCAGTTCAGGCTGAACCATCACGCTTCGCCGAGGCAAGTCTGTGGCGTTGAACATCCCCACTCCAGCCAAAACCGGGCTCGAGTGGGCCACCCGTCCTTGAATGGGCACACTGGCCAGGTCAGGTCTAAGACCTTTCGTTATCCATACACTACAAAGTTCTACTGACACTTTGGGTTAAACTGAAGTAGACTCTCTAGTCCAATGCTTGACCCCATCATTCCCGTGAAGGTTCCCGTCGAAGTGCCCTACGGTGTGGTGGAATACACCGCTGTCTTTAAGAAGCCCATCTTGGAAGCATGGCTCGGTACGGCCCTAATCATCTCCGGTGTATTGGAGGCGCTGGGACCCGTTTGGATTCAAGTTGGAAGGCGTTGAGGTAAAGACCCACACCGAGAAGCTGAACGACTACGCTGTGGTGTTCAAAAGGAATGCCCCAGGTATCACCCTTACACTCCAGCTTGGGCGAATGGTTTGGGTAGCCGAGAATCTCGATTGGACGGAAGCGCATCATTTCATTCAGACTGACCGGGCAGGCATGGACGCCGTGATAGAAAAGACGAAGGCGGAAATCGAATTACAGCACGTGGGCATGCTTACATATTCAACTCAAGACGAAGTCACGCAAAGAGGTCATGGCTCCGCTGCTGAGCCCCGATGCGTACAGGTTGATGAGTGGGGATATAAAGTTCCCTGGTGTGATTTTGCAGATGGAGAAATCGTCCATCGTTATTGACGCCTCTGCTGCTTTCGCAAATGGACTTTTCGTTAGAATAAACAGGGATCACGGGCCGGAAGTAACGCTGCAAGCTTGGGCGAGATTCTGCTTGCTGATGAACGAAAACTATTTGATGTTTTAGGATTAGAAGGAACGTTGTGAGCACCGCACCGACATTGACAGCCGCGAACTACCGCGAACAGACTCCACCGGAATATCATCCGCCAGTTCAGCCGGAGTCTTGGCTCGTTCAAGTACCCGTAAAGAAGCCGCTGCGCCGCTCGGGAGAAGTCCAAGTCAGCTGGGACAATCCTGAGAGATGTATTGTACGTCGTGACGCCACCCGAGGCTTGGACGACACCTATGTCTTCGACAACCGGCAAGTAGTTTCCAGATTTATCGAAGAACATCGTCTACACAACTTGCTCGTTCAGGCGAAAGAGCCATTGAAGGAAAGATTCGGAGCAACCACAGTAAAGACTCTGAGCCTCGTTTGCGATGACGAAGGGTTTGAGAACCTCATCTGTCTCGTAACTGCTAATGGAACGCTACAAGAAAATCTGAATGCTTTGAGAGCATTTGACAGGGAATGGTGGTTAGGTCAAATCAATAACGCTGACGGCAGACTGATTTTTGATTTTCAATTGAATGCCATTTGATTTTAACGAATTTCTGAGGCTGGCGAATACGCTTGCTGCCAGCCCTGACGAAGCGTCTAAGCGAACCGCTATAAGCCGCGCCTGGACATTAATCCTGTCTGATTTATTCCGCACGAGGAAGGGCCGAGTTGACTGTAGGTACCTGGGATACGCGCAAGGATGCCGCGCGTATGAGCAGACACAAGGAACTGAGTTCCCATGAGTGGTGCTGGCGACAGTTCAGAGAAACGAATGATGTGGATTGCAAACAGATAGCGGCAGTTGGCGACCGCATGAAAATAAGATGCACTACGGCGGATTACAAACCTGCTGACTATCGAAACATCAACCAAGAAGTTCAGCGTCAATTAGCTGACGCTACGCAACTACGAACTGATATCGCCGCTCTGAACGCGACCTTTCCGTCACCGCTGCCCTAGTACTCTCGGGGATGGGTGGCCCACTCCGCATATCTACTTGTCGGGGGGCGCCAAGGGTCCAGGGACCGACGGTGGAATACTCAAAAATCGAGGCCAAAGAAAGAAAGCATTCCGCAAAATCCCGTCGGTAAATAGAAGCCAATGAATAGAGGCGGAAAACACTCGGGATTACCCCTTTGGATTCGATATCCGACATGCGACTGGGTGGGATCGAATTCGTCCTTGGACATCTCTGGGCGATTACGCTACTGGCCTGCTCCACTTCTCGCATGGTTAACCCGAGCGCCTCCCGCAATGCTCGAAGCCTCTGGCCAGCGCTAATTGTGCTCAATTGTTCAGCTCCACCCACATGCCCGAAAAAGCTGGGTCGTTGTGAAGCACTACTCATACGCAAAAAAGTCGCCATTTCCCTCTGTTGCGTGCGGGTCAGTTCCAACAGTTCCTCAACCATTTCTGTCGTGCTTCTTGATTGGCGAATTGGCATCTTCCCGGCTTCAAGCTGAATTCCCTTCAATCTGTCATTAAGCGTGGGCCACCACATCTCGAATGTGTCCTGCAGGGTGGCATCCTCGAGGCGATTTTCACCCAACCCGATATTAATAGTCCTCACCAGCTTCAGAAGGTCTAACTTTTCATTAATGACGAGCTGAAACTGTTTTAGAGGACCTTCAATCTCAGCAGGCCGGAGATTGAAAAAGAAACGGAGTGACTAGAGCTGTTTCAATCTCTTTGGATAATGCACCGGCTTCAAAATTAATCCATGGCGACTCTGAGTTCTCCTTCGTGATACAGATAATTCCGAAGTAGAATCCTGCAGTTCTTTGGCAATTGCGATAGACCACCGGGCACCCTTGGCAATATCTTCCGATGAGACGAATGGTCGAGCCTGAATCACCTTGGGTAACCAATCGCTCAAGACAAGTGCAACGTTGTGGCTTGTCTCGCCCGACCATCCGAAGAAAACCTTCATGGTTGTATCTTCCTCTCGACATCGCAGGTAGGAAACCTGGACGAGTTGCCCATCCAAACCCGGTTTTGGCTTGAGCGGGGCAGTTCTACTGCTGGACAAAGTCTTCCGTCCGCACAGTCACGGCAAGGTTCAAATCGCCGACTTCTGCGAAGCCGCCTTCTTTTGCAGTCTGATACTTCTTTTAACACAGCCTTGACTATTATGGAGCGTTGGCCCGCCTTGTTAATGTTTTCAAATCCATCGCAAGCACCCCCAGAGCGTCGTCGAAGTTGTGGTCATGACTTTTCTGGTCAGGTATGCCGGCGCAATCGATCTGTAAGCGTCCATAGTACGTAATGTGTTCTTCGATCGAGAATGGTCAGGCGAAACATGGGCAGCGGATCAGAGGCACCATGCTGTTTGTTTGGGTTGCTAGGACCATTAGAGCAAAGAGCTGAAGCTCTAAGATGAGATCTGCCTCTGCCGGATCATCGACAAGGCGTAGGTTCCCCAACTGCAGACCAGACCGTAAAAACCGGTTATAGGCACGATCGGGGCTGCCGGTAAAAGGCTGGGGAAAGAGTCCGCTGTCCGCGCCGGCGTTCGAGATAAAGATTTTTTTGGCACTGAAGATCGCTGGAGGTACGGGAGCGACAGCAGAGCCGGAAATCTGTTGGGCTACCATTGCAGTCGCTGATAGAAACACTACGCATATAAAGCGACGCAAAAACCATCCGCAATGCTCAAGAGACGTTCTCCTTCCAAATGCACTGAGGCCCAAATGCACTGAGGCAAGTTTTTACCTCATGAATCGCTATTTTTCATCAAACTATTTTCGCAAACGCATGTCCCGGGCAAGTGGGCCCAAATAATAATAAGAAATAAGAAAGAGGTGGCAATGGAGCAAATGAAAGGCAATAATTACGGCAAGATTGTTTCCGCTATTCTGAAGACGAAGAGGAATCCCAGTTGAGACAAATTGCTGTTTTGCTACTCGCGTTGAGTTTTGCCTGGTCGATACCCGTTGAGGCGCAACGTATCAGCGTCGCAGAAAATGCGCGCCAGTCCGCAAAAGCGGCCAAGCAACAGCAGAAGGCATTCAACAAGTCGGCGCGGAGACAACGGAAGGCAGAGAAGAAATACGCGAAGGCGCAACGGAAGGCAAACAAGAAAGCCAATCGGCCAGCTACATAATTGTTTTCACCGACTCAGGTTCATGCAATCGCCGCCAAGCTCATCTGCTCCAAAATTCCTCTCGCTTCACTCGCCGGATCTTTCGCTCCAGTGATTGGCCTTCCCACTACTATGTGGCTGGCTCCTGCCTTCATTGCTTCGGCGGGAGTTACCACTCGGGCCTGATCGCCGTGGGCGGTTCCGGCTGGACGCACTCCCGGGGTAACGATCAAGAAGTCTGTTCCCAATTTTCTCAGCTCGGACGCCTCTTGAGCCGACGCAACTAGCCCCTGGCATCCCGCTGCCAGCGCCAGGCTTCCCAGCCTAAGCACCTGGTCTAATACTGGAGCATGCACTCCCACGCCGTTTAGGTCAGCCTCGTCCATGCTGGTCAGGACAGTCACCGCTAAGATCTTCAATGCTGGATTCACCTCTCGCGCGGCTTCAGTCGCTGCGCGCAACATCTTCGTCCCGCCCGAGGCATGGACGGTCAGCATGTGCACGCCTAATCCGGCAGCTTCGCGGACGGCTGATCCAACGGTATTAGGAATGTCGTGGTACTTGAGATCGAGGAAGACTTTTCGTCCGGCCGAGATCAAATCCCGAACGATCTGTGGCCCCTCCGCCGTATAAAGCTGCATGCCCACCTTGTACGTCAAGGCGGAGTCGCCCACCGCCGCCACGATCTTCTGGGCGGCGGCTGACGACGAAACATCCAAGGCGACGATTAAACGCTCACGAGCGTCGTACATCCCTCAAAGTATAGGGTTTTTATCGCTGGAAGGCCACGGGTTCGAGCATGGCCACGGTATCGGGATGGATCACGTCCAGCCGTACCGTCTGCAGGCCCTTGTTCTTGAATTCCAGGGCTTGAGCGGCGCTATAGGAGAGATCGATAATCCGGCCCGGAACTACCGGTCCTCGGTCATTGATCTTGACTACCACGGCTCTATGGTTGCGCAGGTTTGTCACCTTCACCATGGTCCCAAGCGGGAGCGTGGGGTGAGCTGCGGTCATATCGTACATATTAAAAGGTTCGCCGCTGGCAGTCTCTTTGCCTTCAAAATAGTCTCCATACCAGGACGCGGTTCCTATTTGGTAAGGCTTCGGATGTGATTTCGCAATCTGGGTAGCCTGTACTCGCTTGGCCCCGGAAGGTTGGGTGTTTACAGCTATGGATTTGGTCGGCCCCTGAGCCGCTCCCAAGGCGACGACCAGAACGACTATCGCCGCTACGTGAGCTATACGTGCTTGCATTCAGTCACCTCGCATTTCTAGGTTTAGCCGCCTGTGCGTGCATGCCTCCTTGGTCATGGCTCACGGCAATTAAGAAATGCTAACGGGCGGGGTGGGATGCGTCAATCAAGAATGTACCGTAGCAATGTAACTGGATAGTTATGTATGTCCAACGTAACTTGCTGTATATCTTACCTATTACTCTGGATATCGCTGTAATCGCAGCCACTTACGTATTTATCAATTAGTAAATAACCAGCGATTGGTAGACGGTGAAATTTTTACCATACTGTGTTTTCAATAGCTTAGGGATGAGAGCTAATGTAGCCGATTATCGGTGTAAAATCCGGCGAGTTCTCCCAATTTCGGGCAAAACACTGCTTTGGACGGAATAGGCGGGTAAAAATCCCCAAACATCCGATGTAGCGACGGGCGTCCTAGCCCCGTCCGCCTTATCGCAGGAATAACTCACGAAGGGATAGCCGCCCTCGGCTGTCCGGGCCGAGCAACGCTCGGCAAATTTGTGTCGGGGCGCCCCGGCCTATCGAGCAGCGAGGGGCGGCTTTGTCACCCTGAGCGAAGCCGAAGGGCCCCTACTGTGAAACAACTCTTCTCATTGAAATGACAATGACAAAGAAGTGGGGCGGACACTCCTGTCCGCCGCCTTTGGTTTTAGTCGGAAAGAATAACCGACGTGTCTAGCAGGGAGAACCGTGAAAGGAAGCTTCGTGAAAGGGCAGCGGCTTCAGCCGTGCCGCAAAACGCATCGCAAAGTTCACGCGTACTGCGAAGCAGGGCGCCACTCGATGTATCTACGGATTCACCTAGGGACAGCCGCCCTCGGCTGTCCAGGCCGAGCAACGCTCGGCAAATTTGTGTGAGGGTGCCCCGTCCTATCGCGAAGCGAAGGGCGGGATTTCGTTGCCAGCCCGTGTAGGTGGACGCTCCTGCCCCGCCTTTGGTTTTAGTCGGAAAGAATAACCGACGTGTCCAGCAGGGAGAACCGTGAAAGGAAGCTTCGTGAAAGGGCAGCGGCTTCAGCCGTGCCGCAAAACGCATCGCAAAGTTCACGCGTACCGCGAAGCAGGGCGCCACTCGATGTATCTACGGATTCACGTAGGGACAGCCGCCCTCGGCTGTCCAGGCCGAGCAACGCTCGGCAAATTTGCGCGATTATCCCGTCGTGCCGCCAAACGAAGGGTGCAATTTTATCTGCTGCTCGGTTTGGTATCAGTGTTCAAGGTGGCATGCTATACACCGGAATCGTGATGTAGAGCATGAGAGCTACGAACTCTCAAATACTATATATTGTACCGTGTACTCTGCTTGTGCTATATGTAGAGGCACTGACCCTTGTGTTGGGCGTCTCGGCTATCAGGGAAACCTGGGAGCGTGGGGCACAATGCAACGGCGAGGCGAAAGTCTCGATTGAGCGGAACGGGCCTAAGGGAACCTTCGCTGGGGACAGACCTGACGCGTCCGATATCAAGTTAGCCGTAGCCTTCACCTTTCGGGGCACCTGTTGGGCGGCTGACAGCTTTAATATTCCGGGCGGGGAGGGGCGGCGGCCGCAGAACTTGCCTCGGGGCCTAAAAAGGTTAGTCTGTTAGGGGAGAACAAGTAATGCGACCCATATTTAAAAACGTGCCAGTTCGGCGCGGCGACAACGGCTAGGCCGGAAGGTCTTTCAGTTGGCACTGACCCTTGTGTTGGGCGTCTCGGCTATCAGGGAAACCTGGGAGCGTGGGGCACAATGCAACGGCGAGGCGAAAGTCTCGATTGAGCGGAACGGGCCTAAGGGAACCTTCGCTGGGGACAGACTATGATGTCGGACGGGTCGGGCGCACCAACAGGACCCAAGAGACTGACGAAATCAAATCTCTTGTTCCAAGTCAGAAAAAGAAATGTCATTGAACATGCATGGAATGCAATTAAGCGAAATGCGAGAACATCAAAGTCCCAACAAACCCGAGATGAAATTGCTGCGTTTGAGGAAGAACTCTCTAAGAATCTACGTCGAATAATCACCCAACTCCAGCAAAAAAAGTTTGTATTCGCGCCTGCCCGCGGCGTCAAAATTCCCAAAGACAACAAGGACCAGTCGAAGTTCCGACCACTTGTCGTCGCTGAGGTAAAGTCTCGCATTGTGCAACGCGCAATTCATGACGTATTGGCTTCCGTCCCCGAGATACAGAAATTCGTACACACACCGTATAGCTTTGGTGGCATTCGAAAAAGACCTAATGAGGTAACAGCTGTTCCTGCGGCCATACAGGAGGTACTTAGGGCCATTGGCAACGGCTGCAGCTTCGTCATCCGTTCCGACATCGAAAAATTTTTTACTCGTATTCCAAAATCGAAAGTCACCGACATTGTTGGGAACCTCGTGGAGGATGTTGACTTCATTGAGTTATTTAGTAGAGCAATCGCAGTTGAGCTAGAGAACATGGCGCAGCTGCGTGAACATGCCAATGCATTTCCGATTGAAGACATCGGAGTCGCCCAGGGGAATTCTTTGTCCCCTCTTCTAGGGAACCTATATCTATATGACTTCGACTCGAAGTTGAATCGGCTGCCAGGCGTTCGATGCATTCGTTACATCGATGACTTCATCATTCTGGCTTCCAGCAAGCAAATTGCAGACGAAGCTTTCTCAATAGCGCGGCATGGGCTTGCCCAACTAGGTATGAGCGTTTCACGTGATAAAACAGAAAAGGCACCAGTCGAAAGGCCCTTTGAATTCCTCGGTATCGAGTTCTCCAACGGGTTTATTAGACCATGCAAGAAGGCACAAGAACGCGTGCTCACGTCAATAGAACTTACCCTTGAGGAAAGCTGGAAAGCTTTTCGAGCGCACAGAGTGACGGGGGATCTAGCAAACGGCCTTTCGCTCCTTCAGTCGTTAAGAAAAGTGAGCGGAGTCATGCAAGGCTGGGGCAAACACTACCGATTTTGCAATGACAACAAATGTTTCGAGCATCTCGACGAACTCGTCGGTTCCCATATAAAAGGGTATCTCGGCATATATGCTGAGGAGCGAAGAAACAGCGACGCGGCGGGCAAGTGGCGGTTGCTCGGAATCGAAGCGCTTGCGCAGATTGAGCGCGAACCGTTTGCCTGGCCGAAACAAGTAATTTGAGCGCAGATCAACCTGCTAGCGCGGTTCTAGCTTTGTGAGGTAAGGACAAGAGTCAAACGCGGCTGAGCCTGTTCTCCTACTTGTTGCGAATCAAAGTCAACGGTAATTGCGCTTCGCCATGCGAAAGCGCGATCACCGCTCAAATAAATAAGGCAGTTACACCGGCATAAGGACAAAAGCGGCGGACAAGAGTGTCCGCCCCACACTTGTCATTGCTGTCAACACGGACAGCCGAGGCGGCTGTCACTACGCACGCCTTGCCCCTATAAAAAAGCCCCACTCTCGCGAGCAAAGTTTTTGTTCTTGCTGAAAGCCGACGACTGATTGCTGACAGCTTCGTTGAGCCACTACCGAATCCCTAACAGCACCCCCACATATCCCCTGACCTTTTTCAGCAGGGCAGCGTCGGCTTGGGAGTGGAAGGCTGCTTTCCGCATCGCCCAGTCCACGCTTTTCAAATGATCGACGAGCACCGCGCCTTCGACTTTGTCGACCACTGTAGGCAATGCAAACGGATAAGGCTTGCGCTGGCTGGTAAGAGGGCAAACAACGGCCAAACCGCTGGCGCGGTTGTAGCTTTGTTCCGTCAGAACCAGCGCCGGACGCCGCTTCGCTTGCTCGCGTCCCTTTTGCGGATCGAAGTCGATCCAAATGATGTCGCCAGCCGACGGCACGTAGCGAGTTACCACTCGACAACTTCCTTGCCTCGCTCCCGTCCAACGGAAGTTTCGCCGTAACGATTGCCGGGAGTGATTCGCGCGACCAACTCTTTTAGAGTGGGGATCGGCTCAGTCCGGCGTAACTCAATCTGCCCGTGCGCTGCTTCGAGGACGATCCGATCGCCTTCGCCTAATCCGGCCTCTTCCGCCACCGGCTTCGGAATTCGTACCGCCAGGCTGTTCCCCCACTTAACAATTTGCGCCACCGCCATAGAAATCTCCTCTGCAACTACCAAGTGTACACTATGGATATACTAAGTAGATACGGTTAATTTCGTCCCGGCGCAGCTTGACACCCGTTGTACAATCCTTGCGCTCGGCAAAATCAAACCACTCAGACATTTAAGAAGGGAAGCGCCCCATGCAGACAATCAAGTCTATCGGTGTCCTGTCAGTGGCAAAGATTTCAGGTGCGGTCACACAGTTCTTCGGTTTGCTCTTTGCTCCGATGTTTTTGCTTATGGAGTGCTATCGGTTCCATGGCGGGCCAACATCCCAATCCTTTTGGCGCAATAGGAGGCGTAGCCATGGCCGTTGTGCTGCCCGTTTTCTACGGCATGATCGGCTTCGTCTTCGGTGCTCTCGGAGCATTCCTTTATAACCTGATGGCGAAGTGGATGGGCGGAATCCAATTGGAACTCCAAGCCGTAGCTCCTGCCGCCGTCACATTCGTCGGCCAACAAGCTCCTCTTGTAACCGGGCAAGTATAAATATTCCCTGTGCCGTGGGTCCGCATCTTTCGCGTTTTTGTGGAAGGTTAGGGCGGTGTGTTGAGATAAGCCCTTTTTTTGATATAGCTGGAGCGCTCACCAGCAACAAAAAAGCCCCACTCTCGCGAGTAGGGCTTTTGTTCTTGCTGAAAGCTGACGGCTGATTGCTGACAGCTTCTTAGTACATGCCTTCCATGCCGCCGCCCGCCGTGTCCGCCGCCCATCGGAGCTCCCTTCTTCTCTTCCGGGATCTCCGAGACCAGCGCTTCGGTGGTGAGCATCAGTGAGGCGATCGATCCGGCGTTCTGCAGTGCAGTGCGCACTACCTTGGTCGGATCGAGCACGCCCGCCTTGACCAGATCTTCGTACTCGTCGCTGAATGCGTTGTAGCCGAAGTTGGTGTCCTTCGAGTCGAGCACCTTGCCCAGAACGATTGCACCTTCTTCGCCGGCGTTCTCGGCGATCTGGCGCAGCGGCTCCTGGATGGCGCGCTTCACGATGTTGACTCCGATCTGCTCATCGCCTTGCAGCTTCAGGCTGTCGAGAGCCTTGGCGCTGCGAGCCAGTGCCACTCCGCCGCCCGGGACAATGCCTTCTTCCACGGCCGCGCGGGTTGCGTGCATCGCGTCTTCCACGCGGGCTTTCTTTTCCTTCATTTCGGTTTCGGTTGCGGCGCCGACTTTAATGACGGCTACGCCACCGACCAGCTTCGCCAACCGCTCCTGCAACTTCTCGCGGTCGTAGTCGCTGGTGGTCTTTTCGATCTGGCCACGAATTTCCTTCACGCGGCCTTCGATCTCCGCCGTGCTTGCCTTTGCCTTCGACGATGGTGGTGTTGTCCTTGTCGATGGTGATCTTCTTGGCCTGGCCGAGATCGCTGATCTGTCACGTTCTCGAGCTTGATGCCGAGATCTTCGGTGATGGACCTTGCCGCCGGTGAGGGTGGCGATATCCTGCAGCATCGCTTTGCGGCGATCGCCGAAGCCAGGAGCCTTGACGGCCGCGACTTGCAACGTGCCACGCAGTTTGTTGACGACGAGGGTAGCGAGCGCTTCGCCTTCGACATCTTCAGCGATGATGACCAGCGGCTTGCCGCTCTTGGCGATCTGCTCGAGCAGCGGGAGCAGGTCTTTCATCGAGCTGATTTTCTTTTCGTGGATCAGGATGTAAGCGATTCTCGAGCGCAACTTCCATGCGCTCCGGATCGGTAACGAAGTAAGGAGAGAGATACCCGCGGTCGAACTGCATGCCTTCGACCACTTCCAGCTGAGTCTCGAGGGTCTTCGACTCTTCGACGGTGATGACGCCGTCCTTGCCGACCTTCTTCATGGCCTCGGCAATGATCTTGCCAATGGTCTCATCGTTGTTGGCGGAAATAGTGCCAACCTGCGCGATCATGTCGCCGGTTACGGGCTTGCGAAGCTTGTCCAGTTCGCCTTTGCCGCGCTCGCCGGTCTTCTTGTCGATCTGGCCGCAGACGACTGCAATGGCCTTTTCGATGCCGCGCTTCAGGGCCATCGGATTTGCGCCGGCGGCTACTGTCTTTACGCCTTCGCGGAAGATTGCCTGCGCCAGAACGGTGGCGGTGGTGGTGCCGTCTCCGGCTACGTCGGAGGTCTTGATGCGACTTCACGCACCATCTGCGCGCCCATGTTCTCCTGCGCATCTTTGCAATTCGATTTCTTTGGCTACGGTCACGCCGTCTTTGGTGATGGTCGGGGAACCGAATTTCTTTTCGATTACAACGTTGCGGCCCTTGGGACCGAGCGTCACTTTCACTGCATCGGCCAGAATATTTACGCCGCGCAGAATCGCCTGCCGCGACTCTTCTCCATGAATAATTTGCTTTGCCATAGTTTCTTCTCCTGTTTGAAATTCTTTTAATTAGGAAGTTCGTCTGGCGCTTTATTGCAATCCGCAAAAGCGGATTGCGCGCCGTGACTCACCCAGATCCTTCGTTCGCAAAAGCGGCGAACTCAGGATGACAAACTTAACTCAGATCCTTCGCCCAATGCGGGTTCAGGATGACAATGCTGCTTTACTTATCGCTTGGATCCGGCGGTCTCTTTTTTGCCAGCGGTTGCGCCTGAAGCTGCTCCGCTAACGATGCCCAGAACTTCTTCTTCACGCATGATGATGAAATCTTCGCCGTCCAGCTTGATTTCCGTTCCGGAATATTTGCCGAACAGGATGCGGTCGCCTTCCTTCACATCGAGGGGGTGAACCTTTCCTTCTTCGTTGCTCTTGCCTTTACCCACGGAGATGACTTCGCCCTCCTGTGGTTTGTCCTTAGCGCTGTCGGGGATGATGATTCCGCCGCGAGTAGTGCCGGCTTCTTCAATACGTCGGACCAAAATTCGGTCGTGCAGTGGGGTAAACTTCGTAGCCATGCTGTAAACTCCTTTCGATCGGTTTTTCAGTTTGTGGTCGATTGAGATCTGAGGTTGATAGCAGAGAACCTATTCACCAAACCGTTTATTAGCAGTTGTGGCTGATGAGTGCTAATTCTATAAGGTGAGTGAGGAATTGTCAAGTAGATGAATGTTTGTGTCTTGTAAACATATTTATTGCAGTGATTTACGAATAATATTTTACGTAAGCTGAGTTGCCGGAAATGGAGGCGTTTTCGGCCTACAAGTAGGTGAGAGGCACTGTATGAAGAAGATTTCTCTAAAGTTGGTCTTTATTATTGCGGTCGTCTTTTCCGTGGCATTCGGGTCCGAAATCTCGGCCGGAGAGAAGAAGCCGGTTATCCCAGAGTCTCTGGTGAGCTTCGTGGTGGTTAAGGATTACAACGGCAAGCCCATCCACAATGCTGGGGTGGTGATGCATCCCGTGAATGAGAAAGGGAAAGCAGGAGAGAGGCGGCCTGGAGCTAAAGACGGACGTGGACGGCAAGGCCAGCTTCGACGGCATCCCTTATGGGAAGTTGCGGATACAGGTTCTGGCGCAAGGCTTTCAAACGTACGGCGAAGATTTCGACGTGAATAAGCCGACACTAGAGATAACGGTGAAGATGAAGCGTCCGTCGGGACAGTATTCGATTTACGAGGATCATCCGGGGGACAAGGCTCCGGACAGTAGCAAGCCTAAGGAGTAAGGGTAGCGTTGTATTTAGAGATAGGAAATTTCAATGGTTCTTACGGGGCAGGAGTTGTCTTCGATGCCATTCGACCGCGAGTTGATTGAAGCGCAGTTAGCTTTGAAGGTGATCGCGACTTCTGATACGCCCACGATAGCATGGGATGCGCTTGAGGCTGGACTTGACGGATCCGCCATTCGAACACTCGCAGCTCTTAATCACCCAACATGGTCTGAGCTGGATCTGGCCCTTCCGAGAGCGATGCAGGAGATGCAGTTGGCCGTCATAACCATTGGCGAAGCGGCACGGCGGTTCGCAATACAGCGGGCTAAAGAGATTATTCATACTGGGAAAGATCCGTTACGCCATGCAATGGAATTTGAGCGATTGTGGATTCGTGCTGCCTATACGCAGGACCTATACAGTGTGGGGACTCTCGCTGAAGACGTTAGCGTTGCCGAATATTGCGGGAAAAGCGAAAAAGAAATCCGACAATGGGCGAGGGAGGTCCTAAAGAGTTTCGTCAATGGTAATTGAATCTGAGTGGAAGAGCGGCGCTTCAGTGCCGCGTTTCCACTCAGATCCTTAGAGCGGCCCTGAAAGGGCCGCTCTTCCATGTAGACGCTGGCAACGCGAATACTTCAAAAGAAGGGCCGCTAAGGTGTAAGGACAAATAAAGTACCGCACCCGCCGCCATTGCAGCCCTTGCCGCCGCCATAAGCAGTACTGCCGTAGAGATTGCCCTTGTTATCACGGATGAGAGTGCCGAAAGGGTACTTGCCGTCCGCTGCTCCGATAAAGTCGTACAGCACGGTTTCTTTGCCGGTCTGATCTATCTCAAAAATTGTTCCACACCCCACGAAGGGTGTGTTCTGGCACGAACCTGTTCCGCCGTAGGCTGTAGTGCCATAGAGATTACCCACTCTATCCATTACTAAACCTGCCGCAACATCATCCCCGTCTGGACTTCCAAGGAACTTATACAGCACCGTCTGATTACCTGCTGCATCCAGCTTGAACACTGTGCCGCAACCCGAGGATTGAGCATGGCAAGTGAGATCGCCCCCGTATTGGGTGGTGCCATAGAAATTCCCGGCGGAGTCTTTCAGAAGGCCCGAGAACGGAAACTCACCCGCCGTTCCTGCAAAATTGAATGCAACGGTCTCTTTAGACCTATTCAGCACAAAAATCGTTCCAAGGTCGGAAGTCCCCCCGAAAGAAGTAGTGCCGTAAAGGCGACCGTTGGAGAGAAGCGGTGTTGAGTAGGGCCACATTCCATCTGTTGTATTGCCAGTGAAGTTATGAAGTATCGTCTCAGTTCCAGCGGTATCCAATTTGAAGACAATACCCCCGTTATAAGCTCCGCCAGCAGAGGCGGTACCGTACAGGTTGTCGTGAGAGTCCTTTATTAATCCCGCATAGGGCCACATTCCATCGAATGAGTTGAGAACGAAGCTGTAAAGCACTGTCTCGTTACCAGTCGTGTCCAGCTTGAACACAGTGCCGCCGTTCGTGGTACCCCCTTGCGAAGTGGTCCCGTAGAAGTTGCCAAGTTTGTCGCGGACCAGGGTTCCGTTGGGATAGGCTCCGTCAGCTGGGCTGCCAGCAAAGTTATACAGCACAGCGTAGTTGCCGAGTTTGTCGACTTTAAAGAGCGTTCCAAATCCTAACTTGCCACCATACGCAGTCGTACCATATAAATTGCCCGCGGAGTCCCGATATAAATGGCCGTTCGGGGATTGTCCGTCTTTTCCGTTGAACGTATGTAGGACCGTCAACGTCTGCGCGTACAAACCCGTATTCGTGAGTAATACTAGGAACGCGAGGACAGCAAATGACACAATTTCTGCCCGCGTGTTTCTCTTCCAAATGTAGATACTTGTGAAGTTCCGTTTGTTGTTATCAAGCCATATCAAGCGAATCACCCCGTCGGCGTAGGAAACGTGACGCATTTTAACATTTGTCTAAAGAGCTGGAACAATTGCGGCCTGTTAAAGCGGGGCATGTAATCGGGCTTGCCAATAACAAGCGTAGGGGAAGCGTTTTGTCACAGCTGTTGATGTGGAGAGTCAACATCGCAGCAAAAGTGATTCGAACTGAGAACCAAGAAACCCGTACGGTGAGACACCAGCGGCTACGAAGATTAAGAACGGCTTCGGTTCCCAGTTCAACTGGCGAAACATCGCCATTACACTAACAATCGGTTTTTAGTGCAGTCGCTCTTAAAACGACAATTGTGCTACATTCCACAGCGCAGTGGTTAGACAGGACGGACAGCGGTGTTTTCAATGCCGTGTTTCTGGGTTAAGTTTTAATGCATACCGACAGAAGTTTCGCGATGTCGCAGCAGCCTTGCGGTTCTCAATGTTCGCAGCGAGGCAAAGAAGAAATACTCTTGTGATCGGAGCGATTCTCCCCTAATGTCGACATTTGTCCTCGTACACGGCGCCTGGCAGTCAAATGGTACGTGGGACCTGTTGGTCCCCTTGCTGGAACAGCACGGGCATAGGGTAATAACACCGGTCCTCAGCGGCCTTGGCACAGACCAAAGCCGTCTCTCTCCCGACGTCACGCTGCGGCAACATATAAAAGATGTTTCGGTTGAGTTAGCGAAGTTTCCGGATCGAGTCATCCTTGTCGGCCACAGTTACGCAGGCATGATCATCAGCGGTGTGGCAGAGACAAACCCGACTCAAGTGCAGCGATTGGTTTTCCTGGATGCGTTTATTCCGGAAGATGGACAAAGTGTACTGGACTTGCTTCCGCCTGAAATAAGCACCTATTTTCGCGATGTCGCACGGGACCATGGAAACGGCTGGCGGTTACCGGGCGGGGAAGGCCAACTCGATCTCTGGGGCCTGAAGCCGGGCGAGGCACGTGATTTCGTACGCGCGAGGCTGTGTGATTTCAATCTGCGCTGTTTTGAGGAGCCCCTCAGTCTTCCGGCCAATCGGAAGGCGGGCATTCCAGCCTCCTTTGTTGCCAGCGTTGCGGAAGAATATCCGGCGAAGCCATTCTTCGCACCGTTTGCCGCGAAAGCTCGTGTTTCGGGCTGGGAGGTTACTGACCTGAACACTGGCCATGATTGCCATGTTGAACGCCCCGGCGAAGTCGCGAACATTTTGCTTTCGTCCGTAATGTCACAATGAGCCAACCGGAATCCCGGAAATTTCTTTAAGCATCGCCTCTACACACAATCCAGTTTTTAATGTAATCGCCTGTTCATGACAAACTGGATTGGCCTGCTGCTAACTAGGCGTCGGTCGGAGCCGTTCGCGGCAATTAGCTAGTAGGAGATTGTCTCCGAAAGCATCCTGAGAGCAGAGGATGAATCAGCTACGCTGGTGAGGATTTCGCTAACTGTACTGATGTGGGATAACGCGACTCTATAGCATCATTAGCTCGGAAGAGCGGCGCTATCAGCGCCGCGTTGTTTTGGTCTGATCTTATCGGAGCCCTGAAGGGCCGCTCTTCCACGTAAGCGTTAGCTGTTATTTTCAAGAACAAGGAAGGCGATATCATAATGGTCTTCGACATGCGCAAAGAGCCGTAGTGCGCCGACTTCTTAATGAGTAATGATGAGCACCTAGCTTATGAGAAGAATTCGCTATCACGTCGCGATGAGTCTAGACGGTTATATCGCCGGGCCGAACGGCGAGGCTGACTGGATTGTCATGGACCCGGAGGTGAATTTCGGTGAACTCTGGGCGCAGTTTGATACCGGGCTCATGGGCCGTCGCACTTACGAAGCTGCGCTGTCGAGACTAGGTGAGGCCGCCTTTCAGGGAATGAAGATGGTCATCGTATCTCGCACTCTGCGGTCTTCAGACCACCCGAACATAACCATTATCTCCGAGTTGAACGGAGAGCAGATACAGGCATTGCGTGCCCAGGGTGGAAAAGATATTTGGCTGTTTGGCGGCGGCGAACTCTTTCGTACTCTGCTGGAAATGGGTCAGGTAGACACGGTTGAGGTGAGTATCATGCCGGTGTTGTTGGGCGGAGGCGTTCCGCTTCTGCCGCCTCCTGCACAGCAAACCAAGTTGAAGCTGTCAGGGCATAAGGTCTACCGCTCGGGAATTGTGGCGTTGGTTTATGAGGTACGAAACTGAGTTCTTGGGGCATGCAATTTCCGTTAGAAATTCAATTACTGTAAACGCCTGTTATTTGGCGCTGACGGGAGGTGGCGGAGGGGCTAGAAGCATGGCGTTCGTTCGCAAGTCTGAGAAATTGCCGTTCGCCGGTTCGTACAACACACCCCATCCTGACGGCCCGCTATCGCAAATATCAAAGATTCGCTTATGCCAAGAGGATGGAGGTCTATCCAAAAATGCATTCACATATATCCGTTTCTGTCCTCGAACCACAACAGCAACGTACTGTCGGTAGTATTGATCGGGTTGGCTAATCTGAATCGCTGCGTCCTTGCTCCGCAATCGCGAAATATTTACCAGCCGCGCTTCAAGTCGTTTGATTTCGAGTTTAGTCGGATGCCAGCTTCCGTCCACATGTGGCAAGCCTTCTCTTGAACAAAGACGCGAAACCTTGTGAGCTGCATTTTCAGGCAGTAGCGCAAATGGTTTCGTCGCCTGTGCGTACACATTTGGGTTCACGAGTAGCATTGCTGCAATCACCGTTAGCTCGCCCTTTCGCATCGTTTGCTTCCTCAGCCAGAACTCCACGCTGATTCACATGGCGAGGCTAACTCGTTATTTACTCTTGACCGAATCGCGGGCGTAAACGCCGTTGACGACCGTGATGATTCAACGACAACGTCTGGTCCCACGCTCGAGGTCGAATGCCCCCACCTCGCGCCGGTTTCGACGAAAGGTGGGGAATGAAATTGCCTCCTACTTCTTCGCAGGGACCGAATCGAACTTACCGGACGATTCTTCATAGAAGAGCGCTCCCTCTTTCGGATCGCCCCCGCTCCAATGCTTCCATCCACCGGGGACTCGCAAGAAACTGCCTGGCCCAACACGCTTGTCGCCGGCTTCATCCTTGTACAGATAGGCTCCCTTCACAACAACTATCCAAACATCGTTAGTGTGTGTGTGCATCCCGGCATCGAATCCCGGCGCGAACTTGGTGAATGTTGCGTGCGGTCCCTTATCCGCATCACCCCAGATTGCGGCCATGGAGACCCCGTTGCCCATGTCGCGAAAATTAGCCTGATCAGCGGAGACGAAGATCACTTTTCCCTTGGACCGATCTTGCTGTCCCTGGACTCGTCCGATGGACCACGCAATCATCAATGTCGTCGCTACTCCAAAAGTTAGCAGTGTTTTTTTCATGCTCTCCTCCTCATCTTTCGTTGCAGCTTTTGACTCCGGGCGGATTCTACACCACTTGTCGCGCAGTTTATGGTGGAATCGGCGTGGTTGGCGATAAATCGTCGTTACACCAACAATCCAGTTCTGCGTGTAATCGCCTGTTGACGGCAACTATGCTAAATTCCACAGCGCGGTTGTTTAATCAGAGTCTATCGACCGCCCCTGCCTGGAGGTGTAACCGATGCTGAAATCCATTGGCGTGGTTGTTGGCAGTTACCTTCTGTCGGTTGTTCTTGTCCTGGCGAGCGACCCATTGCTTTCGCGCCTGTTCCCGGGCGATTTCGTCAAGGGCCGCGTCCCCTCCGATACCGCTCTCATGGCGAGCACGGCGTTCTTCGTCGTCATCTCGATCCTGTGTGCCTGGCTCTGCGCCCGGTTCGCACCAAGCCACGCTGCGCGGCATGTGCTTTGGTTTTTTATAGTGGGGGAAGCGATGGGCATCGGCGCGATTATTCCCAACTGGAGCAAGGGGTGGCCGCACTGGTATTGGTTGTCATGGCTACTCACTTGGCCCGTGAGCTGCTGGATTGGTCTGCTGCTAGCCAGGCGCCGGTCTGGTCAGCCGTCTGCGGCAATCGGCTAGGAAGAAATATGGCTGTTTGTGACAATGGCCATTGTGTAGTTGATGTAGTCGCCTGATTACGACAGTTGCCCAACCAACTGCCACGAGTCTAGATGAGACGAACTGTTGCCCTGTCGCTCGCAATAAGCTTCTTGTGGATAGTTGCAACGGCGCAAGAGCAGTCAGATTGCCTGTCTCGCACGATCATCAACAATGGTGTTTGTATTGGGAAAAATGGCAAAGATTGCTCGAAACGGGATGTGCAATCGCGTATTTGCTACGAGGCCGACCCGCAGTACACCGATGATGCTGCGAAGGAGAACATCAAAGGAACGGTACGCCTCACTGCGAAGATCGGAACAGACGGTTGCGCTAACAACATCAAAGTAGTCGGCTCTCTTGGCTATGGACTGGACGAGGCGGCTGTTTTTGCATTGGAGCGATTCCGATTCCGAAAACGTCCGAAGCCGATGCCACTCAGCGTGGAATTCGACTTCGACCCGCAGGTCTCTTCGAGAACGCCCGTGTCCGCTCCGAAGTGTGAAGAGCTAGCGCACCGAAGCGCTGAAAAATAGTCCGGAGCAGTATTTTGACGAAAAATCGCCATTTCATTCACTAACGGAGTTCCAAGAGATTTGCCCGGACGTCCGTCTACGGATTCGCCGCTGACACAGTTTGCCGTAACCACCACTCCTGCCAGTAATGCCCACATTCCGAAACCGCAGGAGAATAGTTTCACTGGAAAATCCGGATCGCGATGGTTGTTCCCGTAGAGAGGCAGACAGATCGCAGCGATCGCGCGGAACAAAAACAACGCACCTCCGATGGCGTGTAAACCCAGATCGCATCGACAGTCCTAGAACCATTTCCGATGCGCTATTTGGGGGCGAGCTGAATTATCATTGGCGAGATACCGTTAGCGAAAATCATTCATCCTTGGTTTTCGGAACACTTTATTTTGAATTGGTATGGAGCAAACATGGCGAAAAAAAATAGCAAAGCGGAAAACGTCGTGGAAAAGAAGCCGAAGGAAACTCCAGTCGAGTTCCTGGCCTCGCTGGCGGCAGTGTTGGCGACGGGGTTGTTCATCATCACCTTTGTCGTGCAGGCATTTGCGATTCCTTCCAGCTCGATGGAAAACACGCTGCTGATTGGTGACCACGTATTGGTAAACCGCATCCAGCTTGCTCCGAAAAGTTCCTTGCTGGGGCCGCTGCTACCCTATAGCCAAATTCGTCGCGGAGACATTGTGGTGTTTCTATCGCCGCAGACGCCGGGACTTTATGTGGTGAAGAGAATTATTGGTGTTCCGGGAGACCGGATCCATTTACGCGATGGCGTGGTCTATCGGAACGGAGAGAAACTTGACGAGCGCTATGTACTTCATGACCGAGACGATGCCAGTGACTACTACCGAAACAATTTCCCGGCGATGGCAGCGCCTGAGTGGGATCCCAACATCTACAACATCTGGAGAGCGGAACTGCCGTCCCATATTCAGGGAGAGGACATTGTGGTCCCACCAAACGCGTATTTCGGCATGGGGGATCACCGGGGCGTGAGTCTTGATAGCCGTTACTGGGGATTCATTCCCCAGCAAAATGTGATTGGAAGCCCCATGTTCATCTACTGGTCTTTTGAAACCAAGGACGACCAGTACACGAAAACCTCAGTCGAGGATCGTGTCGGATTTCTAGCTCATACTGTCATTCACTTCTTTGATGAAACGCGGTGGCAGCGGACCCTTCGGGTGGTGCGGTGAAATTTTTCTTCTGATGGGGCCGAGGTGGCTCGTGCAGCGTTGTGTTCTCGTTGGTCTGGAACGGCCTGAAGCTCCTGCCTCGTGTTCGGTACCGGAAGGCTCTTCCAAGTGACGGGTCAGAGTCATCGAGTTCGATTTCAATTACCCCATCTCGAAGCAGGTCTTCTGGCTCTCCTTAGTGTCCTTAAAATCATAAGGCTACTATCTGTCAGTTGTAGGGGGAAGACAGTATTGTCACCTTCGTCCGCTAGCCGTCTACTAACTTAGTTAGATCATGGCCTACTGAATCGGCTATTTCATTTAGGAGAACGAAAGTGAAGATTATTCTCCCTCTGCTGCTGGTTTTAGCGTCCTTTCCTGCCATCTCACAACAAACGTCCGGAACGGTGCCGTCTACTCAGAACGGTCAGCTTCAGAATGGTCAGCTGAGTGAACGTGGCTTGGAACGCATTTCCAAAGAGGTTCATCACGAGCTGGTTTTGCTTCCTTATTACGGTGTATTCGACAATCTTGCCTATAAGGTTTCTCCGGACGGAACCGTAACACTGTTAGGACAAGTCGTCCGGCCTACCACCAAGTCGGATGCTGAGAACGCCGTCAAACACATTGAAGGTGTCGAACGTGTCGACAACCAGATCCAAGTGCTGCCGCTATCGCCTAACGACGATCGCATTCGGCGGGACACATACCGCGCTATTTATGGCAATTCAGCTTTGAGTGAATACGGGTTACGGGCTGTTCCAACCATTCACATCATTGTGAACAATGGCCATGTCACTCTCGAAGGCGCGGTGGCAAGACAGATGGATAAGCAAATCGCGGAAATGCAAGCGAAGCAGGTCCCGGGAGTGTTCTCGGTTACGAACGACCTGCAAGTCGATAACAGCTAATAGATCCTGGTGGCAAAGGCCACTCAGGTAACACGATTTAACGAGGGAGACTCTAATAGTCAAAGAGAACTGTCATCGCAAATGACAATAGTCTCCCTCGCCCCTCCGACCTTAGGTTAAGGACTGTTTACATCGCTAGAGCATCGTTAAACTTCCTTTAACGAATTAAGTCCCATCTACCAAGTCATCCGTAGAACTTGTCCTGTCTTCTCCTGATTGTTGTTTTTGCAAGGTGAGCAGATGCTGAATCTATTGAAGTTCAGCAGCCCAAGCTGCCAATTGGGGGAGGCTTTTCCAGATGTCGGTTCCGCGCCGTCCATCTTTTCTTCGTCGTCACGTCGTCCACACCACAACCTATTTCGGCATTTCAATTTGCTTAGGGCTTACAGCTTATGCAAGTCCCACCGTAACCGTCGTTGCCCCGAAGACGGGAAGTTCAGGCGGTTCCCCGGTGTCCTTTACTGCGAGCGCCAGCAGTTCTTCCTGCAGTAAGGGAATTGCGGCTATGCGTATCTATACCGCTCCCGGCGTGAACGCTTACACGGTGAATGCAAGCAAACTCCAAACCTCGCTCACTCTCGCGCCCGGCACCTATAACACCGTAGTACAAGCTTGGGATAATTGCGGTGGTGTCGGGAAAACTCCGGTTACAGTGACCGTCACCAATCGAACCGCCAACAATCACTTTCTTTATGTATTGGAAGGGAACGGTATTTCCGGTTGGAGTATGAACAGCGCCACAGGAGCCGTCGCTCCCACGGGACAAGCCGTCGTACCAGCGCACTCGAATCCATTCCGAGCGGCATCGGACGCAAACGGAACTCATCTTTATGTAGCAAACTCTGGTTCTAATGATGTATCGGCATATGCTATCAATCGCTCGAATGGCTATTTAACCCAAGCACCCGGTTCTCCTTACGCAGTTGGGCGCACGGCTACGGCGGTGGCGGTACATCCATCTGGCAAATTTGTTTATGTAACACGCGACAATGATGCTGCAGGCGATGGCATTGCGGCGTTTTCGGTCAACGCAAATGGTTCGCTGACAGCTGTCCCCGGATCTCCTTTTTCCACCCAGATCAATCCTCAATCTGTTTTGGCCGATTCGACTGGAAAATATCTTTATGTTGCCGATAATTCTTACGATGGCTCCATTGACGCTTTCTCTATTAATGAAGTAAATGGAGCGCTCACGCCATTGCCGGGATCCCCCTATCAGGTCACGGCCGCGAATGGATGCGGCGGAAGCTTTCCGTCCGACATAGTGGAAGATGTTGCCGGCGGTCATCTCTATACCGCCGATTCGTTCGATAACGCGATCTCCGGTTACGCCATGGCTGCGAACGCGGGAACTCTCACCCAGGTTCCCGGGTCAGCCTTCCCGAATTACACATGCACCAATCCAATGGTCGCATTCAATCCGGACACAATTACGGTGTTGTCTAACGGCAAGTTTCTTTATGCTTCAAATGGCGGGGCGCAAACTATCTCAACTTATGCACTACAAGCGGGAACTGGCACATTAGGTTTCGTCGGGGAAACAGCGAAGTGTTTGGGAGGAGCGGCAAGCAGTCCCATTCTTCGTTCTGATCCATCGGGAAGTTTTGTTTACAGTACCGGAGCTTCGGGAAAAAACTGCAGCGGTGGAAACGCCATCATTGGGTTTAAAGTAAATCAGAATACCGGCAGGCTCTCGGTTCTCTCTGGCTTCCCCTTGGCGGATCCGAATCCTACAGGAGCGGTGAGCGGCGCGATTGTGATCGTGCCGTAAGGGCATTGGGCATAGCTTATCCGCAAGATTTAAAGACATATCTGGCCAAGGCAGAGGAACTCCAAACGAGTTCCTCTGTTTTTTTTGACGTCTATTGCAATGAATACTCTCTTCAACTCTCTTTGACGAAAATTCACTTGACGCCAATCTCTCAAACGGGCAATATCTCAATCCAGAGTTCCTGAACCCGCCCTTTTGCCTCCCCGAGGCTGAAGCCATAATTCAGTTGCGCCTTCCGTCAGCCTAAGCCTGACGATGCAGTAGGAGTGCTATGAGCATCCGCGCCGGACGTCTTATTGGGCCCTCGCTGTTTCTCTCTTTTACTTTTTTATTAACTGCCAGCGGGCAAGTACAATCGGCGGCGAAATCTGCGAACGCCCAACCTGGAACTGTATCGTCCCTGATTACACAGCCCGTGGACGAAACGCGACTGGCCGTATTGAAAGGGAACACTCACCCACTCGCCCGAGCGCAATACGATCAAGGAGCAGCTCCGCTCGACCTTCCAATGAACCGGATGCTGCTTGTGCTGAGGCGCAGCGACACTCAGGAAACAGCTCTGCGCAAGCTGCTCGACGATCAACAGGACAAGTCATCTCCGAACTATCACAAGTGGCTCACGCCGGAAGATTTCGGCAAGCAGTTCGGTCCTTCCGATCAAGACATTCAGACTGTAACCACTTGGCTGCAGTCGCATGGCTTCCAAGTCGTCCAGGTAGCGAAAGGCCGGAATGTGATCGAATTTTCCGGAACAGCCGCGCAGGTGCAGGAGGCATTGCACACGGAAATCCATAAATATGTGGTGAATGGAGAAGAGCACTGGGCAAACGCAAAAGACCCGGCAATTCCGGCAGCGTTGACGCCATTGCTAAGCGGCGTTTTGACGTTACACAATTTCGTTAAAAAGCCTCACGTACATATTTCAAAGCAGCCGATTCCGGCGGTATTCAAATTCGGATCAGCGCCCCAAGTTACTTTTCCTGGTTCTCCTGCTATTCACGCCCTGGGACCGCTGGACTACGCGACGATTTACAACATCAATCCCGTTTACCAAGCTGGCATCAATGGAAACGGAAAGACGGTCGCCGTGGTCGCTCGAAGTAATCTGTTTCAGTCTGGCAGCGATGTAACATATTTTCAATGCTCCATCTTTTCACTGTGCGCAGGATTCAATTTCATTTACAACGGCCCCGATCCAGGGGATTTGGGAGGTGGGGAAGAGGCCGAGGCTACTCTGGACGTGACTTGGGCCGGGTCCATCGCTCCGGGAGCAGCAATCGATTTCGTTCTCTCCGCGTCAACAAATAGTACTGATGGAGTCGATCTCTCCGAACTTTATATTATTGACAATAATTTGGCCGACATAATGACCGAGAGCTTCGGAACCTGCGAACTCAGTGTTACTCAGACTCAAGCGATCGGAATATCAGATCTCGCGGAGCAGGCTGCTGCCCAGGGAATTACTTATATGGTTTCAAGTGGTGATTCTGGAGCGGAAGGCTGCGATGATCCCAATAGTGAAATCGTGGCGCAGTTTCCTGTGTCTGTGAATGTTTTGGCCTCCAGCCCATATACCGTCGCAGTGGGCGGCACGATGTTTAATGAAAATGGTCAGGACGTTAAATATTGGAATACAAGTACATCGCAGCCGGAGACTGCGCTTACATATATTCCGGAAGATGTCTGGAACGAAAGTTGTACCACTGCGCAATGTGGTAGCTCCGCCGGAATATGGGCCGGAAGCGGCGGTGCGAGCATTATTTTTGCCAAGCCTACATGGCAATCGGGAGTCGCCGGTATTCCGACCGATGGTGTTCGCGATCTTCCCGACATATCGCTAACATCTGCCAGTCACGATCCGTACTTGCTCTGTTTAGAAAATTCTTGCCAGCAGAACTTCATTTATTTCGTGTGGGGTACCTCCGCCGCATCTCCTTCATTTGCGGGAATCATGGCTCTGGTTGACCAACAAACGAATTCACGCCAGGGCCAAGCTGACTCCGTACTGTACAAACTCGCCGCTAACGAATCGTTCTCGCAGTGCAACGGATCGAATACGTCAGGTTTGCCGGGGAGTAATTGCATTTTCAATGACGTTACGTCAGGGAACAATGCTGTTCCGGGCGAAGTGGGCTATGGGCTTACAGGCGCTCAGTATCAGACCGGAACAGGCTACGACTTAGCGACGGGATTAGGATCGGTAAATGTAGCGAATCTAGTGAACAATTGGAATACCGCTGCGGCCGCAAAACCTTCTATCACAACATTGACCTTAACAGTGCCTAATAACACAACGCATGGCGCATCGGTTAATTTTTCTGTCAAGGTGGTTTCTGCTAGCGGAACCGGAACGCCTTCCGGAGATATATCTTTGATCGCGGTAATGCCAGGTGGTCAACAACAGGGGTTGGGGTCCTACCGATTATCTAGTGGGTCTTTTGCTGGATCCACAAATCTGCTTCCGGGCGGAACCTACAATGTGAAAGTCCACTACGCCGGCGATGCCAGCTTCCAGTTCAGCGATTCAGCCCAAATTAGCGTGACACTGGGTGCGGAACCAAGTACCACGACGTTATCCGTGTTGGGCTATCCGGACCAGCAAGGAAACTTTCCTGCCTTTACTACTGGACCATACGGCACCTTTGTATATTTACGTGCTGACGTTCACGGCAACTCAGGCTATGGAACACCGACGGGCAGTGTCAACTTTTCTGATGGGGGGATGTATTCGCAGTCCTTCCCGCTGAACAGTGAAGGTAATACAGTCACTCCTGGCGGCATATTCACGTTCAACGTTGGATCGCATCCCTTGGTGGCAGCCTATTCAAGCGACGCCAGCTTCAGTGTAAGCTCCTCTGCGCCCGTTCCGTTCACCATCACCTCTGGTCCAACTACAGTCGCCGTAACTTCCACCGGCAATACACAAGGAGCGACCTTAACGGCGATCGTTAATACCTCTAGTAGCGGGGGTTTTCCTCCTTCGGGCACTGTCAGTTTCACAGTAAACGGGCAGGCACTCGGAACCCCGCTCCCTGTAAACGGAGTTAACGCGGTAATTGATCCGCAAACTCACGCAGTAACCACAGCAGCTTATGCGACAGCAAACTACTCTGACCCGCAGCTAGCCAATGGTCAGTACACAGTAGGCGCCACCTACACAGGGGATACAAATTACACAGGCAGCACCGGCTCGGCCACGATTACGGTCCAACCCGACTTTATGTTGACCGAATTCAGCAACGTTGTCGACATCTCTCCTCCTGGCGGTTCAGGCAGTATGTCGGTATCAATTTCCGCCGAAGATGGATTCAACAGTCCCGTGGCGCTCAGTTGTTCGGGATTGCCTTCGGAGGCCAAATGCAGCTTCAGTCCAGCTTCAATCACGGGAACCGGTAGCTCCACATTGACGATCACCAGCGCCGCCCCAAAGACAGCCATCCTGGAGCGCCAGAACTATCACCACCAAGGCTGGTGGATGTTTGCCAGCGCGTCCCTCTTCGCGGGCATCGTCCTGCTTGGTGGGCCCAAAAAACATCGAAGCTGGACCAGTCTGCTATCGCTTGTGATCTTCGCATTTCTGCTGACGCTTCCAGCTTGTGGAGGGGGTAACAGCAGTAGCGGAGGAGGCGGCGGCCAGAGTGATCCTGGTACTCCAGCGGGAACGTCTAGCGTAACAATTACCGCTAATGGCGGATCAGTCACACACACCACAACCTTTAGCTTGATCGTGCAGTAGTCTCGCAAAACGGTGGTGGCTCAATTTCAATTGAGCCACCGCTGCAGACCACTGCGACCCCGCACGTCCCAAAGCAGTGGGAACAACTCGTCTGCGGATTTCGTACCTCTTCTTGGTCGGGTATGATTAACCCATCCCATGCGGATTCTGTTTGAAATTTTTGGTCAGACCCTGCAAACCTTGTGGGCTCACAAGCTTCGCTCGTTTCTGACCATGTTCGGAATCGCTTGGGGAGTGGGTTCGCTGCTTCTACTGGTCGGCCTTGGCGAGGGTTTTCGCTCCGGCAACAAGAAGCAATTCGATGAGCTGGGCGAAAATGTCA
The DNA here is from genome assembly GCA_963791575.1 of Terriglobia bacterium. GTDB lineage: Bacteria > Acidobacteriota > Terriglobia > Terriglobales > Acidobacteriaceae > JAOAPG01. The sequence goes on along the minus strand of CAWBSY010000010.1, from coordinate 67,106 downwards.
TGTTCATCTGGGATGGCCGCGCCCCAGCTGTCAACGGTAGCTTCACCAGCATGCAAAAGTATTATCTGACGTATCAGGACACCAGAGACATTCTCGCCAACTGTCCGGACGTCAAGGCGGTTGCGCCGGTGATTTCCAGAAACGATGTGCGAGCGGTCAGCGATTTTTTCCAGAGCAGCGGACAATTAATGGGCGTTACCGCTGATTTCAATAAAATTCGTTATCTCCCTATAGCCGACGGACGCTGGATCGATGAACTTGACGACACGCAAAAGCGGGCTGTCCTCGTCTTGGGCGATGAAGCGCGCCGCCTATTATTTCCCGGACGTCCCTCTATTGGCAGCACGGTTTTGCTAAATGGAGTCCGTTTTCAGGTAATCGGCACGCTGAAGCGCATTGGCCACGGCAATAACAACGATCTTAATCTTCGCCTCTTCATGCCCTTCAACACTATGCACGAGGATTTCCCGCCTCTCAACGTGGGCGAAGTTAAGGACGCTATTTCTTTTCTCAATTATCAGCCAGTGACTCGAGATCTGCACGAGATCGCCAAAGTCGAAGTCCACAAGGTCATAGGACGCAATCACGGATTCGATTATCTTGACCTCGACGCCTTTGATGAATGGGACAGCATTCGTACCGCCGAGCAAGTAGGAAAAATCTTTGACGCGATGAATGTGTTCCTCGGGAGTGTCGGCCTCGTGACGTTGAGCCTTGGCGCCATCGGCATCATCAACATCATGTTGGTTGCGGTTGCCGATCGTACTCGGGAAATCGGATTGCGAAAAGCTCTGGGAGCCACCAATCGCAGCATCATGTTCCAGTTCTTTATCGAAGGCGCTTTCCTGACCGTTGTCAGCGGTCTTTTAGGTATGGGAGCCGCCGCAGGTTTTATGTATGCATTGGGCAAGCTGCCCGCCCCTCCGGGATTTGATCCGCCTCAACTGGTGGCTTCAACAGCAGCCTTGGCGATTGTGTCGCTTGCCATTGCGGGTGTTATCGCAGGATTGTATCCGGCACGGAAGGCAGCTATTCTCGCCCCTGTCGATGCGCTGAGGAAGGAATAGAGGTCAGCGATGAAGCGAGACCTTCTGCAGCAAGCCTACAGCGCGATGCGCCATGACTTGCGCAAGACCGTTCTTACAATGCTAGGAATGGCTTGGGGAATCGCCACGGTCGTTCTTCTGCTTGCCTATGGCAACGGCTTCGGCCGTGCGATTCAGGCCATCTGGGATAGTTACGGAGCGACAGCTATTGGTATCTACGCTGGCCGCACTTCGCAACAAGCTGGCGGCAACAAAGCTGGCGTACAGGTGCGGTTCACGCAGGATGATGTAGAGCTCATACGCAACGTGGCGCCGCTGGTCCGCCGTGTCTCTCGCTCATCGGACAAAACTATTACCGTGCAGAACGGGCCTCGGTCCTTTCCTTTCTCGGTATTTGGAATCGACCCGGCGATTCAGGACATCTGGTCTCTGACCGTGAAGGAGGGCCGCTTCATCAACGATGAAGATGATTTGAGCCATGGCCTCTACGCTGTTCTTGGCTCCGAAGCGAAAGATAAGTTGTTTTCTGGGATGCCAGCGATTGGTCAATCGATCCGGCTCAATGGCGTTACCTTTCAAGTCATAGGCGTAATGCAGCCCCGCATGCAGGAAGCCGATAACGACGACAATCGCGTGGTGTACATTCCATTCCACTCGATGGATGTGCTTATCGATACTCACTACATCGATGGAATTTGGCTGGACTCTTTCGGGCTCGACCACGCAAAGATCGTGAAGTCGATTCGCGACTCATTAGGTGCGGCCCATGGGTTCAAGCCCGATGATGAACGCGCCATCTTCGTTTTTGACGCCCAGAAACAACTTGAACAATTCAGCATCATCACGCTAGGACTAAAAGTTCTTTTGGCTTTTATCGGCAGCATTACGCTGGGAATAGGCGGCGTGGGATTGATGAACATCATGCTGGTGTCGGTAACTCAGCGAACCCGCGAAATTGGCGTTGAGAAAGCTTTGGGCGCGCGCAAGAAAGATATCCTGTTTCAATTCCTCGCTGAAGCGATGGTGATTACCGCCGTCGGCGGAATCATAGGAATTCTACTTTCCTATGCAATTTCGTTTTCCGTGGGGAATCTCACATTCTATAGCGCGCTCGCGCAGCACGCCGAAGCCGGCGACATCCGATTGATCGTCGCGCCTCGCACCCTCATAGTCGCTACCATCATCCTCGGCTTGGTGGGAGTCGTTAGCGGAATGTTTCCGGCAATGCGAGCGGCGAACCTGGATCCCATCGAAGCTTTGCGCTACGAATGAGCTTGGGCCGTTATTGCGGAATCCAGTGAGGATGGGCCGCGAACAGTCCGTCCATGATTCCGATTTGATAAACCAGAAACAATCCGAAGGCTACACTGACAATGCCCGAAGTCGTACTCAAATGCCGGTTCAGGTTGAGAAACTTCCCGGCAGTAAAAACTAAGGGCACCGAAATGGCTGCGGTCATAAGCATCATTCCCGCCATCGTGCCAATGCCGAACACGAGTAGGTAAGCTGTGGCCCAGAAGGGACTCTTGATTGTAGAAAGGACCAGCAACGCGACCGCCGCTGATCCGGCCAAGCCGTGAACCAATCCTACCGCTAGCGGCCTCAAAGTTTGATAGATTCCCAGCTTACTTATAGTTTCATTGCGTAGCTTTTCTTTAACAGTAGAAACCGATTGGATCGACTGGGAAAACTCGACGAATGAACATCCGTAGTTGTTTGGGGTAGCCCAAGGTTTCGGTGTGGAAAATAAGTTTTGGTGATCCGGTTCATTACTCCCGTGAGATTCAATAAACCAAGAAGAATCAGCATCAATGCCACGCAGAACTCCATCGAGAGCCCCAGCCGCGGAGGCACGACGACACCGAAAACGATGATGGCCGATCCGACAATAAAAATTGTTAAGGTGTGCCCTAACCCCCACAACAGACCAATCGTGGCCGCGCCTCGAATGGACGCTTGCCGGCTAACGATTGTGGATACCGCCACTACATGATCAGCGTCAGTGGAATGACGCATCCCCAGAAAAAATCCCAGCAAGATCGCTGTGATAAGGGGCACCATTTTTTCTTTGGACCAAATGCCTCCGCCAAGCACCCCCGCCGCTGAAGCGATGATTCCAATACCGAGCATGACCATAAACGCGCAGGACAACAGCGGTAAATAGCGAACAACAACGCTCCTGGATTGAAAGCGCGACGACATAGAACGTTCAGTATAAACCGTGGTGAGGCCAACGACGACCAGTACGTCAGCAAGTCGACGCCGAGGCTGTTATGAGGAATGCTTCAAATCAATTCGGCTCATTTGGTCCAACAAATTGTCTGTGCGCAACCATGCGATACCGAAAAACGCGGGGCGGGGAAGAGGGTCGTAAGAGCGTATTCGCTGGGCTGAACAAATCAAGGAAGAAAAAACCTACCGATGTCAAGCAGACTGACGACGCTCGGGTGCGGGGAACGTAACGACTCGCTCCCGTGTTCTGCGAATGTGCTCCTTAAGTGCAGCTCTAAGTTCTGTGATCGCTTCTTCCATCTCCGCCTGCTCCGTTGCCGCAACCGCCTTGTTACATAGCTGTTGGATTTTATCTTCGAGCCGGGGAGACATGTTTCAGAGTCTCATGATATTTATCTAATGTTCGATACCGTACATACTGTAGAAATTGCTTAGCAACGCCGCGCATCAAAGACCCTGCTGAGGTGCTCGCCATGACCGAGAAACCAAGCACGAATCTTAGCGGCACAGTAGAAAAGATCATTAAGCCAATCAGTCCTAAAGAACCGGAAAAAGCGCAGATCGCGGTGGAACAGGCGGATCATCTATACAAAGAAATCAGAATCGAGAATACGTTGACGGATGCCTGACTGGGAGGCTGTGAAGCTGAAACCCGGCGCAAAGGTCGAGGTAGTAATACAAGCGGAGCCCGAACATACGACGAAACCGGATGAGACGAAGGAGTGAGATCAGGTACGCAGGGAACCGGAAGAGTCTAAGACTCTTCCGGTATAACGTGAGTGTTACATCCGATGTTACGCTTGATTTAGCGAGGTGCGACTAACTTGCTTTGCTGCTATGGGTCCTGTTTCCAGCAAGCTAATTCAACTCTTCCCAAGCTGGCTCCAGCCGCAAGTTCAGGGCCATCGCCAGATGGTCGAACCATACCGCATTGGATTGTTCCAGCCAGAGCTGTGTTACGTTTCCGACTTTAGATGACTCGTTGGAGTTGGGTCGGATTATTTTAGTGACGAGACAGCGTTGGGAGTGTAGCTACTCTGGACAACTATTTTGGCGGGGATTGTTTTTCCACTTGTATCAACGATATGCAATGGACCGCCGGTTCGGGGATCGACCAGCTCGATTCGTACGTTGCGCGGAGTGTTTAAATCGAGATTATTGGACGAGCGGTAGGTAAGTACATATCGAACTTTCAAGTTCTCGATCAGGTCATCATAAGTTGCCGAGAGATCAATAGTGCTCTCTGGAGTATAAGCGCGACCGCCGGACGCGTTGGCGATTTCCTCGAGTTCTTTTTCAGCTTTCTGCCAATCAATTCGCGCAAGGGGTTCCGTGGGTGCCTGCATCTGGACAATTTGGTGAACGACTCGTGTGAGGCTGATGACATAAATCGGAGTGTCACCGTTTCGGGCGGTTGTTAGAACATCGTCAAAGCTCGCTTTGCTAGAGGTGTCGATACCGGACGAAATCAGGATGATCGCTTTGCGTCCTCTTACTGGGCGCATCTGCCCTAACGTGAAAATGATCGCATCGTAAAGATTCGTCTCCGAAAATTCAGGCGTACCCAGACCTAACAGGAAGTTAGTGATGTCTCCGGTGCCCTGCGAGAAATCGGCCAATTTTTCGACTTTGTCGCTATATTTCCAGACTGCAACTTTGTCGTCTCGCCCGAGTACTTCGAGAAGCTGGCGAGCCGCTCGCGAAACTTCCTGGCCCAACTCTCGATTTATTCCGGGAGAACGACCGCCAAACTCCATTAGCAGCGCTACCGAAACGGGCGCATGTTCAATGTCGACTGCGACGTTCTGCTGCCGGACGCCGTTCTCATAGACAACGAAGTTTTCGCGCCGAAGATTGGGGATGAAGTACCCGTTTGGATCCTGTACGAGCAATTTTATGGTTACGGTCCGAGTGGCGGGATCGAACTGGATTTCTGTCTTTTGTCTCTCTTGTTTGCCTTTGAATAAGGGAGCCGGAGAACGGCTGGGGATGCGGACTTCGTCTCCTCCTGCCTGGGCCGCCGATTTTGAAGAATCAGAACTTCGGGAAGATGAGTTTTGTGCGGCCGTTTGCGCATCCAGAATTAGCAGCAACATCAAGAACACTGCAATCTTAAGATGTCGCTTTTCTCGAACAATGGCTTGCATTGGCCTTCACTCCGCCTAGAACTTCACTTCACGCGGCATTCGGTGATTCTTAACGACGACCATTTGCGCGTATGGCCACGGGGTGTACTTTTGCCGTACGCAGATCAGAACGAGGCACAAAGAACGTGTGCCACGCTGTGCACCGAAAGGCTGCAAGGGGTTTGGACAGATCCTTGTTGTTCCCGCTAGCGAGGCCGGAAATCTCAATCCTGTTGGCCAATGCCGTCACGGCTGAATCGGCGCAGATTGGACAATTGAGCTTGCCCTTGCCGGACGAATGCACGCGGCTGAGCTCCAGCAACACTGCTCGTTTAATTTTGTCAGACTTGCGGTCGCCGCTCACAACCCTGCTAACGTAGGAAGGGTCCACCCGCAGAGCTTTCGCAACTCGGGAGTAGGCCCCCTTCTGAAGCTTGTAGGACGTCAGCAATGCTTCGCTTGAATCAGAACCTCGGTGTAGTGTTGACCGTTCTATCATTTCAACCTCTTAGCACGAAAATTAACCCACAGTCTCGGATATGACTAACATCAACTTCCAAGTTCTAAGCGGCAGAAGCGACCGCAGAAGAGCCTGTTGCCCTAGTCGCATAAGGCGTCCTCTTCGCCATGGGCACGCGGGCTCGAACCACGGCACCATTGCCCCCGGAACATAACTCGAGTCGACCGTATATCTCCTCAATTCGTTCCCTCATCCCAGCCAGTCCCACGCCAACTCCGGCACCGGTGCGGTTGAATTTTTCCAACACCTCAGCGGAAATTCCTTTGCCATAGTCCTGCACCTCGAGAGTGACGATGTCTCTCTCCAACCGCAGGCGAACATCTGCGCTTTGGCTGCAAGAGTGCCGGTGAATGTTAGTTAGGCTCTCCTGAAGCACACGGAACAAAGCAGTTTCGATTGGCCTGAGTAACTGCGGGACACTGGAAGGAAGTTGAAGCTTCACTTCGATATTGCTGCGTTTCGCAAACCCTTCCACATACCATTGCGTTGCTGAAGCAAATCCGGCTTCGTCAAGCAATGGTGGATACAACAGGTAAGAAGTCGTGCGAATCTCCTTAAGAGCCTGGTCAGCCAGCGCGTTAATCTGGTCAAAGACTTCTGATGTCGGCTGACCGGCTTTCAACCGATCCCAGAGGGATCCCAAATAGAGTTTCAACGCTGCCAATGTTTGCCCAGTGCTGTCGTGCAACTCCCGTGCGAGGTGACGACGTTCCTCATCCTGCACACGATGCAGTTTTGCGGAGAGAGTTCTCAATGCTTCCGTACGTTGCTGCACCAAGGTTTTCAGGTCGGCGCCCGAGCATTCGGTGGCATCGTGTATCAATTCGCGGTCGTTAAGCTGTCGGGAAAACATGGACAAACTGCTCCTATGAAAACCATCCAAGTAATATCGTTTTTGCAGCGGAGTGCAGGACCTGTTCCGCCAAATGAATCGATTGCGACATCGGGGTCGCGCCCAATGCTTCTTCTAGTTCGGGATGCTAGAGGTTGGCGCTGCTGGTAACAATTCCTCGTTGGAATGAGACCGTTATAGAGACAGATGTATAGAACCGGGTACTCCGGCCGTGGGAGATGGACTTGGAATTCCAGATGTAATTCGAATCCGATTTCTTACTTTTGTTTCTTGCGTTCTCGTTGTACGGGATTTTTAGGTAGCAGCGCGAGAATAAATTTGAATCAGACTGTTGATGCTGGGCTCGCCGAGGTCAACCACTTCTCCATCTGATCGTGACCGACAAGACCTGCCTGTTGAGTGACGGGACGCCCACCGTACAGAACTACAAAGTTTGGAATGCCACGCACGTTAAATTTCGCCGCGAGTTGTGGGTAGCGTTCCGTGTCAACCTTTACCACGATAGCGCGACCCGCCATGTCCTTGGCCGTCTGTGCGACTTCCGGTGCAGCCATGCGACAAGGCCCACACCATTCTGCCCAGAAATCTACCAACACCGGAACCCGTGCCTGCTGCACAATCTCTTCAAACTGCTCAGGATCAACTGCCACCGGCTCATTCACAGGTGGAAGCGGCGTCTTGCAAATTCCGCACTTACCTGTATCCGCCAAATGTCGCGCGGGAACACGGTTCTTTTGACCGCAATTTGTGCACGTCCGGATCAATGCCATCTCAGGTTTTTCTGCTTGTGCCCCAGTTTACACCGCGACCAGTCGGAGCCGGCGGCCAGCGTTTGTCTCCGACAAATTAATGCCGGGAGATGCGACATTCGGATGTGATTGGATCACAATGCGGTTGTCTGGCAGATCAAATGCTTCGGGCTGGTGAATCAAACTAACCGTCATCGATATTGCTAAAGTCATATTCGACTCCTCCACTAAAGAAAGAGACAATCTTAGCTTCCATTTCGCAGTCTCGATTCATTCTCACGAGGAATTGTTACTGGAGCGCCTCCGTGGATAGCATTCAAATCAGTAGAAACGCTACGCGCGCCTTATCTTGGCAAGTGAGCAGGATGAGGCGCGCGAAGTGCCCAGTGAAAGCGAAAAAGCCGCTGGGCTACTGGGTCTTTACCTTACATGCGAGACTTGCTCTGTGGAGGCCGATACATGGTCACAAGTCCATTGTTCTTCGAAGCTGAAAATCTCCGACGCAGATGGGGATGGTTGATGACATTGGGAATACTTATGGTGGTTCTTGGAACCATCGCCCTGATAATTATGCCCGCGGCTACAATTGGCACGGTTCTTGTGCTTGGCTGGCTGCTGGTAGTGAGTGGCATCATAGAAGCTGTGCATGCGTTTCGTGTGAGGAGGTGGGGTGGAATTTTCCTGCACCTCATAGGAGGCATTCTCGGCGTGCTGGTGGGTTTGCTCATTGTGACTCATCCTGTGGCCGGCGCACTTGCGTGGACGCTGCTATTCGCTTCGTTTTTTACTGTCATTGGAATATTCCGTTTGGTCGCGGCGATCAGGTTGAAATTTCCTAACTGGGGTTGGGCAGCTTTCGACGGCGCTGTCACGCTGCTGCTGGGCGTCCTGCTTTGGGCGCAGTGGCCGTGGTCAGGATTTTGGTTTTTGGGCTTTGCCGTCGGATTTTCCTTGCTGTTGCGCGGCTGGTCCTATGTGATGTTCGCGATCGCTCTTCGCAGTTTGCCCATGCCAATACCCATCAGACAGGCGGCCTGATTTCGCGATGCGATTCCGGTTCGAATGAAACGCAGATCTTTGTTCGTCGTTGTCTTGATTTCGGATTCAGGCGGCCTGGCTGGCTTGGGCATAGACTACGGCCGCGATACCGTTGTACTTAGCTAGCAAATCCTGCTTATATTCAATGATGGTTACACCCACGCCGTGAAGTCGAGATATCTCGACGAGTTCATCAATCACATTCTCCACCGGAACCACTCTCTTACCGCAGAAGGGACATTGCGTCTCTTCTAAAGAAAGATAGTGATGTTCCTTACAAACAAATCCGTCCCGATGAATGCCCTCGCTGACGAGGAGCTTCCGGACAAAAAACAGGTTGCTCGCATTGATGACATCCTGCAGCCCGGAGATCAATTCATCGCCCGGTTTATAGTCGCTTAGCTGGTCAATTGCGTTTTCCTCACGAGCAGCTTTGTAACTATGAAGCGCGCTTTCGATCAGATCTTTGCGATCACGATTGTCCGCATCAGGTGAATTATAAATGCGGCTGATGATCTTCTTTTTCAAAGAGTCGTGGAGATAACTCTCCAACATATGCAAAATCCGGTTTTCTCCCATCAAAACCAAGACCTCGCACGCCTGCTCGCTGAAGAGATGATAGGAGCGCTCGGCTGTATCCTTCAGGTGCCGCTGGAGGTGAGCCAAACGATGTCTTTGGGCTCTTCCAGGAATCGAAGCGTCGACAGTGTCACTTGGCACGAACGATTGAATCCTGCCGACGTCCTGACTGTAGCCGAGATGGTAAGTTGTAAATTGGCTTTCTTCTTTCGTAACCTCGACGAGTAACACTTTCTCGTTCTCTTCAAGCACTTCTTCCAAGGGCACAATGTAAGGATCCGGGTCGATAACCAGGATATCGGCAGCGCGGACCGGCAGCCGGATGATCCGGTTCAGCTGCTCACCGGACTTGAAGATGATGAGCGAGCGCAGATTTTCAGGCACAAAATACTCCGCCATGAACATTTCCATTTCTTGCATATCATGGGCGAACACTTGACGCTGCTCGCGCGAGAGTCCCTTAATTAAGTCCTTGTGTTTGTCAGTTGCCGCTCTCTTCATAGAGTGGAAGGTTCGAAGTGGCGCTTTTTCTTTAGGTACTACTTTCTGTGGGCCGAGTTGCATGTAGAGGCTAATGACGGGATTGTCATATTCCTGCTTAACCAAGTTCTTGATGTCCTGTGAGGAGATAATAGGTGGGCCCTTCAAGGCGCGAAGCAACGACGTCCGCTGAAGCAGTTTCCGCATGTGGGTTGCCTCCTTCTTCGACGTAAAGGGGTCCGAGTCAATTTTGGATCGATGTGCCGCTAACCCGATCTGCGCAGAAGAACATTCGGGTTGTCCTGTGACGAAGCGCCATTCCATATCTGGTTTGCAGTAGGCACAATCGTAACCATCACACGCTGGCCGACAGCCCAGCCTTGTTTGTTGGGCAAACGAAGCTCAGCATAAAGAGGCTCGGCGCCTTCGACGGAGACGGTAACTCGCTCTTGACTATCCGAATAGAGTCCCGCGCGGGAGATCTCGCTGATATTTCCGATCAGTCTCACGATGTTAGTGCTCACAATTGACCTCCTCTTTTGCCACAGATCTGGTCCATCAGGTTGTTAAAGGCCCGCTTTTGATTAGTAGTATTCCGGTTCTAACCTTATGGCTGTTTCTCAGTGATTCTGGAGCAAGTTCTTGGTTCTATGTAGCGACAACGTCTTCACAGCAAGCCGCCTCACATCTGGTTTCTGAGGTTCTCTTAAAGTATTGTTGATGTTAGACGCTCCGCTGCAGCAGTCACAATTCCTCGTCTGAACGAACCTGATTTTCTACGTGTCGTGTAAAAGCGGATTCAGCCGGAGTCAGATAACCGCATACGACTTGTGGATTTACCTTCAAGAACTTTTCCACCTCCAACCGGTCGGAAACCAAAGATGAACGATCAATTCGCTCCTGGTGACGAACTCCTACGTTCCATTTGCAAAACTTTGGTCGGAAGCGGTAGCGAAGCCATTACGTTAGTTCCCCGGCCCGGACGACTGCTGATAGCGAATTTCCCTCCCAAACGTTCGGTGCGCCGGCGCATGTTGTCCAAACCGTAGTTGCCATTTGCGCTCGCGGTTGAAGTTCCAGGAAACCCCCGGCCGTCATCCTGTACACGTAGTTGCAGGTCTTGCTGCTTATAAGACAATCCGACGTGGACCTTGGTTGCTTTCGCGTGTTTGAGCACATTTGCGAGAGCTTCCCTCGCAATCCTCAAGATCTCACGCCGCACCTCCGGGGAGATCGCGACAGACTTATCCTGGAGAGAGAGCTGCACTTCAACTGACGTTCCTGCGAATAGCTGCTTTGCCAAGAACGACAATGCCGGAGCCAGTTGATCATTTTCTAGTGAGTCATGAGAAAGCGACCACATCGAATGCCGCGCTTCCACCAGGCAGTTTCGAGCTACTTCGTGCGCTCGTCGAAAATGCTGCTGAGCATCTTCCAGATTTGTCGGAAGTTCAACTTCAGCAGCTTCTAACAACAGCACGATCGCATTTAGACTTTGCGCAAAGGTGTCGTGGAGATCCGCCGCCATACGCCTCCGCTCCCTAGACACTGCCGACTCGCGCAGGGACAACTGCTCTCGCTTATGTTTGGTATTGTCAGTGACAATAGCGATTACGGCAGCAACACGATCACCGCAGATAACAGGAGCGGCACTGAACAAAATGTCTCGAGCATTTCCGAATCGTGCCACCCGGCATTCTCTGTCGATCGTGGTTTCTCCACGTAGAGCTCGCATGCAAGGCGATTCTTCCGGCAGGATGCGGCGGCCTCTCGGGTCGAACAGTTCCCCCCGTAGTCCCGGCGCATACTTAAGCAATGTTGTCTTTGTATCTTTCTGCATTAATTCTCTTGCAGCAGTGTTGACCAGAGTTATTTTCCCTCGCGAGTCGCAGACGATGATTCCTTGTGGCGCCTGGCGAAAGATCATCTCCATCAGGCGCTCTCGGAGCGATACATTCCGGACGGTGTCAGGGATGAACGCGTCGATCCGTGCTGTGGACCGCCGTCTACTGGAACATATCGGCTGGGAGCCGCACTATCAATTGAGAGCACGTTTGACGAATGGCTGGATTTCATAACAGTCCTTAAACAGCATTCTTGATGAAAACAATTTGTCTGTGTGGCCGCGCCGAGCTTACTCCATCTGTACAAGACCCCGCTTCACGGCCACTCCTATTGCTTCTGTACGTCCAGTAACCTGCAACTTTTCAAGCAAGTGCGTTACATGCACCTTGACTGTGCCTTCGCTTATATTCAAGGCTACTCCGATTTCCTTGTTGCTTTTGCCAGCCGCCATCGTTCGCAAAACGGCTGTTTCTCGAGTCGTTAAGGGCCGAGTCGCTACCCGCTTTGCTAGTTTCGCTCCCACCCCGGGAGGGATCCACTTGCCCCCGGAGCCGACGGTACGAATGCAATCAGTTAGCTGTGCCACCGGGGCATCCTTGAGAACGTACCCTTGTACTCCAGCACGTAACGCTCGGTATATTTCCTCTTCGCTTTGGTAAGAGGTCAAAATAATGACGCGCGCCGCTGGGACTTGTTCGCGAATCGTAATCGCGGCATCGATCCCATCCATCTCCGGCATTCTCAGGTCAAGCAGACATACATCTGGACGTTGCGCAAGAAATCGCTCAACCGCTTCGTGCCCATTGCTTGCCTCCGCGATGACCCGCATATCACCTTGACGGCTGATCAACGCTATGAGTCCCTCTCGCACTACAGGATGATCGTCCGCAACCAGCAGTGTGAACAGCTTGGCCTCGTTCGCGCCAGAACGGTCAAAGGCGGTCTCATGTCCTTCGTCCGGATCAGAAGCAGGCTGGCCGTTCTGGGGGAGCGCATACGGTTCTCGCCTACTCTCCAAGCTTTCACGCACTGCCGAAGTCGGAACAGATTGAGATCCGGACGTGCCCGAATTTCTTCCCTCTCGAGTACGTCCGCTTATAGAAAGCTGATCAATAATTCTCGGAGCCATAGGCATAATTTTCTGCTCTTAAACTTCTGACACTCGATCTCAAGGACAAGTTCAGAAGACGCTAATATGACGATTACGCTGCATGTGATGCTGGGAGCTCAGAATCGGTTCTGCTCTTACCGAAGGAAAACACCACCCCTGAGTACTTTAGCTTGCATGCTCCTAAAAGAGATTGCTGACTTAGCCGACGCTCAACTAGCACCAACTAGTGGGAAGAAAGTTGAAGGTTGAAGAATTACCAGCTGCTCCATAAACTTTTTGCACGCACACACGAAATAGCAGATTCATAGGATCCTCTTTTGTGGAAAGGCTAAGTGGACAATTGTGCGATCGGCTGAAAGCCATCACTCACCTTCTTTGATATCCGGGGTTATAGCAAAAGTGTTACCTAGAAAATGATTCATGGCTGTCAACAAATTGACACAAACTGTCAAGTATTTGCGGGTTCGCCAGAAAGCCCGCTTTGCCTATTCATTCGCAGCTCTGTCCCGCAATGGCTTGTGACTTTCTGAGCCGGAAGTGCCCTCAACCAGTCCTAGTTTTCTGAACCGCACCATCAAGTGATTTACATGTTGCCGAGTTGTCCCAATCATGTCAGCGAGTGTCTGCTGACTCAGACGTGGAGCACTCTCGCCCTTCGTCTCCTTGCCGTATTGAGCCAGGTAGACAAGAGCCCGAGCCAACCGTTCTTCGCTGGAGCTTAAAAGATTGTTGACGAGATCCTCCTGAATTTGCGCATAGCGCCCAAGAAGATATGCAATAAAAGCGTAGGAGACAGTGCCACTCGCAAGCAGCGTGCGTTTCATGGCATCACCATCGATTTTCACAGCACGCATGTCCGAAAGCGCGATCGCATTATGGAAGCGGACCGGCGGCTCTGCCTCCGCAAGACAGCTTTCCCCGAAGAAGTGCCCCGCATGGAAGATACCTACGACGGCTTCTTTTCCGTGCTTCGAATTGACCGTCAGCTTTACGCTACCTTTTTCAATGTAAAAGATCGCGTCGCTGCGCTGGCCCTGCGAGAAAATGGTTTGCTTCTTCCGGAAAAAGATAATTCGCTTGTCTGTTCCTCTTGCGATTGGGAGGACACCAATGTCAAAAGACTTGAGATTAGATGAGTTCATATGAGCGGCCCGCAATGAATTAGCAAATAATACCCTTCCCTAAAATGGATCGCTGGAATATGTTTGTGATACGTTAGTAGAATCTTGCGGCAGCCCTTATTCGTCACGTAACTTTACAATACGAGACTTACGATTCCGGTGTGCTATGAGCCCGCGGTATCCAAAGTTAAGGTGGCTTCAGCGATGAAACGAGCAAAAAAGAAAGCAGTATCTCTTCACTTCCCCGCCGTTCCACTCACGACAGCGACGAGTAATCGCAATGGTAGGCACCGCAGGATTACTTCCGAAATCCTAAGCGATCTTAAGAAGCTTGATGAACACAGTGCTCTCAAAATAAACTTTGTGGAAGCGGGAGTTAAGAAAGCGGACCTTCGCTCGGCTGTGCATCGCGCAGCCAAGAACAGGAACATGAATTTAGTTACAACTTCCGACCAGAAGAACTTGTATGTATTTCACCGGCCCGTCCGACATAACTAGCATCCGCAAGATAGAGAAGATCTAGTCTAGCTATGTTCCTTGGGTTGTCCAGGAAGGGGCCGCCGTAGAGGTTTAAGCGGACATGCGATCGTATCTAACAAATCGTATCTAACAGTCTGCGAGCTTCAAGAGTTTTCGTCGAAGTTGTTGGTTTTTCGCAAGCTCTGCGATTAATTTCCCACGCAATTCGGAACTCTTCGAAATAAGGGCCATTATCTCTCGCTGCAATTTTGGCTTTTCCGCGATTTCCCGGAACACCTGACGCCTTACTTGGGGATTGCGCTCGACTTGCCGGACAATGCGGCGAACTGCGGCTGGAGTCGCTAGCGAAACTGTGGGGAAGTGAGTCATTCTTGTTCTTGAGAGCGCAGAAATGGCTTTTCCTCAGTTTCACATCCTCGAAGTAGAAATTCACCTTACGGAAGTAATACCGGAAGCATAGATGCAGGTATCGCGGATGGCGTACAAGTTTTTCTTACATGAGGATTAGTGGTTCCTTTGCCCCGCGTCGCAACCCGAATTCCATCGCACGAGGAATTGTCACTGACATGGCCCGTGGCTAGCATCCAGTCATCGGCTGCGACTGCGATCACTAGCGTTCTTCACTTAAGGGAACCTGAAAGCGTAGAGAGCGGACATGAACGCAATTCCGGACTATATGCAACTACGTGAAAAGTGGGGACGGCTCGCCCAACTCGGGACTGCTGAGGTCATTCTCGGGATCGTCGCCCTCAGTACGATGCACGTATCTGTTGCGGCGGCAGTGATGCTGTTCGGCTGGATTCTGGTTGTAAGTGGAATTCTGGAAGCTGTTCAGGCCTTTCAATTTCGCAAGCCGCTCGGATTCTTCCTGCATATTATTGCGGGTATAGCAGCAATACCCATCGGATTGCTCATGGCCACCGGTTCTGCTACGAAACCTTTTGCCTGGACGCTACTCTTTGGCTCTATCTTCATTGTTGTCGGTCTTCTTCGGATCATTGCGGCATTTGTATTCAAATTCCCAGGATGGCGATGGGTTGCCTTCGATGGCAGCGTCACGCTCCTGTTCGCAATCCTGCTATGGGCAGCCTGGCCGTGGTGGGCAGCTTGGTTCTTTGGTTTGGCTTTAGGAACTTCACTGGTTTTACGCGGCTGGTCATCCATAGTATTTGCGCTTGGTCTTCGAAGCGTACATCCGCAGAGTCGATCTCATCTGCGAGCAGTTTAATGAATGAAGGGCAGATCTATGACAGCGGGTTCTTTCGGGCTGTGAAGAGCAAAAAGAATTTTTATTCTCGACCAACGGGTACCACCAGCGATGTTGGTTCCCATCTCACAAACGTATTTCATCAGTCATTTGTCTATTTCACAATTTCAGATTATCGACGCGGAGGTAAATAATGTCAGCGCAGAAAGAAAACCAATCATCGTCAACAACAACACAGAAAACATCGGGCGAAGGGCAAGGACGCCAGCAGACTGATTTGACGCGGAGGAGTACAACGTCCAACCTACCATCACTGTGGACGGATTCATTCGACATGATCAATCCGTTCTCTTTAATGAGAAGGATGCAAGAGGAATTGAATCGAGCATTTTCTTCCCCAGGGCGCAGAAGTAGCTCCGGCCAGAGGGACGACCTAAGCAGTACCCTTTGGGTGCCCCCAATCGAAGTGGCGTACCGGGACGGCAACCTTGTGGTATCGGCTGAGCTGCCCGGGCTTAGAGATGAAGACATCACCGTCGAAATAGATGATGACGCCATCATTATTCAAGGCGAACGCCAAGTCGAACGCGAGCAAGATGAAGGTGGCGTTAGAAGGACAGAACTCAGATATGGGCAATTCTATCGGGAAATTCCACTGCCCGATGGGGCGAATCCGGACCAGGCCCGTGCGGAATTTAGAGATGGGGTATTACAGATCAGTGTGCCAGTGTCAGAAAGTCAAAGTAATCGACGGCAGATTCCGGTCCAAGCAAGCGGATCGCAGCAGCCGTCGACATCATCGCAGGCCGCGCAATCTGCCTCGCAGCAGGCTCGTGGACAGAGTGGGAAGACTGAGTCTCAATCCACAAAAAGCGAGACTCCGTCGCAGAAAGCTGCCTGAACGGTGGAAACAAGTTTGCTGGTCGTCCGTGGCGCCAACTCGCTCGTAGGGCTCACCTCCCGGAGCCGGCCACGGACAGCCAGCAATTCCGTGGAACCTTCTTGTAATAAATTATTCCTGGCAAGATAGAATCCCTTTCACCGACCCCGCGATAACCTATAAAGGAACGACTCCATACAAATGACGACGTCCAGAAAGCCGCCTGCTTTTCTTTTCGATTTGGACGGCACACTGGTCGATAGCGTCTACCAGCATGTGCTGGCATGGCGAGAAGCTTTGGAGTCCTGTGGTATTGAGCTTGCGGTCTGGCGAATACACCGGCGCATAGGGATGAGCGGCGGTCTGCTCGTCAACAACCTGCTCAGGGAAACGGGACGGCCTGTAACAGCAGAGCAGGCAGAACAGCTCCAGCGCTCCCATGCTGAAGCATACGCGCGTCTGGTGATGCAGGTTCGACCATTGCCCGGCGCAAAGGATCTGTTGGCTCTTCTGACCGCCATTGGCGTTCCCTGGGCAATTGCCACAAGTGGACGAATCGATTTTGCACAAAAAACTCTTGAGGTCGTGGGAATTAACCCTGATGGTCCGGTAATCACGCGCGACCAAGTGGAGTTTGCGAAACCTGATCCCGACTTATTTCTTGCTGCAGCCGAACGCCTAGGAGTGAACATCAGCACATCGATCGTAGTCGGAGATAGCGTGTGGGATCTGCTTGCTGCTCAGCGAGCAGGAGCGCTCGGAATCGGCCTTCTTTCCGGCGGATATGGGCAAGACGAACTTGAACGTGCTGGTGCCTATCGCGTATATCAAGATCCGCTCGATCTATTGCAGCATCTCGATGAAGTCGGAGTTCGTATTAAGGCCTAAGCGTCCCCAGGCTGACACAATCATGAAAATCTGTATGCCTATCTACGGCCTGCCCGGTTTTGCCAATCGTGGAGGTGGTGGCGCAGGCCGTTCTGGAATAATTGGGCCCACGTGTGGTGGAAATTCCCTATCCAACATCGGGCCTACCGGTCTTCCTTCTCGCAGATTGTCGAGCTGTGGTGGTTCGAGCGGCCGCCCCGGATGGTCGATCATCGCTTGATGTCTTTGTACAAAAGGCACCATTGGCGGCGGTGGAGGAGTTCTTGCGACCAATGGTGGCGAGGCGGTTCGTGGGACAGGAACGTGCGATCCTGGTGCAGGAATCCGCCCGGTCGCGGGAGGCACACCTCTTGCAATCGGCGGAGCTGGGCGAGCGCTTACACCCGGGGCGGTTCGGGCAGGAGTCAAACTTCTAAGAGGCACGCTGCGTTGGGGACGGACTGGCGGAGGCGCAACAGGTCGGACCAGGCACGGCGGCCCGAGGAGTCGGATTAACTCCGGGATGTGGAATGACCTCTGCTTTGGCAAGTTGCTGAGGATTGACTCTTACCACGTGGGGAGTGACTGGCTGTCCGTTTCGGAAAACGTCTTTGGGCACGGCGGTCGCCGCGATAGTTCGGTACGCGTAGTGAACATTCTTGATATTTGTAATATTCGTGATGTTCGTAATATTGGTGACATTTCGAATGTTCGTGATGTTCACAACGCGCAGATATTCACCACTATAGTGATACCAGGGGAAAAACGGTTCTCCTGGTCCTAGTGGGAACCAACCTACCAATTCTGCGCCAATGCCAATCGAGAAACCTGCCCCTCCGATAAATGCTACGAACGCCGGCGCAAAGACGGGCAGAGGAACCAGTGGTCCAGGTATCCATCCCCATGCCGCCCCGATGTAAGCCCATCTGCCGTAATGAAATGGACAGAAGCCCCAGGGTTCGTCTTCAACCCAAGTCCATCCCCACGGATCAATCCAGGCCCAATGACCGAAGCGATAAGGCACCCATCCCACGGGAACTCCAACGGGATACCAAACAGGTCCGTAGTCGGCGACAACTTGCCAGCGTCCATAGTCATCGAGGTCATCATATCCGGGAGTGCCCGCACTCACATACTGCGCCGACGCTGAAGAGGCTAGATGTTGATCGCGCTCCAAGCTCCACTCGTCGAAGCTGTCCGGCGTAGGCAATGGAATCGATTCAACTTGAACTGGATCCTGCCCTGTCAACTGAACAGCTTCACCAGCTTGCAGTCTTTGAGACACTCCTCCTCCGTTTATTTCCAGGCTGCCACTGTTTACTGTCACTACTGTGCTGCCGCCATCCTGATCGGTATCTACGCGGTAAGTACCCTGATCAAGAAGTGTGAGAGCGGCGTTGGGCGTATCAATTTCTATGTTGTCGCCAGATTGAAATCGAAACACAGTAGTCCGCAGCGTACCTTGGTTAAGGCCAAGTTGCATGATCTGATCATTCAGATTGGTGACTGTCAAATCGGTCGCGCTCGACAAGCGAACTGTATAAGGTCCAACTTCGAGTTCTGCGCGAGCGTCGTTATCGGTATAAATACGATCTCCGGTTGTCACAGTAAAGTTCAGCGCGGCTTCGCTCCATTGATCCTGGCCAGCGGGCAAAAAAGAAACGCGGCCTTTCAAGTAGCTGATACGTGCAACTCGCGCGGGAGGATTCTGTTGGCCGAGTGCCGCTGCAAAAGGCAGCAACAATATTAGACAAAATAGAATCGGCCGGTGAACTCGAGACATACGTGCAGTTTTCATCTCGCTATCGGTAATGTTGCTGGCTACTCTTGCCAACCTACGCCTGGGAATGAAGAAGGGGAATCCATCGTTTTGGGTAAGACGAGAAGGAATACCGCACATACGGCCAAAGTTTTATCCGCTTCTATGATTTGAGAAACAATCGGATCTATGCGCTACTTCGGAGCCTCAATCCTTATCTATCGGGAATTGTCACAACCATGCCTCGTCACTACGATTTATCAACTACCCGAGAAGATGTATGCAGACAAATTCAAACCACGACGACAGCAAGGGAAAGTCTCGCCAACCCCACGCCATCTCAATTGGGACTGTGCTAATCAGAAATGACGTCCTTTTGCCACCTTGGTTTTACTTTCGCATCGAGGAGTGCGGTGACTGGAAGAAGGTCTTGGACGCTACCGCCTACGAACTTGAGCTTTTGGCGCGACGAACTGGCTGGAGCTTTTCTTACATCGAGCCGCCAGTGAAAGGCGGTACCGTCAATGTCGGCAAGCGACCTAGAATAAATAATGCACTCAAAAGATAATGGACGCCGTCCGCAAATCTGGGTTCAATTCTTTTGAAATTACCGACATCATAATTCATCGAATGTTAGCCATGCACTACGTCAGTCTGACCGTGCATCCTCGACAATTGCGGCCCAATCCCTTTATTCGCGATCTTTACCCCTACCACTACCCACACCAGGTCTGGGACTTCGAACATATCCCTTGGAGAGGATCAAAGATTCAACCTCAGTCTAAGGGTATCTAACGAACCTCTGCTTAGCTAGCGTTGTGAGAAGCTGGAACTATTGCCCTCTCAACGGACCATGTTGTGGTCTGGTTCTATTACCTTGAGCATCGCGCGAAAGTCCATTCGATCAAGCTCCAAAAACTGTTGTACGAGTGGCTCGGTTGAATGCTCCATTTCTGCTACCGTCCCGACGAAAATAATCCTGGCTCGATCCAGGAAAATTATATGGTTGGCGAGTTTCTCGACTAGCCTCATGTCGTGGGTAACGACCACACTTGTCAACTTCAGATGACGATTCAGCCGCTTGATAACATCAGTCAGCCGACGTGCCATTAACGGATCCACCATTGTGGTGGGCTCGTCGTAAAGTACGGCTTGGGGTTTCGCAGCCAAGGCTCTTGCAATAGCAACAGAGCGTTTCATGCCAGTCGGAATATCAGAAGGCAAGAAATCACGCAGAGCCTTGATTCCCACCAGATCCAACAATTCATCCACGCTTCGCTCAATCTGTTTCTCATTGAGCTCTCCCTTCTCAATCAATGGAAAGGCTATATTTTCGGCGACTGTCAAAGAATCGAATAGTGCTCCGTTTTGGAAGACCATCGTGACTTTCCTGTGGACCCGTTGCAGCTCCTCTTCTGAGTAGTCGGTGATGTCCTCCTGAGCCGTGATGACCCTTCCACTGTCCGGCTTGAGAAAACCCATGATAATTCGCAGGGAAACTGACTTGCCTACTCCGCTACGACCCAAGATGCAGACCGTCTCCCCTTCCAAAACAGAAAAACTCACGTCGTTGAGAACTGGCGTCTCATGAAACGATATGGAAACATGTTTGAACTCAATATAAGGTCTGCTGCGGTTCCCCATGACATCGGAAGAAGCGTTCCGGATGCGCCGGTCAACATCCTTAAGTGGTTCGCCTCTGATGGGGGCAACCGTGCCAGGCACAGATCAGATTTCTTTCTCGAATGTCATATTGACCGAGAGCCTCTCTCCCTCGACATCGACGACGTTGCAGAAAGTGCGCTCATGGTAGCGATTGAAATCTAATTCCACGCGGCTATTGCCAACACGAAGGTTCCGAATAGCTAAGTAGTCCAGCCACTCCGGCAGCCGTGGATTTACGATCGTCAGCTCTTTGCGTGGCGCACTAGCTCGAATGCCCAACACCGAGGTGAGAATCAAGAACCATGCGCCTGATGCCCACGCCTGCGGAGAACACGAAACTGGATAATGCACCGGCTCGTCATGTTCCCGTCGTTGAACGCCACAGAACAGCTCGGGTAACCGATAATCGCGGAAGCTAAGTGCAGCCTGAAATAATGCAGTGAGAATCTCAATCGCAGGTTTGCGAAGCCCGCTCAGCGCCATGCCATGTGCAATAAGAGAATTGTCGTGTGGCCAGACGGAGCCACGGTGGTAGCTGAGAGGATTGAAAATTGGCTCCTGTCGCGACAGCGTCCGCCAGCCCCAACCAGTGAACATGTCTTCGCTCATCATGCGATCAACTATCATGGCCTCGTGTTCCTTACCGATCGCTTGCGAGAACATAAGATGACCGGGATTGGAAGCGATGACATCCAGTGGCTTCTTATTACCGTCTAGCGCCATGGCATAGAAGTTGCGTTGTGGCATCCAAAAAGCTTGCTCCAGATGCTTAGCTAATTCCGTGGCGTCATTCTTTAACTGGTCAGCTCTCCTTGAATCGTCGAATTTGTGCAGCAGAGATGCCATTCGACGCTTGGCGTCGTAAGCGTATCCCTGAACTTCGATTGGAGCAATCGGCGAAGGTGCGATCGTTCCGTCACGCTGTATGTAGGCGTCCCACGAATCTTTCCAACTCTGGTTTAGCAATCCTTTTGGTGAGCGGCGCGCATATTCGACTAAACCATCGCCGTCGAGGTCTCCATAACGATCGATCCAATCGAGTGCTGCGTAAGCTGCAGGCAGCAACTCGCGAACCAGAACTTCGTCTCCGGTCCAGTTATAGGTTTCACTCAGTAGGATCAGGAACAAAGGCGTGGCGTCGACTGTACCGTAGTAAGGACCGAAAGGCATCTCTCCGGCACGCGTCATCTCACCTTCGCGATACTCATGCAAAATCTTGCCAGGCTCCTCATCGCGCCAGTCGTTGTATTCCTTGCCCTGATAGCGGGCGAGCACTCGGAGAGTGTCAATAGCCAATTGCGGATTGAGTGAAAGTGCCTGATAGGCGGCAATAATCGAATCGCGACCAAAGACCGTGGCAAACCATGGAATTCCGGCCGCAATAACATGTTCTCTGCCGTCTCGGACCTGGAGCGCATGGAAATCACTGATGGCGGTATTCAGAGCAGCGTCAAAGATGCCACTGTTGCTACGGAAACGTGTCGACTCACGTCCCCACTCGATATTCCGATCACGACGCTGGCGCAAGCAAGTACTGAAATCGCAGCTCGTTCTGCTACTCCTCTCCTCTGTAATCGCGGTAACTGTCGCCTCGATCTGCAACTGCTCCCGAGACGCTAGTGTCAGATCCCAGCGTGCGCTTCTTTCGCTAAGGCTCGCTACTCTAGGACTCATCTCGACCAAGGTCTGCCGCAATAAACCGTCCAGTCCGCGGTAGAAGAAAGCCAAACTCTGGTTGCGCGGCACTGGACGGAAATACTGTCCGTGTTCGTTTCGCGGTATGCCACGCACTTGAAATACATCCACAAAGTCCGCGTCGAGGAATAGCTCCACCGAAAGGTCCACTGGATACAAATTGAAGTTGAGAAAGCTGAACCGGTCGAAGAACATTTCAGCTTTGAGCAACTGTTGCCGTCGGATGTGGACGGTATTCTCCACAAGATCAAGCGACTCTCTTAATGTGATATTTCCGGTGGTTAATTCAATTTGAGAGAGGAAACTGTTTTCGGTGTTGGAAGAGAGCACAAGCGTTTGATGGCCTCCCACACACAATTCCAGATGGCTCAGAAATCGAGTATCGTTATGAAAAAATCCAACATCGGGTGCAATCGATGGAACAATGTCTCCCGCGAGCGTGGTGGAAAGAAATGTTTTGCCATCAATTAAGGTGAGATTGTCGCTGACGTGACGAGGCGCCTGTGACCGGCAGGCAATTCGCGGCTCCAGGTACGGCGAAGAAATTTCCACCAGTTCGTTTTCGGAGATGGATATTTGCGAGTTCATGCCGTTCCGGAATTTTCATGGGAACGTCGTTGGTTCCCGGCTGAGGTAAGCTCCACCTGATACTGGGCAGTATTTACATTGCGGGCGAGCGAGCGATGGCCACCCGCCTCTCAGTTTCGGATGCTAGCGATTGCCCATCGCTGGAACAATTCTTCGGGAGAAGGAGTTAACCATCAGATGAGGGCAGGAGGCGGTTGTACCACTTCTGGACTAGCGCGACGCACCGGGTCTTCTGCTATACGTAGGAACTGGACGCTAGTTTGTTCGGGTTCAGCACGTTGAATTTATGTTGTGTTTCGTTAGCTAATTTGTTTCGTAGTGGTCTAGTCAGAGGGCCAACATTATGGCAGTTAGATTAAACAGAAGCGCATTTGAGCATGGGCAAAAGCTCATCAACGAAGGAAAAGTTACATTTGATGACCGGGATGCCTGGAGCGAGGACCAGCCTTCAGCCGAGGAAGAAAACGAGTTTATTCGCTTGCACGGATACGATGAATACGGGAAATGGCATTTAGGAATCGACGATGAGCAAGACAAACATACAAAGAAGAGGTATCGATTCCCCTACGGTGATTTCGAGACAATTCACCGTTGTGCAATTCTGTCTGCCGAAAGCCGGGCTGGACAATACAAACATTATGATGTCGAACGGGCGGCAGCTCACCTGCACGGAATGATGGAGGCAGCAAGGCAGCTAAAACGGGCTTCATAGAAGGTCCACAACGACGCTTGCCGCGTGACTATTTTTGATTTTCGATTCACGAAGTCTTCCTATCGGTGCCTTCTCCTCCTTCTAATGCTTCCTTCATTTCACTGCGTACCTGAGCCCGAACCCTGTCCACGACGCGCTGCACCTCATCCGGCCTGATGTTATATATCCTCGCCACCTCTTCTTTCGAAAATCCTTGAAGCACCATGAGCTCAAATACAGCGCGCTCTTGCTCCGGCACTCGCGACAGAGCCTGCAGTGCTAGCTGCATTTGTTCAGTTCTTTCCAGTTGTTTCTCCGGATCATCGGTGTCAGCCGGCGCCGTGAATTCGCGAGCTGGATACTCGCTGTCGTCCAGTTCCTCCGGAAGCCAAATCTCTCCATCGGCATCGCCAGTGATTGGGTCTTCTTCCAGAGTGCGGCGTTCTTCTTGTTCTAACGTCTCGAAACTGCGCCTACGACCTTCTATTGAATGTCGCTTGTGAAGGTATTTTTCCAAAGCATCATTCGCGAGCCGATATAACCACTCTTCCAAACTCAAATTTTCTGGTTTTCGTTCAAAATTGTCATACGCCCTTAAGACCACGTCGTCGAGAATGTCGCCGCTGGTATAAACGGGAGTACGTATCTCCAGGGTGAGGTACGCAATCCGAAGGCGCCGTTTGATGTAGTCCTTAAGAGGGGATAGCAGCGGAATAATTTGTTTGAAGAACTCTTCCCTGTTTTTTTGAGTAGCAAGCGTTCGAAGATCCGGCTCCTTCTCTTCCAGAGATTTTCCTTGCTCTTCTCTTCTAGTAATTCGAAGATCTGGGTCGGGCTCTTGTTTTCCGTTCAACTTGGCCTCTGACTAATGTTCGTCTTTGCGAAATTAGAGGAGCAAAGCTGGATTCCGGCATCCCGCAACAATGCCTCAATATCACTGCCGGTTAGATGAGAGGCGTCATATTCCACCCAAATGGCACGCGCATTCTCGTTAAAAGAGATTTGGCGAAACCCATACACTTCGCGAATTCGGTCCAGTGCTCGCAAGGCATTCTCAGTTGGAGGAGAGGCGTAGAAAAATGTACTGTCCAGCAAGGTCATCTGGCTGCGGTCCTTTAGCTAGAACTAGCTCGCAAACCTAAGCCGACTTCCGCTCGTCGACATCCACGTATTCGGCATCCACCACTCCTTCATCTTTCTTGCTCTGACCGTCAGCACCAGGAGCTGGACCTGCACCGGCACTTGGGCCTGCGCCTTGCGGCTGAGCCGCCTTATACATCTCCTCCGCTAATTTGTGAGACGCTTGAGTTAGCCGCTCGCGTGCCTGGTCCATAGTGCGCTTGTCGCTGGATTCCAGTGCTTTCTTCGCGTCCGCAATCGCGTTCTCAACATTGGCGCGGTCCGATCCAGAAATCTTGTCACCATTTTCGCGTAGCATTTTCTCTACGCTGTAGACCAATGAATCCAGTTGGTTCTTGGATTCGATTTGTTCGCGCCGTTCCTTATCTTCCGCGGAATGGGCTTCCGCCTCTTTCGCCATCCGCTCGACATCCTCTTTACTTAAACCTGAGGACGACGTAATCGCGATTTTCTGATCTTTACCTGTGGCCAAGTCTTTGGCGTTTACATTAAGAATGCCATTCGCATCAATGTCGAATGTCACCTGGATTTGCGGCACACCCCGGGGTGCTGGCGGAATTCCTGTTAATTGAAATTTACCGAGTGTCCGATCCTGGCTAGCCAAAGGACGCTCGCCTTGCAGAACATGAACTTCGACTGAAGTCTGATTATCTGCGGCAGTGGAGAACGTTTCCGTCTTCTTGGTGGGAATCGTGGTGTTGCGCGGAATCATTGGTGTAGCTACGCCACCCTGAGTTTCAATCGCGAGTGTCAGCGGAGTAACGTCGAGCAGAAGCATATCTTTTACATCGCCCTGCAAGACGCCGCCCTGGACTGCAGCGCCCACTGCAACTACTTCGTCCGGGTTTACGCTCTTGTTACCTTCCTTGCCGAAAAGCTCTTTTACCAGTTGTTGAATGCGCGGCATGCGCGTCTGACCGCCGACCAGTACGACTTCGTTGATCTTGCTCGCGTCCACATCTGCGTCCTTCATGCATTGCTGGCAGGGTGGAACGGAGCGCTGAATCAGATCCGCTACCATGGACTCCAGCTTGGCGCGGGTCAGTTTCTTAACTAAGTGTTTCGGACCGCTGCTGTCGGCAGTAATGAAGGGCAGATTAATTTCCGTCTCCATCGTAGTGGAGAGTTCAATCTTCGCGCGCTCAGCTGCGTCCCGTAGACGCTGTAGCGCCATCTCGTTGCCCTTGGCGCGTAGGTCAAGTCCTTCATCCTTCTTGAACTCGTCGATCAGCCAATCCACTAACCGCTGATCAATATTGTCGCCGCCCAAATGGGTGTCGCCGTTAGTTGCTTTCACTTCAATTACGCCGTCGCCGACTTCGAGGATTGAGATGTCGAACGTTCCACCCCCGAAGTCGTAGACAGCGATGGTCTCGTCTTTCTTCTTATCGAGGCCATAGGCTAACGCGGCTGCTGTGGGCTCGTTAATGATTCTCTTCACATCCAGCCCTGCGATTTTTCCCGCATCCTTCGTTCCTTGGCGCTGCGAATCATTGAAGTACGCTGGTACGGTAATCACGGCTTCATTTACGCTATCGCCTAAGTAATCTTCCGCGGCTTTCCTGAGTTTCTGCAAAATCATGGCGGAGATCTGCTGCGGTGTATACCGTTTCCCCTGAGCGACGATCACCACATGGTCTCCCTCAGGCTCGACCTTAAAGGGCACCATCTTCAATTCTTCCGTCACTTCTTCATAACGGCGTCCCATGAAGCGCTTAATGGAATAGATAGTGTTTTCGGGATTGGTGATCGCCTGGCGCTTGGCTACCTGACCGACAAGTATTTCTCCAGTCTTGGTAAAAGCGACGACCGAAGGAGTGGTTCGGCCTCCTTCTTCGTTGGGGATAACCTTGGGTTCTCCTCCTTCCATAACTGCGACCACGGAGTTCGTTGTTCCGAGGTCAATGCCGATAATCTTGGCCATTTTGTTGTCTCCAAATTTGTCAATGGACCTAATTTATAAACGTACCTCTAAATACTGGCTTCACGCGCGGGGTGGAAAATGATTGAATAGCTTTTCCACACTCTTGTCGAGATCTTTTATGTTCTTTTCCGGCTTATCGGAAATCGTGTCACTTGCTGAGCCTCGCCAAATCAATTTCTTAGTTCTGCTGTCGAACATATCAATCACCAATGTTCCTACTTCGTAGTTTTGCACCGTCGTGGTCGCCATTGCATCTTGAAAGCCGCCCCACATCCATCCGTCGAAACCATCATAAAATGTTTGCAGAGTCGGTTTTTCATGAGTGGTACCAACCGCAACGATCGAAACATCTCCGCCGCTCGGAACCTCTGTCCATCCTTTCGCCGAAAGTTGTTTATCGACCGCCTCTTTGACCCGGTCATTCCATATGGGATCAGGCATGTCCACTTTGGCCCATGAATACGTCTTGTACTGGGAAAAATTGGCGTGATGATCGTAGTCATATTTTATTTCACGGGAAAATGCGTTAACGGTTGCAGCCAGTAGGACAGCGAGAAACATCGCAAAACGGAATCGAAGCTTCATGTGTTCTCCTTCGTTTCTTACAGCAGACTGTTTCCTAAGAATTGACAATGCCGGATCAGCAAACACCTAACCTTTCCAGCCCAAGAATCATCTTGCGGACTGAGAGGAGCCGGAAAGCACTCCAGCCTCCTAAGTCAAAATGCTAGTGGGCGCGGGTGGCGTTAACAATTCGTCAAGTGAACGAAGGGGGCGTCTAAAAAACTGCTTATCGAAAGTTCTGACCAAGGTCAGACTGCCCCATTAGTCCTTTGTCCTAGAGCGATCCACTGACTTTCCCACTACCGCAAGAGCCCCAAGGGCGTCTAAGAAACTCAGCCAACCTCATAATATGTGTGGTTTAGGATTTGCAGCTCGCACTGTCGAGGAATTGTTGTCGGCATCTCCTGTCGATAGGATTCTCTCAGCTGAAGTGTTTGAGCAGGACGCGAGAAAGGGTTTGTATGAGAGACATCATCGGGATTTTGGCTTCTGTTTTAGGGATGTCGGTTGTGTTGTGTCTGGGGCTCGCCACACTTGTGAACGCGAACAATTCCAGCGAAACCTCGTCCGCGACAAAGCCGGATACCCAGGCACAAGCGCGGCCCGAAGTTGAGAAACAGCGTAAACAAGCTGAACAACAAGCCGCGAATACTGTAGACAAGGACGCCCTTGCTGCCGTCGACGAAACGGAAAAGGCCATCAAGGCAATCGCGGCGAACAAGACCGACGAAGCCCTTGCGGACATTGAGCGCGCTACTGGCAAGATCAATATTCTGCTGGCACGTAATCCGTCAACTGCCCTCATACCGGTGAGTGTGGAAGTAGATGTTATCGATACCGCGCCGCAGAGACCCTCAAGCGATTCTGGACCTCGCAAAGGACGCATCACGAGCCGTTGACGATAAAGATTTTCCGACTGCGCGTGTTTTACTTCACGCGCTCATGAGCGAAATCCGCGTGCGTACATATAACCTTCCCCTTGCAACTTATCCGGCCGCGTTACAAGATGCCGCGCGCCTGCTAGACCAGAAGAAGACTCAAGAAGCCAAGACTATTTTGCTAACGGCTCTCAATACCCTTATGGCTATCGATCGAACTACGCCGATCCCGCTGCTTCTTGCGCGCGAGGCAATCAACGAGGCCCAAGCGAAACGCCAAAGCGATAAGAATGCGGCGCAAAGCGCTTTGGAAAGAGCTAGAAATGAACTACAGAGGTCGAAGGAATTAGGCTATGCGTCGAAGCGATCCGGAATACGCGTCGTTAAACGACGACATTTCCAACCTTGAAAAACAGCTGAAAGGTACGGGAGACACGATGTCTGTATTCTCAAAATTCAAGGAAAAGTATGAAGCGTTCGTGAAGCGCCTGTCCGATCGCGAACGACATGGACGCGCCGCCTGATAACCCTGTGGAGTTAGAGAAGTGACTTTGGCAATTTCATTGAGCTACAGGGCAGTTATTTCTGATCGTTGTTCGTGGCTTGCGTTTGCCAGCCATTACGCAGCAGGATTTCTTGGCGTTATCTCATCCACGTCCCACCTCAGCAGTTCCTGGATTTCGGATTGAATGTAATATCGGTCCGCAATAACAGGCGCAATTACTCCCGCAGTGCTTGCATCGTGGATCAACTCTCGCACCTGCTCATACCCCGGAATTTGCACTCTCTTGGTCAATTCGAGAATATCGTCCGTTGGCATTTCGCCGTCGGCCACAAACGACAGCAGAAGCATCAGTCCGTCAGGCCCGACAAATCTCTCCAGTGACAGTCCTTCCACAATACTGCGATCTTTCTGGAATTCGCGCCGGTCATCGAATCGGCAATAACGTCGCGAGGAAGATCCAGACTCGACGACCCACCGATGAACCAGCCGTAGACTTCTTAAATTTGCGGTTCCCTGGTCATCATCGCTGGCAAGCCATTCGACCCATCCATCCTCGATCTTGGTGATGAGTTCACCACAACTGCTGCACCTCCAACCCAGCAAAGCCCGGCGAGCCATGTTCCCTCCCTACAAAATTCCCCGCTGCATTTAGACCGACATATCAGGCAGCAGTTCGGAGTTGTAAAAGCCACGCGTCAATCGCGGAGGAAAGAGTTTCAAAATCGTACGAACCCTCGTGCCTCACATTATTTATGAAAAAAGTCGGAGTGCCATTGACACCACTGCGGACGCCGCCCAAGAAATCGCCGCGGATCTTCTGCGCAAAATCGTGGTTCTCAATTGCGCTGCGAAGCCCGAGCGCCGGCAATTCCAGTTCTCTCCCCAACTCGAACAGAAGAGGCATATCTAGTCGGTCCTGGTTTTCGTAAATGCCATCGTGCATCTCCCAAAAGCGGTCATGTACGCCTGCGAATTCCGCAGCCTCTGCCGCAGGTTCGGCCAACGGATGGATTTCAGTAAGCGGAAAATTTCTAAAGACAAATTTCAGCTCTCGCCCGTAGTGCCGCTGCAGCGACTTGATGATGTGATATGCAAGACCACAATGTGGGCACTCATAATCACCGTATTCCAAAAGCGTCACAGGGGCGTGCTCATCACCTTGAATGTGGTCATTCGACGAAACTGGAATTTTTAATACGCTCATGACTAGTCCTTTTTACGCAGCTTTTTGTCTGGGAAGCTCTTCCAATGCTTGCAGAATGCCGTCCGCTCCCGGATTCACCGCAACCGGCGAACAATAACTCCAGAAGACTTTTCCATCTTTATCCAGTACAAAGAGTGCCCTTTCGCAAAAACCATCTTTGTCCCGGTATGCCCCGTACTGTTTTGCGACCGCGCCTTTCGGCTCAAAATCGGACAGTAAGGGAAAATGTAAATGGCGGTC
The DNA here is from genome assembly GCA_963791575.1 of Terriglobia bacterium. Taxonomy (GTDB): domain Bacteria; phylum Acidobacteriota; class Terriglobia; order Terriglobales; family Acidobacteriaceae; genus JAOAPG01. The sequence goes on along the minus strand of CAWBSY010000010.1, from coordinate 37,119 downwards.
TTTTGCAAATGCGGCATGACACCAGGCGCCATCAACAGAAATGCCTAACAGCTCAGCATCATGCTTCTTGAACTCCGGGAGGACTTCGTTGTACAGAGTCATTTGATCTCCGCACACCGGGCTCCAATCAGCGGGATAAAACGAAAGGATCACAGGATTGCCTCGCAATTCACGCAAAGATAGCTTTTGATCCGGCGTAACATTCAGCGTGAAGTCTGGAGCGACCGTTCCCTTAGGAAGAATTTGAGCCATTTATTCACCTCGCTTCTTTTATCTATCCACTTCTTCGAATCCGTAGTGCGAGTCTGCCGAGAACGTGACCTCGCTCCAGCCGCATATGAGCGTTCGCAGCCTGCGGCAGTGGGTAAGTTGCCGCGATTGGCACATGGAGCCGTGCTTCATCCACCGCACTTTGCAGTTCTTCGAACTTTGCTGGACTAACCTCTGCATCGTAGGCAATGACTCGATATTTCCTTTGGCGGGTGGGCTCTGGTTCCACACCATTGGGATATGCCACTCGTCCGCCCTTTCGCACGTGCTGCAGAAGGCTTTCCAACGCTTCCCCTCCCGCCAATGCAAGGACAGCATCAATTCCATCAGGGGCAAGGTTTTCAAGCTCCTCCGCGGCATCCGCGCTCCGAGCATCGATCACGCTATTCGCGCCAAGTTTTCGGACCAGCGCGGCTGCAGCACCGCCGGAGGCCGTCGCCAGCACGCGAGCATGAAGTCGCCTTGCGAACTGAATTGCTAGAGTTCCTACTGAACCGGTTGCGCCGAATATCAACACAGTCTCTCCTCGACGCACATTCAGATGGTCGTCGATCCCCTGCAAAGCGGTCAACCCTGGCACCGGCGCCGCTCCAGCTTGCAGCATATCCAAACGTTTCGGAACCCGCGCCACGTGCTGCTCGTCCAAAACCGTGAACTCTGCGTAGAATCCGCCTTTTGGATTCGCATAGTGAGCACCATAAACCCTGTCGCCAACATGGAACTCCCTAATACGCGAGCCTTTCGCCACAATTACGCCCGCTCCATCGGTACCAGGCACCAGCGGAAATTTGGGACGTCCGTACGGGCGCCATGAGCCGTCCCGCACCGACGCATCCCAGCTACCGACTCCAGCGGCGTAGAGTTGTATCAGCATTTCGTGTAACCCAAACTGCGGCACCGGAAGGGTGTGGACAGTAAGGACTTTCGGCGGACCAAAGCGGTCAATTGCGGCAGCCCTCATCGTTGCGGGAAGCGTCGGAGTGCGGTCTGCAGCGGTCTTGAGGGTCATTCGAATTTTCAGATTTTGGATTCCGGTATATGACGCAAACTGGGCTGGCGCGATGAGATCTAATTTCCACATCGCAATCTCACCGCGCCCGCTTGGCTCAGTTGGCCCAGATTCTCTACTTGAGACTTCCTAAATCGCGTGCTCTAGTTGTTACCGGACAGTCATTGAAAAGCACCCGTCGGTTTCAGCAATGTGGAAGTCGGGGGCGCTCTATCCCATACAATTCGTTTCAGCCGCAAAATAGCCGCTAATTCGAAGCAGAGTTGCTTACCGTGTGCAACCTCCATAAGGTCGCTCCTTAATTAAAATGCTAGCGGTCGCGGACCCTAATAACAATTCCTCATGAGAGCGAACTACCGCATCGAAAGGGGATGTAGATTTGCTCTACCAACAAGTCGTGGTTTTTTGTATGACTTTGGTATAGGTGTGCTAATGGCGAGATCACTAGCCATGGAGTTGTTGTTGATTTCAACGGCGCAATTTACCAATCACGGAAAACAACACTGAGAGAACCACGCTTACCAGGATCGAAGTTGTGAGTGGAAAATAAAAGATTGTATTTTTCCCGCGGTAAAGAATATCTCCGGGCAGACGGCCGATAGGCAGATTGGTACGTCCAAGCAGCGAGAACAGGACGCCCAACACGAATAGAATCACCGCGAAGAAAATTAACGTCCTGCCAAATTCAACCATCGCTCAAGTCCAATCCAATGTCATCGCAGATCCTCTTACATTACTTTGCATCATTCGCAACGCGTTCACGACGGCGGCCCGGCAGGGAATGGCGCACTAACATTTTCAGGATGAGTCGACAGGGCGCATAGCCCGAGGAATCCATAAAGTCTTCCCCATGCTGCACCCTGTCATCTCCCTCTTCGTCCGACGTTGAGAGAGACACCCGTATTTCGCAGGTTAAAAGTCAAAGCTCTGCTTCTATTGCGCTATTGAGGGCTTTGCTGGCCTTGCGGTTCCAGTGAGACGACATGAATCGTGTTTGTATCAGGATCGAAGTGTATCAACATCATTACGTGCTGACCTTCGTAGCCCTTCAAAGCGGACGGATTGTTTACCGTCCAACTTTTACTATCTTGGTCACTGACAAACGACTTGCCATCACTGCTGACTTTTCCAGAAGCCTTTTGCTGGCTGTTCGAATTCCCATTTGCATTGGTCTGACTCATCTGGTCATTTCCGGTTTGGTTACTGTTCGGATTCGTAGTCTGCTGAGCTACAGCAATCATGGACATCCCGAGCACAAACGCTAGAGACATGGACATTAGCTTATTCATATCAGGCTCCTTCGAGCAAAATTGTTGTTGTAATTCTGTTGAATCTCACCTTCACGATGCTAACCGCCGTATGTTGTCGTAACAATTCCTCAAGAGAAACACTTGGCATTCCGAACGAGCGCGTACACGCATGTCCTCTCCCAGGCCGGAAGTGTTCATACGACCTGAGACCTAGGGTCAGGATTTGCATTCTCGGCTTCCGCTATTTCTGGTAAACGAGCAGAGCAACGAAAGAGGCCGATCAGAGTAAGGACCGGCCTCTCACACGCATCAGCAGGACCGCACAATTTTATTTATTTGCAACCTCAAGCTTCTGCTCCAATTTCTCCAGCTTTGCTCTCGTTTGTCCATATTGCACAAACGAGGAGATCATATCGGCCAGCTCATGAGCCGTCTCTCTGTTAGCCTTCAGATATTCCGTATATGAACCAGAAGTCGGGCGGCTTTGATTTTCCCTCAGATGATTGATCGCAGCCGTTGTATTAGCGGCCAACTCCTTCATGAGTGGAATCATGCGGTCTATCGCCTGTTGCTGCCACGGCGAAGCTGAGCTCCGCGCTGCATTGAGCTGTTCAACGATCCGGGCCAAATCGTTCACATCGTCCTTCATGGTATCGAGCATGGCTGCATGACTTTCCCAACTCACGTTGGAACGTGTCAGCGCCTCCAACTCATCAGCATCCCGGCTTAAGACAACTGCTTTATCTCTGGCATCTGCGAGGAGCCGGGCGACCTCCGAATTTTCTTCGCTCTGCACCGGTGTCGCAGCTCCTAGCGTGAATACTGGGAACAACAGCAACGATGCTGCAAGCAAAGCCCCTGTTACCAAAAAGCGCCCTGCGGCAATCGAAATCAGCATATGCATTTCCTTTCTACATAACTGCTATTGTACTAGGTGCGCGGAAAGACCACGATGGGATCTTCTTTCCTAAGGCTGGAATGCTAATTACCGGATTTGCAGATCGCAATTCCTCGTCAGCCCGAATTGAGCTTGCTAGAAGTTGAGTAGAGTGGGAACTACCGGCAGGCAAACGCGATCGTATAACGTTGGTGATACAGCCGCATTTCAGCAGACGGTTTTCGGCAAAGAGCGTCACTTCTAGAGGAAGCTCCACGGCTAGCCACGGAGCTGTCTTTTCTCACCGCGGAATCTAGGATTGCTTTCTGGCCTGGGCTTCTGCATTTTGCACCGCAGCCAAGAAGACGTGTGCTGCTGGTGGAGGAGGGACCTTCCCCATTAAAATTTCGCGCGGAGTCAGTTCTTTTCCATAGATAGCGAGCGTGGATTCCGCGTCAGGTCGCACATACGCTCCATTCAGGGTGGCACCGATAAATGCCCCCTTGGCTCGCGAGTAACTCAGTATTTCCGTCTCCAGCTTCCAATCCGTTCCAGCAGCGGCGTGACGACCGACTGGACCTGCTGCCGCCGATGCATCTGCCCCGATCTGAAATTTATCCGACAGAAGACGATCCATACCTTTTTGATTCATGATCATCAACACGTTGTCCACACCTTCGATCCCAATCTGTGCACCCCAACTCCCGCCAGTAATGGTGAAAAATGCAGGAGCGCTCCATCCATTTGCGGTCCGGCAGGTCGCAACACCCTTCCCATATCGCGCACCGAAACCAAGTCCACCTTTGATCTCATGGGGAATGACTGCGATACATTTCGCACGCTCCACTACTTCCTGCGGTATCCCCTTGTCGGGAGCACTCATGACTTCTTCCAAAACCTTCGCTGCGGCTTGCAAACGGTCTTCAGCTTTTTCCCGCGCCGTGTCCGCCCAACATAGATTCATTGCACTTAGAATGACGAGCGATACTATGGTTTTTCTCATGAGAGTTACTCCTGCCAAAGAAATCAATTGCTAAAAAGCGAATAGAGTGGCAACCGGCTCAAACATCAAGCATGATCCGGTTTTCGACAAAAGTAATGCCGGGAGCCGACCATGCTACCCGCTCTGCTTCTTCCTTCTCCACCCAAGCACGGACTGTTCCCTTCAGAATGGCTTTGCTCCCTTGGACCTCAACGGTGATGCGGCTTGCATCAAGTTGGGCATTACGCACGAGCGACTCTTCAATCCTCTTCTTCAGTTCTGACGCGGTTGCCCGCGGTTTCACAGTAATTAAGTTACTTACACCCTTAACTCCCGCCAGCCGGCGCACAACTCGCTCGGCATCTTCTTTTTGATATTGCCATTCGACCTCTCCCTTGAGAGTCACCCATCCCTTAGATACGGTGACCTGGACCTTGTCGGACGGTATAGCCGCATCCCACTCAATCGCATGGACGGCTGCTGCAGCAATGTCAGGATCAGTACGTTCGCTCAATAGCTTCACTTCAATGTCATTGGCGACCGCCTTGACGCCAGTGACACGATGAGCTACATCTTCCGCGGTCCATTTCTTCAGGTAAGAGTCGACCCACCCGGTAAGCGTAACCACTCCGTCCTTGACAATCACGCCGATTTCGTTGGGCTGGAGCCGAGCATCCCACCTCATCTCAGCAAGAACATCCTGCTGAAGTTGCTCGTCGGTTCGGGTTAGTGTTGCAACTGCCATAATCTCCTCTTGATTTTCTTTCTGCCCGGCCAGGGCTTCTATTCATTGACACAAAACGATGGGTAAGTGGCTGCGCATCGGGACATCTTCTGGTGGAGATGGTAGCCACCGCACACGCGTATAACAATTCCTCATGAGATCGAATTGTGGTTGCGCAAAGATGACTAGAATGAGGCCATACCACGAGTGGAAGGCAGACGTAAGACACTCGAGATACACAAAGTATTCTTTGTTGCTTAAGCGCTGGATTACCTATGTGCCTGCGTCACCCCCGGCACATGCGTGCCATTTACCTCTAACAGAATGGAAGGTAGCTTAGATCCACCTTTGGCCTGCCACTTCGCACATCGCTATAATTACTCGGAGCGTCGGAATGAGGCCGAGAAGAACAGCCAAGCCATCCATTGATTCGGGTTTACTTGCGGACGACGGTTTCGCACTACCAGACGAGTTGCTCGCAACATTTTCCGGCCAATCCACAATAGGATTTGGCATCTGCGATCGCCAACTCCGCTTTCAAGCGGTCAACGACGTGTTGGCGGCAAGCAATGGTGTTGCGGCCGAAGCTCATATAGGACGCACCGTTCGCGAGATTCTGGGAGACGTTGCGGGAAAGGTCGAGCCTGCTTTCGAACGCGTATTAGTTACCCGCAAACCTGTGCTGAAACACGTTGCCGGGAAGCTGTCGACGAGGCAAGACGTAGCCCACTGGATCGCCAGCTATTTTCCGGTGAAAGACTCTGCCGGCGAAGTACAGCGATTAGGCGCCGTGGTAGTCGAAGTTACCGATCAAAAAAAGCTACAAGAATCGCTTGCCGCTCTCAGCAAACGGTTGTTGCAGACGAGAGCTAAAGAACAACGACGCATCGCGGACGAGTTGAACGCGTCCGTCACTCAATACCATGCAACCCTGAAAAAAACCCTGAGCTACCTCGTTTGTTCGCTTTGGCAATCGGAAGATCGCGGTGCGCTCTTAGAGCAAGCTGTCGAACTCCTGGAACATTTTCCAATTATTTCAATTAACAACTTTGCGACTGCGGCTGCGATCTTTCGAGAAATCGAGGGATCTCCCAAATTACGAAATGACCTCTTCTCCAAGATAGCCGGACAACCTGAATTACAGCAGGAAATACTCGAGGTTCTCGCAAAACATCCAGAGATCCAGCAAAAACTCCTCTCCGAACTTGCAACCACCCTGCAATTCCGGAGAAGACTTATGAAACTCGCTGGAGGTCAGACAGTCAAATGAGGTATGTAGCAAAGTTGTCGCGTCCCGCCGGACCGCTACAGAATGACAGCATTCGCTGGATTAAGAAGAGGCGAGGGTCGAGGCCTGTGGTGAGATGACGACGACAGAGACCTATCGTCGATCTGCCGCACGCATGTGGCACTCGACGCTGAGAACACAAAGACGGAGGGGGACATTGATGAGCCGGACTCGAGCCCATCATCAAACCACTGCTCCATCGCCTTACCAAGATCGGACAGCCGGAATCGCCAGAGCCGACGCTGACCATCCCCTATCGGATAAGCTGGAATTTTTCCATCTCGCGTAATTGCAAAAGTTGCCCCGGCTGAATGGTCGCCGACGACACCAGCTATGAGCGGATTGAAGTGCAATGGCCAGGAGGCCAGAGGGAATTATTTCCCGGAGGCAAAGCGAATCAGATCGTGACTCTAAAGCAGGGAAGTGGCACACCTGTTAAAACAAAGTCTTAAGCGGATGTACACGGGCGGATTGCTTCTCCACCCATATATTAATGCGCCGGTTCTAGAATTAATTTCTGCACCCGCCAGTTCAGCAATTCGCCCACTAAGAGCACATTCTCTAACGGGCACGCCATCTCGTGAATCCAGCCAAACTGCTTGAGTTGCTTACCGGATTCACCCAGCACGCCAAGAACTTTTCCATCCAGGCTGAGCTTGTAAATCCGTCCTGGATAGCCGTCTGCGCTGTACAACACCTGATGCGGTGGGGGAGTGATACAAATCGCCCACGGTGCGCCCGGAGCCATGTTTTGTGTGCCCGTGATTGGCAATTCCGGTTTGTTGCCGATTGCCGGCCGGGCATTCGGATCGAACGGCACATCAATCGTGATCTGGCGTAGGAATTTTCCATCGGTATCAAAAACCTGAATGCGCCGGTTGCCGCGGTCCGCAACGTAGATGTGATCCTCAGCATCGATTGCGATGCTATGCGGAGTGTTGAATTGTCCAGGTTGGTTCCCGGGTTCACCCCATGACTTTATCCAGTTGCCATTCTTGTCCACCTTTGCGACGCGCGAGTTAATGTAGCCATCGCTGATGTAGGCGTTGTCAGCCGAATCCCACACTACGTCCGTGACTTGGCGAAACATTCCATTGACCGGAGGCAAAGGCGGTTTGGGATGTTTTAATGGCTCCGTGCCTTCATCCGAGGCTTCCTGCTTGCGTCCGAAGACCATGGCGACACGCCCCTCCGGCGTGAACTTGATGACCATGTCTGAGCCTTTGTCCGCTACCCAGATGTTGTCTTCTTTATCGATTTTTACGGAGTGGGCAAATGACCACGCGTAAAGATTGTGGCCGATTTCCCGTAGGAACCTGCCGTCTGCATCAAATTCCAGTAGTTGCGCAGCACTCGCACCGTAGGCGGGACCGGTAGAATTGCCGCGTGAAAGAACGAAGATATCTCCCTTGGAATTGACGGCGACTCCCGCCACTTCTCCCAAATACATATCTGGCGGAAGCTTCAGAAAATCTGGAACGGACTGGTATCGGATTTCAGGCACTTGCCGCTGTTGTTGTGCGGAAGTAGAGACCAAGGTGAGGGCCAAAAATGCAACTAAAGAAATGGTATGTTTCATAAGAAATTGAGAGACACGTAAAATAATTGTTTAACTTTTTGGCGATTTGATTTTTCAGGCGATGCCTTAGCGCCGTACACCTTGGCCTGAAGACAATGAGAATACTATCAGGATCGCTGACTGTAACTTCATGGTTTCGGGTGTGCGCAGTGAGTCCGCACTGACGCAAAGACTTTGCCGTGCGCTTCGCATTTTCTACTAGAAATGTAATCTCTGGTTCGGTCGTCGGCGAGACAGGCCTAAGCTCGATTGGGTTAGAAGAATCTCCGGAACGCGAAGCGCGAGTCCTGTGCTGGTGCTGCTTGCAAAACCGAGCTTCTCCGGGTCGCAAACACATCTGTTCAAGCGCGTCACCGTTCCTAATTTGTGTGTTGGTCCATAGCCGGTTTTAAATGAGTCGTTCGCTTCAACGGACGGCTGCTAACTGCCGGTGGACGTCTGACGAAGCCCCTGAATCTTTCGAGCGCCCGCTGGCAGGTCCTCAACCCTCCAGCGGTTGCCCCGCAGTCGGGCAGACACAAAGGGAAAAAATAAAATGGACGAACCAAAGATTAACTTTGAGATTACCGCGAGTCAAGCGGCCTCACAGCAGAAAATTCCCAGTGATACCTGTACCTGGGTAAAAGCCAGCGTCTTCCCTGGGAGAAAGGCTGGTCGTGGCACTTCCGTTCGCTATGTAATAATAGGTACGTCCAATTTCGATAGATATATGATGTCAACTTCGACTTCCGGGAAACGTGGCCAGCCCTTGGATACGCGGGTTACCGCCAAGCTCATTTACAACATCAAGCAACTAATCTCCAAGGGTACTGTTCTTCCCGGCTCGAAATTTCCTCCCGAACGGGAGTTGGCTAAAGAATTTGGGGTAAACCGGGCGTCCCTTCGCCAAGCCTTGAAAGTGCTTGAGATCATGGGAGTCATCACCCAGAGAGTGGGCGATGGCACCTACTTGAGCGCGAGCGCCGAGGCTATTCTGCAGGAGCCGCTGGAATTCTTGGTTCTGCTGGATGACCTTTCACACCACGAGCTGTTTGAGACTCGCATGATCGTGGAACCAGAGCTCGCCGCCCGCGCGGCCGAGCGGGCTACCACAGAAGACCTTGCCGGCTTGCGGCATGCGATCATGGCGATGGAACGAAGCCGCACCAATCGCTCGCGACTTGATGCGGATATGGCGTTTCACGAATGTATTTTCCGGGCAAGTGGCAACCGGATCTGTCATCTATTATTTGCTGTCATCCATCGAACCGTGTTGACCAGCATGGCGCAATTGTCGGACCGCGTTTCGATCGACCGGCCTTTGACATTTCACAAACGGATTTATGCTGCGATTCGCGACAGAAACGCAGAAGAAGCCCGTCGTACCATGCTGGAACACATTTCGGACGCAAAAAAGCTCCTGGTCTCCGCTCCGCGCTAGTTCCCACCTGACGGGATGAGATCGACGTTGGTGGGATTGGTCGATTGCAATTTCATCCAAATTATAAGATTTGTTCCTTCCAGGGTGCGCACCTGTCCTACCCGGAAATCGGGTCCCCAGGAAACTGCTTTGCCGTTGACTCTGAGTCGTGGGACTTGGTCACCCCAATTCTTAATTAGAATGGCAGGGTTTACTAACGGCGAATCCGCCGACGCTTCGAAGGATGCATGTAACCTGCTTAGGCTTACGCCAGCCTCGTAGGCCACCACATAAGCTCGTTGTGCCGGATCATATCCTTCGCTTTGGAACGGCCCGCTTGCGAGCCTCATTTCCGGCGGTGCGACCCAGGATTTAGCCAGAGGCAACAGTTCTCGGGCCGGCTTTGTCGTTAGTCCATCGAGCATAAGCTTCGTTATGGAGTCATCGGTATGGGCATAAGGCTGGCCTTCAATGTGGGAGAGCGAGGAGTGCGAAGGTTTGTCCGCCGCCACGGCGGAAATTCCACTGGATAGCACTTGCGCCACGGGCCAATGGTTCCACCATTCAAAAATTGAATAAGTTTTTTCTTTGTGCCGATAAGGTTTGAGCAGAACATTCCCTGGCGAGACAATCTGGAACGGTTTCCAGGACGACTTGAGATTCACGACCTGGATGTTCGCATCTTGCGGACGATCAAGTTTCGCCGGTGATTCGGGCGACCACGAATAGGTGAAGGTTTCACCCTTCATGTTTTCGAGCGTCAAAGCGTCATCGGCAATATTGTCTTCCGGGCGAGTACCTGGCGGATTGATAATGATGGTCTCCTGAAATTCATGCCCCGGCTTGCCGTGTTGATCGCTGAAGTTCGAGGTCCACGCAACTTGCTTACGCACCGCCACGCCGTCGGGGTACACGGTGTAGTATTCATCTCCCCAATCGGCCCATCCAGTGTAAGGATCGATATTTGCGCAAATATAATGTTCCACCTCGCACAAACCATAACGAAAATGGACCACCGCTCTGGCGGCGGTGCTTTCGATAATGCGCACATGCGCATAGCGATTCTGCTTGTCCGACATGGGCTCACAGTCAGCTCCGTCTGGACATCCAGCGCCCCAGGTTTCCATGAACTCATCGCTATACCACTTGCCGTTTTCAGTGACCCAGGCGGGGATATAGTTCGTTCCCTGCCAGAAAACCAGGCGGATAGGGGAATTGTCGAAGCGCACGACTACGTCTGAATCGGGGCCTACTCGACGTGGCGCGTCCCACAGTTCGTCATACTTAAGGCTCGCATAGTAAGCGCCAAACAATCCTGGCCCGGCCGGACCTGACGGTAGAACCGGGTAGGGCAAGACCTCGCCGCTCGGTGGATGGACCGCGTTATATTCGGCTGAGATTTCATTGGCTGTGAGGCTGCGATTGTATATCTCCAATTCGTCGATGATTCCATCGAACGAATACCAGACCGGATATTTGGGATGAATCCATTGCGCGGGGACAACCGCTTCCCGCACTCTGCCGATGAGTAAGTCTTGATCGCTGGCAGAAATCATCATTCCCGGAGCCAGCAACTCTCCGGCCAGCTTGCCATTCAAATAAATGGCGAGTCCGCGGGCGCTGTCGAAGGTTGCTGCCACGTGAGTCCATTTCTTTAGGGGGATCTGAACGGTAGATGTCACAGACTGCCAATGGCCGTTACCCGCCATCTGCAATCCGAGATGCCCGAATGAGTCGATTCCGAAGAGATAGCCTGCTTCCTCTCCCTTTCGTTGATCAACGATGGGGATCCAGTTCCAGGGATAGGTGTTGATTGCTATCCAGGATTCTATTGAGAACGCATTCATGAGCTTCGGAGCGATTGCGGAGGGTTGGACGATCCCGGTTGTGTCGCCGTCAAGCCGCAGGGCGCCGCCAGAGACCCCGGGGACATGTTTAAAGATCCCGGTGATCTTGTCGTCTACTCGATTCACTGACTCACGGGCTATTGCACCCTCAGTCTCATCAAAAGACCATTTTGCCACTGGGCCTTGCGCTTGTGCCTGCGCGGCTGTCGAACCGTTCAGTGCGATAAATAATGTTGACGCAATCAGCCCCAGCCCAAGCCTTGACTTCATGACATCACCTGTAGTCGCTTTCTCTCCGGCATCCGCACCTCTAAAAAGCGCCGAACATTGGCTGATCCACATTGGCTGATCCAATGACCAGATCATGTTAATCACGCAATTTAAGCATTGTCAATGATAGCCAAAACTACCGAGATGCGGATGTTCAGGCTGACACAGGCCAATGAAGGTGTTCCCTTGCCATTTGTGCCCCTCCGGTTGTTTTGTTAAGAAATCAAGAAAAGAAATACGAAAAGCGAAATCATCTTGACAGTCTTGTTCATCCAGTGCTAGCTTGTCTGTCAAATTGGATGAACCAATAAGATCAATCGATTTATCGAATAGTTCTCGGGCGAGGTGAATAGAACCATGGGTTACATCAAGAAGTTTGGTAAGTATCACCGGATCCGCGTTTTTGCTGACTCGGTGATCTTTGGTTTGATAATGCCTGCAGCCCTGGGCCTTGTTTTTTCAAGCGTTGCGGCCGCACAAAATACAGCCTCCGTCAACGGAACGGTTACCGATGCGACCGGCGCCATAGTTGCCAACGCTACGATTCGATTGACGAATGTGAACACGAGCACGATACAAACACGAACAACAAACGGCAGTGGCGTGTACAGCATTGTGAATATTCTTCCAGGTCATTACACGCTCGAAGCCGCCGGGCAGGGATTTAAAACGGAATTACAGCCCGACTTCCAACTTGAAGTGAACCAGACTGCGACTATCAATTTCACCATGCAGGTCGGGTCAACTACGAGCGAAGTAAACATAACCGAGCAAGCCATTCAGCTGGAGACTTCGACTGCGGAACTTGGTTTGGTGGTTGGCACTAAAGAAGTGATTGATCTTCCTTTGAACGGACGCAACTTCACCGAATTGCTTTTGTTGACCCCCGGCGCGAGCCCGGCGAATCCCCTGCAGAATGCGGGGGGTGCTCCGGGCTCAATCGGCACCTTTTCCTACCCGGCGATCAATGGCCAATCCAACCGCAGCAACATGTTCCTGATCGATGGCGTAAATAATTATGGTGGGATTACCGATACCAACACGGTGCAACCGACGATTGATGACGTTTTGGAATTCAAAGTCCAGTCTCATAATGACGAAGCACAATTTGGGCAAGTTCTAGGCGGCATTGTGAATCTTGCCACCAAATCGGGCTCGAATTCGCTTCATGGCAGCTTGTGGGAGTTCTTCCGCAATGACGCGCTGGACTCGAACAATTATTTCAATCCCAAGACCGCGCTAAAGCAAAACCAGTTTGGCGGTTCGGCCGGCGGTCCAGTGGTTCTGCCCCATTACAACGGGCGGAATAAGACATTCTTTTACGGTTCGTATGAAGGATTCCGCAAGCGCTCGTCCAGTTCATTGCTCTATGTCACTCCTACAACCGATCAGCTCAATGGCGATTTCAGCGCCGTGGGGGCCCAGATCTATAACCCCTATAGCTCGGTGGTTGCCCCGGATGGGTCCTATACAAATAGTCCTTTCATGTGCGACAGCTCGGGAAACGCTCTGCCCACGAATTCCAACGGAACTCAGGCGGCCGGCACGCCCTGCAATAAACTTCCATCGAGCTTGATCAATCAGAGCATGCTGTACTACGCAAAAACCCTATTTCCTGCGCCGATTAATACGGGGCAGCCTGGGTTCAACGGTCGTGACTCTACCGAGAACATTGTTACCTCAAACCAGATGTCGGTGCGTGTTGATCAGCAAGTTGGGGACAGCGACCGTTTCTTCGCTCGTTATACTGCTTCCTGGCAGCCCGACACTGGTTCCGGTGGTATCCAAGGGAACATCCTGAATTCGCAGTTTGACACCTATAACATTGGGGTGAATTGGACCCACACCTTCAAGAGTAACGCGGTTACGGAGTTTACCTTTGGCCGAGTGCGCGGACAGAGCAACAACGTCAACAAGATTTCGAATGCGCCAGCAGATTTCCTCCAGAAAGCGGGTTTCGCTTCAAGCTTTACCGATCACGGGAAAATTTCACCTCCGCTGGCTCCCACCATCCAGGTTCTCGGCTACAACCTGCTTGAGGGCAACTTCAACAATACCGACAATTTCTCAAACATCTATGAATACAAAAATGACAATTCAAAGCTGATAGGCCGTCATCTGCTTCGCTTTGGGGCGAGCATCGCGACTGACAACCGGCTGGGCACCACTGTGGGCAGCGTGGATGTTTTCGATACTTTCCAAACGGGAAATGGCAGCGCTGGTGTTGGCGGAGACCAATTGGCTTCGATGCTGCTTGGACTGCCTACCTATGCGGAGATCGATAGTGTGTACTCCTTAGTCCATGGAGGCAAAATCTTCGGTGGATACTTCGAGGATCAGTGGAAAGTCAATGATCGGCTTACCTTAAACCTTGGCCTGCGTTACGACGTTACCGACTGGCCACGCGAAGGAACCGATTCTAACGGAAGCAATGTTACCGGGAACATGGATTTGAATACTGGCACCTATGTATTGCAAGAGCCCGCGCCTGCCTGCTCCGCAACGCAGGGCGCTCCCTGCATACCTGGAGGCACATTGCCCCCGCACGTTGCAGTCTCGCCGAACGGAAAGATTTTCAAAAATACATACGACAACATTCAACCGCGCTTGGGGGTAGCCTATCGAATCAACGATAAAACTGCCTTTCGTGCGGGATACGGCAGATTCTTCGACAACTGGGCGGCTGTGGTTGGGTTTGCCGCGAACTTCACGCAAAGCTGGCCGAACGTGGCATTTCTGGCCGGAGGCAACCTCAATATTCCTTCCCCAACCTCATTCGCTACAGATCCTTTGAACTTAGGAAGCGGCCCCATCACTCCATCTCCAGATCCATTCGGCCAGAGTAACGGCTTTCTTGACCCGCGTCTGAAAAATCCTTATGCAGACCAGTACAACTTTGGCTTCGAACGAGAATGGCTGGGAAATTCCGTTTTGACCGTCAACTACGTTGGTTCCCATGACCACCGCGAGCAGCTTCAGGTGACAGGAAATGCAGCCTTGACACCTGGCCCGGGAGATCCGCAGTTACGCGCTCCTTATCCATACATCCAGCCGCAAAACGGATATGTACGGAGCGAGGGAATGAGTAACTACAATGCGTTGCAGGTGTCGTCACAAGGACGATCGGCGCACGGTCTGGTTCACAGTCTCGCCTACACGTATTCAAAGACGATCAATTTCGGTTGCGACACGTACGGTTCTTTTTGCGATGTGCAAGACCCTTATCACTGGCAGAAAGATAAAGGAGTGGCGGGTTTTGATCTGACCCATATCTTCTCCGCCAGTGTGGTATACGAACTTCCTTTCGGAAAGGGTAAACGTTGGAGTTCGGATAGCCGCGCGGTCAACGCCCTCATTGGGGGTTGGCAACTGAACGGGATTTTGTCGCTTTCGAGCGGTACGCCTTACGACATACAAGCTCCCAACCAAATCCCGAACACCAATAACATCAGTGGCGCCGAACGGGCCAATGTAGTTGGAAACCCCTATGTCGCGGGGCCGGTGGCGGCAAACCCTGATCCTGGGTGCGCCACTACAATTTCTCAAGGGGGCAAAGCTGCAGACAAAGTCGGTATAGTGGGTAGCTGGATCAATCCTTGTGCGTTCGCTTCGCCGGCTCAGTTTACCTTTGGCGACATGGGAAGAAACACTCTTCGGTCTAACTGGCACCGAAACTTGGATCTTTCATTCTTCCGCGCATTTGCGGTTGGCGAATCAAAGAAACTGGAGTTCCGGATGGAAGCCTTCAACGTAACCAACACCAAGGTCTTTGCGACACCCGACAACAACATAACGGATTCGAACTTCGGGGTGATTTCAGCGACTGCGAATACAGAGCGCCAGCTGCAGCTTGCAATGAAGTTCTACTTCTAGATAACGAATCCAGTCGGGCGTCCTAGGATCGTCGTGAACCCTGGGACGCTTTTTGTTTGTGGGAGCTGCAATTGCCAGATGCGTCAACTTGGCAAACCTGAAAGACGATCAATCCTAATCTTTATGTTTACGGTCGGAAGGATTGCACAATGGGAAAACTGTCAGGCGCAAGTGTGTGCCGCCCAATGGGACCAAGGTGATTTGTTCATCAGGTCCAAGGTCTGCCTTGTCTAAAGGTAAAGGTGGAGTTTTGAACCAGTTTGCATCATCTTCCTTGGGGTGAACGAGATCCCAGCCCGCAATCCGCCGGGCGGCGACACTGAGCGAAATAGGAGACTGACTCCAGGGATCTGATTTTGGATTGGCAGCGTTCACCCGGACTTGTTTGTCGAGAGCTACAGTCTCATCGATGGCAAGAGCAAAATTCCATGGGGATACCGCCGTCGCAGCCCACATCGGAAACTCCGGCGAGGTGATCTCGAACTCAGGCATGGCGATTGGCGTCCACGTTTCTTTTGGCTGGAGTGAATAGACCAGAGGTCCGCGCTCCAGAAAAATACCGTTATCGGAAGAATGCCCAACGGCGGTTTGCATCGGAAGATCTAAACTAATGATGTCGCCGGGAGTATGGGTGCGATTGAGCACAAGGAAGCCATTCTCCATGGGGGGCAGGCCCTGGCGTTTTCCATTTATCTTTAAACTTGGACGGGTACACCAATTGGGAACACGGAGATGTAGTGGGAACTCGACCGGATGCTCTGAAAGAATACGAAAGTTAATTTGCTCAGAGAACGGATAGGACGTCTCCTCGACGATCTCAACCGATTGGTGTTTGTCTCCTACTACTGCTGTCACGCGACTAGGTCCATAGAGAGTTGCAGCTAGCCCGCCATTGGCGGCGCTCATCCACATACGTTGCACGTAAGTGGGAAGCATGCGAGCTACATTTCCCGCACAGCAAGCGGTTACGAACGGATATTTTGGCCGATGATCGCTGTTGGGTCCGTAAAGAGCAGCGGCGGTGCCGTTGTGGCCAACTTGGCACGAATTACGCGCGATGTGTAGTTGATTTGGACAGGATATATATTGAAAGCCTGACCAGTCTTTTCGTACAGCGCCCATGGCAGCGTTAAACAAGGCGCGTTCCGTGCGGTCTGCAAAACTACCGGATCCCGTGGCCATCAGCAAATAAGTCCAAGAGAGATTGAACTCGACAATATCGCATGTCTCATGGCCATCCAGAGCTCCAGTTCCACGTAGCTTTTCCGTGGTAGAGGGAGTGCCGTCGGCGAGCATGTGATATTTGAAAACACGTTCCATTGCGGCCACCGACATATCTCGCTGTTTCGTGTCTCCGGTATACATGTAGAGCAAAGCGGCCAGTTTGGAGACTTCAGCAAAAGTAACGCCGTGCTCTTTAGACGGACGGTCAACCGTCAGTTCTTCCAGATCGCTGGCCGGCACTCGAGACCAGATTTCCTGGGCTTTATCGAGCAATCGCTGATCGCCAGAGTGCGCATAGCACCACAACATGGATTCGATATTCACTCGATCTCGCGGCCCATAAGGGCCGTGCTGGTAGTCGCAGTTCGTGTCTTGAAGATAGTGGTGACACATCGCATCCAGAATGTCTGGAGAGTTCTCGCCTTCGGCAGCGGCAGCCAGGGCGCGAAAGAAAACTGCCTGGGGCCATCGCCCTGGATCTACATCAGTGGGATTGGGCGGAAGGGCAAGTAGCCTTTTGGGACCAAGAAACCAGCCATCGATCGGATGCTCGACCGTGTAGCGGATAGGTTCCATTGCCAGTCTTCGCAGACGATCGTGGTCGATTAGTTTTGCGCAGCGGTAGGCGCCGTCCGTCCAATATCCCATCTGCTCCCACGGGTACCAAAAGATTCCGCCATTGCGGGACTCCTGATCCTGTCCTCGTTCGTTGCTATCCCAATAGCGACGGTCGAACGGAAAACAAAAATCAGGCTGGTGGCCGGTAATCCCATTGGCTTGCTTGGTCAGTTCTTCGCGCAGCCATCCTTCCGGACGCACACTGCCCAGTTGCAATTCGCGGAAGACCGCATGCGGCATTAAGAGCTTGTCTCTTTGGCCCAGTGATTTCGGGGGAAGGCCCAATTTCTGATTGACTTTATTCCGTGCCGAGCTCGTTTGATCTTCTGACGCGAGGGCGACAGCTTGCAAGGCTGGTGAGGCAACAGATAAGCTCGCAACCGTCGCTGTGGCCAACGAGCGGCGCAGGAACTCGCGGCGCCCGGTGTTCCCATTGTTCTTTTTGGATGTGTCCATGGTTCTTAACTCTCCTTCAATCTGGATCTATAACTTTATGAATCCGGGCCTCACCCAACGTAGTCTGGGCGAACACAATTACAGCAACGCCTTTTCCCGTTGCACAAGGTGCAAGTAGTTGCCTTCCACATCGCGAAAAAAGAACAGATGCATGCCCGGAAGAACTACGGCGGCCGGTTCAAATTCGATGCCTGCCGCTCGCAATTCTGCGTATGCCGTGTCCAAATCATCGACTGAGAATGCGATGTGACGAAGGCCGGCATCGCGGATCTGCGGTTTTGGCGGCATGGTTTCAGATTTCACGAACTCAAGCACGACCGCGTTCGCGGATTTTATGTATACCGTGCTTCCAGTATTTAGAAGCGGTGAGAAATTCAGGTAATCGACATACCATTGGGCAAGCTTCTGCGGGTCAGGGGTGGCGATGGCGACATGCTCAACCCCTTTAATCAATGGCTTCCTGTTCGAACGATTCATGTATTCCTCCTGAGCAACTTGACAACTGCCGAGACCAACCGCGAATGAATTACTGGATTTCACCAAGTCTCCCGAAAGCGAGACGGAGTCATGGTGCCAAAGCACAGTCGCGAAACTTTAAGATCGGTGTGCGTGAGTTTCCGGTGATCCATTCTGATTGCTCTCCGTTGTTATTCGGGTGATGACGGTGACGCAAACGTGCAATAGCTATCCGATAGAAAACTATTTAGCAGTAACAACTTTTTCCGCAGCTTGGGCAACAGCGTCACGAGCTTGTTGCAACACAACCTGCAGACCGATCCTGAGACAGGATGTGTCGTTGGTGCAGAAGAGGACATCCACCCCTGCCTTTACCCAGAACTTGAAATCCGCCGGCGCAGCTCCTACAGCCACGAGTTTTCCATGCTTCTTCGCCGATTGAATGGCAAGGATTGCTGCATCTTGCACGCGTGCGTGTCCAGTCTGTCCGGGCACGCCAAGCGTGGCGGCGAGGTCAGCCGGTCCTATGAAGATGTCGACTCCAGGCACGCTGCAAATTTCTTCCAGACTGTCAATGGAATGGGCGGTTTCGATCTGCGCCATCAGAGACATGTCATGGTTGAGCTTCTGCTGCTCAGCGGGCACGTCAGGAACCAGTCCGTATTGCACGGCGCGCGAAACACTGAAGAATCCGCGCTCACCTTCGGGTGCGAATCGGGCATACTTTTTCAGTTCGTTGAGTTCCCGAGCGGATTCCGCCATGGGGAGATCAATAATGTCTGGGCCGCATTCGGCGGCCTTCAATACCTGTTCCCTGGTCGAGTTGGGGATACGAATCATGGTGAGCATTCCGCAGCCCTGGGAAATGCGGCAGAGGTTGGCTACTTCCGCAAAAGTCATGTGCGAGTGTTCCATTTCAAGCCACATCACTTTGAAACCGAGGTAGGCGCACATCTCAATGAATATGGGATCATTGAAGTAGGCAGCGGCCCCAAACACCGGGCCTGGCACCGATTCGCGCACCAGACGTTGTAATCGAGTCATTGCTTCTCCTTAATACAGATACACTTCACTTCACCACAGCAAGATTTTTTGAGTGAATCAATGAAGGATTCCTTTGCAGCCAGCCCCACAGTGTTAGTTTTTTGGCGTTTGCATTCGGAGCCCGAAAGAGAAAGCTCGTGAAATATCCCACGACCAACAGAACGATGTGCCCAATCACGCCGATCATGTAATCGTGTAACGGGAAGTTGTATCGTCCCAGGTCGACAATGTTCCCGCCATTGAGGGTCAGCGTCGCCCAGAGAGTAAATGCCAGATTTGCGCCAATGCCGACATAGGCTCCCTGGCGATTTGCGCGATCGCTGAGAAATGCAAGTAAGAACAGCCCCGCCAGCCCGCCAGCCACAATCGCTGAGATTGTGTACCACAGCGAAAGCGCGGTTCCGTGCGTGTGTGCGAGCCGGATGGCAAAGGCGATGGTCACCAAACCAAACACTGCAACGGCGCGCTTCGCCACCTGTAGCCGTTGCTGATCGGTCGCTTGTGGCCGAAGCTTGCGATAGAAATCTTCGACTGCTACGAGCGAAAGACAATTTAAGTCGGAAGACAGCGTTGCCATGGCCGCGCCGAATAGCGCCGCAACAAAGAGTCCGGCGATGCCCGCCGGAATATGTGTACTGATGAAGTAGGGGAACACCTGATCGGCCTTGGTGATATAGGCTGGCAGCGATTCTCTCGTGAGTTGATAAAATGCCCAGAGTTGGGTCCCGATCAACATGAACAGCATCCATGCCGGGATGCAGAGAAAGGCGCCGATAATTACTCCCTTTAGCGCTTCTTTATCACTCTTTGAGGCCAGATAGCGCTGCACCATGGTCTGGTCCGCCGTGTACTTCTGCAGATACCAAAAAAATCCATATAACGACAGCACAATGATTGTCGGTTTGGAAAACACAAATGCAGTGCTTCCTATGTCAAACTTGTGGGTCACGGTCGCCAGAGTCCAAAATGCGGAAGGCCCGCCGGGCGTGAGGAAAAGTAGATATCCGACACAAACCAAGATGCCGAACCATAAGACGAATCCCTGCACGACATCCGCCCAGATCACAGCTTCCAACCCTCCAAGCAGGGTGAAGAAAATCGTAATTGCACCGACACCGATCACGATTACGTCTACATGCCATCCAGTCATGCTGGAGATGGTCAGCGCCAGCAAGTAGACGATAAAGGCCATCTTGGAAAATGTGCCAACGGTGAAAGCCAGCGAAGAATACGCACGTGCGGGATATCCGAAGCGGTTCCCAAAATATTCATACGCACTCATTCCAACTATCTGGCGATAAAACGGAATCACTGTCCTGCCAACGATGGCCAACACCACAATGACCATAATTCCCGGGACCAGCATCGACCAGTTTCCCGCATATCCCGACCCTGGATAGGCGATGAATGTGACCGCACTGATGATAGTAGCCAGCATGGACATGCCCAGTGCCCAGGCGGGAATCGCACGCTTGGCGACGAAATAGATCTCAGTGGTAGTCTGCCGGTTCGCAAGACGCAGTCCGACCGCGACGATTGTGGCCAGATAAACTATCACCACCAGGGCATCGAGCCAGCGTAAGCGCATAATCAATTCTTTTCTGGGAGAGGCTGGACCTGCCTCAGTTTCTTGCCTGCCATCGAGGCCCCCATCTTCAGGGCGGCAATCATGTTTTGTGCGTTGGCTTTATTCTTGCCTGCAATGTCAAAGGCCGTGCCGTGGTCTACGGAGGTCCGAATGATAGGGATTCCGAGCGAGACGTTTACCGTCTGCTCAAAATCAAGCAACTTCATCGCGATGTGCCCCTGGTCGTGGTACATAGCAACTACCATGTCGTAAGCAGCTGGGAAATGTCGATCCGCTCAGCGCCGGAGCAATCTGTCCACTCCAGGACACCATGTTGGACAGTTCTCTGCATGGCCGGATATGCCGGGGCAATGATCGCGCATTCACTTTGAAAGTGTTCCAACGCAGCGGCGAGTTCCTCTCCCACATTGCCCCGCATCGTGGAGTCGATCTTTTTGAATATTATTCCGCCCTCAAGCCCGGAATAACGATCCGCGATTGCTTGGATCTTGAGGCGCGAATCAGCGACGTTGTCGCAACGGCTGCTAGTGTTATATCCCACGACGTCAGTTCGGGAGAGTGCGGTACGTGAGAGCGCTGTACGTGAGAGCGCAAATTGCACTTCACAGGACAGTCCACGCCGCGCAAACTGCACTCCTGTGTCACAAGCGCCTGTGAGATCATCGGCAATCAGCAGGCAGGCGGGATTTGTATTAGGACTCATGTGGTGCTCTGAAAGCGCAGAAATGCAGCCAGCCAGTTAGATTCAGCGTGATTGGAAACTCTTGGCGGAGGCTGGGCATTCATAGCCGATAAGCCTCTTTCGCAGTGTCACTGAGAATCTGGGCTTGTTCATCCATGGACAGGCCAGAGATCGCACGTTGCACCGTCTCCACCCAACGTTGGTAAGAACTCGCAAGTAGTGCAACGGGCCAGTCAGAGCCAAACATAAGACGCCCCGGGCCGAAAGCCTCTATAGCAATCTCGAAGTAAGGTTGAAGATCTTTTTCCGTCCAACCCGCCCAGTCTGCTTCCGTTACCATACCCGAAAGCTTGCAGTAAACATTCTCGCGCCGCGCAAGTTTAAGGATGTTCTCTCTCCATGGCGTTAGTATTTTGTCCTTAATACGGGGTTTGGCGATGTGGTCGACGATGAATACTTGTTGAGGATGACGGTCGACGAACTCGATTGTTTGAGGTAAGTGGCGCTCGAAGATCAGAATGTCATAGCGAAAGTTGAAATCTTTGAGATGCGCAACGCCGCGGTTGAAATCCTCGCGCAGCATGTAGAAGTCATCTGGTTCATCATGCAATACGTGGCGGACGGCTTTCAGTTTTGTGTGGAGTGATAACTTTTCGAGATGATAGCGTACGCCCTCTTCCACCAGTGGCACCCATCCAACTACGCCTCGCATGAAATCGTTACACTCAGCCAAACCGAGAAGCCACTCAGTCTCCTCAAGCATCTGTCGTGCCTGGACGGTGACAACTCCATGGATGCCTGCATCGTGCAAGATCTTGCTTAGATCGTCCACCAGGAAGTTGCGTCGCAACTCTTTCATGTTGCCGGTCATCCACGGGTACTGCTCGCGGGAGTATTTCCAGAGGTGGTGGTGGGCATCAATGCGATCGACCGTCATGATGAGATTCAGTTATTCTCGGGCTTGCCGACGATCCAGGTCTGGTCCTTGATGCCGGCCAGCATCTCCTGAACCTTCGCGAGCAAGTTATTGTCGACCGGCTCTGCAATCCATTGGACATTCTTTTTAATGTTTTCCGGGTTCGCCGTACCCACGACAGTTGTGGCGATTCGAGGATTTGTGAGGGCAAACTGCATGGCAAGCTTCGCAATATCTGCGCCCTGATTGCGGCAATAGGCAGCGGCTTCGGCACATATCGCCTTTACTTCATTGGGTGCGGGATGCCAATCTGGTGTCCCTTGATTCGTGAGCAGTCCTTGCGAAACCGGTGAGGCGCTGATGATTCCCACACCCTTGCTTTCGAGAAATGGTATGAGCTCCGTCAAAGTTGTGTCATTGAGAGAGTAGTGGTTATAAGAAAGGATGGTGTCGACATCGGTGCGAGTGGCGATGTAGCTAAAAATCTTCAGTGGATATCCAGTGATCCCGACAAACCGTACTTTGCCGGTTTGCTGAAGTTTCCTGAGTGCAGGGATGGTTTCCCCTACCACTTGGTCCAGATTGCCATACTCATTGTCGTGCGATTGAATAATGTCAACGTAGTCAACGCCCAAGCGTGCAAGACTTTCGTCCACGCTGGCGATTGTCCGCCGGGCAGAGAAATCAAATTCAGCGTCGCCATAGCGTCCGACTTTGGTGGCTAGGTAATAGTTGCTCCGCGGAATGTCCTTCAGCGCCTTGCCCAAGACTGTTTCCGCTTTCGTGTAACCATAAAATGGGGAAACATCGATGAAGTTGATACCGAGATCCAAGGCGGTATGAACCGTACGGATGGCGTCAGCTTCTTCCACCGGCCGGCCAAACATACCGCCGCCCAAAGAGGAAGCTCCAAAACCCAAGGCCGATACGCGCAGACCTGTCTTACCGAGAACGCGGTACTCCACGAAAGAACCTCCTGATTTCAAAGCTCCTAATCAGCGAAACACGTAATACAAAACAGCCATTGTGGTGAGCAGGAGGCCAGCAAGTACCCGGGGATCGGATATCCCCTGTACTTTCTGGCCGAGAATCACTGCCAGCGGGTTCTTCCAGGTGAGTCCTTCAATCTTGTCTGGTGGAGGTGCTGGAGTGAAAAGACTCACAATGACAAACAAAACGCTGCAGATGCAGAACATCCACCAGGCTTGCATCATGAAAGAGATGCCGAGCCGGTGAGTGATAATCTTTTCCGCCCCAAATACTGGCAGATCAAGCACAAAACAAACGGCACCCATCAGGAAGCCTGATATCAATGTCACGATCGAAGCTTCTTTAGTTCCACGCCGCCAAAAGACTCCAAATAAAAATACCGTAGTGATCGGCGGCGCCAGGTCTGCTGCGATCACGTTGATGGCTTCGAAAATACTTGTGAATCTTCCGCCCTGCGTGGACCAAAGAATTGCTAGCAGCATGACTACGACGGAACTGACACGTCCGATCTGTACCATGGCTCGATCGGTGGTTTCAGGACGAAGCCGCTTTACGATGTCCACCGCGACTAGAGTGCCTGAACTATTCAATGCCGCGGAAACAGCGCTCATGAGAGCGGCCAACACTGCGGCCGAGATCAGACCCTTGAGACCGGTCGGAATTAACTGGTTAATAAGTACGGGGAGAGTTTGATTGCTGGCTGATCCAATCTGATCTCTAAAAAGAACATAGGCAATCACGCCGGGCAGGACCAGGAAGAAGACGGGCAGGATCTTGAGGAAGCCCGCGAGCAGAGGGCCAAGTTGGGCATCACGCTCGGTGCGGGATCCCAGGACTCGTTGCACAATGGTTTGGTCCGTACACCAATACCAAACTCCCAGGACCGGGTACCCCAGGAATACCGCCCACCAATTAAGACCAGCCGAGCTGTGACTTTGGAGCATTTTCAACTGATCAGGTTTTACCGCCGCCTTGAACTGCGCGATGCTATGAACGCCGTGGGCCGGCAAAGCAAGCAGAGCAAAGGTGGTGATGATGCAGGCTCCGACAAGCAGAAAAGCCGTATTCACGGTTTCCGTGACAACCACGGCTTTGAGTCCGCCGAGCACCGTATACAAGGACACAACAATCGATACGATCATGATGGAAGTGAACACATCAATCCCGAAGAACTGCTGAAAAACTTCCGCACCTGCGTAAATACTCATTCCAATATGAATGAAGAGTGCGGCGACGATTGCCATGAACGCCAGTAAGGAACGCGATCCAGGGCTGTAACGCTTCTCGAGAAACTCAGGCAGCGTGGAAATATGGCTGCGAAAGTAAAAAGGTGCAAAAACCAGCGAGAGCAGGATGAGGGTGAACGCGGCCATCCACTCAAAATTCCCCCACACCAATCCTTCGTTATATCCCGAAGCCGTGAGACCGACCAAATGAATCGTGGAGATGTTGGAGGCAAACAAGGCGGCACCAACTACGCCCCAGGGAAGGGAACGACCGGCAAGGAAGAATACTTGTCCCGTCACCTTGGATTTACGGGTGGACAGGATGCCAATCGTCAGAATCGCGACGATATAAGCAACAATAATCCCCAGATCTAGAACAGGAATTCGCAGGTGTGTCGCCATTGGGATTCACCGATCCAGATTGCGCTACGAGTCAATGTCACCGATATCCACGATTGTCTTAATCAGATTCGCATTGCCCGGAAGCTCTTTAAATCTCTCGGGCACCTCCGATAGTACAAGGCGATTTGTGATCCACGGCGATGTGTCAATCTGATGCTGCTCGATCATTCTAATGATGCGTGGAAACTGCCCAGAGCTATTCCGGCTCGCGTATAGGGTCATTTCCCGCATGTGAAAAAGCGGATTATCGATGGAAATATTGTCTCGCGTGAGGCCTACGTAGACCACGCGGCCAGCAGGCGCTGCATAGCGCAGGCTCGCTCCCATCGAATTAGCATCACCCGTAGCGTCAAAGACAACATCAGCCAATCGATCGTCGTGTTCGTTCTGTGCTTCGAAACCCAACCGCGCCGCAAAGCTGCGACGCGATTCGTTCTTTTCCATCACCCGTACTGCGGCGCCAACAGCCTGCGCGAATTGAGCTGCCGCCAGACCAATTGGTCCCACTCCAATGACCAGTGCCTCTTCACCGTTGCGCAATTGGCTTCGAACCACTGCATGAGCGCCGATGCCAAGAGTCTCAATCAGCGCGAGCTGATCCAGGGAAAGTACCGTAGATTTATGAAGAAGTGCCAGAGGCACGGCCAAGACAGGTTGCATGCCTCCATCCACGTGGATTCCAATCACACGGAGTTGTTCACAACAGTTTGTGCGGCCTGCTTTGCAAGCTCGGCATTTGCCACAACTGATGTATGGCTCAATCGCACAGCGATCGCCAATTTCTATTCCCTTATCGTTCTTGGGGATGTCTGCAATGATCCCGGAAAGTTCGTGTCCCAAAACTCGCGGGTAGGTATATGCAGGATGCCTGCCCGCGAAGGCATGGAAATCACTGCCGCACACTCCCACGGCGCGAATCCGAACCAAAGCCTCTCCATTAGATGCTTCTGGTGAGGGCACTTGCCGGTCGACAAACTCTCCAGGTGCTCGCAGCAGGATTTGTCTCATGGCTGCGTGCCCGCCTGGGTTGCCGTCTTACGTCGGGAGCTGTAAATTGGTTCAGCCATGTGCTAGATGCCGCATTATAGGGATGACCAGCGGTGAGAGTCAAGAAAAACGATTGCCGGAAAGCATATTGCTGCAGGGAAAGTCTATGATTGTCGAATCATTACTGATTTAGCTGTCATTAGCATGGATAGAAGTTGTGGAGTCTGGGTGTTTTTAGCTAAGAAGGCTAGCCAATCTCAAGTCAGAGTGTAAATAATTGGCTGAGCCTATCACTGATTCACGATCGTTACATCCCGGAGATGGAAAGACGAAATGGGCTGGTTGTTTCGCGCTGAATCCAAATCACTAGATCTGCGCCATCCAGCCGATGTACGAAGCCCGTCCGGAAACTTGATTGTGGAACTGTTTTTCCATTCCATTTCAGCGTCGTTGTAGAATCTCCCCAATTCTGGATGACAAATGCTGGGTTGACTATCGGAGACTCCTGGCTGGCTGTCACCGTCAATTCCAGTTTTCCTTTCCTGGGCGATTTTGAATTCCTTTTCGGAGTCAGGATGTATGCCCGTTGGCTGGCATCATAATTCTGGGTGAAACTACCATCTGAAATTGTCAGTTCAGCCGGTTTTAGCCAGGATCGATCCAGCAAAACCAAATCAGCAGCTGATTTTGTCGTCAAGCCGAATAAGAAATATGTGGTCTTGGTGGGGCCGGGGCCATCCGTAAATGCATTCTTTGGATTTGGAGACATGATCGCTGCACTCCCGTAGTGATCAGGAAACAGGGCCCATCGGCCGTCCGAGGGAATTTGATTGACTGGCCAGTGGTCCCACACTGGAAAATGGGAATACTCCGATCTTAATTCTGGCGGCCACCCGTATGGTCCCAGAATCGTCCCGGGTTGATAAATATAAAAAGGCTTATAAGTCGACTTCAAATTTAGCAGCGCGATGTTCGCGTTGGTTGGTGGATCAGGGAAGGGAAATGGAGGCGAAACTGGATCCCACGAATAGGTGCGGCTTTCGCCTTTGCTGTTTGTTATAGTAGCCGCGTCCAGAGAGATATAGTCCTCAGGTTTTTTCCCGGGCTCAAGCAGAAGGGTCGGCTCCGTGAAGCTGTATTTCCTCTTTGTGCCACGAATTGTGCCGCAGCGAACGGCAGTTCCATCCGGGTAAATGTAGAAAAACTCATCGGCCCAGTCTCCCCATCCGCTGACAGGATCGATATCGGCCAAGTTCCCTAACACGTCCGCCAGCGCATAGCGCCAGTGCAGAACGACTCGGGCTTCGGTGTTCTCGACAATGCTGATATGTGAGTACACGTTATGTTTGTCGTTCATGTGCTCCGCAGTGCCGATTTTCGTGCTGCTTTCAAAGCTTTGATCGCCAACCCAGATTCCGTTTTCGGTGACCATACTCTCTCCATAATTGTTGCCGCGCCAGAATACGTAGTGAAAAGGAGAGTTGGCGAAACTGACGACGACGTCAGAATCCGGACCAGTCCGCCAGAGTGCATCCCATTCCGGATACAGCTTCAGCTCTGTATAGACAGCGCCAAACCGGGTTGCATGTTGTGGAAGTAATGGCCAATGTCGGACAGCCAGATCTGGCATTTCCGGAGGTTTAATTAATCCGTACTCGCCAGCCACGTCAGCGGATGAAAGGCTCCGATTGTATATTTTAAGCTCGTCGATGATGCCGTCGAAAGAGTAGGAAGCGGGGAACGACGCGGATGGTCGAACCAATGCCGTGGCGGGAAGATCTATGAAGTTTCTTCCAATTCGCAACCCCACGTTCTTCGTCGGAGTCACCCGTCCAGTGACGGCCAGTTTGCCGGCTAATCTGCCATCGACGTAAAGTCTGATTCCCTCCAGCGAATCGTAGGTGCCGACGACGTGCAGCCACTTCTGCAAGGGCAACCTTTCCCCAGACTGACATATTTCCCAATTACCCCAAACGGAAACTTGCAGCCCGAGGTGCCCTTCCGCGTCGACTCCAAAAAAATAACCCGCTCGCTTTTCTTCTTCATGATCGACGAGCGCAACCCAATTCCACGGGTAAGATTGAATGGCGATCCACGCTTCGATACTGAATCCCGGCCCGATCTCCGGAACATCCTTCGGCGCAAGATCGATCAATGTGGTGAAACCATCGAATTTCAGCCCGGCTCCGGAGACACCCTTCGGCCACGTATGATGATTCAAGATGCTATCGTTGCGTCCGGTGACTGAATCGGTTGCGATATTTCCACTGCCTTCGTCAAACTTCCACCACGCAATGACTCCGTCGCTCGCTTGCGAAAACGCAGCGATTACAAGAGTTGTCGTTGTGGCGAGTAAAAGGAATGTCCGTTTGAGCCAGGCCTTCATGCGTACTCGACAGATATTTTTTGTTTGAGTCATCTAGTTCCAGTACCGCGTGCCAACGAATTCCGAATCGTTTAGGGTAGGGGAGAAAGACTGTATCGATGTGGAACAGGCCGAGCATCTTTACGCTGTTGTTCCACGGCATGTTCCTGAAATTCTGAGAGCTCACTCGCCGCTGTGCGCGAAGTCGGGCTCATTTCCTGCTGGATCAAGCCAGCGCGGGCCTTGTCGATTTCGTTTCTTCGCTCAGTGTCGAACGCAACCATCCGTGCCTGCTGCAACATCGGCGTTTCGAGTAGCGCAAGATTGATGCCTGAGGTCAACTGGTTGTGATCAAAAACGCCAACGCTTTTTCCATCGATCCTCAACTCGTAGTTTCCTGGAGCTAGTCCCTGAATCCTGAGCATCTCCTGATCGAGAGCCTCGATCAGATCGGAGGAGCGAACAACAAGATCCACGAATGGATCCGAGTCTTTCGACGGGAGTGGGAGCGGTAAGGCCTGATCAATCTCCAGCCAAGTAAGGGACTTCTTGTCCTTGCGTAGTTCCGTGATCTGCGCGTTTAGAACCTCTGCGACAGCAGGTTTTGCAGCGTCGATCGTCACGGAGGTAACAAGTGGAACTATGCCCCAAACCTTCAAGAGAGCTTCCGCCATTAGCCAGTGCACACTCGCTCCGGGATGGACGCGGTCGGGAATGAGAGTAGTGGACAACGCTGGGTCGAGCGTCTTGGCTTTGGTCAGCGCTGTGACGACCTGCGCATTCAGGTCCGCTACCTGCAAGTGTTTCTCAGCTGCTAGCTGGCTAATGAATTCGCCGAAACGCTGTAATACTGAATTGTAACCATTCTCGAATTGCGGTTCGCGCGTGACATCGTCGTAAGGTGAAGGCTTAAGTAAAATAAGACGCGTTCCAGGAAGCTTGGAATGGATCGCGTCAATTATGTGGCGGTAACCGTCGGCGTAACTTTCAAAAATCCCCGGATCATATGGACGAGAGTAGCCGTCATTCATGCCCAGCATGATAGTGACGACGGTCGGGCGGTAAGGGAACAGATCGCGCTTTAGACGCAAATCAACGGGGCCAGCGTGTCCGCCGCTGACCCTGTCTCCGCCCACGCCTGCTTGAGTAAAGGAAATCTTCGATTCCGGGAAGCGGGTCAAGACAAACTCCTCAACATCGCTGGTGTACAACCTCTGTTCCGTAATGCTGTCGCCATAGAAGACTACGCGGTCTCCATCTTTTAGGGCAAAACTCTCAGCAGGTTTGGTGGGCTGCTGGGATTGAGCCACATTGCAAGCGAAGAGGAAGCAGAAAACAACAAGGTGTGCATTGTGCATCTTGATAGCACCTCCTTCATGGAGAAAAAACTCATACAGATGATTGGCTTTAAGATTAATTCTTGCGCACATCTTGAAGAAGAAGCCGAAAGACATACGCATAGTTCCCCGGCGCTTGCTCTGGAAGTTGAATGTGCAAACCGTCGGAGCGCTGCTCAAACTGAAGTTCAGCGTCGGAGTTCAACAACGTGACAGAGTCAATGTTCTGGTGACTGCCTGATGCTGTCGTTTCGAGCGAGTGGATCACTGCCTCGTGATTGGATGGCCAAGCCATCTCGATCGCGTAAAGTACGCCGCCCTTGGTCGTGAAGCGAAAGTCTTCTGCTGTGTAGGACTGAGTATCTGTATCGTGCATGGGGCCTTCCGCAATCTTGGTTGGACCTTCACCATACGCCTTCCAGGGTCTGGTGCCATAGATCGCTTCGCCGTTGAGTTTGAGCCATTCGCCAACTTCGAGCAGAATGCGCTGCACTTCCTCTGGGATCGTGCCGTCCGAGCGTGGGCCAATGTTGAGCAAGAGATTACCGTTCTTACTGACGATGTCGATCAGCTCGTGGACAACGAAGTCAGGAGTTTTGAAAGTATCGTTCTGAATGTAGCCCCAGGATTTGTTACTCAGAGATGTGTCGGTCTGCCAATACTTGGGCCGGATCTCGGCGAGCTGACCACGCTCGACGTCGAGCACTGCGGAATCTTTTTGCATCGCATCGGCTTTGTAATTGATAACGCCGACCGTGCCTCGTTTGGAGGACTCGTTGTAATAGAAAGCGGCAAAGCGCGCAAGATAGGGGCGCAGCGCGGGATAGCCGATCCAGAAATCGAAGTACACGATTTCTGGATGGTACTTCTCTACAATTTCTGCATCCCGGGCGAGCCAGTCGTTCGCAAATTCGGGACTGACATAGGTCCAGTCCTGCGAAAGTGCGGCGTGGCGCTCGGCGAAATGGGACTGCGCGGGCCCATAAAAGCTGGCGAATCGGGGATCGTTGACGTCGGACTCGGTTTTACGTCCGCCGTCCAGGAACCAGTCGTGCTCGATGCGGTGGGTGGCAGCTCCAAGATGCAACCCCTCGGAACGGAGTGCTTTGGCGAGCTCTCCAGCAAGATCACGATGTGGACCCATCGCCGCTGCAGTCCAGTCGGAAAGCCCACTGTCGTACATCGCGAAACCGTCGTGATGCTCAAAAACGGGCACTACATATTTTGCCCCAGCTTGCTTGAATAGACGTGCCCAACTCTGGGGATCGTAGTGTTCGGCTTTGAACATGGGAATAAAATCCTTATAGCCGACCTTTGTAAGCGGACCATAAGTGGAGAGGTGATACTTATTCACTTCAGAACCCTCTATGTACATGTTGCGCGGATACCATTCGTTTCCAAATGCAGGCACAGAATAGAGACCCCAGTGAATGAATATGCCGAACTTTGCGTCTTTGTACCAATCAGGAACCTGATAATTGGACAGCGACTGCCAATCGGGACGAAAGGGGCCGTCGTTAGCTTGTTGGTCCACCTGCTGAACGAGTTCTGCTCGCGGTCTGTCGTACTTTCGACTGGCTTTCTGCCAAAGTTGGTCAATCACTGTGGCGGCCAGTGACGAGGTCGGGGCAACTGCAATCTGATTTGTTGACTGCTGACCTTGGGTTAGGGTTCCGGCAAGTATCAGAATGACAAGAGCGGCAAGACATCGTTTGCAACCAGTGGGCACAAAAGTTACCCCTTAACGGTATGTTCGATTGGTTCATCCAATATTGCGAACACGCTAGCAGTAGAGATAGGTAATGTCAAGATTTGCCAGAAGCATCATCACATCGTTGTACCGCAGTCCTGTTGCTTGATGTTGACTCCGTGGGACTGGTCCGAACACGACGCGGCCCGGCAGGCAAGGGTGGAATGCTAGAGCAGCAGAAGTCCCGTGGTTGCGCATGCTGCGGTTGAGCATGTGCGATGCTTCTCCAGTGAGTATCTTGGATTTCCGGAAGCTCGAACTAGCGTGTTGGCGATCTGCGAAATCAAGTTACCGCGCTGCTGAATAGAAGTGAGTCGTCCCATTTCTGAAACGAAACAGCCGTCTCATGCACCATTCCATTGTATGGAGAGCCCCCATGAGGAAAAAAGCATTCAAATCCTTTCTTGTGCTGGTTGTTCTCGGGGGCATCGTTGCATGTCCGACGAGTCCGCCGAACTACCCAACCAAACCAATTGAGCTCAAGTACTATGCCGCCGGCCCTTGGCCGGTGACGGTAAGCACGGGCGGTGCTTGTTGTGATTCAGCGCATAACAAGTTTGACCTTTATTACCCAACCAATCTGGGCGCCAACGGATTTGTGCATCCCATTCTCACTTGGGGAAACGGAAGCTTCGCACTACCACTCCAGTACGACTATTTTCTTAGGCATATGGCTTCCTGGGGTTTTGCGGTGATTGCCACCGAAGACCAACAAACCGGCGTAGGTCAGACCATACTGGATGGTGCAAATTTCCTGGTTCACGCGAACAGCGATCCTGCCAGCATCTTCTTCCACAAACTCAACGTCAATCAGATTGGGGCCTTTGGCCATTCGCAAGGTGCTGGTGGCGCAGGTAACGCTCTAATAAAGTCTTCCGGTTTGATAAAGACCGTTATCCCAATTGAGCTTCCGGCGCGAATCTGGTGTACGCTCGGCTCCAACTGCTTCGAACCTGCCAACCTTACTTCAGGATCAGTGTTCTTCATTGACGGATCCGCGGATTTTCCGGTATCCCCGCCAACCCAGACGCCGCAGACGTCTGGAGAACAATCGGTTCAGGCCTTCTACGATGCAACGCCTAGTAGTGTGCGTAAGGTCAAGGGAACTCTCATCGGGCCCAATCACAATGATGTGCAGGGCCAGCCGGATTGTTCCCATGCCACGTTTCCCTGTGTCAATGGGGTCCATGGATATTTAGGGTATCCAACGGCATGGTTTATGGACCAGTTGCAAGGCGATGGAGTAGCACATGCCGCATTTGTGAATGGGACCGGCGAAATGTTCGCAGAGACCAGGAACTGGGAACTCGTGGCCAGCAACATCCCATAGCGATGCGGTGTGAACAAGAGGTGAATCCGCGCTAGTAGTAAGCAGCAGTTACTCGACTCGAGGATGTAATCTCGCCAGTTTCCGATGAGTCTAGTTTCATATCAGAGAAGCCAATGTGTTGAGATTCGTAGTGTGCTGGCAATTGTGGATTCTGGGCCAGTCGTCGGCAACTCTGAAGTTCAGCCTTGCCGCTCACGAATTCTCAACTGACGGGTTGCCCGTCACCCGATCCCAACGCTCCCTAGATCCAAGGGTCCACACTTCCACTACCGTGGTGACGTGATGGTGTCGGATGCTAAGCGTCTGCGATTCTGGAGCCGGCTTCGTTGTTCTTCCACGCCTGTGCGGGCTCATTCTCAGGGACCGATCGGAGGTCCGGATTCTGCATTATCACGCGCGCACAGGTGTTCCATCGCAGAATGGCATCGTCGTTTCCGGGTATCGCAAAATTCATGGCCTTCTCATAGTGATTCATTGCTTCCCGCAGAGCGTGATATGCGGATGCGCCGGCTCCAGTTTTACCATGACGAATGCGCGCATTTCCCAAACGCTCCCAGATGATGCCCTGGTAGTAGGCCCGCTCGTAGTCGCCCTTAATTTGCGCCAGGACCTCTTGTGCGGCTTTCACATGAACATCAGAATCGAATTGGTCGGTTCGCGCGAGCAGAAGCGAAATCAGCGCCTGCTGGTGATTGGGCACGATGGCCAGAATATCGAGGCAAATGCTCTCCGCCAGGCTGGGTTCATTCAATAGTCTGTAGCGCTCGACCTTCGCGAGCGCTTCGGGAATACTCTGCTCGGAAATGGATTTCAGTTCGAAATGCATAGCATCTCCTATCTTTTCGAATTGCTGAATACCCGGAACAGTCTCGACAGGGGATCGAAGAAGCGATCAACGACGCGTTCCTTGAGCGGGATGATCGCGTTGTCGGTGATCGTGATGCTTTCAGGACAAACTTTGGTGCAGCACTTGGTGATATTGCAGAGACCTATGCCGAATTGCTTTCTCAGATCTTCAACGCGATCGCCTACGTCCAACGGATGCATTTCGAGCGCGGCCGCATACACCAGAAATCGCGGCCCGATGAATTGTTCGTGCATGTGATGGTCGCGCAAAACGTGGCAGACATCCTGACAGAGATAGCACTCGATGCACTTTCGAAACTCCTGCACCCGTTCGACATCCTCCTGGGCAATGCGCCAAGTGCCATCGGGCGCGTCGGGCTGCCGCGGCTGGAACTTCGGGATGCGCTTCTTTACCTCGTAATTCCACGATACGTCCGTGACCAGGTCCTTCATGTGCGGAAATGCCTTCATGGGTTCGACCGTCACGGGCCTGTCCAGCGGGAGCGTATTCAGCCGCGTCATGCACATTAATTTCGGCATGCCATTGATTTCGGCCGAGCACGAGCCGCATTTCCCCGCCTTGCAGTTCCAGCGAACCGCAAGATCGCCGGCCTGTTCCGCCTGTATTTGATGCACGGCATCGAGGACCACCATGCCCTCTGAGACTTCTGTGGTGTGGTCCTGGAACTTTCCCTGGCCTTTTTCACCGCGCCAGATCCGAAACGTGGCTGTCGCCATTACTTCATCTCCATTACTTCATCTCTTCGATGATTTGCTGCAGTTCCTCTGGCATCGGGGGGATGGGCTCGCGGGCGAGCTGCATTTCTCCACCCACGCCTTTTCGGACCACGATGTTGAAGCCGCCGTACTGCTCGACCTTGGCAGGAAAGTCATCGCGGAAATGCGCGCCCCGGCTCTCTTTGCGTTCCAGCGCCGCCCGGGTAACCATTTCCGATACGGTCAACAGGCTGTGCAGGTCGAGTGCCGTGTGCCAGCCCGCATTGTATTCCCGATTTCCCGTCCACGCCGACTCGCTGACTGACAGCTTCTCAACTCCCGAATGCGCTCGAGTGCCTGCAGCATCTCCTGCTCCTGACGCACGATCCCCACCAGTTCCTGCATGACGTCCTGTAACGTGTGTTGCACGGAATATGGATTTTCGGAGCCCGTGTGCTCGAAGGGCCGCAGTGCCGATTTCTCCGCTGATCCGAGTTCATCAGGATTCACCGCGCCCAGCGAGTTTTCTTTCGCGTAGGTTGCGGCGTATTCACCGGCACGCTTGCCGAACACCAAGAGATCGGAGAGTGAATTTCCGCCCAGCCGATTGGCGCCATGCAAACCTGCCGCACACTCTCCAGCCGCAAACAGTCCAGGCACATCGGACATTTGAGAATCAGCGTCCACCTTGACGCCTCCCATCATGTAGTGGGTCGTAGGACCCACTTCCATCGGCTCCTGCGTGATGTCGATGTCGGCAAGCTGCTTGAACTGGTGATACATGCTGGGCAACTTCTTCTTTATATGCTCCGCCGCATTCGGAATTCTCTCCTTGATCCACGCGATGTCCAGGAACACACCGCCGTGCGGACTGCCCCGCCCTTCTCGCACCTCCCGCCGGATGCAGCGGGCCACGTGGTCGCGGGTCAGCAGCTCGGGCGGACGTCTTGCGTTCTTATCTCCCTGCGTGTACCGCCAGCCTTCTTCTTCGGTATCGGCGGTCTGGTTGGCGTATAGCGGCGGAATATCTTTGAACATGAACCTCTCGCCATTCCGATTACGCAGCACTCCTCCCTCGCCGCGCACTCCTTCCGTGACCAGAATGCCGCGCACGCTTGGTGGCCAAATCATTCCCGTAGGATGGAACTGCACAAATTCCATGTCCATCAACGCCGCACCGGCATCGTATGCGAGCGAATGCCCATCGCCGGTATATTCCCAACTGTTGCTGGTGATCTTGTAAGCCCTTCCAATTCCTCCCGTCGCCAGCACCACGGCTTTGGCGCGGAACAGGTGAAATCGGCCGCGCTCGCGATCGTATCCAAACGCGCCCGCGATGCGATCGCCGTCCTTCAGCAGCGTGATGACCGTGTGTTCCATGAAAACGTCGAGACCGAGATGGATTCCATGGTCTTGAAGAGTGCGGATCATCTCCAGTCCGGTGCGGTCGCCGACATGCGCCAGCCGGGGATACCGATGGCCGCCGAAATTCCGTTGCAGAATTCGGCCGTCGCTGGTGCGATCAAAAAGTGCGCCCCAGGCCTCTAGTTCACGCACTCGCGCCGGAGCCTCCATGGCATGCAACTCCGCCATTCGCCAATTACTCAGATATTGACCGCCGCGCATGGTGTCGGCAAAGTGAACGCGCCAGCTGTCCCGGTCGTCCACATTTCCCATCGCCGCCGCTACTCCACCCTCGGCCATTACGGTATGTGCTTTGCCGAGAAGAGATTTCGAAATGACCGCGACTTTTACACCGGCGGCCGAGGCCTCGATGGCAGCCCGCAGACCCGCGCCCCCGGCTCCAATGATCAGAACGTCGTGCTCATGCGTGATGTACTCGCCCACTA
This sequence comes from Terriglobia bacterium, assembly GCA_963791575.1. Lineage (GTDB taxonomy): Bacteria > Acidobacteriota > Terriglobia > Terriglobales > Acidobacteriaceae > JAOAPG01. The sequence continues at coordinate 967 of CAWBSY010000010.1, read as the reverse complement.
GACGATCCTCCAATCCGTCCAGATACCCATCGAGCACATCCGCACATACAAATCGGAAAATGCTACCGAGAAGAGGCTGCACCAGGCAAACAGCATGTGGCGCCGATTCAGGCAACTCACGCAATCGTAAACTCGCTTGCGGGCCGGCGCCCCCGCCAACCGATCGCGAAAACCGCCAACCAGATGACGAAAGGAATGGCATCCCACAGTGTAGGAGGTCAGCAGCGCGAGGTTCGTCAGCAAGACGAGGGTGCCAACGCCGATTCCAAACCGGCCGTCGAACCAGAAAGCATCCCACACGTCCCGCGCCAGAATTACGAGAAACACCAGGGCCAGATATAGAAAATATCGGTGAATGTTTTGCAGGATCAGAGGAAACGATCGTTCGCCGAGATATGTCTTCCGTGGCTCACCCACGGTGCAGGAAGGCGGATCGGCCCAGAAAGCCTTGTAATACGCGCCGCGATAGTAGTAGCACGTCACTCGAAATCCGCCCGGCGCCCACAGAATGAGCATCGCTCCTGTCACCCAAAGAGGAATCCAGCTTGGCTTTGCACCAAACCAACCCTCAGGGCCGAACAATTCGGGCGAATAAAAAGGGGAGAGATATGGTCCGAACCGGAAATGCTGCCCTTGCAGCGCAGCCCATGTGGAGTAAACGATGAATGCCGACAAACCAAGAAACACAACCAGCGGCTGCACCCACCAATTGTCGGCTCGCTGCGTCTGTCCAAAACCCGCGCGCGACAATGGGACGTCAATCTGAGACATCAAGCCTCCTCACGCGTTCGTGCTGATCTTACATCCGCTATCGAACGCTAGCCTGATTGCGATTGAAAACGGACGGTAGCCATAATACAGCGAAATTGATTGTCATGTTTTCGGAAACATGCCTCAAATAAACGTGGAGCACCAATGAGCACAAGAGCGCAGACGCCACACGCAATTAACCTCCGGTACGAGCACG